>JBOEGG010000003.1:0-65693 GCA_050633285.1 Alphaproteobacteria bacterium
TCTGTCTGGTATGCATTCACAAAAAGGCTGGAATAACCGAACGGCTGTTTAGAAGGAAGGGTGACTAAAGATGCGGCTAAAAATTTTGTGCCATCCTTTCAGAAATGGGTGCAAACAGAAGTGTGTGGCAATAGTCACATGTTTTCTTATAAAGGACTGCACTATGAATGATATTTTAGATGGAAAGAGCATCAAAAAAAACTTTGAAGCACAAGTAACTGCCGCGTTGATGATACAGAGCAATGCACTAATACCATTTAAGCTGGCTGTAAGGTTGTGCGGCAGATCACGGCAAGAGATCAGTCGTCGTATAGAACGAGGTACATTCCCCAAACCGCGCAAGCTGTCACGCAGATCAAACTCAGTGCGTGTAGCATTCTATCTCAAAGAAATTCATGAATGGATCAACAGCCCGCATACATACCTGCAAAGCAATCACTAAAATTACCCACAGCAATTCAAAAACAGCACAAATGGTACTAAGTCATATATGTTTTAAGTAGCCAGACTATTTCAATAGCATCCACCTATCTCTACCGAAATACACTAATCCACTGATATTACTGAAAGAAAAGTGGTGCGGGTGAAGGGACTTGAACCCCCACGCCCTATGGGCGCCAGAACCTAAATCTGGTGCGTCTACCAATTCCGCCACACCCGCACGTTCTGTTTGTATCTAGCTCGCTTCCGAACTGATTGCGCGTTTTTACCCTACTTTTTCATGAATGCCAAGTATTTCTTTTAAAGTTTTTCAATTTATCTCAATTTTATATTCAAAAGATATATTAACCTATTGTTTTCCTGGCATAAACAGGACAAAAGACAATAAACTTTTGTTAAGTCTATATATTTAATCTAACAAATAAATGGAGGGGGAAAATGGGGCGATCGACGGGATTTGAACCCGCGACGACTCGGATCACAACCGAGTGCTCTACCAACTGAGCTACGACCGCCACAAAAAGCGTGTAGATTGTCTATAATATTTTATAGAGGGAGGTCAAGTTGATAATGAGAATCTGTGCAATTTTCTTTTGGTATGTACACAGATTAACGAAATCAGCTTGTCGATAAAATGCGCACATGCTAAAAATGCGCACTAATACTATCCCATTTATGAAAAGGTTGTTTTCGTGAGCAAATATTCCATCTCCTTTAAATCCGCAGCAGAACTTATCAAATATATTGAAGAGCAAGATGTTCAGTTTATTGATTTTAGCTTCACAGATATACGCGGTAGATGGCATCACACAACCCAACATGCATCTAGTTTTAATAAAACACACATCAGTAAGGGAATCGTTTTCGATACCTCATCAGTACCCGGTTGGCGTAAAATACATGAATCAGACATGATTTTAAAACCTGACATTAGTCGCAGTACATACGACCCATTTGCGGCACAAAAAACCATAAAGATTATATGTGACATAGTCGACCCACAAACAAATGCCCCTTATAATCGCGATCCACGCTCAATCGCGAAGGCGGCAGAGAAATACCTCGCCAAATCAGGTGTTGCAGATTCTGCATATATGGGACCGGAATTAGAGTTTTTTGTTTTTGATGATGCCAAAGTTAATATTGAAAGCAATCATGTTTCTTACCATCTGGATGGTGAGGAAGGCCCCTACAATAAGGGACGAAACTATCCGACTGGTAATATGGGACACAGAACAAACCCCAAGGATTCTTATTTTTCCGAAAGCCCACTTGATAACCTGTCTGACATACGCTCAGAAATGCTGACTGTTATTGAAACAATGGGTGTAAGCGTTGAAAAACACCATCATGAAGTGGCTCCTAGTCAATGTGAAGTTGGTATTAACTACGATTCCCTATTGCGCTCGGCGGATAATTTACAGCTTTGCAAGCATGCAGTGCGTAACGTTGCACACAGCTATGGTAAGAGTGCAACGTTCATGGCCAAACCCCTGAATAATGAAAGCGGTTCCGGTCTACATGTGCACCTATCACTATGGAAGTCTGGAAAACCCTTATTTGGTGGTTCGGCATACGCAAACCTATCTGAGACAGCTCTTTACTTTGTTGGTGGTGTGCTGAAACATGCGCGCACCCTTAATGCTTTTGCTAACCCAACAACAAATAGCTATAAAAGGCTCGTCTCAGGTTATGAGGCTCCGGTTTATATTGCGTATTCTGCATCTAACCGCTCTGCTGCTTGTCGTATTCCACACGTAAATAGTAACAAGGAAAGCCGTGTGGAGTTCCGCTTTCCTGATCCTACAGCAAACCCCTACTTGGCCTTTTCTGCATTACTTATGGCAGGCCTGGACGGTATTGAGAATAAAATGCACCCGGGTGATGCAACGGATAAAGATCTCTATCAGATTTCAGGCAATGAAATCAGCAGTACATCCCACTTATGTTCATCACTACAAGATGGCCTAAATGAACTGCAAAACAATCACGAATTTCTCCTAAAAGGTGATGTCTTCAATAAAGACTTTATTGATGCCTATATCGCATTGAAAACCGCAGAGGTCGAACGACTGAAAGAAGTCGTACACCCTATTGAAGTTGATATGTACTATTCATCTTAAATAAAGAATAACAATTAGTTTCTATCTAAGAATGCACCTGCCAATGGGGTAAAGCTTTTTACCATGACTTTGTAGTTTTGTGTATTCTCTGCCCATGTTGCAAAACTATCATTTCTTGATGGCGTTAAAAGCATCAAGAAATAATAATAGTTTCCACTCACCATTACAGTAAACCACAATTCGTATTCACTCAATTTACTAGAGCTATCCACCCCTTTGTAAACTTCGGTAATGGCAAAATCAATTTCATCTTTATATTGAAAAACGTATTCTTCCTCAATTTTCTCAGATATTAAAATACCACTGCTTTCAATATGTTCTTTATAATCTGCAATTTCGTCAATTAAAGAATTTTGGACTGCAGATGAAATTAGAGAGACATCCATCTTCCCTTGCGTAGAAGATGATATGGTTGCCTGGCCTAATCCTTTTTTCTTTTCCCCTGTATTAATGATGGATGCATTCATTCTATCAACAGATCTAAGTGGCTTCGCAATAACCTTCCAATGTGGTGGATATGAGATTTCTGCAACATCAAGAAATCTGTATATTTGCGTTTCCATTTCAGGGCGATCAACCTTATTCAAGAGCTTAAAACTATCAATAACCCCTTCCTGCATAACAGCTCTTTCCTGTATGTAGTGTATAGGTACAAAATATTTTACCATTATAACTTTAGAGCCATTAATAGAAACACGTGTTCGAAGATAGTACGAATAATCTTCTTCCATAACGATCATTAAACTTTCAACAGAACCGTCATCGCGTGTTACAAACCCTTCTGTTGTATATCCACTTTCAAGAATATATCTGAGATACCATTGCTCTGTTGTTAAATTACTATCAATATTCAAGGCAGAAATTTCGATACGACTACGACCGGAAATTGTTGGCTTACCGTAATACTTACTTAGCTCTAAAAACAATTTATCACTCAATAAAAAGTTACTAGAACTTTCATCATCTCCAATTTTCCATTCTTTAGGGATACGCATAGAATATTCAAGCACCCTTTGACCATAAGGTTTCTTATTTACACTCTGAGTACTCCCCTCAAAGTCTTCTTTTGATATATCCGGTAGGTCCGGCAGAGGTTTTTTGAACCTGCTAAAAATATCCTGCGTAGTATCTTGCGCGAAGGATGGCTTTTCTATGCCTGTAATAAGCATAAATGTTAACAATACAACGTAAATAAATGTCTTTCTCTGTAACTTAATAGCCAAGATTGCGCCCTTGTTCGTTGTATGAAGATCACCACACAAAGCAGTGACTTTTCTATTGCGATAGCTATTATTGTAAACTGTGTTGTATAAGACAGACAAGCTTTGTTTACGGCTAATTATAAATTACAAAGATAAACTTTAATAAACATGCTTTATTTTGCGGATAGAAACCTTTTCTTTTCCTGCGGAATAGACTTGCGCTTTAGACATTTATAATTCTTAATCACATGATTATTTATATCATATACTTAAATGACCTTATCGCCTGATACTATGCAACACAGACCAAGTAAAAAGACCAATACCAAACAACAAAGTGCCAAAGATTACGCAAAACTTGGGAACCAAGCATATCGAGCGGGTAATCTACTACATGCATTGGAATATTACGCACACAGTGTTTCAAAAGAACCTGATAATCAAGGTTATAAGCTTCGCTTAGCCCATTTATTGAAAGATGTGCATTTTACAAGCTTCAATCCGAAATTTAAAACACTGATTTTGCGATGTTTGCAAACAGATGGCATTGATCATCAAAGCCTTGCAACACCATGGCTTTCACTTTTTTCCTGTGACAATAATTATGACATCTTGCATAAGCTGATGCAGGGTGAGGATGTGAAGCAGGACAAAAAAATATTGTCATGTCTTAAAGACCCCTATTTTACGCAAGGAATAGCATGTTTGAGCGTTTACGATGTCACTTTTGAAAGTATGCTGCACTATTTAGGCCATGACCTTGTGGAAAGATTAACGCTACCGAAGGCTTTTAAACAAGCATTCGATGCATATTGTGAGCGCAGCGAATATATATTTTGTGCTGGCGTTCCTACGGATACGAGGTATCCAACAGATAAAACAATTCCTACTCTTGGCATTGTATCGGATACTGTGTCAGAGAATGTACGATCACATTATGAGCAGAACCCCTACCCGCGTTGGACATCTATTAACATACAAACAGCCAGCCGTGAGGATGCCGCAAAAAACCATAAGCACCTCATCGCAGGGTGTGGGACGGGAAACGGAGCGTGTGCAACGGCGTTGAAGTACCCTAACGCACAAATTACAGCAATAGATTTAAGCTTAAGCAGTTTAACCTATGCGAAGAGTAAAGCGCACGAGTTAGGTCTCGACAATATTTCCTTTCTTCACGGCGATATTCTTAACCTCTCAGATTTAAAGGGAACATATGATGTTATTGAATGCTCCGGCGTTTTGCACCATATGGATGATCCCGCGCATGGATGGCGATGTTTAATAAACAAGCTTGCCGATAATGGGAAGATGCATATCGGATTATATAGTGAACTTGGCAGGTCTGATGTTATTGCCGTTAAAACGTTAATTGAAGAGCACAAATATGAACCGACGCATGCGGGCATCACTTCGGCGCGAAACAGAATCATCGCCCTACCTGATAGCCACCCGGCGAAAGCAGTATTAACGCGCCGTGATTTTTACAGCACATCAAGTTGCCGTGACCTGATATTCCATCAACATGAATATAGATACACGATACAACAACTACAAAAAATGTTAGATGAGCTTAATCTGGTATTTGGTGGGTTTGACCTTCACACTCCTGCTACAGCCAAGCGTTATCTAGCTCAATACCCTGACGACCCGAAGATGCTAAACCTTAAGAATTGGCATTTATTTGAGATAGAGAACTCCGATATTTTCCGTGGCATGTATCAATTTTGGTGTCATGTAAAATAACACCCTTACATCACAGGATAATTGTACGCATCCCTTGGAGGAATATTCTACGCTCAGCATAATAAGATAGTGCACGTGCAAGAACACGAGCCTCTATATCACGCCCCATAACCTGTAACTTATCCGGTGTCATTTTATGGGTGATACGCACAGTTTCCTGCTCAACAATCGGTCCTTCATCTAATTCAGCCGTTGCGAAGTGCGCCGTTGCACCAATAATTTTAACGCCGCGTTCCCATGCTTGATGGTATGGCTTTGCACCTTTAAACCCCGGTAAAAAAGAGTGGTGAATATTTATAATGCGCCCCTCATGTTTTGAGCAGAAATTATCGCTTAATACCTGCATATAACGCGCCATAACAATCAGCTCACTGCCTGTTTCCTCAACAAGATCAGACATGCGATCTTCTTGCTCCACCTTTGTATCCGTGGTTATGGGGAGATATTCGAAACGATAACCGCGAGCCTCGACCTGTGCGCGGCATTTTTCATGGTTTGAAACAACCGCGGTGATTTCAAGTGGCAGGTGATTTGTGCGTACGCGATAGAGGATATCTTCTAAACAATGGTCTGCTTTTGACACCATCAGAACAGTTTTAACCTTTTCCTGAACCGAGTGTACAGACCAATCCATATCGAATTCTTGACCGATTTGGCTGAACCCTTTTTTAAACTTTTCTAACGCATTTTCAATTGCCATATCATTAAATACAACGCGCATGAAAAAACGGGATGACAAGTGGTCATTGAATTGCGCCGCGTCTTCAATATTAAACCCGCATTCAAACAAGTAACCTGATACAGTTGCAACAAGACCAGGTTTATCAGGGGATGCGACACGTAGGATATATGTACTCATATTTAATCTTCTTATAATTTGATTTTAACTTTATCAGCAACGCACAGAGCATTTTCTTTTGCTTCTTTTACAGTTTTACTCCGTGCTAGTGCAACGCCCATACGGCGTTCTCCTGCGACTTCAGGCTTTCCGAATAGTCGAATATCTGTATTTTCCTGTGACAAAGCGTCGGCAAGGTTACTAAAGCTAACCTTCGTCGATGTACCGGAAACAAGGATTACGGCAGAGGCCGATGGACCGTGGAAATGTATATGTGGGATAGGAAGCCCCAAAAATGCGCGTGCATGTAAGGCAAACTCTGATAGGTCTTGTGAAATCATAGTCACCATACCCGTATCATGCGGACGTGGGGAAACCTCACTAAAATACACATCATCCCCTTTGATAAACAGCTCAACCCCGAACAAGCCACGCCCGCCAAGAGCAGTTGTTACTTTTTCTGCCATTTCTTGTGATTTTTTCAATGCAGCATCAGACATTGCCTGTGGTTGCCATGATTCCTGATAGTCACCGCCCTCTTGCCTGTGGCCAATCGGCAAACAGAATGCTGTGCCATCTTTATGGCGGATCGTAAGGAGGGTAATCTCATAATCAAAATCAACAAAACCTTCAACAATAACGCGGCCACGTCCCGTGCGCCCGCCCTCCTGCGCGTAATTCCATGAGTGTCCATGATCGTTGGCAGATTTAACAACACTTTGCCCCTTGCCAGAAGAACTCATAATTGGTTTTACAACACATGGGTATCCGATGTTTTGTATTGCGGAATCAAACTCTGCGCGGGTGTCACAGAATTTATATGGTGAAGTCGGCAGAGATAGCTCCTCTGCTGCCAAACGACGGATGCCCTCACGGTTCATTGTTAATTGTGTTGCGCGCGCAGTGGGTACAATGTTGAACCCTTCTGTTTCTAACTGCACAAGCATGTCTGTGGCAATTGCTTCGACCTCGGGCACGATATAATCAGGTTTTTCTTTTTCAATTACATTACGTAGAGCATCACCATCCAACATAGATAACACATATGAACGATCAGCAACCTGCATAGCCGGGGCATTTTCATAAGCATCTAATGCGATGACTTCGACGCCGAGGCGTTGTAGCTCGATAACAACTTCTTTACCAAGTTCGCCTGAACCGCAAAGCATTACTTTTGTTTGTGTCTGTGAAAAAGGTGTGCCTATTTGTGTCATTGATCCGACGTCCTTTTAATTTTCTAATTCTAAAATGTTACGGATCATAGCGAACTCTGAGGCGAATTCAAATAGGGATATCACCAAAAATGCATGAAATAAATATTGATTCAAGTCGTGCATAACGTTAAGGAATAAGGGCTTTTCAGTTTATTTCTCTTAATAAAAGGGTTAACATCACTCTCATGTCATCTTATTCCGCATCAGATATTGAAGTTCTTGAAGGCCTTGAACCTGTTCGTAAACGTCCCGGTATGTATATCGGCGGTACGGATGAGCGCGCCTATCATCACCTTGTCGGAGAAATCCTTGACAACTCTATGGATGAGGCCGTTGCAGGACATGCGGACTGGATCGAGTTTTCGTTGGATGTTGGCAACATTATCACTATTCGTGATAATGGACGTGGAATTCCTGTTGGTGAACACCCTAAGTTCCCCGGAAAATCGGCGTTAGAAGTTATCATGACGACCCTGCACTCCGGTGGTAAATTCACGAATAAAGCATATGAGACTTCCGGTGGTTTGCACGGAGTTGGTATGTCTGTTGTTAACGCATTATCCGATGACACATGGGTTGAAGTTGCACGTGATAAGACACTGTTTAAGCAGAGTTATTCAAAAGGTAAAGCGACCTCTAGATTAGAAAATTTAGGCACGGTGCACAACCGCCGTGGTACAACTGTTTGTTTTCATCCCGACCCTGAAATTTTCGGTACGAAAATTGGCTTTAAACCTGCGTGGTTGTTCCAAATGTTACGCTCTAAGGCGTATTTATTCTCAGGTGTTGAAATTAGATGGAAATGCGCACCTGAGCTCATTAAACCTGAGAGCAATGTTACGCCTGAGGCGACATTCAAATTCCCGAATGGCTTACTTGATTATCTTGAGACATCCCTTAAAGGACGTACAACTATTACCGAGAACGCATTTAACGGTACGGTGAAGTTACCTGATGATGCCGGACGTGTTGAATTTGCCATTCATTGGCCGGAGCATGGTGAAGGGTTTATTCACTCTTATTGTAATACTGTTCCAACACCTCTGGGCGGCACACATGAAAGTGGCCTTAGAACTGCCCTATCAAAGGGATTACGCGCTTACGGTGATATGACAGGGCAGAAAAAGGCATCTATTATTACGACAGAAGATGTTATGTCAGGCGGAGCGATTTTACTCTCCGTCTTTGTTAAAGAGCCACAGTTTCAGGGGCAGACCAAAGAAAAACTTGTGAGTAATGATGTTACGAAATGGGTTGATACGGCGATTAAAGACCACTTTGATTTATGGCTATCAAAAGACCCTGCATCCAGCACAAAGCTCTTAAACTCAATCATTGAGAAGGCAGAAGAGCGCCTGCGCAAAAAAGATGATCGTGCCATGGCACGTAAAAGCGCAACACGTAAACTACGCTTACCCGGTAAACTTGCAGATTGTAGCCGCACAGATGCAAATGACACCGAATTATTCATTGTTGAGGGAGACAGTGCGGGTGGATCGGCAAAACAGGGGCGTAACCGAGAGACGCAAGCTATTCTACCTCTACGTGGTAAAATTTTAAATGTCGTGAGTGCCTCCAGAGATAAAATTCGGGCTAATCAGGAAATTCAGGACCTGCTACAAGCAATCGGTTGTGGCGCGGGTAAGGATTTTAATCTGAATAACCTGCGCTATGAACGCATCATTATTATGACGGATGCGGATGTTGATGGCGCACACATTGCATCCCTTCTTATCACGATGTTCTACACGCAGATGCGTCCACTCATAGAAGAAGGACATTTATATCTTGCACAGCCACCGCTATATCGTTTGGTCAGTGGTACGTTAAGTGCGTATGCACGAGATGATGAGCATAAAGATGAGCTGATGAAGACAATGTTCAAAGGTAAATCTAAAGTCGATGTAAGCCGCTTTAAGGGACTTGGTGAAATGCCTGCAAAGCAGCTTAAAGAGACAACAATGAATCCAGACACACGTACATTATTGCGTGTTGTTATCCCTGATGCTATGGCTGCTCTTGGTATTAATGCAGAGGATATTGAAGCAGATGAAGCGCCAAGTATTACCCCAAGTGATGAAATTGATGATTTGGTAAAGCGCCTTATGGGGAAAGATGCAGAGGCGCGTTATCACTTTATTCAGGACAATGCCCAGTTTGTCGAAGATATCGACGTTTAGACTTTTTAAGTACCACTTCGTTTTGTAGAGCACTATGAGAAAATATACAGTTTTCATTGTTGTCGTTGCTTTGCTTGTTTTTACAGGCACGATCCTCTATGGCTACTTTAAATATATCCCCGAGCGTATAGAGCATACTGTTCTTACCAGTATTCGGTCTATTGGATTCCAAAATCTACAAGTTGGTAAAATTGAAAAGCATCGCGGCGTTGTGCGATTTTTAGATATCTCTTTAGACAAAGAGAGCTTTAGTACCGTCAAAGAAGTCCGTGTTAGTTTCTCTCCGCTCAATATCTTATTCAATCCAGACCGTGCTAGTAAAATACATATCAAGGGTATAACCCTTACGGGGGATTTTGCAGATCATCTTTCTATTGCCGGATGGAATGTAGATGCGTCTCATAACTTCTTGAAACAACCTCTCCATTCTTTTCCTGCAAAAACCATCACTATTGAAGATAGTCGGCTTGACCTTCTAACCGACGCGGTTGGCGGGCTTGGCATTTATTATAATGCTCAATTACGTCTCAACAATGACCATATCTCCATCAGGGGTGAGGCTAAGAGCAAGCAAAAACGCGTTTCATATCAATCAAAAATTGATGGCGTAATTCAACAAGACGGAACAATTAATATAAATGCAGAAGCCGAGCAGCTTTCGTTTAAGTACAAAGATATACATATCAGACGTGGCGCTTCTAAGGTTCAGGCGACATATGACCCAACACAAAACACAACCGTATTTTCCGCAGAGTCGCATATGGCATCCGTAATGTGGCATGGCATACCATTACGTGAAGTGCATAGTGTTTTTGATAAAGGCGGCAACACTTATAACTTAACCGCCGAAGGGAAGACATTTGGCAACCAACAGATAGAATGGAACACGCGTGTTAATTCTATTAATGATGTCACAAAATCTGAAACAACGCTTCAACCAGATAGCATAGAAAGCCTTCTCCTATTTCTAAAAGCCAATAAGAAATTGCGAACAGACACTTACTTCCCTCCTGCTGTGCTAAACATTGAATCCCCTGCTTTATCTGTGAATACAATTCACGAAAATGCAGCATTAAAAGGTGACTTTACAATTCTAGTTGATACTCCCAGTTTTGAAATAGAGGGGTATTTTTCAAGCCCCGAGGGAGATATCAGTACAATAGATGGAGTGGTTTCGATAGAATCAGAAATGGTTTCAACCTCAAAAGAGACAGGCGATAAGACACGATTTACTCTATCCTCATCAGGTGAATTTGCAATTGGGGCGCTATCAGAACAAGCGATCCTTAAATGGAGTGCAAAAAACAATATTAAGCGCGGAACACTGGATTACGGCCCTATACAGATCAATAATTTAAAGGGTGATATTACCCTAGGGTCTAACAAAAAAGGTAAAAAGAGAGAAACGTTGAGCTTCCGTTTACCGTTAAAAAAGGGTATTCCACAACGTGGTAAAGTCTCTTTGAACATCCGAGACAAACATGCCAGCCTGTTTGAACAAATCGTATTTTATATTTATGGCGGTCAAATCAAAACGCGCAACCGTTTATTTAAAGATGGTGCGCTTTTGAAAACAAACAAGCTTATTGTCTCTGACATTAATCTGGATCAGTTGTTTGACGATGCAGGTTTTCACAATATCCTAATTTCAGGGACCCTTGGCGGTGTTGTGCCATTTCATGCAAAGAATAATAAAATTATGGTGAATGGTGGTATTCTACAAAGTCAAAGTAGCGGTGTTATACAGCTTCCTGATAATGTTATTTCTGCCTTATTCCCTGGTAATACTCGTAAAATGCACCTGATTAGGGGGGCTTTGAAAAATTACTATTATGAATTTTTTGAGATCAGACTAGATGGTGATTTATCCGGTCGTGTTCTCATGACATTAAAAGCAAGCGGATTTAATCCAAATTTCAATAATCGTGAGCCTGTTGATTTAAGTCTACAAATTGAAACTCAAATATCTATATTATTCAGAAACCTCTTAGAATAACGCCCTATCCTATATTTACGGGTAATCACAATGGTCATGCGTTACACGCGCAAAGGATTTTGCACCGACGGCCACAGTGAAGCGGTATTCTTTATCCTTCACAACAATGGAATGATAGATCGGTAGCACGCCCTTCTTTTTATCTTCACGGCCATCTTTAGTTTTAAAGGTCAACTCAACCGGTTGATTAGGGTCAAACCATGCTTCTTTTTTTCCGCCGTTACGCTGTACTGATACACCATTTCCAAAAATTGATACTGTATTACCATTAATGGAAACATTACTGCCTGGCCCCTTATATACAGGTGTACGGACAACAAATCTTTTACTTTGCGGATCAGTACAATTTTGCGGTGGGCGCGCAGAAAGAAGGACAGATTTCAAACGTGTAACATCTATGCCTTTATCAAGTTGTTGACGCAGCAATGTTACCATATCTTGCATTGGTCCATCTGAGAGAAGCTCCTCATAACTTACACGCAGCTGTTCAAGGCGCACCGTTGCTGTTTGTGCTTCTGCACGAAGTTCCGTCATTTGACTTTGCGTTTCACGCTCTTCTTCTTGGAGAATACGTTTCTCTTGCTCTAAAATATACAGATTTTGCTGTGCTTGCATTCCGCCAACCCAATAGCCAAGCGTAAAAATAATACCAAGAAATATACATAGCATCATTGCATTCGTTATCTGACGCGCAGATCTACGACGATAACGCGCATTAGGATCATAGGAGGATAATGTCATTCAGCAGCCCTTTTCCTCTATCATAACCCGAAATAGTATTTTGCGATTAAAATATACGTAACCCACATTAGCAATACGAGAGGTATTCCCGCCCGTAAGAAATCTCTAAACTTATATTGCCCAGGGCCCATCACCAGTAAGTTTGTCTGATACCCTATAGGAGATGCAAATGAGCAATTCGCAGCAAAGACAACTGTAATGGCAAATAAATATGACACATCATAGGCAAAACCGTCTGGTACTTGTACTTCTGTCGCTAAGTTTAATGCTATTGGTGTAAAGAGAATAGCGCATGCATTGTTTGTCAGCACATTCGTGGTAAAAGCAACAAGAAGGAACAACACAGAAAGCAAGATCAACGGCGACTGTACAAAAGGTATATCTAGGATCAAACCGGCAATATAATCTGCACCACCGGTTACTTGCAGACCGACCCCAAGAGCAAGCATAGAGCCAACAAGCAAGAATATTTTACGGTCGATTGCTCGCGTTGCCTGACGTATATTAATACATCCTGAGCCAATCATTGCGACTGCACCCGAAAAAGCAGCAGCAGGAATAGATATAAAACCCGTTGCTGCGCTTCCTATCGTTGCCAAGAATATAGCAATCGCAATAGGTGCCTTGCCCGGAACTGGTAGATCGCGCTTAGATCCTGAAAGAACAATGAAATCAGGATTACGACGTAGATTATTAATACGGTTGTGGCGTCCCGCCACGAGAAGAACATCACCTGCCTCTAAACGGATGCGCCCCAGACGACGACGCACAACGCGCGCACGGCGTTGTATGCCGAGCACAATTGCGCCAAAACGCTTATGAAACCCTATATGATCAATCGACATATCAACCATACGTGATGCAGGGGTAATCATAATTTTGGCAAGGACACGAGTTTCTGCACCTTGCAAAACGGATGTTGTTTCCTCATCTTCTTCTGAATCAGTATTACCGGAAATAACTTCTTCTTGTTCATCCGATAACAAGAACCCTGGATATTGTGACAGTAACCCGGCTAAAGCTTGACGTGTTGCGCTTACGATTAGAATATCACCCTTGTGAATCTTATGCCCTTCAAATGGAGGTAGGATTAAATGTCCACCGCGTTGGATTAGCTTCACATTCATATTACTGAGGTCTCTAAATTTACCATCAATACATTCCGCTCCGACAAGCTTGCTATCCTCGGTAATATCTAGCTCAGCCACAAATTCTTTTTCAACACCCACCAGCTCTTCTTTAATGGAGATACGTTGCGGTAATGTACGTGGTACGACAAGTAGCACATAAACGAACCCGACTGCGGCCAACATTGAGCCCGGTATTACAAAGTCAAAAAAGCCAAGCGGATCGTGTCCCAGTTCAACCATGGTACTGGATACCAAGAGGTTTGTGGATGAGCCAACCAATGTAGTCATACCGCCCAGAATTGCAACAAAGCTCAACGGCATCATCATACGTCCGACCGGTGCACCAACAGATTGTAACACCGCCTGCAATATTGGGATCGCAATAATAACAAGTGGTGTATTATTCATAAAGGCACTAAGAACCATGACAAACACCAGAATCGCTAAAACAGACAGCCAAGCTAACTTTTTGTTCTTAAATACAAATAAGTTAGTTAAGAAGCGCAAAGAGTCTGTATGGATCATCGCCTGCCCCATCACTAATAAAGCAAGGACAGCAATTAAAGATGGATTTGAAAACCCTGAAAGAATGGCTTCGGGGTTTAATAGATTTTTCTGTTCGGAGTCATATACGGGGAAAAACTGGCCATACAGCAATAAGGCTGTCATTAAGGCCACACTTGTCACCTCAAGAGGTAATTTTTCCCTAATAAATGCCACAATTGCCGCACCCGTTAGGAAAAGCATAAAAAACATATGAAAGTCTGGACTCACAACCAAAGATTATTCCTCTTTAAACGCTTATACTTACCCTAAAAAAATAAAGAGCGATCATATTATCTTTTTACGCAAAGAGAAGAAAGGCTAAATCAAGTTTTATTCACTTTTACTACTATTAACATTGACGCCTGACACACCAAATTCACCCAGATTTTTCAGTCCTAAACGGAGGAAAATTTCAGTTCCAGAATCTCCTGAAGAATCATTCGTCAGGTTTCGTTGCCCAATAACAGACCATGAAACACACTGCCCGAAATAATCAATCCCTATATGTGCTTTACGTAGACCGGAATCTTCGCCTAAATCATGTTGTGCGGCACCGAATACACGCCACTTATCATTGATATAGTATGATGCAGAATTTCTAACCTGTTCACGCGTTTCATCAATATCCGTTCCCTCTAATGCCCGTGCGTATAAATAGCGTGTAGAGAGTGTTAACTTATCAACATTGAGCCTTGCATCAACCTCATGGCGTTGCGAGGATAAATCGTTATTATCCAACTGAAAGCGGTAGTCCAAGGTATAATCGCCTTTATAGCTCCCCGATATTTGTCCGACAACATCTGAATCTTGATCATCAAGGCCAGACCCTTGGTCGAATGGATTATCATCCTCATCAAAACGATAACTCTGCCCTACAAAGATATCCCCGTAACTACCATCATGCCCATATACACCAGTTTTCAACCCATATGTTATGTGTGACTGATCCTCTACTCCATCAACACCGGGGAAGCGATCTGCTTCGAACAAGTTCAATGCATCCAATTGTACATCTTGACTGTCCTCATTCGGAATATCATCATCGACACCAATGTTTGGTGCAAGTGTTACAGAGACAAGTGGCTCTATCACCATTTGAGCATTCTCAAATTGTCTTTCTACTGGGTAACTGGTAAGCGCATTCACGTAACCAAACCCACGTGCTTCTGTCGAGTTACCATCAATTGTAGTATCGTTTTGCGACCCTGTACGGTCGTTTACATTATACCATGCAGCTTGCGCGTTTGCGTTAATTACAGAGACAAGCCCATAATCCGAGACAAGTCGCCTTTCCCAGCCCAGCTCAGCATGTAATCTGTTTACGTCTTGCTCATCATCATCACGCACCAGACCAAGAGCATTAGCCCCAACTTTCCAACGTCCACCGATTACAGGAACACTTCCCGGTTCGCCAAGGAATTCCATTTCTATTTCCGGTAAAACATGTGGCTGGTCTTCACTGTTATCGTCGATACGTAAATCTTGGAAGGCCAATAAACGTCCAACGGCATAGTTTCGCCCTGAGAATCGCTCTGCATATATTTCATTGCGTAGTACATTCGGACTAGTGAAATTATATTGGCGTAAATATTGATCATCTGAGGCATAACCAAGTAAAATACCGCTACGCCACTTTTCATTAATATCCCATGTACCATCAACGGATATATTCCCGCGAAATTCGCGATCCTCATCGACATCAACGCCTGCACTGCTATCTGTGCGCTCTGAATAGGTAAAACTACCATCAACTGTTAAAGACGCGTTTTCCCATCTCTGACGCCATTGCGCCATGGCAAGGGGCACTTCGTTCGTCATTGCCATTACACCAACGGTCAAATCCTTTTCAGGTGCAATTGCCCAGTAATAACTGCTTTGTACAAACGCGCCAAGACTACTTTTATATCCGGCAGATGGTGTTAAAAAGCCGCTCTTACGTTTTACAGAACCGTCCGGATGCTCAAAATACGGAACATAGCCAACAGGTACACCCTTTACCTCAAAGCGCGCATTACGATAGCTGATCGTTTTTGCTTCTTTATCATGTTTTACTTCTGACGCGCGTATCTGCCACAAAGGTGCGGCATCAGGGTCATCCTTACACGTCTCACACGGCGTATAATACGCATCCTTCATTATTGTTACGCTGCCGCCTTCATGCCGTCCGTTTGAAGCTTTAAAACGTGATCCATCAACAAGGAATGTCTTAAGCCCTTCGACAAAGCCATCCTTCAGCGCATTATTGAATTGCACGTTATCGCCATAATGCTTATCTCCATTAACATCAGTGTACTCGACACTTCCAGTCGCGATGACGCTATCTTCTTTTAGGTTATAAATAACTTCATCGGCCTTAACCG
Organism: Alphaproteobacteria bacterium; assembly: GCA_050633285.1. Lineage (GTDB taxonomy): Bacteria > Pseudomonadota > Alphaproteobacteria > Micavibrionales > Micavibrionaceae > UBA1672. The sequence goes on from JBOEGG010000003.1 coordinate 16,515, forward strand.
TTCGGCCAGCCTGAATAAGAACAACATTCCCCGAAGCCGTTACGATTTGTCCGCCCTGATCATGCACAAGAGAATCAGCCTGAAGATCAACAGGCTCTTGCTTTATATCTTTTTTTGCAGGTTCTTGTGCATATGCACCACCTGTTACAAATGGCACAGAGAGACAGCTTGCGACTAATAAAAGCCATAAACGTTGCGATGATATTATACGGGATGTTTTAGCCATGAAAATTTTTTGCCCTACAATGCAGAATCTATTGCCTATAGTCTTGTTTTTTCAGCCTATAAAGTCAATATCATAGACACAGAATGCCTAAAAAATACTCACATGCCTACTTCATAAAGTCCGGAAGCTCATTACCAAACCCAACAACCTGATTATCACCATCATCGTGATGTTTCTTATTCTCAGGCTTTGGTGATCTACGTTTTTTAGGTGGCATTTCGCCACTTTTTATCGGGCGATGCTCTGCTTTTGGAGTACGTTTGTTATGTTTATTATCACCGCGCGTATCTTCACGCTTTTTATCGTCTTGTTGCTCACCATCTATTGCAACAACTTCAATGTCTTTACCAATTCTCTTAACGACAGCTTTAATTTGCTTATCCTCAAAATGAGTAACCAACATCCATGCACGCCCAGTTTGCCCTGCGCGGCCTGTACGGCCAATACGGTGCACATAGTCATCCGGGTTTAGTGGCACATCATAGTTAAAGACGTGTGAGACACCTTCAACATCGATACCACGCCCTGCAACGTCACTACAGACAAGCAGTGTGATTTCACCTTTTTTATATAAATCCAGTGTTTCCATACGCGCGGCCTGCGCCATATCACCATGTAAGGGGCGCGCTTTGTACCCTTTACGAGTTAACCAATCGCTCAATCCGTCAATATCACGTTTTCTATTACAAAAGATAAAGGCATTATCGACTTTTTCTTTTGTAATAATTGCGTTTAGAACGTCTTTTTTGCGTTTTGGGTGCGTGTTCACCATAAATTGTTCAACAGTTGTCGCCGTTGATGCCGGTGGGGATACTGCGACTTCGCGTGGATTGCTTAAGAACTTATCTGTTAGCTTTTTGATTTCCGGAGCCATTGTTGCCGAGAACAGCAGAGTTTGGCGTAAAGGTGGCAAGTGTGAACATATTTTCTCAATATCAGGAATAAAACCCATATCAAGCATACGGTCGGCTTCATCAATAACCAGAATTTTGATATCTGTGAGTAAGATTTTGCCGCGCTCAAATAAATCAATTAAACGCCCCGGCGTTGCAATTAAGACATCCGCACCACGGTCTAAAATTTTAATTTGCTCTTCCATAGAAGAGCCGCCGATAAGAAGGGCTTTAGAAAGCTTGCAATTCTTACCATATACATCGAAGTTATCTGCAATCTGTGCGGCAAGCTCTCGTGTTGGTGAGAGAATAAGCGAGCGTGGCATACGTGCCTTTGCACGCCCACCTGCCAAGATCTCAATCATCGGAAGGGTAAAACTTGCCGTTTTCCCAGTCCCTGTTTGCGCCAAACCGACAACATCACGTGCCATCAAAACATGGGGGATCGCTTTTTCCTGAATTGGTGTGGGAGTTTCGTACCCACATTCCTTAATCGCGTCTAAAATATGCTGGCTTAAACCTAGCTCTTCAAAATTCATCTAGTCTTTTTTCATTCTATATATTTCTTTTCGTGACTAGAGCTATTATAAATAGGCAATAAAAGCAACAAAAGTTGAGTCAAATGAGTTTAAAAATTGCAATCCAGATGGATTCTATCGCAGATGTGAACATTGAGAAAGACAGTACTTTTGTCTTAGGCCTTGAGGCACAAAAACGTGGATACACGCTGTACCATTACCTTACCGAGACATTAAAGATGGAAGATGGTATCGTTAGCGCACGTGCAAATCGCATGGAATTACGACGTGAGCACGGAAATCATTATACACTAGGTGAAGATGAAATTATCAACCTTCGTGATGATGTTGATGTTGTTTTAATGCGACAAGACCCACCTTTTGACATGGGTTACATTACCGCGACTCACCTTTTGGACCATATTACAGACGATACGCTTGTGATGAATAACCCGTATGAGGTTCGTAATGCGCCTGAGAAATTGCTTGTAACACATTTCCCCGATTTAGCACCTGCAACGCTTATTACATCTGATAAGCAAGCTTTGCTCGATTTTTACAAAAAATACGGCAATATGATTCTAAAGCCTCTTTACGGGAATGGTGGTGCGCAAATTTATCATATTGATGAAAACAGCTTTAACCTCAACTCTTTACTAGAGATGTTTGAACAATTTTATCGTGAGCCAATCATTGCACAGAAATACATCCCCGAAGCACGCAAGGGAGATAAGCGCATTATATTGATTGATGGTGATCCTGCCGGTGCGGTTTTACGTGTTCCTGCAGATAATGATGCGCGTGCGAACTTTCATGCGGGTGGATCTGCACAAAAAACAACATTAACCGAGCAAGAACTTTATATCTGTGAGCGTATTGGCCCTGAGCTTAAGAAACGTGGATTAACCTTTGTTGGAATTGATGTTATTGGCGATTACCTAACCGAAATTAATGTAACATCACCAACAGGTTTACAAGAAATCAATGAGTTGGATGGCGTTTGTCTGGAAGCGCAGCTTTGGGATGCATTTGAGGAAAAGCTAAAAAAATGAACAAACAAGAGCTTGAAGAAGGTTTAGAGTTCACACCGCGCTTTGATGAAAATGGCCTTATCCCGTGCATTACGACAAGCGCCTCTGATGGTGATGTTTTGATGTTTGCCTTTATGAATCGCGAAGCGCTTGAGCAGACCATTATGACAGGTGAAGTTCATTACTGGTCGCGCTCACGGCAATGCTTATGGCACAAAGGTGCAACAAGCGGGTATACGCAACGTGTTATTGAAATGCGCACAGACTGCGACCAAGATTGCATTTGGGTTAAAGTAGATGTGAATGTACCTGATGGCTCTGACAGCACCACTGACACCGCATGCCATACAGGAAGAAAGACGTGCTTTTACAGAGAGATACAACCAGGTCCTAACAAAACAATTAAAGATTTAATGCAGTTCAAAGATGCAGATAAGTTGTTTAACCCAGATGATGTTTATAAGAAATAACCTTAATGGTTATGATTGTCGTGTGATTGATTAACTGCCACAGAAATTTCATCTTGGGAATAATGGATAGCTCCATACACACACAAATTAATTACGAAAAGAAACGTAGCGATTTTTAATACTTTACCTGCTTTTTTCTTTTTAGGTGTACACGGGCCATGACCACATCCCGTATCATGGCAATCAATTTTATTACTGACGACATGGATCGCCCAGCCAATAAGCAAAACACCTGCTGAAAATACAATGAGCGGCACTTCATAATTATGCATAATATAATGAGCTTCATCTATCCATAACGGCATTACGCCAATCATGCCCATTCCAACAAGAATCGTGATTAAGGTAAACACGCTAGGCAAAACACAGCAGAAAACATGACTGATTTCTGATAGAACAACAACCCACGAGAATATGCCTTGAACGCGTTTCATCTGCATCTTTCTTACACCACGACTATCTTTGTGTGATTAGCTTTATAAAGCAGAGTACATAAACACGCAAAGAAATAATGATATATTATATCATATCTTTTGCTTTTTATGCGACTGCAAGCTTCTCAGTTGCCTCAACGACATCAACGATATGCATTTCTGCGGACTTTCGCCCTTGCCACTCATTAATTTTCAGTTGCCCAAGAATGTGAAACTTTCCTGTACCAGCCTTTAAAAGCGCCTCGCCCAAGGGTGTATCAACACTTCTGAAAGCCATTGCCTTAATACGTGTGCCACCTTCCCAGTCACTCATCATAATACGGATATGGCTTCCCCCCAGAATATCAGCCTTATGGATGCGGACATTTTTGAACATAAAGACCGGCTCGGGCTGCTCTTGTCCAAATGGCCCTAACTGACTTTGAAGTGTTTCAACAAGATCTGTCGTTACACCGCGCGTTGTCAGAACTGCATCAATCACGGTTTCAACATTCATATCAGTGTTTTCCATTTGCTTTTCTATATGAGCGCATAAAAAATCCCGAAGCTCATTAAGTTTCTCAGGTAATACCGTAAACCCGCCTGCCATTGCATGCCCGCCACCTTTTTCAAGTAACCCTGCACCACGCGCATCAATAAAGCTTTGTGCAATATGTATTCCGGGAACAGAACGACCTGATCCGCGCCCCTCTTTTCGACCTGATAAATCATGTGCGTATGTTACAACGCAGGTTGGTTTATTATAACGTTCTTTAATACGACCTGCGACAAGACCACTTAGACCAGGGTGCCAATCTTCATGATCCAAAAGGATAAAGGCATTATCTTGCATATCTTTATCCTCAACCGTATCAATGGCTTGTTGTTCCATTTCCTGTTGGATCGCTTTGCGCTTGTCATTACAGTCATTTAACGTCCACGCAATGTTTTTGCACTCTTCTACATCATCTGAAGTTAACAAAATTGCACCCAAGTCGGCTTTATGCACGCGGCTACCTGCGTTAATACGCGGGCCTAATACAAATCCGCAATCATATGTACTGATTGGCGCGGATATTCCCGCCACACTCATCAAGCTACGAATACCAAGGTTCATATTCTCATAAGGGACAGCAAAGCCACTACGTACAAACAGGCGGTTCACACCCAATAAGGGAACCATATCGCAGACAGTTCCAAGTGCAACAATATCAAGCATGCCCTTCAAATTCGGTTCATTAAGCCCCTTATTTTTATAAAAACCACGCTCACGCAAACGGTTATTAATGGCAACACACATCATAAAAGTCACACCGACAGCTGCCAGCATATCAAGCCCCGAAGTGTCATCCTTACGCTTTGGGTTAATAACATGCCAGCATTCGGGTAAATCTTCTTCTGCCTCATGATGGTCCAGTATTATGATTTTAAGGCCTAATTCTGTGCCCGCTTTAACCACATCAAACGCAGTGGTTCCACAATCAAGCATCATAAGGACATCTGCACCCTGCTCTTTCAAAGACTTTAACGCGTCAATATTGGGGCCGTACCCCTCACTCAATCGGTCAGGAATATAAATAGGAGCTTTCACCCCACAGCCTATTAAGAAACGATAAAGAACCGCAGAGGATGTGGCACCATCAACGTCAAAATCACCAAAAATTGCAAAGTTTTCCTCCGCCTCTATCGCTTTTGCAATATCTTCGGCTGCATCCCCCATTCCCTTCATTGAGAAAGGGTCAGGAAAGTCATTTTTAAGGGTTGGGTTGATAAAACTTTCAACCTGATCTTGCTGTACCCCGCGCTGACACAGCAAACGTGCGACAACTTCAGGCACATCAAAGCGCTGTGTGATGAGGGCAATATCATCCAAAGATGCGTCAGGTATGACCCAACTTGCCTTGTTCAAGGAATGTGTAACAATTTTTTCTGACATTTGACTATATTAAAATGATTCTCCGTAAATATAGAAGACAAAATAAGTTTGATTTTATGCATAAATTTACCATATACATATCTGGCTATAATGAATAAATAGGGGTTAGCGCGATGGAATACGATAGCAGAGACGATGCCAGTCTTTTCACAATCTACTTTGACCAGACGGTGAAAGGCGAGGTGCAAAACAACATCAAACAAGGTATTCTTACGCAATTAGAGAATAATGGTATTAATGTTGATACAGCTATTGCTGCAAATATCCCTCAATATACGAGCGACACCCCTGAGCTGGATTCAATTACATTTGAGTTGGGTGGTATGCGATCTGCCAATCAAACCCGTGCACGAGAACTTAACGGTCTGCAAGCCATGTTCTCCGAAGCTATCATAGAAGCGTGTCAGAGCGTTGATGCAGAACTCGCACAAAGCGTTAGCTTCGTTAGTAATGAGCACGGTCAAAATTTCTTTACAAGAGAAGCTGAAGCGGCTGATATCGCATAAAGCCGCTTCATAGAAGCCTTATCCTTAAATTGACTGTAACCAGTCTTTACGTTTCAGGTTATGTGTTGCCTCAATACGGCGCACTGTTCCTGATTTTGAACGCATAACAATTGTTGATGTTTTTGCGCCCCCCGGATAGCGACGCACACCACGAAGCATTGAACCATCAGTTACGCCAGTTGCCGCGAACATAACGTTATCACCCTTCGCAAGATCATCTGTTGTATAGATTTTGTTCAGGTCAGTAATACCCCAACGCTCTGCGCGAGCACGTTCATCATCGTTGCGGAATGTCAGACGACCCAACATTGAACCACCGATACACTGTAAAGCAGCAGCGGCAAGAACGCCCTCAGGTGCACCACCTGAACCGACGTAAAGGTCAATACCTGTGTCTGCTTCTGTAGTTGCGATAATCGCACTAACATCACCATCACCGATCAAATTAATACGTGCACCAGATGCGCGTACATCTGCGATAAGCTGATCATGACGTGTGCGCTCTAATATACAAACGGTAAGATCTTCAATATTACCGCCTTTTGCTTTTGCAAGTTTTGCAAGAACATCAGAGATTGGTGCATCAAGGTCAAGGATATTGCTGTCCACACCCGGGCCAATCGCAATTTTTTGCATATACACATCAGGTGCATTTAAAAAGCCGCCTTTATCAGTCATTGCAATAACTGCCAAAGCATTTGGGCCACCGGCGGCTGTGATATCTGTTCCTTCTAATGGGTCAAGTGCGATGTCAATTTCCGGCCCTTTGCCGTCACCAACTTCTTCACCAATGTAAAGCATTGGCGCTTCATCACGTTCCCCTTCACCGATAACCACACGACCTTGAATATGAAGTGTGTTTAGCGCAGAGCGCATTGCATCAACGGCAACTTGGTCTGCGGCAACTTTATCACCACGACCGACCAATTTAGATGCAGCGAGTGCCGCAGCCTCTGTCACACGTGCAACTTCCATTGCCAAGTTACGATCCATTATTTCGCGTGCGTTTGCGTCTTCAGATACTTGTTGTGCGTTTGTCATTGGCTTTGCCTTTTATCTTGAATTAACTGTAAATCATCGGGACTGGCTATTCTATAGCTCTTCAATACGCATGAGACAAGGTTTTTTCGTACATGTGTCTAATGCTTCAATTTGTGAGATCGCATCTTGCACCGCGTTGTGACGCACCTCATGTGTTGTCAAAACGATTGAAACAGGTTGACCCGGATCACGCCCGTGTTGTGCCATGCTTTCTATCGATATATTCTTATCCTTTAATATTGACGCAATATCCGCGATAACACCCGCCTGATCGATGACGCGTAAACGTATGTAGTAACGCGAGGATGTTTCACCAAGGTCAACCCAGTCTGCGTCTTTCAGATCTTTTACAGCTGTACCAAAGGTTGGAACCTTTAAACCACGTGCAAGGTCAATGACATCTGCAACAACAGATGAGGCAGTTGGCCCTTCGCCGGCACCTTTACCGGTTAATAATGGCGTTTCAACGAAATCACCCTCGGCATATACGGCGTTATAAACGTCTTCGATTGCGCCAAGTGGTGAGTTAATCGGAACAAGGCACGGCTCAAGCGTTTGCATGATTTTTCCATCAATATCACGGGCGATGCCCAGTAATTTAATACGATAGCCAAATTCAGTCGCAAAATTGATATCCGTAATCGTCAGGTTACCGATCCCTTGTATCTGCATCGCATCAAAGTCAGGTTTCACACCAAACGCAATGGATGTTAAAATGCAAAGCTTATGCGCAGCATCAATACCTTCCACATCAAATGTAGGGTCAGCTTCCGCGTATCCCAACTTTTGTGCTTCATCAAGGACATCGGCAAAATCACGCCCTGTTTCACGCATCATTGTCAGGATGTAATTACATGTTCCGTTCAATATACCGTAAACAGACTTAAACCTGTTGGCTGAAAGCCCTTCACGCATCGCTTTAATAATTGGGATACCACCTGCGACCGCGGCTTCGTATGCTAAGGACACATTGTTTTCTTCTGCTTTTTGAGCAAGCGCATAACCATGATGTGCAACAAGTGCTTTATTCGCAGTGATGACATGAACTTTATTTTCAAGTGCATTATTAACGAGGTCTGCGGCAATTCCTTCGGAGCTACCGATTAGTTCAATAACAGCATCCAAGCCATCATGTTTCGCCAAATCCGCAGCATTATCAACCCAATCATATGGTGATAGGTCAACGCCACGATCTTGCCCTTTGCTGCGTGCAGAAACCGCAGCAATCTCAACAGGGCGCCCTGCACGCGCCGTAATAATATCAGCATTCTGCGTTAAAATTTTGACAACACCGGTACCTACGGTTCCTAGCCCTGCTATACCCACGCGAAATGGTTTGCTCATAATTATCTATCCTGTTTAATGTTAAGATACCGTCATAACCTTCTTTGTTCCGTGTTTCAAGAGGGATATGTCATGGAACAGTATGTTTTAGACAACATAAGTTATCCTATAAGTTACCCTCGTAAACTGGCCTTATTCTTGCTTATTGCTTTTTGTCGAAATTTGGCGCACAACTCATACCCTACCTTCACGGAAAACCCTTATGACTGATAAGAATACAGATACACACACCTCCTTTAAGATGCCTGATCCTGTTATGTTGGGACAAGCATTGATGGATGCATATGAAAAGGCACAACCACTTTTCGAAAGTTATATGGAGAAATATGCCGGAACGAACGGTATGGACAATTTTGCCGCCATCAATTTTGACCCTCTTAATATCCGTGACAGTTACTTAGAATTTATAGATCGTATTACCCAAGACCCCAGTAAGCTTTTTGAAATTCAATCAGAATATGCGCAAGATTGGATGAATTTATGGCAAGAGAGTATGAAGAAGTTCATGGGTGAACCATTTCAGGAGATCGCCAAACCTGACAAGGGAGATAAACGCTTTAAAGCAGTTGAATGGCAGGAAAGTGCTCTTTTTGACTTTATAAAGCAGTCATATCTTTTGACTTGTCGGCATATGGAAAAAACAATCGATGATGTTGATGGGTTAGATGAAGCGCAGCGTAAGAAGCTTCGTTTCCAAAACAAGCTTTATACAGAAGCCCTCTCCCCAACCAACTTCTTTTTAACCAACCCTGAAGTTTTAAACGAAACCGTAAAAACGGGTGGTGAAAATCTTGTAAAAGGGTTTGAAAATCTTCTTAATGATTTAGGGCGTGGGCATGGTGATTTAAATATCACAACAACCAATCATGATGCGTTTGAATTGGGCAAAAATATTGCGGTGACAGAAGGGCAAGTTGTCTACCAGAATGGTTTAATCCAATTAATACAATATGAGGCCAAAACAGATAAGGTTCATAAGACCCCTCTTCTTATTGTACCGCCATGGATCAATAAATATTATATTCTGGACTTGCGCTCTGGTAACTCATTAATCGAATGGGCAGTAGAACAAGGACACACAGTTTTTGCAGTGTCATGGGTCAACCCCAGTTCAGACTTGGCGCAAAAGCAATTTGAAGATTACATGAGTGAAGGCATTCTATCCGCTTTAGATCACATAGAAGACGCAGCAGGTGAGGCGCAAACAAATGTCGTTGGATACTGCTTGGGCGGTACACTTCTTGCCACCACACTCGCATATTTAACCAAAAAGAAACAAGAGAGCCGTATTGCCAGTGCAACGTTCTTAACCACTTTGCTTGATTTTGAACATGCTGGTGATATGCAGTTGTTTTTAGACGACGAGCAGTTAGGTCATTTAGAACGTTTAATGGATCAGCACGGTGTATTAGACGGGAAAGAGCTTCAACGCACGTTCAGTTTAATGCGGGCAAATGACTTAATTTGGTCGTTTGTGGTGAATAATTACCTTATGGGTCGTGAACCGTTTCCGTTTGACTTGTTGTACTGGAATGATGACTGCACGAACATGCCTGCGGCTATGCATCGGTTTTATCTGCGTAATATGTATCGTGATAATAAGCTGATAAAAGCAGGTGGTATAGAGATGAAAAATGTCCCTATTGACCTTTCACAGATAAAGACACCTTGCCACTTTATTTCAACCAAAGAAGATCATATTGCCCCGTGGATCGCTACGTATGAAGGCACCAAAATTATGGGCGGTGATGTGCGCTTTACTTTGGCGGCATCGGGTCATATTGCAGGTGTTGTGAATCCACCAGCAAAAAATAAGTATTGTTATTGGGATAATGACACGTTGGCAGACACTTCTGATGCGTGGTTTGAAAACGCTGTGCAGCATGATGGGTCATGGTGGCCAGCATGGCAAAAGTGGATTGAAACATATACAGGTGAACAAGTCCTGCCACGTAAAATCACCAAAGGCATTGAGAAAGCCCCCGGCAGCTATGTTAAGAAGCGGAATTAACCTATAGTGAAACATCGATGTTTGATTGTTACAGCTCAGCTCTTTGTAAGTCATCTATCGTTATAACACTGCCCAATATTGGGCTCGCATTCCCACTCAACAACTGATCAGCCAAATATTCAACCTTTACTTCAAGAGAATCATCTCTTTTTAGTGTATGAGAACTGTTATCAATTTTTTCTTGATAACCTAAGCCTCTTAATGTTTCCTGTACACGATCCAAGTTAATGTTATTACCACCACCATCATCCTGATCGATTAAGCCAAAGTAGCTATAGAACCACTTTGCACGTGACAATGTTCCGCCCTCTTCATTAAGGAAAGCATCATTCATGCCATCAACACATTTATTAAACCTATCTTGTAAAGTAGACATACGCCCTCCCCTTAATATTATGACAAGCTATTACTATACGGCAACAGATCCTATTTTTTATATGCTTTCTTTATGCTCATGCCCAAGCTTCACATAATGTGGCGCGGACCATGTGATATAGTCCAGTTCCTTTTGCGTCAGGTCACGCATGTATTTTGCGGGGCTTCCTGCCCATAACTGTCCTGATGGGACACGTTTATTCGGTGTGAGTAATGCACCTGCGGCGAGCATCCCCCTACTCTCAACAACGGCACCATCCATGACGCAAGCCTGCATACCGACAAACCCAAAATCCTCCACCGTACATGCATGCAAAATGGCAGCATGACCAACGGTGACATCACTACCAACATACGTGCCTTGGAATCCGGTTGTTACATGAATTATTGTGCCATCCTGAATATTGGTGCGTGCACCGATTTTGATATCATTGACATCACCCCGTAAAACGCAATTATACCAAATATTTGCATCTTCACCGATTTCAACATCACCGATAACTGATGCAGATGGCGCGACAAAAGTATTTTTATGTATCTTTGGATACACCCCTTTATAGGGAAGGATAAAGGACGACATCGCATCTCTATTCTATTCTTTGATGTTGTTAGCAGGGGCAAGGCATACTGAATACCCCCCTTTTTTTAATTTACCCTCATAGTAGTCAGGCCCCCAATTAAACCGTTTCACGATTTCAATACGCACCTCTATTGCATCAAATGGAACCTTGAAACTTTGGCTGATTTCCATTGGTGTTATAACTTGCGCGGAGGCTTGACCATTCATCTTATCATGAAGGTTCATAACACCATGCAGCCGCCCTTCATTCAAATCAGGTTTAAAGATCAGAGAATACATATATCCCGGATGGGGCATTTCCATCACACCATGAACCTGTGCAGGGCGCGCGGGAACTTCGCCATAAACATAATCACCGATAAACTCGACGACTAAATTATTCGAAGGACAAAGCTGCGCGGAGGCAATGCTCGGTGTTACCAACATAAAGGCCAAAGCCCACACGATAAAAATTCTATATTTATTTTTCATCTGATCACCATAGATGAAAAAATGCCTCGATGGAAATTTTCCAACGAGACATCTGTAAATTTCTTGTGGTAATAAGACAGTTTGTCTTAACGCTTCGCCCACTGCTTCGTACGACGCGCTTTGTGCTTACCGACTTTCTTACGTTCAACGATACGATCGTCACGTGTCATCATGCCAGCTTTCTTAAGCGCTTTACGCAATTCAGGGTCAAAGTTCTCTAATGCACGAGAGATACCGTGACGAACTGCACCAGCTTGACCAGAAAGGCCACCACCTTTTACAGTACACATAATGTCAAACTTACCAACGCGGTCAACGACCAAGAATGGTTGGTTCAAAATCAAACGATGTGTGTGGCGAGAGAAGTAGTTCGTTTGGTCTTTGCCGTTTACAACGACCTTACCTGAACCAGGCTTTAACCATACACGTGCAACAGCGTCTTTACGACGACCTGTTCCGTATGAGCGACCCAAAGAATCAATCTTAGGCTCTTTTTTCTCTGCCGGAGCTTGCTCATCGTTAGTCGCAGGTGCAGCATCAGTCGTTACAGCACCACCGATATCTTTCAAGTCTGTGATTTTTTCGTCTTTTTTATCAGCCATAATAATGCCCTACTCTTATCTTTTATTCTTCGGGTTCATTGATGCAACATCAAGAACTTCTGCTTGTTGTGCTTCATGTGGATGCTCAGTCCCTGCATAAACGCGAAGGTTCTTGAACACTTTATATCCCAAAGGTCCTTTTGGAAGCATACGCTCAACAGCCTTCTCGACAACACGCTCAGGGTGCTTACCATCAAGGATCTGGCCTTTTGTACGTTGCTTGATACCGCCTGGGTAACCTGTGTGCCAATAGAAGATATCATTTTCGCGCTTACGCCCTGTTAAATGAACCTTATCAGCATTGATTACGATTACGTTATCACCACAATCTACGTGTGGTGTGAATTCAGGCTTGTGCTTTCCGCGTAAACGTAAAGCAATAATACTTGCGAGACGACCAAGAACAACGTCCTGTGCATCTATGATAACCCACTTTTTATCTACTTCAGCAGGTTTTGCAGAATATGTTTTCATGTTTAACAAACTTTCACTAACTGTCATGTTATTCGAATGAGCGCCTTTATGACGAATAAAAGCACTCATGTCAATAAATTTTTTCAATAATAACAGCCAATTACATATAGGGTACTTTAACACCCCACAAATAACCGGAAATTAATTTCTCGTCAATTTTACGGCCAATGGAACCAATGTTATTTCTAAATTATGCCTTGGTATCGTTCCAACAGAGTCAACACGCAAACGCGATTGCTTATCCAATAGATGATAGCCACCTATCAAACCTTGTGTAATTGGTGAACGTAGATCTGTTTTAGGTACTGCAACAATAATGCTTTCCTCAGAAGATAGGTCAAAGTGATTTGCCCATTTTGCGGCATCATCGACAGTTGGTAATCCACCATCCTCAGCATAAACGATAACTTTAAGTTCAACCGTATTAGCGCTAGGGTATGTAAAGCCTTCCCCCGTTTCATCACGTACAACATTTGCAAATGTTGTTCTGGATCTATCAACTTTTACTGTGTCACCGTAAGCTCCTAATAACAAAGATCCGGACTGTGCCTGAGAAATTGGTGAAGACATATCAATAAACTCGAGGACAACCACTTTCCCCATAAAGTCAGACAGTAGAAGTTCCTGACCTTTATCATCCATCAGAATGATATCCGGATATGCGACATTCATATTGGCTGGCCAAGGGTCAGGAAGGTGGCGCTCTTCTTTTGGCCTGACTTTTACCCCTTCAACGCGCATTTGCATTTCACGTCTCTGCTCTGCAAGGATGGCATCAATTTCCTCTTGCGGCTTTTTGGTCATTTCCAAAACAACGATAGCCAACAAAATCAGCACGCCTAATGTAATAAACAAGCCCTTTATGACATAGGTTAAGTATTTTTGTATTTTTTCATGATCCATTGAGAAACCCTTGCAGATATTTATAATAACTCTACGATTAGGATAAACAGAAAAGATGAAGAGCTCAACCATGATTGAACAGTTTATTGAAGATGGAATTATATCTGCGCAAAACGCATATGATTTACACTATAATACACCAGATTCTCACAAAGTTATTTTTCTGGATGCGAGCTTTGTATTACCGACATCAGAAGAAAATATTCATGATAATTACAAGGCCGAGCATATTGAGGGTGCTCTTTATTTCGACATAAAGGCTATTTCAAACAAAAAATCCGACCTTCCGCATATGATGCCCGATCAAGATGTGTTGGAAATCGCATTTTCAAAACTAGGTATCACCTATGATGATTTCATCATTATCTATGGACAGCACGGTATGATTATGGGGCCCGCACGTGTCTGGTGGACATTAAAGATGTTTGGCCATAATCGTGTCGCCGTTTTAGATGGAGGATACCCCGCATGGAAGGCATCAGGGTATCCGGTAGTTGATACTCCATCCACAATAACACCATCAAACTATAACTCATCCACTGCTATCAGTGACATGATGTGCACTATGGATCACATGATTTCTATTAGCGATAGCTCACGATACCCTATTATAGATGCCAGACCACAGGCACGTTTTAACGGCACAACGCCTGAACCAAGAGCAGGAATGCGCAGCGGGCATATTCCAAACAGCCTAAACTTACCGTGCTCATCCCTCGTAACAGAAACAGGAGTTTTTAAAACGAGAGAAGAAATAGCATCACTCTTCCGTAACATTGGGGTTAATTGCCTTCACAACACGCCGGAACGCATTATGACCACATGCGGTAGCGGGATCACTGCATGTGCCCTTGCACTCGGATTACATTATATCGGATATAAGGACGTTTGCGTCTATGATGGATCATGGAGTGAATGGGGGCTTGAGTCATCAGGCACAAAGGTCGTTTAACAGCCTATTTTTCACCTGCTTTATACACAATTTACAGCCGTATATACCCATGAAATATTACTCCAAAAACAGGTGTTTTTTGTCCAACGTATAAGTGCACTCTTTCAGCATTATTCGTACCAACTCATAGCAATGGGTGAAAATATGAAAAGCACACCTTAATTACATAAGCGCAGACACACAGAATAAAAAATAAAATAAACCATTAGGCATAAAAAAAGGCCTCCCGAAGGAAGCCTTATATTTAAACCGTATTATGATTTGATAGTTACGTTACTACGTTCCCTCACAATACAAACACGCGATACACAGACATAGCGATAGAAAATATTACTGCGCCGTCACACCAACCGTTACTGATGAAACATCCGTACCACCATTACCGTCTGATATTTCATAGTACATATAATCACTACCTACATACGACGCACCGGCGGTAAATGTAATCGTACCATCACTATTCACCACGGCACTGTTTCCGTGGTCAACTTTCCACACTTTAACCAACGTGAGTAAATCACCATCCGCGTCACTATCATTTAACAATGGTGCGACAGTAATGCTGTTCCCTGAGGTAGTGGTAAAGCCACTATCCTTATTTGCAACGGGACTGGTATTTGTCGGGGTCGGCACATCCTCACCAAGAATATCAACGCTAATAGTCGCCAGAGAATACCCCTCCCCCTTAGCTCCATCAGCATATGCAACTAACCGCACTGTGCCCACAGGAATAGGAATAATTTGCTCTACTTCCAAAGGACTTGAACCTAAACTCGGGCTATGAGTTTGCGAACTAATCTTACAACCAATAACGCGTAGTATTGTATTATCACTGCTATCCCTAAACTGTAGTTCAGTACTTGCCAGATTCCCTCCTGATGCGCCGCAAGTCGTAGACATTGAGACATGTGTCGGTACATCATTGCTGTCTATGTTCGAAAAATAATAAGATGTATTTTCTGCCCCTTGATAACCGGTAATCGATGTAACATTAATATTACTGACTAATACATCTGCGTGAAAATCATTTGCCTGTGCTGCTGTGCCGATTAGTGAAGTTGCCAATACTAAACCGCTTAATAGACTTTTTCTCATGTCTATTTCTCCTATATATATTTAAAATTTAAGTGAATTTGCAAAGCCGAAATTGCTCTTTGCGGTACTAATTATAAACCACATTTAAAGCTTTTACATAAAATACAAGAGCATCACCCATAACAGTTTTTCATATAAAAACAATTACTTATAACAATTAATTATAGTTAAAACATAAAAAAGGCCGCCATCAGGCGACCTTTTAAAACCTATCTAAACTTTTCTATGGCGTGACCACCTCAACCATAATTGAACCAATATCAAAACCGCCATAGCCATCTGTAATTTCGTAGTTGAAATAATCCTGCCCTAAATACCCCGCACCACCAACAAACGTCACAGAACCATCAGCGTTAAGGGTTGCAGTATTCGGGGCATCAACACCGTAAATGCGTACAATACTTAAAGTATCACCGTCTGCGTCTATATCATTGGCCATTGGATAAACCGTGACCGCCTGCCCTTCCACACCGCTATACCCACGATCACGCTCAGCCTGTGGTTTAAAGTTCCCTGGAGGCGGAAATTGTGGGCCTAAAACCTCGACCGTTATTTTTGCTGTGCTTGCGGATGCTACATTATCAATGTTCGAAAATAGCTGTAGGCTGACAGCATCGTTTGGGATCGAAAATATATCTGTTCCTGACACAGCATTCGTTTGAATATCACTCACCCCAGATACTCGGCAACCAACGTAGGTCATAACAACATCATCGTGAATATCCTTAAATTCAACAGATGTATCCGAAGCACCATTTTTGCCCACTGTTCCACACTTAAAATCAACTTTTAAATGCGTAGGGTGTCCGTTATTGATGCTAGATAAAGTTAATGGCGTAGAGCTACTCGCCCCATTACTATTCCTTAACACCTCAACTGTCGTAAGAGAGTTATTATATAATTCATGTGCCTGTGCTGCTACGCCGATTAGTAAGGTTGCCAATACTAAACCGCTTAATAGACTTTTTTTCATGTCTATTTCTCCTATATAAATTAAAATTTAAATGAATTTGCAAAGCCGAAATTGCTCTTTGCGGTACTAATTATAAACCACATTTAAAGCTTTTGCATAAAATACAAGAGCATCCCCTATAATAGTTTTTCATATAAAAACAACTGCTTATAACTAAATAATATAAATAAAAACATGAAATTGGCACGATACTTGACGACCATAGGGCAGCTTCTTTTTTATTGTCTGGATAGATGAGCACATCACGAAGTGATGTATATAGCGAAGAAGGGAAGACGATCAAAAAGAAGCTGCCCTATGGGACACACCCAGATTCAATAACGAACATTCAGCTACCTTTAACGATTTTTATTTTTAAGATTTTAAGAAAAGAAAAAGAATTATTTTAGATATGCTTACGCACATCTAAATTGGATTTTTGATCACTATGTGATCTACATTATATATACCTCAAGCTTTAGACAAAAAATTCCGCAACTCTGATACCTTTGCGCTTACGTCTGCTAGCATAGCTTCTTTAATCACTATTTTTTCCTCAAAGCGTGCCTCCGCCTCTTCACAAGCACTACACAGACTATCAGCCCCTAGATTTGCAGCAGAACCTTTTAGCTTATGCGCAGCTTTTTGCCACTCTATATCATCATCATTGTCTATACTGTTCTGTAGTTCCGTAATACTTAACTCAACCTGCTCAAAAAACAATTCGAGCAATTCTTTTTCCTCATCAGCGTCGCCATCTGTAAACATATTTAAACGATCCATATCGATTGGCGGCTCATCACTTTGCTTAGAGCTTACCTCTTCAACAATATTTTCAATTAAATTTGTATTCCCTTGAGCCTTTGTTAATGTCCATTTCTGCATTAACGCCAAGAGTTTATCAGGCCTAATCGGTTTGCTTAAATAATCATCCATACCGGATTGAATACATTTTTCACGATCTCCAACCATAGCGTTGGCGGTTAAAGCTATAACAGGAAGGTGCTTATCTGTGCCTTCCTCCAGTTTACGCAATATTGTTGTGGCCTCATATCCGTCCAATTGCGGCATTTGGCAGTCCATTAGAACCAAGTCGTAATTATTCTCAGCAATCAGATCAAGTGCTTGCTGCCCGTCCTCTGCCAAATCTACATTAAAAAACTTAAGGCGCTTTAATAGTTTCTGTACAAAGATTTGATTCACCGGATGATCATCTACTGCCAAAATTTTTATATCATAGGAAATATCAATATTTTCTTCGTTTTGAGTTTCATCATATAAATTAACAGGCTTTTCACTCCCTGTAGCCATTTCAAAAGGAATTTTAAACCAAAAAGTAGAGCCCTCATGTTCAATACTATCAACCCCAATTTCACCATCCATGAGGGCAACAAGTTGCTCCGTGATGGCTAAGCCCAACCCAGTCCCTCCAAATTTACGTGTTACAGAAGCATCAGCCTGTGTGAATTTTTCAAAAATTGTATCCAACTTATCCTTTGGAATACCAACTCCTGTATCTTCCACAGCCATATATATCAGGGGTTTTTCATTTTCTTCGATAACACGCATCACCAAAGTAATGTTACCGTCTTCAGTAAATTTAAGAGCATTATTCACCAAATTACGAAGAACTTGTTGTATTCGACCGAGGTCAGCAATAATGACATCAGGCGCATTCTTATCACGCTCCATT
This sequence comes from Alphaproteobacteria bacterium, assembly GCA_050633285.1. Taxonomy (GTDB): domain Bacteria; phylum Pseudomonadota; class Alphaproteobacteria; order Micavibrionales; family Micavibrionaceae; genus UBA1672. The sequence goes on from JBOEGG010000003.1 coordinate 35,001, forward strand.
CTCAACTCTAACCCATGGTCTTCTGCCAAAGGTGTGAAGAGTTGAACAATTTGCCGTAACGCCGTATTCAGATGAAAGGGTACATTCTCAATTTGAAGCTCACCTGCTTCTATTTTTGAAATATCCAAAATATCATTCAGAATACCCAGAAGGTTTTCGCCCGAGCGATGAAGAGCTTCAGTATTTTCCCTTTGGTCTTCATCTAAATCAGAAAAGAGCAACATTTCGGACAGGCCAATAATACCGTTCATTGGCGTACGCAGCTCATGGCTCATATTGGCTAGGAACTCTGTTTTAGCTTGGCTTGCTTCTTCGGCTTTTTTCTGTGCATCTACCGCATCAAAACGAATAAGCTCAAGCTTGTCAGCATATTCCTGCCTTTGTTCCTCAATGCGCTTACGCTCGGTAATATCATAACAATAAACAACAAGAATCAATTGCTCTCCATTCAATGACGACGTGAGCGTTTGATCATAAGTCATACCATTGTGAGATATTTCCCTTACGATTATATGCTTTTCATGTTTGTCATTTTTAACCTGAGCGATAAAATCGTCTAGCCCTGACAATATCTCATGTTTGAATACTAGTTCGGAAAGTTTAGGGTATGCCTTGCACGCAGCAGGATTAACAAAAAGAATTTCCCCTTCAATACCAATTTGCATAATAGGATTTGGATTATTAATTGGCATTTGCGCAATTTGTTCAGTTTTAAATCGCGCGTCCCCTTTTAACCACTCATTTTTCTCATAAAGTTCTAAGCTTTTTTCTTCCAGAAGTCGCTCTGCCTGTTGACGAGCGTTTTTTTCACTGGCTATACGTTTTTCAAGACGTTGTATTTCATCTTCTAAGTTCATTGGTATTCTCAATGTTCTGTCAGGGTGAATATACGAGAACATTCATTCCCCGTATTCTGATTTTCGCTCATATCAGCCCTAAATAGACCTCCAACCATCTCAAATAACTCAGTAAAAACAACACCCTTCATAACATTCCTCCTTAAGTAACTTATAGCATGTATTACTTTCAATAATCGTTAAATTCCCTACGCACTCCCATGTATGTAATCAAGGAATTGCTCTTTAATGAACGGCTTGCCAATAAAACCACGTGCGCCGATCTCTAAAGCTTCCATAATATTATCCATATGGCTCTGCCCTGAAAACATAACAACATTAGCACCCGGATCGTTCCTCATAATCCATTCCAACACTTCATATCCGTTTTTATCCGGTAAATTAATGTCCAAAAACACAACATCAGGCTGATGTATTGAATATAATGAGAATGCCTTATTCGCCGTTGATGCCGTTGCAAAATCGCAACTCCCCTTTAACGCATTTCGAACAAGCCACCGTGTGACCGGGTCATCTTCAACTAATAAAACTTTCGTGTGTTCTGCATCAATTTTAGTATCATTTACATGTGGCTTAATCATATCGCTTAATTCAATTTTTTCTGCACAATGATCTGCTCCCTCACGGTTACTGCCTGAATAGTCAAAAATATTTGTTTTCTGCTCTAAAATTTTTTCTGCGCAGGCTTCACCATCTTTTAAAAGATCGTGGATATGATACTCAACACGTACTGAGCTTTCAGAATAAACCAGATCACAAATTTGCTGTCCGGCCTGTCCCAAAACATCTATAGGTACGGATTTACACACAATATGAATGGCACTATTTTCACAAAAATAAATACGCCCTTCTGCTTCTTTAAGATAAGCATCAAGCAATGATCTTGCCCAAAACAAACACTCATGTTGTATGTTTTCATTTAAGTCATTTAATGTAATTCGTAAACAAGACCACCCGCCCCAGCTTTGTGGAGAACTCCTAACTGACAAGGCAAGTGCAATAAGTTTGGCCTCTGCGTTAACTGATAAAACATCCATTATATTCCTCCTTATTTTTGTTTAGCTTTAATAAACGGTGATTTTTCGATGTATTGAAAAAGTTTATCCTTTGTAAATGGCTTTCCTATAAATCCTTTTGCGCCTAGCTTTACAGCCCGCATAACATTGGCTTTGTCGCCATTACCACTGAACATTACGACATAAGCACGCGGGTCAATTTTAAGTATTTTTTCAAGAACACACAGGCCATCAATATCCGGTAAACCAATATCCAAGAATAAAACATCCGGAGCTTTATTAACGTAAGTCATGATTGCGCCTTGCCCATCGCCTGTAATGGATAATTCATGAGTGTTTTTTATAGTGTTTTTAATAAGTTTTTGCGTAAACAGATCATCTTCAACGACCATAACGACGGTTTTATCCCGCGTATCACGACGCATAGCCAAAGAGCTAAGAAGGTCACTATTCAGAGTTTTTAATGCTTGCTCTGTTGTCACACCCTCAATTTCTTCTTTTTTCGTCTGCTGCTGTCTATTTCTCAGAATTTCAAGATCTTCGATTTTCTTTTCGCACATTGTTCTTAATTTTGGCCAATCCACCTTCATCTCAAAGAGAGACGCCAGCCCCTGCAGGGAGGCTGGCGAAAGTTTTTGTTTTAGGTGGGTAAGGAGATTATCTAAATTCTTTTGTGTAAAAGTAGTCGTTGTAATAAAAATATCGCTATCATGGCAACGATACAGGGCATCTACATCATCCTTAAAATACGTCCTTATTTCTTCGACCAAAGTTACAAACCAATCTTTTCTGTCAAACCTAACTTGTGAAAATCTGAGATAAATACATCGAGACATTGGCGCGCCTTCCCATAGGCTTTTTAGATCTTGAATTAATTGTGTCTCCGTATTTTCTTCAATAATTTTCATAGTATTTATCCTGCAGTCGTAAAAGATCCTGATTCTATCATTGCATAGAGTGTGCCATCTTATAATATTATATAAAACAGCAGCTTATAACTTCACATACTTTTGTATTCTCAAAATCAAACGTTCAATTACAAGAGTATTCTATAAATCAAACGGTTTATTAACGTTTGAATAATAGAATACAAAGAATAGGAGATACGATGACAGAACCCATTTTAATTGCAGAAGATGACCCGATGCAGCGCCAAATGCTATCCACACTGCTTCGCCGTAAGATGGACTACAGCTCTTGCACTGCGGAAAATGGACGTGACGCACTAAACATACTTGATGCTGACACGACCAAAACTATAAAACTCATTATTCTGGATCTCGACATGCCTGTTATGGGAGGCATGGAAACCCTTGAAATTATCAAACAGAGATACCCTAGTATTCCAGTTATCATGCTTACAGGAAGCAATGACGTAAAGCATGCAGTCAAAGCCATGAAACTTGGCGCTACGGACTTTATTACTAAACCTTATAATAGTGATAGAATGACGATCACTATTAAGAACGCCCTTAAAATCAGCCTTCTGTCACGCGAAGTAACGCGCCTTAAATCTGAAAAAGAAGGTACATTTGGTTTTGAAAACATCATAGGTCACGATGGTGGGCTTTTATCGGTTATAACAACGGCGCGTAAGGCCGCCTCTTCGGATATATCTGTTTTGATTACAGGGGAGACAGGAACAGGAAAAGAGGTTTTAGCAAACGCCATACATGGTGAAAGTACACGCGTTGGAAAGCCGTTCATTGCAATAAACTGTGGTGCTATTCCAGCGCAATTGGTAGAGAGCACACTTTTCGGGCATGAAAAAGGATCATTCACCGGAGCTACAGAAAAAGCCATTGGCAAATTCAGAGAAGCTGAAGGCGGCACAATCTTCTTAGATGAGGTGAGCGAGTTACCACTGGACACACAAGTCAAGCTCCTCCGTGTCCTGCAACAAAAGGAAGTAGAGCCTGTTGGTGGTTCAAAACCAATTCCTGTGAATGTGCGTATAATTTCTGCCACAAACCGAGATTTAGAAAGTGATGTAAAACAACAAAAATTCAGAGAAGACCTCTTCTTCCGCCTAAATGTACTGCAAATTCCTCTTCCTGCATTACGTGATAGAAAGCAAGACATTGCGGCACTCACAGATCACTTAATTGATCGTTTTTGTGTTAATGAAGGAGGCCTCCCCAAGACCTTGTCAGATAATGCCAAGGCTGCACTTATATCAAATTCATGGCCGGGGAATGTCCGCCAACTTGAAAATACAATCAATCGGGCAATGGTAATGAGTGATGGAAACATGCTTGAATTAACTGACTTTTCTACATTACTCTCAGATGAACAAAGCCGTGACGAGCCACCATTAATTCAAAATACCAACTCACTTACTATCAACATCATGTCCCCAAATGGTACCTTCAAAACTGCTCGTGATATTGAAAAAGAAGCTATTGCAATAGTTTTACAGCACTTGGATCACAACGTGACACAATCTGCGAAAGCCCTTGGCATGGCCAAATCTACATTTTATAAAAAGATAAAGTGATCAGTAGAATTATAAATCACATATCCGGATCGTTGTGTAGAACGAGATTAACAATTAAAAGCTTCATTCGCGATATCTGTGAGTTTAAAAGCATCCTTAGGCTCAGGTGGATCAGATAACAACAGATCCAGCAACCTCACTCCACTTACAATATCAACCCCACACTCCTTCGCTGCCTCTTTCGCGGTATCACCAGTTTTGCCCGTATGCACAAACAGGCCTTTTCCTTTACGTCTCTTACAAACCTTTGCGAAATCTTTTACATCATTGGCCTTTATGTGGCCTGTGTAGCGTTTTGCCTGAATGAGGTAATGCTGGTCTTTGTAATATGCTCTACCATCAATACCGCCATCGCCAGTGTAACCATCATTACGTACAATGATAAAGCCCTTGCGCTTAAGGCAAGTCAGGATCATTTCTTCAAACACAAACGCATCCAAATTACGTAAGTAATAGAATTGTGCCTGTGGCGTACCTATATTTTTCAACTTTTCTAAAAAACGAAAAGCATTAATACGGTTATATACATGTTGATCTTTAGCTATCGTCTTAATCCTAACATTTTGATCATTATAGAGTATCTCCTTGCGAATGTCCCTTTGGCTGATTCAGTAAAAGATTTAACAGACGTTGACCACTAATCATTTCAATTTTTGTATTTCTTGCAACATCTTTGCTTTTCGGGCCGGTTTTACCCGTATGTACAAATAATCCGCGCTTATTTTGTCGTTTACAAATACCAGCGAACTCAATGACATGCTGCGGATTTATATGCGCCTTATAACGCTTGGCCTGCACAAGAAACTCTTGTCCGTTAATCGTACAGCGTCCGTCAATTCCACCATCACCAGTATAACGCTTATTGCGTTGGATCTTATGCCCTTGTCGTTTTATTGCCGTTAGGATCATCTCCTCAAATACGAAGGGGTCGACACCTCGCAAATGTGTTATTTGATGATCGGCAGGTTTACCGCGCAGGCGTTTCAATTCCTGATAGGCCTCTAGCATAGAAAGAAGGTGACGTTTCTTTCCCCACCAACCAGCGAATAGCAAGGTTACAGCAGTAAGTAAGACCCACCATGCTTCAGGTGGGAAATGCTCAATCACCTGTAATAAAGGCTTTAGGTTATTAATCACGTCTATATGCTTCATACACCTCCCCTTCATGCTCTGTTGCTATATTATTGTCATTGTTCGGTTCACCTCCTGAAACTGCAGAAAACCCCTGTGTCATATTGTGTCTACGCCCTAACATTTGGTGTGACAGGTCACTTAAACTTTCAACTTTTTCTTCATCATAAAATACATGTACAGGCTTATCAGATTTCTGATAAATCAGTGGCGCATCATCCATAGCATTGGCCTGATTGTGATAGATATATCCTTGCTCTAAACCCGTATCAGTATTCGATATATTGGTACCGGCATAACCAAGGTCAAAGCCATTCACTCTCTTGAGATCAACTTTCATTAACCGCCCGCCTTCTGTTTCTATCAATGAATTATCACTGTAATGGATAAGCACACGTGCGCGCATACCCTCCTCTATTTCATGCTCTTGATAATTTTTCTTAAACTGGATCATATCCCCCCAGTACAGCGCCATATCCCGCAATATATCCTTACCATTTTTAGATTTATACCGCGCCGTAAAATGCTTACCATGCTTTTCTTTGAGATGCTTTTTCTTTAAACGTTGCTTTTGGATTGTCTCGTTAAACTGCATAGCATCTACATCACGACTACAAAGAATAAAGCGTTTATCATCGCGTTTTCTCATATCCTTAAACCATTTATCAAGCACAGCACCCTGTGTCTGCCCGGTACCAGAATGCGCATGTAAGTAACGTGCCTTTTGCATCTTAAGTGCGTCATATGTGCGTCCCATCATAAAAGCGTCACGAATAAAGTCCCTGTTATCTTTTGCAGTTTTTAAGAATTTATGACGAAGTTTTTTAAACGAACTCATCAGCTTATAATAACCAAACAAGCTCTGCCACAGACGTTTTCCTTTAACCTTTGGCGACCCTAGATATATGAGCTTTGCTCCGATTTTATTGGCGGTATCCATGATGTTCTGATCTTGTCCAGGACTAAGTTGATCAGCCTCATCAACAATGATCACCTTCTTTGTTTTACTCTTCGCGCCCGTATAACGATCTCCAAAACGGCGCAATAAGTCACGATACGTCAGAATACCCTTGGTAAATCCTGCGACCTTAAATTGATCCTTGCCTTTATTATTCCTAGCCATGGCGATGACATCATAACCGGCGGCTTTATACATTTCATGACAAGAAGATAAATAGGTTTTCTTATGACCATTTTTATCGGCCTCGACAACCTTAAACCCTTGCGCACCAGCTGTATATCTAAGTGCATCACGCACCATTTTGTCGCCGCGCGAATGCGTTGTTTTCTTAACAAGATCTAAGGGTAATGCAAAATCATTGCGCCTATAAAGTCTATCCGCCTTAGCCTTAATTTGACGATTACGTTCTTGCATCGGTGCGAAACTATACATCTGCGTTTTTACACCTGTTTCCTTTGAGTGTAGAGGGATGAGCTTACCCTCCTCTTCCAAGTTTTTCAGGACTTCATCTATGTTCAAACACCCCACGCGACCAATCGCGCCTTCAATTTCATGGCGTGGAGCAACAGGGCTATACTCAAATACCTTCTCAAGATATTTATGATTTTCTACATTCTCAAATCTAATCTTACGATTATCATTTCCTGCTTTTGTGGCCATACCCATAACCTCCCGCTTATGATCTTCCATGCCAAGCGGTTTTGTCACGCCAATATCAAGTCCCCGTGCCTCATGTGTACGATGATCAATAAAGCCATTAATATTATGGCTCTTAAGTGCATCATTCACCACATGTGCAAAATTCTCTCGCCAAAGCTCTAACTTCCCGGCATCGTTCCAACTCCTATTTTTTTCTCCGAAGCCAGTTTCACTTGTTTCATCCAATTCACGCATCGAAAGCATGATATGCGCATGAAAATGGCGAACATCGTTCTTACCTGAGGGAGCATGTAGTGCCACATCGGCGATCATGCCTGCGGCTGTAAAATTATCACGTACATATCTTTTTAGGATACGTTCGTAGAATTCTTTCAGGCTCTTTTCTTTGTTTTCATCATTCAAGTGATCGTAGATATCTATATTAGGCAGTGAAACAACGACTTCCCGCGCAAGCTGTGCATCTTTACGTTTTTCCGAAGCCTCCGCCTTATTCCAAAGGTTAGTGCGGGATTGTGTCCAAATTGGGGCATGACGTGGTGCTTCAATAAAAGACGACATCACACCATGACGACGAGAGTAATCATATGACACAGCTTTCACATCCTGATCAGGATTGCCATTTTCTTCAACTATTTCAGTAATCTTAGTGCCAGATCTATACGCCGCGGCTGCCAGAGCATTATGTCCCTTACTACGCGACATCACCTGCACATGCATGTGATATGGATATTCTTTTCTCATTACTCAGTACAACCCTAGCGGCCATTATTTAGCCTTAATTGAGCAATTAACTACCATAGGACACATACTATTGTATAGTAAAAAATCACACCAAATCATAAAAACATGCATCAACGTATAAGTGCACTCTTTCAGCATTGATTATGCCAACATGGCTGTTGAGTAAAAATACATGCCAACCACCTATGGGTTAGGGAAAGAGGATATAAATAGAGAAAAACACAAAGGCTTAACGCTCTGTGAAATATAGGGGGATAATTACGGAGAATTAAAAAGAGTACAAAAGGCAGGCATAAAAAACCCGCCACTAGGACGGGTTAAAAATAAAACAGGTTTACTTCCTATAGTTAATTAACAGATATAGCGTAATCACCGGATTGTGTTGCATTGGTAAACTCAACAATTACCGTATAAGTACCTGTGTCTGGCAATGTTACTGTTTTAGCATTATTGCCATAGGTGAAGTAAGAACCATCCGGTTTATACAATATAACCTGACCGATACTGCTTACACTTTCTGAAACAGTAAAGTTTACAACGGCCCCAGCCAAACCCGTATAGGTAAAACTATCAAAGTCGTGTGTACCTAAATAACCATAATACGTCGACCCTAGTGAGAGAGAACCATTCTCTACACTATCGCTAGCACGAACATAGTGAACCGTGTAATCACCCGTTTGTGTTGCATTGGTAAACTCAACAACCGCAGTATAAGTACCTGTATCCGGCAATGTGGCTGTCTTTGCATTATTGCCATAGGTGAAGTAAGAACCATCCGGCTTATACAATATAATCTGACCGATACTGCTTACACTTTCATCAATACGGAAACGAACACCTTCCCCCGCATTGCCATCAAATGTAAAACTGTCAAAATCATGAGCACCCAAATTACCCGTATGAGAAGTACCACTTGTTAACGCACCATCCTCTACACTGTCACCACCACGAACATAGTGAACCGTGTAACTACCGACATCACTCGGATCAGTAAACTCAATAACTGCCGTATAAGTACCCGTATCCGGCAATGTGGCTGTCTTTGCATTATTGCCATAGGTGAAGTAAGAACCATCCGGCTTATACAATGTAACTCTACCAACACTGTCGACACTTTCATTAACACGGAAACGAACACCTTCCCCCGCATTGCCATCAAATGTAAAACTGTCTGTTTGATTAGCAGATAAAAAACCACTAGCGGAAGAACCGCTTGTTAAACTTTGCGCATAGACTTGACTAGACAAACCAAGCATAGTCAATGCAACACCTGTTAATAGACGTTTCATGCCTATCTCTCCTATATAAATTAAAATTTAAATGAATTTGCAAAGCCGAAATTGCTCTTTGCGGTACTAATTATAAACCACATTTAAAGCTCTTGCATAAAATACAAGAGCTTCGCCTATAATAGTTTTTCATATAAAAACAACTGCTTATAACTAAATAATATAAATAAAAACATGAAATTGGCACGATACTTGACGACCATAGGGCAGCTTCTTTTTTATTGTCTGGATAGATGAGCACATCACGAAGTGATGTATATAGCGAAGAAGGGAAGACGATCAAAAAGAAGCTGCCCTATGGGACACACCCAGATTCAATAACGAACATTCAGCTACCTTTAACGATTTTTATTTTTAAGATTTTAAGAAAAGAAAAAGAATTATTTTAGATATGCTTACGCACATCTAAATTGGATTTTTGATCACTGCGTAATCTTATTAACTTTAGCTCTCTTTTTTCATCTCATCTAAGAATTCATAATGGGAATTATGATCAAGCTTTTAAGACATCGCTTGTTCATCCGGTATAAGCTTCAACACAATTGAAATTACCCATATGGATACGATCCTCGCCTGAAAATGCATTAAATTATTAATTCAAAACAAGCGTTTTTTGCCCAACGTATAAGTGCACTCTTTAAGCAGCAATTATACCAATATGGTTTAAAGTCAAAAAACATAATTATGCTCTATGGGCTAAAGTCGGCCTCTAAAAAGAGAAAAACTACAGGCATAAAAAAGCCCGCATTGCAACGGGCTAGGAATTTTACTTATTGTGAATTGTGATTATTTACGGGACGGTGACCGTAATCACTATAGAAGCCGTAGAAACACCACCATTACCATCTGAAATTTCATAATAGAAGTAATCCTCACCTATGTAATCAGGACCACCTGAAAAAGTTATAGAACTATCAGAATTAATAACAACGCTATTAGGTGTATCCAGTTGCCATACACGAGTAAGTGTCAATGTATCCCCGTCGGGATCACTATCGTTATTCAATGGATAGAACGTTCCAGAACTCCCCTCAACAACACTCCATCCACGATCTTTTTTTGCAATGGGGTAAGTACTAAAATCTTCCCCCAAAACTGTTGCCGTCAATGTTGCCTGATTACTAGCATCAGTGATTCCTGTTAAATCTGAGAATAAGTACAAAGTATTAGCATCAACTGGGATAGGTAAATATTTGGTTCCCCTAACCCCACCAGTTTCCGAGTTTGTAGTTCCAAAGGATGAACACCCTTTATAAGTTATAAGAATATTGTCATCACTATCCTTAATCTCTAGCCACACTTTAGCTGCCCCATTTTGCCCCAAAACACGACAACCGTAATCCAAAAGTAAAACTTCATCATTTCTATAACCGGATAAATCCAAAGATACTGGTGTAGATCCCGAATTCTTATTTACTTCGGCCGTAGCCAGAATATCCGTATGAAAATCATGCGCCTGTGCTGCTGCGCCGATTAGTGAAGTTGCCAATACTAAACCGCTTAATAGACTTTTTTTCATGTCTATTTCTCCTATATATATTTAAAATTTAAGTGAATTCACAAAGCCTGAATTGCTCTTTGCGGTATTAATTATAAACCACATTTAAAGGACTTGCATAAAATACAAGAGCTTCGCCTATAATAGTTTTTCATATAAAAACAAATGTTTATAACTAAATAATATAAATAAAAACATGAAATTGGCACGATACTTGACGACCATAGGGCAGCTTCTTTTTTATTGTCTGGATAGATGAGCACATCACAAAGTGATGTATATAGCGAAGAAGGGAAGACGATCAAAAAGAAGCTGCCCTATGGCACACACCCAGATTCAATAAATAACATTCGGCTACTTTTAACGATTTTTATTTTTAAGATTTTAAGAAAAGAAAAAGAATTATTTTAGATATGCTTGCGCACATCTAAATTGGATCTATATTGCTTTCGCAATGGCATTATAGCCCTTCCGCCGAGGTATTAGATAACAATAGCAGGTCGGAACGAGAGGATTTGAACCTCCGTATTACTCTACTTCTCATCCTTTATAATTCCTAAAATACATGACCTATAGCTAAAATTAAGTCATGAGATCCATAAGGACGAAAACGGAACAGGAAAGGCAGGCATAAAAAAAACCGCCACTAGGACAGGTTTGGAATAACTTTTATAGTGCTAACTATTATGCTCTTTTAATTACATATTATTTCTAATTAAATCAGTAGAAAACTGTACCCCCCCCCTCATATTGCCAATAAACTCGTTAACCTCCTCTTCAGAAAATACTGGATTATATGTCTCGTTATTTTTCTTCACAGCCTCTAGATTATTACCGTAAAAAAGTTTTTGGTAAAACTTTTTTAACATAGATGTATTTAAACTAACCTCCTTACTCTTCTCAGGAAATATTCTGAACAAATCCTCTAAAAAGTTCCATCCTTCCAATAGCAAAACACAAACCTCTTCACTGATGCTTTCATTAGCTTTTAGGGAATTAACTGCACTATGAAGTCGATTAAAATCAACAATTACATTTACATCTTCCCACTCAATGAAAAGTCCTAACTCTTTTGCACGAACACAAGCACTATCTTGAGTGCTTTCTGAAAAAAGTTTTTTTTCATTTAGCTTAAAAAAAACATCCCCGTCCTTTCCGTTAAACCAAAGTAGAATGACATCCCTGTCTTCTACTTTTAGAAAATACGGGTAATAAACCACATCACCCATCTATACTCCTCCTCTTTCACAGTTCTTTTTAATCTTACTATAATCAGACCCTGGGCCACGTTGACTATACTTTTTATGATCCCTACCAAATGTCTGCTCAAGAATACTTAAAGCGAATTCATGGAAATTTTCATTAGGGTCTTTCTGATACCCCTCTTCATAAGAAGGAATATCATCAGCCTTTTCCTTACCACTTTTCTTAGACGCTTTGCCCATTTCACTGCCTTGTGCCCCAGCAGGACCATCAACAGGAGGGCAATCTTGCCCAGGAAGCGTAGGAATACCTAGTATTTCTTCCCAGTTTTCTCCCAATATGTCAATACATAAGTCAGGGCGCAGAACACAGGCAGTTACTACCGCAGAACCATAATAAATACGTCCACCTATTCTGATCTGAGGAATCAACTGCCCTAATACCTTGCCTGCACCTCGCGTCCTTCTTATCCAATCTGACAAAATATCATCGACACCTGCGGTACCAGCCGTAAGCCCCTCAAGGTCTACATACATCACAGGATTGCCACCAACATAGGCGAAGGTGTTGAGGCCGCCGGATAGGCCGATGGGGTCGCTGGAGATATAGCGGCCTGTGGCTGGGTCGTAGTAGCGGTTCCAGTTATAGTGCAAACCACTTTCATTGTCCCAGTATTGACCTGCAAAGCGTAAATTTACCGTTTTGCTGCCTGTTGGTGTGCCGTTCCCAAACGCGTCACTATCCCATGACCAGACACTTGAACCGCTTGTGTTACTCGCAATTCTTGGCGTGCCTAAATGGTCGGTGTGGAGATAGCTTACACTCTCACCTGTTGGAGCAACGCTCGCATTCGACAGTGGTAAAAATCACAATTTATACCAGTTGTGTCATACACATATTCGCCACGGAATACTCACTCTAAACTATCCACACTAATACAATTTCTATTTGCAATAGCATGTTGAAATATTATTTCAAAAACTGGTATTTTTGCCCAACGTATAAGTGCACTCTTTCAGCACGGATTATACCAACATGGTTGTAGTACAAAAATACACAAATTACGTGCCTATAAGTTAGACAATACCAAAACAAGGAGGATGAGTAGAGAAAAGCACAAAGATAAGGAGGGTACTATTGCGGTAAGGTTAAAACCGAGAAGGCAGACATAAAAAAACCCGCCACTAGGACGGGTTTGAAACATAAATAAACTTAAGCTACTTACTTATACTCGATACAATATCTTCTTTTGAACACATCTTTCTATCAATTCTAATACTTACTTCTCCCCGAACATTTTTTAAAGAAGTAAGGCAGTCATCTATCAAATTAAGTTGTAGTTCAGAATATGCCTTCAATAGATATAACGACTCCTCATAATAGTAATAAGAATTATCAATTCCCACCTGAATACCACTTTCAGCACATTCAATAACATTATCAAAATAACCTAACTCTAATAACCATCTTGCTTTGTTGAAAAAAAAGACTGGCTCTTTATTTATGCTTATTGCTTTATCAATCAACGAGAAAGCTTCCTCCCATTTTCTTTCACGTGCAAAAAGCTTTGCTTTATTATGGTATGCACGGTAATCACACTCATCATCCCTAATAGCCCCATCACATAAATTATGAGCTTCAACATATCTTTTTCTCTCATAAAGATCAGAAAACGATGAATTACTGTGCATACTTACATCCCTAATTATTCAAGTTCACCTAATAACAACTCTATTACCACCGCATACTTGGCTTACCAAGCCTTTCGCGCAATCATACAAATTAGAGCATAAAAGGCAGGTATAAAAAAAGCCCCCGAAGGGGCTTCAAGATTATTAATCAAATCCATCTGGCTTTAGTTCTGGATTATCTGCATATAGGGGGTTTAAGCCTTCAAGCAATAATTCTCCTAAAATTTTTGACATAGCACGTCTATACACTAAAAAGTCTTCTTCACTTCCATTTTCCTTAACATAAAGTATTGAAGCATTAATTTCAGAACTACAGTCTAACAGTATTTTATTAACACTCTTCGCTACATCTTTATTTCTAATCATCGACAACCCTTCTTCTGCATATACTCATTAATACACTTAAAGAATGTAACTCCATAATCTGCCGTAGGTAAAGAACTTTCACAAAACAAGATAGCTTCTTCTTTAACTTTCCTACAGTACTGACCATCATCTCCATCACCATCTCCATCAAAATCAGGATTTTCTACATCACTCCAAATTTCTTCCCAATCTTTTGCAGTCATTCCTCCTTCTTTAGCTCCATCATCAGAAGTATTTGCAAGAGGTGGGCATTGACTATTAGCATAAGACAGGCAGATACTATGATCTACAGCAGTAAAATAACTATCCATTATAACTGCCCTTCCAATCATGCACCCAGAATATATAGCCGCGCGCGCTGCACTTCTGGCAAGCTCTCTAATCTGCCGTCCAATTACATCACATTGTGCAGGTTCACAAGTAATACTGAAACTGCCAGCAGACGTTCCCACATTTAGCCCTCTCCCACCCAAACTAGTAGACATTCTCAACCCTTCTGGATCGGTATGTATCACTGGATTAGCACCAACATAGGCGAAGGTGTTGAGGCCACCATCTAAGCCGATAGGGTCACTCGACACATAGCGGCCTGTCTTGGGGTCGTAGTAGCGGTTCCAGTTATAGTGCAAGCCGCTTTCATTGTCCCAGTATTGACCTGCAAAGCGTAAATTTACCGTTTTGCTGCCTGTTGGCGTACCATTACCGAACGCGTCACTATCCCATGACCAGACACTTGAACCGCTTGTGTTACTCGCAATTCTTGGTGTGCCTAAATGGTCGGTGTGGAGATAGCTTACACTCTCACCTGTTGGAGCAACGCCGCCATCTATTTGCGCGATTGGAGAGCCATTCAGGTAAACATATTCACGCACCACGTTACCGAGTGCGTCATATTCACCATAGAGCAACCCGCCTGCCCCATACACATAATGCGTGGTGTCTGTGCTTGTGACCTTTTTAACGCGTTGGTTATTCGCATCATAGGTGTAGGTTGCAACAATATTGCCGCCCATTGTGATGGTTTCAACATGTCCCGCCGCATCCACACCGTAGGAGCGCGTTACATCCTGCGTTAAATTACCTGCAACATCCGTGGCGATAGAAGCGCCGTTTATGGTGCTTAGGCGGCTGCTGTCACTGGGGTAATTATAGGTGCTTAACGGGTCGCTTAAACGGTTGGCAATGGCATCATAAGAATAGCTGCCGCCATTTTCATCCGTCAGACGATAGAGCGCATCATAAGTATAATTATCACTGCCCTTAACCGTGATATTACCCGCATTATCATAGGTATAGCCCTCATAAAACAGGCTGCCATGTTGTTTCGCGGTAAGTTGATAAGCCGTGTTATACGTATTGGTTAAGCTCACACCATTACCGTAACTTAGGCTCTCAACACCACCGAACGGTAGATATGCAATTGTGTTGGCGATACTCGTTGCGCTGCTATTTACATCGGCATCAACACTGCTTACTTGTGCATTTGCATTCAGGCCATAAGACACAATCCGGCTACTTGGCAAGACCATACCCGTTAACGTACCCGCCGCATCATACACATAGTTCATGGTGAAGCTTAAAGCGCCGCGCATTTCGGTTACATCAGTTAAACGACCTTGTGCATCATAGATGTAATCAACACTGCCGCCTGCATCCGATACGCTGCATAAACGCCCCGTACCATAACCGCAACCGCTTGATGCGTCATAGGTAAAGCTCTGGTCTAGGCTGCTATCACTTGCGTAACTCGCGCTTGTGACACGGTTTAATGCGTCATAGCTATAGGTTACAGTTTCGCCGCGCGCATCTGTGCGGGTTAACTGATTACCTGCCGCGTCATACGTATAAGTTACCGTACCTCTATCGGGGCTGATTTCGCTTAATACATCACCAAACGCATTATACGTGTAATTGGTGGTGTTATTACGCGGGTCTGTCACCCCTGTGGTTTGGTCTAAGTCATTAAGAGCATTAGACGTTACACCGCTTAGCGCATCTGTTGAATTAACTAGACGATCAAGCCCGTCAAAGGCAAAAGTGGTGGCGTTTAAGTTGCCATCACGCACTTCTGTGACATTGCTGTTTACATCGTAGACGGTGGTTACGCTGTCGTTGTTTGCGTCTACACTTTCGATTATGCGTGAAAGCTCGTCGTAAAGCTGACTTTGCGAATAACGCAGAGTATTACCGCCGTCCTTGTAACTCGTGGTAAGAACATTACCCGCTACATCGTGGGTGTAGCTCATTGTGTTACCAAGTGCATCAGTCGTACTTACAAGCCTGCGCGCATCATCATACACATAAGTAAGTGTTACACCGTTTGGACGGGTCACAGTTAAAACATTGCCGTTATCATCGTAAGTGTAGCTCGTTAAGGCTCCGGCAGTCGTTGAGCTTGCAACACGGCCTAACGCACTATAGGTCAAGGTGGTCACAACATTATTTGCATCTTCAACCGTTAACGGCCTATCTGCACTGTCAAAGCTTGTTGTTTCCGTTTCATGGCCTAATGCATTAGTAACTTTCGTTAAGCGCCCTTGGCTGTCGTAAGTGAAACTGGTTACATCCGTTACATCACCACGCGTACCATCTACACTTGCAAGCTTACCAAGCACTGTATTACCGTTCGTATCCATTGTATCTGCATGATAACTATAAGTTACTGTGCGTGTCTCGCTTGTGTTGGTATCGGTCACACTCACCGAGGTAACACGGCCTTCCGCATCATAATCATAGTCTGTACTTTTACCCGTTTCGCTAATTACATCAGCTAAACGGTAATCAAGCTCGTGACTATAGCTCGTTGTGCGCGCTACACCGTTGGCATCTTCGGTCATACTCGTAACAAGTCCACGATCATCATGCGTATAGCTTGTAACATTACCAAGCCAGTCGGTTTTACTACTCATAAAACCACGATCATCATACGCATAAGCTTTATTTGCCGCCGCGCAATTCGTGGATTGATGCCCCTCAACACCAATAATCTTACGTACTCCATTAATTGTATCGAAGCTGTAAGTTGTCTGTTTACCCAGTGGGTTCGTCGTAGTTGTCGTACCGTCTGTATTATAAGAAATGGTGTAATTATCTACCCCTCCTACATGCTCGGAACTCACCGCCCGCCCTACTGTGTCATACGCATAAGTTGCATAACGAACGCCTTTTTCATCCGTGATACCCGTTAACGCATTTACATGGTTGCTATCTTCATAATGATAAGTTCGCACTTCACTATCCGGCTTAGTCACACTGGTTAGGTTGTCATTACCATCATAACCGTAAATGAACGTACCAACAGGCGTAACAACACTTGACACCAGATCAGAGCCATTATAGCTAAACGTAAGACTGTCGCCCTCTTCATCTGTAACACTGCTTAAACGATCAGAACCGTCATACGATAAATCAACCGCTTCACCGCCGCGATATTCAATACGCGTAAGCTTACCACTGCTATCGTAGTGCTCTTTCGTATCAGCATTCGTCGTATAAATATAACCACCTGTAACTGCTTCTAACGTACTGGTTATATCAATATCAACCGCCTCATAGTCACCATTACTTAGCTCACGAAACGCAGTCGTTACCCCACTTCCATCAGTAACATCAATCGTTGCCAACTGTCCTGTAACATCAATATCCGTACCGCTTAAACCATCCAGAATATTAAAAGTACGGTTATAATTATGTGTCCAACGTGCTCCAATCACATCATTCGTCCATGTACTATCGCTGCGATAGCCCCGTGTAAATGATAAAACGCCATCCGCATAATCCCCCTCACCTTGCGCTTTAAAGCCAAGAGCAAAGTTAATAGGATTACCTGCAAATTTATTAGCGCTACACTGACCGCCGCCGCCAAATGCATTCGTACCGGACGGTAAACCATACCCACCACTACGCCCTGTTCCATCGCCACCTAAAGCAGTTTCCGAAGACGTTACAACCGAAGTTACAGCACCACTTTCCTCTTTAGTAACATCAATGCTTTCTGTCTCTGTTTCTGTAGCAGCAACAACGATCGTTTCTGGACGTCCGCGACCACACCCCGGAAAGTTACCAGACGCGCTAAAACATTTCATGCCAGATGGAAGGGTAATTTTCCACGATAAATCAAGTGTGCCCTTGCGTGTTCTTACATGCCGCTCTACACCATCCACATCAATAAAATACTCTCGACTTGGAACACCAAGATGGCTTGCCTTAACCATCGTTGTAAAAGCCGCACGCGTCCCCTTAACCTTAAAAGCTCCAGTAATACAATGATTACTACTTCCTGCTACAGAAGGTATATTGTGGCTAGTCGGCGTATTATAAACAACACTATCAGGACTATATTCAACAGCATTCGCCCAATAACTATATAATCCCGTACCCCCATAAGTCGCAGAAAAACTCCCTGCTCCACCATCATTTTGATACACAGCTTTAATATCACTAGACGACCTACCACAAACCTTAAATGGTACAGTTACCAAATCACTTGCTGCCGCATCTAATCCCTGATCCTCAAACCATAAGGCATCCCCTGACGCAAAATAAGCTGTACTTTTTACACCATTATTTGGCCTGTGACGCTGACTTACATTTAAACTTGCACTACCTGAGGAACTACCAGACGATAAAGCAGAACCAATAACATGATAATGTGGCCCTCCGCTGTAGTCAGACGAGGCAACAGAAAAACTCTCACTCGTCTCGCCAGTATTAAAATAATTATATGGATGCTGCGTATTGCCACCATAATAATTATACGGCGTAACCCAATCCTTACTTGTAATCTCACGATTACACACCGAACCACTATTTGAATATACATTAGCATAAACACCATAAACAGGAACGCCACCCCCTTGCCGTACATTAAACCCTGAATTTGGAGCTGGACTATAAGAAGTAGCACAAGCGGCTTGTGCTTGTCCTCCAAACGAAAACAACCCAGCCAATCCAATGGCTGAGCTTAATAATAAGCGTTTCATAGCTTATATCTCCTATAACGATTTAAAGAAAATTCAGTTTACAAGGAATAGAACACAACCCTTGCAACTCTCATTATAGACCCAATAAAAAGACAATGCCTGAAAGTTCAATAGCACTTTTAGAATATTTTCTTATAAAAGCTGTACACCTTATAACTAAATAATATAGATCAACATTTGAAATTGGCACGATACTTGACGACCATAGGGCAGCTTCTTTTTTATTGTCTGGATAGATGAGCACATCACAAAGTGATGTATATAGCGAAGAAGGGAAGACGATCAAAAAGAAGCTGCCCTATGGCACACACCCAGATTCAATAAATAACATTCGGCTACTTTTAACGATTTTTATTTTTAAGATTTTAAGAAAAGAAAAAGAATTATTTTAGATATGCTTGCGCACATCTAAATTGGATCTATATTGCTTTCGCAATGGCATTATAGCCCTTCCGCCGAGGTATTACTGATACTTACACGTTTATTATCGTACTCAGGGATTGGGTAACGAAAGTAAAAAATCGCATGTCTGGATCGGATTAAATAACTCGGATTTAGCATCGCAGGTCGCACTTCTCGGTCACACCATGCACCTGCTAAACTTAAAGCATTGAAATATATATAAGATTTTAAATAATGGTCGGAACGAGAGGATTTGAACCTCCGACCCCTAAGCCCCCAGCTTAGTGCGCTAACCAGGCTGCGCCACGTTCCGATACCGATGTGGTTTTACAAAATAGAAGAGTGAAATGCAATGCCCTTCATATAGAAAAAAGCAACAAGCAACATTAAAATTAGCGCTGCCCTTTTACCATGCCGCGTAATTCCTGAAGCTCAGCTAGAACATCTTCCAATGCGCGTTTTTGCTTTTGGCTTAACTTATCACCATTTGCAACGCTATCGTCTGATACTGCTGATGTGTCTTGTTTAGGTGCGCGCGCCTGAGGGTTTGCGTCTAGCTTACGTTCACCAGAGAAATTAGAAACAATTTGTTTCTTCCCTGCATCCCTTAGAAGCTTTTGTACGCCCTTAATCGTATAACCTTCAATATATAAAAGATGATGGATTGCCTGCAGCAGCTCTAAATCTTCAGGACGATAATAACGACGTCCGCCTCCGCGTTTTAGCGGCTTAATTTGAGAGAACTTTGTTTCCCAGAAACGTAACACATGTTGTTGCACACCAAGCTCTTGTGCGACTTCACTTATTGTACGGAATGCAGCCTTTGATTTTTTTGTACGGGCACTTTTCTGTGCAGCATCAGCTCTACGCGCATCTTGGTTCTCAGAAGGTGACGCATCAAAGTCCAATGCCTCCTGCTCTACAGATCCATCATTTTGCGATAAATTTGGTACGTTTTTCGCGTGCATAGCAAAGCCCCTTTATTATTTATTCATTTAAAACAAGGAATTACTTCCCGATATTAACACGATCTTTTAAAACATGAGACGCCCTGAACACCAAAACTTTACGTGGTGAAATTGGTACTTCAACGCCTGTTTTAGGGTTACGACCGATGCGCTCTCCCTTTTCACGAATCGTAAAACTTCCAAATGATGAAATCTTTACATTTTCACCAGCAATAAGGGTATCAGAAATTTCATCTAACACCGATTCAACCAATTCAGCAGATTCATTACGTGACAAGCCGACCTCTTCGTAGACGGCCTCTGCCAAATCTGCGCGTGTAACCGTGCGATTCGCCATTTTTAAACTCCATATTGTGTAAGATAAGAGTAACGAGTCATTTGGTCTGCGTCAATCTTGAGCGCAGGAATAACCACAAAAAAATGATTCAATTCAATAACTAAGGTAAATTTTCTCAGATAAAACGATTTGCCACTACAGGCGTAGTAATGCAGAGCCCCACGTTAGGCCACCGCCCAACGCTTCCATTAGAACTGTATCACCGGACTTAATGTCCCCTGCACGCACGGCTTCATCAAAAGCCAAAGGGATAGAGGCTGCAGATGTATTTCCGTGTCTGGAAACGGTAAGGACAACACGCTCCATCGGCATTGAAAGCTTTTTTGCAGTTGCCTCTATAATTCTGATATTTGCCTGATGCGGCACAAGCCAGTCAATTTGCTCTGCTGTCATGTCATTATGTTCAAGTGCGGCGTTCACTGCACCAGCCATCAAGTTAACCGCATGTTTGAACACTTCGCGACCATGCATAACAATATGGCCGCTTTGCTGTGTGGAGCTTACACCACCATTTGTATAAAGGATATCTTGATAATTACCATTTGCATAAAGGTGCGTAGACAGTATGCCTGCGTCGCTGTCGCCCTCTTTACCTTCTAAAATCACAGCCCCTGCACCATCACCAAACAACACACATGTTGTTCTATCAGTCCAATCGAGCACAGAACTCATCTTTTCTGCCCCAATAACAAGAACGCGCTTTAATTGACTGTTTTTAATGAAATTATCAGCAACACTTAAAGCATAAACAAACCCGGTACATACGGCCTGTACATCGAATGCAATACCCACAGGTGCGCCAAGAGCCGCCTGTACTTTTACCGCAACAGCCGGAAAGGTTTGATCCGGAGTTGTTGTTGCCACGATTATACCGTCTATATCCTGAGGCGTGAGGTTTGCGCTCTCAAGCGCGTTTTTTGCGGCTTCTATTGCCAAATCGGATGTGCTTTGCTCATCCCCGGCAATACGGCGCTCTTTAATACCGCTACGTTGCATGATCCATTCATCAGATGTATCTACAATTTCTGCCAAATCACTATTTGTCATGATACGTGGTGGTAAGTAACTACCGGTGGAGATAACATGAGAACGTATAGCCATTATATAATTTCAATCCCTTAAACTTTGCCTGCGACCCTATCAATCTTTAATGATTTATTCGGATGAAAGGCGTTCTTCCTGATCTATCAAATACGATATATCATGTGCAACCTGATCTATATACCCTTGCCTTGCTAAACGCACAGCCATAATCACAGCAGTTGAAAAGCCAAGCGCATCTGCGCCCCCGTGACTTTTAATGCAGACACCATTTAATCCCAGAAAAACACCACCATTATAAAGGCGCGGATCCATACGACGCTTTAAGCGTTTCAATGAAAAGAATGCAAATAGCCCGCCGAGCATTGCCAGAGGATTAGATTTAAAAACTTCTGCAAAATAATGTTTCATCAATTTACCAACGCCCTCGGCAGTCTTTAGGGCAATATTACCTGCATAACCATCCGCAACGATCACATCGACAGTGCCTGCAGTAATATCATTCCCTTCAACGAATCCTTTATACTCACCGGGTATTTCAACGCGAGATAAAATTTCAGCTGCGCCGCGGACATGGTCAGGGCCTTTGTTCTCTTCTGAGCCGATATTAAGCAAGCCAACACTAGGGCGGGCAATTTTCTTATGTGCTTTTGCAAATATTGATCCAAGAATTGCAAATTGCACAAGGTTTTCCGAATCGACTAAGAGGTTAGCACCAAGATCCAACATAATCGTATCACCATAACGCCCGGGCATAACAGATGCAATCGCCGGACGATGGATACCCGGAACGGTCTTTAGAACCATTTTAGCCATAGCCATTAATGCGCCAGTGTTCCCCGCAGAGACAACCGCAGCGGCCTTCCCCTCTTTTACCGCTTCAATGGCAAGACGCATGCTTGTGCCTTTACCAGAACGTAGCGCGGCAGAGGGCTTATCCTCGTTCTTTACCATCTTATCTGTATGGTGAAGCGTCACTTTATCTTGTAACTGTGGAAATTTCGATAGGTACGGATTAATTTTATCCTGATCCCCATAGACAATAAAAAATACGTCCGGTCGTCCCTTTAAAACCATATTTAGCGCAGGAATAACTTCGCGTGGGCCGAAATCTCCGCCCATCGCGTCTACTGCAATAACTACATGTTTTAAGGTATTTTGATCTAACAAAGAGAAGGCGCCTTTAGGTGTAGTCCATTAAAGTTCGTGTACTTGGAATCATATCATCATGAAATTCATCAAATCTGTAAAGACACAAATACAAAAGAGGTGATAGATATCACCTCTTTACTTTATTTTTTAAGTCGTAACGTCATTTAGTCGCGTGCTTCAACGACCTGACGTCCTTTATACATGCCAGTCTTCAGATCAACATGGTGACGACGCACAGGCTCACCTGTGTTACCATCTTCAACCCAGTTTTCCACTGTCAAGCTGTCATGTGCACGACGCATGTTACGTTTTGATTTTGTTGTTTTTCTCTTTGGTACGGCCATGACCCTATCCTTTATTCTTCATCCGAAATGAATGTGGGTAATACCTAAAATATCAACAAAGCGCAAGGATTTTATACAAAAACTGCTCTATTTTTTTAAATACACCCTCAAGCTTCTAATTTTCAGTTTTCTTTTCCTGATCTGTTTTCCAATTTTTGAGCGCAGAAAACGGGTTATCATAGACACCTTCCGGTTCATCCCCAATTGGCGGAACGTTACTCTCATATGTAGCATTTTCACAGCGTGGATAAGGATTTAAGGCCAATGATAAATTCTGTACAGCCAACTCACCCAAATCAATTTTACCGTCAATTACAGTTTCCGGATCATCATGCTCTTCAAGCATAGGAAGTTCTTCACGTTCCTTTTCACTCAAACGCTCACGCTTCGCTTTTGCGAATGAAACGGCCTGATTCGGCTCGGCATACCAACTTTCAAATTCATCCTCTACGTGTTCAGGCACTGATTCCATGCTCACGACGCATTTCTGATCTAAACTAGCTTTAATTTTACCCTTAATCTGGATTACCTTACTTACAGAGTTACGTTTCAGCTCAAAAAGTACGGTGAAATTTTCAATCGCATGGATGTCCAAACGTTTACACAAGGCAGGATAGAGTTCTTGTGCAGGCGACACCTCAACTTTTGTCAACTTATAGTTAATTTCCGCAGTTTCAATAAAATGTGACCATTCCTGTGATGGCTGCGACAAATCTTGTTCTTCGGACATTTTCTCTCCTGATTATCTGTTTGAAGTACACCTGCCGTAGGTGTCCATTATTTATGCTTCAATAAATTCAATATTCTTTATGTCATGTAAAATATTTGGCATTTCGGGCGCATTACGATCCAAGTTTTTTTGAATATATTCAGCCATAAGAGTACGCCATTCCTGCTGGTATCCCTCTTCGTTACTTATTGCCCCATAAAGGTTGCGCTCTAAAGCTTCTTCTAAAGTAGTGGCCTGTAGCCCCTCAATCTCATGTTCTTGCAAGCTATCAGGGGCAATGGCAGCTTGGTAACTATGCATACGCCCGTTAAATGCCTTCATCATACGTTTCATATGTTTGGGAATACCAACGTCACCGATTCCCATTTCACGCAATGTCTGATCCATATCCTTGAATGTTACATCAAACAATGCCTGAGATAATTCCTCATGCTCATCCTGCCCAACCATATGATGTAGCAAGATGAAGATATGTACCAACAACAGATCAAAACGACCATCAAACGTATCGGGCACACCATACTTTGTATAGAAGACTTCTTTACGCGTATTATTTAATGCAAGAGCATATAATTCTTTTGCATAAATCTTGGCATTTTTTTGTGCACTATCTTTTTTCTGAAAAAGTAAACCAAACATTGCTTTTTACTCTATCTTTTTTTACAACTCTATTCATGACAACACGGTAATGCATACCATTATTACAAAAGAATGCCATGCAAAAAAATTTGAAAACAGCACTTTGTGCAACGATTCTTCTCTCCGCAGTAGCCTGCACACCTGTGACAGCACAGCGTGGTAATCTCCTGCAAGATTATCAAGTGCAGGAGGTCAAGGAAGGTGAGCACACACGCTCTGATGTTTTACGACTTTTAGGGTCTCCAACGACGCAATCTACATTTAATACAGATGTTTGGTATTATATTGGTCAGGAAACAGAAAAACGCGGTATTCTGGACAGTGATGTAAAGAATGAAAGAATTGTCGCGGTATCCTTTGATAAGGACGGTGTTGTACAAACAATTCAAAATGTTGATAATGAGCGCAATAATATCCCCTATGCGCGTACAAAAACACCTACGCATGGTAATGAGCTTACCTTTACACAGCAATTGCTTGGTAATTTAGGGCGTTTTAATACACCGCAAGAATAACAAGTATACGCATACACATGCAAAAATTAAGGACGCCTTTAAGCGTCCTTTTTGTATTCTACTCGATAATAAGACTGATGTTTATATTGGGCGTTGCTGTACCACCTGTATTAGTACTTCCGCAGAGATATCATCACCAAGAACATCATGGGTAATTTCATTCAAACGCTCTTTAATCATAGCAACTTGAATTACTCCGCCTTTTAAGGCCGCATGTTTATTCAATACTCCATACATATCGGTGATATATGCATCTGTTAGACGAGGCTTCATCGCCTTTACCTTATCCGCATCTGATACGCCTTCAACTTCGATTGATAAGACCATACTAACAACTTGTTGTATGCCATCCTCATCAATGATCGGTAACAAGAGCGGCTCCATTTTCACAAATTCAAGCGCGCTTCCGCCTTCTTTTTTAGCTCCGCCGCCTGCATATGCGTCATGTGCATTCAACGTAAATACAGCAGAAAATAGGAAACTTAATAAAACAAATTTACGTAACATCACTCTATAACCTTTTTGGTGTTTTTTATGGCGAAATACTCTCACCACACAACTATAGCAATCAAACGTTAAGGTGAGGTTATGTATTTATAAAATTGTATCTATTTATGGGATACGGTTAGGCGAGACCTTAACCGCGTAGTAATCCGGAGACCTTATCCAATATACCATTAACAAGTGATACTTGCTGACGTTCATAATATCCATGTGTCACGTTCAGATAATCATTGATGATAAGTGGTGTATCCTCATCAAGATTACACAGCAATTCACACACAGCACAAAACAAAATGGCCTTTAACAATGGCTCAGGTTCTTTTGTAAATGTTTCGAATACGCCTTCTTCGTCCTTTTTAGGGCGTTGTATTTTGGCATTCAAGTTCGCGTGTACGATTTCATCAACTTCAGCAAGGCGTTGATCCAGATCAGATAATATCTTTTTAAACAAAGTCCCTTGCGGTTTTAAAGTATCATCACCTTCATCACCATCTTCTTCGTTATCAACATGAACCGCGCCGCGCTCCAAATATTCCGGAATTACAGACTTTATCGGCTTTTTATTTTGCAATGTTTGATAATATGCCTGTACAGCCATCAAACGTGCGGCAAATTCTTTTGTATATTGTGTATCGTCTTGTTTTTGTACGTTATCCGCCATGAAAGCCCCGTCAGTCTCTTTTTAATCTTGTTAAATTTATGAAATACGCCATTTTCTTTTCATTTCAAATAAGCTCCATGCCGCAGATGCTGCATCTTTACCCTTATTCTTCTGTGCAGGGTCAGAACGTACAATTGCCTGATCCATCGTGTCACATGTCAAAATACCGTTACCGATAGGAAGGTTATAAGAAAGTGATAGCTCGGACAAACCGCGTGCGCTCTCATTACAGACAATGTCATAATGTGATGTTTCGCCGCGAATGACACACCCTAAAGCGATATAAGCATCAAAGCCCCTTGTATCAACACCTCGGCTTTGTGCACGTAAAGCGCCGTACTTAATAGCCAAAGGTATCTCAAGTGCACCGGGCACTTCTACGATTTCATAGCTCGCACGTTTTTCATCAAGGAATGCTTTCGTTCCATCCAGTAAATTTGTGGATACTTCCTCATAATATGGCGATGTAACAATTAGAAAATGGGGCATATTGTGGCCTGCATTATGTTATGTGATTTGACGGTGACCTTGAATATGTAGATCATAACCATCCAATCCGATTACGCTTTTCGGACTGTTGGACAGTAAGACCATATTCTTAACCCCCAAGTCCAGCAAAATTTGTGCGCCGATACCATAATCACGCAAAACCTTTTCCTTTTTTTCCTGTTCGCTCCGATTATCTTGTTTCAAGATACGCTCAGACAGGCTAGTTGCATTTGGAGAGCGCAATAAAACAATAACGCCGCGCCCCTCCTCTTCGATAATTTCCATAGAACGTTTTAATGTTTGATCCGGATTTGCCCCCAGAACATCACCAAGAATATCCATTGCATGCATACGTACCAATACAGGTTCATCACCTTGTGTAATATCCCCTTTCACAAGGGCGATATGCTCTGCGTATTCGATCTGCGCAGTGTAAAGATGTAGCTTGAACTCTACGTTACTATAGCCAGTAAACTCACCTTCATAAATACGTTTAATCAACGTTTCATTACAACGACGGTGGCTAATGAGATCGGCGATTGTACCTATTTTCAAATTATGGTGTTGTGCAAAACCAACCAGATCATCCAAACGTGCCATTGTGCCATCATCGTTCATAATCTCACAGATAACACCTGCACCACTAAAACCGGCCATTTTTGAAAGGTCTACGGCGGCCTCTGTATGACCCGCACGCACAAGAACGCCGCCTTCACGCGCCATTAACGGGAATACGTGTCCAGGTGTTGCAATTGCATCATGGCCATTATCCGGATTAATTGCTGTTTGAATTGTCTTTGCACGATCTGCGGCCGATATACCGGTCGTTACACCTTCTTTTGCTTCTATAGAGACAGTAAAGGCAGTGCGATGCTGTGAGTTATTACCCCGCCCCATTAATTGTAAGCCCAGACGATCAACCATTGCCTCTTCCATAGGCAAGCAAATCAGACCGCGTCCTTCTTTGGCCATGAAGTTTATGTTCTCGGGCGTTGCCATTTGTGCGGGGATAACCAAGTCTCCCTCATTTTCACGATCTTCATCATCAACAATAATTACCGGTTTACCATTGCGCATATCTGCAATTATTTCATCTATAGATGAAAGCACAGCTTGATCATCAGCACCCAAACGGGCATCACGTATATCTTGTTTTGATATTACAGAGTTGGTCACAATATTTGTCCTTATACTCTATTCTTATTTGTTAATTTTTATTCTTTACATCTAACATTCTGGCAACATAACGTGCCAGCATATCAATTTCTATGTTCACAACATCGCCCTCGGTTCTATCCGAGAGGGTCGTATGCTCCAACGTATGTGGAATTATGTTCACGCCGAAACTTGTATCATCAACTTCGTTCACTGTTAAGGATATTCCATCTATCGTGACTGATCCCTTTGACGCAAGGAAACCTTCCAGACCTTTTGGAACAGCTATTTTGAACCGATGTGAGTCGCCCTCTTTTTGAATAGTTTCGATTTTGGTTACGGCATCTACATGACCGGAAACAATGTGACCGCCCATCTCATCGCCTAGCTTTAGTGATGGCTCTAAGTTAATACGGGTCATGACATCCCATGCACCGATAATGGTTTTATTTAAACTTTCTTTTGAAACATCTACAAAGAAAGATCTTTTTGCCTTATCCACAACAGTAAGGCAACAGCCAGAGCAGCAAACAGACGCACCCATCGACACATTAGAAAGGTTCATATTCGTTTCAATTTCAATCCGTAAATCACCGCGTGTCTCATCAATAGAGCGTATAATCCCAATATCCTGAACCAATCCTGTAAACATTAACGTTGACCTTTTTTCTTATATATTTCCAAACAATCATGCCCCAGACTTCTTCGTGTAATGCATTGAAAGTCCAGTCGTTTTGACAAACTATCGATACTCATCCCTTTAACAACAGGCACCCCATCCTCACCTATGCATGTTGGTGCACGATAAACATGAAGCTCATCACAAAGCTTCTGTTTTAGGAACTCTGTATGAACCGTTGCGCCACCTTCTACCAGCACTCTATTAATCCCGCTATTGGCTAATACTTTGAGGACAGCATTTAAATCATATTTTGGTACTTCATGTAATATGGCACCTGCATTAATAAGCGGGTCATAGTGATCTGATGTTTTTGTATAAAATATATGAAGCGGCATATCTTTTGCAGTTTGAACAAGATCACTGGATATGGGTGTTCTTAAATCACTATCCAGAATAATTCGGGCTGTTTTATGTTCAACACCTGTAACACGTGTTGTCAGTGCAGGATTATCAGCAAGCACCGTATCTATTCCAACAAGAATAGCATCGTGACGGGAGCGAAGTTGATGCACGTGCTCCCTTGCCTGCCCCCCTGTAATCCACTTGCTTTGCCCTGATGATGTCGCGATTTTACCATCCAATGTGCATGCGGTTTTTAATGTGATATATGGGCGTTCCTTTGTCAGGCGTGTGAAGAACCCTATATTTAGTAGATCACACTCATTTGTCAGAATACCCGTTAATACCTCAACGCCTGCGTTTTGTAATAGCTTCACCGATTTTCCATCCACACGTGGGTCTATATCCATAGAGCCAATAACAACGCGTTTTATACCTGCTGCTATAATTGCATC
The DNA here is from genome assembly GCA_050633285.1 of Alphaproteobacteria bacterium. Taxonomy (GTDB): domain Bacteria; phylum Pseudomonadota; class Alphaproteobacteria; order Micavibrionales; family Micavibrionaceae; genus UBA1672. The sequence continues at coordinate 64,306 of JBOEGG010000003.1, forward strand.
TATGCAAGGTGGTGTTTTCCCATGATGGGTACAGGGCTCTAACGTGACATAAAGCGTTGCATTTCTTGCTTTTTCGCCGGCCTGCTGAAGGGCGTTAACCTCAGCATGTGGACGTCCATTATCTGACGTATGGGCGCGTGCTATGATGTGACCGCCCTTCACAATTATACATCCCACAGATGGATTTTCACCTGTACGACCAATACCGCGCCGTGCCATTGCAATGGCTGATTTTATATATTGGGTATCTTGAGTGGAAACCATGGCATTACGCCTTTTTCGTTGTGGTTTCTTTCAAATGGCTAACCTTACTTAGAAAGTCATTAAAATCCTCAGGGTTTCTGAAATCTTTATAAACAGATGCAAAACGAATATAGCCTACTGCATCCAAATTCGTTAACGCATCCATAACAAGCGCACCAATCTTATCAGAATGGATTTCTGCCTCTCCCTGAGATTCCAGAGCGCGCACGATTTTGTCTGCTTCTTTTTCGATCATATCGAGTTCAACAGGGCGTTTACGCAAGGCAACCTGCATTGAACGTGTGATTTTATCGCGGTCAAAGGGCTGTTTACGACCACCGCCCTTTAACACTGTCATTTCACGAAGTTGTAAACGTTCGAAAGTGGTAAAGCGTTGCTCGCAGCTCGGGCATGACCTGCGCCGACGGATTGCGGAATTATCCTCCGTCGAGCGCGAGTCTTTTACCTGAGTTTCTTCATTTCCACAAAACGGGCAACGCATCAACCATCTTTCTTATTTGTTCCGCTTATTCGTTAGGGTAGATTGGGAAACGCTTACATAGCGCATCAACCTTTGCCTTCACTTCTGCTTCTACTGCGGCATTACCTTCGGCACCATTAGCTTTCAAACCATCAAGTACTTCGATTGCATACTGGCCAACAAGGTTAAACTCCTCAACACCGAAACCACGTGATGTTGCAGCAGGTGTACCAAGACGCACACCAGATGTCACCATTGGTGGAGCAGGATCAAAAGGAACAGCATTTTTGTTACATGTCATACCTGCGCGCTCTAACGCTTCTTCTGTATCTTTACCACTTAGTCCTTTTGGACGAAGGTCAACAAGAACGATATGACTGTCCGTACCGCCGGATACGATATCAACACCACCGTCTTTCAACGTTTTAGCAAGAGCGCGTGCGTTATCAATAACGGCTTGTCCATATGCCTTAAACTCAGGCTTAAGAGCTTCACCATAAGAAACCGCTTTCGCAGCAATAACATGCATCAATGGACCGCCCTGAATACCCGGGAAGATCGCAGAGTTCAGCTTTTTAAAGATATCCAGATCATTGGTCAGGATCATACCACCACGTGGGCCACGCAATGTTTTGTGCGTTGTTGTTGTTGTCACATGTGCGTG
>JBOEGG010000004.1:0-157737 GCA_050633285.1 Alphaproteobacteria bacterium
CATGAGTGGACAGTTGGTCGGATACGCAAGAACATCGACAGTAGAACAAGAGGCTGGTTTTGAGGCACAGCTAGAGGAACTTAAGGGGCATCAATGCGATAAGATATTCCAAGAACAGGTTTCCTCTGTCCAAACACGTACCCAGCTAGAAGCTGCTCTGGATTATATTAGGAAGGATGACACACTGGTTGTTACTAAACTTGATCGCTTGGCTCGCTCTATGAAGCATCTCTTGGATATTAAGGAGGTAATAGATGGTAAGGGGGCGTATCTGAAAATCCTCAGTCCTGACATGGACACCTCCACTCCACACGGGAAGCTTGTCTTTAATATCTTTGGGTCTGTCGCAGAGTTTGAGCGTGAGGTCATGCTTGAGAGACAGCGTGAAGGAATAGCCAAGGCAAAGGCCGAGGGGAAATACAAAGGGAGGCAACCAACCGCCCGTGCAAAGTCTCAAGAGGTACTCCAATTGAAAGATCAAGGGGTGACACCTACGGAGATCGCCAAGAAGTTGAATATAGGGAGGGCTTCTGTGTATCGCATCCTGAGAGAACGCCCTGATGCTGCTTAAGTGAATACCTTTGTGTGCAGTTACCTATTAATTTAGATTGCATCCGAAAAAAATAAGTCGTTGTTCTGACTCCATTCTTACTTCATTAGATGCAATCGACATTTCTTAAGGTATTGAAATACAATTGTTGTAATCGGATTCTGTGTCCGATGACAGTTTTGAGAACACTTGCGCCTAAATCCCGAGTATGGAAGAATTTAAGAATAAAGAACGCAAACAATTCAAGGATTAAACGAATGAAAATATCAGTGGGAGAGCACGAGAATGAAACATTTATGATCGAGATTTGTTGGCGTTGGCTGTTCGCTATCAAGATAGGCGAATATATAGATTTTTTGGTTTGGCGTGACGTACACAGTGTAGGCCGACCTTTGGTCTCGGTACCTAATTATGAGGCGGATGAGATTAGGAGGCATTGCTTCAAAGACTACCAAATCAATGGTCGTGGGTGGGAGATGGTTGGAACAAGAATAACCCTAAAGGGGATCCAAAGGCGCAGAGCGTATAAGAGAGAATGCAAAGTACTCAACATCAGACCTGAACGTTTTTGGTGCTGGATCGTAGATAAAGAAATTGAAGAAAAATATAGACATCAACGCGACATAGAGAGACGGTTAAGAATTGTAGCCGTAGCTTGAGGGATGAAGCCACAGAACAGAAATATAATACCACATGACATCACAAGATCTACTCTTAAAGCTCAACGCTAACGATCCCGACTTAAGAAATCAACAGGATATACTAGAAAACATCTCTCGTGGCCTCAGTATTGACCAATACAGAAAGAACACACAGGGAGCTATTGATAACAAACGTGAAAGTGGTACGGCCTATGGTCAATCACTCATGATGAACTATGTGGGGTCTATCTCAGATGCAATAAAACTCATCATAGATAAGAATACAGATAGTGTGGGTAGGAACAACTTAGCTCTTAAATACTTTCAGTCAATAGAACCTGAAGCCCTCGCTTTCATCGCACTGCGTGGTGTTATTGACAGTATCACTAAGAAGGACACGCTCAGTAATGTGGCCTCTAAGATTGGTCGTTTAGTAGAACTTGAGATACAAACAAGAGTGCTTAAGGAACAACGTGCGGAAGAATATAAAAAAGCCAAAGAAAAACTAAAGAAGGCCACGACAACCCGCCAAAGACGTGCCTTGATTGGTTCTATTTATAATCGTATTGAGATCAACAAAGAAGGTATCAATAGTACCACTGCGATTAAGCTCGGGGTGAAACTAATAGACATCATTATAAACACTACAGGTCTCGTTGAGATTAAACGCGAGATAAGTAAGAAGACCCAGACAAATTACATTGTACCCACTGAAGAACTATCTCAATGGATACAGGATAAGAACGCCCATTGTGAACTCTTGTCTCCCGTTTACCTGCCTTGTGTAATTCCCCCTAAGGATTGGACATCACCAAAAAAAGGTGGTTACCACTCTAAGTTCCACAAGAGTGTTCCATTGGTGAAGACTAAAGGTGAAACTAAAAGGTATCGTGAGATGTTAGCAACGCATGAGATGCCTAAAGTTTATCAAGGGATCAACACTCTTCAGCGTACTAAATGGAAGATCAATAAAGACGTGCTTAATGTAATGTCTGAGTGTGTTGAGAAGGGTATTGATCTCGGCAAGGAAAAGGTTATCCCACCTCAAGAAGACTATAGCGAGATCCCCTGTTCATCTTGTGGTGAACTCGTGTCCATCTCTAAGACCAACAACAGAAATACTTCAGCTAATCATAAGTGCTTTGGTAAGGATGAGGAAGGAAAGGATACTGAAGTAACACGTAAGTGGAAACGTGAGGCGCACGAGATGCATCAAAACAATGTCGCCTTGAGATCCCGAAGATTATCTTTAGCGAAAATTATGTGGGTTGCTGGGTTGGTTAAAGACTTCCCTGCTATCTACTTCCCGTACAACATGGACTTCCGTGGGCGTGTGTATGCTATTCCTAACCACCTAAATCCACAAGGAGTAGACCATGCAAAGGCTCTTATCACATTTGCTGAAGGTAAACCTATAGAAGATCCTATAGCGGGGTCATGGTTAGCTATTCAAGGTGCTAACACGTATGGCAATGGTGAGGACAAAGGTACGTTTACAGAACGTGTTCAGTTCATTGGTGGTCTCGAAGATGAGATAAGGGCAACTGTAGAAGACCCTATTAACAACAAGAGTTTTTGGACTGAAGCGTCTAAGCCTTGGCAGTTCTTAGCATTCTGCTTTGAGTGGGTCGGGTATCTAGATGCCGAGCGCAACGGTGAATCTTTTGTGTCCCACTTGCCAATAGCTCAGGATGGATCTTGTTCCGGTATTCAACACTTCTCAGCCATGCTTAAAGATGAGGAAGGCGGATCGGCGGTGAACCTTGTACCAATGGAGAGACCACAAGACATCTACCAAAAGGTATGTGAAAAGGCACAGAATAGATTTAGGTTAGAAGCCAATGGGTACATCAAAGGTGAGCTAGATGACCCTGACGCAGAGATAATAGAACCAAACCCTTATGCTAAGTGGTTACTTACTCTGCCTTTAGATCGTGACATGACTAAAACACAAGTTATGACAGTACCCTACGGTCTCACCTCTCGCTCATGTACTGAGTACACTGCTGAATACTTTAATGATCTAAGGAAGTCGTTAGGTATCCATAAGGATGATTGGTTAGCAACTGACTGGAAGGTCATACAGTACGCATCAAGTGTCATATGGGATTGTATAGGGACAACTGTAGTGGGTGCTAAGGAGGCTATGAAGTGGTTGCAAGATTGCGTAGATGTTGCTCTTGATACTAGGGATAAACCCATTGTGTGGGATACTCCTATGGGGCTGCCCGTCATGCAAAGTTATCGGGATTATAAAGGTAAGAAAATAGAAATAGCCTGTGAAAAACAGAGGACACAATTCGTTGTTCGAGATACTCAAGAAGAAGGCGTATGTAAGAAACGTATGAAAACGGGAATAGCCCCTAACTTTGTGCATTCGATGGACGCTAGTCACCTCATACTGACTGTCTGTAATTCCTTTGAAGAGTTCAATATAACCGACTATGCAGTTATTCATGATAGCTTTGGAACTCATGCGGCATCTTCGCAAGATCTAGCGAATTGCCTGAGAGCTACTTTTGTCGAAATGTATACGGATCAGAGCATCCTAGAAGATTTCTTGTATAAGATGATGTCTTATCTCGTGGGTAAGGAGTGTTCTTCGGATGACTATGCTCAGGCTCTGGCTGCTCTTCCAAAAGTGCCAGATGCCAGAAAACTAGATTTATATTTAGTCAGCAACAGTAAATATTTCTTCAGTTGATACTTCCTGCGCATTCTCGCTCTAGAGCATCACAAAGAACTTAGTGTTATCCATACGCAGCCTATCTTGCGGACGAGTGATGACCAAAGCGGTAAAACACGAGGGAGGCTTTCAAATCACTTGTAACCCGCAAGATACCTCAATAGTTACCCTTTGAAGTACTAATTATACCTCCGTATTGAAGAGAAAGAGATATACTATAGTTATATCTATAGGCTCTTCATGTGTTGGTCATAAGTTATTCTTTAGTCTGACTATCCATTCCTACTCTTTAATTATTGTAGGGGTGGGTGGTAGGTTAAGGGGCTACTAAAGTGGAACCAGTGATAGACTATAGTGGTCACCTTAAGAAGACTTAGGGAGAGGCTATAGTGGGAACACTGGGGGATCTTTACTTGCTACTAAACCTACCCATTACCTTAAGTGATAAAAGTATAAGGGTGATCGACACACATCATAACCAGCATTAATCATAGACAGGAATAAAGACTGTGCTTACGGCACATATACAACCCAATACACAGCTCACATACGCAGGGGAGCTTCACACAATTACCTGCAAAGAACTAAATATACAGATTACCTCAAGAACCCCAGAAGGAAATCTCTGTAGAGCCATCATGAAGATGCATCCAGAGTATTCTAAAGACACACTCAAAGTGTACCGAGGAGGTAAGCATTGCTCCACCATGACCATTCAAAAACATGCACGATCAGAGGTGGCAATATGAGGGTATAATCTCATCATAGAATGGTGTTTTAGAGTCAAATAAGCACCGTAGAGTCCAGTGTTTTACTTTTTAGGTGGTATCATACTGCTGAGAGTTAAAACGTCTGTATCAGAATCATATTATGACTCACTAAATATATTACGTAATGTATTTCTTTAAGGGGCTACGAGAGGTAAAACTCTTGTGGCTCCTTATTTGTTTAGTATTATTTTTAAAGGAATATATTCACATTCATGTGCGTTTGTATCTGTTTTTTTGGTACACCGATAGGAAGGTGATTAAGATATATCTAGCACCTAATCTAACATAGATTTATATACTGATAATTAGAAAGTAAGTAGAAGGCATTAAACTCTTTATAATTTTAGGTTGTTGCCATAAATCGGCTTTACACAAGCAATAGTATTGTTTAATAGTCATGTCACAACTTATTGAAAATGGAGTGATATCATGCGCTTTCAGGCTTTTATTATGGCAGCTTCAGCTTGCTTATTGTTAACAGGTTGTGCTCAAAAAGCTTCTTGGCACGCCAATGAAGTAGCACGATCAGAAAAACCCACCTTTACCGTAGGTGAAGTACAGAGAAACATTAAAAAAGGGATGTCTGGTGCCGCCGTTGCTGAAACACTTGGATCGCCAAATGTAGTTTCAACAGATGAGAATGGTAACGAAGTATGGATTTACGATAAATTTTACACTGAAGGTGTCGTATCAGCCAGTAATGGGCTGACATTTACTTTAAGTGATGTTGGTGGTGGGGCAGCTCGGACATCACAGTCAACAATTACGGTTATAATTAAGTTTAATGCCGACAAAAAAGTTCGCGATTTCGCATACCACAAATCAAGTTTCTAAATATAAAAGGTATATACGGTGATGATGCACTTATTCAGAATAAGTTTAGTATTGGTTTTGGCAATGCCGTTGTCAGCATGTAACCAGACGATTCCTAAAGAGGCTTTGCAGCTGACAAATGAAAGTCTTGAGTTAAGGCAATTGCAGACTCGCTCATTTGACACGTCAAACGAGAAAACTCTTTTAGTGTCAGGCGCGGGTGTATTGCAGGATTTAGGTTATAATATTGATGAGTCTGAAACTAGCCTTGGGGTTATTGTGGGCTCTAAAGATCGTGATGCAACGGAAGCTGGGCAAGTAGCTGCGGCCATATTCGTAGCTGCGTTAGGTGGGGGTGCTATGCCCATAGATAAAAATCAGAAGATACGCGCCTCTTTAATCACCTATCCTGCTGGTAAAAAAATAACAAAGTTACGTGTGACGTTCCAACGGATAGTATGGAACACTCAAGGTCAAGTTTCTAAAACGCAAAGCATTGAAGATCCTAATATATATCAGGATTTTTTTAATAAGCTATCCAAGTCTGTTTTCCTTGAAGCAAATGAAATTTAGAAAGAGTATTCCATGAATAAATATGCAGTATTACCCTTAGCAATGGTTTGTGTTTCTTTGGCTAGTTGCCAAACGACATCAATGAATCAAGTAATGGAAACATCTGAATCTCAAGTGGCAATAAGGCAAATTCAAACTAGAGCGTTTGATACGGTTGATCGTACCAAAACCTTGCGCACAGTGATTGCAACATTACAAGATTTAGGATTTGTTATCGATAAAGCGGATAATGAATTAGGTACGGTAAGCGGTACTAAACTAGATGGTTATTCTTTACGTATGACTGTCACAGTTCGTCCGCGTGGTAAAAAGCAGACACTTGTTCGTGCCAATGCTACATATAACGTAACCCCAGTTGAAGATCCTCAACCTTATCAACAGTTCTTTACAGCCCTACAAAAAGCTATGTTCTTGACTGCTCATGAGGTTGACTAGAGGGATTCTTATTTAATTATTAAGTAATGAATACTCTTAGAGGGCTGCTAAAGGTCATACTTTGATGGCTCTTATATTTTTGAATATATTCCTATTTATTTGTCTTTATATCTACTTTCTTTTGGTAATTCATAAGACGTGCCTGAATTAGTGGCAGTAAATTAGACCCCATTCCAAATCTCAGCGGAATTTTACCACGCTCACGTACATCTTCCTTAAGCCCGTAGTCTGATCGCTCCTCTAGTTTTTCCTTTGTGATTGTATGGCTAGTAACCACCCCTTGGTAAACCCATGTGCCATCCTTACTCGACATTATATCGTCATAAGTGACAGTAACGTCCCCCTCATCAGACACTTCACAAGTTACCAGAATCCCGTATTTCTTTTTCATGTTTAATTACTCACTAGTATCTACACGCTTATACTGAGCGCAAACATCAAATACCAATATAAAGAATGGCAAGATAATAAGTAGGCCTAAAGCTAGGCTCTGCACATTGCCTCCTAATGAAGCTGCTTTCAAAGGTAACCCAAGAAATATAATAAGCCCCCAATAAATAGCCGAAAGGTTGGTAACATAGTGCTCTGTACCACATTTTTTACAACTCAGATGCTTTTTAATCAGAAAGTTTAAATTAGCTTTCCCACATTCTTGACACTTCATGATTCACTCCCAACCTGATCACACTTAAGCTCTACAACTTTTTCATCATACAGGGTTACTTCTATAGTGCCGTTTATAGCCCCACCATCAAAAGTATAGAGATTGCCTTTTTGTTGCATGGGCATACCCAAATGAAAAAACAGTTCATTTTTATCGATACCGATAACAACTTTACTACAATTTCTTACGTTGTCATAGCTCACTTTACAGCTTTGAGTGTTGGCACAATCTCTTGGAATACAATACGCGCCATTGGCTGCCCATTTGCCTTCGTTAAATTGACAGACTGTCATCATCACGAGGTTTTTAATGGGAGTAAATATGAGCAGAATGATAGGAAAGAAAAAGGCTAGTAACATTATATAGGTAATCAATTTCGCCTTATTCCTCATGCTACCACCGTTCGAACGCTTAAATATTTTCTTTGTACTTTAAAGAAGAAGCTACCTTAGGATGTATCCTCACGCAACACCTCAAGACCACCATAGTCCACCTTTTGTAACCACTCGTTCAACTTTTGCACACTATACCCAGCGCCATAGCGATCTGACATGTCCTGACTAGAGTGCCCCTGAAGTGCATCCATAATCTCTTTGGGAATATCATTCTCTCTACAAGCATCCTCAAAGGTGTGTCTGAAGGAGTGGAAGGAGTTCTTCTTTGTCTTCACCTTGATATTCGTTAGGAAGCGAGAGAAGAATTTAGAGAAGATGTAGCTGTATGTCCCGTCATTCCCTTTTTGTGCGTCATCGAATATCCGTTCTTGGGTATCTTTACAGTGCGTATTGTCGGCCTTTCTTTTGATAAACTCTAGGAGACCACACTGGATAAGTATGTCGTGTATTGGTATATTGCGGTGAGAGGAATTGTTCTTCAGGGTTTTCCCGTCATCTGCATTTATATCAAAATAGTGTATGTCATCTACGGTGCGTATATCACAGAAGCGTAACTGTAATATCTCATCCATCCTCATGCCTGAATACAAGCTGATGAGAGGTGTCCAATATCTAGCTGTGTTGACCATTGAATAGTTGCCTACCTCACTCCATTTTCTTTCTGATACACACCCAGTATATATAGGCGCACTAAAGATGGTGTTGAGTTCTTCTATAGTGAAACCTTCACGAGCTGCTCGGGGGGATTCTGTGGTAGTGACAGTAAGCCCAATAAAAGGATTCGTTTCTACCTCGTCATAGTTCTTTAGCATCCAATTCCATAGAGAGCCTGTGAAGCAGAGGATTTTGTTGAGGTTGCTAATTGACATGGGAGGCATGTCTAGCTTAATGGCTTTCTTGGCGGCCTTATCAATGCGTAGCCCCTTTAGTTCCTTCTTTAGGCTCCAACTAGGGGGGAGTGTTGAGAGGGTGTTTTTGTAGTCTCTGGCATTACTCTTTGTATACTCATTGATTGGTTTATCACCCACCATATTGATAAAGTGTGTTGCCCATACTCGGTGCTCTCTCGCGGTCTTAGGTCTCCATGCTGCTCTTGATTTATCCTCTATCCATTCTTCCATTACCGCTGAGAGGAGAGGAGCATTTGAGTTTTCTTGTGCAGAGGCTTTAGGTGTCTCTGGTGTTTCCACTATAGAACCTTCGTTACGCTCACCTATGGCCTTCTGTGCACGAATGGAGGCCTCTTGGAGTGTCCTTGAGATCTTCTTATGGGCTAGTGAACCTTCTTCTATATTCAGGCATACGTTAGACCAACTTATAACCTCAATAGCTTCCCCCTCATAAAAGCCTTCAGTGACCCCTTGGGCATAATCACTCTTGGTTATGGAGGTTAGGGTTTCTCCCATTTCTGTATATTCTGAGAAAGTGTTGGTAGGTGTCTTTCGCTGGGTGCCTCTATAGAATCCCTCAAGGCGTGTCTCTTCGTCTTCCTCAAGGCGGTATTGGTAATACACATCATGGATATGTTTTAGCTGTTCACTAGTGATGTCCTTCAGGCGAGGGCTTGAGGTTCTCTTGAGTTCCTCTCGGTGTTGTTCGAATTGGTTTTCTATTCTGGCTACCTCTTTACGCACACGTTTAATTGCTTCTTGGTAGTCCTTAGTTTTCAGTGAGAATAATTCCTCTCTTTTGCCATAGGTTTTGGCTATATCCGTGGGTACTCTTAAGCGGAAATAATATACCGCTCCACGGCGTATCAAATATGTCTGTTTGGCCACCTCAGTCATTCCTTTTGTGTAGCACTATTGTGGTGCAATGGCAAACCTAAGGTACTGAAGTTTAATAACTATTTGATTTAAAAGGGATGAGGGAGGCAATGGAGGAGAGGATGGGATTCGAACCCACGTTAGGTTTAACCCTAAACACGCTTTCCAAGCGTGCGCCTTAAACCACTCGGCCACCTCTCCATTGAATTGCTCGCGCAGATTAGACATTCTTTTCTAAAATTTCAAGTCCAACCTTTTCGAATCTTATTATCGCTGATAGAATGATCGCTGTTTTTTGGTAATTAAGGTACTTTATTCATGCGCAAAATTTTGTTTTTTTTACTTCTTCTCCCTGCTGTTGCGGCGTTGGGGCATGATGCTTATTTCTTTTACCAAAACCAAGATAAGGGATTCCGTCTTACTGATTTGGGTGCTTTTTGGGATAAATATCATAAAGAAAGCCATGATCAGTGGAAGGTGAAGTTACAGGAAATCACTTCTTCTATGGATGATATGTCGTCCTCTGTTTTGCCGATAGGTCAAGAGACTGCGGAGCAGATCAAGGATGATGTGCAAGCCGATAAGCCTGATTATATGCAGGAATTTTCACAAGTGGATAATAAAAGTGGTGCGCAGATTAAGGCTGCTGCTTCTCCTCAGGGGCTTGTGCAGGGGAATGCGAGCGGTTTGCAAAAGTTCATAGGGTTTTTGTTGGAGCAAAAAGCCGTGTTTGTTTTTCTAGCTATTGCCTTTATTGCTTATCTTCTTAACCTTATTCTTAGTCGTTTATGTGCGGGGAAGAGCAGTATGGATAAGCTTGATAAGCATAAGAAGAAAAAAGGGCAATATAAGTACGGACGTAAATGATACTGTTTATGTGCTCTGTTTTGATAATATAGAAACATGTTCGTCAATTTTTTTGAGGTCTTCAGGCCTTGAAAGGCGATGGTCGCCGTCTTCTATGAAAATGATTTCAGTTTCTGGCCCTTGGAAGCATTCTTTTATTTTTAGTGCTTTTTCCCATGCAACATCGGCATCTTTTTTACCTTGTATTAGGGTGAGAGGCGCATTTATATCATGGGTTTTTGTGAGTAGAGATTGTGCTTTTCCATCTTCCAGTAATGCGCGGGTGAAGATATACGGCTCGTCTGAATAATCGTTAGGAACTTCTAAGCGGTCTTTTTCTATGACCATTTGGCGTTGATCATCCGTCATTTTGTTTTCAATATCGGTGGTGAAGTCGGGGGCGGCAGCAATGCCGATGACGCCTTTGATATGCTGGCTACGTTTTAATAAGAGTAGTAGTGATATCCAGCCGCCCATGGATGAGCCGACAAGGATAACGTCGCGCGATACGATGTTATCAAAGATGTCGATTGCATCTTGTGCCCATTTCCCAATGGTGCCATCGATAAATGCGCCATCAGAAATACCGTGTCCGGTGTAGTCGAAGCGTAAGAATTCTTGTCCACGTTTTTGACATTGTTCTTGCAGGTAGATTGCTTTGGTGCCTTCCATATCGGATTTAAAGCCTCCTAAAAACATAACCGCAGGCACTTCTTTCCCTGTTTTTCCTGCGGGGATATGTATGTAGGCGATCTTTTCAGATTGGGTGTTGATATGGTGGGAAACGTCCATGCTTTGTTATCCTTCGCTTTTGGATTTTGGTCTGTTTTTTATAGCATAGACAGGGGATAATAAAAGCAGGAGAAGAAAAGCTCTTTCCAGATTGATAAAAGATCACTATTTTAAAATGCATGAATGATATTATGAATGATCAACCTGTTATTATGCAAGTTATCCCCGAGCTTGGCGCCGGTGGGGCGGAGCAAGGGTGTATTGATGTTGCTGCTGAAATTGTCAAGGCGGGTGGGAAAGCTATCGTTGTTTCCAATGGTGGTTATCGCGTGTCAGAGCTTGGCCGTATTGGGGCGATGCATATAGATTTACCGGTGCACAGTAAAAACCCTGTTGTTATGTGGAATAATATAGGGCGTTTACGGAAAGTTATTAATCGTCATAACGTTGGAATTGTACATGCACGTAGTCGCGCACCCGCGTGGAGTGCTTGGCGCGCATGTAAGGGAACGAACGCACATTTTATGACGACATGTCATGCTCCTTATAATATTAGTGGAGAGGCTAAGCGTTTATATAACGGCTCAATTGCGAATGGAGAGATTGTGATTGCGATCTCTGACTATGTTGCAAATTACCTCAAAGAAAATTATACGATTGCGCATGATAAGATTAAGACTATTCATCGCGGTATACCGATTGAACGTTTTCACCCCACAGGTGTGACGGCGGAGCGTATGATTGATCTTGCGACGGAGTGGCGTATTCCTGATGGTGCGCAGGTTGTGATGTTGCCCGGGCGTGTTACCCGGTGGAAAGGGCACCATGTTTTAATTGATGCTATGGCGAAGCTTAATCGCGATGATGTCTTTTGTGTCATTATTGGATCGGATCAGGGGCGCACTGAGTATCGCAAAGAATTAGAGAAGACGATTGAAGAGAAGGGGATTGGTGCGCAAGTACGCATGGTGGATCAGTGTCATGATATGCCTGCGGCGTATATGCTTGCCACTGTTGTTGTTTCGGCCTCTACTGACCCGGAAGGGTTTGGACGTATTCCTGTAGAAGCGCAAGCGATGGGGCGCCCGATTATTGCCACTGACCATGGTGGTGCGCAGGAAACTGTTGTGCGTGGTCAGACGGGGTGGCTTGTCCCGCATTCGGATTCTGATGCGTTGGCGCAGGCGATTGATGAGGTATTGTCCTTAACCGCGATGCAGCGCGCTGTCCTTGCAACGCGTTCAATGGCGCATGTTGCGGCGCATTTCACAAAGGATATTATGGTTTCTAAAACGTTGGATATCTATGCGGATCTTTTAAAGAATGACATGAAGTCTCCTAATAGAGCGGAGCCATTTCACGAAAGTACACAGCAAGATAAGGCAAGTGCGGCCGAGTAGTTATGAGTTCTTCTGAAATGCAGATCAGTGAAAAAATATTGGTTATCAAGCTTAGTGCGCTGGGTGATTTTATTCAGGCATTGGGGCCTATGGCCGCGATTCGTAAGCATCATCCGAATGCGCATATAACGTTGCTGACAACTAAAATGTTTAAGGTATTTGGTGAGCGATGTGGTTATTTTGATGATATCCAGATTGATGCTCGTCCGGGAGCGTTGGATCTTGTCGGTTGGCTTTCATTACGAAAGAGATTGAGGCAAGGTGATTTCTCTCGTGCTTATGATTTGCAGAATAATGATCGTAGTTGCAATTATTATAAATTATTTTCTTCGAAGCCAGAGTGGGTTGGTATTGCAAGGGGGGCGTCGCATAGAAATACGTCACCTGACAGAACGGCAGGACACGCATTTGATGGGCATTGTCAAACGCTCGGTCTGGCAGGGATTTCTACAGTAAGTGTTGATGATATGAGTTGGGTTAAGGAGGATATCTCGCGTTTTAACCTGCAAAAGCCTTATGTTATTTTTGTGCCTGGATCTGCGCCCCAACACCCTCAGAAACGTTGGCCACAAGAATCGTATGGAGCGCTTGCTCACAAATTTGTTGAAAGGGGTGTTCAGGTTGTTTTGCTTGGCACAGATGCGGAGAAAGAAGTGACTGATGCGATTTCTCAGATATGTCCGCAAGCTCTAAACCTAACGGGGCAAACATCTTTGTTTGAGATTGTTACGCTTGCCCATGGTGCATCTGGTGCTATTGGAAATGATACTGGCCCTATGCATATGATTGGCCCAACAGGATGTCGGTCTCTTGCTTTATTTTCATCGCATAGTGATCCGCTTCGTCATGCCCCTAAAGGGAAATGTGTTGATACATTGCAGAAAGATGAATTGAGCAGTTTATCTGTTGATTGTGTTTTGGAAACGTTTGATTGTATTGAAGAAAAGTAAGATAACACCCTTAGGTTTATATTGGGATTGCCCCACCTTCTTCCGGGCAATATATATCATAAAGGCATTTGAGGACTTCGTTTGTTGCGGCGTCATCAAGGGAGTAGTAGATTGTTTGTGCTTCACGGCGTGTGTGAACAAGGCGATCGCGGCGCAAACGGGCAAGGTGTTGAGACAATGCAGATTGGCTCAAACCTATAATTTCTTCTAGTTCACCGACGCTTTTTTCCCCTTTATATAATGCACAAACGATAAGCAAACGCTTTTCATTTGATAGGGCTTTGAGCAGGCTGACGGCAATGTCTACATTATGCTCAATTTCATTTACATCCATACTTTAAATGTCTCGTTTTGATGTCTTAATAATAATTTTTATCAATAAAGAAACTTAAAATTACACACTTTAATGTGTAAATATAATTTAAAAACAATATATTCTAATTATACCTATTTTCGTTATAAATCAAGATAATACTATGATTGGTGCTTTTTCGAGGGACTAAACGATAGTAGAAACTCTGATAAGCGATAAGGTATTACCATAGACAACCATACAATTCCTTTGGTTGCAATCGGAAATGCAATTTGCCCTTTATTTTGATGTAAACCTTTGGCAATAATCTGTGCTGCTTTATCTGCATTCATCAAAAAGGGCATGGGGAAATCATTTGCGTCTGTTATTGCTGATTTGATAAATCCAGGGCAAATGACATTAACACGTACACCTGTTTTTCTTAAAGCGCCACGTAAGGCTTCGCCGTATGTTTTGACGGCGGCTTTGGATGCGCAGTAGGCTGGTGCGCCCGGCCAACCTTTAAATCCTGCGAGGGAGCCTAGGAGGGCTATCTGCCCATGGCCGCGCTCAATCATTCGGGCTTGTAGGGCTTCTATTGTGTTGAGTACGCCATATAGATTTATATCGAATATGGCGTGGATTTGTTCTGGTGATTCGCTTGTCGTATTGTTCCCGGTGCCGGCGGATATACCGGCATTGGCAATGAGGAGGTCTACGGGGTATTGATCGTCTATTGTTTTCATCCATGTGATGAGTTCTTCACGTTTTCTGACATCAATAATTTTGGTAATAACGTGTGCGCCTTGTTCTCTACATATGGTTGCTGTTTGATCAAGGCGGGTTTGGTTCCGTCCGATCAAGCCAAGTGTTATACCTTTTTGTGCGTAATATTTTGCAAGTTCTTGACCGATGCCACTTGATGCGCCGGTGATGATAATTGTTTTTGGTGGAATGTTATGCGCAGTCATTTGCTCTGTTCCGCTATTTTAGAATTGCGATTTTTATCTTCTATGTTTAGTTTGGAATTATACGCACTGCAATAAAACAATGAGAGACGAATAGTGAATAACATTAAACGTCGTGGATTGATGTATGTGATGTCTTCTCCTTCGGGGGCAGGTAAAACAACAATCACACGCGCTCTTTTAAAAAAGAATGATGACCTGATTATTTCTGTTTCTGCCACAACGCGGAGCAGGCGTGCAGGTGAAGTGCATGGTCAGGATTATTATTTTGTATCAACTGATGAGTTTCGAGACATGGTTGATAGTGGTGAGATGTTGGAGCATGCAAAAGTATTTGAAAATTATTACGGAACACCGCGCGCGCCTGTTGAAAAGGCCTTGTCAGAGGGGCGGGATGTTATTTTTGATATTGATTGGCAAGGGACGCAGCAATTATCCGAAATTGCGCGCGAAGATTTGGTAACAGTGTTTATTCTACCGCCTGCACGGGCGGAGCTTGAAAAACGTTTGCGCAACCGTTCGCGTGATACGATGGAATCGGAAAGTGATATTCGAGGGCGTATGTCAAAGGCGGCAGATGAAATGTCGCATTACACCGAATATGATTATGTGATTATCAATAATGATGTTGAGCAGGCGATTGAGAAAGCGCAGTTGATTTTAGATGCTGAACGGATTAAGCGCCGACGTATGATTGGTTTATCTGATTTTGTACGTGGATTGAAAGAGGGTTTGTAGTCCATCTTTAGTGATGGTGTAAGCCATCATTATCCGGAGCGGGATATTCATCTTCTAATCGATCAAAAATATCTGCCATATCTTGCGGGTGTAAATTGCGTTGTTGAATGAATTTATCAACGCGATTTATAACGTCTTCCATCTGATTTTCGTAATGCGTAAGTGGATCGAGAAGATCTTTTACTGTGTCTTTGTGCATTAAAACAACGGTTTCGGATTGTGATTTTGTTAGGCCAAGGGCAATTTCACCTGAACGTACCTTATTAAAATGTTCAGTCGGGTATTGCATATATGTTGTTTCCAAAGGAATATCGGCCATTTTCAGGAGAGCCTGTGCGTGCTCATCACATAGGATGAGGACATCGTCGTGCCCCTGAATATGCCATTCAAAAATTTTGTTCTGGGTTGGGACTTCGTCAGTAATAGCGGCTTGATGATTGTAAAAAGCCGTACTGCCCTCGATAATGTCGGGGGTTTCCAAAAGGTTTTTGATCTTCTGGGCGACTAGGCCATTATGAAAGATATCCGTTAAATTTTTATTCACCATCGTATGCACTTTTCTGTTTGTGTGACTGTATGTGCTTTTACGATGTGTTGTCAAAAAGAATGCATTTTTGGTATTTGCTGATAATTCATTTTGGCTTTTGTTTTAAACTTCGTTACTAATAGGGAAAGTTATTATTTAAAGGGGGCAGTTATGTCTGCAGTTAAAAAGACGGCCAAGGCAGGTTTGTATATATTCAGTATTTTTGTATTTCTGATTATCGTTGGTGCGGGTTTCATCTATATGAATATGGGGTCGATTGCCAAACAGATCACAGAAAAAGTTGCAAGTGATGCGTTGGGAGTTCCTGTTACGATTGGAGCGATGGACATTATTCTGGAGGAAAAGAAAGTGTCTGTTAAGGATATCCGTATTGCAAATCCGTCGGGCTATAAAAAATCACATGCGATTACCGTTGATTCTGTGACGGTTGCGGGAGAGAGTTTTAGCAAACAGCTTTTGACTTTTGCACGTGTTGAAGTGGATGGCACGAATGTGAATGTTGAGGTCACCGGAAAGGGCACGAACCTTGGTGATCTTAAGAAGAATGTTGATAAGAAGGCTTCTACTTCGAAAACGGTAAAGAAAGAGACAGCGTCTGATAATAAGAAAAGCGGCCATAAGAAAGAGGACATTAAAGTTATTGTGAAGAAGTTTTCACTTACGAAGGCGCAGTTAAATCCTTCGGTTACTTTGATTGATAGGGATTTGGCGTATATCACTGTGCCTGATATTCATCTGACAAATATTGGTAAGAAGGAAAATGGTATTGTTGCACAAGAAGCGGTCGCGCAAATTATGGATGCGGTGCTTGAGCGTTTTAATGAGTCTGCGAATGGTGCGGGATTCTTGGAAGGTTTGTCATTAGAGATGTTGAATGAGATTGGTGTTTCTACGGCGGAAGTGTTTCAGAAAAATCTGAAAGAAAGTTATGAGAAAGAAGTTGATGGATTTAAAAAGGGGTTAGGCAATCTTAAAGGGATGTTTGAATAAGAGCCTATTCCATTAATTTTATATCTTTTGTTTGATCACAGATGGAGCGCAGTGCGCTCCATTCTTTTTTTGACATGGCCGGGGTGTAGTTTGTGTCTTTGTTTATTTTAATCGCGGCTATTCTTTTTTCTGTATCCGGATGTGTAGAAATATATTCTAGATATTCTTGCCCTTCGAAATCTATATCCCATTCTTGTTCATGGACGCGTGTAAGGAAATCTTGTAAGCCTGCGGGGGAAATGTTGAGTTGTTTAAGCGTTTGGATAGCGTGCATATCCGCTGCGCTTTCATCTTCACGGCTATAACCCATTTGACTGAGGATACGGGCGATGTCGCCCATGCTTGATGCGTTCCCTCCAAATACCATAGATAAGGTAAAGCCCAAGCCCAGATCACGGACAACGGATTTTGTTGTATGGTACAGCTCTATATGTGCCATTTCATGTGCTAAAATACCTGCAACTTCTTCTGGGGTTGTTGCATCGTCTATGACTTTACGATAGAGGAAGATATAGCCACCGGGTAAGGCGAAGGCATTCAAAAAATAGGGGTCATCTATGACATGAATATCGTATGGGATTTTACGTTTCATTGTTTTTTGTAGGGTGCGCTGTAATTTATCGAGGGCGGCTTTACCTTCTGCCTTTGTGCATTCTTTTTCGCCATTTGTCATGGATGCGGAAATATGATGTCCTAATGTTTTTTCCCATGATAGGGGCATAAGGTAGGCAAGTCCGCCCATTACTCTTGGAAAAAGCAGAAATATAAAGATGAGCGACAGAACGGAGACCAGTCCGTATGCCCCGAATGATGACCAATGTGTTGGTAGATGTCTTGATGATTTTTTACCTTTTTGTGCCAATCGGGATTTGAGGTATTCCCATCCTTTTTTATTTGTAATATGCAGGCGCGCATCTGGCGATTTTATATAGCTTAGTATGGCCGGGGCGGGTGGAATCGGGCGCTCTATAATCGTGATTTTATCCAGTGTCCAAGAGTGGATCGTTTTTTGGTTTTCGTCTTGTAAGTGCAGGATAGAGCCAGAAAGTATGACGGACACTTTGTGCGCTTTGCTAGTGTGTCCGTCATAAAATTTTTCTGATTTAGAGATATGGATAGACATGCCCTAGATAAAGCCTGTGTCCAGATCAAGTGCCCCTTCTAGTCCTTCGCCTGAGGTAATCTCTTGATCTTTTGCTTGTGTGGCCTCGAAAGCTTCTAAATCACCCATGATGATGTGATGGCGTGCCATGAGTTTCATATTTCGATTTACGATCATCGGATAACCAAAGCCTAGCGTGATGATCAGGATAAGGCCATTCATGAGCTTGTGCTTGATGAGGTCCATTGTCGTGATGGTACACATGAATTTTAGCGAACCAATCTGAAGACCACGCATTTTTTCGCGCATAAGGGCAGAGCCGTATATGCTTCTGCCTATAGGAATTCCGATTACTGTTGAAAATATAGCTAAAATATATGAGGTAGCTGCTATTAGGCCTGGTGAAATTGTTAAAGCATTGGGGTCCATGGTTTCTATCATAGCCACCATAATCATAGGAATGGCAAAAAAAATACCGGGTAATACTAAAAATATTAATGATTTTATATGTGCACCCATAAGGACGCGGCTATTGCCGTTGAATTCGGCGTTTACGCTGCCGAAATAGGTGTTGTCCATGATGTATTTGTGCTTTTTGATATCGGATGAGGGGATGGCAAAGCCTAGTGTTATGATATTGAGGAATAAACGTCCAAAGCTAAGATTTGCATAGCCTATTGTTGATCCGCCAACATATCCTCTGATTCCGCGCCAACGTGTACGGCTATAGCGATAGCGCGCGGCACCGTAAATTGCGATACCAAAGCAATAGATGATCGGGATATAA
Source organism: Alphaproteobacteria bacterium (assembly GCA_050633285.1). Classification (GTDB taxonomy): domain Bacteria; phylum Pseudomonadota; class Alphaproteobacteria; order Micavibrionales; family Micavibrionaceae; genus UBA1672. Next base: position 18,646 of record JBOEGG010000004.1, read on the forward strand.
AATAATGCTAAAATAGGATAAAATTCTGCAAATGCAACTGGGGCAAATAATATAACAATGATTGGCAGGACTTTTAGGAATCCTTTAAACAGTTCGCCCCCCGTTCCGGTATATTCAAAACGATCTTCGCCTAGGGAATAGCAGCTTGCAATATATTTCCGTAGTCGGGTTTTACCCCAAAAACTATATATGCCTAATGTGATAATGCGCATGAAGAAATCTAGTATAAAAAGTTTATAGAGTGCTCCGATTTGTCCATCGTAGCTTAGGTGCTCACCCGAATTTTTCTTTGTCTTTTTCGGTGTTATTTTCGATGTGGTTTGTGTTGGAGTCTCATTCTCTTCAAAGCTTAAGGCAGTTTCTTCGGTCATTTAAATATCTTTGCAAATTAATTATGATTATCAAATTTCTTCATCATTGCAAAAAATATGACAGAAATAAAGGGGAAGTATTGGTGGGGGAGTTCTGCTGTGGATCATATAGATCAAAGGGTTATATAAAGTATTTGATTTTTCATAATAAATGCATTATGGTTCTTTCACGTGTGTGGGAAAGAAAGGATATAATCCTGAATTTTTCCTGTAAGGTTTTTCTAAAGTGATGATGTGTATGTGTTTTATAAGCATGTGCAAGAGCTTTGTTATGCCATGAGGAAACAGGATTTATCCTTTCGATTAAACGGGGCATTAGGGGTGATTTTTATCACCCCTTTGTTTTTATGGGTGAAACAGGTGACGTTTTCGTGTATTGCTCTTTCCATGTCTATGGCTTGTGAAACATTATTTTATTGGATACGTAACGGATCGTTAATTGAGCCGAAGGCGCGTGTCGCATTCCTTAATGCCTCTTATCATCATGATATTGGCGAGGTTTCCTGTGATGAATTGGTGGTACAACAGCATTTTAAACCTTTTGCTGATGATATGACGCAAAGGGGTGTATCTGTTCTACCCAAATGCCCTGATGATCTCGCATCTTATGACGTTGTGTTGGTATTATTACCCAAAAGTACGCTTGAAACTGAATATTATATTGCGTGTGCTTTACGTTTGTTGAAAAAGGGCGGCTTGCTCGTTTGCTCGGCGGATAATAAGGCGGGTGGTAGTCGTCTTAAGAAAACGTTGCAGAAATTTGGGCTGTCGGATGTGGATAGTGAATCCCGTAATAAGGCGCGTGTTGTATGGGGACGTGTAGAGCAGCCTGATATTTCCTATATAGATCAATCATATCAAAAGGGACTGGTACAACCGATTTTGGATGCGCGTTTTGTGTCTGAGCCAGGGGTGTTTGGGTGGAATAAAGTTGATAAAGGTTCGGAAATTCTAACAACGTGTTTGCCTAAAGACCTTAAAGGGAAGGGGGCAGATTTCGGGTGTGGTTATGGGTATTTGTCTGATTTTATTTTGTCGCACCGACCGAAGGTAAAGCGTTTACACGTATTGGATGCAGATTATCGTGCAGTGCAGGTATCGCGGACAAATTTGAGCCATTATGAGTGTCCGTTGGAATTTATATGGTGTGATTTGACGAAAGTGCAGAATGATCTTCGTAACCTTGATTTTGTCATTATGAATCCGCCATTTCATGAGGGGAAAAAGACGGATAATGCAATCGGTCAGGCGTTTATTCAAAGTGCATATGCGTCTTTGAAGCGTGGCGGGCGTTTATGGATGGTGGCTAATAATCACTTGCCATATGAAGATGTGCTCGAACAACAATTTTTTGAAGTGCGTAAGCATTATGAAGGGCAAGGATTTAAAGTTTATGAAGCTTTAAAGTAGATAGGGCTTAACCGTTGCGCTCTTCTAATTTTTCCTCCAATTTTTCTTCTATTTTTTGTTCTAATTGTTGTGCAATTTTGGCGGCGATATCTTCTTCATTTGCGCCTTGTTGTCCTGATGCATTTTCAGATTTCTTTAAGCGTTCTTCTTCTGCGAACTTCTCTGCGGCGAGTTCTGCTTGGAATGACTCGTCGATTTCTACATCTTTGACTTTTGCGGACGGGTCGTAGGCTGCTTTTGATTGTTTTTCTTGGATGACTTCTACTTTGCCTTCTAGAGTGGCGACATGCTCGTCGATTTCTTTGTTTAATTTTTCATCGTGCATTGCCTTTGCGTTCAAGCCGGTTTCACGCGCAACCATGTAATATATAGATTCTATTGTTAATGGTTGGTCAATGCCGTGGTTCATGACGTGATAGGCCATGGCTGCATCGGCAGTGATGATTGATTTGTCGGGTTGGTTTCGTTTACGCATATGGTCTTCTGTTAAGCGCACAATAAGCATGAGTAATTCGTTGGAAACCGTGACTTTGTGGTGTTTTTCTAAGCCTGATCGAAGAGCTTTCATGATTGCGTATGTTTCTTCGATATTCGGGACTTTTAGAAATACTTTTTGGAAACGTCGATCCATTGCCGGATCTTGTGCAACGTACATACGAAATTCGTCTAATGTGGTTGCGCCGATCATTAAAAGATCACCGGCAGTGAGGTATGGCTTAATTGTATCGGATAGGCCTGCGTAAGAACTTCCGACGCAGTTGGGCATAATCTGGTGCATCTCATCAAGAAACAGGATAATGCGTGGAGCATCGGGATCGTGATAACGCTCGGCAACCCCTTTACAAAGGGGGAGGAAGCGATCTTGAAATTCTGCACGTGTTGCTGTGCCTGATGCCATGCGGGCAAGGTCAACTTCGATCACGCGGGCATTTACTAAATATTCAGGGACGTCTTCTGCGACGATTGCTTGTGCAAGGCCGACAACGGCGGCTGTTTTACCGACACCGGCAGGCGCAAGGAAACAAACGTTCTTACGCCCTTTTTGTAGGAGGATCAGGATACAGTCTCTGATTTCTTTTTCACGGCCTGTAATGGGGCCGTATCTGCCTTCTCTTTCTAATTTAGTGAAGTCAGTACAATAATTTTTGATAAGCCTTTCCAGCTCTTCATCTGATACGGAATAATCCCATTCTTTTGTCATGATGCTCTTTCACAGGTGTAATCATTTGTATTTGTATGATAACGCAGAAACTCATTCCTCTCCAGAGTAATGATCGTTTCTTAATCAGTGTTTAACAAATCTACGAAAGTTAGCCGTGATATGAAATTTTTATTGCGCGAAGTGTTTGCTTGAATATCCTTGCGCATACAGTGCGGCGGTTAAATCACCGTAAAGGATGCAATTACCAATCTCTGATTTAACGGCTTCTTTGGGATGATACCCTATGCCCAGCCCGGCCATTTTCAACATTGGTAAGTCATTTGCGCCATCTCCGATGGTCAGGCAATCATCTGCGGTGACGTTCAGGTCTTTCATGTAGTGTTCTAGAAATTCTACTTTTGCGAATTTATCTAGAATCGGTGGGATGACATTGCCGGTGAGTTGCTCATTTTCAATTTCAAGCGTGTTACCATGATTAAAGTTAAAGCCGCAGCGATCTGCGATAGATTGTGTAAAGAATGTAAATCCGCCTGATACAAGAACACATGCGGCGCCGGATTTGCGCATGGTTCCAACGAATGTTTCTGCGCCAAGGTTTAAGGTTGTCTCCTCTAATGTTGCGCTTAGCGCCGTTGTCTTTAGGCCTTTTAGCAAGCTGATACGTTTTTCCAGTGCCTGATGGAAATCCAGTTTTCCTTCCATTGCCAGTTCAGTGATTTCAACTATTTGGTCTTTTATACCGGCATATTCGGCGAGTTCATCAAGTGTTTCTGTGGATGCAATTGTGCTATCCATATCAGCGAGCAGGAGTTTTTTTTGTCTGTTTTTATTGGGGGTGATGAAAAAATCTATGTGATCTTTTTCCAAAGTTTCACGTAAATGTTGTGTCAGTGCGGATTGTGCTCCGCCGGATATACCGACCTCTGCTGCTTTATCTTTGTCGAGCCAGGCAAGCTTGCTTGTATATTTTAGCTGATAGAAATCGATAATATGCGCGATTTTCTTAAAATGTTTTTCTGTTACAGCTTTTCCGGCAGGGGAGGCAACAAGGGTAAGAACGTGAGTCATTTTCTATAATCTTTAATTTATTTGCTTTGTTTTGTTAAAATCAACAAAAACACTTGTCAGCGCGGGTGAAATTACGTAACGCTTTGTTCGTATCTTTTATAGTATCAATAACGGTGAAATCAAATGGAAAAGCCAACAATAAAACCGAAAAACCCTAATTTTTCTTCCGGCCCATGTTCTAAACGTCCTGGTTGGGAGCTTGAAAAACTTGCAGAAGCCATGCTTGGTCGTTCACATCGTGCGGGACCGGCGAAGGCAAAAATTAAGCAAGTTATTGATTTGCACCGCAGTTTACTTGGTATTCCTGATGATTATAAAATCGGTATTGTGCCAGGTTCTGATACAGGCGCATTTGAAATGGCAATGTGGAGCATGCTTGGTGCACGCGGCGTTGATGTTTTTGCATGGGAAAGTTTTTCTCAAGGATGGTTGTCTGATATTGAGAAGCACCTAAAGCTTGATGATGTTAAAGCGTATAAGGCGGAATATGGTGCATTACCTGATATGTCGCAAGCAGATCCGGCGCGTGATTGTGTTTTTGCGTGGAACGGTACAACAAGTGGTGTGCGTGTTCCGAATGGTGATTGGATTTCTGAGAACCGTGAAGGTTTAACGTTCTGTGATGCGACATCTGCGGTGTTTGCATATGATATGCCTTGGGACAAATTGGATGTGACGACATGGTCATGGCAGAAGGTTCTGGGCGGTGAAGCGGCGCATGGGATGCTTGTTCTTTCTCCGCGTGCGGTGGAACGTCTGGAGAGCTATACGCCGGATCGTCCGTTGCCGAAGGTTTTCCGTTTGACAAAAGGTGGTAAGCTTATCAATGGTATTTTTGAAGGTGCGACAATTAACACGCCGTCTATGCTTGCGATTGAAGATTGTCTGGATGCGTTAGATTGGGTGGATCATATTGGTGGTGTTGAAGCCAGTATCAGGCGCGCAGAAATTAATTATGAGACATTGGCCGAGTGGGTTGAGAAAACTGAATGGGCTGCGTTTTTGGCGGAGGCAGAAGAAACACGCTCTATCACTTCTGTTTGTTTGAAAATTACAGACCCGTGGTTTGAAGGTTTGGCAGATGATAAGAAAATGCCATTTATTAAATCGATGACCAAGCTTTTGGATCAGGAAGAGGCGGCCTATGATATTGCAGGATATCGTGATGCACCTGCGGGCTTACGTATTTGGTGTGGTGCGACTGTTTCTATTACGGATGTAGAAGAGTTGTTGCCGTGGCTTGAGTGGGCGTTTGAAGCTGCGAAAGAGCAAGCACAAGCGTAAAGTATCGAGATAAATAAGTTTTTAGAAGCCCGGGTTATTCCGGGCTTTACTGTTTTCTGTATTATTTTCTTTACTTCTTTTGAATAACTCCGTAATTCTGGACGCCTGTTTTCCTAAACAAGACAAAAATAGGAGTTAAAATTATGCCAAAAGTCTTGATCAGCGATAAGCTGGATCCACTCGCAGTGGAAATTTTCGAAAAAAACGGTGTTGAAGTTGATTTCAAACCCGGTCTATCCCCAGAAGAGCAATTAGCGATTATCGACGAATATGATGGTCTTGCGATTCGTTCATCAACTGTTGTAACGGCAGAGATGATTGCGAAGGCAACGAATTTGAAAGTCGTTGGCCGTGCAGGTATCGGTGTTGATAATGTTGATATTCCTGCGGCAACAGAAAATGGTGTTGTTGTGATGAACACGCCGTTTGGTAATTCTGTGACAACAGCAGAGCATGCGATTTCTATGATGATGTCGTTAGCGCGCCAAATTCCACAGGCAAATGAAAGTACACATGCCGGTAAGTGGGAAAAGAAACGCTTTATGGGTAGTGAGCTATTCAACAAGACATGTGGTGTTATCGGTTGTGGTAATATCGGTTCTATTGCGGCAGATCGCGCGTTAGGCCTTCGTATGAAGGTTGTTGCGTTTGACCCGTTTTTGACAGAAGAGCGCGCAGAAGAGCTTGGTGTTGAGAAAGTTGAGCTTGATGAATTATTCGCACGTGCGGACTTTATCACTATTCATGTACCAAAAAATGAGCACACAGCAGGTTTGATTAACAAAGAGAACATTGCAAAAATGAAAGATGGTGTTCGCATCGTTAATTGTGCGCGTGGTGGTATTGTTATTGAAGCTGATCTTAAGGATGCGCTTGATTCCGGTAAAGTTGCAGGTGCAGCGTTGGATGTGTTTGAAGTTGAGCCGGCAAAGGATAATATCCTGTTTGGTAATGATAAGGTTATTTGTACGCCGCACCTTGGTGCTTCTACAACAGAAGCGCAGGTGAATGTTGCAATTCAGGTTGCTGAACAAATGGCAGACTATCTTGTGAATGGTGGTGTGACGAATGCACTTAACATGCCGTCTATTTCTGCGGAAGATGCACCGAAGCTTAAGCCGTATTTGAAATTGGCGGAGCAGCTTGGTGAATTTGCAGGGCAGATCACAGATCATGCGATTGAGGCTATTGAGATTGAGTATAAGGGGACGATTACTTCGGTTAATACAGATCCGATTACATCAACTTTGATTTCTCGTTTGCTCGGCTCACAGCTTGATTGTGTGAATATGGTGAATGCAATGCAAGTTGCAGAGAGCCGTGGTATTCAGATTAAGCAAAGCTATGATAATGATGGGCAAGATTGGCGTTCACTTATTAATGTGGTTGTTACAACGTCAGAGCGTACACGTAATGTGACGGGAACGTTGTTTACAGGTAAGGAGCCACGTATTGTAAATATCGAAGGTGTACCTGTTGAGGTTAAGCTGGCTAATAACATGCTGTTTATCCGTAATGATGATAAGCCGGGTTTGATCGGTGGTCTTGGTACGATTTTGGCTGATGGTGGTCAAAATATTGCGGACTTCCATCTTGGGCGTCAGGATTGTGGTGATAAGGCGATTTGTCTTGTGTCTTTGGATGCGCCACTCGCAGATGATTTGTTTGAAAGTGTTGCGAATCTTTCACAGATTGAAAGTGTTAAGCGCTTAAGTTTCTAAGTGTAAGCATATAAAAGTATGAAATTGAAAAGGCGGGTCTTGTTATGTAAAGTCCCGCCTTTTTCTTGTCTATGTGTTATCTTCTTTGTTTTATTAGTTTTTCCTAACATTCTCTCTTGAATATTGTGTGCATGATTTTCGTGTCTTTTGTCATAATTTTTTTGACAAAATGCCCTGTATTCTGTTAAACCAACTCACCAATTATTAAAAAAGTATTAACAAGCCTAATAATAGGCGGGGATGAGTGGCCGGGCGCCATATTACTTAAGGAGTAACTTCGATGACTAATCCAGATCTGAATTCTCAAGAAGCAAACACTACACTTTCTGAAAATGAAACGGCGACAGAAACGCACGTAACAATGGATGGTGAGCTTACTGATCTTGATCAGGAGATAGAGCTTGCATTCTTTGGTGGAAACTCGAAAGAAGAGAAGAAGGCCGAAGAAGAAAAAGCTGCTGAAGAAATCGTTGAGAAAGAAGATGGTGGAAAAACTCCGCAAATCGAAGTTGCGGAAGAAGAAGCTCCTGCTCCATCAGATGAAGAGCTTTCATCTGTTGTTGATGAAGCAGTTGAAGCTGCAAAGATTGAGCCTGCGGCAGGTGATGATGCGCAAGAAGAAGAAATTCCACAGGCAACAGCTCGTCAATTAGCGCAAGTAGAACCGGAAGCCGGTGACACAGGTGGTGGTGTATCATCAGGTAGAGGTTATGGTTTCCAAAGTAGTTTTGATGCGCAGGGCGTTCTTGCGATTGATGATGTTGGCCCGATTAACCCGACTGAATTGCAGTATGGTGTTGAAAATCAAAATGATGAATTCTTTGTTTTTGAAGAAAGTGCATTGCCACCATTGAACCCTGTATTTGAGCTTGGTGAATATCGTGTTTCTGAGGATGGTAGTATTCGTGTTGCTGCTTTTGCCGCTCCTGAAACAGAAGATGGTACAATTACAGTGACGATTTCCGGTATTCCTGCCGGATGGGATGTGACTGATGAGGCGTTTGATGGTTCTGATATGTCTATTGGGACAGGTGTATTTGATTCAGTAGCAGGAACATGGACGATCACATTGCCTGCGGGTTCTGAATTTGATGGCGGTCCTGTATTTTCTCCACCAGCGGATAGTGATGTTGATGCGCTTAACCTGACATTTACAGTTGATGAAACAAATCCTGCGGGACAAAGTGGTTCTGCATCTGGTGAATTTGACATTATTGTTGATGCTGTTGCGGATGCTCCGGATGTTGATGCGCAAGATGATAGCGGAAATGAAGGTGATACACTTGATATTGATGTTTCTGCATTAACAGGTGAAGAAGTTAATAACGGCGTTGGCGCGGATGATGGTTCCGAGAATATTACAGGATATCAAATTTCCGGTGTTCCTGCCGGCTTTACGCTTTCTGCGGGAACGGAAACTGCGCCGGGTTCAGGTGTTTATGTGTTTACACCTGCGGAAATTGCAGGTTTGCAAATTACGCCGACTGATCCGAATTTCTCAGGTTCTATTTCTTTGGATGTGACAGTGTTCACGACGGAGAACCCTGTGAGTGATACAGAGTTTGATGGCACGAACAATGATGCACAAGCGACAGATGACCTTGTTTTAACATGGAATCCTGTTGCGGATGAGCCTTCATTGAAGGTTGATGATGCGCAAGTAAAAGAAGATTCTTCTGTTTTTGTACCTGTTGAAGCAGATCTTGCGGATACGGATGGTTCGGAATTCCTAACAATTACGGTTAATGGTATTCCTTCTACGTGGGGTTTTTCAGGTGCGGGTTGGGTTCAAACAGGCCCCGGAATTTATGAAGTTACAGTTCCGGCCGGGCAAGATTATGCCGATGGCTTTACGCTTACACCGCCTGCGGATAGTGATGTTGATTTGACAGGTATTACTGTGACTGCAACGTCAACAGAAACTGCAAATAATGACAGCGCGTCTATTTCCGAGCAAATCGATGTTATTGTTGATGCGGTATATGATGATCCGACAGTTGATGGTTTGGATAACTCAGGTAAAGAAAATGATGTTTTAGATGTTGATATTACAGGCGCGGCAGGTGATACAGACGGTTCTGAAACTGTTGTAAAATATCAAATCTCCGATGTGCCGACTGGCTTTACCTTTAATCAGGGAACTGACCTTGGTGGTGGTGTTTGGGAATTCACACCTGCGGAAGTTGCGGGCTTGCAAGTTACGCCGCCGACTGATTTCGTTGGTGATATTGATGTCACAGTAACGATTTTCACAACAGAAAACCCTGTGAGTGATGGTGAGTTTGATACAACGGATAATGATGCAACTGAAACAGATGTCTTTAATCTGAAATGGAAGCCTGTTGCAAATCCTCCGGAAGTTAAAGTGAATAGCGGCGTTGATGATGCGCTTGTTAAAGAAGATGGTAGTGTTGATGTACCGATTACGGCCAATCTTGATCCTACCGGTTCAGGTAATGAAGTTCTGAGCGTATCTGTAACAGGTATTGATCCATCATGGGGCTTTAGTGCGCCAGTTGGGACATATACGCCTGCGACAGGTACATGGACAGTTACATTGGCGCCGGGACAAGATTTGAGTACGGTATTCACATTCACGCCACCTGCGGATAGTGATATTGACCTTACAGGTCTTCAGGCAACTGCAAGTGCGTATGAGCCATCGACAGATACAACGGCAAACGCAACGCCGGATGATTTCCAAATTATCGTTGATGCGGTTGCAGATGCGCCAAGCATTGATGCGGATAATCAGGTTGGTGATGAGACAGACACGCTTGATATTGATTTGACTGCATTGACAGGTGAAGCTGTGAATAATGGTGTTGGTTCTGATGATGGTTCCGAAAGCATTACAGGTTACCAGATTTCCGGTGTTCCTGATGGCTTTACGTTGTCAGCGGGTACGGAAATTGCACCGGGTGTTTATGCACTTACCCCTGCGGAGATTGCAGGATTGCAAATTACGCCAACTGATCCGAATTACTTTGGTACGTTAACTTTGACGGCAACAGTTTTCACAACAGAAAACCCTGTATCAGATGGTGAGTTTGATACAACGGATAATAACGCGCAGGCTTCTGATGAGTTTACGCTGACATGGTGTCCGGTTATTGATCCGCCGACAATTAACGTGAATAACGGCGTTGATGATGTTCTTGTAAAAGAAGACGGAACTGTTGATGTTCCGATTACTGCGCAGCTTGCCATGGGTGCTTCTGCGGTAGAATTTTTGACAGTGACCGTGACGGGTATTGATCCGGCATGGGGTAGCTTCTCTGCACCGGTTGGAACATATACGCCTGCGACAGGTACATGGACAGTGACTTTGCCGGCAGGGCAGGCGTTGGATACTGTGTTTACATTTACACCAAATGGTGATGAAGATATTGATCTGAGTGGTTTGGTCGCAACGGCGGTTGCAACTGACCCTGATGCGGGCATCAGTGCGAGTGCGAATGACGGATTTAATGTTATTGTTGATGCGGTTGCGGATGTTCCGAATTTGGATGCAAATGCCGCGGCAGGTGAAGAAGGAACAACTATTCCTCTGACAATTACGACATCTGTAAATGATACAGATGGCTCAGAAGTGATTGAAGTTATCAAAATCGGTAATGTTCCTACGGGCGCGACGTTAAGCGCGGGTACATATGATGCGGTGAATGACGTTTGGTTGCTTAACCCTGCGGATCTTGTGGGGCTTGGTATTGTTGTTCCAGATGGCTTGGTCGGTGACTTTACGCTAAGTGTTGAATCTGTTGCGTTTGAGCAAAACACAAATGGCACAGAAGTTGATCTGACGGATAACCGTGCAAGCGCGTTTGATGAGATTAAGCTTCATGTTGATCAGGATGATGTTCCGGAAGTTGAAGGGGATGAGGTTACGGTTGATGAAACTGATCTTGCGCCTACAACGTCTGCTTCGGGTAATGTCGCTGCGGACTTTGGTGCGGATGCACCGGGTACGATTGAGGGGAATGGTACATTCTTTATCGGTGATTTGAAGTCCGGTGGTGTTGATGTTGATGTTATGTTTAACCCTCAGACAAATACATATACAGGTAGTGCGGGTACAGAGACGATCTTTACACTTGTGATTGATAGTGCAACAGGTGATTACACGTTCACATTAGAAGGTGTCATTGATCATCCGGATACGACAGATCACAATGATTCACTACCGCTTCAGTTCGGTGTAACGGCGAAGGATAGTGATGATGATACTGCGGATGCAGTTATCACAGTGAATGTTTTGGATGATGGCCCGTATATTAATAACAAGTTCAAATGGGTTGATGAAACAAATCTGAAAGATGGTGCGATTGGTTATACGAAGACACTGGATTTTGATTTCGGTCAGGATGGTGCAGGTTCTATTGATCCAACGGGTAAGTTCATGGCAACTTTCCAAGTTGGTGGTCAGAACCAACAATTGACATCGGGCGGCGAAAATATTGATGTTGTGACAACGCCGAATGGTTATGTTGGTACATCGAATGGCACAGTGATCTTTACGTTAACTGTTGATAGTCAAACGGGTGAATATACGTATACGCAGTTTGATACAATTGATCATCCGGATACGACTAATCATGATGATGTGATCTGGTTGAAGTTCGAAGTTCAAATTACAGATGCAGATGGTGATACGGATACGGCGATTATCGGTGTTGATGTGCATGATGATGGCCCAGTTATTCATAGTAAATTTAAGGCCGTTGATGAAACAAATCTAAAAGATGGTGTGATTGGCTATACGAAGACACTGGATTTCGATTTTGGTCAAGATGGTGCGGGTTCTATTGATCCAAATGGCACGTTTACGGCGCATTTCCAAGTTGGTGGTCAGAATCAACAATTGACATCAGGTGGTGAAAATATTGACGTTGTGACAACGGCTAATGGATATATTGGTACGGCAAATGGCGAAACAATCTTTACATTGACGATTAATGATCAAACGGGTGAATATACCTATACACAGTTTGATACAATTGATCACCCGGATGGAAGTAATCCTGATGATGTAATCTGGTTGAAATTTGGTGTTCAGATTACGGATGCAGATGGTGATACAGATACGGCGATTATCGGTGTTGATGTGCATGATGATGGCTTAACAGCGCATGATGATTGTGTTGAGTTTAATGCTTCTGAGGGCTTGATCGATGGTAACGTTGTTGAGAATGACACAGTATCTCAGGATGATCCGAATACGGTAACACAGGTGAAGTTTGAAGGTACGGTTGTTGATGTTCCTGCGGATGGATCAGATGTTACGATTGATGGTGATTTTGGTACGCTGACAATTAATAATACTGGTGATTATACTTATACGCCGTTTGATAATGTGTTTAGCACTGCGGGCGGTAGTTCCTCTCTTGACCCTGTTGAGGCAGATGTTGCAGGTATTCAGGATAGTATTTCTAAGGATGGTATTACGGTTTCTGTCGCGAATGCCGGTAACTTTGATATCAGCTGGGTGAATACTGCGGATGGTAGTGGTCTTGGTATCGATAATTTAGATAACGGCGATAGTCCGAAAGTGTGGCCGAAGGGTGAAACATTTGACATTGCTCTTGATCAAGATGCACAGAAAGTGACGTTGACAATTTCTGAGCTTGGAAGCAACAATAATGGCGGTCAGCACGGTCTTGATTATGTTGTGACTTTGGCAGACGGTACGCAAGTAACCGGTGAGCAACAGTTCGTTCCAGGGCAGATTATTGACGGACATTTCACATTTTCGATTGATGCATCAGATTTTGGTGGCCAGTTGATTACAAGCATTGAGATTAATTCGACGAATGCAGGTGATTATAAGGGCGGATCGTTCTTGCTTAATAATGTCGAAGCTGAATATCCGGGTACGCATGAAGAATGTGTTCAGGATGAGTTCGAATATACATTGCAAGATGGTGATAATGATACGGATACAGCTGTTCTTAAGATTAAGACATTTGCGCCTGATGATGATTTCATTGTTGGTCAGAATGTTGATGATGTTGAGGGTTCTGATGTTGCGCACCTTGTGAATGGTGATAAAGCCGTGATAGATGGGGCATCAGGCAATGATATTCTTGTTGGTGATGCAGGCGGTTCATTTATTGAGCAGCAAACACAAGATTATAACTTTGTGTTTATTCTGGATGTGTCCGGTTCTATGGGCTCAACGACAGATGCTAATTCGAAGATTTCATTGTTGAAGAATGCTGTTGAAGATTTATTGACGAGCATTAGTACATATGATGATGGTGAAATTAGAGTTCACTTGGTTCCGTTTGAGGGTAGCGCGGAAACAGCTGCTACATTCACAATTACGGATGCTGGTGAGTTGCAAAATTTATCTGATTATTTGGATAGTCTGACAACAGGTGGTTTCACGAACTATGAAGATCCTATGCAGGAAGCTATTGCATGGTTAAGTGGTTCGGAGCCATTAGGCGATAATGCAATCACGACAACGTATTTTATCTCTGATGGACAGCCTAATCGTTATGTTGATGATTTAGGAAATGTTGTAAGCGGTAATGCGGCAACAGTTCTTGGCGAAATCACAGGCAGTGATGGTACAAACGAAGTGGCTGCTTTGCAGGCGTTGAGTGATGATGTTATTGCAGTTGGTATTGATATTGGTACGGGTATCACGAATTTGAATGTTATTGATTCAGATGGTGCGGCACTTGATATTGATGAGCCATCAGATTTGACGGTTGCGCTTGCAGATACAAGTCCTTTGGACAAGCTTTCTGCGGTTGGCGGTGATCAGATTGAGGGTGGTGATGGTGACGACCTGATTTTTGGTGATGTTTTGTTTACGGATGACCTTGCCGATGTACATGGTTTGAGTGTTGATGATGGTGCAGGTTGGGAAGTGTTTGAGCGTCTTGAGAATGGCGAAAGCGCAGTCGATGCCGACTGGTCACGTGATGAAACTATTGATTATATTCTGAACAATGCGGAAAGCTTGGGGCAAGAATCTGTGAATTCTGAGGGCGAAGGCCGTGATGGTGGTGATGATGTTATTAACGGTGGTGCCGGTAATGACACAATATTTGGCCAAGAAGGTGATGATGTTATTAATGGCGGTGCCGGTAATGATGTGATTTATGGTGGATCAGGCGCGGATACATTCCTGTTTGATGCAATCACGGACGGCACAGATACTGTGAAAGATTTTGATGCAACGGAAGGTGATTTACTTGATCTTTCTGCTATCCTGACTGCCTATGACGCATTGACGGATGATATTGCTGATTTTGTTATTGCGACTGAAAATGGTGGCGAGACAACAATATCTATTGATGCGAGCGGTAATGCCGGTGTCGGTGGATCTGTTGAGATTGCAGTTTTGGAAGGTGTTACAGGTTTGGATCTGGATACATCAATTAAGACAGATACAGTTGTATAATATCTGATCTTAAGGCATAAAATTTTGGTAGATTACCCTTGGATGTTTAAGGTTTTTTTAAGGGTGATTTGTTAAGAGTGTAGTGCAATGAAGGTTGCTAAGCCTTTGAATCATTTTTAATAAGGCCTTGCGCTTGTGCGTAAAAAAGGGCATAAATATGGTTGCATAGATCTTGTTTTAAGATCGCATAAGCAGTGGGTTATTATAGAGTTTTTGAGTTATTTAAGAGTATTAACAAGAGGTAATTATTGTGGTTTCGAGTAAAAAAATGCGCGTTTTGTGCCTGACAACAGCCGTATCGGCGTTTATGGCTTTCGGGGCAAATCAGGCTTTCTCACAAGATGAAAAAGTAACATCATTGAAAGAGGCGTTGTCTGTTGGTGTGGCAACGAACCCTGAATATGGTGTGGTTGCGGCGTCTCGTCGTGCGACGGATGAAGAGCTTGCGCAAGGTAAAGCGTTATTCCTTCCTTCTATTGATGTGAATGGTGATGTTGGTTTCGAACATAGTGATGATCCGGGTACACGTGGTGGCGCGGATGGTGATGATGAAGAAGATCTTTTCCGTAAAGAAGTTGGTGTGACTTTGACACAAATGCTTTTTGATGGTTTTGAAGCGCATTATGAAGTTCAACGTCAGCAAGCGCGTATCGTTTCCTCGTCTGAGCGTGTACGTGAAACGGCAGAGCTTGTTGGTTTGGCGATTGTTGAATCTTATCTTGAAGTTATGCGTCAACGTCAGTTGCTTTTGATCTCACGTGAAAATGTGGATCAGCATTTGGAAATTTTGGCACAAATTGAAGATGGTATTTCTGCGGGACGTTCGACACGCGCGGATGGTGAGCAAGCGAAAGCTCGTCTTGCATCAGCACGTGCAACAGAAGCAAGCACACGTGAAGCGTTACGTATTGCTGAAGCGAATTACCGTACAGAAGTTGGTGATCCTGCTGGTGAGCTAGAGCTTCCGGTTGTTCCTTATGAAATTTTATCTGCAAATGTTGAGGCAGAGGTTTTACAAACTTTGTCACATAGTCCGACGTTGGATATTTTTGCGGCTGATATTGAAGTTGCATATGCAGAAGCACAAGGCACAAAGTCTACACAGTACCCACAGCTTGACTTGCAGTTAAATGCACGTACCGGTCATGATCTTGGTGGTACAGAGGGACGTGATACAAGCGCGTCTGCTTTGGTTGTGTTGAACTGGAACTTATATCGCGGTGGAGCAGATGTTGCACGTCAGCGTGAGTTTGTTCACCGTCATCAACAGTCAAAAGAGTCACGTGCCGAGGCATCTCGCGCAGTTGAAAATGATGTTCGCCAAACATGGGCAAGCATGGTTTCAGCAGGTGAGCGTGCGGCGCAGTTCGTTGCACAGGCTTCTGCGAATGAAGAAGTTGTGAAGGCGTATAAAGATCAGTTTAATCTTGATCGTCGTACATTACTTGATGTTCTTGATTCACAGAATGAATTGTTCGTATCACGCAGTAATGCGGTGAACTCCGAGTTTTTGGAAATGTTTGCTGTATATCGTCTGCTTGCATTAAAAGGACACTTGCTTCCAACTTTGGGTGTAGAGTATCCTCGCGAGAGTGTTATCGCGTCTGATGACAGATGGTCTTACAAAGAGCAGCAAAAGGCACGATAACCCTTTATTCTTTAACGATGTAAAGGGCCAAGAATAGGTGACCGACAATACTTATAATCCTGATGATGCTCCTGAAACAGGGGCATCTGGGAAAAATCAGAGCTCTCCTTCGCAGGAGAGCGTTTCTGTTCCTAAGCAAAATTCTCCACAATCACAAGCTAATCCCAATGCGGCGGGTGGTGCAGAGCCTGAACCCGCGGCAGAAGCATGGGCATTGCAGGCTGATCGTATGGCTATGCAGAGTGCATTGGTTGAATGTTTACGTATTATGGCCGGACATTATGGTCGGCGTACGAGCGCGGCTTCGTTAACAGCCGGATTACCTATACCACCGCAAGGTATTACACCCGCATTGTTTGTGCGCGCGGCAGAGCGGGCAGACTTACGTGCAAAGCTTGTGGAACGTAGTTTAGAATCTTTGGCAATTGCACCTAATTTACCGTGTGTGCTTGTTCTTGAACATAATCAGGCGTGTATTATTTGGAAGGTACGTTTCCCAAAAGGGCATACACCTGAGAAGCAAGATGGCAAAAATGCATCTATTCATCCGCAGACACAGTTTCTTGTTCAGTTTCCTGAAACAGGTGATGACAAACAAGTTATGAGTTTGGAGGCGTTGGAGAAACGTTATAGTGGGTATGCGTTTTTTGTGCGTCCGGTTGCGCGTAGTGATGAGCGCGCGGGCCCCGCAGAAATTGATAGTGGGCGTGATTGGTTTTGGGCAACATTAAAACAAAATAAGGTTTTGTATACTGAAGTTATTGTTGCCGCGCTTATGATTAACATGTTCGGGTTGGCGAGTTCTGTCTTCATCATGAATGTTTATGATCGTGTTGTTCCGAATAGCGCATTTGATACGCTATATGCGATGTCATTTGGTATTGTTATTGTTTTTATATTCGACTTTATTCTTCGAAATCTTCGATCTCATTTTCTGGATCATGCGGGTAGGCGCGCGGATGTTAAAATTTCATCCATGTTATTTGAACAAATAATGGGCATGACAATGACGGCAAGGCCACCGAGTGCAGGGGTTTTGGCGAGTAATATGAAGGAATTCGAAACGTTGCGTGATTTTTTTACGTCTGCAACCGTTATGGCTTTGATTGATTTACCGTTTATTCTTGTATTTATCGGTGTGATTGCCTTGATCGGTGGGCCGATTGCATTTGTGCCTTTGGCTGCTATTCCGTTGATTGTCGGGATGGGTTTTTATTTGCAAAAGCCTCTTCGTAAAGTGACAAAGGAATCTATGCATGAGAGTGCGTTGAAGAATGCATTATTGTTTGAAACAATCATTGGATTGGAGACTATCAAAGTTCAGGCCGCAGAGGGGCATACACAACGTAATTGGGAAGAATTAACGGAGAAGGCCTCTCATACGGCAGTGAAATCACGTCAGCTTTCATCTTTTGCACAAAACTGGGCGGTATTCATACAACAGCTTGCCAGTGTTGGTATTGTCTTTGTCGGTGTGTTTATGATTAGTGAAGGTAATATCAGTATGGGTGCGTTGATTGCCTGTGTGATTTTATCCGGTCGGATTATGGGGCCACTTGCGCAGATTGCAGGATTGATGACCAGACTTAACCAGTCACGCGAAGCGTTGGTGCAGTTGGATGACCTGATGAAGAAGCCTGTTGAGCGTCCGATGGATAAGCATTTCATTTCTTTGCCTGATATGCGTGGTAGAATTGAATTTCGAGACGTCGTGTTCAGTTATCCGGGGCAAACGACGCCGTCGTTGAATAACTTGAGCTTTATGATTAACCCGGGCGATCGCGTTGGTATTATTGGTGCAGTTGGGTCGGGTAAAACAACGATTGAGCGTTTGTTGATTAATTTGTACGAACCATCTTCGGGCTCTGTGCAGATTGATGGTACTGATGTTCGACAGATTGATCCGGGTGATTTGCGTCGTAGTATTGGTGCGGTTCAGCAAAGCCCGCAGCTTTTCTATGGATCTGTGCGCGATAATATTACAATGGGACATGAAACTGCGCCTGATAGTGCGGTTTTGAAAGCGGCGGAATTATCGGGTGTTATGGAGTTCTTGAAGGATTCTTCGGCAGGTTTGGATACGCAGGTTGGTGAGCGTGGTGAGGCTTTGTCAGGAGGGCAACGTCAGGCTGTCGCGATTGCACGTTCATTGTTATATGATCCGCCAATTTTGATTTTGGATGAGCCAACAGCCTCTATGGATCCGGCTTCTGAAAATCGTTTGCGCAAGCGTCTTGAGGTGCTTTGCCGCAATAAAACAACCATTCTTATTACGCATAAGGGTGCGATGCTTAGTCTTGTTGATAAGCTGATTTTGATTGATCGCGGGCGTATTGTTGCGTTTGGACCGAAGGAAGATGTGATAAGGAAATTGCAAGCCCGTGAATACGGCACAGCAGCGGAGAACACGAATGTCTGATGCACAAAATGAACAACCGCAGCCACAACAGAAAGAGGGTGGCGATACAATGAATGAGCATGGCAGATGGACGGCCATTCGCCAGAGTTGGGCGAAGGAAAAAGCCGGTTTAGCGCATGCGCATGCGATTTCTTTTTTTGATACTGATGATCAATTGCCGCTTTCAAAGCATCTTTTGCTTATTTCTGTTGCTGCTTTCTTTTTGACTTTTATTGTTTGGGCGAATTTAGCGACATTGGATGAGGTTACGCGTGGTGATGGGAAGGTTATCCCGTCAAGTGACGTGCAGGCACTTCAGAGCCTTGATGCGGGTGTTATGGAGGAGTTTCTGGTTAAGGAAGGGGATCAAGTACAGCAAGGTGATGTTCTGGTTCGCCTTCGTAATATTGAGGCTTCTTCTGATCTTGGCGCTAATCGTGCGCGTTATTTGGGCATTTTGGCTTCTATCACGCGTTTACAGGCAGAAGCAGAAGGGCAGGATGATTTTGATTTTCCTGAAGAGGTTGTTAAAGAAGCGCCGAGTTCTGTGACTGAGGAAATTAATGCGTTTCGTGCGAATAAGCTGCAGATGCAGGGGCAGGTTAATGTTCTTAATCAGCAGCTTTTACAACGTGAACAAGAAGTTGCCGAACTGACGACGCGTATTAAAGATTTAAATGGTGTGATTTATTTGCAGCGCAAAGAGATGAATATTATCAAGCCATTGGTTGAGAAGGGCTCTGCGCCGAAGTTAGAGTTGTTGCAGTTGCAACGTGGTATTAGAGAGCGTGTTACTGAACTTAATGGTTTAAAGACAAGTTTACCGCGCGCAAAATCGGCAATTGCGGAAGCAGAAGCGCGTTTAGCAGAAGTTAAAACAACGGCGCAAGCGGGCGCGCAGACAGAGCTTGCATCAAGATTGACTGAGCTTAATGAAATTCGTGAGCGTTTGACAGGACTTGAAGAGCGTAAAGGGCGTAAAGAAATCCGGTCTCCTGTAACAGGGACGATACAGGAGCTTACCGTTAATACAATCGGTGGAGTTGTTCGTGCGGGTGAGGATCTTATTAAGATCGTACCAAAGGATGATCAGCTTATCGTTGAAGCGCGTGTGAAGCCGTCTGATCGTGCGTTTATTTACCCGGGACAGCAGGCTGTCATTAAAATTACAGCTTATGACTTTTCGATTTACGGAGGATTAAAGGGCGAGCTTTTATCCATATCGGCAGATACGTTTGAGGATGAGCAGGGGAATTCCTTTTACCGTGTACGTTTGCGCACCTATGAAACGGAGCTGAAGCGTAAAGGGGAAGTGTTGCCCATTATTCCGGGCATGGTAGCGAGTGCAGATATTTTGACAGGGCAGAAGACTGTTATGCAATATTTGTTGAAGCCATTTGTAAAAACGCTTGGTAATGCAATGAATGAGCGGTAATGGAGGAAATGGTTATTCCTCGAATATCCATTTTTTTGCTATATCGAGTTCATCGCCGTTAAAAATTTTAAATTCTCCACTTTTCATGAAGAGCTCTATTGGCTGCATTTTTTGTTTATGGACAGGGTTGTAAATGACCATGGCGACTTTGTCTGCTTTTTGTTCTTCATACCCTTCCAGACGATGCGCTAAATCTGTTTCAGCGGCGTCTTCGGTCATGCCCAAAAAGCCTTCTTCTATGATTGCGAGAACGCGGAAGTGTTCTTGTTTTTGTCGTATATCGCTCATCGGTTTGTAGATATACTCAATGTAATCCTCTTTGGTTACAACGCCTGTGACACTGAAATAAAGTATGTTTTCGGTTGTTTCGGGCAGAATTGTAACGGAGGGTGTGTTTTGGTCTGTCATGTTAGCCTCCCGAGTTTTTTATATTATTGTGCGCTAATCCACTTTAACGCATCAGCAAGGCGGTTGTCGAATGCGACACGTTCACAGTTCGGAAAGAAAGCCTTTGAAAGGTTGAATTTATCTTTGTAATGTTTATCAAATGTAACGACAGCGATTTTTTGCGCTTTGTTTCCTATGCTTATTTTATTTTGTAGGCTTGTATCCGCTGCTTCTTTTGTAAAACCAATAAAGTCTTTTTCGATGACGACCAATAATTTGAAATGGTTGTGCTGTTTTATAATATGATCGAGTGGTTGTTTAAATTGTTTCAGATAATCACCGTGCGTTACAGTTCCAGATAAACTGATACATAATAGAGCTCCGGCGGTTTGCGGTAGGATTGTAACAGTCGATTGTGTCTGCATATTCGTGTACTTTGTTTTGATGAAAAGGAAGGGTTAAGTTTCTATCCATTCCAATGCTGTATTCAATTCATTGTCGTTAAAAAACTTCATTTCTCCTGAGAAAAACTCTTTTTTCATTAACCTATGGAAAATTTCACTTTCAGGCGGATTGACGAAGGCTGTTTTTGTGATTTTTGATCCTAAATCTGCGGAAGCAAACATGTCCTGTTTGGCTGCATCAGGTTCCCAGCCTAAGAAGTTCTTATAGTATAGTAATATGCGAATTTCACCGTGCTTTTTGTACATCTCGTGTATGCGCGGCAAAAAGTTTTCTGCGTAGCCTTCGGCAGAAATGACTTTTTCTATTTGGATGCATAATACCCGATCTGTAGTTTGGGGCATTATGATATTATATTTTTCACTGTTATCGGTCATGGCACTAATTGGTTTGTTTTTGTTTGTATATAGCTCATACACTTTTACAGAATATGGTCTATTACAATCATTATTACTGTAAATAATCAAGAAAAAATGAATTTTTTTGTTTTATTTCATATATTTACATTCACTAATGTAATAGGGGGGTAGTATTCACCTACTCATAAAATTGTTTACTCTAAAATAAGAAATAGACTTGAAAATTCTTTAATTATGGTCTCTTTACTATAGGTTCGTAGAAAAAAATGCAATGGAGCAAAAGTATAGCTATGCCAGAGAATATAATTCAAATCACAATGCCTGATAATTCCATCCGAAAGTATGCGGTCGGAACGACGGGGATGGAGATTGCACAAGATATTTCAAAATCTTTGGCGAAGGCTTCTATTGCAATTAAGCTTGATGGAGAGATTTGTGATTTATCTTTACCAATTCAAAAAGATGTTTCGATAGAAATTGTGACGCGTAAGGATGAGGACGCGCTTGAGATGATCCGTCATGATGCAGCGCATGTTATGGCAGAGGCTGTTCAGAATTTGTTTCCGGGTACGCAGGTGACAATCGGGCCGTCGATTGAAAATGGATTTTATTATGACTTTGCACGTAATGAACCATTTTCAACGGATGACCTTGAGGCAATTGAAAAGGAAATGCGCAAGATTGTTGAGCGCGGTGCGGCGTTTGAGCGTGAAGTCTGGGATCGTAATGAGGCTATTGCCTATTTTAAAGATAAAGGCGAAATGTATAAAGCCGAGTTGATCGAAGATTTGCCGGAAAGCGAAGATATTAAAATTTATCGTCAGGGTGATTGGCTTGATCTTTGTCGTGGCCCGCATATGCCTACAACGAAACATGTAGGAACGGCATTCAAATTATTGAAAGTTGCTGGTGCATATTGGCGTGGTGATGCGAGTAAGGCAATGCTGACACGTATTTATGGTACAGCGTGGCGTGATGATAAAGAGCTGAAAGCTTATCTACATCAGTTGGAAGAAGCAGAAAAGCGTGACCACCGTAAGCTTGGGAATGAAATGGATTTATTTCATTTCCAAACAGAAGCACAAGGGTCTGTTTTTTGGCACCCGAAGGGCTTTACGGTTTATAATCAGATGGAAGGTTATATTCGCCGTCGTTTGAATCACGCGGGATATAAAGAAATAAAAACACCGCAGTTGATTGATAATAAACTTTGGGAAAAGTCAGGACACTGGGGCAAGTATCGCGAAAACATGTTTGTTGTGCCTGATGAAGTGCCGAACACGGAAGAAGAAGGCCCGATTGTTAGTGATAAGGCGTTTGAGAAGCTTATGGCGCTTAAACCGATGAATTGCCCTGCGCATGTTCAAGTGTTTAATCAGGGGATTAAATCTTATCGCGATTTGCCGATACGTTTGGCGGAATTTGGGTGTTGTCACCGTAATGAAGCACATGGCGCGCTTCATGGCCTCATGCGTGTCCGTCAATTTACGCAAGATGATGCGCATATTTTCTGCCGAGAAGATCAGATTACACAAGAGGCCGTTGCTTTTTGTGATTTGCTGAAAACTGTTTACAGTGATCTTGGTTTTGATGATGTTGCAGTGGCGTTGTCTTTGCGTCCTGATATGCGTGTCGGAAGTGATGAATTATGGGATCGTGCGGAAGATGGTTTGCGTAAGGCGTTGATCCAAACCGGTCTTGAATTTCGTGAAGATCCGAATGAAGGAGCGTTTTACGGGCCGAAGATTGATTACCAAATTCGTGATGCGATTGGTAGAACATGGCAGTGTGGAACGCTTCAGTTGGATTTCAATCTGCCGGAGCGTCTTGATGCCTCTTATATTGGTGAAGATGGGGCAAAGCACCGCCCTGTGATGTTGCACCGTGCGATTTTGGGTAGTTTGGAGCGTTTTATTGGCGTGATGATTGAGAACTATGCAGGTAAGTTGCCGTTATGGCTTGCCCCTACGCAGGTAGTTGTTGCAACAATTACCGGCAAGGCGGATGAATATGCGACGAAAGCGCATCAGAAGCTTGTGGATGCAGGTATTCGTGCGGAGTTAGATATTCGTAATGAGAAGATCAATTACAAGGTTCGTGAGCATTCTGTGAAGAAAGTACCGAATTTATTTGTCGTTGGTGCGCGTGAGGCAGAAGAGGACACGGTGGCAATTCGTCGTTTAGGGTCTAAGGCTCAAACTGTTCAGTCGATGGATCAGGCAATTGCGGAAATAATTGATGCAGCTCGTCCGCCGTTTTAACGCGCTCAATCATATGTAATGTAATGTTGTCCTCGCCCAAATGGGTGAGGACTTCGTCTTTTTGGTCTTGTGAAATACGTTCGAATGATAACTCGTCTGTTGATCCTGTTTTCTGAATACCAAAAAAGGCGATAGGGGTATTTAGGAGTTCAGTTGTGGAAAGTTGGTATATGGCGCGTCCACCCATAAGACTTTTGAAGAAGGTATCTGTCTCTACTGCATCCTCATATGTTTGCTTCATGTCTTCTTTGGGAATGACTTCATCTGATTTTTGGCGCTTCTTACTATAATCATGTCGTTCTGTGCCTAGGGCAATGGCTTCGTCCATTGTTGCGACTTGCGCGGGCTTTTCAAAATCTTCGATGCGGCTTGGGTTAAAACGGCGATGAATGAATTGCGGACTTGCGTAGCCCTTTTGTATCATTTCGTTTTCGTTGCCGTTGTATGGTTCACGTAATAATGTTTGTTCTGTAATACCGGCGAGCGTTTCACCCCGCACTGTGGGTTCATATGCAAGGCTTGTGATGTGCATTGCATCGTGGAATTCGGTTCCTTGGTCGGGGATATGCGGCAGATCATGTGTTTTTAGAAACAGGTGGATCGCTTGTCCCATGGTGTATTGCGTGTCTAGCCCGGCTTGCGCGCAGGCGTTTGTTGAGCGTTGAATGTTGTTGGTATTTTCGGACAGCTGTAATTTAAGCTTAAACATATAAGACAAGTTTTGCATGTATGATTTTTACCATAATGTGTTTATTTCAACAAGAATAAAGCCTTCTTTTTCACTATCACATGACTTTTGTCATTTTGAGTCGCGGAATCTCTTGCAGATAGTGAAAAAGCCCCGTATTAATGTTTTTCTAAATATTTGTGTTTAATACTAATAGACACGTAAACAACAGCAAGGAGAGATTGTTATTTCCAGACCACAAAGACCAATGGCCAGAGCAAAGAATACTGGCCCACGTATGAATTCCGATATTACCGCTTCTGAGGTGCGTCTTGTTGATGCAGAAGGGGAAATGCAAGGTATTGTTGAAACGTCCAAGGCAATTGAAATGGCTGAGGATGTCGGTTTGGATCTGGTTGAGCTTTCTCCCAATGCCGAGCCGCCTCTTTGTAAGATACTTGATTATGGTAAGTACAAGTATGAACAGCAAAAGAAGGCTAATCAGGCACGTAAGAATCAAAAAACTGTTGAAGTTAAAGAAGTTAAAATGTCTCCGCGCATCGAAAAGAATGATTACGATGTGAAAATGCGTAATGCGAAGCGTTTCCTATCTGATGGGAATAAGGTTAAGGTTTCTATGCGTTTTCGTGGTCGTGAAATGGCACACCAAGATATTGGTCGTGAGCTATTTTCGAAAATGTGTGAAGAGCTTGAAGAATTGTGCGTGATCGAATTGCACCCGAAGTTTGAAGGTCGTCAGATGATTATGATTTTGGGGCCGAAGCCTTAAAATCTGTTTCTATTTTATTCTATTGAAGAAGAGCGCGCTTTGTTTTTAGCGTGCTTTTTTGTGTGCGGATTATGCGTTTTATGCCCTAAGGCTTGCTTTTTCAACGTTCCTACCGTATTTATCGGGGAAGGTTTTTCCGTAATTTTATAAAAGAGATGGTGCGCCAGATGGCTATTGGATTATTTGTTGATATTTTTGTTGTCCTTGTGGTTCTGATCTCTGTTTCAGTGGCGTTCTTGCGTGGCTTTATCCGCGAAGTTCTGACGATCCTTGGTATTGTTGGGGGTGTGGTTGCGTCCTATATCGGCGGGCCGTTCCTGATACCGTCTATGCGGGGATGGATGGGCATTAGTGAGAGTGCCAACGCCGAAGAAGCGGAAAAGTTTATGGGCCTTCTGCCGTATCCGATGCTTTCTGATTTTTTATCATATGCGATTGTCTTTATTGTTTTTGTGGTTATCCTCTCGGTGATTAGCCATTTCTTGGCCGAAGCGGCGAAGAATTTGGGGCTTGGTGCGCTTGACCGTACGCTGGGTGTTGTTTTTGGCCTTGCGCGCTCTGTTGTTGTGTTGGGTCTTTTATACTTACCTGTTTTCTACCTTGTTGGTGATGAAGAGAAAAAGACTTGGTTTGACGGTAGTCACTCTCAGGTTTATCTGGAGGTTGCGTCCGGTTGGATTGACGGGTTCTTCCCCGAGAATATTGAGGACAGCCTGCCTGATAGTGAGGCGGCGATGGATGCCATATCTGAAACACGTAAGAAGTTAGAGGCAATGGATGTCCTGCCATCCGGTGATGATGTTGAAAAGGCAACTGACCCGAAAAACCTTAAGAAGAAATCAGACGGCTATACCCCCGATTTCCGTGAGGCAATGGATAAATTGATCGAAGAAAACACCGATCAATCCCCTGATTATAATGAGTAAGTAATCACCCCATAGTTATGGTAGACAGTTTATGTGAACTGTGTTTTAAATATTACCATCATGAGTAATATAAAAAACACCACACCTACCCTCAGTGTAGCAAAAGAAGCATCCGCCTTACCTGAGGCGGAGCGTCAGGAATTTCAAGATCAAATTGACTCTTTGCAACTGCAATTGTCTAAAATGCAGGCAACGAAAACCGAGGCAGAGACTGTGTCGGTGAGTGTATCGGATATCACTGGTATCTATGACAAGCATTTGAACAGTATTGATCTTATGTTTGAGGTAACAGCCTTTGTAATTGTTATTATTGGTGGTCTTTTTACTTGGATTGGTTTTCAAAGTATTCGGGGGATGATTGAGAAAGGTGTCACCGATCAGATTAAAGTCGCAACTGATAAACTGATAGCAGAGGCGATTGACCCTTTGAAAGATCAATATGAAGCTATTAAAGAAGAATATGATCAGCTTATAGAAAAGCAAAAGACGTTGGATGCTACGCTAGATGAACGTAACCAGAGTATTGAGGCTGAATTTGCGGAGCAAAGTAAACGTATTGAAATTGAACATTATATGACTCTGGCGCAGAATTATTATTCTGTGAAGAAATGGGTAGATGCGATTAAGAATTATGATGAAGTTATTAAGCGTGATTCTGATAACTTAGTTGCATACTTTAATAGAGGGATTGCTAATGGGAAAATCGAAGAGTATGACGCGTCGATAGCGGATTATGATGAAGTGATTAGAATCTTTCCTAAAGATGCCTATGCATATAATAATAGGGGGCTTAGCAAACATAATCTTGACGACTATAAGGCAGCAATAGAGGATTATGATGTGGCAATCGGGCTTGCTCCTAGAAATGATGCTCCATATTATAATAAATCCTGTGCCTATGCATTGATGGGTAAGCCAGTAGAGGAGATTTTAGAGCTTTTGAAAAAAGCGATTGGGTTGAATGATAAAAATATCGAAATGGCGCGGGAAGATGATGATTTTGTGTCGTTGCGGGAGAATAAAGAATTCCGCAAGTTGGTGGGTTTGCCGGAGAAGAAATAAAGCCTTCTGAGTTCTACAATCTAAAATTTTAAAATAAATTAAATTTCGCTTGCGTGGTATGTGGTTTTGGGGCATATTATTTGCAGATGTACGTTAATTCGTGCGTTCGGGGCTTAGTAACCTCTAGTCATTAGCGGTTGGCATCAACCGTCATTGATGTGTTCTCTTTTCATTTTATGGATATTGGCGCATCATGGATGTCGTCCCTCGGTTCATATTCTTATATGGCCGGGAGGCGATGTTATGTTCAGGCGTAAGCTAAAAGCATCGCGCCGTTTCTAATGACACGGTTACTAACTCCCGGCTGCCAAGAGTGATCTTGGTGGCTTTTCTATTATCTTATGTTTGTAGGATGGTGGAGTTATATACCGAATAATGTGGGAAATATTCGGGCACTTTCATATGGTTGCCTTGGTCCTTTCCCACATATCGGATTGAGGCAGCCACCCGTGCCTGATGTGGGAAACGGGTATGTGTGGTTGCTTTTCCGTCAGGTGACATTGCACTCTGATCTGCGTCACGCGTCGCTTACTTAGTTTTTCTAAGCTGCACGCCTAGATTGCTTTGTGCGTTACAATTTATGTATCATAACATTCGTTATATGGATTTATGTTGTGCCGTGAAGGTCGATGCAGCGTGAGCTGTCGTTTTTTCCGTCGTCATCTTTTGATGAATCGCTGCGGGAGGCTTTCAGGCGTTCAAAATACAGATCATCAATGTCGCCTGTGACGTATTCACCATTAAAGACAGAGCAGTCATATTTGCGGCCTTTGCCACGTTCTGATGTTGGGGTTGCGGCCTTTACCAGATCATCCAGATTTTGATAGACGAGCCAGTCTGCGCCGATTTCCTGTTCGATTTCTTTTTCGCTACGGTCATAGGCGATCAATTCCGATTTCACGGCCATGTCGATGCCGTAGACGTTCGGGTGGCGGATTGGCGGGGCGGCGGATGCGAAGTATACTTTGTTCGCGCCGGCTTCGCGTGCCATATCAATGATTTTCTTACATGTTGTGCCGCGGACGATTGAATCATCAACCAAGAGGACATTTTTGCCCTGAAATTCCAGGGCGATCGGGTTTAGTTTTTGTTTTACCGACTTTTCACGCTCTGCCTGACCGGGCATGATGAAGGTACGGCCGATATAGCGGTTCTTCACAAACCCTTCGCGCAGTTTTAAACCCAAATGGTGGGCAAGCTCCATCGCGCAGGGGCGGCTTGATTCAGGGATTGGAATGACAACGTCGATATCGTGATCGGGGCGCTCTTCCATGATCTTCTGTGCCAGATACTCACCCATGCGGATACGGGATTTGTAAACCGAGCTACCGTCCAGAATAGAGTCGGGGCGGGCGAAATAGACATGTTCAAAAATGCAGGGGCTTGCTTCGCGGCTTGCGTCGCAGATTTTGCTATGGAGTTTACCGTTTTGATCGACATAGATGGCTTCGCCCGGTTGTACGTCGCGGATGACTTTGAAACCTAGTGCGTCTAATGCCACGCTTTCAGAGGCGATCATATATTCGCTTTGTCCGTCTTCGTTGATGCGCTCACCATAGATGAGGGGGCGGATGCCGTGCGGGTCGCGGAAACCGACAAGGCCGTAACCGGAAATCATTGAGACAACGGCGTATGCGCCGCGGCAACGTGCGTAAACACGCTCAATCGCGTTAAAGACGTTTTCTGCCTCGGGGGCGAGTTGTTTTTGTGCTTGTAGCTCATGTGCGAAAACATTTAGCAGGACTTCGGAGTCAGAGCTTGTATTGATATGGCGTAGATCGGTTTTGTAGATCTCTTTGCCGAGGTCATCATTATTTGTCAGATTTCCGTTATGGGCAAGGACGATACCGTATGGCGAATTAACGTAGAGCGGTTGTGATTCTGCGGAGCTTGAGCTTCCTGCAGTGGGGTAGCGCACATGGGCGATGCCGGTGTTCCCCTTTAGGTGCGTCATATGTTCCAGTGTGAAGATATCTTGAACCATGCCGTTGGATTTACGAAGGTAAAATGTGCCCTCATCTTCGGTTACGATGCCGGCGGCGTCTTGTCCGCGGTGTTGTAAAATGGTTAAGGCATCGTAGAGATCCTGATTAACCGCTGAATAGGCATATATTCCAACAATTCCGCACATCTATAGCTACTTTCATTTACTTCGGGCATCATTATGTCCTTCGCAGGGAAAGATAACATATTGATAAATGCCTTGTTTTTCAAGGAAAATAGACAAAAACGCGATTTGCGCATGTGAGACTTAACAAAAGTGAAGTTAAAGGCAAATAAAAAGCCGCACATTCACTGTACGGCTTTAATAATAAAGGATAGTGGGTTTGTATTAAGCTGCTTTTTTCTTTGCTGCTTTTGGCTTTTTCTCTTCGTTTGCCGCCGGGCCAACCATTTCGATTGTGCGTGTCGGGAACGGGATAGAGATGCCATCTTTGTCTAATGCTTCTTTCAATGCTTTTGTAGCATCTGCGCGTAAGCCCCAGTAATCAGATGCCGCAGACCATATACGTACTGTGATATCAACTGATGATTCACCTAGGTTTGTAACCATGATGAGTGGCTCTTTGCCTTCTTCGCTTAGGATACGTTCATCTTTCTTGATGGTTTTTTCCAATGTTTTGAATGCTTTGTTGATGTCATCGCCGTAACTGATGCTCATAACAAGGTCTTGGCGACGTGTGTCATGGTGGGAGAAGTTCTCAATATTTGCATTCCATAGGTTGCCGTTTGGTACGAAAATATAAACATTGTCGGGTGTCGAAAGCTCTGTCGCGAATAGGCCAAGGGACTTTACTGTACCGCTTGTTCCGCCGCATGAGATGAAATCACCGATGTTGAATGGACGTAGGATTAATAGCATAACGCCTGCGGATACGTTGCTTAATGTACCTTGTAGAGCAAGGCCGATAGCAAGACCGGCAGCACCAAGAACGGCAAGTAAGCTTGCGGTTTGTATGCCGAATTGTTGTAGTACTGCGACAAGCGCTACGGCAAATATCGTATATTTTGCCATTCCGCCGAGGAAGCTTTTTAATGTATCATCGAGTTTTTCGATTTTCTTGATTGTTTTACTGATGTGATTTCCTAAAATCCAACCAACAATCAGTATTGCACCTGCGATAACAACATTTGTTGCAATTGCTATAAATCCTTCCATAAAATATCTCCACATTCTGTGTGTTGTCTTAAAATAATATGCTTAACCCTTAGAACAGTTCAATATTCGGCGCAAGGTAAATCGAAAACCCGACTTAAAATTTTTAGATTTTCGGCATATTTAGGACGTATTTTTTCTTTATTATATTAAGGGTGAGATTAAATTGTGAGAGAGTACGGATATGCGGATGCATAGGTCTTTTTCATGTATTTTTGAGAGGGATATTATGTTTACGAAAGAAGAGATCAAGCGAAGTTTACTTGGGTGTTTTGAGGTTGTGCTATTTATGCGTGCCGGTGTTGAACGTTTTGAGGGGACACGGGAAGCGGCGATCAGATCATTTTTAATTCCTCTGTTTCTTTTACCTGTAACATTGCTGGCTTTAATCGCCCTATCAGAGGGGTTTTCGGCAAGCTTACTCTTGTCATTGCATACGATCCGTATTGTTTTATCTGTTGTATTGTTTTTTGCCGCAGTCTATTTTTTGAGCAAGCAATATGATCGTGGTAAGTACTTCTATAAATTTGTGACTGTTGCAAATTGGATTAATATTCCTAGCATGATTTTGGTAATGCCAATTGTTTTTGCGCTATTCGTGCAGGGTGTAGATATGGAGTCTATGAAGGCGTATGCCGTATTTATTACAATGCTTGGCTATGTTTATTCGGCCTTTATTATTACACATTGTTTCCGTTTCCCATGGGAAATGGGTGGATTTATCGCCATTATTGGATTGGCGATTGATCAGAACCTGCTTGAGTTTGCAACATATATTCGGGATGTCGTTGCAGTTTAACGGTTATTTGGCATATGGATTTTTACTTGCACGGACGAGTAACCTTATAGGCACACCCGGGATATTATAATCTTTTCGCAAACCATTAATGATATAGCGTTTATGTGAGTCAGGGAGATCTTTCGGTCGTGACACCCATAGAGCAAATGTTGGTGGTCTTGTTTTTATTTGAGCAACATATTTCAATCTGTTATGGCGTCCATCTGATAGTGGGGCAGGGTTTCTGCTTTCCATATGGGCGAGCCAGCGATTAAGTGCACCTGTTGTGACACGGCTATTCCATGTTTCATAGACTGTTAGTGCTTTATAGAATAGTTTGTCAATATTCTTTCCATTTTTGGCTGAAATCGTTGCAAATTGAAGGCCTTTGACCTGTGCCAAAGATGTTTCAAGTTTAATTTTGAAACCTTCGAGAACATCAGACCGATTTTTTACGCTGTCCCATTTATTAACGGCGATGACCAAAGCGCGGCCTTCATTTATGACATGTTGTGCGATCTGAAGGTCTTGTTTTTCTAAATATGCATTTCCGTCCAGTACCAGAATTACGATTTGAGCCAGACGTATGGCGCGCAAAGAATCTTCGGCAGCCATTTTTTCGATGTGATCGTCGATTTTTGATTTTCGGCGCAGGCCTGCTGTATCAACTAATTTGAATTTACGGCCTTGATATGTCCAATCAACGGCGATGGCATCGCGCGTAATACCTGCTTCTGGTCCTGTCATAACGCGTTGTTCATCAACGATTGCATTGAGCAGGGTTGATTTACCAACATTCGGGCGGCCTACGATGGCGATTTTTATTGGCTTTTCCGGATCGTCTTCTTCTTGTGTGAATGTATAGTCTTCATCACCTTCGATTTCATCAAGATTTACAAAATCTTCGCCGTTATTGTCATTTTCTGCGTCTTCTTCTACTTCTTTTGGGAAGTGAGGTTGCAGGGCATCAAATAATTCATCGAACCCTTTGCTATGTGCGGCAGATAGAATAACAGGTTCGCCAAAGCCAAGGGCATAGCTCTCTGCTATACCGGCTTGTGTTGCGTTTAGGCTTTCACATTTGTTGACGGCAAGAACGATTGGTTTTTTTTGTTTTCGCAGGAAGGCGGCAAAATGTTCGTCTGCGGGGGTTACACCTTCTCTGCCATCAATAATGAACAGGATTGCATCGGCGCGATCTAGTGCAGCTTCGGTTTGTTTGCGCATGCGGCCTTGTATGGAATCATCAAAGGCTTCTTCCAGACCTGCTGTATCGATGATCAGAAGATCTTGTCCGAATAGGTCGCCTTCAGTTTCGCGCCAGTCACGTGTTACGCCGGGTGTGTCATCAACAATTGCCAGTTGTTTTCCGGCAAGTTTATTAAATAGTGTTGATTTTCCCACGTTTGGGCGGCCAATAATCGCAAGCTTTAACATTGTTGAACCTGTTATTTTTTATTTATAAATCGCGTTTGGAATAAGTTCCATACTATGAAAGCAGTCCATTATAGACTGCTTTCAATATAATATCTGCGCGCTTGTAACATATATCTTATCGATATGCTACTAAAGTTCCGTCTTCAGCCAAAAGGTAGAGCGTTTCATTCGCAACGATTGGCGTGATTTGTACGTTCTTTTTAGTTTTTATGTCGCGTGTCATTTCACCTGTACGGGCATCAATTTCAACTAGGCGGCCATGTGACCCGGCTAATACCAAGTGATCGGATGTCAGGACCGGGCCTGCCCATGTGATGAGGTCTTCTTTATCTTCTTCATCCTCAAATTGTGGTAGTTCGGCAATCCAATAGATTGATCCGTCGGTGATGCTTAGTGCGATGAGTTGATTTTCAGAAGATAGTACAAAGACGTAACTGCCGGCGACCCATGGTGTTTGTGCACCGCTGATCTCTCGTTGCCATATGCGTGTGCCTGTGCGTTCATCAATTGCGGCGAGTTTTCCGCCAAAGCTGATTGCGATGATAACGCCGCGGTCTAAAACAGGCATGGCTTTAATATCAGAGAGGCTTTCAAGGCCACCGCCATAACGTTTTACGTTAGAGAGGTTATCTGACCACGCGACAGAGCCGTTCTCAACGCGTAGTGCTGTGATCTCACCGGATGAGAATACAGGGACAACGATGTCATTATTTGCACCGGGACTTGCAGCGCCAAGCAGGCCTGCTGTTTCGCTGATTCCGGTGTATTCCCATAGGCCGGAGCCGTCTTGGGCATTTAAAGCAACCAAACGTGAGTCGATGGTGGAGACAAAGACACGCCCGCCGATGACTGTTGGAGCAGCTCTGGATGGAGCGGGGAGGCGTTTACGCCATAGAATATCGCCATTTTCAGGGCTAACAGCCAGAATTTCATCAAATCCGTTTGTTACGAATAATGTTTCGTGCGCGTAAGATATACCGCCGCTTATGACGGATTCATCTTCGTCTTCATGTTCTACATCTGCGTGCCAAACTCGTTTTCCTGTTTGTGCGTTAAAGGCACTTAATCGGGAATCTGTGTCGAGGGTGAAAATCATGTTTTGTGCAATGATTGGTGTTGCGGTCAGTGGGATTTCATCCGTACTGCCGGAACCGATGTCTGATGACCAAACACGTTTAAATTCATTTTGAGGGATGGCGAGGTTTTGCATAGAGTGGTTTGGATATCCGCCTGCTTGTGGCCATGATGTGTTTGTCCATGCATCCGGCAGTGCAAGTTGCTGCGTTTCATCAAGGGCTTTATCGGCCTTTAATGTTTTTTGTAATTCAAGAACGGAAATGCGTTCTCCTTCTAATGGTGCTTTGTCTTTGTCACCACCGCCGAACAGTCCGCCGACTGTGCCGCAGCCGCTTAACGCTAAAACAGAAGATACCATGAGTATCGTTTTGTTTTTTATCATTTTGATTTCCTTAGTTTTAATGTGTCTTTTACGGTACGCAGAAGGTGAATTATATTGTTTGTTTTAATCCGTAGAGGATGTCCAAAGATTGTGCCTTTTGTCGTAATGTCGAGGGAAGTTTTGCTTCATCTATTAAACGTTTTAAATGCCCGCGTGCCTTTGTGTAGTCGTTGTTTACTGTTGCTTCTAATACGGCGAGGTCAAGATAGGCGTGGAAGCGCCATGGGTGTGTTTCATCTGCAACAAGCGCTGTTATGGCGGCGATTTTATCTGTTGTGTTTTCTTGTTCGGATAATGCGATATAAGCGGCAATTTGTTTTACGGGCTTGTATGCATTTTCATCGCTACTTATTTTTGTGTAGAGCTTTTGTGCTTCTGCTTTGGTTGCTTCTTGTGCAATAAGGCCGGCTTCTTTGATGTCAATTAAGCTCAAAAGTTCAGGAGAAAGCTCGGAAAGGGCAGTATTGTCTTTGTCGTTTGTTACCTTTAGAAAGTTAGATGTTTGTGCCTGATTTTTTGAGGCTTGTAACGAAATATATCCTTCGTTTGCGGCCGTCCCTAAAACGATCATCACCAAAAAGCCGATAACAAACCCACCATATTTTTGCCAAAGGTTTGCCAGGCGTTCTTGTTTCATTGCTTCATCAACTTCGACGAATAGGTCAGACATTACTCATACTCTCTATGCTTTAAATGGATGGGGCTATTCTAATCATATTTTTGCGTGAAACCAGTGCTTTTTTTCATGGTATTCGCTTTATCCCTTTTTCCATTTGATTGAGCAGCCCATGGACGGGTTTTGTCTTTCGTTGCTTATGCCATTGTTTTTAATTTGAATGAATGCATTGAGGAGTTCGGGAACTGTATTTTCATCTGCGGAATTGGCCGATGCACTATCGAGGCGCCCACGATATTGGAGTTGTCCGTCTTTATCAAAGCCGAAGAAATCCGGCGTGCATACTGCGTCATATGCTTTTGCTATTTCTTGTTTTTTGTCAATAAGATAGGGGAATGTGA
The DNA here is from genome assembly GCA_050633285.1 of Alphaproteobacteria bacterium. Taxonomy (GTDB): domain Bacteria; phylum Pseudomonadota; class Alphaproteobacteria; order Micavibrionales; family Micavibrionaceae; genus UBA1672. The sequence goes on from JBOEGG010000004.1 coordinate 53,319, forward strand.
AGGTGTGTTGTGTTGCAAATAGTTTCATATTTTCAAATGAATCTTTTGGGTATGCTTGTGTATCATTGGGCATGATTGCAACGCACCCTATATCATGGTCTTGTAATGTTTTGCATGTTTGGGTAAGGCGATCAATAATCGCAAGAACGTAAGGGCAATGATTGCAAATAAACATAACAAGTAGGCCGTTCTTACCCATACAATCCGATAATGTATATGTGTTGCCATTTGTTGCGTGGAGTTTGAAATCGGGTGCTTTTGTATTTTGTGTTGCTGCGGGTGTGTGCATTAAAACCATGACTTCTTCCTTTTTTGGCGTATTTTTGGTACTATAAAACTTATGGTATTTGAAGTCATTCATAATCTGGCCTTTAATCAACCTGCGGGTTTTACGCAGGGGCAGTTTCGAAAACTCGATCAACTTTATTGTTTGGCGGCGTCGCATAAGGCGCTGACGTATCGTACAGTGGAGTGTGATTTCGATGAGGGAGTTGCAAGCTATACTTATTACGTAGCAGCGCAAGATACGCCATATTTACAGTTTATTATTCGCAAAGTTGGCCCGAGAACCACGATGTTTGAGGTGTTTAAGCAAGGTAAAGGGCGCATTGTAAAAAGTGGTGTTTTTGATCGTGCGTATGAGCGTGTACGTAAGGAAATTGAAGCTTTATTCATGCAGGATAGCTAAAACTTCTTTTGGTATTTCACGAATATATTTTTCGAGTGCGTCTTTTGTAAAATTCTGTAATATAGGCGGTTGAAAATAATAATTATTCAGGTACCTAGATGATCCCGCGTCATTTGAAAATCAAATTTTTAACCGTTTCGGCATGTATTGGAATTGGGCTGTTTGGCGCGAATGTGTCTTATGCCGGCTATGAGAAAAATTATGTCGGGGAGATTGAAACTTATATTGCTGTTTATGAAGATACGCTTGTCCATTTGGCGCGTAAGCATAATCTTGGTTTTGTTGAGGTACGTGCGGCGAACCCGACTTTAGATCCTTGGATACCGGGAGAGGGGGCAGAAGTTATTTTGCCGAAGAGGCATTTGTTACCTGGTGTAGCACGTAAAGGCTTGGTTATTAATCTACCAGAGATGCGGGTATATGCGTATGTGAATGGTGATGATGCGCCTTATACTTATCCGCTTGGTATTGGGCGAGAGGGGCTTGATACGCCAATTGGTAAAACATCAATTGTCCGTAAAAAAGATGGGCCGACATGGCGACCGACAGCACGTATGCGTAAGGAAGATCCGGAATTGCCGGCATCTGTTCCGCCGGGGCCGGATAATCCACTTGGTACGCATGCACTTTATTTGGGGTGGCCGACTTATGCGATACATGGCACGAACCGTCCGTATGGAATTGGTCGGCGTGTGAGTAGTGGATGTATTCGTATGTATCCTGAACATATAAAGCTATTTTTTGAGCAAATTCCTGTGGGTGTTAAGGTTAATGTGATTAACCAGCCTATTAAAGTTGCGTGGATTGGTAATGAACTTTACTTGGAAGCGCACCCTGATATGGAGCAAGCCATAAAAATGGAGGAGACCGGTGCGGTTGAGCATCAGAAGATGACAGATGATGATATGGCGTTGATTGTTGATAAAGCAGGGCAACATGGTGATCTGTTAAACTGGCCGCGTATCCGTACCGCCGTGCGAGAGCGTAAGGGATATCCGGTGCGTATTGCACGTTATTTTGATGAAGATATTGCAGTTACTCAAGAGAGTGAACTTACGAACGTTGAAGATGTTCAAGTTATTGTGCCTGATGCCGATGTCGCCATTATAGAAGTTGTTCCAAAAGAAAAACCAGAGCAGCAGAATAAGGTAGATGGTGATACGCAGGACAGCCCGCAGTCTTCTGTAAAGCAGGACGTGCAGGAACGCTCTGTTCATGATGATAAGGGTGCTTAGGCGTTTTTTACTTTATCCTACCGCGATGTAATCTTTTGCCATTATTATCCAGCAAAGTGTTGGTAAGACGATCGGTGTTGCGAGGAAAAATGATTTCCAATATCCTCGTAAGAAGAAGCTGGAAAAACTGAAGAGGGCGCAAATTAGCCATGTTACTTGCGTAACCATCATGCCGTATTGCATTGCGGCTTGATCAAATTTTGTGGCCTCTATATCAATGAGGTTCATCGCCAGAGATATTGCGTATAAAGTCGGGCCAACTGAAAAGCCTATTGCGAGGCATACGAAAAATATTAGAACAGAAAAGAACGTTTTCATTAAAGGCCTGATGTGCTTGTTTTTATAAATGTAGATTTAATATAATAAAAAGACTGCCACGAAGACAGTCTTTTTTGAAAACATATTAATATGTTTTTGAGTATTATTTTGTTTGTGCTCTTTGGAACACTTTCTCCGCAGGAGCAACACGTGTAGGTGTCGCAACAACAGGAGCAGCTTGCTCATGAGATGCTGTACGCTCTAGTGCGTATGGAGGTTGTGTGTCAATGTTACCTTCTCCAGTTGTGTCACATGCAGATACAGCCAATGTTGAACCGATCAAGCAAAATGTAGCTAATGCTTTTTTCATTTTAATGCCTCTTTTAATTATATTATGTTAATCTGTAGTTCTTAGTGAGAAAGCAGCTCTCCTAAATTCATACCTATGACTCATTAAACAATGCTGCATCTTTTTCAAGTTATTTTTGATTTTTTTGCAACACATTTTGAAATAGATGCAAAAATGCAACAGGTTGTATAGCTTTTCTTATCCTTTTGAATATTCTAATTTCTTTCGTTTTTTCGCACTTGATTGAAGTAAGAGTCTATACCGGAGCGAATCGCACTGGCTATTTTTTTTCTATGACCGGATTGGCTGAGAAGTTTTGCTTCTTGCTTGTTCGACATAAAGCCTGCTTCGATTAATATGGAGGGAATATCGGGCGCTTTTAGTACAGCAAACCCTGCGTATCTGTGTGGATTTACTAATGTTTTTATTTTGTGTGATTGTAGTTTTTGGACAAGGGTATTGGCAAAGAACTTTGATTGATTCATTGTATCATTCATTAAAAAATCCCCTAAAATAAATGCAACTTGTTCATCTTCGACTTTTAAGTCTATGCCAGCGATTAGGTCGGCTCTGTTTTCTTTTTCTGCGAGCTTTGCGGTTTGCGCATCGGATGATTTTTTAGATAGGGTGTATATTGAAGAGCCACGTACATGTGATTTGTGAATAGTGTCTGCATGGATTGAAATGAATAGGTCTCCGCCATGCTTTCGGGCGAATTTAACGCGATTTTTTAAGCGTATAAAGACATCTTTTTCGCGCGTCATAAGGACGCGGTAACGTCCTGTGGCAAGGAGTTGTCTTTTGAGTTCTTTGCCCAATGCCAAGACGACATTCTTTTCGTGAAACTTTGCAGGGCCAAGCGCACCAGGGTCAACACCGCCATGGCCGGGGTCAATAATAATCAGAGGTTTTTCGGCTGTTTTATGATGTGGTCTATATTCATTTGCGGGTGGGATGGGAGCGCTTTGTTGTGTTGTTCTACCATCGTATTCTTCGGCAGAGAGTGTGCCGTGGATTGTGCTTTTGTGTTTTTTGAATTGAGATTCTGTTGCTGTTTTGTAATCTATGACCAATCTGTTTGGTTGACTGCCTTGCTTGGGAAGGATGAAGGCCGTGTTGATGACCACAGGATTGTTCATATCGAAAACAATACGTGAGATGTCTGCGTTCATTTTTCCTTGTCTGATATCAGTGATCATTGCTTTGCTATTATGTTCTATTTTCCCTGCGTTCCATTGAAATGTAGGAAGGTCAATAACTATGCGATAGGGGGATGAAAGGGCAAAAACTCTGAAATCGGTAATTTCACTAATGTCCAAAACCATCCGTGTTTTTTCCGGGTGTATTCCAAAACGCACGGTCTCAATGTCAAGTGCATTTGCGTGATGAGCATGTGTGGACAGGGATCCCAGAAGTATGAATAGAAAAATATATATGTATTTTCTCAACGGACTTTATTCCTGGTTTGTATGGTTAATTAATCACATTAGTTGATATTATATAGGGATGATATCAGGGAAGCGACTTTATTTATCTTTATCCAAAGAATCGTCATTTGTTTACGCTTTTGCGCTCTTTATATAGGTAATTGGCATTCTTCTCATTATGGTGGCATAATCACATACCATGGTTTTGAGGTTGAGGCTTTGGTAGTTATAGGGTGTATTAATTAAGTGAAAATTTTAGTACTTAATCTGATTATTGCGTGCTCATATTTTATCAGTGGGCGTTTAGGATTCTTATTAGTTATGGATCCGGGGCATGCTACCATTTTATGGCCAGGGGCGGGTATCGCTTTGGCTTGTGTATATATTTATGGTTATCGTGTTTTACCTGGTGTTCTTATTGGGGCGGGTGCGCTGACGGTTGTATATGGGCTTGAGGCTAAAATATCTCCCAATTATGTTGATTTGCTGATGCGTGCATTTGTAAAAGGGCTGTGGCCAATGCTACAAGCAGGGATTCCTGTTGCTATTCTTTATCGGATGATCGGGCGTGATACGCGTTTGGAAACATTTGGCGATGTAACGAAATTTATTATTATTGGTGGTTTTGCCGGGTGTTTGATTTCGGCAACGTTGTCATTCTGGACATTGTATTTGTCCGGCATTGTACTTTTATCTGATTTTTATTCTACGTGGTTGACCTGGTATGTGGGGGATGTGTTAGGTGTGCTTGTATGCGGGCCTATTCTATTAATTATATTGCGTGATCGTTTGCAGGTTGAAATGCGCAGGAAAGTGGTGGTCGGAGCGTCTCTAGTTGCTGTTCTTATTATGTACACATTACTTTTTGGCTATGTGAGCATGGTTGATAGGCGTGAAGCAGAAAAAGATTTGGAAAGTAATGCGATGTTATTTTCTAAAACTGTGGAGTTAGAGTTTCAACATTATATTACTGAGCTTTATGCGTTTCAGGGACTTGTAAATACGGCTCAGGTTTTTGATACCGAAGCGTTTATGCGGTTTTCTGATCAAGTTTTTGATATTTATCCGGCAATGGAAACGCTGCATTGGTCACCACTTATTACGCAGGATAAGCGTGTATCGTATGAACGTCATATGAAGGAGCGCTATGGTAGTGATTTTTCTATTTTCGCACATGATAGTACGGGTGCGTATAATTTGGCTGATGGCAAGAGCACTTATTTCCCAGTTACTATTTTTAAAAGTCGTTATCCCAATGTAAATTTAAAAGGATACGACCTGTCTTCTGATCCGAGTATTGATAACTTGATTGCTTTGGCTATTGAAGACGGGCAATCAAAGACCCAGCCTGCATCGTTTCTTTTCTCGGGTAAGAATGCGCATAGTATTTTGGCGATTCTACCAGTTTATGGTGACGTTCGTCCAAATAAGAAAGCGGCTCTTGGTGTTGTATCTTTGGTTTTTAGTTATGATGAAATATTATCGACAATAATCCCGCAGGCGCACGAAAAGGGTATAGAAATATTCCTGAATGATCCAGATGAGCGCTTGTGGAATGAATTGAGCGCGCAGAGAGGTAAGATTCTAACACGTTTCGAAATCAAATCTAATGGAATGAGTTCAACTCTTATCTTTTGTAAAAATAATGTCTCAATGAGTTGGAGTTTATGGTATGCGCTTGGTGCGAGTGTCTGCGCAATATCTTTGTTTTCCGGCTTTATTTTGACCGCAACAGGTCAGCTTGCGGTGACACAACAAATTGTTGACGCGCAAACCAAAAAACTTCAGCAGAGTTCTAATTTTTTGAAACAAATCATGGATAATGTTCCTGACTATATCTTTGTAAAAAATCGAAAGTCCGAAATTATTGCGGCCAATAAAGCGTTTCTTGAGCTCTATGCGCCAGGAGAACGAGCCAATGTAATCGGCAATACAGGCTTAGAACTTTTTCCGGAAGAGCACCGGAAGAATTATTTGGAAGAGGATAAAAAAGCTTTCGATTTAGGATCTACCGAGGTTTATGAAGATAATGTCGATTATAAAGGTGATCTTCGTCACCTGTTAACACGTAAACAAATATTTTTTGATGAGCAGGGGAATGAATTTATTCTTGGAATAGCGCGTGACATGACGGAGTTTTTACTGGCGCAGACTAAGTTACAATCCGTTTTTGAAAACACGGTAGATGGATTGTTAACTGTGAATAATGAAGGGGAAATAGATACTTATAATAAGGCGTGTCAGACTATTCTTGGGTACGCGCCAGAAGAAGTGATTGGTCAGAGTGTCAGAATATTTAAGCCGAATGGCATGGTTTCTACGCCTAATATAGATGCAGATGCTGTTTTCTTTGATTTCGATGAACATGTTCTTTCCAAAGTATTGGAGAAAAGCTCCGTTGTTTATGTGCAACATAAGAATGGAAAAGTCTTCCCAATTCATTTGGCTGTTTCGAACATTGTTATCGGTGGAACAACGTTCTTTAGTGCAATTATACGTGATATTTCCAAAGAAAAAGAAGCAGAGGAGGAGCTGAAGCGTTCGAATAGAGAGCTTGAGGCATTTGCTTATGTTGCTTCGCATGATTTGAAAGCCCCTCTTCGTCATATATCTATGAGTGCAGAGTTTTTAAGGCAGAAATATGAAGGTGAGTTTGATGAAACGGGGTTGGAATTTTTGAATATTCTGGTGAATAGCTCGCATCGGATGGCTGATATGATCGAAAGCCTTATGGCGTATTCTAGAGTAGGGCATGAGGATTCTATTATTGCGGTTGTTAATTTAAATAAAGTTTTAAAAGGTGTGTTGAATGTTCTGCAGTTTCGGATTGAGGAAGTTGGAGCGGATGTTCAAGTTCAAGATGGTTTGCCAGAGATAGAAGCGAATACTGACTTGATCGGGCAGCTTTTCCAAAATTTGATTGATAATGCGTTGAAGTATCAGCCTGAAGGGCAGAAGCCAGTTGTGCGTATCACGGCGGAGGTGCGTGATGATGGATTTGTGCGTTTACGCGTACAAGATAACGGGATTGGTATTTTACCTGAGTACAAGGATAAAGTTTTTTCTATTTTCCAGCGATTGCACAGTTCTGATGTTTATACGGGGACAGGAGTTGGGTTATCTATTTGTAAAAGAATTGTGGAATTTCATAAGGGAGAGATGTATCTGGATACAAAATGTATGCAGGGGAGTTGTTTTGTTGTGAAATTGCCCGTGGCGTAATATATTGATCTTCTCTTCATTGTGTGTGGTGTGGTTCTAATGCAAGATCAAGTTGATATTTTATTGGTAGAAGATGAAAAAAATGATGCTTTTTTTATGAAGAAAGCATTTGAATCTTTGGGGGTGGGGCGTTCTTTGTGTGTTGCACATGATGGCCAGGATGCCTTGGATTTTTTGTTTTGTAAGGGAGAGCATGAGAATGCTCCTAGGCCACGTTTAATTCTGATGGATATTAATATGCCGCGTAAGACGGGGCATGAAGTTCTTAGAGAAGTTAAAGTATCTGAAAAACTTAAAAATATACCTATTATTATGTATTCCAGTTCTACGATTCCTGAAGATATCCATCAAAGCTATACGTATCATGCAAATGTTTATGTATCCAAACCTAAAGGGTTTGAAAAAATGCTGGAATTTGTAAAGGTTCTTAATGACTTTTGGTTTGTGCACGCATCTTTGTCGGATTCGTGAAGCCGTGAATAGAGTGCCTTATTCCATTACTTGAAATTCTTTCATGCAGATATAACCATCGTTTACTGCGATTATAATCTCGCGTGGGGAAGAGCGAATGAGCTCTCCATTTTTATAGTGGTGGCTATCTTGCCAGCCAGATAGTTGAAATACCGCGAGTTTCTGTGATTGACCGGTGTTGTTATGGATTGTGGTAATAATACCGAAACGTCCGAATGCGTTACTTTGTTTTACAATTGATGCGGCGTTACTCTCCCAATTTATTGTGCGCATATGTTCCGATGGTTTATTATAAGAAGATGCCTTTGTTTGATCTTGTGGTGTGGCGTTGTCCCAATAATGATCAATATTATTGATGATTTCGGCTGCGGCATTGGGCGCGCGTGTTGCGATACGTGCGGATAATGTTTCTACATCAATATGTTCATCAATCGGTATTTTTTGTTGATAGAGGATATCTCCCTCATCAAATTCGGGACTGTGTTTGTGGATTGTGAAGCCTGCTGCTTCTTGTTCATGTAATATGATAAATGGAACCGGCATAATGCCACGCGCACGTGGTAGAAGGCTTGGGTGCATGTTGATGCCATAGCATTCTTTGGGATCAACGGGTGGAATTTTGTTGGGATACCCTGCGGAGAAAAGAAGCTCACACCCTTGATCTATTAAATTATTTAGGTGGCTTGCCTGCGGTGGCTGATCTGAAATTGATATATCATTTTGGGCAGCGAACGCCTGTATTTCTGTATTAAATGAGAAAAGATTATCGCAAGGGAATGTGAAAATTTGGATTAGGCTGTGTCCTTCGTTTATTAGGCGCAGGGCAATATCCATTGAATAATCATAGCCGAAAAAAGCAAATTTCATATTGTCTATTGTCTCAGGAACGTTTGATGAGATCAAGGGTGAAGTATGTATGGGAAATTATTTTTTATCGAATGTTTCTAGTAACTCATCAAAAAGCTCACCTGCGACTTTGATTGTACTGAGGTTTGCCTTATATGAAATTTCGGCTAGCTTGATGTTTACCGCTTCTTCTGCGAGATCGACATTAGGAACACCGATAAAGCCATTTTCATCTGCAAAGGGCGAATCAGGATCAAATGCCGGAGTGAAGGGGGCTTGTTGCGGGATTACGTTTGTTTGTACGCCTCCTGTTGTGCCTAATGCCTTGGATTTTGTTGTTACAGGCGTGTAAGGCGGGGATGCGGGATCGACCAGAGAGCCTGCCGTTGACACGTTTGCAATGTTGGATGCGCTTGCGTTTAAACGTTGCGATGCAGAATTTAGGCCTGTTAATGCTATTCCAATGGCATTTATCATAATTTTAGGATACCATATAGCGTGTTAAAATGGTATTTATATGCACGATTGAGTTTCATAAAGGGATATATATAATGCGTTTGTTGGCTTTTCTTCTTGTCTTTGCTGCTTTTTCTATCGGGGGAAGTGCACAATCTTATGCAACCGCGAAGCCGTGGGTTTGGGGTTGGTGGCCGAGTCATTGGCAAGGGTTAGATTTTAAACCTTATCTAGGCGATCAAAAAATTCGCCAGCGTTCTTTGTGGGATGGCGATACGTGGACACCGGAAGCATGGATTAAAGATGCTGGTGATGCAAAGCGTATTATGCGTGATCTTTATGCTGTTGATATTATTGCGGATCAGTATGTTGATGGTGATGATATTCCTGTTTTGGAGGTCGGTACAACGTATTTGCAGTTATCCGGTTTGGATCAGCGCCGTATTTTGCAGTTTGTAGATCATGTATTTGAAATTACGAAGGCAGAAGAGAACGGTATGTTCTATGTTATTTATAGAGATAATGATGATGAGCCGGCTGGTGTTTACACAAAATATGGCCTTCAAAGTTACTAATATTTTCATTTTCATAATTTGACCCGGCGGGGGGCGATATGGTGGAGATTGCAAGTTCTTCTCTTTCAGAGATAGCTGATTCTGCGAAAACACATGCTTGGCGTTACTATCATGATGAGGATTATGATAATGCTTTGTCTCTTTTTCAAAAAATGTTGGAAGAGGGAAATAAGCGTGATGGGTATTACGGTCTTGGCCTTGTTTTAGCCAAAAGAGGTAATGTCGTCAGGTCAGTGAAATCTTTGATTAATGCAATCAAATGTGATCCATCATTCCATGAGGCCTTTGTAGCATTGGGCGATATTTATGCGACTGTTGGCCAGATTATGCCTGCGGCAGAGAATTATGGTCAGGCCGTGGCTTTGGATTCGGATAATCTTGAATATAAACAAAAATTGATTCATGTGTTATCTGCGGTGGCTTTGAAGAAGGTTAACCCAAACCTTAAAGGCGTATTGACTGAATGTTTGGAAACGGATGAAGTGCCGTTTCCACGGTTTGGAAAGACATGGTGCAGCATTGCGACTGATGATAAGCGTGTTGCTGCTATTTATAAATTACGTAAGCATAAAAATTATTCAACGTTCAAAAAGGGAATGGATTCCTTTCCTACGCTTGACGGGCTGATGGATCAATTCTTTTTATTAGGTTTTGGAAAGTTTATTGTTCCTGATCGCGACTTTGAGCGTTGGTGCACTTTTTTACGACGTTATATCTTAGAAGCCGTATCAGAAGGAAAAACTATTTTCTCAGATGCAGATTATCTGGATTTTATGACGTGTGCTCTTTCGAAATATTGTGCGTTTACTGATTACATTTTTAGTATATCTGAAAATGAAAACGTGATGCTTGATGCGTTACGGGAGAAAATTGAGGATGGGAGTTCTACCTCTCTTTCTGATCTTGCGTGTTTAGGGTGTTATATACCTTTATATAGTTTGAAAAATGCGCAGGAACTTGAACGTGGTCTAGAGGGCGGGGATCATGTTTCCCAGATTCCTAAGTCTCAGATAGCAGATTACTTTACGCAGCAGGAGATTAAGAAAGATATTCCTGTTTTAGGTAAGATTGAAGATAATGTATCTTTGGGTGTTCAGGCTCAATATGAAGAGTTTCCGTACCCGCGTTGGGAATTTGCGGTTCGTGATATTTATAACTCTGAGATTGAAGGTCATTTAAAAGATGCGAAAGCCAAGATCCTTGTTGCAGGGTGTGGAACCGGCCAAGAGGCGGTGCAGTTTGCTTATGCTTTCCCGGATGCGGAAATTACAGCCGTTGATTTGAGCAGTACCAGTTTAGCTTATGCTATATTTAAGGCGCGTCAGCTTGGGATTGAAAATATTAAATTTATGCAGGCTGATATTTTAAATCTTGGTGAAATAGAGACGCGCTTTGATTTTATTACAAGTTCAGGTGTTCTGCATCATATGGATGATCCAAAACATGCGTGGAGTATTTTAAAGGGATTGTTGAAGCCTGATGGTTTAATGCGTGTTGCGCTATATTCCCGGCAGGCGCGTTGGGCAGTGAATGATGCGCGTAAAGTCATTGAGGAGAAGAACCTTGGGACTGATGCCTCCACTATTCAGGCGTTTCGAGATAATATTACGGAACATTTGAAACATAGATCAATTGATAATTTGGCAAATTTTTATGATTATTATTCTTTGTCAGAATGTCGTGATCTTATGTTCCATGTGCAGGAGCATCAATTTGATTTACTGCAGATCAATGATATTCTTGATGAGTTTGGTATGGAGTTTTTGAAGTTTCATATTTCTGAACAAGAAATTCAACGTTACGTTAAACGTAATGCGGATGATCCGGATGCAAAGGATCTGGTGAAATGGGCGGAATGGGAAAATAACAACCAGAATTTATTTGTTGCGATGTATACATTTTGGTGTAAAGCACAAGCGTCTTAAATACTGACCTTTTCTGTATCAATCTGTTTTTTCTTGATGGTTTCCCTATATAAGATGAATAGGTTACTTGCGATAATAATACTTGCACCGGCAATTGTGTTGATTTGCGGTATTTTATCCCAAAACAGATAATCAAACAGTAGTGTCCAGATAATCATACTATACATGATTGGTGCTATTATACTGGCTTCGCCGAGGCGGAAGCTTTGTGTTTTTGCAAGTAGAGCAATAAGGCCGGTAGCACCCAAGCCTAGAATGATCCATAGTGCGTCAATTGAAAAACTATTTGGTTTAATTTCGGCGAACGGCCAGTGTAATCCTGTTGCGATGCTTCCGAATAGGACAAAGTAAAAGGTGGTGGTGGTTGAATTTTCGGTCTTTCCCATCTTACGCAAACAAATATCTACGCAGGCGGATTCAAACCCCCAGATGAGCCCAAGTATAATCCCAAGTAAAGGGAGGTGGCTCATTCCTGATGACGGGTTGATCATGATTAGAACGCCAATAAAGCCAATGAGTACGGCGCCCAAGCGGTAGATGCCTACAGGCTCTTTTAAAACCGGATAAGAGAGCAGCACAACAAATAAAGGTGACGTGAAGAGCAGTATAGTCGTCTCTGCCAAGGGCATAAGGGTTATTGCCCATGTGCCGATGACGATACCGCTTGTGCCGATTGCGCTTCGTATTAAGTGTATGATGGGGCGTTTCGTTTTGAGTAATGCGAGTTTACCGAAGAGTATTAAGAAGCCCCCTAATGCGATTAGTGAAACAATATTCCGAAAAAATGTTATTTCAACTGCTCCGAAATAAGTGAAGAGAAGTTTGCTGAACAAACTCATCCCAGCGAGCATAAATGCGTTTATGACGGCGAACATAATGCCAAGTAAGAGAGGTGTTTTTGTTGGTAGATTCATATTGAAACCCGCTGTATTTTCAAACCCTTATATGTCAAATGGTTTGTGCTTTTTGGTTGAGATATGCTAGCATAAAGAAAAAATAAAAGCGGTAGTTAATTTAAGGGTGTTGTTCGTTGGGAAAATACGCACATTTTGAATCAAAAGATGTTACGACTTTGCAGGACTTGTATACGCGTCATGCGGAAGTTGCGCGTGATATCCATCAAGATGCGTTGAGACGTTTTACAGGGGATCAAACGTTAACCGTTGATTTGGTTAAGGAAAGCCCGATTTCTGCGGATAAGGCAGTTCTGGATAAGCTTTCTGAGTATGATTCTGTGTCTGTGAGTACCGGAGTGGCGCTTGGTACAATTATTTCTCAGTCAGGGCTTGCAAGTGGTGATAATATTGCCATGTATCGTGACTATTTTTCTGAAAACGATATGCCTGTTTATACGGTTGCGGCCGGTAATAAGGGGGGGATGGAAGAAGGTGCGACCCCTAGGCTCGCCGATTTTTCACGATCATCATTAGTGGTCGGAGAGGCCAATTTATCTGCAGGCAAGCCTTATATTGAAGAGCATAGTAGTAAGGTTGATATTACTTTGTCAGCTGATAACCCTTTTAATAGAGGGGAAAAGTATCAATATTATGATGTTAGCCCGTCTCTGGGGGAACATGAAGATTTAGTACGTGGCTGGGTTATAGATAGTGAGGTTCAAAGAGGGATTGATCTATTTTTAGAGCATAACAAGGATAAAGGCTTGGATCAAAGTGTGCTTGATGAAGGGGTTCAAGGGATATCTGAAGCTCTTCATGACAAGTATCGTGTTAATGAAGGTGATATTGCGCGGATTGACGGGATAGTACAGGCCTATATCGAAAATCCGGAGAATTTGCATTCTCTAGAGGCATATAAAGATTTAATACGTGACTGGGTTATAGACAATGAGGTTCAAAGAGGGATTGATCTGTTTTTAGAGCATAACAAGGATAAAGGTCTGGATCAAAGTGTGCTTGATGAAGGAGTTCGAGGGATATATGACGCTCTTCATGACAAGTATCGTGTTAATGAAGGTGATATTGCGCGGATTGACGGGATAGTAAAGGCTTATATCGAAAATCCGCAGACGTTGCATTCACAAGTTATGGCCGAATTTCGAGAGCAGCATGATATTGATGAGAATGGCTATGTTACGGGTCTGGACGGCACTTCATTTTCAGCACCTGAACAGGCGGGATTTGTATCCGGTGCATTGCATGAACAAGAGCAAAGGGAAGAGGAGAATCTTCCTATTTTAACGAAAGATGAGATTTCGACGCTTGCGAAATTGGCGACTACTGATACGCCGATACGTGAGGGGAATGATTTAATGAAGCTGTATAATAACCGCGCGGATCATACCTTGACGTATGCAGGTGGGCATGGCGTTTTCAACCCTGATATGTTTCGTGAATTGTTGGATACGGCTTATAAGAAAATTGAAACGAGTCCAGATATTGATCGTGATGTTGTTGAAGTTACTGTGCCTGCTTCTTCTTCTGATGCGAAGCAACGTGGGGCTTCGGTACGTTTTGATTTTTCTGCTTTTAATGACCAGAATATTATTATTGAACGCACGCGGATTGATGGCGTGATGAACGTTAATGGAACTGTGCCACATCATATGGTTTTTAATAGTGATGATGGCTCTACAAATTTTCAGAGCATTCAAATGGCAAGTGCGGGGCGTTCTAATTTCGCGATATGGATGCGTGAGGAAACGCAGTTTGGAGAGAAAATTGATAATGATTATGACCTTTCTATGCGGTTTCTTGGTGTGACGTCGACAACACTTAATTCGGCAGAAATGACTGTGTATGGTTATAATGAAGGCAGCTTTATGCATCAGATGATGGATTATAGTAAAGAGATTGCGCCGCAATTTACATCGCAGCCGGAAGATGTGAAGCCGGAGGTTATGCCTGCTGTTTTAACATCTGATGATGATGCTTTGTCCAGACCATCTACGACGACTGAGACACTTCGTTTGTAGTCTTTTTTTCAGAGTGTTCTAACCGGTATTCCCTATATAGAATATAGAGCTGTGCCAGTATGATGAGTGATGCACCGCTTGTCAGTATCCAAAAATCAAGTTGATACCCCCATAGATTGATGTCGATCAGGATTGTCCAGAGCAGAGCGCTATAGCTGAATGGTGTTACGGTGGATGCGGGGGCATATTTATATGCATTAACCAGAAATATTTGGGCAATACCGCCAGATGCGCCGATTAGGAGGAATATCCATATATGTTCCGTTTCCACTCCTTTTGCGACCCATGGCAGGAAGGCTGCGGGAATCAAGACACCAGCAACAATAAAGTAAAATGTTATCGTAAACGGGTTTTCGGTTTTCAATCCGCGTAGAGTTGTGTACATGATGCCGTGCATTGTCGCGGCAAGGAGTGCCAAAATTAGGCCTATTGCGCTGATCGTGCCGCTGGGGCCGGCAATGATGATTACACCGCACATTCCAACAAAGACCGCGCTCCATCGATGAATCCCGACATGTTCTTTTAATATGAAGAAAGCAAGGGCGGGGGTTAGAAGAGAGGACATGAAGAATATCACGGTGGCATAGGCCATAGGCAGTTTTTCAAGGGCGGCAAATGTTACCATCAAGCTTACCCCGCCTAGAAGTGCGCGAAAGCCTACGAGCTTTGGTTTTTGAGTTTTTAATATGTCCGTGTTTCTTCGGAGGGCTATATAGGCGAGGAGCGGAATCAGAACGATTAAATTGCGGTAGAAGGCGGCTTCTGCGACGTGATAGCCCAGTTCTTGGGTTAAATATTTTGCACATGTACCCATGACGGCGAACATAAAGTGTGCGCTGATGCAGTAAAAAATGGCTATAAAGACTCTATCACCTTGATATTTCATAGAATTTGATCTTTTCTGATGGTTTGTGGTAGAGTGTTGTTAATTAAAAATAAAAATTATAACCCTTATAGTTACTATAGGGATGGGTGATGGATAGTCTAGATACTAATTTCAATGGAAAAGCTATTGATCCTGCGGTGAAATACGCAGGATACGAGGGGTATGAGCGCGGTTTGTCCGAAATGCTCACGTCTTTCTATGACGCGTTTCCGCAGTATCAAGGCCGTGTTGCTCTCGTTGATCTTAAAGCTTTGGAAGAAAACCGGGAAGCAGAGATTGCCCGTTTGTCTGAAGAGCTTGGTGTTACGGATCTGGAAACTGCTGTAGATGATAAAATAAAAGATGGGCGTATGTTTTCTGGCGTAAATGATGCGGGTGAAAAAATCGCTGTTGCGGCTGCTTGGAATGTTCATACAGCTGACCCATCTGATCTTACTTATGAGCAAAATTTTTCTTTGGTGCGGGTTGCGGTTCATGAACTTGCGCATACGATTGATTATATGGAGGGCACGATTGAATTAGATGGTGTTCTGGAAAGCAATTACGTTGAATCCTATGCAGATAGTTATCGTGTCGCAATGTCAGTTTTACACGGGCATAATGATGATATGTTAAGGGGACTTGTTGCGGGATATGATAACCGGCAGACAACAGGTGTTGCAGATCGTTATGATAATGGTGTGGCTTTGGCGGAAACGTATCTGTCTGCCCAGAGGGTGGCAAAAGAGTTGGGAGTTACTGAGGGAACACCTGATTTTTCTTTTAAGCATTGGAAAGAAGCTAAGGGCATCGTTGATACAGTGCGTAGTGATAATATGGAGCGCCATAGTGGTGAAGAAATTCCTTATGAGAAGCTTCGTTATGACCGTTCTACACGCCGTGAAATTGTGGGTAAGATTAAAACCCTTATGTATAGTGGTATTGAGGAAAAAGCGCCTCATATCTATGCGCGAGATGATGAAAAAGAGGTCGAAGCGTTTGAGGATAGGGTAGAGCACTTTGTTGATCGTTTGGATGTTCGTGCGTATGAAGATGGTATGTTGGATAATCTTGATGAAAAGACTTTGTTGCAGGTCGAGATTGCATATGAAGCGCGTAAAGAATTGAATACATGGTTAGAAGAACGAGTTGATTACATTCCATCTGCTGATCGTATGTTGGCTGCTTATGATTATTTATCCGGTCAGGGAACGTTTTTAGATTATAAAGTTCCGGACTTTGATCCTTCAGTGTTTTTTGCAAAATCTTTGAGTATGTATATTGAGCATGGTGATGATGCCGATTTGGATATTGCGTATTCTACATTTGATGTTATGGAAGTTATGCCTGAATATGAGGGGACAGTTTTTCAAGATAAAGAGCCGTCAGAGGTTGTTGAGATTTTTACAAAGAACCCTGAAGCATTACAAGCTTTGGCTGGTGGTTATACGTTAGACTTTGCGTTGAGCCGTATTGCGGATGAGCCGGAAGTGCTTCAGCAAGAGAATAATACTGATTTAGAGAATATGTCTACAGGGTTACGGATGTAGTTTTGCCGCATAGGGTATTGTTAATGGATCAAAAAAGCCCCCTGAAAGTTCATTATATTTCAGGGGGCTTTTGAATTTTTATCTTTGAAACAATTAGTTCTTTTCTTTATCAACCAATTTGTTTGCACCAATCCAAGGCATCATGCCGCGTAGTTTTGCGCCTGTGTCTTCGATTGGGTGTTGTGCTTCGCGCTCACGGATTTCAACAAGGCGTGTAAGGCCTTCTTTGTTTCCGCCCATGAAGTCTTGAACAAATTTACCAGACTGGATGTCCGCAAGGATGCGTTTCATTTCTTCTTTTGTTTCGCTCGTAATAACACGTGGGCCGGAAACATAGTCACCGAACTCCGCTGTGTTAGAGATAGAGTAGCGCATGTTCGCCAAACCACCTTCATACATCAGGTCAACTATAAGTTTTAGTTCGTGCAGGCACTCAAAATATGCCATTTCAGGTGGGTATCCAGCTTCACATAGAACTTCATAACCACATTTAACAAGTTCAGAAGCACCACCACAAAGAACTGCTTGCTCACCAAATAGGTCAGTTTCACATTCGTCTTTGAATGTTGTTTCGATGATACCGGAACGACCACCACCAACAGCAGATGCATATGATAGAGCCAGAGTTTTTGCATTACCGGAAGCGTCTTGTGCAACCGCGATTAAACATGGAACACCGCCACCTTTTTGGTATTCGCCGCGTACTGTGTGGCCAGGACCTTTTGGAGCGACCATAATTACATCAAGATCAGCGCGAGGCTTGATAAGATCGAAGTGAACGTTCAAACCGTGGGCAAACATCATTGTTGCGCCTTGTTTCAGGTTTGCTTCCAGATCATCGCGGTAGATGTCTGCTTGATGTTCATCCGGTGTCAGGATCATAACAACGTCTGCTGTTTTTGCAGCTTCCGCAGGTGTCATAACTTCAAAACCAGCGTTTTCGGCTTTCTTTGCAGAAGAAGACCCTTCGCGTAGACCGATGATAACTGTTTCTACGCCACTATCTTTAATGTTTTGTGCGTGTGCGTGGCCTTGTGAACCGTAACCGATAATGGCTACTTTTTTTGATTTAATCAGATCAAGGTTACAATCCTTGTCATAGTAAACATTCAATGATGTTTGGTTTTCAGGTGTCGCTTGTGCAGCGTTGCTTTGTGCCATTGTCTAAAACCTTTAAATATTATCTTATTAGAAGACGCATAAAACAGGGTTTTTTCCGAAGAATCAAGCAAAAGATTACGTCATATGTTTTTGTATTGTTTTTATGTTTTAAAATGTGCTGATTTATGAGATGAATATTGTGTTATGTTAAACTGTATATTGACAAATATATCTACAACCTATAGACAGTGCGCACATATTTTTGAGGTGATTAATGTCTGAAGTAAAAGCTTATACCGTTGATGATGCAATTGAATGTGCAAAGCTGCATGCGGAATTTAACACGGTTTATAATAATGTACGCCCGAGGCTTGAGGCGTTTAATACTGCTGTTCAAAATGTGTCATCGGATTTATCCCAAATGGTACAAAGAGATGATGTGCGGGGCGCGGCAAAACAAGTGTCGTTGCTGCGTGATGCTACGCACCGTTTTTTTGGTTTTAATGATGTGCAAACACTGAACGATCTTGTTGAAAAAGTTGACCAAAATTATGCGGAGTTTCCTGATTTTCAAGAGCCGAGTTGGGATGTGTGGAAATCCGGTAAGGGTATGAAGGTTGATTACGATATTAACCATGAAGAATTTCAATATATGCAAAAGGAAATGCTTCATATTCGTGACGGGATTGCGCTTGTACAAGGTATGCAAAGTGTTGATGCGCTTGATATGGACGCATTAGAAACTCTGGCTGAAGATTTTGAAGAGCTTTATGAGAATAACCCTAATGCACAGATTTCTGCGAATGATGATGCATATACATTGTAACTTTTAACTTAGCCAAGGGCTCTGTAGTGTTCTATCGCTGCGATAAGTTGTGAAGATGTTTGGCTTTGCGGCATTCTTTGACAATTTAAGCCTTCTTGTAATAAGTAATCTTCTTGTGCTTCTGTTATGAAAGTTTGCTTCAATTCGGGATTTTTTATGGTCGCGCATATTTCTTGAGCGTTCTCTATCATTAACTGTCGATTATTGAATAAGTTATTGCCTTTACTATCTGTTGTAATAAAAGTTGCGGCGCATACAAATGCTCTTGCCAGATTTTTTGTATTTTGGATGGTAGGTTTTTTTCGATTTCATCTGCGATATGCGCCCAAACAGTGTTTGAGAAATTTATATTTTCAGATGGTTCACTGATTTTTTCCATAGTGTGTAAGCTGTTATTGTTAATAATATATGGAAATATTATAGCATGTTATTTTTGATGTTTGATACAAGCCTATTGTGTCATTGCACGTTCAACAGCATTTTTGATGTTCATGTGCGTTTTCATATCGCCTATGATTTTTCCGTCTTTGAAGCCGTAAGTTTGATCGTTGACGTTTAGTTGGTATAGGGTTGCACGGTGTGATGATCCAAGCATGTTAAATTCTTCGGCGAAGATACAGCGGTAGTTTTTCTCGACGTCTAACCATTCGTCTGTCTCGATTGCCAATATTGTGACTTCGCGATACGACTTGCCGAATGTTGGCGAGGTTTTATGTTGTGTGTCCTTTATTTCTTTAATGGTAAAACCGTCCTCCAGAAATAATTCTGTTGCGGCTTTGCACCCTTTTTCGAGTTTTTCATCGGCTTGTTGGCGAGACACGCAAGAGCAGAGTACCAAAAGACAGCATAAAGAAAGGGGGAAGCGTTTCATGGTTTATGACCCTATTGCATCGCTACCGCGTGAGATTGCAGCAACACCGGTGCGGCTGACATCAACTAAGCCTAATGGTGTCATTAGGTCGATAAAGGCATTTATTTTTTCGGATGTTCCGGTGATTTCAAATACGAAGGATTCCAATGTACTGTCTAATGCGCGGGCGCGGAAGATATCTGCGCTACGCAACGCTTCGATTCTCTTCTCTCCTGTGCAGGCTACTTTGATGAGAGCCAATTCACGTTCAACGTGTGGGCATTCCAGAGTTAAATCGGAGACCTCGAGGACAGGAACAAGGCGATCAAGCTGTGCTTTGATTTGTTCAATAACGGCAGGAGTGCCTGTGCAAACAATCGTGATGCGGGAAAGGTGTTCTATATGATCGGTTTCTGCGACAGTTAGGCTTTCGATATTGTAACCGCGACCAGAGAAAAGGCCGATAACACGGGCGAGTACTCCAGGTTCATTATTGACCAATATTGCCAGTGTGTGTGTTTCCTCTGCCTCTAAAGCAGGTGTTGGTGCGTAAACACTTCGACTTTTCTTTTTTCTTTTTGTTTCCGGCTGGCTCATGGCTTCTTATCCTTTTTATTTTAGATATTTTATATTTTTCCTACAAATATGCATCTAAATCAACAGATCTTATTGTTTATTGTGATGGAATAATTTTTTTATAAACATCAACATTGATTGTGTTCTTTGGAATTGGGTGCCCGATATAGTCATCAAATTTGATCGTGAGCGTTTTTTCAAAGCCGTAATTGGCCCAAATATCTATGAAGTCTATTTTTTGTTCTTGTGTAAATGTAATGAAATCAAAAGGGTGTTTCATGGAAAAATTAGTATCCATGATTAAAAGTGTTTCAGGTTCATAACGTTTTAGATCATCTAATATGAAAGAGAGGTGTTTATTTTTATAAAATTCGAGTTGTTCTTTTTCGTTTGGTGTCATTGCATCATTGTTTTTGCTATTCATGAGGTATGGTAGAAACCATAAGACAGGGAAGCGTGAGGCATGTGGTTGAGCGCTATATACGGATAATTCCTGAATGATGTTTATTTTATCGTTAAACATGAAAAAGCTGCATTTTGTTTCACATTCGTTCAAGAGCTTGGTTAATGCTAGTTTTTTGTATTCTTCATGTGTCGGGCGCTTATCAAGGTGAATGGATTGATTATTTATAATGATGAATGCAGCGCAAAGAACTGTGAGTGTCACTACCCCTTTTGGAATGAGAGGGGATTTTATGTTGGTTGTAAGATTGTAAATAAGTGTGGCAATACCAACACTGATAAATATTTTAGCCGGAATATATTGATAGATGAACCCTTTCCCCTGAAGGAAGAAAGCGATAACGGACAGTAGAGCTATTGCGCCCATTATTGTTGGGAAGTTATTATCTTTATGCGTGATAAGAAGGGGGGCGAATATTAACCCAAGCGCAAGAGCACCTATTTTCATGGATGGGTTTAGAACGGCTTCATCAATTGACCCTAAATAGAATAGGATAATGTCCGGTAATATTACGGTGATGAAGTCATTGAAAAATATGAAAATAATAGCAAGATAGCCTAATGTTGTTAGGCTTAAGCAAAGGAAATCAGTGTCTTTTATAATCCAGAAACGGCGCTGTTGAACCATACGGCATAGAAAAATCGCAACAGGAATAATGCCGTAATGTGGTTTTAGTAATATTGTTATGCTTCCGAGCATCAAGGGTATCCACTTGCTCCATCCGGAAAATGGTATGCGCAGTGTTATTAGGATTTGAGCCAGAATGAACGGGAATAAGGCCATACCAAGGATGTGGTCGCGTTGCCCAAAATCATGATTTACCGAGATTGTATTGGCGAAAATATAAGTGATAAGGATTAGGTGTTGTTGTGTTGTATCTTGTGTCCAGGGTAATTTTTTTAATAAGGCATATGTGCATAGGGTTGATATTACAAGATAGAAAGCAGAGCATATTGTTGTTGTTATATAAAGCGGTATTGAGAGTGCGTTTGTTAAGAATGCCGCAGGAGTATAAAGCAGGATACTAAGTGGAGGGTTTGTGTCGTAGTAGGATGTGCTCATCATATCGCCGTCAAGCAGACGTTGTGCGGACAGTCCCAGAAATGCGATATCAACATTGATCGCCACATTAAAGTAAGTTAACGCCCATGGTATGAGTGTCACCACGCATACGGCCATAAGCCCTACGTAATAGATGTAGGTATGAAATGTATTGGGCGTATTTATATTATTATTTATCATATGCGTAGAATATATCCATTTTTCCATCGCCATTTTTACTCATAGGTGCGGATGCTATTGTGCCCATTTTATAGTCGACTATTCTATCATTGTTATTACCATACTTATCTGCGATAGCGGGAGCTTGGAAATATATGTAAGCAATGCTTAGTCCAATTAACAAGCCAATGAACCACCTCGGAATGATGGAGGATTTTTTGTCTGGTGCTTTGTTTTGATGTTGAGAGAGCGGTACCTGTTCTTTTTCCCACTCTTCAATCAATGCGCGTGCGCGCTCAAAGTCCTCATCATTAACGATCCAGATACTGCTTAAATTACCGGCAGGAAGTTCGCCGGATGCGCCGGAGAGGTAGTCACCGGTCAGGTTGGTGGCAATGTTGTGTTGTTCCAGTAAATGGGAAACGACATGTGCTTCTATTGCATTTGTGCCACCAAAGACCTGTTTCATGGCTTATACGAGGCTCTTATCAAAAGCATCGGCATCAGGGGATAATATCATTTCGTTATGCGCTTTACCTGATGGGATCATTGGGAAGCAGTTTTCTGCTTGCTCGACCATAACGTCAACGACCGTCATGCGATTATTGTTCATCATTTCTTCAATCACGCCATCAAGCTCATCTACGGTTTCTGCGCGTAGGCCAACACCGCCATATGCTTCGGCGAGTTTTACAAAATCAGGTAAAGCTTCTGAATATGTTTCAGAGTATCGCTCTCCATGTAGTAATTCTTGCCATTGGCGTACCATACCCATCCATTGATTGTTTAGGATGAAGACTTTCACAGGTAAGCGGTATTGAATAGCGGTTGCCAATTCCTGAATGTTCATCTGTATGGATGCTTCACCGGCGACATCTACAACGAATGCGTCCGGATGTGCCATTTGTGCACCAATTGCAGCAGGAAGGCCGTAGCCCATTGTGCCCAAGCCACCAGATGTCATCCAACGGTTTGGTTCATCAAAGGGGAGGAATTGCGCCGCCCACATTTGGTGTTGGCCAACTTCTGTCGTTACATAGCAGTCGCGCTTGTCTTTTTGCATGTAATGGTTCAGGCGTTCTAATGCGTATTGCGGTTTTATAACTTGTTCATTCTTTTTGTAGGCCAAACAGTTCTTTGCACGCCATGTGTCAATGGTTTCCCACCAAGCTTTTAAAGAAGCTTGATCGGCCTTGTACCCTTTTTTGCGCCAAACACCGATCATTGCACGTAGTGCGCGTTCTGCATCGGCAACAATAGGGATATCGATTGTTACATTTTTGTTAATTGAGCTGGCATCAATATCGACATGAATTTTTTTCGAATTTGGTGAGAACTTATCAAGGCGGCCTGTTACACGGTCATCAAAACGTGCACCGATACAAATCATAACATCACAATCATGCATCGCGAGGTTTGCTTCGTATGTTCCGTGCATGCCAAGCATACCAAGCCATTGTTTGTCACTGGCGGGGTATGAGCCGAGTCCCATAAGGGTTGATGTGATTGGAAACCCTGTTTCACGTACGAATTCACGTAGGAGGGTGTTGGCATTTGGCCCTGCATTAATGACACCACCGCCTGTATAAAAAACAGGATTTTTTGCGCTTGCCATTAATTCAACGGCGGCTTCTATGGCCTCCATCTCAGGGTCTATTTCTGGTTGGTAGTGCGTATGCATTACGGCTTTTTCAGGTGATACATATTCGCCATTTGCGAATTGTATGTCCTTTGGAATGTCAATAACAACAGGGCCGGGGCGACCGGAACGTGCGATATGGAATGCCTCATGCATTGCGCTGGCAAGTTCGTTAGAGTCTTTTACCAAAAAGTTATGTTTTGTACATGGGCGTGTGATGCCGACAGTGTCCGCCTCTTGAAAGGCATCTGTTCCGATGAGGAAAGTCGGAACCTGACCTGTGATACAAACAACAGGAATGGAGTCTAATAAAGCATCAGTTAAGCCGGTTACAGCGTTTGTTGCGCCGGGACCTGATGTTACAAGTGCACAGCCAACTTTACCTGTTGAACGGGCGTATCCTTCGGCGGCGTGAAGTGCTCCTTGTTCATGACGAACAAGAACATGTTTGATTTTATCTTGTTTGAAAATTTCGTCGTAGATCGGCAGAACCGCACCACCCGGATACCCAAAAATTGTATCCACGCCCTGATCAATCAATGACTGAATAACCATTTGTGCACCGGTCATTTCCTTAGTCTTTGATTTTGCAGCTTTTTTATCCTGCTTGTTCATTTTTATAATGCTCATCGATCTATCCTCTTTTTTCGACGCCCAACGTTACCTTATTTATTTAGGAATGTTGAGCATTTTCACACGCTTAAACATAAAAAAACGCCCCGTTTTTATTCGGGGCGCTGTTTTTCATATATGATCTAAAATTTAATCATGCATGCAACGCCCTATCGCCTACGAGGACGACAAGAAGGACAAGCACGACATTCACAATGTTAAAAATCATATTCATACAACCACACCTAACGCAGCTTTTGATTTTATGCAAGGATTTTGTTAGGAATAAAGAAGGGTGACGTATTATTGTTACTGTAGTGTCTTTTATTTTGAAATAAAGTAATGGGGTGTTATGCGTATTAACGGAAAACTTTTTACAGCAGAATTTAAAGAATGGCTGCATATGCCGGAAGACGGTCATTCTAATGTCATTGGGATTGGAGATGAAAAGCTCTGTGCACATTTTCAACTTTCATCTTGGTCAGAGCAAGGTAAGACTCAATTAAAAGATATTTATCATACTGTAGAGCAGTTATTGGATATTGAAGAGTGCCTGACATGTGATAAGGAGCATGTTAATTTTCCGGGTGAATTAGAGCAAGTATTAAAAGCGTTGGAGGCGTATAAAGGGAAAGTGAATATCAGGCCCTTGCAGCATTCTCAGTTTGAAAGTGATAGCGGATTTTACCCGAGGGAAATCTCTTAGTCTTCTTGCTTATTCAGGATCTGGTTTCTAAACCATGTTACTTGTTGTTTGGCATATTGACGGGTGCGTGCTTGTGCTTTTTCTATTGCGTTTTCTTTGTTCATTTCGCCCTTTATGTAAGATAAAAGTTCTTTATAGCCTAATGCTTTTGATAGTGGGACATTCGGATTTACTTCGCCATTTTCAATACGTTTGGCAAAATTCTCTGTTTCTTCCAGAGCACCATTTTCAAGCATCCATATAAAACGATCATTGCAACGTTGGTGTTGAACGGGGCGGTCGGGAATTATAATTTCAATATCGAAATGCCATTCTTTTGGCGGAGAAAGTGGTGCAAGCTTTTGCCATTCTGATAGGGACTTCCCGGTTGCTTCCAGAACTTCCATTGCACGAATGATACGTGCTTTGTGGTTGACGTGAAAACGCTGTGCCATTTCAGGGTCACGGGTATTGAGCTCGTCATAGAATGCTTGTGCACCAACGGTTTCGTAGTGTTTCACCACAGTGTCACGAATATTTTGTGGAACGTCCGGCATGGGGGACAGGCCATGTGTTAATGCTTTTATATAAAGGCCAGAGCCACCAACGATTATGGGGGATTTTCCTTGTGCAATGATATCGTGGATAAGGGGTTCTACAATTTCTCGCCAATTTCCTGCGCTACATGCTTCGTTGGGGTGTAAGTGGCTATAGAGTTTGTGGGGAACACGCTTTAGGTCTTCTTCAGGTGGCTGAGCCGTTAGGAGTTGTAGTCCGTCATAAATTTGTATTGAGTCACAATTGATGATTATTCCGTCTTTTTCCTCTGCGAGTGCGAGTGCGCGGGCGGATTTTCCGCTTGCCGTGGGGCCGGCTATGATGTGTATTGTGCTCTTATTATCAGTGTTCGCCATAATGCGCGGATTATATGCATAAACATATGAAAAAGAGAAGGGATGTTTCATCATGGATGATGAACATAATTCTGTAGGTCGTGCGATTTTTTTAGCGTTGTGTGCGTTTGCCGCATTTTCGGTCAGTGATACGGCACGTAAATTTGTGTCCTTAAAACATGAGATTTCGGATATTTTGTTTTGGCAGGCTGTTGTAGGAATGATTATGATTTTGTGTTTTTTGCCGTTTTTGGGTGGTGTGAAGGCGCTTATTAATCACGGCAATATAAAACTACACATTGTGCGTGGTGTGTTGGTGGCATTGAATACATTTTTTTCATTAACTGCGATTAGCCAAGTGCCGATCATGGATGCTTACACGATTTTCTTTTTAACGCCCTTTGTGATCAGTATATTAGGTTATTTTCTGCTAAAAGAAAAAATCGGGACGTATCGTTTTTTATCTATATTGTGTGGTTTTATTGGCGCATTCATTGCGTTTAAGCCCGGATTTAATGATATAAATCCTGCGTATATATTTGCATTTATTTGTGTCTTTACATTTTCATCTTCAAGCATATTAGTGCGCCTTTTTAAGGTTAAGGCAAGTGCATTGTCATTTGCATTCTGGCCTTTCTTATGTTTGATTGTCGGGCTTGTTTTTTATACTGGCGGGGTGATTAAGCCTATTAGTGATATACACTCAATTATGCTTATAGTTGTTATTGGATGTTCATATGGCTTTGCGTTAATTGCGATGGCTTATAGCTATACTATGGCGCCTGCCGCGGTAATTTCGCCATATCAATATGTGCAGATTATATTTGCAATATTGTTTGGTTATGTCTTCTTTGGAGATGTTCCGGATGGGGCAAAAATTCTGGGTGCCGGCATTATTATTAGTGCGGGGGTGTTCCTATTTGCGCGTGAGAGACTGGCGAAAAAACGTGATGCAGTCGTAGATGATATGGTTTAGCGCATAATAAAAAGGCGCCTACATCGTGAGGCGCCTTAATAACTTGTACATTATATCTTTTTAATCTGTGTTTAATCGCAGTGCGATAAAGCGGATATTTCCAGTGTCATTGACGAGAAGTAGAACGGATTTACGCCCGTTCTTTTTGGCTTTGGTTATGATGCTCAATATTTCTTGCGGGTCAGTAACGGGTTTTTGATTGATTTCAACAATTACCGCGCCTTCAACAATGCCTTTTTTAGCGGCTTCGGATAGTGGTTTTACTTTGCTAACCAGAACGCCTTTTATATTTTTTGCTATATTGAGTTCTGTACGTAGCTCATCGTCCAGTAATTTTAGGGTTAAGCCAACGGAATCTATATCTAATCCTGTGCTTTGTGATTTTAGAGTTGAGCTGATAATGCCTGTTTCTTCTGCTTTTTCCAGCTCACCTATTACAACGGTTGTTTTGTGTTTTTTGCTGTCGCGCCAATAGGTTACTTGTACGTCTGAGCCGACATCGTGTTCTGCAACGATGCGTGGGAGGGACTTCATTGTCTTGATTTGTTGTTCGCCAAGCTCAAGGATGATGTCGCCGGCCTTTAATCCGGCCTCATGCGCGGGGCCTTTTGGATTTACGCTTGCGATTAAGGCGCCTTGTGTTTCTTCAAGGTCGAAGCTTTCGGCAATTTCGTCTGTGACACTTTGAATGCGGACACCTAACCATCCGCGTTTTGTGCGTCCATACTTAATAATTTGGGATATAACGGGTTGTGCCAATGATGAGGGAATAGCAAAGCCGATGCCGACTGATCCGCCGGTTGGGCTAAAGATTGCGGTGTTGATACCGATAACTTTTCCGTTCATGTCGAATAAGGGGCCACCTGAGTTTCCGCGGTTAATCGATGCATCTGTTTGTAGATAGTCATCATAGGGGCCGGACTGAATGTCACGTGCACGTGCGGAGACAATCCCCGCAGTGACAGAGCCACCAAGGCCAAACGGGTTACCAATAGCAAGTGTCCAGTCGCCAACACGTACTTTGTCGCTGTTTCCTAATGATACTGATGCTAGGTCTATATCTGTTGTGTCAATTTGAAGGACGGCTAAATCTGTTTTTTCATCAGTACCAATGATTTTGGCATCTAGTGTGAGTTCATTGGGGAATGTAACGCGTACGTCATCTGCATCGCGGACCACATGGTTGTTTGTGACGATATAGCCATTCTTTGCGTCAATAACAAAGCCGGAACCGAGGGATGATGAGGGTTGTGCAGGCATTCCGTGACCGCGGCGTTGCATGAATTCCTCAAAGAAATCTTCGAAGGGAGAGCCATCGGGGAATTGTGGCATTTCGGGGAAATCTTCGGGGACTGTTGTTTTTTGTGTTGTTGAGATGTTTACAACGGCGGGGCTTAATACCTCCGCCAGATCTGCGAAGCTTGCGGGGATCATGTTTACAGCAGGGGGAGGGCTTTGTTCTTTTGCGAAAGATGCTTGCGGTATTGATAGTGTGAAAACACAAGATAAGCACAGTACAAAAGTCAGCTGAATAATACGCATTTTACCTCACTAAACTGAAACAAGAATTATAGAATGATGACAGGATAAGGGGATTAGGGAGGGGGGTCAATATTCATCATTGTCGGGGCGTGTATTCCTGTTTGTAATTATACAATCTAAAATTTCAGAACGAATTAAATTTCCCTTGCATGGTGCGATAATTTTGGGCATAGTGTTTACAGATGTATGGGAAATCATGCATTCGGGGCTTAGTAACCTCTAAAATCAACTCACGCGGTTGGCATCAACCGTCATTGATGTGTTCTCTTTTCATTTTATGGATATTGGCGCATCATGGATGTCGTCCCTCGGTTCATATTCTTATATGGCCGGGAGGCGATGTTATGTTCAGGCGTAAGCTAAAAGCATCGCGCCGTTTTTTCGTGAGATTTTGCGGTTACTAACTCCCGGCTGCCAAGAGTAATCTTGGTGGCTTTTCTATTATTCATGTGAGAGGGGGGAGTACCTTCGTGCATGGTGGTGGAATTGGGGGCATGCGTTTCATCCTGTTGGATGTTTTGCGGTCACTCAATATGGTTTTGGGTAGGAGAGATTCTCTCTGAGACCACTATATACCGGATAGGGTGGGATATATTCGGGCACTTTTTTATGGTTGCCTTGATCCATCCCACACTCCGGATCGGGGCAGCCACCCGTGCCTGCGTGGGATCAGGGATGCGGTGGCTGTTCTTGCTTTGAGATTACTTCGTATTGCATTGAGGTTTTGGGAGAGGGGCGGTGGTGTGCTATGACGGCTTTTCTTTTATGGTCTATTTTAAGCAAAGCTCACGGTTTTGAGCAGGCATAAAAAAAACGCCGATCAGTATATTGAACGGCGTTTTTTATTATGATTTTTATCTGAACGATTATTTGTCTTTAAAGTGTTTAAAGAATTCGCTATCCGGTGAAAGGATCAAACGTGTCTCTGGATTTGCCATTGTCTTTTTATAGGCTTCCATTGAGCGGATGAAAGAGTAGAAGTCTTTATCAACGTTGAATGCTTTTGCGTAAAGCTTGATGGCTTCTTTGTCGCCTTCCCCTTTGATGATCTCTGCATCACGGCTTGCTTCGGCCAATAAGATAGAGCGTTCTTTTTCCGCAGTTGAACGGATCTCCAGGGCTTTTTCTTTACCTTTTGAGCGACGTTCTGTTGCACGTTCATTCAGCTCTGATTTCATCTGCTTAACCGTTGAAACGCGTAGTTCCGGTGTTAAATCTGCACGTACGATGCGAACATCTACAATTTCGATCCCGAGTTTATCTTCCTGAATCTTGTCATTCACGCGTTTGCCAATCTCTGCCATGATTTCTGTTCTCTTAGGAGAGAGCAGTTCAATCAATGTGGTTTCACCAAGAACAGAGCGCATAGAGTCATTTAAAATACTTTCTACGCGTAAGTTGGCGTTACGTACTGTGACCAATGTCTTCATGAATTGAAGTGGATCAGTAATTTTGTAACGTGCGAATGTATCAACGATGATTGGTTCACCACTTACATTTTCGATAGATAGGCGCCCATCTGCATCGTCTGCTTGTTGTGTATCGCCTTCTTTTACGTCGGCATTATTTGTGACATCCGCGCTAGAGATTACGACTTGTGTCGGGTTGGGGTCGATGGATAGAACGCGGCTTTCGAAAAACCGGACATTTTGAACGAACGGTGTTTTAAAGTGTAAGCCGGGGCCTCTTGGTTCACCTTTTGGCTGTCCCAGTTGTAATACGATTGCCTGTTGTGTCTGATCCACAATAAAGAGTGATTGTGAGGTCAGCAAAAGGGCAACGGCCAAAACGATAAAGAATGAGAGTGCTTTAATATTCATGTGTCTAATTCCTTACTTCTTCTTTGAGCCGAGTTCATTGAGTGGCAAATACGGGACAACACCTTGGTTGCCGCCACTATTATCCAGAATAATTTTTTCTGCATTGCCCAGAACATCTTCCATCGTTTCGATGTAGATACGTTCCTTTGTCACGTCTTTACCCGTTAAATATGCGTTGTAAATTGATTTAAAGCGTTCAGCGTCACCGGTTGCTTGTGCAATTTTGGACTGCTTATAGCCTTGTGCTTGCTGTACCAGTTTGATTGCCTGACCGCGTGCCTCAGGAAGGATACGTTCACGGTGTACTTGGGCTTCGTTTTCGGTGTTCTCAGCATCTTGCTTTGCAGATTGTACATCTTGAAATGCTTGTTGAACATCTGGGTGTACTTCTGCTTTTTGGATCAAAACCTGTTTCACATTCACGCCTGAATTATATTCATCCAAGTTTTTTTGGATGATTGATTTCACTTTGGTTGTGATTTCAACGCGCCCTGTTGTGATGATCGGGAACATTTCTGTTTGTCCGACAACTTCACGGATGGCGCTTTCTGCGACTTTTTTAATTGTGTTTTCTTGCTGTTCAATTTCGAACAGGTAATCTTCGGCAGATTTGATGTCCCATTGGATCGTCATGTGAAGATCAACAATGTTACGATCAGATGTAAGCATCAGGCTCTCATCCAATACGTCTCTTTTTTGTGCAGGGATATTTCCGCGGCGTGTTGGTATCGTGTCTGTGTAACCAATGCTCATACTACGCTGCTGGTTGACATTTACCTTTGTAATTGTCTCAATCGGGGCAGGGAAGTGATAGCCTAGGCCTTCTTGATCTTGTGTACGTGACCATGCGCCAAAGCGTTGAATTACGCCGTTTTCACCAGGATTTACAATATGGAACCCACTGGCCAACCATAACAATATGATGATTAAAGCGATTAGACCGAACAGGATGCCGCCATTCATGTTTGAAGGCATTACTTCGCGTAATCCACTTTGTGCATTCTTGATGAACTCATCAAGGTCTTGGGGGTCTTTGCCACCGCCATTATTTCCACCACCGGAACCCCAAGGGTTTTGACGGCTCTTGCGACCCTTATTATCATTTTCGGAGTTACCCCATGGATTTTTTTTCTTGCGTCCTGAATCATCGTCTCGAGACA
Organism: Alphaproteobacteria bacterium; assembly: GCA_050633285.1. Classification (GTDB taxonomy): domain Bacteria; phylum Pseudomonadota; class Alphaproteobacteria; order Micavibrionales; family Micavibrionaceae; genus UBA1672. The sequence goes on from JBOEGG010000004.1 coordinate 84,482, forward strand.
TATTAATCACTTTTCCTGTTGACGTTTAGTATGCGATCACAATATCTCTTTTATGCGGGAAAGCAAGTATTTGAATCGCCAAATACGAAAGATATAGGCAAAATATTATGAGTGAAGAGCTACGTAATCGCATCATGAAGTCATTGGGTGATGTTATTGATCCTGATACGGGTAAGGATGTTGTCTTGGCAAAGATGATTTCTTCGGTTCAAATTAATGAACAAAACCATGTTGTTGTCATCGTAACAGTCGATCCTGCGCGTGGTAGTACTCTTGAGAATTTGCGACAGGAAATTGAGAAATGTGTCGCGGCGTGTGATGGTGTTACAAAGGCCAGTGCCATATTAACGGCAGAGAAAGCGCCTGTGGCAGAGCGCCCGCCTTCTGCAGCGCGATCAAAGGCTGATCCGCATGGTATGGAGAAGAATCCGCCGTTGGATATTCCGGCAAAGAAAATTATTGTGATTGCATCTGGTAAGGGTGGGGTGGGTAAGTCCACGGTAGCCGCCAATATAGCCGCAGGATTGGCCAATCTTGACCAGTTATCCACAGGCAAAAAGCCATTTTTAAAGCGTGGGTTACGTATTGGTTTATTAGATGCAGATATTTATGGGCCATCTCAACCGTTAATGATGGGGGATCAGAGCTATAAACCGGAGCTGAATAAGAAAAAGCAGCTTATCCCGATGGAGGCACATGGGTTAAAAATTATGTCTATCGGATTTATGGTGGATCAGGAAAAGGCGCTTGTGTGGCGCGGGCCGATGGCGCAATCTGCATTTTATCAACTCTTACGTGATGTAGAGTGGGGAAGTGTGAAGGAACCGCTTGATTACCTTATTATTGATATGCCGCCGGGTACAGGTGATGTGCAATTAACTTTGGCGCAAAAAGTGAAGGTTGATGGAGCAATTATTGTTTCAACACCGCAAGATGTTGCGTTGATTGATGCGCGCCGCGCCGTTGAAATGTTTGGGAAGACGGATGTTCCGGTTTTAGGAGTGATTGAGAATATGAGCCATTTTACGTGCTCTAACTGTGGTCATGAGGAGCATATCTTTGGTCATGATGGTGCGCGTGAAGAGGCGAAAAAGCTTGATGTCGCGTTTCTTGGTGGTGTGCCGTTATCCAAAAATGTCCGATTACAGGCGGATCAGGGCATGCCTGTTGTCTTGGCCGATCCGAAAAGTACAGAAGCGCAAAGCTATCTTGATATTTGTCACAATATTATCAATGAAGTTTAAGCCGGTTTTCGTTCCAAAGTGATGAAGCTGTATGGTGGATCGTGCTCCATATGGTCTTCACGCATTGTTTCTATCCAATCGCTTTCGTTGAACTCGGGGAAAAATGCGTCACCTTCTACGGCGCGGTGCACTTTTGTTAGGTGTAGACAATCGGCGTGTGCAATTGTCTGGGTATAGATTTGTGCGCCGCCAATAATGAAAATTTCATCTTGCTCGTTCTTTTTCGCGATATCTTTCGCATGTGAAATTGATGTTTGTATATCGCTATATGATGGTACTTCAAAATCGTTTTGGTAGTTGGTTCTGCTGATAATTATATTTTGTCTACCGGGTAATGGTTTTTTTAAGTATCCGAGGATAGATTCGAATGTTTTGCGTCCCATGATAACGGGGTGTTCCATCGTTAATGATTTAAAACGTTTCAAATCATCGGATATATGCCACGGCATTTGATTGTTTAATCCGATGCAATGGTTTTGTGCCATTGCAACGATGAGGGATGTTTTTACCGTCATGTCTTAACCTTATACCGCGACTGCGCCTTTTATATGTGGGTGTGCTTCGTAATTGACCAACTCGAAATCTTCAAATTTGAAATCAAAAATATTGTTAATTTCGGGATTAATTTTCATTTGTGGGAGTGGGTAAGGGGTGCGGGATAGCTGTAATTCGGTTTGTTCTAGGTGGTTGGAATAGAGATGTGCATCACCAAGTGTATGAATGAATTCACCGACTTTTAACCCTGTTACTTGTGCAATCATCATGGTGAGTAGGGTATAAGATGCAATATTAAAGGGAACGCCTAGGAATATGTCGGCACTACGTTGATAGAGTTGGCAGCTTAACTTTCCGTTTGCGACGTAGAATTGGAAGAATGCGTGACATGGAGGGAGAGCCATCTGATCGACCACACCGGGATTATAGGCAACGACGAGTAAGCGGCGGCTGTCGGGATTGTTTTTAATCTGCTCTATGACGTTGCTAAACTGGTCAATGGTTTGTCCATCGGCAGTTTTCCAGCTACGCCACTGTTCGCCGTATACGGGGCCTAAATCACCATTTTCATCGGCCCACTCATCCCAAATTCGAACGCCGTTCTCTTTTAGGTATTTGATGTTTGTATCACCTGCAATAAACCAGAGGAGTTCATGTATAATGGATTTGAGGTGGCATTTCTTTGTCGTGACAAGGGGGAAGCCATCCTCAAGGTTAAAGCGCATTTGATGCCCAAAGACAGAGCGTGTGCCTGTGCCTGTGCGGTCTTCTTTTACCGCTCCGTTATCCAAAACATGGCGCATAAGGTCTAAATATTGCTTCATTGATGTTTACCCTTTAGTGATTCTTTTTACATTATACGGCAAAAGATATTGGGTGCGTAAGGGGGTGATTACTTGCATTCAGGGTTTTATTTATGATATTTTTGACTTTTCATATATAATGTATTATGAAGAGCAGAATAATTAAGAATTAAATAGGTGATATTATGGCGAAAGACACAATTGGTGGTAAGATTACGTTGAAAGTTGAGTTTGAAACTGACGCGGACAAATTTCTTAAGCCGGAAATCGATTATTTTAAAAAAGGCGCTAGTATTGGTGATAAAGAGAAAACTTTTGGTATGGGTGACAATAATGTTGGTCGTGTTGAAGGGCATAAAACTCTTACTGGGAAATGGAAAGTTAATGGCTTATCAGAAGCTGTTGAGAATATGTCATGGACATTTCCTCGTGTAGATGTCAGTGAAGTCACAGGTGAAATGGCGCGACGTTTGGCAGTGTTGTCTTCTGATGTCAAAGATATGTCAAAATCTTTGAAAAACCATCATAATATTGCATCAGGACAAGTCACTAAAGCTACTTTGGATGATGGTGAGTATACGTATAATATTATTGATAATACTCCAGGCTAGTGTTTTCACGTTATTAAAAGTTTTTAAAAACGGCTCATTTGGGGCCGTTTTTTTATGTGCAAAGCTCATATGCAGTATGTGCATGGCATAACGCGTTTAAAAGTTTGACCTTTCTTTATGTATTTATGTATAAGGCGGAAGGAACGGAAAAACACTTATAAAACGGAGAATGGAAATGAGTGATAATCAAACAGTTAAGACCGACGTGGACATGTCAGATGCGTTTGCGGATACAGAGGCTAAACGTCAATTAAACGGGCGTGTTGATGAAATTTTTGAAGACCCTGCAGTTCAGGAGCTTGCTTCTTTTTTACAAGAAAGTAAGGGGTATTCTGATGAGCAAACTACGACTTATATCAAGGGGCTTTATATGGGCGGTTCTGAACGTGTTTCTCTTGAAGATGCAGGGCTTGATTCGGATGAAGCTGCACTAAGTTCTGCGGATATCTCCTAGAGCCTTTCATTATTAATATTATATCGATGGAATTTTGCATTTTTGCGCAGAATTCTTTTGAATTCCTGTGTATACGGCGTATAATGGACTTGCTGGTTTTCCAGTTATGACACTAAACGTTGGTGCGGAATAAACGTTGTGGACCCGGGGGCAGTACCCGGCGGCTCCACCATCTGGGATTAGGTATCTGGAAACAGGTGCTCATCTGATTTTAGGTGATGGGGCCGACACAGGATCGACACGCGCAATAAAGGTATTTTAACGGTGTTCGGCATTGTATCCGCCGTTATCGGGCTATTTTTATAAATGCAAACGATAACTTTGCGTTCGTAGCCGCTAACGACAACTCTGTTGTTGCTGGTGAAGGTCGTATCGCTGCTTAATTGCAGTAACGACGCTACACTTAGATTCCTTGTTTGATTAACGTCATTCAGGTGGGGCGTGCCTGCTGCCTAGCAACAGAAGTGCAGGCATTTCTTATTTTGGGGGATGCGGAATGCAGGCTGTGGATTATTATACTCTGCCGACATTGATCTATTTAATGTGCGTGATGTCCTCTATGTCTTTTATTGTTAGTGGTAATGTCTTTTTGTTCCGTGTTTTGCAGGGTAGGGAGGATAATATTGATGGGCTTGGGCGAACTGTTTTAATCGGGCAGGTGCTTTCTTTTTTATCTGTTGCCTTGTTTTCTTTTTGTATTAGTTTTTATGATTTTCTTGTGAATGGCGGAGCTTTATCTGTTTATGGAGAACTGTTGATTTTATCGGTCGGATTGGTTGTTTGCGCTCTTAAGGCATCTGATAAAGGATCGTTTTTCGGTATTGTTTGTGGCTTGAAATCTTTTTTTTATTTCTTGTGTATGTGTTTCGCCGGATGGGTCATGACAATCGGGGTCGGTATTTCTGTTTCTCGGATTTTAGAGTTTATATATGTTCACTTCGGGTTGTTTCCCGGGCGTATTGTCTTTGTTTTTTTCATTAGCGGGTTTTTGTGGAATGTACCAACGTTGGTTATATATCGTATGATTCGCAAGCGGTATGGTGAAGGTGATGCGCTGCAAGATGTTAGGTTTCATAGGGTTTTGTGGCCTGTATTGATGGCATATATGGTGTTGTTGTTTCCGCTTATGATTGAGAGAAACGTGAATTCTCCTGAATGGAAAGAGCGACAACATGCCAGACCGCTTCGTTCTACTTAATATGGCTGCGCACCGTATGGAAAATTATGCCTTCTGGGAGTGTTTATGCAACTTTATCCCGAAAGGTTAAAATTAATTCGTATAAGTGGATTTCTTAGCTTGATTTGTATACCCAATATTTGCGACATATAAAGCATGACTGATCTAGATGATGACATGTTGCGTTACGACAAGATGGTGGAAACTGCACTGAGAGGTGTTGTGTCCAAAGCTCTCGAGGATGTAATTAAATTTAGCGATGGGACAGGCGGTATGCCGGGTGACCATCACTTTTATATTACATTTTTAACAGATTACCCGGGCGTTGAACTTCCCGATTACTTGCGGGAGCGTTATCCGGGGGAGATGACAATTGTCCTTCAATATCAGTTTTCTGATCTGGCGGTGAAGAAGAATACGCTGGAAGTCACGCTTTCCTTTAATAATGAACCGGAAAAGTTGGTTGTGCCTTTGGCAGCAATCAGTATCTTTGCTGACCCATCTGTGAATTTTGCATTGCAGTTCCAGCCACTTGGCGAGAGCCTTGAGGAGGAAGATTTATTATTGCAGGAAATGCCGGATGGTGATGATGATCCCGATGGGACACCAGATGGTAGTGGTGGTGGATCTTCTGGTGGTGAGAAAACCGGCGAAGTAATTTCGTTGGATCGTTTCCGTAAGAAATAGACCAAAGCTGCCTTAAAGGTTGCTGTTAATAATCGCGAGAGATTTTCCATGACATTATGGACTCCACAATCTGTTATTCGTGAAGGACCGCACCGCGTTTTATTAAAGCGCGGTGAGTGGGTTGATGATTCGCGTGACGGACGGGTTGTGCCGTATAAAATTTATCACCCATCCGGTGATAATCTAACGCAAATGCCTGTGATTTTGTGGAGCCATGGTTTTGGTGGAAACCGGGATGGTGCGTCTTTCATTTCCCGTTTTTTGGCAGGGCAGGGTTATACAATTGTTCATATGACCCATATTGGTACGGATAGTAGCCTATGGGAGGGTAAAGACGGACATCCTTGGGACATCTTGCAAAAGGTGCAAATTAGTCGAGAGACAACATTAAACCGTATGTATGATGTGCCGTTTGTTTTGGATTCCTTGCAAAAATGGATGAACGATAATCAGGATGTTGCCGTATATATGGATATGAATCGTATTGGGATGTCCGGGCATTCTTTTGGGGCGATGACGACACAGGTTATGGCGGGGATGAACTTTCCTGATATGGATCGTAATTTGGTGCGTTTACGCGATGATCGTTTATCTTGTGGGATTTTATATAGTCCTGTGCCAATTAATCATTTAACTGATGCGCCACATGCAGAAGTGTATAGCTCTATTGATATTCCTTTGTTTCATATGACGGGCACAAAGGATGAATCGCCATTAGAAGGGTATAGTTACGATTATCGTTTTGTTGTACGAGATCACGCCGAACATCCGGAGCAATATACGCAAGTATTAGAGGGTGGCGATCATATGGTTTATAATGGAACACGCGGTAAGCTTGCAAATAATCCATTACGTGAAGTGCATGAGCAAGAAATTATTCATGCTTCTTTGGCTTTTTGGGAAGCTTATCTGAATAATGATAGTGCAGCCAAAGATTGGCTTGTACAAACATACACCTAATTTCTTTTTACATTATTATTAAAGCGGCTTGATGCGCTTCTTTCTGATTGCTTTTTTAATGAAAGTGGTTATGGTTTTTTGCATGAAAAATGCAATTGAAATTCGAAATCTAAATAAGACATATAAAGCAACCAAGCGCACAGAAGAGAAAGTCGCGCTTAAAAATGTTGACCTTGATATTCCCAGAGGCTCTATGTTTGCGCTTTTGGGGCCGAATGGCGCGGGGAAATCCACGATGATTAATATCATGGCGGGATTGGTCATGAAAACATCTGGGTCGGTTAATATCTGGGGGTTTGATGTTGATGTGAATGAGCGTAATGCGAAGAGCTCTATTGGTGTTGTGCCGCAGGAAATTAATTTTGATCCGTATTTTAGTCCGCTTGAATCATTAGAATTGCAAGCAGGCCTGTACGGCGTACCAAAGGCGCAGCGCAGGTCGAAGGAAATCCTTGATATGGTTGGGCTTGGCGATAAAATGGATGCGTATACTCGGTCTTTATCAGGGGGTATGAAGCGACGTTTATTGGTTGCGAAGGCCATGGTGCATAACCCGCCAATTCTTGTGTTGGATGAACCGACTGCAGGTGTGGATATTGAATTGCGCCGTCAGCTTTGGGATAATGTGAAGGAATTAAACCGTCAAGGCATGACGATATTGCTGACGACACATTATTTGGAAGAGGCGGAGGAGCTGTGTGATCGTATTGCGATTATCAATCATGGTGAGGTTGTTGCTTGTGAAGATAAGGAAACAATGTTATCGCAGATTGATTGTAAGGAAATTGTGTTTGTTTTAGATCGTGATGTGCCAGAAGCTCCTGATACATTGTCTCGATTTACGACAAGAATTATAAATGATAGGCATATTTCGGTGCATTACTCTTCTAAAGATCAGGCGGTTGGCGAAATTATTGAAGCAATTCAAAAAGCAGGATACGGGATTGTTGATATCACAACCGAGCAGAGTGATCTTGAAGATGTTTTCTTACAACTGACTTCTGCGAAGAATTAATCCCCGTGTATAGGTAATCCTTTATCATTGTTTTCGTGTCGGCACGCTTTATAATAGTTTTAAATATGTTAAAGGTGCGATTTTACGATGATTTCTGTGTCTGATTTATCATTTGAGTATGATGGCAAGGCCGTCTTGCATGATGTCTCTTTTGAAATAAAGCAAGGGAGCGTTGTTGCTCTTGTCGGGCCGAATGGCGCGGGGAAGACAACGTTAATGCGGTGTTTGGCTGCGCTTCATAATCCTGTGGTTGGTGATATTTCTATTGATGGCGTTGATGCGATTGAAAACCCGCGTGAGGTGCGTCGTCGCAGTGGTTATTTATCAGACTTTTTTGGTTTATATGATCGTTTGACTGTTCGCCAATCTCTTCTTCATATGGCGGGGTGCCAATATATACCGCAAAAACATATTGATGCGCGTGTAGATAAAGTCATTCGCCTTACGGGTTTAGAAAATTATGTGGATGCCACTGTGGGCACATTATCTCGTGGGTATCGACAGAGATTGGGTGTTGCGCTTGCGATTGTTCATAAGCCTAAGATTTTGTTGTTAGATGAGCCGGCATCGGGTATGGACCCAGAAGCACGAAGCTCTTTGTCGGCGTTAATACGCGGCATTAATGAAGAAGGTACAACGATTATCGTATCTTCGCACATTTTGGCCGAGTTAGAAGATTATTGTAGTGATATGTTGGTTATTCGTGATGGGCGTGTGCGTAAGCATATGGTGCATGGAGCGGCAGAGAGTGATGATACGATCGCGCTTTATGCTCAAATATTGGACGTAAATGACGGGCATGTTGCATTTTTCGAGGCACATGAAGATATTTCGAATGTGAAACGTGAGGCGGATGGTGTTTCTTTTGTGCTTAAAGGGTGTGAACAGGATATTCCGCCCTTTATGAAGGATGTTTTGAATAACGATATTCCGGTTGTGTGTTTTGAGGTGAAGAAACAAACTCTACAGAACGCGTATATGGATTTGGCGAACGAGGATAATCTGTCAAAGGGTAGTGATGGTTCTATTGATGAGGGGGATGTGTAATGAACATGTTGCTTAATATTTTCGGGGCTGAGTTTCAACGTAATGTCTGGACGCGTTTTTCTCGTTTCAGTGTCTTGTTGATGCCGACATTAATCGGGGTTGGCTTGCTGTTGTGTTATTTATCTTATTTGGTGCAATATGATGCACGTATGGCGATACGCGCGGTGCAGGGAACGGAACATTTGTTTGCGTTTGACCCTCATTGGAGTGCTCGATCTTTGTTCCTCATTATACCGTTTCTTTTTATTGTTCTTTATATTCTGGGGATTTATGAGGCTGCTTCTGCTTTTACAAGTGAGGTGCGTAATAAAACATGGGATATGAAAAAGGTTTCTGCCATTACACCACTGCATTTGGTGTTGGGTAAACTCTTTGGGGTGACATCGTATGTCTGGTATGCCTCTGCATTATTGTTGGGCGTTGGTGTTTATGCATACTCTCATCATTTTGAAATGACAGGTGTTGGTGAGGGAGCTGTAAAAAACTATCCAAGTCAAAGGGATATGTTGTTATTGGTGTCGGTGATTATTGTGCCTGCATTTTTTGGCCACATTGTCGCTTTGTATGGTAGCTTATTAAACCTTCGGCGCGGGCGGACAGGGTCTATTATTGTTTTGTTTGTTGCATTTTTTGCCGCGACGCATCTTCATACGCAGTTGGCTGATTTATTTCAAATTAAACATTACTCGGATGAAACAGGTTTTCTTTATGGTCATTTATCTGATGTAACTTGGTTTGGCATGTCGTTTTCTCCATCTGCTTTTGCGTTATGGACGCTTGGCTATGTGATTATTTGTATTTGTATTGGTACGTACCGTTTGGCACGCGCGGAGCTGAATTTTAAAAGTTTCCCTTTTGTTTATCTTGGTTTTTTAATCAGTATTTGTATTTATTTTTCCGGTTTTTCTATAGAGGAGCTGCAAGCGGGATCTGATGAAAAATTATATCAAAACTTGTCGATTATAGGGTTTTATTTCCCATCGTTCCTTGTGTTCACTATCGCAAGTTTCCGTGAACTTTTATTTGTGTCGGACAATATTAGTCTTTATCAGCGTTTTTTAATCAGTATACGTTTGAAAAACTTTAAGCGTGCGCTTGAAAATGTACCCGCCTGGATGATTACTTTACCAGTGAGCTTCATTGTCTTATGTGTCTGGTGTGTGGCGGCGAGGGATGATTTTGAGGTTGGTGCTTTTTTCCTTGGTTTATCTTTGCTGTTCTTTATTGTTCGTGACGGTCTGGTACAACATCTGTTGATGCTTGGTAATCGTTCAAAACGTGGCGGTATTAAGCTTGCTCTTTATTATCTGTTTATGTATTTGATACTGCCTTCTATTACTGGGTTTTTAATTAAGATCTTCGTTGGTACAGAGATTGTTTGGGATGCTGTTAAAAGTGATCATAATTGGACACATTATGTTTTGGGCACATTTTATCCGAACTTTATGGAGCGCTGGGATGTCGCATTGTTACCTGCTTCCATACAAATTGCAGTTCTGTCATATATGTTGTGGAAGAAAGTACAGCATTACCGAATTGCTGACGTTTAAAACGTGTTTGGGCTTGCGATTTTGTAAGGCATAGTGTTAAAACGAGGCATAAGCGCCCGTAGCTCAGGGGATAGAGCACTGGTTTCCGGAGCCAGGGGTCGCAGGTTCGAATCCTGCCGGGTGCGCCATACACTTCTTACTACCCCAAATATCGCCCATAGCCCTTATGGGCTGGGCGATTGGGGCGGTTCGAAGACCTTCTTTTCGATCGTAAGATACCCCCTCTGCAAATACCAATTTCAGCACCGTTCGCTTGTCGGCCAACTTGTCTGAAAGCCAGAGTTTGTGCGGGTTTTTCAAGAACTCCAGAGCGGTTCGAAACGTGCTGTCGAAGCAAGGTAGGTCAGCACCCGAATTGGCGATTTTCTCGCTCAAAACCAGCTTCTGTTCTTCCAGCTTTTGCAGTTTATCTTCATACGCGCTGATCAATCGCTCGTTATCGGTATTCACAATACGCGCTAACACTTGCTCAAGCTGTTGGTCTACCTTCTGCATGTCCTGCTCAATCGCGCTGGTGTCCTCTTTGCGCATATTCAGCCTGTTTTCCCATAGCGTCTTGAACATATCGACAGCGATGGCGAAAACCTCGTTCGGCATACGTACGCTTTCCAAGATTTTCTCAAGCTCGCCTTCGACCTTTTCCCTGCGAACGGATTTGCGGGATTGTTCGCAGCTTTTGCTATAGCACATATATAGGGGTAGCGGGCGCTGCGCCCCTTTGCCCAATAGCCCGTCATATACTCGCCACAACAGCCACAGGAGAGAACACCACGCAAAGGGAAATCATGGCGGGTATCTGTACGCGCAGCCACTCTCGTCTTGCCTTTCAGTAGCTCCTGTATCCTCTGCCAGTTCTCAAGGCTGATCAGCGCCTCGTGCTTGGCAGGGCGCAATGAAACATTCCAGTTGGGTACTGCGATATGCCCCGAATAGATCACTTTCTGGAGTAGGTTTTTGACATTTTCGATGGTGACTGTACCTGCGGGTGGCTTTGGATAATGCGGAGAGTTGTCCAAAAAGCGCAGCACCTCTGTTTGGCTGCCAAAGCGACCACTGGCAAAACCCTCGAGCGCTTCTTGTATCACAGAGGCCGCAGGTTCATCTCGAACTAGTACTTTGCCGCTATGGCCGCTGACATTGGCAAAGCGATAGCCCACAGGTGGGTTAAATACCCAGTAGCCATTCGAGACTCTAGCTTTCATGCGGTTCTTGGTTTGCTCAGCATTCTTCTGGCGTTGATGTTGAGAGACACTGGCCAGCATATTCTCCACCAAGATACTGTCCGAATCCTCGCCAAACTCGATAGAGGGGCTTTCTAGCTTACCGCCCACTGCGCTAATGGAAGTACGCAGTTGCAGGTGCGCATCCAGCCCACGCGCTAGGCGGCTGATATCGTCAATCAGGATGATGTATTCCTCACTCTGATTGCTGATAAAGTTCAGCATGGCCTGCATACCGATGCGATCAACAGCGCCACCGCTGGCTCCCTCATCTTTAAAGGTGCGTATCACCTCATACCCTTTGTGGCGGGCATAGTCTTGGCACCTCGTTTCCTGAGAGCCTAGACCATCGCCTTTCTTGAGCTGTGCTGCGCTGGATACGCGAGCATAGATAACGGCTTTGGGTTTATTTGTTTTAACCATAATTACTCCTTTCTTTATATTGCTACTTTGTTGCTAGAAACTCGATTGAATCGTTTAGCGACTTTGTTTCTGTTTGAGTCTATGCATTTCTTCGGAATCTCGGCAAGGCTTTTTCTAGCTGCTTTTTGTGCGTGTTGAAGAGGGTGGACTCCAAAAGCTTGATCCACATGGCTTTCCATCAAACACCACACAGCGCGTAGGATGTTTTCTTTCTGTGCATGAGTTGCGTTGATGCCATTTAGCTGGGGCATATATTTTTCAAACTCTAAATTCATGGCGATATCTTTCCATGGCCAAGCACGTCCGATAGGGGTGAACGTGGTGGCCTTTTTGTTAAAGGTGGGAGTATTTAATCAGCCGCCAATCCATTCGGCGGGAAATAGGAGGGCAATCAGATCGCGTGAAAATTCAGGCGCAGAAATAGTGATTACACATTAGAGATATGAGTTTTGTGAGAGTGAGTCAAGGAATAAATTCCTTTGCATGGTTCGATCGAGTCCGTGATCCTATACCTCAGCAGAGTTATAAACCCGATAAGAGCGCAGGCAAGCTGTGTAATGTAATACATTACTGCTTGGCAAGGGGGAGATCGCTGCGCGTCCCCCGTTGCATCCCCCATAGCTGGGGCGCACTCTGTGCGCCATAAACGTATCGCCGTTTTATTACTCTCAGGCTGATCAAAATTTGCTCATTATCGCTGTCTTGCCAGTGTATTGTGTGACTTATGGCTACGCAGTGTTAGAATTCCTGCCTAATGAACAATCATGGAAGATTTATGCCCCCCGCTAAAGCCTTCATGCCTGTTTAATGAATATCCACTTAGGATTGATGTTTGTCATTTACATGCGATCAATAATTGTTATGTTGCTGTATGTAAGTGGCGTCTGTTGCGTCGATTTGTTGAGACCGCCCCCAAAGCGGACGTTGAGTATATAGAGAATCAGAGTTTAAAGGAAAAAGCATGAAGCTAGATAAACTTCTAATTAATAATTTCAGAACGCTAGAAGATGTAGAAATAAAATTTGACGGGTATTTTTCAGCCATTAGTGGGAAAAATAATGCCGGTAAAACTGCGGTCATAAAGTCTATTAGAAACCTAATTAAAGGACAGCAAGAAGAGTATTATTTTATTGAAGATGCTGATGACATTTCCTATTCAACTTCACTATCTCAATGGCTTGTAGAAAAACCAGATATCCGTTTTAATTATTCTATTTTGGCATCAAAAAAATCTGATCCAGGTATTTATAGCTTTATCAAAAAAATTGCTGAGTTAGAGGACTTGAGCGAGGAGTTTACTATAGCTGCTAATATATCTTTAAGTGATAAAAGTGAAAAAGATATAGAGATATTTATTGATGGTAAAAAACTTGATAAATATGCAACAGGTGAAATATATCAAAGGTTAAGAACTTCTGGAGCACTCCTTCTGCATAACTCCACTGATGGAAATAAGAAAATATTTTATTCTTCTGGGCCGAGAAGTTTTCATGAGATGATTTTGTCTAAGGATGAGATGGATGAGCTCAATAAAGAACAGGAAAGAATAAAAAAGAAGGTAAGAAAATTTGCTCAAGATCATAGAGGGGAGTTGTCAGGTATATTGGGAAAGCTTGAAGATAAGTATGAAGTCGAGCTGACAGTGTTTGACAGGCTGTTTCGAAGCACTATACCTCTAGGCATTAATCTGAAGGATAAAAATTTAGAAGTTCCTTTGGATGACTGGGGAGCTGGAACACAAAATAGAACTCATATTTTAATGTTGATTCTTTCTGCTAGTAGGATCAAACAGCAAGAAAATGATGAGAACAGAGTTACTCCAATAGTTATTGTAGAAGAACCAGAGAGCTTTCTGCATCCATCGGCACAAGCCGAATTTGGGCGGCTTGTAAGGAACTTGGCAAGGGAGCTTGAGATACAAATTATTATTACAACACATAGTCCGTATATGCTTTGTCAAGAAAAGCCAGAATCTAATATCTTACTTGATAGAAAATTATATCGAGGAAGATTGAGGGGAACGCAAGTAGTTGCTGTGGATGAAAATAAGTGGATGGAGCCATTTAGTGAAATTTTGGGGTTAAATGATGACTCAGTAGAACCTTGGCGAGCAGTGATAGGGGCATCCCGTGATAATGCTATATTGGTTGAAGGAGAATCAGATAAAAAATACTTAGAGCATATTTCGTCATTAAATATTAAAGGGTTTGAGTTGCCATCTAATATTGAGGTGATTTCATATGAAGGGAAAGATGCTTTAAAGAATTCAATCATGTTGAAGTTTGTAGTTGAAAAGTTTAACAAGGTATTCATTACATATGACTTAGATGCCAATAAAGAACTTGAAAAAATAATGCTACAACTGGGTCTTAAGAATGGAGAAGACTATATGGCTATAGGTAAGAATGAAGAGGGGAAAGATTGCATTGAAGGACTGTTGCCAAGCCAAGTACTTAAGGATATTCACTCAGATAATACTGATTTAGTGATGAAAATGGGTTCTATTGATTCAAAAATAAGAAAATCTGCTAAAAATAGATTGAAAAGCTTATTTCTTGAGAACTTTAAAAATAGGACTGATTTAGGAGCAAGTGACTTAAAGGGCTTTAAGTCATTATTTTCTAATATTAATAAGGCGTTTAATTAATAATATTATAATGCCCGCTATTGGCCGATAAAAATAATAGTTATAAGCAGGCGAGTGCCTGCTTATGTTATTAAATTGAAGGCGTTTTATCGCGCATGTCCTGTATCGTCACAGAAATTAATTAGGCCGTAGCCTGTTCCGTTGAGATAAGGGCTTGATGTGGTGGAGAGGAGTGGTTCTTCGCCGCTGAATCCGTTCCAGCTTATAGCCGTTTCACATGCACTATCTTCCCAAACAGGTGTTTCTACCGCATCGATTACGCCATCATTATCACGGTCATAGCGGATTTCTGAAAGGCGGCTATTCGCGTCATAAACGAAGGTGTGAACTTGCGTGGTTGTGCCATCGTCGATGGTACGAGTTTCAAGACGCAGGCCATCGGCGGTATAGCCATAAGTAATGGTATCGGTGCCACTATTTGTCGTGGTTGCGGATGTTGCTGTGCGCCCTTGATTCCATGTTAGTGCCTTATCAATATTCACCACGCCGCCAACTGTGTAATTCACATCCGTGGGCTGATTGTCGCCATCATAAGTCACGCTGGCAATAGCGTTGACAGTTGAAGCAGGTAAGAAACTTTCCTGTACTTCATTCCAGCCACTCACCAAAGTACCGTTATAGCTAACAGTGGTGATATTGCGATTGGTCTGACCGCCACTGCTATTATATGACTCTGTACGGCTCTCAGTCGCAAGGCCGTTTGTGTTCCACTGAACACCAATTTCAAACCTTCCTGTTGTTATGCCGCTGCCCACTTCTTTATTTTCCTGAATAGTACGTGCTAAAAACCTATCATCGAAAATGGAGAAGGTTAAGCTGACTTCTTCCGCGCCGCGCAATCCTGTAATCCCGTCTGAGGTATCAGGTGTTCCGTCTCCGATATAGGTGTAATTGAAGTCTGAGGGGAAGCCGTTGTCTTCATAAAGGATGGTGGCTGTAGCATCTACTGTACCGTTATTGTCGAGATCATAATTGATAGAACCGATACGACCACCTGTAGAGGCTGGCGGATCGGTTGGATCAGTTGGGTCTGTCGGTGGTGTTGGGTCGGTCGGATCAACGGGCGCGGGGTCATCGCTGGAACTGCTACTACCACCACATGCGGTTAAGGCGGCAGAAAGGATGAGGATGGCTGTGCTTGAGGGGATACTACGCATAGTACTTTTACTCCTGAGGGTCGGTTTGGGGTGGGTCTTGCTCTTGTGATATTTGTTTGCGGATTGTGGTTAGGTCGCCAGAGACTTTTCGCCCTGATTCAATAAGGTGCTTATGGGTGAGGGTGAGGCCAGCGCGCTTGCGCTCGGTGGGCAGGACAAGGTCTTCGGCGCTTTCAATCAGGTTGGCCAATACATCAAAATGAAACTCCAGCGCAAAAAGGAAGTTATTCAGGTCGTCGTGCAAGTTAAGTAACTGGCTGGCATTGTCATTTACTTGGGTTTTACTGGTCATTTAAAGCTCCATCTCTAAATAAAGGTTTCTAATTTCTTCGGGCTGGATACACAAATAGGTGAGGGTCTGTGCTTCACTAGCATGACCAAAGGCGCGCATGAGCAAGGCCGTGGGCGCGTTATGGATGATGCGTTGTTGATAGCCCCATGTTTTGCGTAAAGTGTGGCTACCGTAATTGCCTTTAAGGCCAGCATTCGCGCACCATTCCTTGACCAGTTGGCAGACATAGGAAACGCTAATCGCGCCACCTTTTTGTGAAAGGAAGAGCGGAGCGGCAGGGCTGAGATCAGGGTGAACAGATAGCCATTGCCGCAAAGCCTCACAGGCAATCCCGTTCAGACTGGCTCGGCGGTATTTCTGGTTTTTACTTTGCTTGATTTCCAATCCGTCACCTTCCCTCAAATCTGCAACATCGCAGATACGTAAAGAGACCAGCTCACCCGCCCGAAAGGCTGTATTGATGCCGAGCGTAAACAGGCAGAGATTGCGGGGCTGGTCAGCGAGGCTTTGCTTGATTGTGGCAATGGCTGCCACACCTCTGATCGGCTCAACCTTGATACATGCCCCTTTGCGCGGACGGTTGGTGCGCAAAGGCAATCGTGCGCCCCTCGCATGGTCGCGTGCGTCAGGCAAAAGCTGTCCTTCCCATTCATAAAAACAATGTCCATAAAACTGTTTTAAAGCGCAGCGCGAGAATCTCAACTTCTATTCAAAAGTTGAGATTGCCAGTAACCATGCGGGTTACAGGGCAATCATTCCCGCTATTTCGGTAAATTCTCGTCTCTCGTAAAGCCCATCAATGAAAGCTGTGGACAGATTATCTCAACTTTTGAATAAAAGTTGAAGTGTTTGAGAGAGATTTTTGGGGTGTTTAACCTATGGAGTGCGTATCTTATTGATTTTATAGGGGTTTACTTTTAATGTGATGGGGCTTTTCGAATGTAGAGAGGTTTGTTCGATTAGTTGTTTTGTAACTTATATGAGTAGCCCATGAGTATTCCCGAATTTGAAATAATGAAAGATAATGTTTGCGGACTTCCAGTCTCTTACAGTTGGCGTGGGCATGGAGCTGCAATTTTTCTAGAGTTTGGCGCTCTTTCCAAAGACCCTAAGAAAAACCATCCCGTAGGTGAGTATTCGTTAATGCTTGATTGTGAGTGGAGAGTTGAGGGGAATAACTCAATACTATGCGGTAGCTTTAGTGAAAAGGATATGATTGATACTCGGCTTGAACAGCTACTTGGTGAATGCGTGACAGGAATAGAAATATCTGGGTGTCTACCTGAAATAGCTATTTGTTTATCATCGGACTTAAGGCTGGTTTCGTTTACTGCTGATGCAGGCCAACCAGAATGGACTGTATTCTTGCCTGATAGAAGTTGTTTATGCTGTGTTGATGGTGATGTGGTACTGCAAACGGCAGAGAAAAATGAGTAATAAGGGCAAGGAGAAAGAGATACTTTGAGGTATCGCTTTCTCATGTGGCAGATATGGTTATTTTCTAGTCAGGGCTTGGATAATCGCTCAAAGACGTGTCCTTCAAACAGTCTTCCCAGTCCGCTAAGGTGCTGAATAACTGATTTGCATAATCCTTGTTCATTCGCGCCATTAGATTGACATTGCCGTTACTTCTGGGGGCTCTTTAATTTTTCATTATTTTTAGTTTTTGTCACTTAAAATGTAGCGCAAAGCTTTTATGCGCTGGGTGATATGGTGATTTAAAGCCTTTCTTTGTGACTGTAAGATTCTTTTTCTGTAAATGTTAGTTCAGTAAGCCTATTTGTTAGATAACTTATGTGAGTGCTTCATTTATTCTCTTTTTATGGGAGTGGACGTGAAATTAGGTTTGACATATTTGTATATTAAGTTTACAATTTATATATGTTTTGTAAATTATGTTAGGTTTGTCGTTTAAATGAATGATATTGCTCAAGGAAATCCAGATATAGATGAAACGCTTTTGGCGGCGTTGAAGGTGTTTATACATTATGGGTACCGTAAAACATCATTGGATGATGTTGCGCAGGCGGTTGGTGTCTCGCGGCAAACCTTGTATCAGCGCTATACGAATAAAGAGACGTTATTTAAGTTATCCCTAGAGATGTGTTTGGAAGATTCTTTGGTGCGCTGTAGGGCGGTTGCGAAAGAGGCTGGTGGTGATGTTGAAGATAAACTGTTCCGTATTTTCGATATATGGGGCGGTGAGTATGTTGAGATGTTGAGGTCTTCACCGCATGCAGCAGAAGTTATGGAAGCATCGGAAGCTTTGGTTGGTGATTTGTGTGAGACCAAGATGGACGAGTTCGCAGGCATTCTTCGTGAAGTTTTGGAAAGCTTTGGTCTTCCGGTTTTAAAAGATGAGCGTATATCGGCGCATAAGCTTGCAGAGATTATGAACTTCACTGCGAAGGGGTTATTTCATAAAGCAAAAGATTATGAACATTTTTCGGAGCAAATTCGCACGACTATTTTCGTGATGTGCAGGATTTAGTGAGAAAGAGGGATTCGTAATATGCAGACGAAGATAAAAGATAGTGGCTTTACTGATTGGTCTTTGGCAAATTTGCCGAATTTGAGTGGTAAAAGATACTTTATTACAGGCGGTAATTCTGGTGTTGGTTTTGAAGCAGCAAAGATGCTTGCCGGAGCGGGTGCCGACATTATTATCGGATGTCGCAATCTTATAAAAGCGCAGCAAGCAGTTAAAGAGATAGAGGTAGTGTCTTCTGGTGGTGTTGTTGAAACCGTTGCGTTGGATTTGTCACAAAAATCGTCTGTGAAAGAGTGTGCGGATGGTTTAAAGCAACGTTATGACACGTTGGACGGTTTGATTAATAATGCGGGTATTATGATGACACCGCAAACAATGACAGAGGACGGGTTTGAACTTCAATTAGCGACAAATCATTTAGGCCATTTTTTGTTGGCTGGTTTATTATATGACCTCGTTGAGGCGGCGTCAGGGCGTATTGTTGTTGTCGCAAGTATCATACATAAGCAAGGCGAAATCCATTTTAATGATTTGATGATGAAGGATAATTACAGTCCGGTTAAAGCCTATGCTCAAAGTAAATTGGCGAATTTGATGTTTGCATTAGAACTTGACCGTCGATTACAGGCTGCGGGTAGTCGTGTTTCGTGCATTGCTTGCCATCCGGGGTATTCTGCAACGAATCTACAGGCAACGGGGCCTTTTGGAATGATAAAAGCATTGATGAAAGTGTTGAACCCTTTATTTGCGCAATCACCTGTTAATGGCGCATTGCCGGAGGTTCTTAGTGTTGCAGGTGAAGAGGCAATAGCAGGGGCATATTATGGGCCGCAATCTATGGGAGAGGCCAGAGGGAAAGTGAGTGATGCAAAAGTCGCATCGCAGGCATTGGATAAAGAGGCGGCGGTACGTTTATGGGATGAGAGTGAGAAGCTTTTGGACTATCAGTGGCCTCAATTATAGAAAAATTATGAATTAGATATCGAGAATTAGTAAAAGAAAGTCATAATAATGATGAAGAATATTAAAATCCTTACACTTGCCGCAGTTGCGGCTTTATCGTTGTCTGCGTGCAATGATAAACAAGATAACGCGATGGGGCACCAGATGGGTGGCGCTGTTCCGGTACGTGTTGAAACAACGCAAGCGCGTATGATAACGGAATGGGACGAATTTACAGGACGCTTTCAAGCGGCGCAACGTGTTGAGATACGTGCACGGGTCAGTGGTTACCTTGATGATATAAAATTTGAAGATGGACAGATTGTTCAAAAGGGTGATGTTCTTTTTGTTATTGACCAACGTCCGTTTACAATTGCGTTAAATAGTGAGACAGCGCGTTTTGAGCTTGCGGATAAGGAATTCAGGCGCGCGCGTAATTTACGTAAATCAAAGGCGATATCAGAAGAAGATTATGATCAGAGATTACAAGAAATGCGTATTGCAAAAGCAACGCTGGATGAGGCGAAGTTGAATTTAGAGTTTACGGAAGTCCGTGCGCCTTTTACCGGACGGATTAGTCGTAATCGTGTTGATGTTGGTAGTTTGGTGAGTGGTGGTAGTGCGAATGCTACATTGTTGACTGTTTTAGTTTCTATTGCACCTATTGAACTTTATTTCGAGGGTAGTGAAGCGGATGTTCTTCGTTATATGCGTGCGGCGGAAAATGGTGAAATTCCAAGAGATCGCGGTAAAGAACATGCCGTGTTTGCACGTTTGCAGGATGAAGATGAGTTTATGCATGAGGGGAAAATAAACTTCCTTGATAATGAACTTAATCAAGATACAGGTACAATTCAGGTTCGTGCAGTTTTTGATAATCAAGAAGGGTTTCTTGAGCCGGGTTTGTTTGCGCGTTTGCGTATTTCAATGGGTAAACCATCTAAGCGTGTTGTTGTACCACCGCAGGTTATTGGTACAGAACAAACACGTAAATATGTTTATGCGTTGGATGGTGAAAGTAAGGCTATGCGCAAATACGTGGTCTTAGGTTCTCTTACGGATGATGGAATGCGCGTTGTTAAATCCGGTTTGGAGGAAAATGAGCGTATTATCGTTGGTGGTCTACATATGGTTCAACCGGGGACATTAATTGCACCAATTGAGGCGAATGCAGAAGCCGCGCAGGGAGTAGAATAATGAAATTTACACATTTCTTTATTGATCGCCCGCGTTTTGCGATGGTGGTATCAAGTTTTATCGTTATTTTTGGTTTGTTGTCTTACTTTGCATTGCCAGTGTCGCAGTATCCAGAGATTGCACCGCCACAGGTGCAAGTGATTGCGGTATATCCGGGTGCGAATGCGGAAACTATTGCGCAAACTGTTGCTACACCGTTAGAGCAGGAAATTAACGGTGTTGAGAATATGCTTTATATGTCGTCACAGGCGACAAATGATGGGCGTATGACATTGAGTGTGACATTTAGATCCGGTACGGATATTGATACTGCGCAGGTTCTTGTTCAAAACCGTGTTGCTGCGGCAGAACCGAGATTACCGGAGGCTGTGCGTAGGCTTGGTGTGACGACTATTAAAAACTCACCTGATTTCTTGATGGTGATTAACTTATTCTCACCAGATCGTACATATGATCAGAACTTTATTGGAAACTATGCCAGTCTGGAAATTAGTGACAGGTTAAAACGTGTTGAAGGTGTTGGTAATTCACAAGTCTTTGGTGCAAGTGAATATGCGATGCGTTTGTGGCTTGACCCTGATCGTATGTCATCATTGGATTTAACATCTGAGGATGTTCTTGATGCAGTACGTAGCCAGAATATTCAGGTTGCTGGTGGTATTTTGAACCAATCTCCTGTGCCGTCGCAACTTGCGTTTGAATTGACGGTGCAAACACAAGGGCGGTTGATCACTATTCCTGAATTTGAAAATGTTATTGTGAAATCGGGTGAGAATGGTGCGCTTGTACGATTAAAGGACGTTGCACGCGTGGAACTTGGTGCGCGTGATTATGTAACGCGTGGCTATTTAGGAAAAACACCTTCTGTTGGGGTTTTATTGACGATGCGTCCGGGGGCGAATGCGCTTGAGACAGCGGATAGAGCTTTGGCAGCGATGAATGAAATGGCGCAGAGCTTTCCGCAGGATCTGGAATATAAGGTTGTTTATAATCCGACGAATTACATTGCGGAGTCTATTAGTGAAGTTTTCACAACGTTGTTTCAAGCGATGTTGTTTGTTGTGCTTGTGATTATTGTCTTCTTGCAAAGTTGGCGTACGGCGATCATTCCGGTGATTGCAATTCCAATTTCGTTGATCGGGACGTTCGCGCTTATGCTTGGTTTTGGATATTCTTTGAATATGCTGTCCTTATTCGGGCTTGTTCTGGCCATTGGTATTGTGGTGGATGATGCGATTGTTGTTGTTGAAAATGTCGAACGGAAAGTGCGTGCGGGCGTTGAAATTAAAAAGGCCACGAAGGACACTATGGATGAGGTTGGGACGGCGTTAATTGCGACGAGTCTTGTTCTTGTTGCTGTGTTCTTACCGACTGTGTTGATGGAGGGGATTACAGGGCAATTTTATAAACAGTTTGGTGTGACTATTGCCGCTGCGACAATGTTATCTACTGTGGTGTCTTTAACGCTTAGTCCTGCTATGGCAGCTATCTTCATGAAGGATCTCGGACAGAATGAAGGGCATAGTTTACTTTCTGCGCCTGCACGTATGTTCAATAATTTTATGGATAAATTGTCGAACGGATATGGTTTTGTTGTTAGTAAAATTGTGCGTATGGGATTGCTGGTTTCTGTGTTGTATGTCGCACTTATCGGTTTGACGGGGTATCAATATTCTATGATACCGGGTGGTTTTATTCCGCCACAAGATCAGGGCTATACGATTACGGCTATTAATTTGCCATCAGGTGCGTCGTTAGAACGTACGGATGAAGTTGTGCAAAAAGCAACAGAAGCACTTTTGAAGATACCGGATGTTGAAAACTCAGTTGGGTTTGCCGGATTTTCAGGGGCGACATTTACAAATGCGAGTAATGCAGGTGCGATCTTTACCGTATTGAAACCTCTTGGGACACGTCGTGATATTGATACGATTATTGCGGATATGCGCGCGGCGTTGTTTGCGATTGATGAAGCTTTCATTATTACAGTTCCGCCGCCACCTGTGCCGGGGATTGGTAATGCCGGTGGTTTCAAAATGATGGTACAAGATCGTGCAGGGAAAGGTTTACCAGCATTGGAACAAGCCGCATGGGCATTGGCCATGGCAGCAAACCAAGCACCGGAAACGACTTCTGTTTACACATTTTTTGAAACGAGTACACCACGTATTTACCTGGATATTGACCGTGAACGTGCACGTCGTTTGAAAGTGCCTTTGCAAAATGTGTTTAATGCTTTGGAAGTTAATCTTGGATCATCTTATGTGAATGACTTTAATTTTCTTGGTCGTACATTTCGTGTAACTGCGCAAGCCGATGCACCATATCGTTCTACGAGGGATGATATATTGCGTTTGCGTGTACGTAATTCGGATGGGGACATGGTTCCTATTGGATCTCTTGCGACTGTTGAAGATACTTCGGGTCCTTTGCGTGTGCCGCGTTATAATTTATATCCTGCGGCAGGGGTGAGTGGTAACACTGCGCCAGGCTATAGTTCCGGTGAGGCGCTTGCACGTATGGAGGCATTAGCGGAGCAAGTGCTGCCTGATGGTTTTGGATATGAATGGACGGAGCTTGCATATCAAGAAAAAGCGACCGGAAATACTGCGATTATGATTTTCTGTTTGGCTGTCTTGTTTGTATTCTTACTGTTGGCTGCGCAATATGAAAGTTGGACTTTGCCTCTTGCGATTATTTTGATTGTACCTATGTGTTTGCTTTCTGCGGGAGCGGGGTTGTTGATTATGGGGATGGATAATAATGTTCTGACGCAGATCGGTTTGATCGTTTTGGTTGGATTGGCATCAAAGAATGCGATTTTGATCGTTGAATTTTCTAAGCAGAATGAAGATGATGAAGGTATGGATAGATGGCAGGCTGCTATTCAGGCATCTAAAACACGTTTACGCCCAATATTGATGACGGCATTTTCGTTTATTCTTGGTGTTATTCCGTTGCTTGTTGCTTCAGGGGCAGGATTTGAAATGCGTCAGGCGATTGGTGTCACTGTGTTTAGTGGTATGCTTGGTGTGACGATATTTGGTTTATTTTTTACACCCGTGTTTTACGTGTTATGCCGTAAACTTGCAGGGTTTGGACAAAGTGCAGCGAAGAAGACAATGAAAAAGGATACTAAAAATGCGTAAGGTAAAAACAATATTATTGGCTTCAGTGTGCGTTGCTACATTGTCAGCTTGTGTTTCATCCAGGGATTATGCCATGCCTGCTGCGCCGGAAGGGTTTGAGAGTGTTACTTTGCAAGAAGAACAAGCAAGCGCAGTATTTCAAGTGGCTGAGCCGGTTTCTGATTGGTGGAAGGAGTTACAGGATGAGAAGCTTGACGGGTTAATCGGAGGCGCTGTTGAGCGTAATAAAGATGTTGAGATTGCAATGGCGAATTTGCAAGAGGCGCGATCCCTTAGGAAAGAAGCGCAATTTGATTATGTGCCAACTGTCCGTTCAAGCGGTGGATATACCCATACGCGCGGAAGTGAAGAAGTGCCCGGTGGTAATGTAGGAGATCGCGAATCTGATTTGCACAATGCGCAACTTGATGCGTCGTGGGAGCTTGATTTTTTTGGTCGGGTTCGTGCGCGTGTAAAGGCGGCAAATGCACGTGAGGAGCAAGCACTTGCGAATATGCGCGATGTTTATGTGATTATTGCAGCGGATGTTGCCAGTACATATATCGAGCTTCGTGGATTACAATATCGTTTAGATATTGCGCAGCGTAATGCAGAAAATCAAAAAGAGACATATGATTTAAGTGTACGTCTTGCCGGTGGCGGACGAAACTCACAGCTTGATGTGGTACGTGCGCAGACGCAGTTGGAGTTAACCCGTTCGACGATACCGTCTTTAGAGGCGGCGATTACTGCCAATATTCATAGATTATCTGTTTTGACGGGGCAAGTGCCAGATGCATTACGTGCAGATTTGAGTGTTAAGCAGGCATTGCCAACTGTTCCGCAGGTCGTGAATGTTGGTGAGGTTAAGGATTTATTACGTCGCAGACCTGACATTCAAGTTGCGGAAAAATCTTTTGAGGCAAGTATTGCTGATTATAATATCTCTGTTGCGGATCAGTTCCCGTCGATTCAGTTGCTTGGAAATATCGGGTTTTCTGCGACTAACCTTTCGGACTTTGGGGCATCTGCTTTGAGTGCGGGAATTGGGCCACAACTCTCATGGGCGGCATTTGATTTTGGCCGTGTGAAAGCACGTATCCGTCAAAACGATGCAAGAGCGCAGGCTGCGTTATCAACATATGAAAAAACGATTCTAGAGGCTTTGGAAGACTTACAAACTTCTATGAATAATTTTGTGAAGGAAGAGGAGCGTCGCGGACGTTTACAAACAGCAGCACGTTTGAGTAAAGAAGCGGCGTCACTGGCGCGTGTACGTTACGAAGCGGGTGTTGATGCTTTTATTGATGTATTGAACGCGGAAGCGACATTGTTAGAGGCGGAAGATACTTTGGCACAGAGCGAGATTAGCGCAGCGTTGAATCTTATTGCGATTTATAAAGCACTTGGCGGTGGTTGGGATTTGGCTGAAGTTCAGTAATATTTCTTTTATCTACTTAATATAATGTTTGATCGTGTTTGGATAAGCCAAGGGCGTAGGAACGTTGTGTTTTGGATTAGGGAAAATAAAGTGTAAGGTTTATTTTACATAGAGCGGCACTTTCTAAATAACTGTCTTTTAAAAGATCATTCATTTACTGCATAGCTGAAATGATAATATTGCACATATTTTGCTTACGATTTTTCTTGTAGTTTTACAGGATAGGAGTATATGTGTGCGCGATTTTATATAGTCGTCTGTCTTTAGAAACTGACAGCGTTATGCGTTGTTCTCTTAGAAAATCTAAGCTTCGCTGCTTATGCTTTGTCACGTTTCTAAACCCATTGGGCTATAGCGTTTTGTTGTTTTTTATAACACGGTGGTTTAGTGATGGAAGTCGATGTTTATGAACTTTTGAAGAGTGACGAGGTTCTTGTTATCTTTTCGGTTATTAGTGTTGGTTATATTTTGGGAAAGATTAACTTTTTCGGAATTCAGTTAGGTAATGTGACCGGCGTATTGATCGCCGGTTTATTTTTTGGGGCATGGGGCTTTACCAGTAATCCGGTAACAGCAACATTTGGTTTTACAATCTTTATCTTTTGCGTTGGGTTACAAGCGGGGCCGAGCTTCTTTAGTGCGTTTGCCTCGGACGGGGCGCGTTATTTTGGCCTTTCAATTATTGTGGCGGTCACGGCGGTTTTACTTTGTTTAGGATTGGCACAAGTCTTTGATATGGAACTTGGTTTTTCTGCGGGAATGCTTGCAGGGTCTTTAACCAGTACGCCGACATTGGTTGGTGCGCAAGATGCGGTGACAAGTGGTCTTGTGAATTTGCCGGATGGCTTTTCGCAGGAAGATGCGATTAAGAATATTAGTGTGGCCTATTCCCTGACGTATCTATTTGGTATTGGGGGATTGATGTTTGTTATTAAGTATATCCCAATTTTGTTCCGCATTGATTTACCGGCGGAAGCGCGCAAGATCAGTACGACAAAGGCACAGAATAAGCTTGCGATTGATGAGTATCATTTACCGATGGTGCGGACATATATGATCGAAAATGAAAAGCTAATTGGAAAGAGTATTCGCCAGATTCAAGATGCAACCCAGCAGTATTTTACGGTTCTGGGAATTCGCCGTAGCGGTAATCTTATCGAAGTTAAGGGTGATACAATTTTGGATGAAGGTGATGTGATTTCGGTGATTGCATCTGTGGCGCAGCATTC
This sequence comes from Alphaproteobacteria bacterium, assembly GCA_050633285.1. Lineage (GTDB taxonomy): Bacteria > Pseudomonadota > Alphaproteobacteria > Micavibrionales > Micavibrionaceae > UBA1672. Next base: position 110,692 of record JBOEGG010000004.1, read on the forward strand.
TATTGCTAAGTCCAAGGATATCACAGAAGTCTTTGACCGAGAGCTTTTGAACTATCGTATTCGTACAAAGGAAATAACAATTACAGACTCCGATTATATTGGCAATAATGTTGAGGGGCTGATGTTACCGGCGAAATATGGGTGTTATGTGATTGGTATGCTTCGTGCGGGTATTGAATTGCCGGTTGATGCGCATACGGTGCTGCAAAAGGGCGATAAGCTTGAGGTGATTGGGGAAGAGAACCTGATTAACGAGGTGAGCGAGCGTATGGGTAGTATCGAGGCAGATGTCGAGAAAACCGACCTTCTTACAATGTGTGTCGGTGTTGCCTTTGGTTTGATGGTTGGTACGATCGTGATGAAGTTTGGCCAAATCTCTGTTGGTTTGGGAAGTGCAGGGGGCTTGCTTATGGTTGGTATCCTGATTGGTTTCTTACGTTCTGTTTATCCGACATTTGGTGTCTTTCCGCGTGCGGCCAGAAATTTAATGATGGATCTGGGTATTGTGTTGTTCATGTCGTCAATTGGTTTGAATGCGGGTAGTAAAGTGTTTGAAGCATTGACATCTGTCGGCCCGATATTGGTGATTTCCGGTATATCAATTACGGTTATTCCGGTGTTGGTGGCCTTTGTCATTGGACGATATGTGATGAAGATGAATGATGCGTTGTTGCTTGGTGCGATTACGGGGGCGATGACCTCTACACCATCACTTAATCTGGTTACTGATGCGGCGAAAAGTCAGGTTCCTGCACTTGGTTATGCGGGAAGTTATACGTTTGCCAATGTTATATTGACCTTTGCCGGTGCGATATTAGTCTTGTCTTAAAAGGGTTTAAGCTTTTTACATCCGCCATTTTCAGATATTGTGTTTCATGTCTTTATAGTGAAATGCTTATTTGAGAATGGCGGGTTTTTTTTATGTCTCTGAGTTTATCTTATTTGAAAATGTCTGATGCTGAGAAGTGTAAGGTGCTTTTATCCTATGCGTTGCAAGATAAGCTGTTTGAAAAGATAATTGATGATTTAAGTGATTACGGATATGAGGTTTCTTTCTCATTCTTTGGCGGGGCAGGGGCATATATGCCATTTGCGGTTGCTACGGAAAGTTTGGATAACCCATCTAAGCAGGCGCAATTTTCATCCGGCTTTTGGCGCATGATAGAAAGTGGACAGTATAAAGCACGTTTTCGCCTTTCTTTATTCGCAGGTTTGCATGGAGCTGCACATAGCTTTCTTCATGAAATGATGCATTTTTATCAAGATATGTATGGGTTATATGCTTTGCCATTGCAGGAACAGGGGCGTTTTCCGATATGTTTGAATGCTAATAGCGATATTGTAGCGATTTTGTTTTGTGAGGCTTTTGCACAAGTTGAGGCTATTCGTACATCATGGGCGCTCTTGCAGACGGGGGATGATTTAGGATGGCGCGGCGCGTTATCTTCGCCAGATTGGGCAGGGCTAGCCAAGCAGTATGATGATGCATTGCAAAGTGGTGTTGATGAGGCAAAGGCCGCAGCAGATATATTTAAGGCATGGTATAAAGGGAAACATCGTACGTTTTACGAGCAGCATGCTTTATCGGTTCATGAAACGAATATGAGACGTTATTGCGACGGTGTGCAGAATTTAAGTGATGCGATCATTGGGCAAAATTTACGAAGCATAGAGATACCGGCGTTATTTGCACGTTTACCGCAGGAAAATGTCCCGCGTTACTTTGGACAGATTGATTGGAATGATCCATTATTTATGTCGGTACAAAGCCCAAAAGTACAAAGGCAGCTAGAGCTATTGGAAACGCGATTTGGGAATGCCGATAATCCGAATATTCAGGATATAAAATGTGGTGCACCGCCATATTTATGGCACCGTTTGCGAATGAGCGCACAAAATGATCCGGATCATCCGCCTATGGAAATGTCAGGTGGTATGACTGTGGGGTCGGAGGGATAGTCCGTAAGTATGCGTTAATTGACAGTTTTGTTCTTTCGCGTCATTCTAATATCTGAAAATTGAGCGAACAGGAGGTTGCGCTTATGCTTTTTCCGAAAAATCCATTTGTACCAGAACATTTACAGCAGGCGATTAATCCGTGGAGTTGGTGGTTTGATACGGCGTTTAACACGTCAGCATCCGATAATCAGAATGGCTTGATTAATATCACGACTTATAAGAGTGCCGATCCGTCATTGGAGCATAAAATTACGCATGAAGTTGCGGGATATGGGATGCAGCTTGATATTTTGGAGGAAACTGTAGAAATGATGCTTGGTTTTTTGCCTCAATCGAAACTCTCGCAAGAGCAAAAAAATATCGTGTCTGCATTTCAGGGGATGATGGAAGATATTAAAGCGCAGAAGGAAAAGGCGGCTATGGAGCAAGTGTCTCCCGGTGGGATTGAGCGTTTGATTTCTAATCTTGAAACGCTTAAAGAAAAAGATCCTGCACTTTATGGTCAGGTGTCCACTCGTTTAAGAGACGTGCTTTAGTTTATTGCGTACCAAAATATAGAGCCTGTACTTCGGAAGCTGATAAGGCGCGGTCGTAAATACGTATATCATCCAGATCACCATTCCATGACCCTGAACAGGCACTGCCGGTGTGCTCACTGGCGATACAAATATCATGATCAAAGGTGGCGTTGATGTTTCCTGTTTGCGCGGCGGGTGTATTAATTAAAGACCCATCACCGTAAATTCTCATATCTGTTCCGTTATAAACGGCGACAACATGGTGCCACCCTGTATCTGTTGGCCATTCATTGGTTGAGCTTGTAGAAACAGAGCCGGAGCTTGTATTTGTTTCGAAATATATTTCAGACTGCCCGTTATTTCCTGTACCTGTATCGCGTAGGAAATTCCATTGCAGGAATCCTGAGCGGTCTTTTGAAATGATATTCCTCATGCCTGGTTCGTCACTGACGCTATCTACTTTTATCCATGTTGCTATTGAAATTGCGCTTACCCCTTCTGTTTCGGGGAATTCCGGGATAGTAATCAGGTCGTCAGTAGCATCGAAGCTCAGGGCTGTTCCGACTTGTCCGGTTGTCGTTTCTTCGGTGACATCGTTATTAACACCATCTGTCCATGTCCCTGTATTGGTTCCGGCAGAGTCTGCGATTGATGCGCCATTGGTTTCATCTAATGCCCAATGTGCGACAAGTCCCGCAGTTGGTATGGATGCACCGGTCTGGGAGACGACGGATATCCATTCATCCCCTTCGCAATATTGGAGGATGTTGAGGTCAGTGTTATATCGTAATTCTGCGGCTAAGCCTGTGGGGTTTGTACAACCGCCGCCGCCGTTGCCTTGTGGCCCCATGGCAATCCATTCATCGCCATTACAATATTGCATGACATCATAGTCGCTATTAAATACAATTTCGCTTTTTACGCCAAAGGGGGAGGCGCAATTACTAACGGTACAGGCACCACCTGTTGCACCGTATAGCTCTTGGATTCTGGTCAGAGAAAGTGCACTATCATAAATGCGTAAATCGTCAATGCGTCCGGCGTGATAGGTATTATACCAATTTGACCTACCATAGCCGACAATTAAATCACCTGCGCCTGTATCCGGTGGTACGGTAATTGTTCCTGTATCCACAAGAGAGGCATTCAGGTAATAATTTACGGTATTACCATTCCATGTGATTGTGACATAATTCCATGTATCAACGGGATATACCCATCCTGAATAATCTGCATTAGGCGAGGATATTCCTCTATCATGTTGAACGGATAAGCGTATGTTTCCGCCAATGATGTTTCCACCTGCGCTGGCTCTTCCCAATACCCAGCCACTGCCCCAACCCCCTGTGTTATTTTTTGAGATAAGAGATGGAGTTATGGGAGAGGCAGCGGCACTGCTATCAAAATAAACCCAGCCGCTAACGGTGTAGGCGGTGTTTATATCCAACGAGGCATCATGTGAAACGGTTACAATGTCATCTGTTTCATCAAATGAGAGCGCGGTATTCACTTGTCCTGCTACTGTTTCTTCTGTGACATCGTTATTTGCGCCATCTGTCCATGTCCCTGTGTTTGTGCCTGTTGTATCGGCAATGGATGCGCCGCTTGTTTCATCCATATTCCAATGTGCAACTAAGTTTGTTGCAGGAGGTGTGCATGAACTTATTGTACTGTTGTAAAGTTTTTGAATTTCTGCGGTAGAAAGAGACCGATTATAAATGCGAGGGTCGTCAATCTCGCCATTAAAATATTTTACTATTCCTGCTCCGCTTGCATTCATTGCACCGATATAATGTTTGCTAGTACCTGCTATTGGCGCGTTGATAACGCCAGCGTTTTCTAAAGTACCGTTCACGTAAATGCGTGCAGTATTGCCAGATTCCATGACACCTGCAATATGAACCCAATTACCAGTGTTTACGTTGGTTGTGCTGTTTATACCTGTGCCGTTGCTTAGGCCAGCTTGTGAAGCAATTCGCGCAGTACCACTTGCATTTATAATGATACCGAATGTGCCTATTGTACTGTTTTCTCTTTCATATGATATAACAACACCATCACTGGTCGCGCTTGTTTTTATCCATGCAGTGAATGTAGTGGGGTAGGTGATGCTTCCTGATGAATTACTGACGATATAGTCATCTGTGCCATCGAAGCTTAGTGCGGTCGCATTTTGACCAATTGTTGTTTCTTCGGCAACATCGTTATTTACGCCATCTGTCCATGTTCCTGTGTTTGACCCTGTGCTATCGGCAATAGAAGCACCACTTGTTTCATCCAATGTCCAATGCCCGATAAGTCCCGCAGATAAGGATGATTTAGGACCTATGCCTGTCCAGTTTGAGGCGTTGCAATATTGCAGAACTTTTTCATCATCGTTGAATTGTATTTCACCTGTTACGCCATCGGGGTTTGTGCAGGTGTAGTTTATGCCTGTATAAGCGTAAAGCGCAGTAATGTCTGCCGTTGTTAATATACGATCATAGATACGGACATCATCGATACCTCCGTCAAACCATCGCGAGTTATTTTGTGTGTATCCGATATAGAGACTACTACCTGTATTTCCTCTTGTGACAGAAAAGTCTGTTTTTGTTGCTGCTAAAGTACCGTTTATATAAATACGCCCAGTGTTCACATTATCATATGTGACTAGCACATGTTGCCATGTTCCGGTTGTTATCGTACTACCTGATGTTGACATTTCTTCATAAGTTGAGTCAGATGCACGTATACCAAAACGGATTGCGCCACTAGATGATAGGTACATGCGATAATTTCCGCTACCCGTCAGTTTATCGATGATGGCATCCCAGTCTTCCATGCTATTTGGGTTAATCCAAGCAGACAGAGTGAGGGGACTTCCTGTAAGGTCTAGATTGTCACCCATTATGATTCTGTTTGTATTCCCATCAATAAAATTGAAAGCCGTTGCGATTTGTCCGGGAATTGATTGTGTCGCGGGATTTAACCCGCTTATTGTGCCATCAATCCCACTGCTTGAACTGTCAGTCGCAATCGTTCCACTGGTTTCATCCAATGTCCAATGTCCGACGAGGTTACTGGTGTAATCTTGTGCGTGTGTTGTTTGCGGCAGGCATAGGAGGAGGGTTGCGGTTAGAGCTATTTTAATCTGCCGAGAAGGGAATAGGCGCATTATCTATGTCCTATCCATTTTGCGGTTTACGGCGTTGGATCAGCATCATGAACATACCACCGCCAATAAGGCCGAGGAGAAGCATTATATAACTTTCCATTGATGCTTTGTTGCCAATACTAGCACTTGTGACCTTGTTGAGCATCGCAACTTGTTCAGATATTTCTGTTAGAGACTTATTGGTTTGTGCCTGCGCTGTTTTCAGACTTAAAACTTCAGATTTAAGAGTATTATTCTCTGTTTTCAACTCTTTTGTTGCCTCAATCATCGGGGCTATTAAACCAACATAATTTACAGATTTAGTGCCCATATCATCATCCGCAGTGTGTACCAACTCAGGGAATATTTCTTCAATTTCTTGTGCCATGACACCGAATTCCGGACGGCCTGTAATATCATCTTTCATGGTAAAACTGTATGTATCGATTTGAGTTATGCGATCAATTAAGTTTCCTGATGTATTGAGCGGTGTGATGTTTTCTTTCAAACGACGGTCGGAAACATCGGTGATTGTGCCTGTATATTCAATGTCCCCTGTAACGTCGAGGGCTACACTCGGTGAGGCATTAAGAATACCAAAGTTTCCGTTTACATCTACAACGCTGAGTACAGATTCGCTTTGATCGCGCCATTGTGTTAGGTCTGCGGTTGGTGTCCCTGAATCATCAGGATCAAATGTTGCGGCAACCTCATCTACATCGCTTGCCTTAACATGCAAAGTTCCATCAGGGAACCAACTATTATTTACGCCATAGCCTAAGCCAACACGACGGTCTGTTGAGTCAAAGGCCGCGAGGTATTTTGTTGAAGGGCCACCTGCTCCTGTATCAACTGCAAAAACCATGTCACCTTGACGGCCACCATGAAATCCGGAATTTCCGAATACTTGTATTGCCCAACCGGCATTAGAGTTTGAGTCCATATCTGCGCTTGTATCACCGCGTTCTGAGTATAGGAATAGCTGAGAAGAATCGTTAGTTGTGGGTAGCGATATGGCGAGCTCGGCAGAGCCGGATGATGAATAAATCTCTGTTTGATGTTGTGGTGTTGTGGTGCCGATACCGAGGTTGCCACTACTATCCATTGTCAATAGATCCCCCGCAGATCCGCCATCAGAAGTAATGTTAAAGTAGTCTCCTGTTTGAGAGGCAACACCGTCAACTTCTAAGACTGTAGCGGTCGTCCCTGTATTACCACCAATTCTAACAGCATTGTTATTCGCAAAGAACATTACTGTTTGACCCGGATACGTTGTTCCTTGTGTGAAGAGTGTGCCATTTGCGGTATCGGACCAAAAATAGTTATTTGTTGTTTTACCATCCAACTGGAAGACTGTTGCGCCAGTAGTATCATTTGCAAATATTGAGGCTAGTTTTTCTGGAGCACGTGCAGTCGATCCGCCACCTTGATTGTTTACAACGGCATAGAAATCTATACCTGATTCGCCATTCCCTGTGGCGGCACCGGCAGAAAGGATTAAGCTACCTCCGTCTTTATTGGATGCTCCTAATGTAGCTCCTCCAGCTTGTATAGTGAAATCATTACCCGCTGTGTCAGAAGTTGTATGTGCTTCCATAGCAATTGTCTGAGCTGAATTTCCATCAAAACTGAGGTTATAGGTTGGTGAATTTGTACCGATACCAACATTTCCGCCTACAAAGTAAGTGTCTCCTGTAGCATCAAGTTTGACCATTGAGTTTTGCGCTCCGTTGTATAGCGTCATTTCGGTGCTACCAGATGATGTATCCAAGAGGAAGCGCGCTGCATTTGCTCCGTCCGTTCCTCTTATTAATACGCCGCCTGTATCAATATGAAGGCCATTTGCATTCGGACTAACTGTACCGATACCTACACCGCCGCTTGCGCCCATGATCGACATGGTATTATTGTCAGTGATATCAATACCGCTTTGATCACCCATGAAGATACCAAGGGAATTATCACCTGAAACAATTGGCGTTGTACCTGCATCTTGTCCTAAACCAAATGCCATGGAGTTTGTGCCTGATACGTTTGAGCTATCACCGATAGAGACAGATCGTGACCCTGATACTGAGTTTCCTAAACCAAAGGCGATTGTCCCGTAGCTTTGGGCATAGGATGAATTACCAACGGCGAAGGATTCATTACCAACGGCGGCAACATGTGTACCTGCGGCAAAGGTATTGTTTCCGATGGCTTCGGCATTACGTCCGAAAGCAACGCTTTCTGCACCGACATTACTATCATCCCATTCTGTTCCTGTAACAACACCTGCACGGAAGGCACCTTTGGATTTATCAAAAAACATACGGTTATCGTGGTTTGCATCGCCTGTGTCGGCCAGTTGGGATGACCCGAAGACAAAGTCATCTGTTGCGTAGGCGATTGTTCCACTGATGCCGCGTACAACGTTTGAGGATACTTCAAAAACCGCGGATCCACCGCCGAATGTTGAATATGTTGAGCAGTCGTTTGAGTATTCTAATTGATCAGATGTGTCGTTGAAACGTAAGCAACCGGCCTCATTTCCTGCGCCACCGTCAAGGCGGATATCACCGCTTGCGATATGAAGGTTACTGTCAACTGTGTCAGATGAAAAATCACCGAAACCGATATCTCCTGAAGAGGTAATACGCATGCGTTCTGTTCCGGTTGGGCTTGAATCATTTGCCGTTCTAAAGGTCATTGCTGTTGGAATAATGTTATTTGAAACAGCAGAATCTACAATACCTGTAATTTGTGCACGATTTTCAAAGCTGCTTCCATCATAACCTGTAAATCGTATTGCCCCCAGTTCATCGCCGTTTTGTACAGTTGTTTCAGAGCCAACAGAACCACGGGCGCGGAATAAAGCAATGTCGGCTTTCGTGCCAGCAGAGGTGCTGTTAGCGATACCAATTGCAAAGTCTCCAGTCGCATTGCTGCTGTAGAATTGATATTTTTGACTACTATTTCCAAGTGTTGTCATGCTGGTGGCATCACCAAGCATCAAATATTGGTTAGATAAATCACCATAAATTAGATTACCGATGTTTAGTTGGTCCGAGCCAGTCAGGCTTGGTAATTCGATGTTTTGACCAATCAGGATGTTGTCATCACCCGATGTTTGTCCGTCAGCGGCCTTGTCCCCGATAAAGATATTGCGTGAACCGGTTGTTATTGCTTCACCGGCATCGCTACCAAGGAATGTATTGTTGTTTCCTGCGGCTAGAACTTTACCGACATTGTTACCGAGCCCTGTGTTCCCGCTACGATCTCCATCCAGAGCTTCGAATGCTTCATCACCGACAGCCGTGTTATCGTATCCACTATCTAAAATCCGTAAGGCGTTTGAGCCAATTGCAATATTTGCTCCGCCGTTGTCGAGGAATTCATTCATAGTGCGACGGCCAATTGCAACATTACCAAAAGCCGTTGTTACAGTACCTAAAGACTGGTAACCGATTGCAACGTTGTTATCCCCTGTGGTTAAAGCGTCAAGCGTATCCTCACCAAGGCCGATATTACCGACTGCACCTGATGCTACATTTGCTCCGTTTTGAAAGCCAAGGAACATGTTGTGATCTGTTGTATATTCGGTTTTTGCATCGCCGAGACTGTCAATTTCTTGCGCGCCTGCTGCGTTAATGGGAAGGAAGTTTGAACAATCGTCTGAAAACTCAATTTGATCTGTTGTATCGTTAAATCGAAGACAACCGGCTTCGTTTCCTGCACCACCGTCGATGCGGATATCACCTGTTGCGACATGGATGCTGCTTTCGATGGTGTCGGCTGAGAAATCACCAATTCCGAGAAGGTCGCTTGCCATATCGCCATAGACCAGATTACCGATATTCAGATGATTGGATGTTGTTGCTGTAGGTGTATCTATGTCATGCCCGATTATGATGTTATCAGAGCCTGTTGTTATACTGTTACCTGCGCGGTAACCGATTAATGTATTATTATCTCCATCAAGAACATCTCCAGCTTCAAAACCAATAACAACACCTTGTGCAACGGTTGTGTTACCATCAAGAGCGTTGTTGCCAATGACAACCATGTCGGTCGTTGTGAGTGTTTGTGAAGTTCCCGGTGTGCCTGCGCTTGCGCCGATGATGACACTGTTTGTAAGTGTTTTATCACCTGTATTACCACCGCCACCAGCGTCGTAACCAACCAATGTACTTGCGGACACGGTTAAGTTATCACCTGTTCCGGCTTTTCCGGCGTTATAGCCAAGAAGGGTGCTTGTTGTGATGCTTGTTGTTGCGCCATTACCGCCACCAGCGCTGTAACCAAGTGCGGTATTACCCGGATTATTACCTGCTTCTCTCAGGGCGTTATAACCAATTGCGGTTGTTCCAGATGTTGTTGTAACATTTGTTCCCGCACTAGAGCCTATTGCAGTATTTCCTGTCCCGCTTGTCACGCCGTTTAACGCACCATAGCCGAAGGATGCATTGTGATTACCACTTGTTAATGCGAAGAGGTTAAGATAGCCGACACTTGTATTATAGTCGGTTGTTGCAGTGCTGTTTCCGCTGGTTGCTCCTGATAGTTCACCAATGAACACATTGTTACGCGCACCTGTTGTTAAGGCCGCCGCACCTGTTCTGCCTATAATTAAATTATCTTCTGTTGTGTAATCTGTATACACATCTGTCAGGTCATTTAATACCGATGTTCCGCCACCTGCACTAAAGGCAGAGAATGTCGTACAGTCATCTGAATATTGTAGTTGATCTGTTGTATCATCGAAACGGATACAGCCTGCTTCGTTACCGATACCACCGTCGATGCGGATATCACCTGCTGCGATATGAAGCTGAGACTCTATTGTGTCTGTGGTGAAATCGCCGCCGATACCAATGTTGTTTGATGCATCTATGATAAAGGTTGGGTTGCCGCCCGTAAACATACCAAGGGTGTCATCTGTTGAATTTAGGCGTCCTATGCCTGTGTCTGTATCATTGTAACGTGGGAGGAAGTTTGGTGTATTTGTAACAGCGCCAGAGGCGATAGATGGACCTGATCCTGTGTTTGTGTAGAAACGGCTGGCTTCGAATATCCATCTATCTGTGCCCGCGAGATTTATACGTAGAGCATCATCGATAGATTCGTACAGGCCGCTGTCTCCGTCACCAAATGCGATACCATCTGTTAATGCGCCTGTTCCACCGAGGTGTAATGTTGCTTGTGGATTTGTTGTACCGCCAAGCCCCATATAGCCGTTTGAACGTAAGATGCGCATAATTTCAGTGGTGCCGCCGCTGTTTAATGTTTGCATGGCAAAGTGGTCGCCTGCTGCGCCGTTATAGAGCATATTAAATCCACGGGCATAGTCGCCGCCATTTCTTTCACGGAGTTGTAGAATTGCGCTTGAGGTATTGCTGTTATCAACGCCTGAACCGATACGAAGGATTGTATCCGTTGTGTTGCTTTCGGTGATAACGTCTAATTGACCTGTTGGGCTTGCTGTTCCTATACCAACTTTATAGCCAGTATCGAATACAAAGTCGCCAGTTCCGTTAATGCGGCTAACTGTAAGGTCATCTGCGCCACTGGCGGCACTTGAAATGATATCCCATGTTGACAGTACGCCACCATCTAAGCGAAGGGCCGCTGTTGTTGCGTCTTGAACATGTAGGTCTTGTCCGGGTTGTACGCCAATACCAACTCTGCCATCGGGGGAAAGATAGAGTTGGTTACTTTGACTGTTTGAACGAATAATGAATGCAGCGTTTCCTGTGCTGTCTATACTACTGCCCGCAGGGTTGCTGAGCGTAACACTGCCGTTTACATCTAGGGCAGAAGCAGGGGTTGTAGTGCCAATACCAACACCGCCTGTTGCGCCTATAATAGATACTGTATCGTCATCGGATAGATTAACGCCACTTTGATCGCCTAAGAAAATACCAAATGAATTCGCACCGGTAACGCTTGGGTGTGTCGCTGTTGCAGTCCCTAAGGCGATAGCCATTGATTCGTTACCACTTGCGGTGACATTACGTCCCATGGCGATATTGTTGTTGTTGCTAGCGGTTACACCTTGTCCAAATGCAAGAGATCTGTTTCCGGTCGCCGTTGCCCCGAGGCCAAGTGCAATTGCGTTGTATCCGCTTGCTGTTGTACTTTGACCTGTGGCGAAGCTGTAAGTCCCTATATTACCTTCGTCCCATTCTGTTGTTGCAGCTGTACCAATGCGCATTGCTGCTTTGTCATTATGGTAGAGGATACCTGTTTTGCCGCCGTTTAATCCGGCTGTTGTGACTGTTTCACCTGCATTGATCAGGTCGATATTTCCGCGTGTGATATGGGTCGTGTTATCTGTCCATAGTGATGATCCGCCGCCAATCATATCTGTCCATGCACTGTTTTCGTAAGCTTCGAATTTATTTGTTGTGGAGTTATAGCGCATTGTTCCGTTATCCGGGCTTCCTGGGCGCTGGGCTGTTGTACCGCTATGAACTCTTAGGCCTCCTGTACCGCCGAAAGATGCATCACTGTTTGAACCGATATATAAGACATCTCCATCGTTGTCATCGTCTGTACTAATCATAAAGAAGGGTAGAGCCGTTGATCCGTCGAGTGAGAATTCGTACTGCGCGTCAGCGTCTCTGTCTTTAAATCCAAAACGTCCGTTTTTATCAATACGGAGTTTTTCTTGGGCAAGCTTTCCTGCACCGAAATTGTAAGCCACACCAAAGACAAGAGCCATTGGCACTTGACCAACATCGGCATTTCCGTCTGCAACTGCGCCCATATAGGCCGCGTTGTTATATCCTGTGCCGGATTGGTGACCATAAAAATCAATAAGACCAATGTAATCCCCATCGCTTACGCCACTAGGGGAGGCTTCGGTTCCGTTGGCACGATAGAAGACATGTTGTGGTGTTGAGCCATAGGTGTATTGCGATAAGTCAGCATCAGGGGCATTTAATGTTAGCGTATCTCCGGGAGCGACTGTTCCAATACCGACATTTCCGCCCATAATGGATACGCTGTTATCCTGAGTCATTTGGTGGTATGAGCCACTCACGTTTAGCATAATGGAATGGTCACCTGAAACACTGGCGGATTGTCCGAATGCTTTGGATTGTGTACCTGCTGCGGATGCGCTTGGGCCGACTGCGAATGCGCTGCTGCCTGTTGCGCTACCGCCTTGCATAGCAACTGCGTTTGTACTGCCGCCTGTTGTGTAACCACCGGCGATTACTGCACTGTTATAGCCTACAGCTTCTGCGCCTTCGCCGTGCGCGAAACTATATGTTCCGATGTTTGCTTCGTCCCACTGTGTACCACCAGCCGTTCCAATACGCATTGCTGCTTTGTCATTATGGTAGAGGATACCTGTTTTTCCGCCGTTTAATCCTGCGCTTGTGACTGTCTCGCCTGCGTTAATCAGGTCGATATTTCCGCGTGTGATATGGGTTGTGTTATCTGTCCATAGGGATGATCCACTACTTATTATATCTGCCCATGCGCTGTTTTCGTAAGCTTCGAATTTATTAGTGGTGGAGTTGTAACGGATCATGCCGTTTACGCCTGTGCTCGGGCGTTCGGCAGTTGTGCCGCGTGTTAGGATTACTGCACCAGTACCGCCGATGTCGAGTTCTGCGGCCGGTGTTGTTGTGCCATTACCAAGTCCGATGAAGGATGTGTCGCCGTCCAGATAAATTTCTGCGTTTGAGGTTGCGGTATCATCCGCATATATATGAAGGGAGCCATTATCGACATTGACGCGTGTGGTTGTTGAGCCACCGTCATATCCAAGATATCCGGCCATTGTATTACTATTGACATGAGCGGGGCCCCATCGCAGACTTGCACTGCTTGCCGTTTCTGCAATTGTGATCTCTGCGTTAACAAATGTAGAGTTATCTAGTGCACCATCACCGATCATCAGGCTTCCGCCTTCTAGAACCATCATGTTGGCAACGTTTAGGTCTTCGCCGCTTTGATCGCCCATGAATATACCGAATGAAGAGGTGCCTGATACAATGGGTGCTGTTCCTGTTGCGTCACCTAAACCAAGCGCGACGGAATAATCACCAGAAGATGTCGCTTCGTTACCCATTGCGATGGCGCGTGAGCCACTTGCGGTGTTGTTATATCCTGTTGCGAAAGAGCCAACACCATCAGCTGTTGTTCCACCGCCCCCCATTGCAACTGCATAGGTGCCACCTGATTGTGAGCCATCACCGACTGCAAAGCTGAAGTTTCCTGTGGCGTTAATAGATTGTCCCATACCAACTGAATGTGAGCCGCTGGCCTCTGCCGCGCCTGTTGCAAAGCTTCGATTTCCGATATTGGCCTCATCCCATCTACCGAATGAACCAACACCGAGGCGGAGTGCTTGTTGGTCGCTGTAGTAAATCATTCCTATTGGTGTTGTACCGTCGAATCCTGCGGTTATCATTGTTTCACCAGCGTTTATGATATGACTGTCTGCGCGTGTGATATGGGTTGTGTTGTCTGTCCATAGGGATGAGACACTAGATAGTGGGAGCGTAGACCAGCTACCAGCTGTCGCACAGACTTTGAATTCATCTGTCGTTGCGTCATAGTGAATTGCGCCTTCACGGTCGGTATCACAAGCCTCACTGTCATAAGCAATCTTAAGTGTGCCATCTATATCAAGCTGCGTATGGGTGTCTGTGCTGCCAATGCTTAAGTTTTGATCAATGATGAAACTGTCATTTGTCCTTAAAATATCGTCTCCATTACGATATAAGTTAGTGTCGTAAGCTCCGAAATCACCTGGTGCAAATTGGAGAGATGAGCCAGAAAGGCGCATGTATCGTGCTCCTGAATTTGTCATGATTTCAAAATATGCGTTACCTCCGCCCAGTGTTGCGGTTCTCATTGTAATTGAAGGATTGTTACTAGAGGATTGATCTATAGTTACAACATTATTTCCGGTGCGGTTACGGAAACGAGCAATATCTCCGTCGCTTCCGAGGTTGTCCACTGTCATGGCATAGGTGCCATTCCCTGAATTTCCACTTACATAAAGTGGTGAATCTGGAGAAATAGTGCCAATACCAACATTTCCGCCCATAATGGCCATTGTATTATCAGTTGTTATGTCTACGCCACTATGATCACCCATGAATATACCAAAAGAGGACGTTCCTGAAACTGTTGGATTAGCTCCAGTTGATGCACCAAGACCAAAGCCAACAGAATTTGCACCTGAAACAATAACTTCTTGTCCTATCGCTGTAGAGTAGTTTGCTGTTGCGTCAGCAAACCGGCCTGCGGCAAAGGCATACCAACCTGTTGCTTCAGTTTCAGCACCTACTGCCATAGAGGAGCGTCCAGCTTGTGTCTGATTACCGAAGGCTACGCCGTAATCACCTGTTGCGTTGGAATAGTAGCCACTGGCAAAACTATATGGAGCAGAAGCTTGTGTCCCTTCACCAAATGCAGCACTAAAATTTCCTGTGTTGGCGGTGTTCCATCTACCGGGGACAACAGTACCTTCTGAGCCTGCGCGAAATACTGCTTTAGATTTATCAAAATACATGCGGATATCGTGGTTTGCATCTGTATCATCATCTAGTTGCGGAGAGCCGAATACGAAGTCTGATGTTGTGTAAGGGGCGTTGGCATCAACGGAGCTTACAACTTCTGATCCTGCACCACCGGTGACTTCGAACACAGCGGAGGCTGCGCCAACGTCACTTATTGCAGTAAATGTTGAACAGTCATCGGAGAATTCCAGCTCGTCGCTTGTGTCGTTATAGCGAATACAGCCTGCTTCGTTTCCTTCACCACCATCTAAACGGAGATCACCTGATTGGATGTGTAACATACTCTCAACCGTATCAGTTCCATCATGGAAGTTGGAGCCTATACCAATATTATTACCGCTGTTCGGAATAAGGATAAGGTCTGCTGCGTTTGCTTCTAAAAATGCGATATTTGTTGTGGGATGAAACCCAAAGGTTGCGCGGTGTACGGATTGTGCGCCTTCTGCTAAAATCACTTGTGAGGAATTTCCATCTCCGCCTGAAGTATGTAGTATTTGATTTTCCCACAGTCCTTTTGTTGCAAAAGTGTAGTGTGATCCACCGCACTGATCCGTTAAATCTTTTCTGTTGATATAGGTACAATCGCGGAAGAGGGCTGTTCCTTCTACTTGCAGCATTTCTGCGGGTGATATCGTGCCGATACCAAACTCGCCGCCCATGAGTGACATTGTATTTGCATCAGTGATATCCAAACCTGTTTGATCGCCCATGAATATACCGAAAGAGCTATCACCACTCACTGTTGGTCTGTTTACACCTGTTCCTGTTGCATCACCTAAGCCAAAGGCAAAAGACTGATCTCCTGATGCAATAGCATCTTCTCCAATGGCGAAGCTGCCTGCGCCACTTGCAACTGTGGTGGCACCGCCAGCCGTTGAATATTGTCCGGTGGCGTTTGTGTAATTACCCCAGGCTATTGAGTTTTGTCCTGTTGAATTTAGGTTGTTACCTAATGCAATGGAATAGGTGCCTGATGCTGTGTTGTTGAAGCCAACTACAAAGGAACGGGTGCCTGATGCCGTGTTGTTCAATCCAAAAGCAACACTCTCATCACCTATATTTGCATCATCCCATTCAGTGCCATTTGTTGTACCTGCGCGGAATGCACCTTTTGATTTATCAAAGAACATACGTGTATCGTGATTTGCATCCGCATCATCATCCAGTTGGGGGGAGCCAAATACGAAGTCGTCATTTGTGTAGTCGCCTGAGGTGGATTTCATACGCACGACATTTGAGACAACCTCGAATATTCCAAGGTTTGAACCGCTTGTACATGATCCACTTTCCCAGTTTCCTGTGCCGTTATTATAGGTGATACAATCACCATCAGTTGGGGAAGCGGCGCTGACATCGCCTAGATCGTTTAGGTTCATAAATGTTGGTGCTGCTCCACCAGAAACTGAACCCACGCGCAAACCGCCATTTACATCAAGTGTTGTTTGCGGATTGGCTGTACCAACACCGACTTGATTTGCATTGCTTGTACCATAATGAATGCGTCCGCCTGTCAGGTCTGTCCATAAGCCACCGCCTAGGTCTGCTGCGGCAGTACAATTGTTTCCGTCTGCATCACAATAATTATCTGCACCAATGTCACCTGTTACATCTAGTTCAAGGTTTTGCATGCCACCTGTTGTTGCTACTATATCGCCAATTGCAACTGTTCCGCCCATGATTGACATTGTGTTTGATGCCGTTATATCAACGCCGGATTGATCGCCCATGAAAATACCGAATGAATTATTTCCTGATACGATCGGGTCTGTGCCTGCGGTTTCTCCAAGTCCTATACCCATAGAATAGTCACCTGTTGTATCAACATCTTTTACCAATGACATGGAGCCTTCGCCTGATGCTGTTAAATCTCGTCCCAATGCTATACTAAAGTCACCGCTTGCCGTATTGAATGCACCCATTACAACGGATGTGCGTCCGGTAGCATTTGGTGTTTCTCCAACTGCGAAGCTATAGTTACCGCTGGCTATAGGATCGCGGCCAAACGCCGTACTATATTGTCCTATATTCCCGCTGTTCCATCCATTTCCACGTTGGAGCCCGGCACGAAACGCGGATTGTGATTTATCGAAGAAGAAACGTGAATCGTGGTTTGTGTCTGTATCATCATCAAGTTGAGGAGAGCCAAAGACGAAATCATCATTTGTGTAATCACCTGCCGTTGTTTTAACGCGGGCAACGTTTGAGACGATTTCAAATATACCGGCATTTACGCCGCTACACGCGGCATTTTCCCAATCGCCACTTGTATTATTATAGACAAGGCATTCGCCATCTGCGGGGCTGCCCGCATCGACATCTGTGATATCATCAAGGGCAGGTGTTCCTCCACCTGCACCACCTTGTAAGTCTGTAACACATGACCAGCCAGAACCGTTATTCCATTCCAGTTTTTGTGTTGAGCTACAATTAAGGGCAGGGCCGAGTTGATCGCCGTTTACATTTATAATATTTCCGGCGTTTATATCTCCGCTTGCAGTAATATCGGAACCATCGATATTCCCTGTTGCGTCTATTGCGCCTGTTACATCTACGTTATCTGTAAGAGCCAGATTACCGGATGGATTGGATACTGTTCCATCGACAGTTAAGTCGTTTGACACTGAAGCATCTTCAACATCAAGAGATCCTATGATTTCAGTATCAGTATCAATTGTCACATCACCTGTTGAGTTTGTGATATCGCCTTGTAAATCTGATGTACCGGTTACGACAAGATTATCGCCAATAGTCAGGTCGCCTGTTGAATCTGATATTGTGCCTTGTGCATCCAAGGTATTAACAAGTGTTGTTGCGCCATCAACATTGAGCGTTGTGTCAAAATCGACTGCACCCGTTGCATTTAAAGTGCCTAGATTGCTTGTGCCGGTTACACCAAGTGTTCCACTAATTGAGCCGTTTCCGCTTGCGCTTATGTCTGCTCCGGATACATTGCCGTTTGCCGTTACGTTTCCGGACGCCGCAATATTTCCGGTAACATCCAGAGCTTCGGATGGACTATTATTGCCAATACCAACTTGTGGTGTACCTATATTGTAATAAATATCATCGCCCGTACCTTCTTGCCACAGACCACCACCGATTTGTATCCAGCCCGTGGATGAATCGCAGAGCTCTAATGTGTCAGGGGTCATGGATGTGTTGATACGAATGAGGCCGTCATTTGCGACGTTACAGTTTATTAATGTTCCTTCTGTTGGGAAGAGTAGGGAAGCTGCGCCTAATTCAAGTGCAGAGGAGCTTCCGGTTAAATCAATACCACCACTAAAGGAAGCGCTTCCATCAACTTCGAGGTTTTTTGTGATTTCGGCAGTGGCGGGGTCGCCACTTTTTAAGTTCCATAAGCCGCCTGTTTCTGCCGTTGCGCTGGCGTATGTGAACTCATTTATTATATCGTCGCCTGATTTTGTAATGGAGGGCGTTGCACCGCCGGCGCAGGAACTGTTAAATGTTTGATCCGGTCCCGCAGATATAATTGCAATGACGCTATATGTTTCATCTGTCGGATCGCCGTTACCGTCAAGGCGTTCATTTGTTCCGCTTGTATCTGAGTCACAGGCAATATTGTTTGTTACGCCGCCGGCATCCCATGCACAATAACCGTATTGAGTACCCCATGGGTCAACACGTGATGATGCCACTTCGTTTGGTAGAAAGCCACCGCCTGTTGGTCCTGCGCCTGAGGCATCCATATATTCCAGTGGCTCTACAAAACCATCACCGTCACAGTCGCCGTTACTGGATAATTCTGTTGCTTCTAAAAGGGCGAGGCGTGATGCGATTGCCATTTCGCTTTCTGCTTGTGTGCGGCTTTGTACTTCGACCATTGTGCTTAAGGGGCCACGCATAACGGAAACGGTTACTGTGCCGAGAACACCGACCAAAGCAATAGCGCCGAATAATGCGAAAAATATATTACCGCTTTGTTTGTGATGGGCAGGGGGGGGCTTGTACCGGCAGGTATTAGATAGCCGCGTAGCGGACAGATTGTTTCTGTACATTTAAGATCCCCTAAAACATCGCATACAAATATTTACAGGGCGGCTAGTGCCGTTACATAATCTCAATAAAATTTCATAAAAATACACAGCCCTGCACACCTATTATGGAGGGAAATAGTTTATAAACCCTTATCAAAAGGAAGTTGTCCACGTATTTACTTGGGGATATGTGGATTATTATTTGCGTTTATTTATATGTATTTACGATCGTATTGCGTGATCTCGTGTGAGGAGCTGTGGTTATTGGTCGTTTTTTAGGCCGAATTTCTTAAGAGTGTTGCTTTGGCTTTGTTCTAAAGTCTTTAAATCAAAGCCATCAATGAGTTCGTTAAAGACGCGGTACCAATTTATCTCTGCTTTTAAGTGTAGGAATAATGAGCCTAATCCAAGGGCGGAGCGATCCATAAACACAAATTCTCTTGGTATTTGGATGCTGCCAAGTTCTTTAAGTTTTTTATGTACTTTTTCTGCTGTTTCGCGGCCGTATATACCGTTTGTGACTTCGCCAATTGGGCGGACTTTATCCTCTAGTATTGGGCCATATAAGAATTGTGCCCAGATGTTCAATGTTTCAACTTGCTCTTTACTTAGGTTTTCAAACCCCCATGTTTCAAAGGCATGGGCAGCTAAGTCAAAATCATTGTTTAGTTGTGCGTTATAGAGATCAATAACGCCGCCTATGAATTTTGCTGGGAAGACACGTACGCAGCCAAAATCAAGTAAGTTAATGGAGAGGTCATCGCGCACAGTGTAATTGCCTAAATGCGGGTCTCCATGGATAATACCGTAATGGTAAAGGGGAACGTACCATGCCCGGAACATGTTCATGGCCAATGTATTGCGTGTCTCTGTGTCTTTATCAATATAGTTCATGATGGAGGTACCATCCATCCATGTACTGGTTAATAGGCGATCAGTTGAAAGGTCGTCTATTATTTCAGGGACGTGAACATTATTTTCGTTACGAAGCATGTGGCTGTATAGTTTTGTATGCTTTGCTTCGCGTTTGTAATCGAGCTCTTCACGCAGGCGTTCGGATAATTCTGCGTGCACTTGTCCCGTCTTAATGGCGGAATCGTAACGCTCATAAAGGGAGAATATGAGTTTGAGCTGTTTTAAATCAGCATCAATAGCTGTGCCCATATCGGGGTATTGTAATTTGCATGCCAAGCTTTGCCCATCATGTGATGTGGCTTTGTGCACTTGACCAAGGCTTGCAGCGGCAGTGGCTTCTTTGTCGAAGGATTTGAGCTTTTCCTGCCAGTCCTTGCCGAGTTCGGCTTTCATACGTCTGCGTACGAATGACCATCCCATTGGCGGAGCATTTGCCTGTAGGTTTTGAAATTCTGAGGCGTATTCTTTTGGTAAAGCTTCGGGAATCGTTGATAAAATCTGCCCAACTTTCATTAACGGGCCTTTTAATCCGCCTAATGATTGGACGAGCTTTTGTGCATGTTGTGAACGGTTGATATCCAGGCCAAGGTATTTCTCCCCTGCCAGTTTTAGGGCAAGATTTGCCATGCCTCCTGATACACGCCCATAGCGTGCCATGCGGTTTGTGAGTGTATTATTTTCAAGGCTGTCTTTATTTTCGCTCATGATTAAACAGTTAGACGATCCGGGCAGGGTACTTCAACTGTTATTTATGCAATAAACAGTTTTTCTTGTCATTTTGTGCGCTAAGAGTGGACAGGTGGTTAAATTGTATGGTGGAATGTTTTATTCATAATAATTATTAGTAGGATTTATTATCAATGTTTTTAAGACGTGTTCTTTTTGTTTCGCTAGCGTGTATTTGTTTTAGTGCAATGCTTTCATCTCCTGCTCATGCTGCGTGGTGGGATATTTTCTTTCCGGCCCCTAGTAAAGGGCCTAGTCCGGCAGAGACGCTGCGTGCACCGTTTGCAAACACAGATGCGGTTATTGAAGATCTAGATGCATCGGGGAATGCGCGTAATGCAACGCCCCTTGAGCTTCGGCACAGGCCAAATGATGTTATTACAACTTGGGTGCAGGGCACTGTTCCCCTGCTTATCTCCTATAAAATCGGAGAAGGTGATATTGAATATCGTAAGAAAAGCCGTAATTTTAGTATGGTCGGCTCCAAGGAGTATTTGGCGTTTTTAACAGATAGAAACTTCTTTAAAGTTTTAGATACTGGTCGCTTTGATATTCAGGGCTTTATTCAAGATACTCCCATTATTGTAAATGAGGGGGCTGTTGATGGCAGTTATAAATGGTTGTACCGCTGTAATATAATGGTGACTTATCTTGAGAAGGGCACAGATTATAAAGCTGACTTTCAAAAGAAGGGTGAGGTTGATGTTGTGTCTCAGGAGTATGTGTTGCAGTTTCAAATCGGACGATCTCATGATGCCACAAATGAGAATGGTATTTTGATTGAAACTTGGAGCGTTCGCCCGAAAAAATAAAAATTCTATTTTATCTGAAGAGAATTAATGGCAAGTTGTTTGTCCGTTTGAATTTGACGGAGCCTCTGGGGTTCTGTTTATAAAGTTTTTTATAATAGTTATATCTGTAAGGAGTAAATTATATGACCGAAAATGTTGCAAGTTTTCCTGTTTCTGATGAGCAAGGTGCGTCTTCTGAAGAGGGTGCAAAGGATGTTGGTGGTGTTGCAGGACAAAGGTTAACTTCGTTCATTGAGCGTATTGAGCGCCTTGAAGAAGAAAAAGCAGCGTTGATGGAAGACCTTAAAGAGGTTTATGCAGAAGCCAAAGGTGTTGGTTTTGATGTTAAGACAATACGTAAAATTGTTTCACTTCGTAAGATGGATAGTGAAAAGCGCCGTGAAACTGAAGATTTACTTGATCTTTATAAGTCCGCAATCGGTATGCGATAAGGTTAATTGAGGCGCTTTTAATGTGTCTACATAATGTTTAATGTGCCCCTGTTTTATCAGGGGCATTTTTGTTTTTATAGTTTTGAATGTGACCCGTCGCAGAAGGGTTGTCTCTTTGAATGTTTGCATTGGCATAGCCATGCTTTTGCTGTTTTTTCTGCGGTAAAACGTTGGGGCGTAAATTCTGTTCCGGAATGCGATCCATCGCAAAAAGGCTGTTTGTTCGATAATCCGCATGTGCAGAAGAAGTAACTTTTTCCTTCTTCCAAATCAACACCGGCAGGGGATGTATCGGCTATATTGGGTAAATCGGTCATGTATGTATCCTTGGTTTCTATAGTTTAGGCGGCTTTTCTTTTGGCTAATATCAAAGTGTTGATAACAGATGAATCTGCCAGTGTTGATGTGTCGCCGAGATCTTCAAACTCATTGGTGGCAATTTTACGGAGGATACGGCGCATTATTTTACCGGATCGCGTTTTTGGTAGGGCAGGGGCGAGTAATATAATTTCTGGTGTTGCGATTGCTCCGATGATTGTACGAACATTTTTTATTATCTCTGCGCGTAATTCTGTTTCATCGACTTTGTGCCCTGCCATTAATGTGACATAGGCAAATATCGCCTCTCCCTTGATAGCATGAGGGATGCCGACAACGGCACTTTCTGCGACATGTTTATGCTCGTTAATTGCGCTTTCGATTTCTGCTGTTCCCATGCGGTGACCTGAAACATTTAGGACATCGTCTACACGGCCGGTGATCCAATAATCACCATCTTCATCACGGCGTGCACCGTCACCAGTGAAATAATATCCGTCAAAATCAGAGAAATATGTCTTTTCAAATCGTTCGGGGTTGTTGTAAATGCCGCGCATTTGCCCGGGCCATGAATCTGATATGCATAAGTTACCCTGCGCTTCTCCGTGTTGTTTTTGTCCATTTTTGTCCAATAATACGGGCTGTACACCAAAGAATGGGCGGGTTGCTGATCCTGGTTTTAAATCAGACGTTACAAGTGGGGTTAGCATGTGTCCGCCTGTTTCTGTTTGCCACCATGTATCGATAATAGGGCAGTGGGTTTGACCAATGATGTTGTAATACCATTCCCATGCTTCTTTGTTTATCGGTTCGCCAACTGTACCTAAGACGCGTAGGGATTTACGGTTTGTGTTTGTAACCATATCATCTCCGGCGGCAAGAAGTGCACGGATTGCAGTTGGTGCGGTGTAGAATATATTAACCTGATGTTTGTCGATAACTTGCCATAGGCGTGAGGCATCGGGGTAATTCGGGGTGCCTTCGAAGACAAGTGAAATCGCGCCGTTGGCCAAGGGGCCATAGACGATATAAGAGTGCCCGGTGATCCAACCTACGTCGGCTGTGCACCAATAGACTTCACCGGCGTGGTAATCAAAGACATATTCATGGGTGAGGCTTGTATATACCATATATCCGCCTGTTGTGTGCACGACGCCCTTGGGCTTACCGGTTGAGCCTGATGTGTATAGTATGAAGAGGGGATCTTCTGCATTCATGATTTCGCATGGGCATTCGCTTCCTTGTGCTTCGACGATATCGTGCCACCAGACATCATGATCGTCATTCCATGCGATATCTGCGCCAGTGCGCTTCAACACGAGAACTGTGTGTACGTTGGGGCAGCCTTTTAGGGCTTCATCGGTATTTGTCTTCAGCGGGACTGTCTTTGCGCCCCTGTACGCTTCATCAGCAGTGATGACGATGCGTGATTGGCAATCAAGTATTCTGTTTTTCAAGCTTTCGGGAGAGAAACCGCCAAATACGACGGAGTGAACTGCACCGATACGCGCACAGGCTAGCATGGCGTAGACTGCTTCGCAGACCATGGGCATATAGATTGTGACGCGATCTCCTTTTTTAACACCGCGTTCTTTTAGTGCGTTTGCAAGTTTTGAAACTTCTTCTTTTAGCTCTCCATAAGTGATTTTCCGCGATTCTTCGGGATTGTTCCCTTCGAAAATCAGGGCGGTTGATGTGAGCTTTTCGGGCAGGTGGCGATCAATGCAGTTGTAGCACGCGTTTAATGTGCCGTCTTCGTACCATTTTATTGATATGGGGCTTTTGAAACTTGTATTTTTAATGGTCGTGGGAGGTGTAAACCAATCAATTCGTTCGGCCATTTCACCCCAGAAGGTATCAGGGTTTTCAATGGACTCTTTGTACATGGTTTCGTATTCGTGCGCGGAAATATTCGCGCGTTTTACGATTTCTTTTGATGGTTTGTATATATCTGTCATATCATTTAACCTTATGTTTCAAAAGAGCAATATAGGTCAAAAATGGATAATAAATGTATGTTTTGCCCTATATCTCGTGCCCCACAGGACGATTCAACATGTCTTGGAGTGCTTCGTCAAGTGAAAGCCCCTCGTTTAGGCATTTATGCACAGCCAGTGTGATGGGCATGTCTATGTTGTGTTTATGGCAGAGTGGGAGAATGGATGTAGCGGTGTGAACGCCCTCGGTAACAGTTTTTCTGCGCTTGAGGATGTCATTTAAGCTATCACCTTTCCCAAGTTCGTAGCCGAGGGAAAAGTTTCGTGATTTTTCGGATGAGCAGGTCAGCATCATGTCGCCGATACCACATTGCCCAAGGAATGTTTCGTAGTTTGCACCAATTGCAACCCCAAGGCGGGCAATCTCTAATAGTCCGCGTGTGACTAAGCTTGCGCGTGCACTTTCACCCATTTGCAGGCCGTGGGCGATTCCACAGGCAATGGCAATGACATTTTTCAGTGCGCCTGCAATTTGAGTGCCGATAATATCGTTTGATATGTAGGGTCTGAAATTAGGTGAAGCAATTGCATTTTGTAGGGTTTGCGCCAAATTATCATCTGTACAGGCCAGTGTTGTTGCGGCCGGTTTGCCCGCGGCAATTTCGTGTGCGAAGTTGGGGCCGCTCAATATTGCTATGGGGGTATTGGGTAGGGTTTCTTGTGCGACTTCACTCATGAGCTTTCCGGAGCTGAGTTCTATGCCCTTGGAGCAGAGAATTAGTGTGTGCTCTGTGCGTATATGCGGTTTCATATCTTGTAATATATTTCGCATTGCTTGTGCGGGGGTAACCATCAGGATTATATCGCTTTGCATTGCGATTTGAAGCTCGCTGGTGGCTTTTATCGATGGGTTTAGTGGGTAGCCCTCTAAATATGCTTTGTTCTGTGTGTGTGCGTTAATATCGTGGGCGAGTTCGGGGGATCGTGCCCATAAGGTTACGTTTTTTCCTGTTGATGATATTGTCTGGGCGAGGGCTGTGCCCCATGCGCCTGCTCCTATAACGCTTAAACCTGTCATGCTTTCCCCTGTTTCTACGCTTTTACCCCTGCACCATGGCGTGGGGCGGCGTTGGGGTCAAGTGGCCAGCGCGGGCGTGCTTTAAAATCCAGAGGATCGTTTTGGCCGCGTTTTAATCGTTCTATACCTGCCCATGCAATCATTGCTCCGTTATCTCCGCAAAGTGAGAGGGGTGGGGCGCTGGTTTTCATACCGTATTCTTGTGCGAGTTTATCGAGTTCTGTGCGCACTGTCAGGTTGGCGGAAACGCCGCCACAGATGACGAGTGTTGGTGTTTTTGTCTTGTGCCCATAGTCTCTAATGAATTGTTGAATAGCATTTTTGCATCTATCGGCTAATATTTTGGCTGTTTTATCTTGGAACGCGTATGCTAAATCGGCAATATCATTCTGCGCGAAATCTCCTTCGGGGAGTTTGTCGATGTGTGTGCGGACTGCTGTCTTTAATCCTGAAAATGAGAAGTCGCAATTTTTGCGGCCTCTCATCGGGCTTGGTAGGGGGAAGCGTTCTAATGCGGCGTTTGTGTCTTTGCAAGTTTTTGCGATTTTTTCGATATTCGGGCCTCCGGGGTAGGGGAGGCCCATTAGTTTTGCGCTTTTGTCAAAGCATTCACCAACGGCGTCATCTAATGTCGTGCCCCATCTTTTATATTGTTCGACGTCTTCGGCAACGAGTATCTGGGTGTGTCCACCCGAGACAAGCAGGATGAGGTATGGGAATTCAATGTTATCGGCGAGGCGTGCGGTGAGGGCATGTCCCTCTAGGTGGTTTATGCCGACGAAGGGGATATTATGGGCGGCGGATATTGCTTTTGCGCTCATCATACCGATCATGACGCCCCCGATCAGGCCGGGCCCGCATGTGGCGGCAACGCCGTCTAAGTCTTTAAAGTTTATATTTGCGTCGCTCATGGCGGCTTCTATCACTTTGTCGATATGTTCCAAATGTGCGCGTGCGGCGATTTCGGGGACTACACCACCATATACAGCGTGCTGTTTGATTTGACTGAGGATTGTGTTGGAGAGTACTTCTCTTTGGTCATTTACGATTGCGGCGGCTGTTTCGTCGCAGCTTGTCTCTATCCCAAGGACTAACATTTCGTCCGGCTCCCCTTGCGTGATGCTTTATGGCATCGTATGTATTGAATTACTATTTCTCATAATGAATAGAGTTGTAAAAGATGACTGTCAAACCAGAATATAAATACCCCGAGAAAATTGTCATAGGTACGCGTGGGTCACCTTTGGCGTTGGTGCAGGCCAATATAGTGAAGGATAAAATAGCTAAAATCGGTCAAAATATAGATGTAACCTTAAGGATTATAAGGACTTCCGGTGATTGGAATCCGCAAGGTGGTGAGGTGCGTTTGGAGGCTCTGGAGGGTGGAAAAGCGCAGTTCGCGAAGGAAATTGAAGAGGCTCTATTGTCTGGTGAAATTGATATTGCTGTGCACTCTATGAAGGATATGGAGACTGTTTTGCCAGAGGGGTTGGTTATTCCCTTTATGTTGCCGCGTGAAGATGTGCGCGATGCTTTTATATCTGAGAAGGCTTCTGTTATATCTGATCTACCGCAGGGGGCGATTGTTGGTACGGCGAGTGTGCGCAGGCAGGCGTTTTTATTGAATAAGCGGCCTGATCTTAATGTTGTGCCGTTTCGCGGTAATGTTCAAACGCGTCTTGATAAGCTTCGTGATGGTCAGGTGGATGCGACGTTTTTGGCGTGTGCCGGATTGAACCGTCTAGGGATGGCGGATGAGGTTACCTCTGCAATTGAAATTGATGAGATGTTGCCTGCGGTTGGGCAGGGGGCTGTTGGTATAGAAATTAGGTCTTCAGATGTAGAGGGAATGTCCTTTATTAGCCAATTTTCTTGTTTGAAAACATATGTGTGTGTTGAGTGTGAGCGTGGTGTTCTTCGTGCTCTTGGTGGTTCGTGTCATACTCCTGTTGGTGTGCATGCGACTTTCGATAATGGGGCGATTGATTTGCGTGTTAAGGTGGTTTCTTTGGACGGTACGCAGTGCTGGTCTGATGAGGAGACTGGTGTATGTAATGGTGTTAATGACGCGATTTCATTGGGAGAACGCGTTGGTGTACGTCTAAAGGGTATTGTCCCTGATGGTGTTTTAGGCTGATTTTGTCCGTAAATGATGCGCTTGAATTTAAGGTATAGGGTTATCTTGTGAGGTTATCTCAAAAAATAATTGTTACACGGTCAGAAAATGACAGTTCAGCGTTTGTGCAAAATGCATGTGAGTGTATTGGCGACCTGTCTTTGGATGATTTTTTGATCGAGCCGTTAATCTCTCTTGAATATTATGATGTGCAATTACCGCAATTTCATGAGGGTGATGCCGTTATTGTGACAAGTATGAATGCAGCGCGTATATTTGCACATGAGAGCTTTGATAAAGCTTGGCGGGATGTACCATTTTATGTCGTGGGGGAGAAGAGCCGCGATATTCTTTTGGCGGCAGGTGCATCTCATATTGTTGAATGTGCACCAGATGTATCCAGTTTGATGCTGACGCTCCCTAATTTCTTTGAGGGGCGTTTCATATATTTTCGGGGGAGAGATATTTCTTTTGATATACGGCGTGTATTGAGTGATGTGGGGCAGGATATTGAGGAAATTATATGTTATGAGGCGCGTACACAAAATGAATTAACTGCGCAGTGTTTGAAGGCTATTCGTGAGCGTAATGTATGTGCATTGACGTTTCTTTCAAAGAGAACTGCTCAGGCATTTTGTGATATTGTTAAGGAATATGGTTTAGATATATTTTTGGGAGATGTCCGCTTTTTATGTATTAGTGAAGCTGTTGCGGATGTTTTGCATGATGTAAGTGGTGTGTGCTTGATTGCCAGAACTCCTGATGTTGATGGTATGTTTGGTTTGATCGAGAATATATAGGCTTTGTAGGTGTCGTTTTTGGGGAAAAGACGTTCCATAAAGCCGATTAAATTTTGTACAGTTCTATGGCCTGTGCTACATCTTATATAAAGCGGAAAAATTAAGGGATTTGATATGAGTAAATCAGGTAAGAAGCCGATTGAAAATGCGGCTGCAATTATTGAAAGATTTGGCGGCATAAGACCTATGTCTGCAAAGATTAATGTTGCAGTGACGACAGTGCAGGGATGGAAAAAACGTGATGTTATTCCCGCAGGTCGTAAGGATATTATATTACAAACAGCGATAGAGCATGATATTGACTTGTCGACATTTTTTGATGATGCGCCAGTGATCGAACCTGTTGTTGAGGAAAAAACAGTCTCTAATGATGAGAGTGATGCTCCAACGGATGATGTCAGTTCTGCTTCTGATGCTGTCACTGTAGAAGATGAGGAAAAGGCAGAGGATGTTTCTGAAGCTGTTGCACCTAGTGTAAGTGTTGAAAGTATAAAAACCGACAGTGTAAAAGCTGATAATATAAAAGAAGAGGCACCTGAGGTCGTTCTTTCGGCGAGTAAGCCGGATGAGTTTATTGAGCCGAAGCCTGCTGCGTCTAACCCTGATTACACAGAGCTTGCAATTACGACAGAAAAACGCGCAGTGACGAAGAGCAGTCTAATTGCTGCTGGGCTTGTGCTTTTGATTATTACGGCGATTGTTGCAACGTTGTGGCCGGATTATGAGGAATTTACTGAACGTGGCACGAGGATATCTGCGATAGAGGATGATTTGTCCGATATGAAACAGCAGCAAAGTGCGTTTAAGGGACTTGTCCCTGAGAATTGGCAGTCACAGATAGACGAACTTCGTACACAAATGAGTGGAGCGCAAAGTTCTGCAGAAGAAGTATATCGCGATGCGAGGGAAGTATCAGAAGATTTATTGGCGGGTCGTAATGTTGATAAACATGTTGTGCAGTTACAGGAATATGTTGCACAGATTGCTAATGAAAATGGTTTATATGGCCTATATTCCAGATTTGAAACAATGAGTAGTAGTGTTATTGGCCAACAAAAACTAGATGGCTCTGTTGAAAGTCTTCTTCAATTGTTTAATACCGTTGAGATGGAAGATAAGGATGAGGGGTATGTTAATAATGTCTTAGGTCAGGCGCGTGAACAAAGTGCTTTATTAGGTGAGACGTTTGGTGATGTTCCAGAACATGAATTGAAGGCTGCGGCGATGTTGCTTGGTCTGACGCAAATGCGTTCTTCTCTTAACCGTGGGGATGAGGCTTTTGACGGTGACTTACAGCTTCTTATGAATATGGTTGATGAAGATGATGTTGAGTTACGTGCGGCACTTGAGAAATTGGCACCTCATGCAAAATCAGGTGTTTTGACACCGGAGGGGTTGTCCAAAGAGTTTCGTACTGTTGCCGGTGATGTTGTTGCTGCTTCTTTAAGTGGAGAAGATATCTCTTTGAGTGAGCGGATGAGTGCGCGTGTAAACGATATTCTTAAAATCGAAAAGGATGGCGAGCTTATCAGTGGTACGGATACGCAAGTGACCGTTGATAAAACGCAGAAAATGGTTGAGGAGGGACAGCTTGATGCGGCTGTGAAGCTTTTGAAGAAAAACTTAAACTCGGCTGAGCTACGCCCACTTAAGCCATGGCTTAATAAGGTTGAAGGTGTTCTAAATGCAAAAAGTGCCCAAAAAGCCATTGAGCAAGCCATTGAGTTGAATACGGGCCGCGGGTTTTTGGGTGGTTCTCAGTTATTGTCTGAATAAAGCAGTATAAACTTATAATAAAAGAGGGATGATATGATCCGTGCAGTGTGGGCGTTAGTTAAAATAGCAATTGTGGTTGCCGTTGTTGTCTGGATAGCGGAGCGTCCGGGAACGATTGCTATTGATTGGATGAATTATAAGTTCACATTCCATGTTGGCTTTTTCCTTTTGGCTATGCTTGCAATTGTTGTTCTGGGGATTATTGTTTTTAGTGTTATAAAAACTGCTCTTGATATGCCTAAAAATATTGCACGTTATCGTGATATTACGGACAAAGATAAAGGGTTAAAGGCGTTAACACTGGGGTTGTCTGCTGTTGCTGCGGGTGATGCGAAGAGTGCGGGGTATCAGGCTACGCGCGCGAAAAAGTTTCTTAAATCAGATGATGCACTTGCCACATTATTAGAAGCGCAAGCTGCACGGTTAGGCGGTAGTGAGATTGATGCGGGGCGTGCCTTTATCGCGTTGATGGATAATAAAGATGCGGGTTTTCTAGGTGTACGTGGTTTATTGCAATCAGCATTGGATTGTGGTGATTTTGCCGGAGCGTTGGAGCTTGGCCATAAAGCGCTTGAAATGCATCCGAAACAGGCTTGGATTTTACAAACTGTTTATAGCCTTGAAATACGCGCGGGCAATTGGGATTCTGCGAGAAAAATACTTTATAGAGCAGAAAAAGCCGCCGCTATTCCTATTCAAAGGGCGAATAGTGATCGTGTTGCTATGTTCTTGGCGGAGGCTGATATTGCAAAAGCGCAAGGGAATGAAGAGTTGCTTTATCAATCTTTGGTAAAAGCGCATAAGATTGATAAAAACTTTATACCTACAGTATTGCGTTTAGGGCGTATGTATTTGGCACGTGGTAAGCAGAAGGCCGCTGTATCAATGATTGAGGCAGCATGGAAGAAGCAGCCGCATCCTGGCTTGATGGCGTTATGGAATGATGCATGTCCGCCTGTTACAGATGGTGATACAATGATTCGGGTGCGCTGGTTTGAAAAGTTATTGGCTCTTAACCCTGAAAGTGTTGAAGGTTTGCAAGCTCTTGCAAGTGTTTTGATTGATGCCGGACTTTGGGGAGAGGCGCGTAAACATTTAGAAAAAGCAGAAGAGATCAGGCCTAATGTTAATCTGTATAAAATCTGGGCACGTTTGGAAGATTGTGTAACGCATGATGATAATGCTGTGCGTTCGTGGTTAGAAAAGGCAGCAGATGCACCGCGAGAGCGTGTTTGGATCTGTGGTGAAACGGGACGTGTGTATGAAGAGTGGGTTCCAATTTCGGATCAGGGGCTGTTTAACACAATTGTGTGGGACTTCTCACTTGGGCGTAATAACTTTTCTAATGTGATGATAGGTGGGCAGCGTAGTTTGTCTCAAGCATTACTAGAGGCTCCACGGTAGGCTACGTCATTCTTTTTAAATATGAATGATGTTTTTTTTCCATAGGTGGAAGAGGGCGATGCCGCCGTAAAACCCACCGAGATGTGATTGCCAGGATATATTCTGCCCCAGAAGGCCAAAGGCCACGATAATCACTGTCCATAGGATAATAAAGGGGATGGGGCCGCGTTTTTGTGCTTCTGGTCTGACCATACCATGTTCTATCATTGTGAATATCATAACTGCAAAAATGCCACTTAACGCGCCTGAGGCACCTATTACAGGGGCATGTGATCCGGGGCTTAAAATGAAATAGGTTAAATTTCCGGCCATTCCACAAAGGATAAAGAATGTGATTGTACGTTTTGTGCCGTATATTCGTTCAAAGAAGCCACACATCGCGACCATCATTAGTAAATTAAATGCCAGATGCATCCAGTCACTGTGCATTATCATTGTTGTGAAGGGGGCAGCAAGGGCGCTCCAACCCCATGCTATTTCACCGGTGTAAAATCCGGGTGTGAACCCGTAGTGAAATATGAGATAGAGTTTTTGTATGTCTGTTATGATGAAAGACATGGCTATCTGTACGATTAGGCACAAGGCGGCAATTGTGCGTGTAAAGGGGGGGATTTTGTCCCAATTGATCATTCCTTTTGATGATGATGCGCTTTTTTGTGCGCTTTGGCTTAGGTCTTTTGCACGTTGAGCCCTATATTGAGAACGATAATATTCCTCCATATTGTCTTGTTCGCGTTGTTTTTTCACATCTTCTTTGTCATCGCGTTTTTTATTTTTATCACGATCTTTGCGGTTTTTCGCATTTGGGAAGTGAATGATATCTTTATCGTCTTTATTGCCCACTTTTGTTTATGCTCCTTGCAAGACTAAGTATGAAGTCTATCATTAATCTGTTCATGCATGATGAGCAAGGGAAGATGAAAAAATTGCCCGATAAGCCCAAGGGCTATCCGGCAATTTTAACGAAGTATGGATTCTTAAGTTGATCTTTGCGCTATTTATTAGGTCACCCTAAGGTCATACGCATCCCTATATCGGCATTTTTATCGCGATCGTAACTGTAATTGGCGGTTTCATCACCTTTTGCTTCCATAAAGCTTGGTGGTTGTACCTTGGTTACCATATCGGCGGCCTTTGCCAGAATTTCTGTTGCTGTGATTTTTGTATGACTTATTTGTCGTGTTAGTTCACTAAACGCATTTTCAAAGGCTTCTGCGGCGATTTGGATGCCCATCACTACCATTTCTTTGACCTCTCCCAATGTCGGGACTTGCCCTTCGGCCATATCACCGAAGCGTGCAGCGATTAATTCGATGTCTTCGAGCTTCTTTTTCGCCGGTTTCTTACCGCCGCCACCGCTTTTACCTTTTGACTTACCTTCTTCTTCATCCTCTTCATCTTCGTTTGTATCGTCGTTTACAACCTTGATTTTGACAGATGTTGGCATTTGTAAGCAGACTGGATATTTTTTTAATAACTCAGGGGGGAGGTTTTTACCCGTTACCCCGGGGCGTACGTTTATATTTATTGTATCCGGGCTACGCCAGTCAACGACAACACAGTGATTCTTATACTCACCGGCATGTTGGCATGTTTTTACAATTCGCTTTCCAGGATATAATTCTTCTGTAATGTTTGCGCTTTTCAGGAATTTTTTGAAGTTAATACGCATTGTGTACTCCACGGGTTACTCAAGTGTTATGATTATTTCTTAAATTTATTTTTCATAATCCATACCCATCATCACCTTAATTTCTTAACAATCGTTTAATTTTGGCAGTTTTATTAGGGTATAGGTGTGATTCTTTTTTTGCATTAGGGGGGTGTTTTTTGTTACAGTGTATAGAGGCTTGGCCTTGTTTTTTTCATATTTATGGTTTGAGAAGATTATGAAGTATTCAGTTTATGGTTTTTTAGTGGTGTTTGGTTTTGGTGTTATGGCGCCTGGGCCTTATATAACATTAAATGCAGCGGAGCTTTGGAATAGCCCTTCCGGTACATCGAAGGCGCCGTCGGGTAAGGCGATTTATAATGGTTCTGCGTCACATTATGGTGGTGATGTTGTTTTGTATAACCGTACAGCTGTTCAGGCGCGTAAGCATGGTGATGGGTATTTGTCGTCAATTGATGCTTATAAAGTTGTTCGTAAAGGTAAAAAAACATCTTCGAAGCTATGGAAGTTCATGGGGCGTAATGCTGCACTAAGTAGACAAAGTGATGTTGATGTAGCCTTACAACAAGAATACGAGCTTCAAATTGCTAATTCTAAATACCAAATTGCACAAGCGCGTAAGTTTGAACAAGAACGTAGAGAAATGGAAAAGCTTCACGGACAGCAAATTGCAGATTATAAGGCCGGTAAGCAAAAATCCCGAAAAAAGAAATTAGATCAAAAAGTAGCGATGTTAAAGAAAAGTGGTATTTTTACAAAAGGTCAGCTGAATAATCTTGGTCGCGAGCAATCTAAGCAAGAAAGCGTTTCTCAAACCGCGCCAAGCCGTTTATTCAATAAGGTTAAGAAATAGAGGTTAGAAACCTCATCAAAGAATGTGTAAAAGCTATGCCGATTTGGTATGGCTTTTATTTTTGCTCTGCACTTGTATGAGGGAGGCTGTGTGATAGTCTTTCTTTTATGGATATCTTCGTAACATTTTTACCTGCGATTTTGTTATTGGCCTGTTTGGGCACGGTGGCAGGGTTCTTGGCGGGGTTGCTCGGTGTTGGCGGTGGTATTGTCCTTGTCCCCGGTTTGTATTTTGTTTTTCATATGTTGCAACCTGATATGGGGTTTGATCCTGCCTATCTTATGCATTTGTCCGTGGGGACATCTTTGGCAATTATTGTGCCTACGGGGTTTTCTTCTGCTTTATCACATAAACGTAAGGGCAGTGTTGATTTTATGTTGGTGCGTAATATCGGTGTTGGCGTTGTATTTGGTGTTATGTTGGCAACGTGGATTGCTCAAGGGTTGGATGCAACGTCGATGAAAATGATATTTGCGAGTGCAATTTTAGTATTGGCAGGCATTATGATTGTTAATCCGTCGCGATTTAAGTTGGTGGGAGCAGAGCCAAAACAGCCTTTTACGACAATTGCAGGGTTTGTGATTGGTGGTTTGTCTGCGTTGATTGGTATTGGCGGGGCAACATTGAGTGTCCCTTATATGAGTTTACACGGTATTTCTATGCATCGCGCAGTGGGGACGGCTTCTGCTCTTGGGCTTGTTATTGCTATTCCGGCTACGCTTGGGTTTGTATTTATTGGTTATGGTTTGGATAATTTACCGCCATTTTCGATTGGTTATGTGAATATATTGGCATGGGCGTGTATTATTCCTGTGAGTGTTAGTGTTGCGCCGTTTGGTGCATTTGTTGCCCATAAAATTAGTGTGAAGCGTCTGAAGGTGATTTTTGCGATTTTTATGGTTTTGGTTGCACTTAATATGTGGCGGAAAATCTTTATGGGAGGGTAATAGCCGGTGAATGTTTCTCCGAAATTATTATTCCCACATGAGAAGCTAGCCTTTCCTATTCAGCTGGATTCCTATGATTATCGTGCGGTTTGTCTATTTTGCGCATGTATGGTTTATGCGTTATTTGGTTCGCCGACACCTGATACGTTTGGGTGGGCAGAGTTATGTGTTGGTGTGTTATTGGCGTTAAGTATTGGCATAGGCCGTGCGCGTGATGCTGTGTTACAGCCAGTAAAAAAGCGTTTTTGGAAAACGGTAGGGCAGTTTTTTTTAATTTATGGGTTATCTGTTCCGCTTGGTGTGGCTGTTGTCTATGGGCATGATTTTGTGTCAGTCATTCGTGATCTTGTACCGTTTCTTTTTCTATTTTTGCCATTGTTCTTGCTTCAGATGATACGGGCGCGCCCGTATTATTTCCGTAGTACGTGTTTCGCAGTGTTAATGATTGGTTTGTTGTTTTCGTTGCGTTCTTTATTTATGCGCTATGGTGTTGGTTGTGAGATTTGGTGCAGGGATGAATTACTTTATCTTGAGAATATGCCAAGCGTACTTTTTAGCTGTTTGTTCTTAATCGGGTTAGCGATGTATTTTGTTTTTCGAAATTTTAGTGTCAGTAGTATGGTGCTTGGCGTTACTCTTATTACGTTGAGTTTTCTGCCTTTAGTCGCGATGGTCGTTACCTTGCAACGAGCCAGTCTTGGCGCGGTATTCCTCTATATTATTCTGGTGTTGGGGTATTTTATATATAAATCACCTGCGCGCGCTATGGGGGTCATTGTGTGTGGTGTATTTGTGGTCACACTGATTAATCTCTCTTTTTCACATATTTTTGATAGCTTACTCGATAAAACATACAAGGTTGGTTTAAACATGCGTCCGCAGGAGTTTGAAGCGGTTTGGAATGTTGTGACGCGTGATGTCTGGACGTTTTTATTTGGAACGGGGTGGGGCGGTCATTTTAACTCTCCGGCGGTTGGTGGATTAAATGTGAATTTTACACATAATTTTTTTTCTAGTGTCTTGTTGAAAACAGGACTGTTGGGTATTATATTTTGTGTTTCTTATATAGTGGGGCTTTTGGAAAGATTGTCCCGTGTTGTTTTTATGAACCCTGTGTTCGGACTTGCTTTAGCAGCCCCGATTTTGATTGATTTGACGCTTTATGCGAGTTTTAAATCACTTGATTTTGGTTTAGTGCTTTTGATGATCTCAAGCTCTTTGGTATACTTTAGGCAATCCGAATCACTCCAAGATTAGATCTCTTTATGCGTAGACCAACGATATTGTTTATGAATAGGGTTTACCCACCAGTGCGTGGGGCAACTGGCCGTGTGTTAAAGGATCTGGCAAGATCTTTTGCGCGTGAGGGGTGGCATGTTACTGTTGTTTCTTCGGGGCCTGAAGCCGGAGAAGAGCGTAAGGATGGTGTACGTATTATCCGCGTGAAGGGGGCGGAGCGCCCTTCAGGGGCATTTGCCTATTTCTGGGTTTGGATGAAAATGTGGTGGGTGGCAATGCGTTTAAAGTCCCGACATTTGGTTGTGACGATGACAGACCCTCCACTAATTGTTTATGCGGGGCATTTGGTCGCTAAATATAAGAAA
Source organism: Alphaproteobacteria bacterium (assembly GCA_050633285.1). Taxonomy (GTDB): domain Bacteria; phylum Pseudomonadota; class Alphaproteobacteria; order Micavibrionales; family Micavibrionaceae; genus UBA1672. The sequence continues at coordinate 147,213 of JBOEGG010000004.1, forward strand.
TCTCGTCACGTTCATTGGAGTCAGGATTTATATCCGGATGTTTTTCCTGCGCTGGGTGTGCATTTCCCTAAATTTATTATGCGTTTTATGCGGAATGTACGTAAAAAAGCAATGCGTAAATGCGATAAAGTTATTGTCAGTGGGCGTTGTATGGCAAAGCATTTGGTTATGGAAGGACTGGATGCGCAAAAAATTGCAATGGTTCCGAACTGGCCTGATATTGAGTTGACAGACCCTGATATGGCGGATGTGACGGTGGTTACACCAAAATTGGATGATAAGGCGTGTCGTCCGTTTGAAAAGCTTTTGAAAACAGAAAAGCGTTTTCGGGTTTTGTATGCCGGAAATTTAGGGCGGGCGCATGATGTTGATACGATATTAAATGCAGCAGAAATATTACAAGAGCGTGAGGCAGATATTGAGTTTGTCTTTGTCGGGGATGGGGTGCGTTTTGATCATATCGCTACGCAACGTGGTGAGCGCCGTTTGGATAATATAAAATTGATGCCATATCAACCTGCATCACAATTACGTGATGTCATGGAAAGTGGCGATATTCATTTGATTACTATGCGAGAAGACGCTGCGGGCTACATTGTCCCATGTAAGTTGTATGCTTCTTTTGCGGTTGCGCGACCTGCGATTTTAGTTGGGCCAGAGCAATCAGAAACGGCAAAAGTGATACAAGATTTTGGTACAGGTTTTGTTGTTCCTCCCGGGGATGCTGAGCAGCTTGTACGTTCGATCTTATGTTTTCGTGAGAATGGGGATGCGTGGAACGATGCGTATCAAGGCGCGCTTCAGGCACGCGAGGTGTTTACACCACATGATTCTATTGATGCGTGGATGGAACGTGCGTGGGATGCGGTTAAGAATGACCTTGATATTTGATTGGTCACCGAGTGTTAGATAGGTGGTTCTGTATCTTCTAACAGATCATTTCCTAAAGAACGCTGTTTTTGTAAGTGTTGCTCATACTGATTTTGGATTCCTTGTGCAACTGCGGGCGTTATATCAATGGGGGGAAATTTGTCAGTGGTGAGGCCGTTTGATATATCCTCTGTTTTTAAGTCTTTTATTTGTCCCTGATTAGTCTGGTTCGAGTTTGCGCGGATATAATCTTCTACTTCTTTAGGGTGCTCATAATATGTATAGGCTGATTGTCCTGTGAATAGGCGCTCGGATAGTGTTGAGTGGCTTTCACCAACTATAACCATATGCTCAGCGAGTTGTAGAAGTCCTATATACGGATTGTTTTCACCTTGTTCATTTTTCCAGTCGTAGACATGAACGGTGTTATCTGTATTTTGTACTGTTTGATATAATGCATTGAATATATCGGGATCTGTACGTGGTGCGGAGCAAAGGTAGATATCAGATTCAGGGTGAGATTGCGTGATTTGGGTAAGTTTTTCTTGCAGATCCTCAAGGTTTTCTCGTGGTGATATTTCAGAGACCATGATGGCTATTATAGGGGATGATTCTCCAAGTCTTGATTGCAGTTGATGCGCTTCATTTTTGATTTGTTCGTGTGTTAAGTTATGTGGTGACAGGTTACGGTCACTCCCTTGTGCAAAGTTTTCCCAATTTAAAAACTGCATATCGGCTGATACAAAAACTGTATCGGGGAAGCTGACTTCAATGTCGTTATCGTATGATTCGATGCTCTGTCCGTTACCATTGTTAAAGTTATTGAGGTCGGTCAAAATGATATCGGGCATTTCATGTCGCCCTATATCGTGTTGTGTATCATTAAAGTCAGTTTGCATTGTAGGTGCGTCAATATTTTCCGGCGGGATGGCAGGGACTTCGAGGTCATATATGCTTAGATGATGTATATCTTCAGATAAATGACGGGCAACACCGTCTAATGCATTGCGCCGACCTGACATATCGCCAGTTTCAGTTAGTACCCAAATAGTTGTATTGTCATTCATTGCGTGACGGTGCCTTTATATATTTCTGCATGTATAATTGTATGGTAGAAAGTAAGGTATCTACAAATAAAAATCGTTTATCTTCTTGTCGATTTTTCATGTGTGTGTAGTGCATATATGGTTGTATTAAAAGAAATATTATTTTTAAAGCAGGAGTTCTGTAAACGATGCCTACCCGTATATTGCCTGAAAAGACATTGTTTGATGTATTACGTGATGTTTGGCGGGCGAAATATTATATGACGTTTGCTGGCTTTGTTTTTGTGATCTTGGGCATTTTATTTATGTCGTTGGCGCAGGATTTTTATCGTGCGGAAATGATTATTGCTCCTGCACGTCCAATGGGGCAGGGGTTGGCTGCTGTTGCACATGCGGGAGAGGGCTCTATTCAGGTGCAACGTGAAGATTTTCAAAGTAATGCGGCCTTTGTACGTTTTGAGAACATTTATGATGGTGTGTCTGTTGCTTCTATTTTGATGGCAGATAAGGATGTTTTATCGGCATTGGCCTTTGACAGGCCATTTGAATTCTCAAAAGGAAGGTTGAGTTGGGATGCGCAAACGCTTTCTGAGTATGTATCTCGACGTGTGGTTTTAGAACCGGTGAGTGGTACATCGTTGCGTCGGCTTGTATATTTACATCCTGATCGGAAATTTGCGGCGCATATGATTGGGCAAGTGCACCGTATTTCGGATGAGATTATTCGTGCGCGGTTATTACGTGAGGCGAATGGGCGTATTGATTACCTACATGTTGGTTTATCAAATGTCACGAATCCTGAACATAGAAAGAGCTTAACTGTTTTGTTGATGGAGCAAGAGCGTTTGAAGATGATGGTTTCGTTGGATGAACCATATGCGGCGAGTATTATTGAACCTCCTTCTGTTTCATCAAGGCCGCGGTGGCCTGATCCGTATTTGGTATATCCTGTCTTTGTTTTTATCGGTTTGTTTTTAGGTTTCGTCATTTATGGTTTACGTCACCATGACTAAGATTCCATTGTCTGTTTTAATTACGACGAAGAATGAGGAAGATAATATTGGACGATGTCTTGATGCTTTGACAGATTTTGCACATGTCCTTGTTATTGATTCGTATAGCGATGATAAAACATGTGAGATAGCGCGTGAAAAAGGCATAGATGTTGTTTTATATCAATGGGATGGTGCGTACCCGAAAAAACGTCAATGGTGTCTCGATAATTTAGAAATTCCGTATGATTGGGTGTTTTGGGTTGATGCAGATGAGGTTGTAACGCCTGAACTGGTTAATGAGATACGTACCCTATTTGAAAATGAAGAACAAAAGTCAGGTTATTTTGTTCAAGGGCATTATACTTGGCATGGTAAAGTTTTGCGCTATGGCTTGCGTAATAACAAGCTTGCGTTATTTGACCGTTGTAAGTTTGAATTTCCGGTTGTTGATGATTTGGATATTTCGGGCATGGGGGAAATTGAGGGGCATTATCAACCCGTACGTAAGGTTGGTCATGGCAATTCTGGTTTAGGACAGCTTCACTATCCTGTGTTGCATTATGCTTATGAAGATGAGGCAGCGTGGTGCACGCGCCATTTACGTTATGCCAAGTGGGAAGCGGAAATGATTATGCGCGAATTATACCCGCCAGATCCTGTTTTTGCGCGTGAGTTTGTGAAAAAGTTACTTCGCCAATCATATTTTCGTGGTGTTCTTACGTTTTTTGTTTCGTATTTTGTGAAGTTTGGCTTCTTTGATGGTTATGCCGGATATAAATTTGCGCTCAGTCGCATGAAATATTGCGCTATGGTACGATGTAATTTGCGTAAATAATTATGGCTTCTGTTTATTTACTTTTTGTTTTTCTTGATGAATTATGAATAGTTTCAATAGCTTGTATAGAAACGGGAATGACTTTTTTGTGCGCCATGCGATGGTTTGAGCGATAAAAATCCATAGGTTTTTAGGCTGTGGTATCATTTCGAGCTTTTCACGAATGATGTATTGTTCACGTCGTCCAAGCATTGCATTTTGTTGAGAGATGCCGCCAGGCTCAAAAATACATATAGGTTTGGGCATATAATTGATTTTTTTTGCTTTTAACAGAAAACGTACGGTGAAATCATAATCACCGGAGATTTTATAGAGCAAACTATAATGCAGTTTCTCATCACGTATTTTATGGCGGCTATAGAGCATGGCTTGATGATGTGTGAACATCCCCCAAGCAATGTCTTTATATTTACGCGCTGGTTTTAGTGTGAGTTTGTTTTGTTTCTTTGGGGTTTGCGTATATTCGAGCGAATCACCATATATAAAGTCTGGTTTGTTCTTGGTAAAAGGCGCGAGGGTTTCTAAAACTTTATCAGATGCAAGTTCATCTCCGGCATTCAAGAATATAATGTATCTGCCATTTGCCATGGATATGCCGGTGTTCATCGCATCATAGATACCGTCGTCATTTTCACTGATGAATTTCATTGGATTTTGTGCTGTGCGTGTGTTTGCGCGCTTAGAGCGTAAGAAATCAAGTGTTTCGTCTGTTGATCCTCCATCTATGACGATCCATTCAAAGTCAGTAAAGGTTTGTTTTTCAATAGAGTTATAGGTTTTTAATAGCCCGCTATGGTTATTAAGTGTGATGGTTATGATGGTGAAAACGGGGAAGTGCTTTTTATAGATGTTTTGTTTTTTTTGGGGTTCTGACATCGTTTTTATCTCTGGTTACTGCTGATGTTTAACCATTAATCACGTATGTCGTCAATAAAGACGGAGGTAACGGCAAGGTTGCTTAAGATTTGTCCGACTTCTTTTGCGCTTTCTATGAAGTCAAATGGCTTAGGATCGCGCGGAATTACAATTGTGGAGCCCGGCGGAATGAAAATTGGTCTATGGTTCCAGTTGCTAACCTGTAGGGGCTGTGCACTTCCGTCTGGGAATAGAACGAATGTACGATTTTTATCGGCGTGATAGGTAAAGCCACCAGCCTCGTGGATATAGTCGAGAGGATCTTTATTCTTTCGGAATTGTAAGTTGGCCGGAGATAGTATTTCTCCGCTAACACGTACGGTTAGCGGGCGTTTGGGGATGTATATGCGATCCCCTTTTTCCAAATACATATCCAATTCAGGGCTCGCGAGTAGGGCGGCAGGGTTCGTTTCAACGGTGATACGCCCGACAGCTTCAATCGTGCTCAATTCCTCTGCTAATTCACGTACCATTTCGATCTGTGTTGCATTTGGGCCGTCTTTATCACGTTCTACTGCCGCGGCAAGACGGCGTTCCATATCGTGAGCAGCGCTACGGAAGCGCATTTCCTCGGATTTTCTTTCTGATTCGCGACTAAAAATACTACCTGCTGGGTAGGCTTGTTCACTTAGGCCGCCGGCTCTTTCGATTATATCAGAGACTTTATCACCCGGAAGGAGGTCGTAGTGTCCGGGGTGTTTGACTTCACCGATTATTAAGATGTTATTTTCTGCTATTGTCTTGAACTTTTGATTTATACGGATGGAATCTCCGGATGTTATTGAGACATAAGCGGGTGATATATCGTTTAAATCTATGGTTGATCTCTTTTTTCCATTTCTTCCATCACCTTTAATAGGGGTATCTGCATAGAGTGATGTAATTTCTATATTGCTTGTGTCTGCTTCTAAGGTCATACCGCCTGCGACTGCAAGTATATTGTCTAGTGTTATACCATCAGATACAGGGTATGATCCGGGCTTACGGACAGCGCCTCTAATTGTAACAGATCGTTCCTTTAGGAAAAATTTTAGCTCAGGGTTGTCTATTATATTTATATCATTAAATCGAGAGCCTTGTTCTTGGTTTTCTTGGATAGGGTTATTCGGCTGTTTACTGGCATAAATATTTGATATATCTGAATTAGATAAGAGGTTTATGGCATCATTATCGTGTAGTTTTAGGTCGAATTCATTATTCAATACGAGACGAAGTGGAAATGAAATATATTGTGTAATTAGCTGCGTTTTATTCCATCTTTCTATAACACCGATAAGTGGATAGATATCGTCACCTAAAATATATTCATTACTGAGCAATTCAGATAAAGTTTTGTTTTGTGACAAGTCGTGTAAACCTGGACGCCTTGTATGCCCAACAAGTTCGATTGTACCGCTTCTTTTTTCAGTCCCTTTTAGTACACTTAAGATTGTGCCGCTTTCAAATACTTTTTGAAATGGATCTTGAATTTCAGTGACAATTTCACGACCATCTGATGTTAGTGTCAGTTTCAGAAACCTGTTTTGTCCGGAGATCAGAGGGCCACCGGCAAAGTCTAAAACTGCATTGAGGTTGAGTTTTTCGCTATTTGGTTTGGTGTGTGCACTTAAACCATTTAATGTTTGTTTGATTTCGTAGATGCCGGGGCGTTTTACTGCGCCGGAAATCGCGATTGTTGGCCCGATGGGCGGGATTATAATACGATCACCGTCTTTTAAGCGCATATCAATGTGGGGTGCACCATGCATAAGCAGCGAATAAATGTCTATATATGTGCTACGACCGTTCCTTACTAGCTTTATACGCCTTAGTGATCCGTCTTTTTTTACACCACCGGTAAGAGATAGGGCATCAAGTACGGTATGAAACATGCTTAAGCTTTTTCGGCCGGGATGTTTGACGTTTCCGACAACTAGGACGCTAATTTGTCTTATAGAAGACAGGGAGATATAGGCCTGTGTATTGTGAAAGGACTGTAAGTGTGCATTTATACTCTCGCGAAGCTGTGCGATTGTTCGTCCTGCTGCCGGAATTGGCGGAAATTCAGTTACCTGAACCATGCCATGTGTATCTATTCTGTATTCACCTTGGTCTACACGTCCGCCAGTAAAGGTGATTTGTAGTTCATCCCCTGTTCCAAGGACATAGTCGTCTTGAACTGCGCCCATTGGTGCGGTGTAGGATGAAATGTCCATATTTGTAAACATGTCATAGCCAAATTGTTTTGGCTCATCAATTAAACGCTCTGCATAGATTTTTTCAAGTGCAGAAAGGGGCTGAGGCTTTTGTTTATCGGCTGTATATAGGTCGAATGCGTTCTGTTCCTTGGTCGGGTAGTTTCTGTCTGAGGGGAGTGCAGTGCCCGGTGTGTTTATTGATCTGTCACGTTCTTGTGTGTGAGGAATGGCTTTTTGTCTGTTATTTTGTTGAGGCCATGGTGCATAAGGGCTCGGTAACTCTGCCTTTACTGTGTAAGGCATTGTGACACAGAGCAATGATGTAATTAACAAATGTAGAAAGATGCGCGACATCTATACCCTCTGACGCGAAAGACCGATTCGCACTAGGGTATAACTATACGTGTATTAAGTAAAAAAACTTATCGTATGCTTGTGAAAATGATGGGCATAACTCTGTTTTGTTAGGGTTACGCCTCTTTACGTTCATCTTTATGTGTTTGTGCGTTATCCAGAATCGAATAAGCGACAGTCGTTATGTAACTGTTGATGCGTCTGTAATCACGGATAATGTCTGTGTGTAGAGCACTGGTTGAGAGTGTCTCAGGAATGCCTTCGCGTAACCGTTGGAAATGCCTTTCAGAGCTTTGTTGTGCAGCTTTACGGACATTCTTTTTACCATCAACAAGTTGGCGTGCGAGCTTTGGATCCTCTGACATGAAAATGGCTTGGGCAATTTTCATGTTTTTCAAAATAGTTTGGTGAAAGTCTTGGATTTCCTTGAATCCTTCGCTTGAGAAGCGATTCTTGCCGTTAATTTTCATAGTGACAAGTTCGATCAAGCTTTTTTCTATGATATCGCCGACATGCTCTAGATTGGTTGAGAATGATAGAATTTGTACAAAACGGTCTGATTCTTTTGGGTCGAGTGCTTCTTCACTGACACGTGTTAGGTATAGTTTGATTTCATTGTGTAGGATATCAACTGTGTTATCTGCCTTTTTAATCTTCTCAATGATATCGCTATCTTCGTTTTTTAATGCTGTCATCGAGTCGCTGAACATGTCTTCGACAATTTTTGCGACGCGTAAGGTTTCACGCGCGGCCCCTGCCAGAGATATGGTGGGTGATTCAAGCGCGGTTTCATCAAGGTAAAGCGGCTTTTCTTCTTCTTTGACGATTTCTTCTTTTTTGGGGTGTATTTTTTTACATAGTTTTGAGAGGGGTGAAATAAGAGGTAAGAAAACACACGCCAAGAATATGTTGAAAGCCGTGTGGAAGTGAATGATTTCACGGCTTTGCGCGATGTCCATTCCGCCAAGAAACGTGGATATCATGCCAATAAACGGTAGAATCGCGAGTACACAAGAAACACGCATTATCATATTACCTGTGGTGATCCGCCTTGCGCGTGGTGCCATTTTTAATGTCATCGCATATGGAATGACTGCGCCACCAAGATTTGCGCCTAAGACTAGTAATAGTCCGAGGTTGAATGATATCAGGCCACTGGCGGTAAAGGAGGATATAATAAGTACAGATGCGAGGCTCGAATGTAGTACCCATGTGATCGCTGCGGCAACCAATATAGCCATTAATGGCTCGTTCTCTAATGGCTGTAATATATAAGGCAGCGTTTCCGAGTCGCGTAAGGGGGCTGCGCTCTCTTTTATTATACTTAAAGAGAGTAATATAAGTCCTAAACCGATGAGTGCGCGTGCAATATGGCGTTTACGTCCGCCATGTTCATAGCGGTGATGTAGTGCAACACCGCAGAATAGCAGCATAGGCATGAGCCATGAAAGGTCGAATGTTAGGATTTGTGCGACAAGTGTTGTTCCAACATCTGCGCCGATGATAACGGCCAGGGCTGCGGCTGTGCCGATCATATTCTTGGACGCAAAGGATGCGCATATCATGGCAGTGGCGGTAGAGCTTTGTAAAATGGCAGTTACGCCCATACCGGCAAAGAATGCTTTAATGCGGTTGCTTGTATTTATTGCGATGATCTTTTGCAAGGATGTCGCGTATGCACGTGTAAAGCCAAGCTTAAGCATACGTGTTCCCCATAGAAGTAGGGATACCCCGCCAATGATTTGAATTAGAATAAGTGTGATGGAGTCTGTAATAGGACTTTCCTTTATCTATATGCCATTAATATAAGAGTACCTCTTATTAAGAGCGAAGCAATTATATAGTGATGAACTGTAATATAATTATACGCTGGTACGTAGAGGCTTTTATTTATTATCGTTATAAGTACCAGTGGCTATATATATTATGAAGTGGCTTAAAAACCAAGGGTGTTTTTTATGGCTTTTTGTTACATATATATGTGTATGCCTGTTTTAAACCTTTTTCAGTATATACATGTATAGGGTAGGGGCTGGCGTTAGTTTTCCTGATAGGGCGTGCTTCTTTGAATTATTCTTGCCGAGAATAGGGCTTTTTCGCGAATAAAAGGCTGGTTTAAAAATTAATTCAAAAAAAGTGAAAAACATGTTTGACACTGATGGGGGATGTGTCTATAACCCCTCTCACGCCTTGAGGAAGACAAGTTCAGAAACAAGGCTGAGACACTGAAAAATATTCGAAAATAATGTTTGACAGATGTTTGAGTGGTTAGTATAAACCGCTACCTCAGATCGGTATAGAATGACTTCTAAGAAGAGATGAGGGAGCACTGAAGAATATTCGAAAATAATGTTTGACAGATGTCTCGGTGGTAAGTATAAACCGCACTCCAGATTGGATAGAATGACTTCTAGAAGAGATGGGAAAAACACTGAAGAATATTTTGAAAATAATGTTTGACAGTTGTTTGAGTGGAGAGTATAAACCGCCATCGCAAACAGAACTGAGCACTGCTTCGAAATGTTCGCGAAAAATTGTTAAAAACTTTTTAAAAAAGTGGTTGACAATAAAATGACCGGGAAGTATAAAGCCTCCCACGCTTCGTAAAAAAACACTTAGGGATGAAGCCTCTAAGGTCTTGAAAAAAAAGAAGTTTTCTTCTTTTTCTTTAAGATTTAGATTGACAAGGTTTTAAGCTTATGCTTATATGCTGCATCAATCAAAATTGAATACCGAGTTAGTTTACTAGCTCACGCAGGTAAGGTGCTGAGAGGTTCTTTATTTTGCAAGGTTCTTGTACATCGTTAAATATGAAAGAAGAGATACGCAGGCAGCAGTGTTGATATGCATTGAGTGCATTAAAACAAAAGTCTGTTTTGTGTATCACTAACATGACGCACGTAACTTACTTCGGTAAGTTACAAAATACAGTAATGTAATATCATAATAGGTACTACATCGCTTTTTTAAAGCAGGTCTTGAAGATTATATACTTCAAAAACCAAAATTCAATTTTTGAGCATTTTTGATGGATTCAAACTTAAGAGTTTGATCCTGGCTCAGAACGAACGCTGGCGGCAGGCCTAACACATGCAAGTCGAACGGACCCTTCGGGGTTAGTGGCGCACGGGTGCGGAACACGTGGGAATGTACCCTCTGGTAAGGAATAATATCTGGAAACGGATACTAATACCTTATAATGACTTCGGTCCAAAGATTTATCGCCAAAGGATTGGCCCGCGTATGATTAGATAGTTGGTGAGGTAATGGCTCACCAAGTCTACGATCATTAGCTGGTCTGAGAGGATGACCAGCCACACTGGGACTGAGACA
>JBOEGG010000005.1:0-609642 GCA_050633285.1 Alphaproteobacteria bacterium
AGGAAGGATGACACACTGGTTGTTACTAAACTTGATCGCTTGGCTCGCTCTATGAAGCATCTCTTGGATATTAAGGAGGTAATAGATGGTAAGGGGGCGTATCTGAAAATCCTCAGTCCTGACATGGACACCTCCACTCCACACGGTAAGCTTGTCTTTAATATCTTTGGGTCTGTCGCAGAGTTTGAGCGTGAGGTCATGCTTGAGAGGCAACGTGAAGGGATAGCCAAGGCAAAGGCCGAGGGGAAATACAAAGGGAGGCAACCAACTGCCCGTGCAAAGTCTCAAGAGGTGCTGCAATTGAAAGATCAAGGGGTGACACCTACAGAGATAGCCAAGAGGTTGCATATAGGTAGGGCTTCTGTGTATCGCATCCTAAGAGAACGCCCTGATGCTGCTTGATTAGTAAAAAAGTTTCCAGAAATGGAAAGTTTATCAATGACTTAACTGGTATTTCACTGTTGTGAATTTTAAGCCAATCATCTATACATGATATTTCATTCAACACGTATAAGGAGCTTAATACCATGCCTGTAATTAGATACTTTACTCTGAGATTTAACGTCCCTTTTATTGGCTGGACGTTTCTGTTTACTGTCGAGAATATGAACTATGATTTCTTTAGTGAAACATACGATTGGGGTAAAGCTAGAGGATACGAACTGAGGTGGAAAGGTCTTAACATAATTATAGATAAGGAATACAAGTATGATAGGAAAAGGGCTTCTTAAGTGGCCTCTAGGAATTAATCCCTTGTCACGTTTTAAAATCGCTTGTAACCCGCAAGATACCTTAATAGCTACCCTCTAAAGTACTAATTTGTGTGGCGTATAGAAGAGAAAGAGATATACTATAGTTATATCTATAGGCTCTTCATGTGTTGGTCATGAGTTATTCTTTAGTCTTACTATCCATCCCTACTCTTTAATTATTGTAGGGGTGGGTGGTAGGTTAAGGGGCTACTAAAGTGGAACCAGTGATAGACTATAGTGGTCACCTTAAGAAGACTTAGGGGGAGGCTATAGTGGGAACACTGGGGGATCTTTACGTGCTACTAAACCTACCCATTACCTTAAGTGATAAAAGTATAAGGGTGATCGACACACATCATAACTACCATTAATCATAGACAGGATAACGACTGTGCTTACGGCACATATACAACCCAATACACAGCTCACATACGCAGGGGAGCTTCACACAATTACCTGCAAAGAATTAAATATACAGATTACCTCAAGAACCCCAGAAGGAGATCTCTGTAGAGCCATCATGAAGATGCATCCAGAGTATTCTCAAGACACACTCAAAGTGTACCGAGGGACAATGCATTGCTCCACCATGACCATTGGTAAACATGCACGATCAGAGGTGGCAATATGAGGCTATAATCTCATCATAGAATGGTGTTTTAGAGTCAAATAAGCACCGTAGAGTCCAGTGTTTTACTTTTTAGGTGGTATCATACTGCTGAGGGTTAAAACGTCTGTATCAGAATCATATTATGACTAACTGAATATATTACGTAATGTATTTCTTTAAGGGGCTACGAGAGATGAAACTCTTGTGGCTCCTTATTTGTTTAGTCTTATTTTTAAAGGAATATATTCTTATTTATGTGCGTTTGTATCTGTTTCTTCTTGAGGTTGAGGCATCTTGTTTTTTATCCTCTGCGGCATGGTGAATGTGTATGTTAAGAACATTTCAGTGAAAGATAATAAATCTTCTGCATATTGTTTTGTGACAGGCTGTTCTTCGTGCGCAGCTCCATTTCCATCCTTTCTAATGAGGTGTGCCCACTCTTTAAGGTCGCTTGTTATAATTCCTGATTTTTCTAATGCTTCGATTCTTTTAAAGAGGTTTCCTTCTGTTTCGAGACCTAAGGTTTTTACAGCGGCCTCTAGAGTCTTTCGGGACATCATAGAGGATGCATCGTAGCTATTATCTTGTAAACTTTTTGAAGCCTGAATAAAAAAGCTCGCTATGTTATTTGGGAGGTGGTCAGGTGAAGCTGCTTCCGAAATTTCTGGGTATACAGATAGAATTCTAAACTCCGATGTGTTGTTTAAGAAGCCTCGGTGGTGAGACGGGGGCTTTCCTTTAGTTGAGAAAACTGATGCGCAAACCCCTTGATGGCATCCTCCACAAGAAAAGGATAAATTAAATCTAGATTGTTCGTTTGGATCCTTGAATTCTCCGTAGCGTGTAAATGTAGAATTTGTACTTCCGCAATGTGGACATGTGTGCCTTAGTTGCCCCATGTTAAACCTCTCATGATTGATCTATGAGTTAACATTATAGTTGTAAGTTTGTAAATTTTCTAGATCTCTATTATGATCCGTCAAAAGAATAAACAAGAGTATAAACATGCGGGTTAATCAGCAGTTACCTATGGGGTCTTGTAGGGGGCAGAATAAAAAAGAACAGATATTAGAACTCTACAAGCTTGAAGAGGTTTTTCATGGAGTTGCTCTGAACGATGAAATTACGGGGTGCTGTGAGGATACTCCACTAGCAGAATACCATCGTTTTGATTTTCAGATGAGAGAGCCTGATACACAGACAGCACTGCGGAAAGGTGGTGTTATGTATGTAGGGTCACATTGTGCTCGTGAGTTTAGAAAGCTTATGATGGAAAGAGGTGAGGGGCATGATTTCCCATCTTTGTTTAACCCTTTGATGACGTATAGCTCCTCTGAGGGAGGTTATAAGAGTCCCCTTCGGGAGGGTGGTACACCCAGAGATAGTAGGCCTATGATTACAGTGGAGGGAGAGAATGCATTGAACCTTATGATGTCTCTATTCCCAAGAACCGCTGAGAACCAAGGGGCAATCCTCAATATATACAATGAAATCCGTGAATCTCCTGATGCTCCGTTATTACCTAGGCAAGTGAAAGGTATTAATACAGCAATAGGACGCTACATAAAGAGAGCTAAGAATGCAGATTCTCTTGTGGAGGTGGCGCAGCAGGTGGCTTCAACAAGGGGGGAGGCTATAAGAAGCTTTAGGTTCCCTGAGTTGAGTCAAGCTCTAGAGAGATATAAAACTCATGGCGGATATGATAGGGATAATGCTTTAGTTCTGTCCTGTGATTAACCTCTGAGATCATTTCGATCTGTCGCATACACACCAATAAAGGGTTATAAAGTGGCTATACACTATTCAAAATTTTCTACGCATTGGAATTATTATCTGGCTATTGAGCAAGACCTAATGAAAATAGCTCGTTTTATAGAGTTTTGTGCAGATAATGAAAGAACATACTCGATTGAGCTAGCCCATATTTTATTAGCAGCTACATCCGAAGTTGATGTTCTCTTAAAGGAACTTTGTAAGCTATTGGGAACTGATGATGATGCAGGGATTCAGGACTATCGAAAGGCATTGCAAGAAGCAGATGAGCACTGGTGTCAAAGTTTGTTGCGAGAACAAGTCATTATTCCACGATATAATTTAATTCTAAATCCTTGGGAGAATTGGCAGGATGGAGGAGAGGCAGTACCTGATTGGTGGACTGCAAATAACAAAGTTAAGCATCACCGTGCAACTAGTTATCATTTGGCTAACTTACAAAACGTATTAAATGCAGTATCTGCACTCTTGCTCGTTAACCTTTTTTCTGTTCAACCTTCGTTTAGCTCGCCTGACGGAGGACTTTTTAAGTTAGAGTCTCCTAAGTTACTTGAGCCCTCATCTGGTATACACAGTTATGGTTGGATGTATCGATAATATTTCGAAAGGTAGCTTTTGTGATTAATTTCTGGGCAGATCTTTTAGTGCGTCCATAGAAGCTCTTAATATGTCCTCTATATTACCCACTTTAGCATGATCCTTTAGTACTTCCATTAAGGCATCGTAAGGGTAGGCTAATTGTTGGTTATCTATCTCACTTTTGAGTTGCTTCGATAGAACGTGAACTATCTCATTGCTTGCTCTTAATTTAGGGAGTGATGTTGTGAGCTTTAAGTCTGCTTCGGTGTAGTTTGAGCGTGAGAGCATTGTAAAGCGTACTAAAAGATTACTTAGTATTCTCTGGCGATCTTCTGTAGGGCTGTTCTTTAGGTCTTTAATGTCTCTCATTACCCAGCTTTTCTTATGTCTTTATCACCTTTGCGTGATATCAATTGTACACTTTTGGGTTGTTTACTCCTAGTTTTATTGTTAACTTTCCCGTTTTCTTAGGGGGAGAGTAACCGTTGACTGATGATAAGTTCTTATTTGTCTTGGATTTGGACGATACACTTGCGCTTAAGGATAAGCCTATTGAGTTTGAGAGCTATCGTGTTCTTAAATTTCTTGAAGAAAGTGGGCATGGAGTTGCCATTATCTCGGGTAAACCTACCGCTTATTTAGCAGGGATCTGTAGGCAGGTTGGGCTATCTAAGGCATACATCTCAGGAGAGAATGGTGTGGAGTTAGCATTAGCTCACCAATACCCGACTCAGTTCTCTAAATCTTTAACCTCTAACAAGTATAAGCAGTTAATAGAGGATATAAATACTGCGGTTACTGCGAAGTTTCCAGATAAGTTCAATACACAGGATAATAAGTATAACTTTACAGCTTTCCCTATAGATGGTGATGAGGATGCTAAAAGGCAGCTTATCAGTGAAATCTCTGAGTTTGTCAAAACAGAATTCAGTGAAGCATTAATTAAGGGGAAACGAAAGATTACAATTTATGAGCATAGAGATGCCATTGATGTTGTCCCTATTGGTGTGTCTAAGTTTAATGCTATGGAGGAGATCGCACAGCATTTCTACGGAACGGAAGAACCAATAAGTGCTGCATATGGTGAGCGTGTGTTTGTCTTTGGTGACTCTGGGAATGATCTAAGTATGTTGAGGAGTGTTATTCCTGATAATGCATACCAGATTGGTAACGGGATAGGGGATCATTATAAGTTTAATATATTTGATGATGTTTACACTGCACTCGTTGCAGCTATGAAGAAGGCAGAAATCCCTAATGCTTTTCCACCTAGTATGTTTACTTCTTTGACCACTAATGAAGTCGAAAGCCTATTAACTGAGTATCAGGAGGTTAGCGCAGATTGGCGTTCGAGAGACCAAATGACTTATTTAACTTTTGGTTGGATCTTGGTTATTAACGGTGTGAATGTGCCTTTGTTACATAGTCCCTTGGAGTTTTGGCAGATTTCAATGGTGCTTACTATCTTAACGATCTTGAATACATTTGCGCTTCTTAAGATGATAAAAGACTCGTTTTATAAAAAGGGTGGAGAGTTATATTTGAGGTATCTCGAGGGCGTGTTAGGACATGATAAGAATCGTCTTAATGGTATAAAAGGATATAATAGCGTGTTAGGGCATGATAAGCATAACCGTGACCTTGTTAAGATGTGTAGTAGAAGTATAATCCCGTCCAATTATACTGGTACAACTTGGCCTTTTAAACGTTATGAAATATTTTGGTTTAAGATACGTTTTCTACCTTTGGCTCTTGAAGAGTCTTTCCTAAAGTTTTCTACGATAGCTGTTCTTAAGACGATTGCTATGGCGTTTGTAATAGGCATGGCTGTTCTCACCTTCTCTTATCTAGTGAAGACATTTTGGTGTGTGAATGGATGGGCTCCTTGTTACTACGAGGAATATAGAAAGACGGAAAAGAAGAGTTTTTTCAGTTTGGAAGTATTAAGTAATGAATGAAACGGAATAGTTGTTGAGGGCACTAGAGAAGAATACCAGATTGCTCCACGATAACTTTTCTTAAAATGGTAGCAATTGCTTTTTGTTTTGGAGATAGCTTAGGCAGTCCTTAGCTTATTGCGTTTAATAGGTTTCTTATATTCTTAATTATATCTCTATCTTTTATTTTGTCTATTTGTATCGCTAACCTCAAGCTTTCACTAGATAGGTCGGTTATGGATTCCTTTTGTTCACCAAGTAAATGACCGTAAAAGTCCCCTATGGGAACCTCTAGTAGTTGAGATAGTTTTAGTAGTGTAGATGCTGAGATCCTATTGGTGCCTTTTTCGTACTTTTGAATTTGCTGAAATGTTATGCCTATTTCTTTTGCGATAGCCTCTTGGCTAATACTTCTAGCTCGCCTAATGATATATAAGTTCTGTCCTATAACTTTGTCTTCAGGGGTGCATTTTCCCTTTGTTTTTATTTTTTCCATCTTTACCCGCAACAATTAATTTAATGTATTAATACTTAAGCATAGTTGTGTATGAATTTAAATAGTGTAAATACTAATATAGTGCTTATATTAAATATGTATTCGCCATTACTTTGCAATCTTTGGTTTTGTTATGAGAAAAATTACTTTTGAAGAAATAGAAACTTATCTGGTCGATATAAGTGGTTGTAAAAATTTGGATGAGATACTTAAGGTTTTACAAAAACAAGTTCAAAATTATGGTTTTGACAGGTTTACCTATTGGTTACGTTGGCCAACTTCAGAAGACCATCAGCCAATCTTTATTTCGACCTACCCAGATCAATTTATTAATCAGTATGTAAATAATAATTATCAAAGTCACGATATGGTTGGGCGTTTCTCTTTAGAGGCTAATACTCCGTTTCAATGGTCTGATATAGAGCAAAGATACCCTATAACTAAAGCGCAACAGTTGATTTTTGATGATAGTCAATCAGTGGGTCTGGTCTCGGGAGGGAGCATACCAATACATGGACCAAGGCAAATAGAGGCTACTTTTTCAGTTGTTAGTGACTTACCAAGTAAGCAATTCAACGATATTTTTCATGTAGTTCGGCATGAGCTGCATATCCTTGCAACCTATGCGCACGAAAGAATTCTACAGCTAGGTTTGCATGAAAGTAAAAGTGACTTGTCTCTAACTCATAGGGAAACTGAGGTTTTAACTTGGGTTGCCAGAGGAAAAACTTATTGGGAGATAGGTATTATCTTAGGTATTCAGGAAGATACTGTAAAAAAGTTTATGCAAAGAATATTTAATATGTTAAACGTCTCTAACAATACTCATGCTGTAGCAAAAGCAATCATCAGTGGATTAATAATTCCATAGGTTAACTCAACCATAATGCTAAATACTTCTAGTGTGTAGGTTGTGTTGGACTTACTCAGGAAAAAAACGTGTACCATTGCATGTGCCGCTCCTTTTATTGAGTCCACTATAGTGGACTACCCTCAGTTTCCCTTCCTTGTAATGCTTATTCCTAGTTCAAGAACAGATAGGGAGGAGCAGTGTGATGATAGAAATCATTCAAGCTGGTCAAGCTGGTAAGACAGAGAGTCTTATTGAAATGCATCGAGTGAGGAAATTTATTTTTAAAGATCGTATGAAGTGGGACGTTGATATTTCAGGTGAGGGGCTTGAAATTGATGATTATGACCTCCCTGAAACAGTATATATTTTAGCGCGAGATGAGAAAAAGAGAGTTTCGGGAGTATGGCGAATGCTGCCAAGCACCAGCCCTTCTATGATCAGAGACATCTGGCCTGAGTTTCTTGAGGGTTTTGATATGCCTCGGAAACCTTGTGTCTGGGAAGTTAGCCGCTTTGGAGTCTATTCATATTCAAATGACACCAGATCTACGGTTAAAAGCAATCGCAATATTACCGCTTTACTTATCAATGGCTTAGTTACGGTATGTAATATGGTGGGCATACAAGATATTTTCACTATGTATGAGCCAAAAGTAGGAAGAGCTGTGAGCCGTACAGGGTTTATCGCTAGTGATACTTCACAAGAACTGCCCGTTGAAGATAGTGCGTCAATAGTAGGGCGTTTTCGTACTGATAATACAATGCTTAAGAATGTAAGGCGTAAGACAGGCGTATCTTATACCCCTACTTACGATGATTTACCCCCTTTGCTGCAACGTAAGGTGTCGCAAATTTTACCCCCCAAAGAAAGAGAGAATGTAAATGCTTGATAATTGTGTACGTCTAAATACAGCGAAGAGTGTGCCTTCTGATGAAGAGGTTAGCTTTCATTTGATGCAGGTTGTAAGCGACCTTGAGAATGGTATGGAGGATTCTGTTTTTGTTCAGAAGCATATTTCATATTTGCTTGAGATAGCAGAGCGTAATAATTGGCAGACCGCTATGTATTATTTGAGTATGGCTCAAGGGAGTTTTGATGACTGAGTAGTTTTATAATGTTCTTATTTGGAAAGGAGTTCCATCATGGCACAGATTCAAACTGTAAATGCCACCACTGAGTATTCTAAAATTGTAGAAATTATAAAGCGAGATGGTTGTATTGTCATAGAAGGGTTGCTTTCTGGTGATGAAACGGATGAGCTTCAAAAAGAGATGTCGCAACGCTTTGAGGCTTTGCCTGATTGTCAGGGAGATTTTTATGGTCATGAAACTAAAAGGATGGGATCCTTATTCTCTAAGTCTAAAACTTTTCAGAAAATGGCAATACTAACTCCTATCATTGATGTTCTTGATAGTTTTCTTTTGGACTGGTGTAGCGATTATCAAGTTAATCTTACACAAGCGATTTCTATTGGTCCTCATGAGGTGAAACAAATCATGCATCAGGATGATCCTATGTTTCCGTTCTCACACCCAGAGCATGAGGCTATGATAAATTGTATGTGGGCAATCGATGATTTTACAGAGGAGAACGGAGCAACGGTATTAGTACCAGGTAGTCATTTGTGGCCTCGGACGCAATCCTTGAATTTATCGATGGAAAGCCTTCCCCCTGAAATGATTTCATACGGTGTGATGAAAAAGGGATCGGTTTTAATCTATTTAGGATCATTATTTCACAGTGGTGGCGCTAATAAGACTAAAGACAGACGGTGTGGAGCAGTTATTAGTTATTGTCTTGGTTGGTTGAGGCAAGCAGAGAATAGTTATCTCGCATATACTAGTGATGAAGTGCGCACTATGCCAGAACGACTAAAAAGGTTGCTTGGGTACTTTGTGCATGAACCTAATCTTGGTTCCGTTGATGGGATTGACCCTTACCAATATGCTCTAGAGGACAAGAGGCATGGTGATTTTGATGAATTTGTTCCGAACTTTGTTAAGCCCTTACTAAAAGAGCACAGAGAAAAGCAGATTCAAAAGCACTAGAGAGCCTTAGTTTATATTTTTCTATGTGTGGGGATAAGGGCTTGCCTACCTAGTTGATGATATTTCACAGGGAGGTAAGCCCCCTATACTTAATCTTTTGTAGCCACTCATTTAACTTTTGCACACTATACCCAGCGCCGTAGCGACCTGACATGTCCTGACTAGAGTGCCCCTGAAGTGCATCCATAATCTCTTTGGGAATATCATTCTCTCTACAGGCATCCTCAAAGGTGTGTCGGAAGGAGTGGAAGGAGTTCTTGTCGTGTTTGATCTCCATGGCTTCTAAAAAACGAGAGAAGTAACGAGAGAATTTATCAGAGTATGTTCCGTCACTGCTTAGGGTGACTTCAGGGAATAATCTTTTGTCCCCTTTATCTTTCCTCATTTGCGTGAACTTAAGAAAACCTAAGTTAATCAATGTGGTGTGTATGGGTATTACGCGATTACTTCCACTTGTTTTAACCTTCTTGTTACTATGGTGATCGTTAATATCGAAGTAGGGGATACCACCTTCTTCTTTGATGTCCTCAGTATGGAGTTGCAAGATTTCTCCTAAACGCATCCCAGTGTAGAGAGCAATGAGGGGTGCCCAATGCTTCGCTGTACCTCTTAGGGAATATGTTCCTTTCATGAATGTTTTATTCTTAGATAAACACCCAGTATAAGTAGGTGAGCTAAATATCACGTTGAGTTCTTTTAGGTTAAAGGGGGAGCGCTCAGTGCGCTTGTTGCTCTTCACGCTGATACTAAACCCTGTAAATATATCCTTATCAATCTCATCATAGTTAACAAGAGACCACCTCCAGAGGTTTCCTACGAACTGGAAATTCTTACGAGCTGTTTTAGCACTCATTGCGGGGGTGTTATCTTGTACAGCCTTATTGATAGCTTCGGTGATTGTGAGGTGTCTGAGTTCTTTATGTCCTCTCCAGTTAGGCGGTAGGACTTCTAAAGCTTTCTTAAAGGTGCGGACATCAGCTTTTCCATAGGTGCCTATAGGTCTGTCTCCAGTGATTTCTATAAATGCCTCAGCCCATATTCTGTTACTTTTCGCGGTATTAGGTGTCCAATCTGATTTTGATTTATCCTCTATCCATTCTTTCATTACCTCTGAGAGGAGGGGAGCATTTGAGTTTTCTTGTACAGAGGCTTTAGGTGTCTCTGGTGTTTCCACTATAGAACCTTCGTTACGCTCACCTATGGCCTTCTGCGCACGAATGGAGACCTCTTGGAGTGTCCTTGAGATCTTCTTATGGGCTAGTGAACCTTCTTCTATATTCAGGCATACGTTAGGCCAGCTCATAACCTCAATAGCTTCCCCCTCATAAAAGCCTTCAGTGACCCCTTGGGCATAATCACTCTTGGTTATGGAGGTTAGGGCTTCTCCTATTTCTGTATATTCTGAGAAAGTGTTGGTAGGTGTCTTTCGCTGGGTGCCTCTATAGAATCCCTCAAGGCGTGTCTCTTCGTCTTCCTCAAGGCGGTATTGGTAATACACATCATGGATATGTTTTAGCTGTTCACTAGTGATGTCCTTCAGGCGAGGGCTTGAGGTTCTCTTTAGTTCCTCTCGGTGTTGTTCGAATTGGTTTTCTATTCTAGCCGATTCTTTTCGAACACATTTAATTGCTTCTTTGTGATCTTTGGTATTTAGAGAGAATTTTACCTCAGTTTTGCCATAGGTTTTAGCTATGTCATTAGGTACTCTTGCACGGTAGTAATATACCGCACCTCGTCTAAATAAATTGGTGTGTCCAGACACTTTTTCCATACCTCGTGTGTACCAGTTATGTGTACCAAAGGCAATCTTAAGTGTTTGAGTTATAATAACTTATTGATATAAAAGAGAGTTAATTGGTAGCGGAGGAGAGATTTGAACTCCCGACACAAGGATTATGATTCCTCTGCTCTAACCCCTGAGCTACTCCGCCACGAAGATAACAGGGTCGATATCTAATCGAGTGCGTTTATCCCTTATTTCACTTCTGCCGTCAAGGGAAATGAGGTGATTTTTCTGCTTTTTAATAAGTTTCTTGTGTTTTTGTTAACATGTGGTTTAAAATGTACAGTAATGATAAAATTTTTATAAAGAGGTGTATGTAATGGGCGCGGCAATTGATACTGATCGCTTAACGATGGGGGATATGAGCTCAGGGACTTGGGGAAGTTTTTCTGCTCCTGAAGGTGAAGGTACAAAAAATTTAGATTATTTCAAGAGTACTTACTTTGGTCAGGCACAAATTGAAGTTATTCAAAAAGAAGCTATGGAGCAAATGGCTGCGCAGGGGGTTGAGGATTACTCACTGTCGGATAGTAAAATTAACAGAATATTGTGGCAAGAACAGGTTTCTCAAGCATATGGTGGTGAGCCGGATGTTACGAATAAAGAAATGGTAGAGATGACCGAATCGGGCTTTACCGATGTCATGCAGCTTGTTGGTATATTTGATGAGGTTTCTGACCCGAATGCGGTGAACCCTGATACAGCTCCTGAGGCAGCGGCAGATGAGCCGGCAGCAAGAGGAACTGGTTATTACGGTGTTCAAACCGGAACTGATAGAGCAATGGAAGAATTAAATAATACGAATAGCATGAATTTATAATATTGGTGTTGTAGTTTTTAAGAGCCTCGCAGATGATGCGGGGCTTTTTTTATTGGGGTTACTTGGTGCCTGTGATCCAGCCACCACCGATTACGCGATCATCGACATAGCATACAGCGGCTTGACCGGCGGCTATACCGTATTGGGGCGTGTCTAGGTGTATTTCTGCGCCTTTATCGCCAAAGCAAAGTTTTGCTGTTGTTGGTTTCATGACAGATCGGAATTTGACATCAACATTGATTGAGCCATTTTGTGTATGGTCGAATAGCCAGTTGCAGTCTGAAATATTTAATATATTACGTGCGAGTGCTTCTTTCGGGCCTACTATGACCTGATTATCTTGCGGGTTTAGGGCAATGACGTATAGAGGTTCATTATTATTGGACACGCCGCCGCCAATACCAATGCCGCGACGTTGGCCAATGGTATAATGGATAATGCCATCATGATCACCAACAATACGGCCATCTACATGGACGATCTTTCCGGGTTTCGCGCCTTCGGGGCGTAGTTTTTTTACGACTTTCGCGTAATCACCATGCGGAACAAAGCATATATCCTGTGAGTCCGGTTTATCAGCGTTCGTCAGGCCTAAGCGTTGCGCATGTTGTCTTGTTATATCCTTTGCCCAACCACCGAGGGGAAAACGCAGAAAATCAAGTTGTTCTTGTGTTGTGGCAAAGAGGAAATAGCTCTGATCTTTACCATTATCATGGGCGCGTTTGAGGTGAGCGTGCCCCTCATCATCCGTTACACGTTGTATATAATGCCCAGTTGCCATGCAGTCCGCGCCAAGGTCGTGTGCGACCTCTAACAGGTCACGAAATTTGACGGTCTGATTACATTTTACGCATGGTATAGGGGTTTCACCCTTAAGGTAGCTGTCAGCGAAATCGTCAATGACGGATTCACGAAAGTTGCTTTCATAATTTAGAACATAATGTGGGAAGCCCAGTGTTTCTGCAACGCGGCGAGCATCGTATATGTCTTGTCCGGCGCAACATGTTTTTGATTTTATAGCTTGTGTGTCGGGGGACGTTGCGTCGCCATAATCGTAAAGTTGTAGAGTTACGCCGACGACATCGTAGCCTTCTTCATGTAAGAGCGCCGCGCAAACAGATGAGTCTACACCACCCGACATGGCAACAACCACGCGCGTTTCTTCGGGGGCTTTTGGAAAGCCAAGAGAGTTTAGTTTTTTGTTCATTGTCCAACATATCCCTTTATAACACGAACAACGCGATGCGTTGCTTCATAGGAGGCTTTGCAAAACCCATGCTTGTTTATT
The DNA here is from genome assembly GCA_050633285.1 of Alphaproteobacteria bacterium. Taxonomy (GTDB): domain Bacteria; phylum Pseudomonadota; class Alphaproteobacteria; order Micavibrionales; family Micavibrionaceae; genus UBA1672. The sequence continues at coordinate 12,940 of JBOEGG010000005.1, forward strand.
TTTGTTTATACGCTCATGCGGCGGAATATACGCCAATATGTAGAAAAATCAAGTTTTTCGGTGTGAGGGCTGTAGAAGCAAGAGTTTTATGCCTCAAACGTGTAGGGGGCAGAGGCATCTTGTGCTTGCTCAGGTTTTTGTGCCAAGTCTTCTTTATAACGTTGTGCATCCTCGGTGATGGACTGCTTTATTTGTGAGAGCAAGCTAGTGTGGTGTTCAGTATCCATATCTTTATTTAACGCGCTGTATGCGCCGGATGCGCCTCTTTTCTGTGAAACGATTTCGCTAAATAAGACCATTCTATGTCCGGCTTCTTGACCGGTATTGTCTGTGACATTGGTGGTTGCCTCCGGATATTGTTCTAACAGGTCGGACAGGAAAATTATGTGTTGTTTATAGGCTGTTTCGTCGGCTTGTTCTCTAATTTTATCTAGAGGGGTTCTTTCGTTAACTGTTTTGCAGATTACAATGTTGTCCAGATATTCGTTCAAGCACTTTTTCTGATCTGCGTTATCCCATAATTCGTGTATCTCATTTTGGTGCTTGTCTTGTTCTAAGAGTGCTTGTGTTATTTCGTGTCGTTTTGGTAGGCGTATGTCGTGATATTCTTTCAATATGTCTTCGTATGGGCGGCTGCTTAACATCCTACGTATTGGACTTGTGCGTATAACAGCATCGGTTTTTGGCATGACGTTTTGTGTTCCTGCTTCTGTTTGTAAGCTTAACAGGATAAATGGATCTTGCTCTGCTAGTGTGAGACTCCATTGTGTGTGTAGGCGGGCGTATTCTACATCCTCTTCATGTCGTGTCGGATGGCCATCGGCGATTTTAATCGCATTTGTGAGTATTGTTTTCCAATCGCCTTCTGCGCCTTGGCTTGCGCGCTTATAAAGCGTGGATAGCTTATCTATACCCATGTTTATCACCCTTAGACTTTTTATTTTTTATTATCCTACAGTAGTAGGGGGATTTGGGTCAAACTTCTCTCGCTTTGGTTGTTGGCCCCCTTATTCTCTTGGTAGCATGTTCACGGGGAAGGAATCATGATAAAAGGGCTTATTACTTTTGAAAATGATTCGTGAAAGGTGCTTTAGATATGGCTAAGATCAAAGTGGATACTCCTGTTGTTGAGATTGATGGAGACGAGATGACACGCATCATCTGGGACTTTATCAAAAAGAGCCTGATTTTGCCGTATCTGGATATTGATCTGAAATATTATGATTTATCCGTTCAAAACCGTGATGCGACAGATGATCAAATTACGGTTGATGCAGCCGAAGCGATCAAAAAATATGGTGTTGGTGTTAAATGCGCGACGATTACACCGGATGAGGGGCGTGTTGAGGAATTTGGCTTGAAAAAAATGTGGCGTAGCCCTAACGGTACGATACGTAACATATTGGGTGGAACAATATTCCGTGCGCCGATTACATGCTCTAACGTGCCGCGTTATGTGCCGGGCTGGGAAAACCCGATTATTGTTGGTCGTCATGCTTTTGGTGATCAATATAAAGCCACAGATATGAAAATTGATGTGCCGGGTACTATGAAGATGGTGTTTACGCCAAAGGATGGTGGTGAAGAGCAGGAATGGAAGATTTTTGATTTTCCATCATCAGGCGTGGCCATGGGGATGTATAACCTTGATGCATCAATTGAAGGCTTTGCACGTTCCAGTTTTAATTACGGATTGCTACAGAATTATCCTGTTTATATGTCGACAAAGAATACGATTCTGAAACAGTATGACGGGCGTTTTATTGAGATATTTCAACGTGTTTATGATGAAGAGTTCAAATCAGAATTTGAAAAACGTGAGTTATGGTATGAGCACCGCTTGATTGATGACATGGTGGCGCAGGCGATCAAATCAAAAGGTGGGTTTGTATGGGCGTGTAAGAATTATGATGGTGATGTACAATCTGACATCGTGGCGCAAGGGTTCGGTTCGCTTGGTCTTATGACTTCGGTGTTATTGACTCCGGATGGTAAAACGGTGGAGGCAGAGGCAGCACACGGAACAGTGACGCGCCATTATCGTTTACACCAACAAGGAAAGCCGACCTCTACAAACCCGATCGCATCTATCTTTGCATGGACAAGTGGTTTGAAGTATCGCGGTAAGTTTGATGATAATCAGGCGCTTATTGATTTTTGTGAAACACTGGAGCGTGTATGCGTTGAAACAGTGGAGCAGGGCTCTATGACGAAGGATCTGGCACTGTTGGTTGGGGAAGATCAGCCGTATCTTACGACACAGGAATTCTTGGATAAGCTTGTTGAAAATCTTGAAGTTGCGATGGGGTAGTTGTTGTCTGGTAAAGATACTCAATATGATAAGATAGACTCTGCTGAATTGGTGGAATCTGCATATCATGTAGATGATGATGATCAATATAACTGTATGCTCAGTGAGTTGCACAGGCGTGGTGGTCAGGTTGAATTTTGTTTGGCAATGTCACTTGTGCGCTCTGACGACGCGCTTCGACGTGAGATAGGGGCTCAAATTTTAGGACGGCTTGGGTGGGAGAAAGACAGCTTTCACGATGAATCTGTTGATGTCTTAATTTCTCTACTTGGCGATGAATGTGATGATGTGGTTGAAGTTTCTGCATTCGGTCTTGGGCTTCGTCATAGTAAAGAGGCTATTCCTCATTTATTGAAACTATTAGGTCATGCTGCCTCTGATGTCCGGCATGGTGTGGCTTATGGACTAAGTGGCTATGATGATGAATTAGCTGTTTCTGGGTTAATCACACTTTCTGATGACGAGGATGATGAAGTCCGGAATTGGGCCATATTTGGGTTGGGGCAGCAATGTGAAATGGATAGCCCCGAAATACGGTCTGTTTTTGTGAAGCATTTGAATGAGAGAAATCCGGAAATTCGCGGTGAAGCGATGATTGGGCTGGCTCTTAGAAAAGATATGCGCGTCAAGCCTGCGATTATACAGGAGTTAGAGGGAGAGCTTCATGGAACATGGGCAATGGAAGCCGCAAGGAAATACCCCGATCCTGATTTTATTTCTCTTTTGAAACAGGTGCGAATTGAGCAAGCCGAGGGTATAGATGAATATATGATTGGCTGTATTGATGATGCTATTGCTGCATGTGTTGAGGGTGTAGGGTAGGTAATTAACCCTCAACATCTACGGCGATGCGCATGTCGCGAAGGGGGCGGACGATTGAAATGCAGTCTTGATAAATAGGGTGTGCTTTGTATGTATCAAGGGATTTTTGATCGGAAAATTCGCCGTAAACGACAACATCAATTTCGTTTTCGATTTGATCTACTTTTTTATTTTTTGTGATTGTTAAAAGCCAGTTGCCCTCTATCGTCTCAAGTTTTTTGAGGCCGTTATAAACGTCTTCTATTTTGTTTTTATCTTTTGCGCTGAACAGGACAATATGTCGGATCATACTCTGGTTGCTTTCGTTTATCTTCAGATATCGTTATTTATTTCTTACGTAGTGGCTCTACGCTGCGTCACTTATGCATTGTCCGAGAATAAAGCAAAGCAACGATAGTGTTTTATCGAATTTTACCAATCTATCTTTGCACCCGGGACGGCGACTACGATACCATTTAGTTCATCGCTCATACGGATTTGACACCCAAGGCGTGAGTTATCATGCAGGTCAAACGCCATGTCGAGGATGTCTTCTTCTTCCTCAGTTTTTTCGTTGTTCTGTGTCTCAACTTTATTTGTCCAGTCGGGGTGGATGTACATGTGACATGTTGCACAAGCCATAGACCCACCACAAGCACCTTCAATTTCGCTGTAGCCTTCGTCGCGCAGAATTTCCATAAATGACCAGCCGTTTTCGGCTTCTATATCTTTTTCGCTTCCATCTTTGGCGATGACTTTTATTGTCGGCATGTCGTTTCCCTTTATCGTTTTTTCTCGATGCGTGCCTGAATTTTATTCCAAGCCGTTAGGAATGCATCAATATCGCTTTCTTTCGTAGCCCAGCCCATGGATAAGCGCAAGGCGCTTGTCGTTATTTTTTCATTAAGTCCCATGGCTTTGAGTGTTTCACTTGGTTTTACAGAGCCACTGGAGCAGGCAGAGCCGTTGCTGATTGCTATTCCATCTAAGTCTAATGCCATAAGCAGGCTTTGGGCGTTGCTGCCCGGTAGGCTGAAGAATGATGTATTGACGGTGCGTGGTGTGTTTTCGCCATGGATAACGATATCAGGGGAGAGGTTCTTTAGTTTTTGTTCAAGCCCGCTTCTTAATGTCTCCAGATTTTGGTATTCATCGAGATTATTGAGCGCCGCGTTTGCAGCCGCGCCAAAGCCTGCTATGCCTGCGACGTTTTCAGTGCCTGCGCGTGCTGACTTTTCTTGTCCTCCGCCTAAAATAAGAGTTGGTGTTTGACCGCATAGGCCAAGAGCCAGTGCGCCGACGCCTTGCGGGCCACCGATTTTATGAGAAGATAGAGTTAGAAAGTCAATGCCGCTTTTTTTCATATCTACAGGGATGCGTCCGGCAGCTTGTGTCGCGTCGCAATGGAACAGTGCGCCGTTTTGGTGGGCGATTTGGGCGAGTGTGTTGATGTCTTGTATTGTCCCTGTTTCGTTACTGGCATACATGCAGGAGATAAGCGATATGTCTTGTGCATTTTCGCATAGTTGTTCTAATGCTTTTTCATTAATCATGCCGTCTTTGTTGAGGGGGATGACTTCGAGGTTTTTGAAGTGTGGTAATGCTTGTGCAACAGAAGGGTGCTCAGCAGCGGAGATGAGTATGCGTTCCTGCGGGTATTGGTTTGCAAAATGATGCAGGACGGTGTTATTGCCTTCGGTCGCGCCGCTGTTGAAAATAACTTGATTGGTGTCTGCATTTATTAGGTTTGCGACTTGTCTTCTTGCGTCTTCAACAAATTTACGTCCTTGCCTGCCATAGTGGTGAACGGATGATGCGTTATATGCGCCGTGCCCATTTTCTGATTCGAAAATGGTGCGTATTATCCTCAAACTATCAGGGTGAAGAGGTGCGCTGGCGTTATAATCGAGGTAAATTTGTTGTTTCATTTTATTTTACAATCGTATTATCCACATTGTTTTTCAATGACTTATCAGAAATTTATGGACTTATTTCTCGTTCTCTAATATACATCAGGGGCAATTTGAATAAAGAGCAAAACATATTTTCTTATTGTTTTGGATGTTTTTATCAAATTTGTACGTAAAAAATAGAATTTAATCGCACAATAAAAAGAGGTTATGAATGCCCGAAGTTATTTTTAATGGCCCAGCTGGTCGTCTTGAAGGCCGCTATGCACATTCTAAAATTAAAAACGCTCCACTTGCTTTGGTATTGCATCCAAATCCGCAACATGGCGGAACCATGAATAATAAAATTACGCATGCATTGTTTCAGGCTTACGTTGCCCGTGGTTTTTCTGTGCTTAGGTTTAACTTCCGCGGTGTCGGTCGTTCACAGGGAACATTTGATGGTGGCGAAGGAGAGCTGAGTGATGCGGCTTCTGCCCTTGATTGGATGCAGGAAATTAACCCGAATGCACCGTATGTCTGGGTATCCGGTTTTTCTTTCGGTGCATGGATCGGGATGCAGCTTTTGATGCGTCGCCCGGAGATTGAAGGATTTATTTCTATCGCTCCGCCTGCGCATACAGAGGACTTTTCATTCCTTGCGCCGTGTCCAACATCAGGTTTGGTGTTACATGGTGGGCGTGATGATGTTGTGCCTGAGTCTGCGGTTGAGGATTTTGTTGATAAAATCCAAATGCAAAAAGGTATTGAGGTTGATTATCGTGTGTTGCCGGAGGCTAATCATTTCTTCCATTCAAATACTGATTTGATGATTTCACATGTGCATGACCATATGAATAAAGCCAGAGGTGGTTTGGAAGTGCCTGTTAAGCTTGCCGCGTAATTACGTAAGCGACATAAAGATTTTAAAAGCGGGCTCTTAGCTCGCTTTTTTGTTGTGCTATCGTATGGTGCACAACTTAAGGTTTGATTAATAATTTTTACTATCGCATGTTTACCTTAAGTATATTTATTTAATATTTAAGAGGATTTTTACATGATGTTTGGGAATAAAAAATCAAACCGATTGCGTTTTTTGGCTATTTCGGGTGTGGCGGCGTTGTGCTTATCGCTTACTGCTTGTGTTACTGCGGAGTTTGAGGGGGATAGCTCTACGACGGGTGTGTCCGGGACGTCAACGTCTGATGTTCGTAAGCTCTCTGTGAGTGGTGGTGGGTATGGAATACGATCAATTGCATGGGCCGAAGGTGGCGCACGCGGTGGGCTTGATAAGCCGTGTTATATGAAGGTTGAGTTTAAGAGCTTGTCGGATTCTTTTGAGACGGATGGAAATGATACTGTCTATAAAGAGATAAATGTTTGTAACAGTTCGAGCTATAATAATGGCTCTATGAAAACTACGCGTTTGGCTTTTCAAAATTTAGAAATGTATCTGAATGAGATCCGTTCATGTGATAGTAAGAGGGGTGCTAATGACCGTATAAAAGGCATTACCATGTGGGGAGCTTTTGTAACTGGGGTTGAGCCGGATGGTAGTGATTATACGTGTTCAACGCAAACTTCCGGTTCACATGAATATACATTTGAAGGGGCATGTTCTGATGCGGAAGTTCGCTCAGATACTGAGTCTCGTACAAATTGTGGGGACTGGAATGGTTTGCGTTCCTGTCCATCGGGGATGCTTGCATCTGAGCTTTGGGTACATGTCTCTGATGATAATGAATTTGTTGGCTTGCAGTTGAATTGTCAGGAAGTTGATTTTGATAGCGAGTAAGTCGTTTTAATTTTTTGATTGAACAAGGCCTTTATCGTTGTGTTAAAGGCCTTGTTTGTATCTGTGCTTATAGTGTCTCTAATGTTTGGCGTACTGTTTCAACATGCTCTTTTACTTTCACTTTGCGCCATAGTGCGGCGATCTTTCCGTTTTTATCTATGATGAAGGTTGATCGTTCTATGCCCATGTATTTACGGCCATACATGTTTTTCTCAACCCATGTTCCGTAATTTTCGCATGTAGATCCGTTTTCATCCGAGGCCAATGGGAAATTCAAATCATATTTGGCTTTGAATTTATCATGTTTGGTAACGGAGCATTTTGATATGCCAATGATTTGAGCGTCCAACTTGGTAAAGTCAGGTAAAGCGTCTCTGAATGCGCAAGATTCAGTTGTGCATCCCGGAGTGTCGTCTTTTGGATAAAAATATAAGATGACGTTTTTACCTTTTAAATCAGATAGGCTTATTTCATTATTACCGTCAGTTGGCAGGGTAAAGTCAGGTGCTGCATCACCGATTTTTAAATCTGTCATTTTATCCTCATATTTGAAAAATATAATAGTGGTTATTCCTTACTAAAGCAGGCAGGCTGTATGGTCAAATGCTTTGCTGTGGGGTACAAGTGATGGGATTGTTTTATTCTCTATTATTCAGGACTTTGAAAGGGAAGCTGTGCCTAAAAGGTTAAAGCGTTATTGTTGGCATATTAGTGCTTTTAGCATAAAAATAAGTGCGTTTTTATGTGTCTTATTTCTTGTTTTGGTAACTTTGTTTGTTTTGCGTGTGTCTAAGACACCGCTCGATATTAGTTTTGCGAAAGAGTATATCCAATATGCGATGAATGATGCGGAGACAGGTAATTCTGCGGTGTTTGAGCATGCCTATTTATATTGGCCGGATTTAAAGGGCCCTTTATTTTTACAGATTAAGGAAGGGCAATTGATGAATAAGGAGGGAATACCTCTTTTGACAATTGATACAGCTTCTTTGAGTTTTTCACGCGCAGGTTTGATTGGCGGGCGCATTTTACCAAAGGCCATTATTCTTGAAAAACCTGTTCTGAGGATGTCACGTGATGAGGAGGGCGCTCTTGATTTTAATATGGGTGGGGCAATTGCGTCAGAGGCAAAGGATGATCAAACGGAATTTACAACACGGATTTTTGGGTATATTGCGCGTCCTGGGCAGGAAAATGCAAATAAATCGACAATTTCAAAGTTGCAGTCTTTTAAAATTGAAGAGGCGCAATTAATTGTAGAGGATCGTGCTGCCAATCAAACATGGTCTTTTCCAAATTTCAATATTCACCTTTTTAGTACATATACAGGTATGGAGGGCAAGGTTAGTGTCGATTTGCCAAATGCCGGTTTAGAGGCTGCGACGTTGCAAATTGAAATGAATTACCTTTGGGATCAAAAGGATGTCGAGTTATCCGCATATCTGAATAATATAGGTATTCAGACGTTGGCACAGCAAGTTCCGCAACTAGAAATGTTGGCTGAGCAAGATATTGTGTTGGATGCCAAAGTTGAAACTATTCTGGACGAGAACTTTATACCGTCTGACCTTCGTGTATCTATAGAGTCTGAGCGCGGGAGTATTTTACATCCGGATTTGTCAGAAAATGCTGTGCCTTATGAAAAATTGGCATTAAATGCGACGTATAATTATGCGGGTAAGACGTTATCCCTTAAGGATACAGAGGTAACGCTTGGCGGTGTTCGTGTTCAGGGAAGTGCAGATGTTACACATACGCAAGATGGTGCGCGTGGCCCTGTAAAGGTGCGGATAGATGAAGTGCAGCAAGTACAAATTAAGCCGTTATGGCCGAAGGTCTTACGTGGAGATAATAGTGAGAAATGGGTCGTTCATCGTATGTCCGAGGGGGTGTTTAAGGATGTCTGGCTTAATTTTGATCTGGTTGCGGAAAAAGGGATATCCGTCGAAGGGGGAAGTGCAACATGGGATGTTGATGTCGATGCATTAGAGGCGGGGTTTAATGTTGAAAATATGAGTGTAGATTATCGTTCACCACTGGATACAGCAACAAATATATACGGATCGGGTCGTTTTGATTTGGGTAAGGATGAGCTGAGTATAGATATTAAAAAGGGCAAAATTGGCGTGATGCCGGTATCTAAAGCAAGTCTGGTTTTTGACAATGTTGTTGCCGTTGGTGAGGGGGGCGTTGATATTAATGTTAGTCTGCATGGTGGTGTGGCTGATGTTATGCGCTTTATTTCGAAAGAGCCAATCGATATGGGTGACGATATTGATATGGATATTACGAAAGTGAAGGGTAAGGCCGATTTGGATATTCATTTGAATTTTCCGACGCGTGAAGATGTAAAGTTGTCGGATTTTAAAATCGGTGTGAAGGGAACGTTACAAGATATATTATTACCGGATATATTGGATAATCTGGATTTAAGTGGTGGGCCATATGAATTTGCCGTTCAAAAGGGGCTTGCGAGTATGAAGGGTAAAGGGTTTCTTGAAAACCGTCCTGTTGCAATAGAATGGTCAGAATATCTTGAGAGTAAAGGGAAACCTTATAAAGAAAAAGTGAAGGCAAAGATCACTGCTGATCCAAACTTGCGCACAATGTTGGGAATTGATCTCAGTGACTTTCTTGAAGGTTCTGTTGATGTTGATGTTGATTATATATCTTATCGTGATGGGCGTGCAGTGGCCAAGGTTGATGCAGATGCCAGTGCAGCGTTGTTCTTTGTTGATCCTTTTGACTATGAAAAACCATCAGGGCAAAAGGCGACTGCGCGTTTAGAGGCACATTTTAAAAATGGGGTTTTGCACGAAATCAATAAATTGACGGCGCAAGGTGCGATTTTTCAACTCTTTGAAAGTAAAGTGTTTTTCACGCAAAAGGATGGTAAGACCGAGCTTGCAAGTGGTGCAATATCAAAGTTTGTATTAGAGGGTACGCGTGGGAAAGTTGATTTTGCTTATGATGATAATGGTCATGTGAAAATTGTATTGGATGCGGAGGAACTTGATGTTCAACCGTTTATGGATGCGGAGGAAGTGACCGGAGAATATGCAGAACCACCGATGAAAATTTCTGTTACTGCAAATATATTGCGGACAGCCCCGAAGGAGACGTTAACGGACGCTAAGATCTATATGGATATTGATGGGCAGGGGCGTTTTAACCAGATGGAAATGGATGCAAATGTCGGTAAAGGTGGCGTTTTTGTACGTTTTAACCCTGATAAAGAGGGGAAGCGTACGTTCCGTATGAAAACTGATGATGCGGGGGCGTTGTTGAAGGCCGTGCAAGTTTATCAGGGGATACGCGGCGGTAAGATGGTAATTTACGGTGAGCCGGTGCGTGGTGTTCAGGATAGAAACCTGAAGGGAAAGGCCGAAATAACAGATTTTCGTGTTGTTGATGCCCCTGCGTTGACGAAATTATTAGGGATATTATCTTTAAGCGGTATTGGAGAAGTCTTGGCGGGGGAGGGGCTTAATTTCTCGAAATTAGAGACTGATTTTGATTGGGTTTACCGTAAGGGAGGAAGTCTACTGGTTTTGAAAGATGGACGTACGTCGGGGAATTCTCTCGGGCTTTTATTTGATGGTACGTTTGATAATAAAAAACGTGAAGTTGACGTTTCAGGTACGGTTGTTCCTATGTCGGGTCTTAATGAAATTATCGGGGCGATACCGCTTGTTGGTGATATTTTAACAGGTGGGTCAGGTGGAATTTTTGCGGCAACTTATAGCGTTAAAGGCACGTCAGAGAATCCTAAAATTTCTGTTAACCCGTTGTCTGTGATTGCGCCGGGAATTGTTAGGCGTGTTTTGTTTGAATAAGGATTATTCCGGTGCAGGGGTATTTTGATCGTCTGAATCTAGTGCGTGGCCCCCCCAGATGGAAGTTTTTACAAGTTCATCGAAATTAATATCCCGTTGAACCGCAATTTGATTACGCGCAGAATTTTTGAGTTGGGGGAAGCTGTGTCTGTTGCTATGTGCAAGGGATACGCCTTCTGATACTAAAGAGAGTTGTTCTTCTGCTTCGCCGTGACGAAGGTCCGGAATGTGGTAATGACCGCCTAAGGAGTTGCTTGCCTCGAATAAGAAGTGCCTGTCTTTTCTGCCTTCTTCATATTCTATATCGGGGCAGCGCGTGACGAAGTCTTTTAGCTCTTGTGTTAATGCGGTGTTGATATGGCCTGTTGTAACGCTGAGTTGTATCAAGTCCGTTATTGTTGAGTCTGATAGATAGTTCTGTTCGCCTAATTCATCAAGGGCATTGTTTAAATGTTTTGCCAATGCCGCCCTTGCATCAATAGATGATTTTAAGATAGTTGCGCGTTTCCATTGATCCGAGTTGTTTTGTCCAAGGCCATCGTGATTGAGCATGTTTGTGTAGTCGATTGAAAGGCGACGTAATTTTCCTTTTGTCGAGAAAGCATAATAGAGTGCTTTAAAACTATCATTCTCTGCATCTACAAACTCATCAAAGTTATAGCGGCGATCCAAATTATCGCGATCTTCTGTTAATGATACATTGTGTTCAACATAATCAAGGATTTCTTGTGGTAGGGGCGTGTCAGGGTATTCCCCTTTAATGGGGGATAATATTTTTCCGTCAGATGCAATTGCATTGAATTTTGTTAGATCTGCCATGTCACCCGTTTTTATTCTTTGTCTATATATGACGCATTTGATCTGGGTGTGTCAAAGTTATTTGGTGCGTGGTGTTACTTTGTTGATGAGTTGTTTAGGGTCAATCATTGCAATGACATTCCCGATTAGCGCAAGCATAACACCGAATAATGAAAGGGGTGTCCATACATACCCTTCTAAAAATGTTGATATAGTTAGTGCTACAATGGGGAATAAAACCGTTGAATATGCCGCTTTATCCGCGCCAATATTTTTCATAAGGGTTAGGTAACAGCCAAAAGCGATGGCTGAGCCAAAACATGCCAGATAAAGCATGGATGATACATAGGGGAGAGATGTATCAAATGTAAATGGTGCGCCTATTAAGGCCGCAAGTATAAATGAAAAGAGTGCACCATATGCCATGCCGAAGGTGTTGGCTTCCAGAACGGGAATGTTGTTTTTTCCGTTTTTTATTGAAACCATATTGCCTAAGGATGCGCTGTAGCTTGCTAGTACACATATCAGCATCCCTTTTACAATATTATCACCAAGGTTCAGGTTGGAAATTTCCGGCCAAAATACAAAGACAATACCGAATAGCCCTATAAAACTGCCGAATGCGACCTGTTTTTTGACTTTTATTTTAAAGAAGAGGGCCTGATTGAATATGTTCATTAATGTGATGGTTGAAAATAGTATCGCGACAAGGCCGGATGTCAGGTATTGAGTGCCAAAGTAAAATAAGATGTAATTCAGGCAAAATAAGCAAAGGCCTAGTAAGGCGATAAAGCCATGTTGTTTGATTGTAAAATTATATTGTCTGTTTTTCTTTAGGCCGTATGTGTAGATAAATAAAAGTATCGCAGCAAGTGCGAAGCGATATGTAACAGACACAACCGGATGCACAACACCGAGTTGCAATGTAACGGCGTACCAGGTTGAACCCCATATCAGAACAGTTAAAATGTAGAGTAATGCGTTATGCATTACACCTTAACCAGCGCATGTTTTTTCTTGCCTGCGGAGACTTTGATGTGTCCATCGTTTGTCAAATCGTTGATCGTAATTATTTGTTCGGCAGAAGTGATTTGTTCACCATTTACACGTGCACCGCCGCCCTGTACAAGGCGTTTAAATTCGCCTTTTGATTTGCAAAGACCTGTTTCTAAAAATATTTCTACGGCATTTATGCCTTCTTTTAGAAAGTCGACTTTAACCTCGATTGATGGTAAATCGCCGCCAATACCACCTTGTTCGAATACAGATTGAGCAGTTTTTGCAGCATCTTGTGCGGCGTCACGACCATGGCAAAGCGTGGTGGCCTCCATCGCAAGGACTTTCTTCGCTTCGTTTATTTCTGCGCCTTGTAGAGCTTCCAGTTTATGGATTTCTTTCATATCTAATGTTGTGAAACGACGTAGTAAAGTGCCAACCATCACATCATCAACGTTACGCCAATATTGATAGTAATCGTAAGGGGAAAGTAGGTTACTGTTTAGCCATACCGCGCCGTTAAGCGTTTTACCCATTTTCTTACCATCTGGAGTGGTCAGAAGTGGTGCGGTTAAGGCGAAGAGTTGAACACGGTCAGATTTATGCCCAAGATCAACACCATTAATAATGTTGCCCCATTGGTCTGACCCACCCATTTGTAGAATTGTTTTGTGACGACGATTAAGCTCAAGGAAATCATAGCCTTGCATAACCATATAGTTGAATTCGAGTAGGGTTAACGGGCTTTCACGGTCGAGGCGTTGTTTTACTGATTCGAATGAAACCATACGGTTGATTGTAAAGAAACGACCATAGTCGCGTAAAAAAGCAAGATATGATAATGCGTCCAGCCAGTCATTGTTATTGACCATTTTTGCATCGCTCTCACCATCGCCATATGTCAAAAACTGTTTGAAACAGGTGGCTTGAATATTCTCAATATTTTCATTGATTGTATCATCATCCAGTAATTTGCGTTGCTCATCCTTAAAAGAGGGATCCCCAATCTTGGATGTGCCCCCGCCCATGAGTGTGATTGGTTTATGGCCACATTGTTGAAACCAGTAGAGCATCATGATTCCGGTGAGGTTACCGACATGCAGGGATTTTGCCGTTGCGTCAAAGCCTATATATGCGCTTTGTGTACCTGAGCAGAGTTTTGCATCCAAAGCATCGAAATCCGAGCATTGGTTGATGAAGCCGCGTTCATTCATGATGTTTAAAAAGTCTGATTTATAATTGGCCATTTTATTTACTTTTTTGGTTTGTTATTTTTGAGTGTATCTGTGTACGACCGTGTCGTTCATGCCTTGTATAGCAATAAATCTGAATGAGGACTATAGAATTTTCTACTGTAGAACCATATAGTGATAAATCGATAGTAAGAGGGTTATATGCATGAGCGATAGTAAAGTCTATAGGGCAATTGGTTTGATGTCAGGAACGTCGCTTGATGGTGTGATTGACGTGGCTTTAATCGAAACTGACGGGCAGGATTATGTGCGTCCTTTGCGCTATTTTGCATATCCTTACGATATTTCTGTGCGTGATAAAGTGCGCGCCTGTTTTGGTAAGGTTGAGCGCGATGCGCAAGTTGATGATGTCGAAAGGCTTGTGACAGATTTGCATGTTGAGGCTGTGAGAGCATTTGATGAGAGTGCAGATATTATTGGATTTCATGGGCAGACCTTAACGCATGATCCGGATAGTGGGTTTACATGGCAAATTGGTGATGGAGAGAGGCTTGCACGTGAGACGGGGATTAATGTTGCGTGTGATATGCGTATGGATGATATTCGTGCCGGTGGTCAAGGTGCGCCTTTGTTGCCGCTGTACCATAAGGCATTATTATCTGATCAGAAAAAGCCTGTTGCTGTTTTGAACCTTGGGGGTGTTTCGAATATTACCTATATTGGGGAGGGCGGTGATTTGATTGCGTTTGATTGTGGCCCTGCGAACGCACTTATGGATGACTTTATGAAGTTGCGTACGGGTGAAGAATTTGACCGAAATGGCAGTATGGCATCGCATGGTACGGTTCAGGAAAATCTGGTCGAGAGTTTTTTGAATGATCCGTATTTTGACCAAAAACCTCCTAAATCTCTGGATCGAAACCGTTGGTCTATTGAGTGCGTGCGCTATGCAACGAAGGAGAATGGTATGGCGACGTTGTTGGAAATGAGTGTCGGTGCGATTGCGCGTGCGATGGAACATACCAATGGTGCACCGGAAATAGTTTATGTCGCGGGAGGTGGACGTAAGAATATATTTTTGATGGAAAGTATTGCCCAACGTCTGGGGACGCAGGTTTGTGCGGTTGAAGACCTTAGTTGGAATGGTGATGCAACGGAGAGTGAGGGGTTTGCCTATCTTGCTGTGCGCTCTTTTCTCGGTTTGCCGTTAACTGTTCCGACGACGACAGGTGTGCCGAAACCGATGACGGGTGGTGTTTTGTATCGGGCAGCGTAAATCTATTCTTTGTTTGAAATATAAAAGCACGCAGGGTATGACGCCAGCGTGCAATTGTTTATTTATGAGCGTAGTATTGCCTTTATGCTGGCTCTACCAAGTCGTTCTCTAATGTTGTGAATACGTGGTTGTTGAGGGTGCGTACGGTTGAGTCTGAGCTTGTCGCCGCAGTGATTGCATTTTGTGCTTCATCCGTTTTGAGCGTGTCAATAAATTCGCCAATTGTTGCACCATCAAAATCGACGATATCTACCATTCGTTGGTACGCGTTTTCGGCGCGTTCGGATACGGCCTCTGGGGTTGTGTCTGCATTGTCAAAACTTCCCAAGTGTGCTTGCATTGATGTTGATTGTGCGAAAGTATTGACAAGTTCGCCAATATTTTCTTGAAAAGGGGCGTCGAGTGATAGTGTGTTCACAATAAATGTTCTCCTGAAATACTTGTGTATTCTAATCAATAAACCATTTATAAAAAACAAGTCAAAAAAAACTTGAAACAAATGATGTATGATGGTCTTTAGGGCGGTATGACACGAATACTTGCAGCAAATCCAAAGTCTGTTGAACAGGCCGCCGCCTTTTTAAAAGAGGGTGGTTTGGTTGGGATGCCGACTGAAACCGTCTATGGTTTGGCGGCGAATGCGTGTGATGGTCAGGCGGTTGCCAAAATTTTTGAAGCGAAAGGCAGGCCGCAATTTAATCCTTTAATCGTTCATGTGAATTCCATAGAAGAAGCGCAAGAGTTTGCGGAGATGAATGGGCAGGAAGTTCAAATAGCACAAAGCTTTTGGCCCGGCCCGTTAACAATGATTTTAAAGCGTAAGGATAATAGTGGCTTATCCGACCTTGTCAGTGCGGGATTACAAACGGTTGCAGTGCGTGTTCCTGCCCATAAGGTGGCACGTGCCCTTATTAAGGCATGTGGTTTTCCTATTGCTGCGCCAAGTGCGAATAAATCCGGAAGTTTAAGCCCGACAAGTCCTGCACATGTTGCGCAAAGTTTAGGGGATGCTGTTGATGTTATTCTTGCGGATGGCGCATGTGCAGTGGGATTGGAATCTACTGTGATTGATTGTAGCGGTGATGCGCCGCTTATCTTACGTCCCGGAGGGCTTAGTGCAGAAGATATTGCAGAAGTCATTGGTGTCGAAGTTTTATATGATCTTGGGGATCACGGGGGTGATGTTAAATCGCCGGGGCAGTTGTTGAAACATTATGCGCCTGATACGCCTGTGCGGTTGAATGCGATTGATTTGGAAGAAGGAGAGGCGCTGCTATCCTTTGGTTCGGTAAAGTTCATGGGTGTTAAGAATGGGGCGAGCGCATCGGATTTACCAAGGGACATGGTTTGTCACCTTAGTAAAGAGGGGGATTTATATGAGGCTGCGTCTAATTTATTTGCTATGATGCGCGAACTTGATAAGCCACAGCATAAAGCGATTGCGGTTATGAATATTCCCGAACAAGGTATTGGTATAGCGATTAATGATCGTCTTAAACGCGCGGCAAAACAGTAGCCGGAAATAATAGGTTTGAACTTTTCAAAGTGTATAAAACACGCTAACCTGCGTGATATGAAACAGATTATTTATAGTATTTTTCTTTCTATTGGTGTGATGGTCAGCTCGCCTGCTTTTTCTGAAGTTTCTTCTAAAAGTGATGCAGAGCTTATGGTTGAGGCCGTTGTTTATGGGGCGCAGGCCGATGCATTTAGTGTGCATTGTGAACAAGATGCCACATTTGCGCAGCGCTTTATTGTTATGTTTTCGGCGCGGGAGGATGCGACGGATGATGTAGTGCAGTATTTGCAACAGATCCAACGTGATAATTTTGATAAAATGTTAGGTGTGCTTAAGGAAAGCGAGAAGCCTTGTAAAGATATTGAAGTGATGCTGAAGCGTTTGGACGTGATGCAGAAGCTTAAAGAGGTGTCCTATCTTTTGAATGGGGTAGATCCGAAAGATATTCCTAAAAGTAATGTTATTCCAGAGTTGAAGGAATTAATGCTTGAGAGTCAGTTGTAATTCACTTACATCTTATGGTTATATATGTGCGGTAGAGCAAATGGGAGTGGTTCTGTGATGCGGCGTAATCGATCGAATACAGGTTTAGAAAATTCAGGGCGTTTAAGATATTTTTTATCGTGGTTTTTGTGGCCGGCGTTATTCTTGATTTGTATGTCTGTGACTGCGTATGGTTTTGTGCAAGACGATCCGTATCTGCCGTTTATATGCTTTAACGGGGCGTATGCTTTTTTAATTATTAGTTTATTTTACCTGGAACGGTTTATGCCGCATGAAACAAGCTGGCATAAATCTGATGGGCAAACATTGGCCAATATTGCACATACATTGACCAGTAAAGGAACATCGCAGATCTTATTGGTTGTTAATAGTTATATTGGTGCGAATATATTAAGCGAAGGGCAGGCAGGCCTTTTTGGTATAGAGCTTTGGCCTTCACAGTTTCCAATTGTAGGTCAGGTTGTTCTGGCGTTGATTGTGTCGGAATTTATGCTCTATTGGGCGCATCGTTCTGCGCATGAGTTTATGCCGTTATGGCGTTTTCATGCTATTCACCATAGTGTTGAAAAATTATGGTTTGTGAATACGGGGCGTTTTCATTTTGTTGATAGCCTTTACAGTATTGTCCTTGGTATTATTCCGTTAATCGCGTTGGGTGCATCAATGGATATTATTATGTGGTTGGGTGTTGTTACCGCCTTTATCGGGATGTTAACGCATTGTAATGTTGAGATGCGTTTTGGTGTGTTGTCATGGATATTTAATACACCGGAGCTTCATCGTTGGCACCATAGTAAGGCTTTGCGTGAGGGGAACACAAATTATGGTGAGAACCTTATGATTTGGGATCATGTGTTTCGGACTTTCTTCCATGAAGATCGTCGTCCGCCTGTGCGTATTGGTATTCATGAATATATGCCGAAAAAATTTACGCACCAGCTCTTATGGCCGTTTTTAACGCAAAAGAAGAAGGATGTTATCATTGCGTCATGTGATGCTGATAGTCTCGACGCGCATGGTGCAGCTTCTTATTCGCAGGCGGCGGAATAATCAAAGTTCGTTATATTCTTTCAAAATAAAAATACATTTGTATTTATTCTTTTAATGATGCACACTTATGCGTGTTTTTTAAACAGGTATGGTAATCATGACGCATACAAAAACCGCATTTATTACGGGAATATCAGGACAAGATGGTGCTTATTTAGCGCAATTTTTGTTGGATAAGGGATATTGCGTTCACGGTTTGGTACGTTGGGATAGTTATGCAGATCCTTTGGACGGGTTAGGGCGATTGGATGCCCTTGGTCTGGTGAATGACTCTATTACACTTCATACTGGTGACATTACTGATGGGCAAAGCTTAACTGCTTTGATTAAAAAAATTCAGCCGGATGAAATTTATAACCTTGCCGCTTTATCGCAAGTGGGGGTGAGCTTTGAAACACCTGCCTCAACATTGGATATTAATACAAAAGGAACTTTGGCTGTCTTTGAAGCTGTACGCTTGTTAGATATGACGGATAAGGTTCGCATTTATCAAGCCTCTTCGTCTGAAATGTTCGGTAGTTCACCGGGGCCGCAAAATGAAGATACGCCGATGCACCCATGTAGTCCGTACGGCGCGGCCAAGCTTGCGGCTTATTGGCTTGCGCGGACATACCGAGATTCTTACGGCATGCATATTTCAAATGGTATTTTGTTTAATCACGAAAGTCCGCAGCGTGGAGAAGATTTTGTAACGCGCAAGATTACCAAAGCCGTCGCGGAAATTGAGCAAGGCTGGCAAGAACCTTTGCGTCTTGGAAATCTTGACTCTGTACGTGATTGGGGACATGCGCGTGATTACGTGCAAGGTATGTGGATGATGTTGCAGCGTGATGTATCGGATGATTATGTTCTTGCGACCGGGCAGGCAAAGACGGTGCGTGAGTTTGTTGAACGTGCTTTTGCGCATATTGGTATGAAGATTAAGTGGCGTGGTCAGGGATTAGATGAAATAGGCTATGACGTGAAGACCAAAAAGGTGTTGGTTCGTGTGGATGAACAATTCTTTAGGCCAAAAGATGTCAATTATTTACTAGGTGATGCATCAAAAGCACATCGTGCTCTTGGGTGGGTGCCTAATATTATGTTTGATGATTTGGTCAGTGAAATGGTGAATATGGACCGTCAGGCATTATCTGATATGTATGAACGTGAACGAATGCAATGGCAGAGCACTGGTTAAAGCAAGATACTCCTCTTCAAAATAAGAAAATATGGATTGCCGGTCATAATGGAATGGTCGGCTCTGCACTTATGCGGAGATTAGAGGGAGAGGGTGCGCAATTATTAGGTGTTTCGCGTCAAGAGTTAGATTTACGTCATCAAACGGATGTGCGTGATTGGGTCTTTGCGCATAAGCCGGATATGATTGTTCTGGCGGCGGCAAAGGTCGGTGGGATTATGGCGAATTCTGAAAACCTTGCTACGTTTTTCTACGATAATATGATGATATCTGCGAATGTCATACATAGTGCATATGAGGCAGGGGTTGGTCGTTTATTGTTTCTTGGTTCTTCTTGTATTTATCCGCGTGAATGTACGCAGCCAATCGCCGAGGAAGCGTTGCTTGGTGGGGCGTTAGAGCCAACGAATGAGGCATATGCTCTTGCTAAAATATCAGGGTTAAAAATGGCGCAATATTATCGCACGCAATATGGATGCGATTTTATTTCTGCAATGCCGTGTAATTTGTATGGAGTTGGTGATTCTTATGATGAACGTCATTCCCATGTTATCCCTGCTCTTATTATGAAAGTCCATAAAGCAAAGATTGAGGGAGCGCCTAGTGTGCACGTGTGGGGTAGTGGTCGGGCGTTGCGCGAATTTTTGTATGTAGATGATTTGGCAGATATTTTGGTATTATTATTACAAAAATACAATAGCGAACATCATATAAATATCGGATCTGGTGCGGAAATAACAATAAAAGAACTCGTGAGGATTATCTGTGAAGTTATTGGTTATAAAGGTGAAATTGTTTTTGATACAAAATTTCCAGATGGTACACCAAGAAAAGTGCTAGACACTAGCCGATTATTAGGAGTAGGGTGGGAGCCGAAAATGTGGCTAAAAGATGGCATAAAAAAGTGCCACGAAGATTTTTTGGGGAGATATCAAGATGAGTATAGCGGGTGACATTGTCCCTGTGATATTGGCAGGGGGGCGCGGTGTACGGTTGCGTCCTTTGACGAGCGAGACATCTCCCAAACCATTTTTGCGTTTATTCTCAAAATATTCATTGTTTCAGGAAACTGTTCTTCGGGCTTGTGCGTTTGAAGCTCCTGTTATTGTAACGCATCATACTTATATTTCTTATGTACAAGAGCAGCTTGATGAGATTGGTGTTACTCCGCGCGCGATTATATTGGAGCCTGCACATAAGGGCACTGCGGCTGCTATTGCTATGGTGGCGTTTTACTTAAAAAATCAGGGTAAAGTTATGCTGGTTATGCCAAGTGACCATGTTATGGGCGGAGACCCTGATGGGCAATTTATGCAGTGTATAGAGCAATCATTGGAAATGGTGGATGAGAACATCGTTATGATGGGGGCGAAGCCAACACGGGCAGAAACTAGTTATGGTTATATTGCTTTTGATAATATTGGTGATTGTGGCCCTTTGTATAAAATTAAGGAATTTATTGAAAAACCGAATTGTAAGAAAGCTCAATCTCTTGTGAAGGAAGAGGCTACTCTATGGAATACGGGAATTTTTGTTGTTCGCCCTAAAGTATATCTCCGTGCTTTGAAATCACATGAGAGTGATGTTTATAAATATAGTGAGCGTGCATTTTATGCGAGTGAAGAAGATGCCGGGGTATATTATCCTGCTGAGGATGAGTTTATGAAAATTGATCCGGTGTCTGTTGATTATGCCGTGATGGAACGGTGTCAGAATGGTTATGTTGTTAAAATGACGTTGTTTTGGTGTGATGCCGGAACATGGCCTCAAGTTTTGCGTCTTAAAATGCAAACTATATTAAAGCGGGTGAAATTGTCTGATTCTTCTGCTTCTTCTATTAAAAAAGCATCTTGAGCGTTTAATTTTTAATTTTTATTTTTGAGTATTAGGATATGCTGTTATTATAGGTTGTATCTAAGGGCTTCTATCTAAATAATAAAATGTATATGCAATTGTTTTACTTTAGTAAATTCTAATTTTACTATACTTAAGATAAAGTAAAAATATTTGACTCTCTGGTGAGTATTTGTAATATTTATTCAATACTAAAATAAATGAAAACTTTACTAGGGAGGTTTGGCTATGTTTGATCCTGGTCTTTCCTCAAGAGCTCATCTGATTCATGAGTATTATTCAGCAAATTGGGAGTCTGATGTTGAAGATGTGGTTATTGAGGTATGTGATTTAGAAGAAGATCCTTCTGGCTATCGTGTAACATACTATACTGACGAAAATGATGCCCGACAGGGAGGGGAGTCCTATTGTATAGGGGCGTCATTCTTACAAAATAGATTGAGAAAGTTGAAAAGGGCAGGTTTTGATGCCCCGATGACGAAAAAGGCGATTAATTTGATTAATCAAAAACGCTTACTTCTTGTATCGTAATTTTACTTTTATCTTTATGCGCTCATTTTGTGATATTTTTAAGATTGTTCTACTATTATAGAGATTATCTTGGATATCATGAGAGGGCGCATTATTTTATGAGACAATCCACAAATCATCTTTTTATGGTCGAGCCGGCCGTCTTTTATGCTAATCCACAGACAATGGACACCAATGCCTATCAGGTTGAGGGTGTGGAAGAGAGCCACAATATTACCTTGAGGAAGGCTTTGACAGAATTTCGTGTGTATCGCGATATGTTGGTCGAGCAAGGTGTTATGGTGAGTACAGTTTTAGGACATAATGATTGTCCTGATATGGTGTTTCCGAACTGGGCTTCAACATATGATGATGGGCGTTTAATTTTGTATCCAATGTTGAATGAGAATAGAAGTGCAGAGCGCACGCCGCAAATTATTGAATTTCTAAAACATTATTATCCAAAAGTTGAAGATTGGAGTGGTTATGAAGCACAAGGGTTAGCGCTTGAAAGTACGGCCAGTATTGTGTCCGATCATGTTAATCGCTTTGCTTACTCAGGTGTTTCGCGTCGTACATCTTCTGAGCTTGTGCGTAAATGGGCTGACTTTATGGGATATGATGTGTTGAGTTTCGAGACACAAAGTCATGCTGGAATTCCTGTGTATCATACTGATTTTTTAATGTATATCGGCAGTGAAATGGCAGGGATTTGTCTGGAATGTATTACAGATGATGAAATGCGCCGCGTGGTGATGGACAGATTATCGCAAACACATGATGTCGTTGTGTTCACCTTAGAGCAATTACAGGCGAATTGTTGTAACGCGCTTGAGGTTATTGGGGCAGGTGGAGAGCGTATGTTGACGATGTCTAAGGCGGCTCATAACATGCTTGATGATGCACAATTACAAGTGATCGAGAAGCATTACTCGACGCTCATTTGTCCTGACCTCTCTACTTTAGAGAAATATGGTGGTGGATCGGCGCGTTGTATGTTGATGGAGCTATTTTAGTAGTAGATGTCTATTGCTGTTGTCCATATGACTTGTGATGGAGTGAATGGACGTAAGGGTCTGATATATATGGCAGTAATTTCATCTGGGTAGCTGCTGTATTCATTTCCAAACTTCTGACAGAGATATGAAAATGTTTGTTTTTGTTTGTTCTGGCTTATATCTACTGTGACGTCTGTTAGCTTATATTCGTTTTGATCATTCCCTATTATAATAATTTCAGCGATGGCTTCGCCATTCATTTGCGCACGTTTTAGCCGTTTTGCGTCAATCGATTTTTTATTCTCGTTTTGTGGTGTTGAGCTGAAGCGAAAGCACAGTCCTGTATTTCGGCCTAACATACGCAGAGGTTTTGTATGAGTATATTTTTTTGGTTGATCTAATGTTTCTTCTTTGTCATCCAGAATTATATTTTGAATAGTATTTTGAAATAGCGTTTCAACTATTTCATTGGGAATACGGGTGATAATGAACTGTGGTATTGGGCTAAAAATAAAGAGAGCAAAGAAAACAAGAAGCGCAATAAAAACGGTGTAACCACTAATAACGAATTTAGCCTTCTTTTGTTTTTTACTTTTCGGATTTGCTATCATTTTGTTAGTTTCTATTACGTTTTTAGGGTGATCGTTATGCTCACTTTCTCGTTAAGCTGTCTTTTTCTCTAATAATCCCTCGCGGCGCAAGAGCGCATCAGGGTCTGCGTCGCGGCCACGGAAACGTTTATATAGGATATCCGGCTTTTCACTACCGCCACGAGACAGGATGTTGTCCTTATAGCTTTGTGCTGTCTCAGGGTCGTATAGCCCTTTTTCAAGGAAGAGTTCAAACGTGTCTGCGTCTAATACTTCTGCCCATTTGTAGCTATAATATCCGGCGCTATAGCCTCCTGCAAAAATATGTCCGAAGGAGGTTGATGTCGGGCCTGCCAAGCGTGGGAAGAGGGCGGTGTCTTTTGTTGCCTCATCCTCAAATGCGGCGACGTCATCAATTGTTGACGGGTCGGCAGTGTGCCATGCCATGTCTAATGTGCCGAGGCCAACCTGACGTAATCCTGCCCAGCCGACCATGAAGTGCATGGATTTACGGAGTTTGTTAACCAAGTCGGCAGGAATTTTTTCGCCTGTTTCATAATGTTCGGCAAAGCTATCGAGCATTTCTTTCTCGTAGCACCAGTTTTCTTGTAATTGTGAGGGGAGTTCAACAAAGTCCCAAAGCACAGATGTTCCGGCAAGTGAACGGTATGTTACATCGGAAAGCAGTGCGTGCACTGCATGTCCCATTTCATGGTACAGGGTTGTGACTTCACCATGTGTTAAAAGGGATGGTTTGTCTGCGGTTGGTTTTGTAAAGTTACAAACGATGGCAATTACGGGGCGTTCAATTTTACCATCAAAGATACCTTGATCACGATAGCTTGTTTTCCATGCGCCTTGGTTTTTCCCTGTGCGCGGGTGGAAATCACCATAGAGCGTTCCTATGAAGCTGTTGTCATGTTCGTTATAGACATCAAATGCTTTTACATCATCATGCCATGTTGCGTATTTTTCGGATTGGGTAAATTTTAGGCCGAATAACTTACTGAAATGGTTGAAACATCCGTCTAAAACCTTGTCTAGTTGATAGTATGGGCGGAAGTCTTCGGATGTAAATTCAAATAATTTTTGTTTTAACTTTTCGGCGTAATAGCCGATATCCCAAGGTTTAAGATCATCGACCCCATGCTCGTCCTTGGCAAAGTTTGTGAGCATGTCTAGATCTTGTTGTGCGGCTGGTTTATACGCGGCTTTTAACTTGTCGAGAAAGCCGAGAACTGTTTCAGGGGACTTTGCCATGCGCTCTTCCAGAACGTAATGTGCATGTGTGTCAAACCCCAACAGATTTGCTCGTTCTTTACGTAATGAAACGATTTTTTTAATGTTGTCAGAATTGTCGTATTCGTTATTCCATGCGCGTGAACTGAATGCGCGCCAGATTTGTTCGCGGTGTTCGCGGCTATCGGCATATTGAAGGAATGGGCCGAAGCTTGGATAATCTAGGGTGAATAACCATTTATTGCTGTACCCTTTTTCTGCGGCGGCGTGTGCGGCGGCTTCGATTGCGCTATCCGGTAGCCCTGCAAGGTCGTCTTTACTCTCAATGGTAAGCTCAAAGCTTTCGGCGGATTTTACGGCATTTTGCATGAAAGCGGGGTTTAGTGTTGAGAGCTCTTGAGAAATTGCACGCAATCGCTCTTTCTTTTTATCATCTAGTAATGCGCCACTGCGGACAAAACCGCGGTAGCTATCATCTAATAAGGTGTATTGTTCAGGTGTCAGCTCAAGCGAGTCGCGTATATCGTAGACGGCTTTTACGCGTTTGAATAATTCTTCATCTAGGGCAACGTCACTGGAGAAGCTTGCGTTTATGGGGCCGATTTTTGTGGCTAGCTCATGTAGGTCGTCGCCGCCCATTGCGGAGAGCTGATTGTAGAAAACGCCTGCGGCCTGTCCAAGTTGTTCTGATGCGTTTTCCAATGCGATGATGGTATTTTCAAACGTGGTTGCATCTTTATTGTTCTTTATTGTATCAATGTTTGCGCGTGCACTCTTTATTGCTTCTTCTATAGCAGGCAAATAATGCTCTGTTTTTATCAGGTCAAAATGCGGTGCTTGATTTGGTAATGTTGATTTTTGTAGAAGCGGGTTACTGGACATGCAAATATCTTCCTGTTAGATCACTTATTCATTGATTAGAAGACTATAAAAGTAAAATGACTGATAAGACAATACCCGTTCCGAGATCGGAGCAATTTGATGATGTATATTTTTCTGTACATGACGGTTTGGCAGAAACACAGCATGTGTTTTTGGCGGGGAATGACTTACCGCAAAGATGGCGGGGGAGGGATCATTTTACGATCTGTGAAACAGGGTTTGGAACGGGTTTAAATTTCCTTGCTGCGCTTCAAATGTGGAAAAGGGATCCTGAGCGACCGGACAATTTGCATTTTATATCATTTGAAAAGTTTCCGTTGGATCGTGACTTTATTGAACAGAGTCTTTTTCACTGGGGGGAGTTGTCCGAATTATCGGACGTTTTTTTGTCCAATTATCCGTCTGATTTACATGATGGAATTCATAAGTTTTATGTTGTTGACGGTGTTCAGGTAACATTGATTTTTGGTGATGTGAATGATGCTATTCCAGTTTTGAATGATGCTATTGATTGTTGGTTTTTGGATGGGTTTAAGCCTTCGTCTAATCCGGATATGTGGAGCGATATTGTTTTTCAAAATATGGCTCGGTTGAGTAATCGCGGGGCAAGCTTTGCTACATTTACGGCGGCGGGGTTTGTGCGCCGTGGGTTACAAGGGGTAGGGTTTGATGTGCGAAAAGTTTGTGGGTTTGGTCGGAAGCGCGAGATGGCTGTGGGGCGGTATTTACCCGATCTCTAGTATGTCTCTAATTTCTTTCAAGTTATTCGCGGCCTGATCAAAGTCTGTGTCTGTTGCATATTGTGATGTATCCGCGATCGAGAAATCATTATCGGGATTGACCTGTGGGATATCTTCAGGAGTCATGTCTGTTGTTAGTTTTTGTCGTTTTATGCGTTGTATATGGCGGAGTGTAGGGGATTCAAGCAATTTAATTGCTTCGTCTAATGCTTGGTAACCGACACTCTCTGTCATGTATTTTGTACTTTTTTCGATTTGATGATCTTTGAATGGCTCTTCTGATAGAAGGTCTTTGTAATGTGTTTTTGCATTATCGAATATATCTTGAAGCTGTTCTTTTGAAACTGTGGCGTCCATGTTGCCTGTATTTAACAGTTCATCCATGTTTTTCGTCATTAAGGCATCATCTAGGGCAAAGAAAACTTGATTGATGCGTTGCACCAGTGTCTCGTGATGTTCGGGGAATTCTAGTGTCGCAAGATCTCCGCGTTCTTCTTTTACTCCTGTTGAAAGAGTTCAGTTGCGTGAAATCAGTTTAAAGGAAGGATATAGCTTGGAACGTAGTTTAGATATGTTATATGACTTATCTTCGGACATGTTTTTTTCTTTAACTCTAATTTCTTTGTCTATGGGGTATAGGTGTGTTTCTGTGTTATGTCAATAGATTAGCGGTGAAGTTATGCGTATCAACATAATTGGTGGTGGTTTGGCGGGGTGTGCGCTTGCGTATGTATTAAAAAAACGTGGTATGGAGCCTGTTATTTATGAGGCGTCTTCTGATCTTGCGAGTGGTGCGTCGGGGAATGAGGTCGGGCTTTATAACCCCAGATTCACCGCGCAACTAGATGAGGCAGGTATTTTTTATACGGCGGCCTTTCGTGAGGTGTTGGATGTGTTTGGGCAGGCCGGTAAAGATATTGAGTGTGATCCTTGTGGTACGCTGCACCTGATGGATATTGAACGTAAGCAGAAGCGTTATCCCAAAACTGTGCAAAGCTGGCAATGGCCGAAGGATGATATGTATGTCGTCAATGCGCAGGAAGCATCGGATATAGCGGGGGTTGAGCTTATACATGATTGTTTGTATATCGAAAAATCAGGGAAGGTTTCTCCAAGGAAGTTGTGTGCGTATTATGCGCGTGGTGTTGAAGTTCATTTAAATGCATCAATTGATAATCTTACCTTGTTACAGGGGGAGGTAAATATTTTGGCTTGCGGTATGGGGGTGTTGAAGTTTGAGGTGGCGGCAGGCTTACCATTAATGGCGGTGCGTGGTCAGGTGTCTTATATTCAGGCGAGTGCGTATTCAAGTCTGTTGAAGGTCGCGTTGTGTTATGGGGGGTATATTGCCCCTGCGGATAATGGTGTGCATTGTATTGGCGCCACTTTTCAACGGTGGCTTGAGCATTGTAACTGTTTGGAAGAGGATGATTTAGCCAATATAGAGAAGATGATTGAGGCGATTCCATCTCTTGAAACCCCTTATGACGTAATGAAAAGTAGGGCATCTGTTCGTACATCATCGAAAGACTATTTTCCGGTTGTTGGCCAATTTTTAGATGGCATTTATATTTCAACGGCTCATGGGTCTCATGGGATTTTAAGCTCTTTATTATCGGCTGTAATTTTGTCCGATATGGTTACGGGTGTTGATAATACTATGCCTTCATCTGTTTTGAATGCGTTGTCTCCGTTGCGATTTTCTTGATAAAATTTTACGAAATATTATGTTTTCAAAAATATAATGGGGAAATGGAACAAGGGGGCCGTACCATGAAGAAATATATAAAAGCATATTGGGAGCAGCGCGATGGCGCGACTGCAGTTGAATATGCATTGATTGCATCGGGTATTGCTGCGGCTATTGCAGCGACTGTTTATTTGCTTGGCGATTCAATGCTTGCCATGTATTTACAAATTTCTGCCAGTTTTGGCGGAAGTTAAAAAACATTAATTCTAAAGTTTTAAGCCCCGCGATTGCGGGGTTTTCTTTTTGATGGGTAAATTATCGTGAAGATATTTATTCTTTGGATGAATGTATATTATGACATAAAGCATCTGGTCTTCGTTTTTTGCTGTGATAAGCTATGCTGAATTATTAAACAAGATATTAGGCATTCTTAGATGCTGGATTTTATAGAGCCGCATTATTTATATGTTCCGGTCGCAGCGTTCATGCTTGTGGTTTTACTGGTGATGCCGTTTCGTAAGCTTGCAAGGCTGTTGGGTATTGTTGATGCGCCCGGTGGGCGTAAACAACATGATAAAGCTATTCCCCCGATTGGCGGGTTAATTATATTTACAGTATTCTTAAGTCTCAGCGTGATTGTAGGGGCGGTTGATTTGCGTGAATATTGGCCTCTTTATACCTCTTTAATATTGTTATTAATGTCAGGTGCGCTGGATGATATGTTTTCGCTTAATGCGTGGGTGAAGTTTTGCGTACATATTTTTGCCGCGGCGTTAATTGCATTTGTGGGCGGCGTACAAGCTGCGTATTTAGGGGATTTGTTTGGGTTTGGTGTGGTTTGGACGGGTTTTATGTCTTATCCGTTTACGATCATTGCTATTGTATTACTCATTAACGCGATGAATTTGATTGATGGTATGGATGGCCTTGCAGGCGGGCTGTCGGTTGTGATGTTCTGTTGGATGATTGTGGCGTGTGTTTGTGCCGGGTGGTATCAGGATGTTTATGTTCTGAGTATATTGGTTGGTAGTGTCGTCGGATTTTTAGTGTTTAATATGCGTAACCCTTGGCGGCGTAAGGCGAGTTTATTCCTTGGTGATGCAGGGAGTATGTCATTGGGCTTAAGCATTGCCTGGTTTGCTGTACATTTGGCTAGAGGGCCGCAAACGCCGATAGAGCCAATTGCTGTTGCTTGGATTATTGGGTTTCCGATTTTTGATACATGCGCGCAGTTTTATAGGCGTATACGTGCAGGGCGTGATCCGTTTTCTCCTGATCGGGGGCATTTTCATCACCATTTCATAGACGCAGGTGTGCCGGTTCGCAAGGCTAGCGTGATTATTATTGCTTTAGTGGCATTAATGGGAGGCATTGGTATTGGTGGTGTTGCGATGGGCGTTCCAAACGTAGTCTTAACTGTGGGTTGGGTTGCTTTGCTATTTGTGCATATTGCAATGTCTTATAAGCCGGAACGCTATGTGTGTTTGATACGTAAGTTATGTTTTATCTCTGATGAGGATAAGAGCGCATCTGTACAATGTGCGGATAAAGGTTCATGTCTTTGATTGCTGATATTGACGTGAAGGGGTGTGCGTCATAAAGTGGCGCCTATATTGAAGGGCTGCGTTTTTAAGTGATGAAAAGTATAATAATAAGCTCAAATCGTTATCTGTTGTGTTCACGCATGAAGCATATTGTTCGCTTGTGCTTGGGGTTCGTTTCGTGTGCTTTTCTGACGGGGTGTGTGCAAAGCGCTGATTTCCCTGATTTATCGTCTTTTAAGTTGACGCCAAAAGGGGCGCAAGGGGGCGAGCGTGTGGGTGAAGAGCCTGTTATACCTATTGTTATTCCTAGTGAGGCATTGCTTGATGCGGATGGAAACTGGAATCTTGTTGAAAAGGGACGAGAGTACGACCCTGCACAAGCACATTTAGAAGCGCGTAAGCGTGTGAATACAAAGAGTTGGAAGACAAACAAGGATTTAGCCGCTCATTTTCAGCCTGATGCAAAAAGTGGTGAAGATGGTAAAATTCGAGTTTTAAAGCTTGAACGCCAAAATGATGCGCGGGATACATCTTTTGATGAGTATGAAGTGGCGGAAACATCTATTGTAAAGCCAACGACGACTGTTGCAGAAATAGATTTGGTGAAAAAGATCACGGATTTGTTTGGAACTGCGGATGGTGTGCCAGTTCCAAGGGCTAAGCCGGTTAAGGAGCCTCGTGTGAGGGATGTTCGTGTTGTGGCACAGCAGAATAATAAAAAAGTGTCAGACCATCCACGTATGGTTGGGGATGTGATTATTCCGCCATTAACGCCGAAACGTAAAATTTCTTTGCCCGTTGCCGTATCTACTGTGGCAGTTGCACAGCTTCCCATAAAGAAGGTGGAGGCAATAGTCGGGCAAGAGGATGATCGTGCAGAAAATTTGGATGATGGTGTGATTGTGCCGCGTAGAAAACCTTTGCGCGGTGTAAAACCTTCATCTTCTGCGTCGCAATATAAAGCAGTTAAGGCAACAGCGTTAATTGCTGAGAATGGCGGTGCTCCGATACCCGTATCTAAGCCGAAATCGCGATACAAGACGAGCCGTAATGTTTTAGAAAAGGGTATCCCTTCATCAAAAACTGTTCGCTTAACCAAGGTGAGAGCGGGTAATCATCCGGACAGGACACGTGTGGTTATTGAAGTGACGCGTGCTACAAATTATAAAGTTGCAGTTGATCATATTCGTAAAGTATTGCGTGTAAAGATCACAAATGCACGTAGTTCACTGAATACCAAGGGAACTTTTTCGGGAAATAAGCTCTTGGGCTCATATGTTATGCGGTCTTTAAATGATGGTAGTATTTTATTAGAAATGCGTTTGAAATCTTCTGCGCGAATTTTAGATACGATGCTTTTGCGCCCGAATACATCATCACAGCACCGTATTGTCATTGACCTAAAGGGTTAATTCTCGGGTTTTATAATTCTGTATTTTTTATCGAAGGGTTTGTCTTTTCGTCTCGTATTATTGGTATCTAATCATAATGAAAAGGACATAGACATGAAAAAGATAATTGCTTTAACTACATTGGTGGTGGCTGCGGCTTCTGTTTCTTCTTACGCAGTTGCGGAAGGAAAAGGGCACGATAAACATAAAGGGCATAAACTTGAAAAGATGTTTGAAAAAGGAGATTTGGATGGTAATGGCACTATTTCAAAGGCAGAGTTTATGAAGCAGGCTGAGGCTCGTTTTGCTAAAATGGATGCAGATGGTAATGGTGAGATAACCAAAGAAGAAGCAAAGCAAGCGCGTGCTAAAATGAAAGAAAAATGGAAAGAGATGCGTGGAAAGCACAAAAATGAGCATAATGATTAATCGTTAAGCTGAGACGTGGGTACTTTTATGGTGCAAAAAACTGATGAAAATCAGGAAACGGATGAAGACCTTATGATGCGCGTGCAAAACGGTGATCATGAGGCCTTCTCTGCGATTGTCTCACGGCATACAAAGCTATTCTACACGGCGGCATATAGGATGTGCTCACATCAGGATATGGCGGAAGACATTGTGCAGGATGCTTTTTTGAAGCTATGGCAAAGACCGGAAATTTGGGATGGCACACGAGGTGCCAAATTTACCACGTGGTTTTATCGGGTTGTTACTAATCAGGCGATTGACCAGATGCGCAAAATTAAACCGATGGCTGGCAGTGAGGTTCTTGATTATTTAGGAAGTGCCGAGCAGCAGCAAGAGCAGCTGGAGCAGCAGCAGCAGGATGTGGTCCTCGAGCGTGCAATACAGACACTATCAGAGAGACAGAAGGTGGCGTTGAACTTATGTTTTTATGAGGGATTAAGTAATAAGGATGCCGCAGATATTTTGGGCGTTGGTGTTAAGGCGCTAGAATCCCTTTTGATGCGTGCTAAGGCCGCTATTCGACGTGATTTAACGGGGCAAGGTTTACTGAAACATAATGAAAAGGAGGTAGTGAGTTATGGTTCATAATGATGAATTAGACCGTCTTTTAGCAGATCGTCATGTGCCTGAAATGCGCAGTAATTTAGAGCACCGTATTCTTCAAGCGTCGTTGCAAGGGGCGGTGGCCGGTGTTTGTGAGAGGGAGCGCAAAAAGCGCAGTGTATTAAAGACTTTCTTTGATTTTTGTTTGGTGCCACGCCCTGCTTTTGCGATGGTTGTTGTCCTTTTCTTGGGGGTGGCTATGGGGGGTGTTTATGTACCTGAGAGTACCGATGGTATTGATGTGGATGCATTTTTTTTAACGGCAGCTAATATAGCGGATATGGAGAGTTTATATGAGTAGGGCAATTAAAGTCATATTTACGGTTTCGATTCTGGGGAATTTATTTTTACTTGGTATTGTGGGGGGGCATATATATAGAACTGCAACGCCAAGAGTTGAGGCGTGGAAGGATTTTCGTAAGGATTTGTCACCTGATACACGCGACTTAATGCGTCAGAAGTTTAAAGGTGGTCGTAAGGATGTCGTTGGTATTGTTCGTGATGTGCGCCAGAAGAGGAAAGCGCTAGAGGATGTGTTTACAGCGGAGAAGTTTGATCCGCAGGAATATGATCGGATTGCGCAGGAGTTATCGTCTCTTGGGCAGAAAATTGCGCAGCAAAAGCTTCGGATATTTAAAGAGCTTGCAATGGAGTTACCGCAAGAAGAGCGTATTAAGATATCAAAGAAGTTGGCGTCCGTAATTGTTGGTCGCCATGGTGGAAAGCATGGGTATAAGAAAGAGCATACTCATTTCAAAAAACAGTATGAGCAAGCGCCCGAGAAAGCAGGAAACCATAATGTTTTTGAGTAAGTGTCATTTGTAAAATGGCTAAAATTGGTTATTTTGTGTCTGGGTGTATTGTAATTGTAATTTCTGTAAGTTATTGATTTTTCATAGTTATGTGTTGTACGTCTTTGGTGAGTTTTCTTCCCATTGTGCGTGCTTTGTCATGATGTGCGTGAAGTGTTCACTTGTAAGGTGTTCTTCAAGCCATTTCTGAAGGTTGGGGTAGGGGCTTGTGTAAAACCAGTCACGATCTACATGTGCGAATTGTCTGATGAATGGAAATATCGCGATATCGGCGAGTGTTTGTTTTGAGCCTGAGAGTGCGCCGTTATTTGCGATGCGTAGTTCCAGATCTTTTAGAATGTTTAGGGTGGTGTCTCTTGCTTGCTCTCCGACTATTTCTTCACCTGGGTAGCGTTGTGGATATTTATAACGGTCTAGTGCGTGCTTAAATTTTGTGTCGTTACGTTCAATTAAGAAGTATAGGTCGCTCCGTAAATTTGGTGCGCTGAGCCATGTGTCGGGGTCGTGTTGCGATAGTGCCCATAGCATTATATCAAGGCTCTCATCTATCACTTGTCCGTTCGGGAGCAGGAGGACGGGGATCGTTCCTTTTGGGGATATTTCGAGCATATGTTGCGGTTTGTCACGCAGGACTATTTCGCGGTTCTCGCATTTTATTTGTGCATAATAAAGTGCCATACGTGCGCGCATGGCGTAGGGGCATCGGCGAAATGTATATAAAATTGGGCGTACGTTATTCATAATTTTTATTGTTTTTCAATGTGTTGTGTTTATTTTCTGAGTTTGTCCAATTTTAGCCGTTTTGTAATTGTGCGGTATCACGAAATTCAAAGGATTCAAGGTTTTTATTGTGCCCTTCACAGATATCTATGCTCTCTACGTTTGCTAATTTGGGGCCTTTGTTACATGCGGTGAGGAAGTGAGATACTGATTCTTCAGAACCGGAGACAAGAGCCTCTACACTTCCGTCCAGACGGTTGCGCACCCAACCGGTTAAGTTTAGGGCAAGGGCAACTTCAACGCTCCATGCGCGGTAAGATACGCCTTGTACGCGCCCGTATATGCGTAAGTGTTTGGTTATTGTGACATTGCTCATATTGTATTTGCCATGTTAATCGTGTGTGTAGTTATCGAAATGTAAGTCTTTCAATACATTGTTTTCTAGCAACTTTTGCCTGACATTGTCAGAAAGGCATGTTTCATCGAGGTCGCGCATGAAATCTAGTACTTCGTTAATTTCATTTTCTTTCATGGATGCCAGAACTTTACTAAGTTCACGTTGAATGTCGAAGAGATGCATTGTTTCGCCGATTGTTCTGCCAGATGTGTTTGGCGTGGTGCCTTCTATAATCTGTCGGCTAGTCATGAACAATTGGTTTTCTGCGCTTTCTAACTGTTCTTGCATATGGCTGAATAACCAGAATCGGATGTCTTGGTCTGGCAGAAACTGATCTGCTTGCTCGTACGCGCTTATAAAGGCGTGGTGAGTGAGATCTTGCGCATCTTTTGGTTCATCATGGAATATATGCGCGTATTCTAAATAATCTTCCAGATTATTGCGGTATTCATCAAATATTTTTATACGGTTATCTGTATTGGTTTGGTTGAAGCCGCGCGTGATTATGCCATCTGTTTTAATATCGTCCATTAAGGTTTGGATATCAAATTGCGCAGGTGTGTGTGTATGATGTTTTTTCTTCATACAAGTTTATAGCGTTTTGTGCGTATTTTGACAAATTGTCTTGTTATTTGCTGTCTGCGTAGCGCGTGTTGTAGTGTGTTTGGCGTTCGCGTAGTGCTTTTGCACGCTCTGGCGTTAATGTATCGTTGCAATGATGGCAGGAGACACCTTTTTCGTATTCTGTGCGTTCTATATCTTCGGCACTTAGAGGTTCACGGCAGGCGTGGCAAACACTCCAATCACCTTCTTCTAGTCCGTGACCAACGGAAACACGTTGATCAAAGACGAAGCAATCGCCTTTCCATGTGCTTTCATCTGCAGGGATGGTTTCTAAATATTCTAAAATACCGCCTTTTAGGTGGTAAACATTTTCGAACCCTTGTGCGAGCATATATGCGCTGGCTTTTTCACAGCGGATACCACCTGTGCAGAACATGGCTACTTTTTTATCTTTTTCAGGATTGAGGTTTTTTTCTACCCATTCCGGAAATTCGGTGAAAATTTTAATATCCGGATCAACGGCACCTTCGAAAATACCGACTTTTGTTTCGTAATCATTACGTGTATCGACCAGAATAACATCAGGGTCGTTGATCAGGTCATTCCAGTCTTGCGGTGCGACATATTCACCAACACGTTCGTGTGGGTTTGCTTCGGGCTTACGCAATGTGATGAGTTCTTTTTTCGGACGTACTTTAAAACGGTTGAAAGGTTGTTCCGATGCGTGAGAGTATTTGAATTCACACGCGCTCTCCGCAGTTAGAATTCCGAGGTTTTCCTGTAAAAAGTTAACCATTTTATCCATGTCATCTGGGTGGGCGGCAATCGTGCCGTTTATGCCCTCAGGTGCAAGTAAAAGTGTGCCGCAAATGCTTGGTACATTTTTTTCGGTGAATGCATAGATCTCCGCGCGAAGGGCATGGACATCTTCGATTGGTACAAAGCGGTACATGGCCGCGACTTTAAATGGATAATTGCTCATAATCGGACTTATAATAGAAAAGTTTTAAAAATGCAATTGGATTTGAGGCAATGATATTATTGAAGGTCGAATACATTGTCATCATTATCTTTGCCATATGTTCCGTTAAAGAGTTGTTCTTCCTCTTCCGGTGATAGGAGGGGCGGCGTGTCCTCTATATCTGTCAGGTCATATTCGACGGTATCGTAGTCAAATTGATTGTTAGAGTCTCTTGCTTGTTTTCTGGCTTTATCGTGCCAAGATGTTGTTGTGCGTAGGGATGTCTCTATATGTGCATCCGGAATATCGGCCATAACGTTTGTTATATATTCATTGAGCGCAGGGTTTTGTTGTATGCGTGGGTTTTCAAGAAGGGTGCGCCTGTCTTCTATACATTGTTTAAATGCTGCGACAGCTTCCGTGCTGTTTCCGGCGGAACCGTGCGCTATTGCTGCGCCCAAAGTTGCGGTGAAGCTTTCTATTTCGTGTTGTATGCCTGTTTTTAATGTTTCTTGTGTATTTTCCAAATATTCCCAAAATTGTGCATGTATTTTGTTAAAGTCTTTTGGGATATCAGGCAGGATAATGACGGGTTCGCGCTCGCTATATGAATCGACATGTTTACGCCATGTTGCTTTTAGTGAGCTTTGGGCATCGCCATCATTAACGATGACATCGTTTAAGTAACGAGATAGTTCTTCGTTTGATTGTACAAGTGGATTTTGCAGAAGTTTTTCACGTTGTTCAATCAATGTGTCGTAATGTTCTTGCGCTTGTGCGTGATCGTGTGGTGCTTTTTGTGTACTGACCAGTGCGTCTCTCAATGTTTTGGAGAATTGTGTTGTTGCGGTTACGACCGGAGTGGGGAGTTTTGTTGTTTTTGGGTCGATGAATGCTAAAAACTGTTCATGTAGATTTCTGAAACTGCCTTCTTTTTTATTGCTCATTTTTCAACTCCACCTTACGAATATTTTTGTTTGTTCTTTTGGAACACGTATCTGGTCGTCCAAATATTATATCATTATGCTCTCATGTCTTACAAAATATCTTATGGTTATGCAAGAAAGTCCCGTAATGCGCCAAGTAATTCGAGTAAATCCCGTTTTTGTGGATGGTTATTATCCCATGCGATGCCGATTTGACGTTTGGGTTGTGGATTTTTAAATGGGATTAGGGCGATTGTATCAGGCATTGGAGCATATTTTACCACCATTTCGGGGAGTAGGGTTATACCATATCCATGCCCGACCATCTGTATTAACGTTGCGAGGCTTGTTGCACTGAATGTTTTTCGTTGCGAGGGAAGCTGTAATTTACAGGCGCTTAAGGCATGTTCTCGTAGGCAATGGCCATCTTCGAGGAGGAGAAGCTCTTCGGGTTTGATATCTTTTATGGATATTCCTTTTGGCAAATCTTTATGTTTTGGTGCAGCCATGTAAAAGGGTTCTTCGAATAAATCATGTGTTTCCAACCCTTCTGTATCATATGGAAAAGCAATAAGTGCGGCATCAATTTGGCGTTTATGGAGTTGTTCAACGAGGCGGGCGCTTAAATCCTCATAAAGTTGAAGTTCGAGTGCAGGGAACTCATCTTGTAGGTAGGGGAGGATGTTGGGTAAAAAATAAGGGGCGATTGTTGGAATAACGCCGAGGCGCAGTGTGCCGCTTAAAGGGGTTTGCATTTGGTTTGCACGGGCAATGACAGTGTCTACATCGCCTAAAATTTTACGTGCTTTATCGGCAATGTCACTTCCTAATGCGGTTAGAGTTATTGTCCGTCCGGCGCGGTTTACCAATTGCTGCGCCAGAATATCTTCTAAATCTTTGATGCCTGCGCTTAAGGTGGATTGAGTGACGTTGCAATATGTTGCCGCTTTGCTAAAAGATTTCTCGTTATCTAGGGATATTAGATATTCTAGCTGTCTTAATGTTGGGCGTATCATTCTTTATTCCTTTGCACTCTTATATCGATATTATCGTAAATTTATTATTTTTTAAATCGATTTTTTCGATATATAAAAGTGGAATAAATTGTTGGATTTGATTTTAGAATCCGTGCACTGTCTGTCTCAACGAAACACATTAATTTTATAAATATGGAGACTATAATGCTTGGTATAGGTGAACAAATTCCGGAATTCGAAATCACAGGTGTGAAACCAGGTTTTAATACACATGAGGAAAACGGCGAAAGTGCGTTTGAAACAATTACAGAGCAAAGCTTTGAAGGTAAGTGGAAAGTTATCTTTTTCTATCCGAAAGATTTTACATTTATTTGCCCGACAGAGATTGTTGAATTTGCGAAGTTGAACGAAGAATTTGCAGACCGTGATACTGTTGTTCTTGGTGGTTCTACAGATAATGAGTTCTGTAAGCTTGCATGGCGTCGTGAACATTCTGATCTTAATAAGCTTGATCAGTGGTCATTTGCAGATACAAACGGTTCATTGATTGATGGTCTTGGCGTACGTGAAGAAAATGCAGGTGTTGCATTGCGTGCGACATATATCATTGATCCACATGGTGTTATCCAACATGTTGCTGTTAACGGACTTAACGTTGGTCGTAACCCAAAGGAAACATTACGTATTTTGGACGCTCTTCAATCTGATGAATTGTGCCCATGTAATCGTGCTCTTGGTGGTGATACAATTGATGTATCAGCAGAAGCACAGAAGATTGCTGCATAATCTAGGGGCTTGTAAGAGACTCTATCTGATTATCTAAATCTATAACATTTAATTATCCGGCCTTTGCGCGTGTTGGAGGCCGGATTTTTGCGCTCTAAATTATGGTTTAAAAATTACAGTTAAGCAGGAAAGGTAACTGAATATGTCTATATCAAATCTAAAATCACAAATCCCTGATTATGCGAAGGATATTAAACTCAATCTCTCATCCTTGGCATCGGATGAAACGTTAAGCCCTCAACAGCATTGGGGAACATTCGTGGCTTCTGCGCTTGCTACGGGTAATGCAGTGGTTATTGCGGCGGTACAAGAGGAAGCCTCCACGCATTTGTCAGCAGAGGCGCAAAATGGCGCCAAGGCGGCGGCGGCGATTATGGCAATGAATAATGTGTATTACCGTTTTGTCCATCTGGCGAAGAATAAAGAATATGCGACGATGCCGGCGAAGCTGCGTATGAATGTCATCGGTAATCCGGGTGTTGATAAGGCGGATTTTGAGCTTTGGTCGTTGGCGGTATCGGCGATTAATGGCTGTGGTATGTGTATTGATGCGCATGAGGCCGAATTGAAGAAGGTAGGTTTGTCTTCATCTGAAATTCAGGCGGCTGTGCGTATTGCATCTACTGTGCATGCTGTGGCGGCTGTTTTAGATGGTGAGACGGCATTGAGTAATGATGTAGCGCAGGCAGCATAAGAATAATTATATTTCCCCCGACGAGATACACGGTAAGGCTTTATGCTTTGCCGTGTATTTTTCTATAAGGTTCGCGTGCTCCTATGATAATATGTTCTACACATTATTTTATAGGGTTTTATTATGGACGGACTTCTTAGTCGTTTAGAGACAATCAGACAGGATATTAATAGCGCAGAAGATTTGGACACATTGGAAGATGTTGTTGGTGATGTTTCTACTTTTCTAGATGATAAGTGCTCTGCCTCAGGTGAATTTGGGGGGAAGTTGACTGTCTATGAGGAATTTAATCTGAAACAAGAAGATTTTTCCGAGATTGAAGATATTGGTGCACGTATATTTCAAAAGGCTGCGGAGCTAAAGCAAGAGGTGTTTTTTGATAGTCATCAGGACTTGATGAATAGTGTCATTGAAGAAATGCAGCGTTTTGATGGTTTAGGGAATATGATTAATAAGTTGGGTCATAGTGATTTTACACAGCATGTAACAGAGGCTGGGCCGTCTGTTTGTGTTTTCTTTGATGCGATTGAAGATCGTGTGACCAGTCGTACAACGTTAGATTTTGGGAATGATGTTTCGGGTATGCAAAAGATTTTAGATGCGCATGTTGATGGGCTAAAGCAGTTCGCAGAAACCGGATCTACGCAATATCCGGACTGGGCAACGAAGGGCATCCAGAGTTTTGGTCATTTAATGAGTGATGAAACGAAAGAGAAGCTTGCAGATGTTGGAGCTCGACATGCCGAGGTTATCAAATTGCGTGCTATGGCTGTTATTGTTGAGCGTTTTCAGCCAGAGGGGCAGGATAGTGAATTTTCTTTGGCTCATCCCGATCTTTATGTGTCTAATCCAGAAGATTACCCTGAATTGGATGAATATCGCCGTTGGTTAAAGTTTGATGACCTTGAAAGCTATTTGGATGGGATGTTTGCGGAAAGTATTACGGCGGGACGTGATATGCTGCATTATGCGCGTGATGAAGATAAAGAGGATATGGGGCGGAATTATACTTTTGCGGCGGGGCTTGTTCATAAATTGGAAGATTTGAATTTGGTGGGCAAGTCATATGGTGGATATAATACCCAAAATCAGAATGTTTCTGTACAGCAAGATATTGAACGTTTTAAAGCAGAGCTTCCAGATTCTGTTCTCTATCCTCAAAAACAATCAGCCTTAGATTCTCCATCTATTGCTCTTCAGCAAGATTAGGTTTTTGTGCATTGCAAAAGCATACAAGTTTAGGAATTCTTGCTATTTACTTGTTTTTTCAATAATATTAGCAATTGTTAATAAAGATATTGTATAATGATTAAATAATTATGCAGTAATAAACAGGGAAATAATTAGAGTGAAGAGCGCTTCTTTATTTCTTTCTAATATTAGAGTTTATTAATAATTGAGTATTATGATACTATTTTGTGGTGTTGGTAATATTTGTTAAATTGACCGATTAATGTGGGGGATCATGAGTAATCGCAATTCATCGAAACAGGGCGAGAGAGATATGTGGCTTGTTGACTGCAATGAAAAGCATATGAAAGCACCTGATAATTCTTCTGGTATGGCTGATCGTCATCAGATTGATTTTGATCTTAAAGATGTGCAGTATCTGGATATGGTCGAAAGATCAGACGTAGATGCGCAATCGGATATCTGGGAAATCAAGCTTCAGGACGATTAATCAAATTCGTGAGTTTATTTTAGGTTCATGGAAAAATTGTAATATTTTATATTTTTTTGATAATTTTTCTGTTTTTCTTAAAAAATATCGTCATGGGCGATAGTATTTCTTGATTTTTTTTCATAATTTTTGTTAGTTTGCGTGTTAATAAAATATGTGTGCGATTTAATCGTTTTTAAATAGATACGCATTACTATAGATAATCAGTTAATCTGAAAAGGTGATAACAATGGTAGATGATAATAATAAGGATGATTTTGAGCAGTGGCATGCAGGGCTTAATAAGCTTGTACATGCGGAGACAGGGCAGCCGGTTACTTTAAGTGATTCAATGAATGCGGAAGTTGTTCTTGCTACTCCTAGTGAAGCTCAAGAAATTCAAAGTCAGGCATGGTTAGAGCAGTTTGATGCGAGTAAGCCGCGTTTTGAAGATAAGAATGGTGAGCCTGTAACAATGACGACGAAGCTTAGTGATTTGGATATGTAAGTTATCTGAATCTAGATTATTTTTGAAAGCTCGCTGAAATAGCGGGCTTTTATTTTTTCTCTACAATATCCAGTGATCCTTGATGGACATATACTTCGCGGTGCGGGTAGGGGATTTCTATATTGTTTTCTTTAAATGCATCCCATAAGGAGAGCATTACTGCTCCGCGCATATTCGTAACGCCTTTTTCGGCATCCTTAATCCAGAAGCGTAATTTAAAGTTTAAAGAGCTATCGCCAAATTCGGTAAGGTGACAGACGGGTAAGGGATCATTGCATATGCGATCATGTGCATCTACCGCGGCTTTTTCGGCTAATGCTTTTACATCATGCGGGTTGGATTGGTAATGTACACCGAATGTGACTTCTAAACGAATGAGAGAGTTGCCGTGGCTCCAATTTACAACGCGCTGGGTGATGAATTCTTCGTTTGGAATAAGGAATGACTTGTTATCGCGTGTTACGATCTCTGTATAACGTGCGGCCATATGGTTGACCCAACCGAATGTACCGTTTTCCAGTTCTATAACATCGCCCGGTTTAATGGATCTGTCGACGAGCAGAAGCATACCGGAGAACAGGTTTGAGATTCCTTTTTGCAGACCAAAACCAATACCAAGACCAATCGCACCACCAAATACAGCGAAGAGGGATAAATCTATGCCGGAGCTTGTAATACCGATGAGCATGGCGATCACGATAAGTAGGACGCGGACTATTTTGGCAATTAGGACTTGCGAGGAGCGTGTGAGGCCGGATGATTTTAATACGCGACGTTCTGCAAATGAAGATATAAATGTCGCAAAGTACAGTAAAATAAAGAGATAACAGACGCTTTTTATAACGGCAAGAGCGGATAATCTGAACTCTCCGATTGTAAAGCCAACAGCATCTAATGTTTGCATTGTTTGTTCGAGCATGCCGAAAATGCTAAGTGCGGCGACAGACCAGATAATCATTGCGAATATATTACGCACTGCGTTGTTGTCGATAAATTGCACGAACATGCGAATGACAATCCATGCAAACAGAACTTTCATCATGCCATTAATCAGGGAAACATCGACTCCGACTAAATCCGAGCTTGCGATGCGTGTGATGAAGAATATGACGGAGAGTGTGATAAAGGGGAAAAGTAGTTTCCTCAGATTGTTCGCAATTTTTTTAATACGCCTTGGCCAATCAGATTTTTCAATTGCGTTTTGTACTGACTTACGTGATAGGCGGTATAGGATAGTACCACATATGAAAGATACGCTGATTATGATGCCCTGATAGATTGTATTGGGTTCAGTAAAGTATCCTGCGCACCATGTCAGGCTGGCTGCAAATATGGTAATGGGGTCGAAATTATCTAATCCTTCAATCATGCGTTCATCATACTTGATTTTATGTGTCTAGCCAATAGGATGTCTTCTTTAGTATTGTACGTTTGAAGTTGGAGAAGAGTGTTATGGCGCTTGAATATTTACATACGATGGTTCGGGTTAAAGACTTGGATCAATCGCTTGATTTCTATTGTAGTAAATTGGGCTTGGTTGAGGTTAGCCGTAAGGATGTGGAGAGCGGGCGTTTTACGCTTGTGTTTTTATCTGCACCCGGAGATGTCCAAAAAGCACAGGAAAGTGGTGATATTGGGGAGCAGAAAAGCCCTCTTTTAGAGCTTACATATAATTGGCCGGCTGAGGATGGTAATGATGAAGTGTATGGTGAGGGGCGTAATTTTGGGCATTTGGCTTTTCGCGTTGATGATATCTATGCCGTTTGCCAGTCCTTGGTGGATGCGGGTGTTACGATTAATCGCCCGCCGCGCGATGGTTATATGGCATTTATTCGATCGCCTGATAACATTTCAATTGAATTGTTACAACGTGGGAAGCGTTTACCTGCGCAAGAGCCGTGGTTGAGTATGGAAAATGTAGGGATTTGGTAGTGCTCAGATGAGATAAAAGGGAACAACGGTTGCCCGTGTTCCCTCTATCGCTCTACTTTTTACTTCGTTTTACCGATGCGTTAGTTTTTAAACGCAGGGGATAAAATTTTAATTGCTTCTTTGGAGTAGGCATCGTGGAATTCATCTGTTAAATGTTCCGGATGTGCCATCAGGCGGAAGAATATCGGGCCACAGAGCATATCAATAATAAATGTAGCGTTAACATCGTCGCGGAATTCACCTGTTTTTTGACCTTCGTTGATGCTGTAACGTATTGCATCCATTAGAGGCTCAAGTAGGTTATCCTTAAATATTTTTAGGGACACGTCGCTGCCTTGTGCTTCGCTGAAGAGTTGGGCGATTGTTTGTCCGTTATTACTATCTACCAAGCGGATGAGCTTATCGAGTTGCATTTCGATTGCTTCTTTATGGCTGCTTGCGGTTGGTAGGGGGGTCTGCATGCCTGGTTGGTTTGCCAAGGCATCCATGACGACGGCTGTTTTATTTGGCCACCATCTGTAAATTGTTGTTTTTCCGACCTTTGCTTTTTTTGCAATCGCTTCGATACTGAGCTCTTGCACTGAGGTCTGTAGTAAAAGTTTGTTTGTGGCGTTCAGGATCGCTTTGCGCGATTTTTCACTGCGTGGACGGCCTTTTTTTGCAGTTGCTTCCATGGTTTCCTCCTGTTTGATGCCATATGAGATGGCTCAATGTGGTATAAAAACTTATCGTGTCGTATTAGGATTAAATAGATATGCCCGATTTTTTATGCTTTGGCAAGGGGGTGTAGTATGTTTTTTTGTCTTGCTCGTTTCACATATAGTAAATTGATATTTATCAATGTTTTATGGTGAGGATATCTTGTATTGAATTATGAGTTTATATGTAAAAACGCTCCCTCAATACATAGGGGAGCGTTTTAAAAAAAATTATCATTTTGTGAATCGGAGCGTTTTAAAAGCGATAAGATATACCTGCATTCAAATTCCAGTCACGTTCCATTTGTACGCCATTAACGTCTTGGTAGGCGGGGGCACTTATACCTATGCCGATTTCTATGCCTTTTAGGGATGGTATGTTTGGTCTGTAATTCAGGTCTAGCCCCAAACTTACGACTTTCCCGCCGTAATTATCAGGATTTGCTGTTTGTACAGGGGCGGTGATTTGCGTATCAGATCCTTTTATCTTACCTAAGCTTTCACCGCGG
Source organism: Alphaproteobacteria bacterium (assembly GCA_050633285.1). Lineage (GTDB taxonomy): Bacteria > Pseudomonadota > Alphaproteobacteria > Micavibrionales > Micavibrionaceae > UBA1672. Next base: position 56,744 of record JBOEGG010000005.1, read on the forward strand.
ATGTTTGCTGTGGCGGCGAATTGTTCGGTGAATTTATATCCGGCCCAGCCCGTTACGATATGCTGATTGCCTAATCTATAGTTTTGAGAGTTCTCATCTTCCAAACGAATTGTGCCTTTATACTGTAATCCCCACCCCGTATTTTTTGAATGACCAGAGTATGTTAGGCTTGGAATTGCATCCCATGTGCCAGAACCGAGTTGCATTGCGTATGGCAGGCGTAATGTGGGTGTTGTGCCCATTGGTGTGAGGACAGTGTCTTCTTCTTTTATAGATCCTGTTGGGGCACTGATGCCCAAAGAGGCATTTAGAGTATGGTTTTCATTTTCGTAAAGTTTGTAGATACCGCCAAATGATGTATCGCCCCAGCCGCTTGAGCGCGTTGTGAAACGGCCACGCTCGGTAGTGCCGCTCATCCCTGCAAAAGTCAGGTGCTCCATATCTTTCTTATGATACATGGCCATGGCCATAATGGTGAGTTTATCCGTTACGCCATACATCGCGCCGAGCATATGCATTTGCATTGTCATTTGGGTCGGTACAACGCGCACGTTGGCGGGGCCTGCATGTGGGTTGGCCAGTGTGCTTACGATTTCAGTTGGGGATATCGAATCGTTGCCGCGTAGGTTGCCGTTCATTTCCATGCGCATGTGGCGGTAAGAGAGCATCCATTCCCCTTTGTCATGTGTATGGTCACCCATAACACCGAGGGGGGCGGGGACTGTATCGTCGTGATTGTGCCCTGCGTGGTGTGTTTTGTGGTTGCTTACGGATGCTTCGTGGTGGTTATGTTCTTGCGCTGTTGCTGTTGCACTTGCAAAGCTCAATGCTGTTCCCGCCATAAGGCAGGCTTTGATAAGTGTTTTCATTTATGAAATTCCTGAAATTTTAAATTTAAAGTTTTTTATTTGGTTTTCAGGTTGTGATTGGCGGTGCGCGGATTGGTAAAGCTTTGCGATTGATTGTTGCCGGAACTGTGTTTTCTGATCGTGGTTGTACAGATGCTGATCCTGTTTCGATATTGCTGCGGATGAGCGTGGTATCGGGAGCTGTTTGGTAGTCCATTCCTGCGATGATACAGGTCGTACAACGTTTGGATTGTGGTGCTTGCTCAGGCGATGGAATTTTTTGTCCATCTTCATCTATGGATATTGTTTGCAGGCCATAAGCCGTACATATCGTGAGTGATGAGCCGATTGATGTGTTTTGCAAAAGAGGCGTGAGTTGCATTAAAAATGACATGGACATCGCCAGCAATGCAATTGCCGGGATCATATATTGTTTTGTCATTTTTCTACGGTTTTTCAATTGTCACACTTGCTCTTATCTTTCGCGTGCATATCGTTCATGCTTTTACGAAAGAGAGAGGTGAAAAGCAATGATATTCGTTTGTATTTTTAAAATGCACTTTGTTGGAAGGTACGTGGGGCATTCTCGATCATTATGATTTTGCCTTTTTTATATTCCAATATTGCCAATCCGCGCTCAATAATGCCATCAGAGCGGAAACGGAATATACCATCAACACCGGAAAAACCATTTGGGTTTGTAATTGAGGTATGATCAAAGGCGGCGCGGTTATTTCTTTGTAGTCCTGTGCGTGCAAGGATCGCGGCAAGAGCTGTCGCATCGTATGCCAGTGTCGCAATACGTGGCGGTTTTTTGTAATGAAGTGTGTGGTAGCGGCGTTCAAATTTTTGACGAGGTTTTGGCGCGGGGGCGGCAAACCATGTTCCATCTAGTGTTTTGTCACTGGCAAGTGATGTGTCATCCATCAGGCCTGTTCCTAAGCGTCTTACTTGGCGTGGAGGAAGGTCATAGTGGTTTAAGAAGCTTCCGATTTGTCGTGCCATCGCGCCGCCAACGGGCATAAGGACGGCATCAAACGGTGCGCCATGTACATTTCCTGCTGCCTTACGGGCATCGTAATCGGAAAATTTACGCATGGTGGGGGTGAGTTTTGTTCCATTTGGTGAGAAGCGTTCAACCCGTGAGTATATTAGATTTTGGCGTGCTGCAACGGCGTTGTATGCAGAGACAACACCATCACCATAGCTGTCTGTTGGGCTTATGAGGCCAATACGGTTATAACCTGAATGGGTGGCGTAACTGACAACGCGTTCAACTTGGTCAAAGGGAAGGAAGCTTAATAAAAATGTCCGGCTATTGGCGAGTGTCCAATCAGTTGAAAATGCGATCATATTTACATTCGCGCTTTGTGTAACCTGACGTGCTGCTTTTACAGAAGGGGAGAATACCGGGCCTAAAACCAATTTTGCGCCATCTTGTAGTGCGCCGCGTGCAGCTTCGCGTGCGCCTTGTGGTGTGCCTTTTGTGTCTTTTGGAACAAGTGTGAAATTATTGTGGCCAACATCAAACAAGGCCATTTGTGCGGCGTTTAACATTGCTTCACCCAGTCTTGCATGTTGTCCGCTTAAAGGGAGCAGGATGGCAACTTTGACAGGAGGTAGGCCGCTTACCTCTGGTGTTAAACCGTTTTGTGGGGATGCTAGGTTTTGTTTTTCTACCGCAACGATGGATAGGTCATTTGGTGTTTCTTCTGCCGCGCGCCCTGCGCCGTTATTTTGTTTTTCATTCCATGGTTGGGTGTTGTGCCCGCCTGATGAGACGCAGGCTGATAATATGAATATTGTGGCAAAAGTGACCAGAATGGTTGGGAGATAGGAAAAACGTGATCTTTTGTGGTATTCGCGCATTTGTCTGGTATTCTCTTTTTTGTCCAAAATAAAAAATGTGATTATCAGTATGAGTTCAGAACATATCGAAAAAAATGAAAAGAATCCAGAAGAGCAAGCGAATATATCCGAATTTATAGGTAAAGTTCCTGCCGCGCTGAAGGCGGGGCTTTATATTGTGGCTACCCCAATTGGGAATTTGCGCGATATATCGTTGCGTGCGCTTGATGTTTTGCGGGCTGCGGATACGATTATATGTGAGGATACGCGTGTTACGCGTAAATTACTGCATGCTTATAATATTAAGGGGCGGTTGCAATCTTATAACGATCATAGTGATGAAACACGTCGGGATGCTATTCTTTCTTTATTGGAAGAGGGAAGGGTTGTTGCTCTTGTCAGTGATGCAGGGATGCCGTTGATTTCTGATCCGGGATATAAATTAGTGCGTGAATGTGCGGATCGTGATTTGTATATGACGACGTTACCGGGGGCGAGTGCGCCTTTGGCGGCGTTACAGTTATCGGCTTTTCCAAGTGATCGTTTCAGTTTTTTAGGGTTTTTGCCGAATAAATCAGGGGCGCGACAAAAGTTATTACAACATTGGGCGGAGGTGGAAACGACCTTGTTGGCGTTTGAATCTGCGCCTCGATTGATTGCGGCGTTAAAGGATATTGAGGCCGTATTAGGAAATAGGGAGGTGGCGGTTGTTCGAGAAATAACGAAATTGTATGAAGAATCGCGGCGTGACATGGTTGGTGCGTTGGTGTTGCATTATGAGGAGCATGGCTTACCAAAGGGGGAGATTGTTCTTGTGATTTCTCCGCCGGAGGAAAAGGAGTTCGGTGATGATGAACTTACTGATATGATACGAGACGCATTGGAAACTATGAAAAACAAAGATGCAGCAAAGCATGTGGCCGAAAAAACGGGTGTCAAAAAAACGATTTTATATGATATTGCATTGGCTGTTTCCAAGGGGGAGGCATGAGCGTTTGCGACGGTGAAACGCATTATGCACGAGGGGTGAAAGGTGAGGCGTTGGCCTGCGATTATCTGCGTCGTCAAGGGTTTGAGATATTACAGCAGCGTTATAAAACCAAATTTGGCGAAGTTGATATTATTGCACGTATGCAAGATCTGATTTGTTTTGTAGAGGTGAAGGTCAGAGGTTCTCTTGAAGAGGCGTTAGAGGCAGTGACACCACGCTCACGTAAGCGTATAGAACAATCTGCGTTGTTCTTTATTTCTGAAAACCCTGATGTAATGTCGTGCGATATGCGTTTTGATGTTGTTGCGATCACGCAAGGCGGAAATATAACGCATCTGGACAATGCGTGGGAAGCCTGTTCATAATAAGTAACTTGCGAATCAAGTATCGCGAACTAGAGTTACAAATATATTCAGGATAGTCTTATGAAACATACTCTCATTCTTTCTTTGGCGGCATCGTCTCTTATTCTTTCATCATGTACGGCAGTTAGTATAGCAACCGGTGTTGGCGTTGCTGCGGGTTCTGCGGCGGTGCAAGAGGGGGGTGTTTCGCGTGCGTTGAGTGATGCGCGGATACAAACCGAGATTAATGACCTGTGGTTCCGTCATAATGTTGCTATGTTCACAAAACTTGATTTGACTGTTAATCAGGGGCGCGTTTTGATTACAGGTGTTGTGCAAGATCCGCAGCACCGTGTAGAGGCTGTGCGTATGGCATGGCAGCCAGAAGGCGTTTTGCAGGTTATTAATGAGATTAAAGTTGCGGATAGTGAAGGCCTTATTGGTTATGCTAGGGATGCGTGGATATCGACACGTTTACGTTCTTCTTTGATTTTGGATGGTGATGTAGAATCTATTAATTATTCTATCGATACAGTTCAAGGGACGGTTTACCTTATGGGATTTGCACAAAACCAGCATGAGCTGAACCATGTGATTGAGGTTACGCGCACGATTGAAAATGTTCGTCAAGTCGTTAGTTATGTGAAATTGGTTGGAGCGCCAGACGTTGTTACGCCGCAAAGACCAGAAAGTGTTTCTTATGATGCGACGGGTCAGGCGAGTGTTGGTCAGGCATCACAACAGCCTGCGCAAGCAAACGGCGATCCAATAGAGTGGAGTCAGGAAAGTGTGTATGATTGATTTAGGTGCTTTTTCGCATTTAAAATCATTTTCTGAGCAAAGTGACGAAGACTTTGATCTGGGTAGGGCTGCAATAGAGCTGTTTTCTACAGACCATCCCGGAATGTCTTTGGATAAATATTTTAATCACCTTCAAAAAGTAAAAAAAGAAGTTCTTGCGCGGCATTGTGATCTGTTAGGGCAGGGAGCGACTGATGATGTCAGGACACGGTTGGCTGCGTTAAAGCATGCTGTGTGCGATGTGCATGGTTATGATGTAGATAAAGATCATTATGAAATTTTGGAAAGTGCGGACTTTATTCGTGTTTTAGATCGTGGGTGTGGGCATGTTAATGCTCTTTGCCTTATATACATAGATGTTGCCAATCAGTTGGGTTGGGTGATCGAGGGTGTGGATTTTCCGGGGCATTTTTTATGCCGGATGGAAAAAGGTGGGGATCGCATTATATTTGACCCTGCCGCCGGGTGTCGTATGTTGGAGGCGCATGATTTGCGTAATCTTGTGAAGCAAAGCTTAGGTGAGGAAGCCGAATTATCAACTGAGTATTTTAATGGGATGAATTCTCGTGATGCGCTTGTGTGTTTGGGGAATAAGATTAAATCTCGCTATATAGAGGCGGCGGAATATTCACAGGCGCTTAATATGACAGAGCGTTTATGTGTTTTGGCTCCGGATGAGTATCGATTGCTTTTGGATGCCGGGGTTTTATATGCGCGGACGCAGAATAATGAAAAAGCAATTACGTGTTTGGAGAAATATATTGAGCGTGTGCCTGACTTGGAGAAGCGTCAGGATGCTGAGTTTTTGCTTTATGAACTTCAGAATAATTGAAATATTACACGGGAGTTTTGTGCTTTGAACACTGAAATCCTTGCATGGGACGTTTTAAGGCTCTAAAACTATTTGATCCGTTGGATGAAAGTCTTTGTGCGGGTGTAAGTAAATTTAGAATTTTGTATAAGAAGGGGGCTCTTAATGCTAGCTCGTAATTTAACAATTTTAACGGCAGTGTTACTGCTAGGCGCTTGTGCGAGCAAGACGGATCAGGGTGATATTCAAACAGGTATTAATGACGGTGTTATCGTTGATGATAGTTTGGGTGTGTATGATGATGCAGGGCCTACACCGGGCACGCAGGCTGATCTTGTTGTGAATGTTGGTGATCGTATTTTCTTTGAAACAGATAGCACGGATTTAACAGCGTCGGCGCGTACGACATTGGAAAATCAAGCTGCATGGCTTGCGCAATATCCAAGTATTGGTGTTGCTATCGAAGGGCACGCAGATGAGCGTGGTACACGTGAATATAACCTTGCGTTAGGTGAGCGTCGTTCAAACTCTGTTCGTAACTATCTGGTTGCACTTGGTGTTAGTCCGGCACGTATTTCTACAATTAGCTATGGTAAAGAGCGTCCGGCTGTTCCGGGTTCCAATGATTCTGCGTGGTCACAAAACCGTCGTAGTGTAACAAAGGTTCAGTAACAGATGCGATTTAACGTTTATAAGCCAAGCGTTTTTAAATATAGCGCGTTGGCTATCGTTGGGGTTTGTACCCTGATGGTGGCTTCGTCGATTTCAGTGCAGGCGCAGTCGGGTGATTCTGCTGCGGCTGCTGCGGCAGAAATTCGTTTTCAGCAGCTTGAGCGAGAGTTACGCCGTTTAACGGGGCAGCTTGAAGAGCAGAGCTATGAAATTAGACGGTTAAAAGAAGAAGTCGCACGTTTAGTGGGAGAGCTTGAGGTTCGTGTTAAGGATCTTGAGGGTGGATCTACTGCACAGTTCGGATCGGCAGGAAATCGCCCCGGGCAAGGTAATGTTCCACTTGCAAATAATTCGGAAACACAGCCAAAAGATGTTTTGAAGCCACCTTCCGGTAATAAGCCTTCTGCATCATTTCAGTATCAGCCTCCTAATAGTGGTGAGCAAAGTTTGGGTACGTTGAATAATGGAGCTGCGACATCTTCGGGTGATCCTGCGCGTGCTTATGATCATGCTTATTCATATATTAAAGCGCGTAATTTTGAACGTGCTGAGGCAGAATTTGCGCAGTTCATTGGCGAATACCCGACAAGTCCGCTTGTTTCAAATGCAAAGTATTGGTACGGGGAAACGTTTTATGTGCGTGGTAATTATGAGAAGGCTGCGCGTATTTTTGCGGAAGGGTATCAGAAATTTCCAAAAGGGCCAAAAGCGGCAAGCAATTTGTTAAAGCTTGGTATGTCTTTGGTTGGTATGGGTAAAAATGATGATGCGTGTGTTGCATTTAAGCAATTAAAGAAAGAATATTCAAAATCAGCTGTTCCGGTTTTGAAGCGTGCAGATACGGAAATGAAGCGTATTAATTGCCGTTAATTTAATAATCAGCGTGTGAAGACATTATGGCTAAGAACATGCAATCTGATAAAAGCTCATCCGTATTAATTATGGATGAGCTTTGTTCGTTTATGGATGATTTGCCTGATCGCTGTGGTGATTATGATGGTAACATCGCCGTAGGCGTGTCAGGTGGCCCGGATAGTATGGCGCTTTGTTATGCGTTATCACGATATTTTTCTGAACATCAGGCGGATGGATGTATTCATGCGCTTAGTGTTGATCATGGTTTGCGGACGGAAAGTGCGCAAGAGGCGCAAATGGTGAAGGTTGATGTTTCTAAACTTTCTCATGTCATACATGAAACTTTGCTGTGGCGACATGATGGTGTTGATGGGCGGGTACAGGAAAGAGCGCGCGCGGCACGTTATGATTTGTTTTCTAATTATATGAGTAAGCATAATATAACGCACCTATTTTTGGCACATCATATGGATGATCAAGCAGAGACGTTTTTATTTCGTTTAGCGAAGGGAAGTGGGTTGGATGGGTTGTCTTGTATGCTTGATATACAGGAACGTTCTGACGGTGTTTCGTTGTGTAGGCCATTTCTGAATGTGGAGAAAAGGGAGCTTGTTGCGTATTGTGATGAAAATGATGTGCCTTATGTTCATGACCCTTCTAATGATGCGGACAAATATGCGCGCGTGCGTTTACGCAACTCTATGGAGGCCTTAAAAGAAGAGGGGTTAACGTCGAAAAGGTTAGCAATGACAGCGAAGCGTCTTAGTAGCGCGCGTAGTGCGCTTGATCAGATTTCTGCAGCATCTTATGTTGATTGCCTTGTGTCAAAAGATACGGATCGTTTGGTATTTAATTTTAAGTTATTGTTAAGTATGCATAAAGAGGTTGTTTTGCGTGTTGTTGGGCGCGGTATTAGTGTATTGTGTGGACAGCAGGGCTATGGCGTGCGTCTGGAGCGGTTGGAAAATTTATGTGATGACCTTATGAAACCGCAACGGTTTCGTAAGCGAACTTTAGGGGGAGTGATCTTTGAGGTTCGTGACAAGGATGAAACATTCTTGATGACATTAGAGCATTCAAAAAATGCAGAGGGAAAACAGGCATAGAGTTTTTGCCGATTTTTCAACAAAAGGTTTTGTTTTAAGGTTTAAATACGTTAGTTTTTCTCTATGGTAGGGGATTGTTAATGATTGTGCGGTAAAGCTTTGCTTTGCTCCGGTGATATTTGAGTTTTGGAATTTTTATTTATAGGCATGTAAAGGCAGAAATACAGTGAAAAATAACGTGAGTCGTAATTTGGTGTTTTGGTTGGGGATCGGGCTTTTTATCCTTGTTCTCCTTAGTCTTGTGAAGGAAACGAACAAGAACGCATTTCTGAATGCCAAAGAGATTAGCTATAGCGAGTTTATGGATGATGCTAAGAGAGGGCAAATCTCTGAAGTGACCGTAAAGGGGAATAAGCTTTTAGGTGTTTATTCGGATCAGAAAGATGGTTTTTTTGCAAAAATTCCACCAGAAGAAAATATTGTTTCTCGCCTTGAAGGTACTGCTGTAAAAATTAGTGCGGAAGATCCTGATCCACCGCAGATTAGTATTTGGTATGTCATTTTGAATTTCTTACCATTCTTGCTGATTATTGGTGTTTGGTTATTCTTTATGCGCCAGATGAACGGTAAAGGTGGCGGTGGTGCCATGGGTTTTGGTAAGTCACGTGCGAAGATGCTTACCGAGCGTCAGGGCAAAATTACATTTGATGATGTTGCCGGTATTCAAGAAGCCAAAGAAGATTTAGAAGAAGTTGTTGAATTTTTAAAAGACCCTCAGCGTTTCCAACGTTTGGGTGGTGAAATACCAAAAGGTGCTTTGCTTGTCGGGCCTCCGGGAACGGGTAAAACTTTGATTGCGCGCGCGGTTGCGGGTGAAGCAGGGGTTCCGTTCTTTACGATTTCCGGTTCTGATTTTGTTGAAATGTTCGTCGGTGTCGGTGCATCGCGTGTCCGTGATATGTTTGAGCAAGGTAAAAAGAATGCGCCTTGTATTATCTTTATTGATGAAATTGATGCTGTTGGTCGTCACCGTGGTGCGGGTTATGGCGGCGGAAATGATGAGCGCGAGCAAACGTTAAACCAAATGTTGGTTGAAATGGATGGTTTTGAAGCAAATGAGGGTGTTATTATCCTTGCAGCGACGAACCGTCCGGATGTTCTGGATCCTGCGTTATTGCGTCCGGGGCGTTTTGACCGTCAAATCACAGTCGGGTTACCGGATGTGAAGGGTCGTGAGGCAATTTTAAAAGTTCATATGAAGAAAGTGCCTCTTTCTAATAATGTTGATGCATCTATTATTGCGCGTGGTACGCCCGGGTTTTCCGGTGCGGAACTTGCCAACCTTGTAAATGAGGCGGCGTTGCTTGCGGCGCGTCGGGCAAAGCGTGTTGTTAGTATGGAAGAATTTGAGGCTGCTAAAGACAAGGTTATGATGGGGGCGGAGCGTCGTTCTATGGCCATGAGTGATGATGAGAAAAAACTTACAGCATATCATGAAGCCGGTCATGCCATCGTTTCGTTGAATGAAGAGGAATGTGATCCAATTCATAAGGCAACAATTGTGCCGCGTGGTCGTGCTTTGGGAATGGTAATGAGTTTACCTGAAGGCGACAGGTATAGTCAGTCTTTGGCAAAAATGAAGGCCGATATTGCGATGACAATGGGTGGACGTGTTGCAGAGGAGGTTACCTTTGGCAAGGAGCATGTCACAAGTGGTGCATCCAGTGATATTAAATATGCGTCTTCTTTGGCGCGGGCAATGGTCATGCAATGGGGTTTGAGTGATAAAATTGGTATGATTGATTATGGTGATGATGAGACAGACGGTCGCCGTAAAAGAATATCAGGTGAAACTTCATCAGAAATTGAAATGGAAGTGCGTCGTTTTGTTGATGAAGGATATCAAAGAGCGATGAAAATCATTACAGAGAAACATGATGATTTTGTCACTATAGCAAAGGCTTTATTAGAGTATGAATTACTTTCGGGTGATGAAATTAAGGGGCTTTTGCGTGGAGAGCCAATTATTCGTGGTGATTCTGATGATGATACGCCGAGTGAGCCGCCGCGCTCATCTGTACCTAGTGGTGGTGCCATTGGTGGTGATTTGCCGAATGGTGCTTAATAACCCAGTGTTAATGTCTATTGTGATAACAGATGGTGATGTATGAGTGTAGCGCGTAAAGTATTATCTATTGCTTTGGTTCTTTGTATCATTGTTGTGGTTTCTGTTTCTCTCTTTTTGGTTATACAAAATGACAAGATTGTTCCATCGACGGCTTTACTTGAGGAGCATTCATATGGGCAGGCGTTGGATATTGTTCACCAGCGTTTGAACGAAATTGCGCTTAGTATTCCTGAGGAAATGGCACGTATTGAAAAATTGGCGACATCTTTTGGTCAGGAAGATGAGGGTAGTTTTAGAATGGCTTTACTCATTCAGGGGGTTCATGACAAGTTTGCCAAGGTCAATGAGGCAGATAAGTTACGTTATGCTGTTGATTTCTATGCGGGGTTTGTTGCGCGTAACATTTATATGAATCAAGAATATTGCCGTCAACATGATGTTGATATTGACACATATGTTGCGGCGTTTTGGCAACGTAATGCAGATTTGAGGGCAAAGGCTTCACGATATTATCTTTCTAAAAACTGGGAGAAAGACATGTTCGATGCCGTGAAGAGTGTGACAACGCCTTTGATTGAGTATGAGTATAGTGAAACAGCGCGATTATCTGGAAATTCAAAAGAAAAGTTGTGCGATATGTTGAATACGGAAGCAGAGCACGCGCTGACATTTATGGATTTTCCTAGGGTGATGCCTGATCTTTATCAGGTTATTATGGATGCGCCATAATTTGTTTATTTAGTGATTGGGGAGAGGTCTTATGAATAAAATGGTGAAAACAGCGATCATTGCAGTTGTTGCAGTTGGTGCGTTTGTGGGGGCAAAAGAGGCAATTACTTATTTCCGTGAGAGCGGAACGGATGCTTTGCAATATGCTCCTAAAAAATACACAGACGATCAGATAGAGCGGGAGCTGAAAGAGAAACGTAGTGATTTTCAGGGGCAGGTTGATAGTACTCTTGATAAAATTACGGCCAAGCAGGGGGATTATAATCATGACACGAAAACAGAGAATATAGCGGCTGCCGCGCAGGATTATGCGCGTGATGGTATGAAGCAGCATAGTGGTGAGGAAAAAATCCGTTATGCTGCGGGTGTTTATGCGGGCTATATTGTGCGTAATACCTACGGAAACCAGGAATATTGCGATCGTTACGGTGTAGATATTACGGAGTTTGCAACAGCGTTCAGGGAAGTTGATCCTGTACTTATGCGTAATGCAAATAAATACTACCCTTCTAAGGGGTGGGAAAAGATCCTTTATGATGAGATAAAAACGCAAGTTATGCCTTTGATTGAGCAGGAGTTTGGTGAGGCATCAAAGATTGGCGGCGTATCCGGAAAGGTGCTTTGTGAGAGACTTAATAGTGCTAAAGGTGCTGTTATTCAGCAGATGGAATTTAAAAAACTTATGCCTGATTTGTATCAAGTTATTATTTCTGCGCCTTAGTCTATTTATTGATTGGAATAAATAAAAAGCCTGCATATTGTTGCGGGCTTTTTTAAATTTTAAATGGACCAACTTGCATAAATATCCTGATCTTCTTTTTGTGGTTGAATAACGTCATTGCGTTTTTTCATGGCTTGATCAATATCTGGATGTTCGAGAAGGTAATAAAGTGTCTTTTGTAGAAAATTATGCATTTTTGAGATGCCTTCGTCAGTTTCTAAAAGATCATTGCGTATTTCTAAGCCCAGATATTGTAGGTCACTTTTTTCGGTAATCATTGGGGCGGCGTTACTTGGCCTTTCGGCTACGCGATAAGGTTCGCCAGAGATAAAGAGGTAGTCTGATTGCTCTTTTAAATATGCCTCTAAAATCTTTGAAAATGGCGTTTTTTCAGAGCGTATCGTCCCTAATTCTACATCACGTTTCTTTTGTTCCCATGTCGGGGTGAAGCTATGCATGTCTAGGACGATAACGCCGCCATATTCTTGTCGTTTTTGATCTATGAGTGCCTGTTTTGCATCATGATATGGCCAATAGAGGGTATCGAGGCGTTGTAATCTCTGTTGGGAACAACATTGATCCGGTTCATTATGGTGGATCTTAATTGTGTTATTTTCGGGGGAGTGTTTTGTGAATGCGTAGTCGGGCATTGCATTCAGATCGCACACAAGGCGTGAATAGTTACCGGAAATAAAGCTAACTTGTTTAAAGCCTTCTTGTAGAGTGCGGAACAATTTATCCATGTGTAAATCCATGGCTTCGTGCGCGTTGAAGAACCATTCAGGGTTTGTGCCCATGCATTCGGGCAAGCAAGAGGGAACAGCATTTCCGTTGTGCGGCCCTGTCAGGATGATGTTTCCGGGGTTGTTTATAATCTCAACCGGTTTGGGATCGTTATCGCCAAGCAATAGTGTGTGTCCTGTATTTTTTGTAAAGTCAGTTATAATCATAGTTCCGTATAGTATGGCATAAAATTTAATGGTTCGTTTATAGAGATATAAATCGCAAATTTCAATTTCTCTATTGTCAAACAATGCTGCGGTGCATAGAGTTTAGGGTATGACAGATAAACAGAAAAAACGACAATATTTCGGCACGGACGGTATTCGCGGACGGGCTAATTCTTTTCCTATGACGGCGGATATGGCGTTGAAGGTGGCAATGGCTACGGCCAGTGTCTTGCGTAAGTCACGCGGTGGGCAGCATATGGATCGTGTGGTGATTGGTAAGGATACACGTCTTTCGGGTTATATGTTGGAACAGGCGATGAGTGCAGGTTTTATCTCTATGGGGATGGATGTCTTTCTTATCGGGCCAATTCCTACGCCGGCTATTGCAAAATTAACACGCTCTTTGCGTTCTGATGTGGGGGTTATGATCTCTGCGTCTCATAATCCGTATCAAGATAACGGGATTAAGTTGTTCGGCCCTGATGGTTATAAGCTTGATGATACAATTGAGCATGAAATTGAGGCGAAAATTGATCAGGATTTGAGTGGCGAGCTTGTTGCGCCTGAAGAGCTTGGTAAAGCAACGCGTCTTGATGATGCGACGGGGCGTTATATTGAATCGCTAAAGCGCTCTATTCCGCGCCGTGGTTCGTTAGAGGGGCTAAAGGTTGTTGTCGATTGTGCGCATGGGGCGGCATATAAAGTTGCACCGCAAGTGTTGTGGGAATTGGAAGTTGATGTCACGACAATCGGTAATGCACCAGATGGGCGTAATATTAATGATGGTTATGGTGCGACGGCGACAGGGCGTTTGCAAGAGGCTGTCGTCGATCAAAAGGCCGATATTGGTATTGCATTGGATGGTGATGCAGATCGTTTGATCATGGTTAATGAAAAAGGCGATAAGATTGATGGTGACCAGCTTATGGGGGCGCTTGCACTTTGGATGAAGGAGCAGGGGACCCTTACAGGGGGTGGTTTGGTGTCGACTGTGATGTCTAACCTTGGGTTAGAGCGTTTGATGCAGGCAAATGACCTTACATTAATAAGAACAGCTGTAGGAGACCGCTATGTTGTTGAGCATATGCGTAAGCACGGGTTTAACCTTGGGGGAGAGCAGTCGGGTCATTTGGTTATGCGTGATTTCGCATCAACCGGGGATGGTTTGCTTGCCGCTTTGCAGGTTTTGAATATTGTAAAGTTTAAGGATATACCTGCGAGTGAAGCGTTGAATGTGTTCGATCCATTGCCACAAAGACTGAAAAACGTACGGTTTGAGGGTGTTAGCCCAATGTTAAACGATACGGTTCGGAATGCTATTGATGCCGCAGGGGCACGATTTGATGGTTCGGGACGTGTTTTGGTGCGCCCTTCAGGGACAGAGCCTTTGATCCGCGTGATGGCAGAAGGTGATGATTCTGCACTTGTTGAAAATGTCGTCGATGATTTGTGTGAAGTGATTGCAAATGTCGCAAAAGCGGGGTAGTGTTGCGCTGCTTTTGAGCAAGCACGAGAATTAAATGAGCAAAAAGAACGACAGTCTGGCATTATTGCCGAATGGTTTTGCCGACCTCTTACCGCCTGATGCGGAAGTTGAGGCGGTGTCTATCCGCACATTAATGGAAAAGTTTTCTGCATTCGGTTATCAGCGTATTAAACCACCGTTGTTGGAGTTTGAAGATTCTCTTCTGGCTCCGGGGCCGGGGGAACGTTTGGCATCTGAAACATTTCGGGTAATGGATCCGGTTTCGCACCGTATGCTTGGTATACGCTCTGATATAACGGGGCAAATTTCACGTATTGTTTCTTCGCGTTTGAAAAATGAACCACGACCATTGCGTTTACGATATGCAAATGATGTTTTGCGTACGCGCGGTAGTCAAATTCGTACAGGACGTCAGTTTGTACAAGTTGGGTGTGAACTGATTGGGGAGAGTGGGTGTGCGGAAACAGATGTTGAAATCTGTGTGCTATCAATTCTTGGTTTGAAGTCTCTAGGCTTGGGGAATCTTACGATTGATTTAACAATACCGGGGTTTGTATCATACCTTATTTCTGATTTAGGGGATGAGAAGGCTGCGCGGGTGCGCAAATATGTGGCGCAACGCGATGTTGATGCGCTTGGAGTGTTTGATGATGCAGGTGTGTCAGTGGTTGCGAAGGCTATGGCCGCACCGGAAGATGCGCATGAGGCATTAGATGTTATTTTAGGATTTGAACTTAATGACGAGCTCCGCGCGTTTGTTGTGCGTTTGCAGCGTGTTTGCGATGGGATATATAAGGCGTTAAGTGAGCTTGCGATTGATGATGTATCCGTTACTATTGATCTGTTAGAGCAAAACGGGTTTGAATATCATAAGGCACTTGGCTTTACATTGTTTTCCGGTGATGTTAGCGGTGAAGTTGGGCGTGGTGGTTGTTATGATGTTTGTTTCGGGCAGGGGGATGACGAAGAAGTTGCCAAAGGTTTTACCCTGTATATGGATACAATTTCCAAGGGTCTGCCTGTTCTTAATAAGCAGGATATTGTTTTTGTTCCGCGCGATATTGGATGGAATACTGTTTCTGATTTACAGGCGCAGGGATGGACGATTTTACGTGGTGTTGGTGATGATCAGATTCCTGATGAATGTACCCATACCTATAAAGATGGAAAAATAGAAAAATTATCTTAAAAGCTGAGGTTTTCACATGAGTAATGTTGCAGTTATCGGGTCACAATGGGGTGACGAAGGTAAAGGAAAAATAGTTGACTGGTTGTCATCACGCGCGGATGTTGTTGTGCGTTTTCAGGGGGGACACAATGCGGGTCACACTCTGGTTATTGATGGTAAGGAATATAAATTACATTTATTACCTTCCGGTATTGTCCGCGAGGGTAAGCTTTCCATGATTGGGAATGGTGTTGTGATTAGTCCTTGGGCTTTGCTTAAGGAAATTGCGACTATCAAGGAACAGGGTGTTAAAATTACGCCGGAAAATCTTGTTATTGCGGAGAACGCAAACCTTATTCTACCTGTGCACCAAGCTTTGGATCAAGCGATGGAAGGTATGCGCGGTGATGGGAAGTTAGGCACAACCAATCGCGGTATTGGGCCGGCATATGAAGATAAGGTTGCGCGTCGCGGTATTCGTGTTTGTGATTTGCGTCACCCTGAAATCTTGCAGGACAAAATCCGCAAAATGATGCTTCATCATAATATCATGCTTAAAGGTATGGGGGCGGAAGCCATCGATGCAAATGATATGTATGAGAAACTTATGGAAGTTTCCGCGGATCTTTTGGAGTATTCAGGTGTTGTTTGGCGTCAATTGGATGAGGCACGGAATGCGGGCAAGAAGATATTGTTTGAGGGTGCGCAAGGCGCGATGCTTGATATCGATCATGGTACTTACCCATTTGTGACATCGTCTAATACTGTGGCTGCACAGGCATCGATTGGTTCGGGTATGGGTGTGGATGCGGTTAAATATGTTTTGGGTATTACGAAGGCATATACAACGCGTGTTGGTACGGGGCCTTTTCCAACAGAGCAAGATAATGAAGTTGGTGAGTTTTTGGGCACGAAGGGGCATGAATTCGGCACAACGACAGGGCGTAAGCGCCGTTGTGGTTGGTTTGATGCGGTTATGGTGCGTCAGGCTGTTAAAGTTACGGGGATCCACGGTATTTCTCTAACCAAGCTGGATGTTTTGGATGGTTTGGAAGAGCTTAAAATCTGTGTTGGTTACCGTTTGAACGGTAAGGAAATTGACTATTACCCATCTTCTCAGGTTGAGCAGGCCGAGGTTGAGCCGATCTATGAAACTATGGAAGGTTGGAAAGATAGTACATATGGTGCGCGTACGTGGGGTGAATTACCTGCTGCGGCAGTTAAGTATGTACGCCATATTGAGGAGCTGATTGGGGCGCCTGTGAGTATGCTTTCAACTAGCCCGGAGCGTGATGATACGATTTTAATGCGTGATCCGTTTGTTGATTAATTCTTGCATTTAGTGTGCAATTAAAAATGTATTATATGCCATTCTTACGCTTTATGCGGGAATGGCATTTTACTTTTATACGAATACGTTTTAGAATTAGTGAACTGTAACAGGACGTTGTCAGTGGTTTTTTCTATGTATTTAGTGCTTATGTATTCATCGTTATTTATAGGTGCTTTCCTTTTTAGTAAGAGGGAGGGGGCTATTTATGACTGATGCTAAAGGTGCGCAAGGCACTATTCCGTTTGGTAAGAATATAGCAATTAACCCCTCTATGCGCTTAGCGCATTTTGATAATGGTTCTGCGGAGGCATATCAGGTTATTCATGAGCGTGAGAAGTCTGTGCCTCATTTTGCACTGGTTTCCGGTGTGGAGTGTATTCCCAGGTGGCGAGATGTTAGTGCATTTAAATCATTCGGTGATACATCGTTTTTGCGCATTGTTAGTTCCGGTATTGTACATTGGCCTAAGGAAAATAAACAAAAATTTATTGTTGTGTATGCAGGTGCGGTGGGAGAGGCCGTGGTGCCTAAGCGTGGGTTTAGTGATTTATCCTGGCGCCATCCGGATATTGTTGAACGCTTTGTTCAACCAATGGCGCGTATGTTGCGTGAATTGTCGGATAAAAATATGGCTCACGGTTCTATTCGTGGGGATAATATTTTTCATCACTCTGACGCAAAAGACGGGCCGATAGTGTTGGGGGATGGCTTAAGTGTTTGTGCAGGTAGTACGCAACCTACATTATATTTGTCTCCTGATAAGGCATTATGCGAGCCGATGGGGCGTGGTAATGGTTCTATCGAAGATGATATCTATGCTTTTGGTGTGTCATTGGTAATGTTCTTGCGAAAGCATGACAGTATTGCAGGGTTGAGTGATGGTGAGTTGATCCGTAAGAAAATTGAAAATGGAAGTTATGCGACGTTAATAGGTGTGGATCGTTTTCAAGCCGCGTTTTTAGAGTTATTGCGTGGTGTTCTTCATGATGACCCAGCACAGCGTTGGAGTCTTGATGATATATTTATGTGGTTAGACGGTACGCGTTTAACGCCTCCGCAACAGCCGACATTGAAGAAAGCAAATCGCCCGTTAAGTTTTATGGGGAATAAATATCTATTTGCTGAGTATTTGGCACTTGATCTACATAAAAACCCTAATGAAGCTGCGGCTCTTGTTGAGGGAGGGACGTTAACGCAGTGGTTGGCAAAATCTATTGATAATGATGTGTTAAAAGAGAGGTATGATAAGGCTATTGTCCGTGTTTCTGCGCTTGGTAGCTATTCTGATAATAAAGATTATCTCGTTACTCATTTGCGGATGGCACTTAATCCTTCTTTGCCTGTTCATTATAAGGGGAAGACTTTTGTGGTCGATGGTTTAGGGGGGATGATGGCCCTGACTGCGCATAATGAGAAGGACCTTACATATTTTAAAGAAGTTCTACGTTTAAACATACCGGATCATGCGGCTGCTGCGGCCGGATATACGGAGAATGAGCTTGTATCAAGATTGAAGATGTATGATCTGTGTAGGTTTTCATTGCAGCAGTCTAAACTGGGATTTGGGATTGAGCGTTGTATCTATATTTTATGTACAAATGCGCCATGTCTTAGTCCGAAGTTTAAGAAGTATTTTGTGAATGGTTATAAAACCGGATTACTTACTTTTGAGGCTATGTGTAAGGCGGGTGGTCAAGTTGCAATTTTGATGGATACACACTGTATAGCCTTTTTCTCTGTTACTGATGGGGCGTTGATGGAGCGTTCTGTTAATGATTTGAACTCGAATAGCAAGGATCAGAAAATTGCCGGGAATTTAAGGTTTTTTGCTGCTATGCAGAGGAGGGCGGAGCAGATGCCTGTTCCTGCTTTGGCAAAGTTGTTTTCTGAGTCTTTGGGGGGCGTTTATAAAAAGTTTAAGAATAGGGCATTAAGGGCGCGTATTAAGGAAGGTGTTGCTGCTGCGGCCAAGGCAGGGGATTTGGCCGGTATGGATGCTTTCTTGGATGATTTGAATACACAGCGCAAGGATGGTGCAGGTTTTGACAGGGCGATGCGCGAATATCTTGCTTTGCAGAATGAATATAATGCTTATAACAAGCGTTTGGCGAATAAGGCTACGTATGGTGTTGTTAATGGTCATGATGCGGCGGCCATTGTATCTTGGGGTGTTGCCACGATTATTACGTTGATCGTCGTATTTGCATTTTTGGCAGGGTATAAGGTTTCTTAGGTAGGGTTAAAATGGCAAAGAAAGAGAAGAAAAAGAAGAAGAAATCAGGTAGTGATCCTAATAAGTTAAGTGCACGTGCGCGGATTTTCTTGATTGCTCTTATCCTCTTGGGTTTAATTTTCTTGCCGACGTCAATGTTACTTTTTGTAGGTATGATGCCGAGCATTGTCGCGGTTTTTATTAGTTTGCGCGGGAAGGGCGCGCGTGCGTCAACTGTTTCTGCGATGAATATTGCGGGCTGTATCCCTTATATTTTTAAATTATGGTCTAGTGGTAATGATTTCGATGCAAGTTTTGATATTATTACTGATTCACAGGCTGTTATGGTTATGTATACTGCAGCGGCTTTTGGTTATATGATCGATTGGGTGGTGACGGGGCTTGTGTCATCTTACCTGTATCAAAAAGGTATGAACCGTATGAAAGTCATTAAGAAGCGTCAGCAAATTTTGATTGAGCAATGGGGGCGAGAAGTCGCGGGTGCAGCTATGGTTTCCGGGGAAGATGAAAAGGATAAACCTGCATCCAAGCTCTAGGAAATAGGTGTTTTTATAGGCGCATTAAGGTTTTCTTTAATATTCTCAGGCTAGACTGTTGTAATAGCAATACTGTCTTTTTTGGGGGGCTGTTATCGCTATTAGGCGTTGTAGGGAGCGGGTAAGCCGCTTTTTTTGTGCCTAAAAACAAGAACAAATTTGAAATAAATACAATATAATCAGGTGGTATCTATGTTTCAGGTCTTACGTAAATGGTTCATAAAAGAGGACGGTACAACTGCTATTGAATTTAGCATGTTATTGATGCCGTACCTTATGATCAGTCTTGGAATTATCGAGATATCTTTGATGTTCGCTTCAGCTAGTTTGTTGGAGGGGGCAACTGACTCTGCTTCACGTATTATCAGAACCGGACAGGTTCAGCAGTCGGGTGGTGATCCGGAAACTATGTTTCGAGATGCATTATGCGAATTTGCAGTTGTTCTCGTGCGTTGTGAGGATGTCACGGTGGAGGCTATTCGAATGGATAGTTATGGTGATTATTCGGATGCTGTTTTGGATGGTGATGGGAATATGGTTTCTCAAGGGTTTGATGTCGGTGGATCAAGTGATAAAGTATTAATACGCGTATCGTATCGTTATGAAATGATGACGCCACTCGTTGGTGAGCTTTTAAATGGATCGGATGGCTCTCGTTTATTTATCTCTACTATTGTCTTGCAAACGGAACCTTATGAGTTTCAAGGAGCATAATGATGATATTTTTCCGCACTATAATTTCCCGTTGGTTTCGTGAAGAGCATGGTATGGCTGCCGTAGAAATGGCGATGGTTTTTCCAATTATGCTCGTGCTGTTTGTTGGGGTTATTGATGTTGGTAATGCGATTTTGGCAAATCAGAAAACTATTCGTGCTTCACAAGTTGTTGCAGATTTGCTTGCTCGGGAAAACCTTGCTTCTGATGCGGATATTAGTGAGGCGATAGAAGCGGGGCGTTTGGCCTTAGAGCCTTTGAATTTGGCTTCGTTCGGGGTGGATATTATTAGTATTCGTTTTGATGAAGATGAGGCGAGTGAGATTGTTTGGAGAGAAACGGTTAATATGACACCGGTTTCTAATCCTTTATCAGATGTTTCGGCGTTAGAGGATTCGAATGAGGGTGTTTTAATGGTTGCGGTTCAATATGATTTTGAGCCGATGTTCGCAGGTTTTGTTATTGATACGGTTGAAATGCAAGAAGTTGCCTTTAGCCGTGGGCGCAGTTCTCCGGTTATAGCGCGCGAGACGCCTTGAATTTTATGAAAGGAAATATCCATGGAACGCATTTTTTTGAAAAAATTTCGAAATAATATAGGGCGTTATTGCTCTGATGTTACAGGTGCTATTGCAATTATGTTTGCGATTATGGTGCCGATATTAATCGGGGTGGCCGGGCTTTCTTTGGATTATTCACAAGCATATTTGGTTAAACAAAGGTTAGGGCAAGCGATTGATGCTGCGGCTTTGGCTGCTGCGGCTTCATCAACGGATGAGGCTGCTATTAGGCAAAAAGTTCTAGATTTCTTTGATGCAAATTATCCGGAAGACAAATTGGGCTTTACGTTTGATCCTGTTGTGCAAATCGTAGGGGATGAAGTTATTGTAACCGGTAATGCGTATTATAATACGATGTTCCTTAGAGCTTTGGGTGTTAATACAATTGATGTTAGTGCGGAGACGACCGTTGTGCGTGAAGTGCAGGGGATTGAAGTTGTTCTTGTGATGGATAATACGGGCTCAATGAATACCAATAATAATATTGGTGCGCTGCGCGATGCTGCGTCGAATTTTGTTTATATTATGTATGGTATTAATACAGACGATGGGGAGGCCGCTGATCCGTCTGCTTTGGATGGTATGGCGACGCGTGATCGTGATTATATTAAGATTGGTCTCGTACCTTATAGTTCTTCTGTTAATGTTGGACCATATGGTCTGGGTGAGGATACGAGTGGTGACTATTATAGTGAGGCGTTTGTAAATAACCCTCATGAACTGGGTTATACGACAAATTATAACCATAGTTCGAAATGGCTTGGGTGTGTTTTGGCGCATGATTATCCCAATGATACATTGGATCATGAGGGCCCTTGGGATATGTATCGTTATTGTCGTGATGAAGATGATGATCCGTATTGTAATTTGAATTATTATGGATATGTATCGAAAAAGCCAAACTATTATTGTCCGCGTACACCTCTTATGCCGCTTTCAACCAGTCCGACTGATTTAAAGAACTCAATTGATACGATGAGTGCGGCCGGATACACGTATGGTAACTATGGTATGGTTTGGGGTGGACGCGTTTTATCCGAAGCTGCGCCATTTGAAGAGGGGGTTGCCTGGGAAAATGAATATTGGCGTAAGGCGATTGTTATGATGACGGATGGTATTAATACTATGCATTATTATTACTCCACTTACGGGCCGACGCAGGATCATAATATTAATCCAAGTGATCTGAATGAGCGTTTCGCGGATGTGTGTAACGATTTGAAAGAGAAGGGGGCCATTATTTATACGGTGACCTTCTATTCTAATGTTAATGAGAACACAAAGGATTATTATCGTGATTGCGCAACGTCAGAGGATTATTATCATGAAGCGCCAACGCAAGATGATCTGATTGATGTGTTCGAAACAATTAGCCGTGAGCTGAGTAACCTGCATATTAAAGGGTAATGTTTACCCAGTCATACTTTAATTATTCGCTATGGAGCCTTTATCTATGAGATAGGGCTCCATTTTTTGTGAAATTAAACAATGTTAGGGGCTTTTTGTATGCATTTCAGGGAGGGGGCATAATAAAAATAGCAGTTTTTGATTATTTTTTTTACTGTTTAAATTGTGCGTGTGGAGTTTGTTTTTGTATGAAACTGTTTGTTTTCAATGGGATATGGAGTATTTAGGGAATATGTGTAAAATTTTACATAAAAACATATATAAATGTCAAGTAAAAAGTGTGTGTTTACTTGTTTTTGTTAAGTTTTCTTTAAGTAAATCAGGGGTATTATTAATTTAACGGTTAAGGAGCTTCATGAAAAGAATTTTGAAGTATGGGTTTACCGGAAAACATTAACAAAATTTATTACTAAGGAGATAAATATGTTTACTAAATTGCTAGCTTGGAAAGAAGCGTATATTAAAGATGAAGACGGTGCAACAGCGATTGAATATGGTCTGATTGCAGCAGGTATTGCGGTTGCTATCGCGGCTGTTGTTGCTCTAACAGGTGATAGTCTGATTGCTCTATTTACAGATGTAAATACTAAGCTTGACGTTAGCTAATAATAGCTAGGCTATAATAAGAATTTAAACTATAGAAAGCTCGCCAGTATCTCCGGCGGGCTTTCTTCTTTTTGGGGGTAGGAAAAAAATGCCGAATCGGCTTGTTCACTAAGTCAAGTTTTCCTATCGATTTTTCCACAGATTTCCTGTATCCTTGGCGGTGTTATGATTTCTCTTATCGTTTTTTTATTTTGTGTATTCGTTGTTTTAGCTGTCGGAGCCCTTGCGGGATTGTCCGACTTACGCTCTATGACGATCCCGAATATATATAGTGTCTATGTTATAGCTGCTTTTGTGGTAGCGTATTTAACCTTATTTCTAAGTGGAAATGATAATGTTTTTGGTTCTTTATCCTCACATCTTATTTCTGTATTTGGAGCTTTCGTCGTGACGTTTTGTTTGTTTGTGACAAAGGTTATTGGGGCAGGGGATTCAAAATTTGGCAGTGCATGTGCCTTGTGGGTAAGTGCGAAATATTTGCCGATCTTTTTATTTTTTATGGCGCTTGTCGGAGGGGTGCTCGGTGTTGTTGCACTTATCCTCAAGCGTAAGAAGCCCATTGAAAACCCTGTTGAGGGGAGTTGGGTTCATCAAGTTCAAAGCGGAGCTGATAAGGTTCCGTATGGTGTTGCAATCGCTTTTGGCATGCTAATTGCTTTTGTACATGCAGGGTACTTTTCTACTGATGTTCTGTCGTCTTTTTTGGCAGTGCATTCTTCGGGATCCGGTTCATGAATTATTAACGAACAAACTATACTATTGAGAGACGTACAACTTTTCTGAGTAGTTTAATTCGTTTTATTTCTTTAACCACAATCCCAACGTCTGAGTTTTATCATGAATATTTTAAGTCCTGAAATGGGGTCTAAAAAAATGAATAAAAATATACTTATAGTCCTAGGTGGGGCAATTCTGGCAGCTGTGCTGGTTGCTGTGCTTGTACAAGTTACATTGGGTGGGAAAACACCTGATGATGGCGGGAATAAAGTTGAGGTATTGGTCGCGGCCAAAGTTATTAAGAAGGGGCGTGAACTTGAAGAAGGTGATCTTAAATGGGCCAAATGGTCTGAGGATACTGTTTTTCAAGGTGCAATAATTCGTAAAGATGAGCAGAAGGCGCATGACGTGCTAAAAGGGCGTCTGGAACGTAGTTTTGGTAAGGGGGAGGCTGTTGTTAAACGCGCTCTTATTAAGGCAAAAGGAAATACCGTTGAAGGTAGGCTGAAAGAAGGGGAGCGTGCAATATCCCTGAAGGTAAAAGCCGAGGATATTGTTGCCGGTTTTATTACGCCGGGCACGTATGTTGATGTTATTTTGACATATGATCCGAAGTTGACCTTTACGAAGCAAAAAGGCCGTAATGCGGATAACCGTATACAAGAAATGATGGATTTAAACCTTGTGCGACTTGCAACGGAAACAGTACTGCAAAATGTACGTGTTCTTGCGCTTGACCAGAAGGCTGAAGTTAAAAAGGATGATAAGGTTAAGGCCGGTAAAACGGTGACCTTGGCGGTGTTGGCGCGTGATGCGGAAAAGGTCGCCTTGGCTGCTGAGATGGGGCAAATCACTCTTGCTATGCGTGGTGTTGGTGATGATAAGGTTATGGATGGCTTGCCAACCTTGACCGATGCGCGTCTGACATCTATTGATGATGAGATTTATACAGAATACCTTAAAATTCGTCGTTCCGGAGCGGAGCAAACTGATGTTACTGCACCTGTGCCATTTGACGGCGGGGGATCGGCAACTACTCTTAAAATCTATAATGGAGCGAATGTTCAAAAGGTAAAGGTACGATAGTCCTTTTACTGAGCAATTGCTTTTCACTGTGTACTTTATTTCTCTGTGTTTTTTGTAAGATTAAAATGAAAGATAGAACCATGACAGGTTTATATAGACATTTATCGAGAACTTTAACGGCTGTGGCTATTATTGCGGCTGGGGGCTTATGTATTGGTTATGGTGTGGCTAATGCTTCGAAGGGGGATTTGATCTCTTTGAAGGAAAAGCAAGCTACTCTTGCACCGTTAAGCGTGACATTAGGGAAGGCAGAGATTGTAACTTTGCCGGATGGCGTGTCTGATGTTCTTGTGGCAAACCCAAGTGTGATTGATGTGCAAGCTGTTCAGGCGAGTAGATTGTATATTGTTGGTCTGAATATTGGTGACACCAATATTATTGCATTGGATGCGAATGGTGATGTTTTAAAACGTTTAGATATTCATGTTTCTTATGATTTACAGGCAATACAAAGTCTTGTAGACAGACTGTTCCCTAAAGAAAATGTGGAAATTGGTTCAATTCATGACCAAATATTATTGACTGGTTCTGTGTCTAACCCGGAAGTCGCGGGTAAGATTAGTAACTTGGTTGGGCATTATGTTAGTGACCTTCAGGATGAGAGTGCGTCAACAGATGAATTGATTGCGAATTTATTAGAGGTGCGCGGTGAGCAGCAAGTTATGCTGCAGGTTAAAATTGTTGAGGCAGAGCGCAACATTTTGAAGGAATTGGGCGTTGAAACGGCGGCGAATGATCCGAATGAATTGGCTGTGACAACATTATTTGGGAATACGCCGGGATCTGCACAAACTAATCATGGTAATGCGCTTAGTATTGCCGGTGGACAAGGGCTTGGTCTTTCACAAGATCCTATTGGAACGGCTGGTTTGATTTTAGATACTGGATTAAACGGTATCGGGACACTTGGGGTTTTCCTGAATGCGTTGGAAGAGGAGGATTTGCTTAATGTTTTGGCAGAGCCTAACTTAACAGCCGTATCAGGTCAGCAGGCCGGGTTTTTAGCAGGGGGTGAGTTTCCTGTACCAACGGGTCGTGACCAATTTGGTAATATCACGATTGAATTTCGTGAGTTTGGTGTGTCTTTGAATTTCCGTCCTGTTGTTTTATCGGATCAGCGCATTAATTTGCAGCTTAATACCGAAGTGTCTTCGTTGGATAATTCAAACGCAGTTGTGTTGGCAGATGTTACGGTTCCCGGGCTTGATATACGTCGTGCGGAGACAACGATTGAAATTCCAAGTGGCGGTAGCTTAATGATTGCAGGGCTTTTACAGTCTCAAACGACAGAAGGGCTTTCCGGTTTACCGGGGATTAGTAATACGCCTGTTCTTGGTGACCTTATTTCATCAGATAGTTTTCGACGCGAAGAGACGGAGCTTGTGGTTATTGTGACAGCTTATCTTGTTGAGCCATTTGCCGATAAAGCAAAATCTGATAAAATGCCAAAAGAAAATAATAGTGAGCTTTCTAAGATTTTTAAAACGAATATTCGTCGTACATTTGATCTGGAAGATGATGCAATATTTGCGAAGACCGGGTCATACGGCTATATGCTGGATTAACGGTGAGGCAGGGACATAATGAAGTTACGATTTAAAAGAACGTCAGGTGATAATCCGATGAAATATTTTCTTAATGCAGGTATGGCTTTTCTTTCACTCTCTTTGGTGGGGTGTAATTTATATGAGCCGACCAAGGTTACAGATAAGCGTGTGCAGGTGAGACAAGAATCCTTTATGGAGGATGTTGAAATTTCTCGTGTGGATGATGCTTTTATTGCAGAAATTGCACGCCATTATACACGTCATGGTGAAGGTGCTATGGACCTTGTTTTGACATATGATCCACGCTCTTATCGTAATACTGCGATGCAGGCAACAACGACAGTGTCGGATATTGCCGTAACGCTGCGTGATTATGGGGTAGAGGACATTAACCCGAATATTATGCCGGTAAAGGCTCTTGGTGATGTGCCACGTTTGTTGGTTTCATATCAGGGTTATACTGCGCATGCGCCGGATGATTGTGGTTTGATGGCCGGTTTGGATAAATCTGCGGGGGTTGGTTCTCAAAAAGATTATAAACTGGGTTGTTCTGTTGAAACTATGATCGCGCGTCAGGTATCACGTCCAGGTGATTTGCTTGGTAGGGAGAATACAGATTTGACAACAGAAGGGCGCGGTGCATCCAATATTGTTGATGGTTCGCGTTCAGGGACATTGAACCAGCCATTAGAAGGTGAGAGTGCTTCTGAGAACTAGCATTTACCATATCTCTTTAGGGGAATGTTAAGGGCAGAGTGCTAATGTATTCCTTAAGTATGAATTTTAAAGAGCAACTCCTGCCCGATCGGGCGAAGTACAGGTAAAACAGATGAGCGAAGTAGAGCATCAGGAGACAGATATATTACTGCCGGGAGCGCGAATTGCACTTTTCTCGACGGATGCGGAGACGCGCTCTTCTTTAGAAGTTTTGCGGGATGATTGGCGTTATGCGCGTGTTCAAATTGATGCTCATGACGGTGATGTTGAAACGGCAATTAAATCGTGTGAGGCATCAGGCTCTCCAGATTTACTTATTATCCAAACAGACAAAATTGATGATGATTTTATTGGTCGTTTAGGCGCTTTATCCGAGTTTTGTGATGAAGATACTGCGGCAATTATTATTGGGCCGGTGAATGATGTTTATTTGTACCGACAGCTTATTGAAATGGGTGTTAGTGACTATTTAGTGCGTCCAGTACAGCCGGATGTTATTTCCGGTGTTATTGCGAAGGCTCTTGTTAGTAGGCTTGGTGTGGCGGGTAGTCGTTTGATCGCTTTTGTTGGTGCAAAGGGCGGTGTTGGTGTATCTAGCATTGCACAGACTAGCGCGTGGATATCTGCGGAAAAGTTAGGTCAAAAAACGGTATTGTTGGATGCATCAGGTGGTTGGTCATCTTTAAGCGTCGGGATGGGCTTTGATTCTTCTGCGACATTATATGAAGTATCGCGCGCGGTTGAAAACAGGAACGAGGACACGCTGAAGCGGATGTTCTACGAAGCCGATGAAAATTTAACAATTTTGGCGACTGGTTCGGATGCGATGCTTGATCCGTCTTTACCTTCTGCAAATTATGAAGCTATTCTTGATCGTCTTATGTCTAAATCACCGATTGTTATGGTTGATTTATCATGTAGTGATTCATCTCTTAAAAAAGCGGTGCTATCTCGTGCAAACCAGATTGTTCTGGTTACATCTCCAACAGTTACATCTCTGCGGTTTTCTCGTAGTTTGATTAAAGAAGTTTCAGATGTTAGGGGCGGTGATAAAGAGGCAATTTCTTTGGTTGTGAATAAAAAAGGGGCTGTTAAGGCTTTTGAGGTTTCTGAGGGTGATATTAAAGAGGCGTTGGAGTTTCAACCATCTGCAGTGATTGAGCATATGCCGTCACTATTTTTAAAATATGAGAGTGAGATTAAGGGGCTTCTGTCTGATAAGGATGGCGCAGCCGTGTTTGCCGAGCTATTACCTGTTTTGCAAAAATCCATTGTCGTCGATATGCAGAGTGATGAAGCAGAGGATAAGAATTCAGGCCTTTTGGGAGGCTTTTTAAATAAATTAACGACCAAATAAAGGGTACAGTTTCGCACAACTGTAAAAAATAATATGTTTGGTAAAAAGCAATCAACACCAGGCGCACCAAAAGTAAAAAAGGATGCGCCAAAAGTAACAATAGAAGAAACGGAAGGGAATACCTCTCCTGTTCCTGCGAAGAAGGTTGTTTCAGATATGCCTACCGTATCTGAGGAAAAACCTCTGGATAAACCTGTTGAAACCAATTCTAAAAGTAGCGTTTCTGCTCCTGTTGATAACTCAACGGAAGGGGACGATGTCGCGCATATGCTCGGTGACCTTGAGGCGGCTTTGGGGCAGGGTGATGGCGATGAAAATGATGATACGAAACCACTGAAATCTATGGATGAAGACCCTGCATTGGATGATGGTGGTAAAGAGATGGCACAGGATGATGAGGATGCAGAAGATTCTGTGACCTCTTTGCGTTTACAACGTTGCCGCAATCGTATTTGGTTGGATTTACGCGATGGAATTGACCTTAAGGCCTTGGCGCGTATGGATGGGCAGGCCGCACGTGATGAGGTTTATTCTGCGGTTGAAGAAATTGCGCGTTTTCGTAATCTTGATTTAACGCCTTCGGAGCTTGAGCGCATTGGTAAAGAATGTGCCGATGATATGCTTGGGTTTGGCCCTTT
This sequence comes from Alphaproteobacteria bacterium, assembly GCA_050633285.1. Taxonomy (GTDB): domain Bacteria; phylum Pseudomonadota; class Alphaproteobacteria; order Micavibrionales; family Micavibrionaceae; genus UBA1672. The sequence continues at coordinate 85,593 of JBOEGG010000005.1, forward strand.
GGAAGAGTTGCTGGAACGTGATGATATTGCCGATATTATGATTAACGGGCCTGATGTTACCTATATCGAAGTTGATGGTAAGATTGAGCGTACTCATGTTAATTTTCGGGATAATCAGCACTTAACCACGATTTGTCAGCGTATTGTGGGGGCGATTGGACGTCGTGTTGATGAGGCTTCGCCTATTTGTGATGCGCGTTTGGCTGATGGCTCGCGTGTGAATGTTATTATTCCGCCTTTGGCAGTGGATGGTGCGTGTATGACCATTCGTAAGTTTAAGAAAGATAAACTTACACTTGAGAACCTTATGGAATTTGGATCAATGAGCCCGTCATGTGCGAAGTTGATTATGGCGATTGGGCGTTGTCGCGTGAATGTTCTTGTATCAGGTGGTACAGGTTCGGGTAAAACAACGATGTTGAATTGTTTGACGCGTTATATTGAGCCGGGCGAGCGTATTGTGACGTGTGAAGATGCTTGTGAGCTGCAATTACAGCAACCGCATGTGGTGCGTTTGGAAACACGTCCGCCAAACCTTGAGGGAGTTGGTGAGATTACGATGCGTGATCTTGTCAAAAACTGTCTTCGTATGCGTCCTGAACGTATTATCGTTGGTGAGGTTCGTGGGCCTGAGGCTTTTGATTTATTGCAGGCGATGAATACCGGTCATGATGGCTCTATGGGAACTGTGCACGCAAACAATCCGCGTGAGGCGGTTTCTCGTATGGAGAATATGATTGCCATGGGTGGTTTGAACTTGCCTACGATTGCGGTGCGTGAACAAATTGCAGGAGCGGTGCAGGTTATTATTCAGGTGCAACGCTTGCGTGATGGTTCACGTAAAACAACGCATGTGACGGAAATCACCGGTATGGAAGGTGAGGTTGTCACTATGCAGGATCTATTCTCATTAGATATTCTTGGTGAAGATGAGGATGGTAAGCTTGTCACAAAACAAAAATCATCCGGTTTGCGTCCTAAGTTCTTTGACCTTGCACGTCAATATGGTGTTGCAGATATGGTCATGGATGCAATGGAAGAAGCATATGGGTAAGAGATATAGGGAGACGTCATGACAATCTTACAGATTGTTCTTATTGCTGCTATTGCCTTTATTCTGTTTGGGTTAATTCTCTTTTTAGCGATGGGTTCCGGCTCAAAACAAAAGAAAAAGAATATTGACCTTATTCGTGGAAAAAACAGTGAAACATATGTGGATGAAAAAGATCTGCAAAGTAAACGGCGTGCAGAAATTGCCAAAAAACTCAAGGCGAACAAAGAGAATGATGGCAAAAATTCTGATGATAAAGTCTCTTTGCAATTGAAGTTAATGCAGGCAGGGCTGAAAACGACCCCTGTTCATTTTTGGTTTATATCTGCTGTTTGTGGTGTATCCTTCGCATTATTGGCTAAAATAATGGCCTTTTCGGGCATGTTCATTATATTTGTTGGAATTATTGGTTTGTTAGGCCTGCCACGCTTTATTTTAAAGAAGATGATAGCGCGTCGTCAGAAAAAGTTCTTACAAGAATTTGCCGATGCTTTGGAGGCTGTTGTGCGTTTGTTAAAGGCGGGGATGCCTGTTGCAGAAGCTGTTGCAATGATTAGTAAGGAATTTGATGGACCTGTGGGAGAGGAGATGTCAATTGTTTATGATAAGCAAAAGATTGGTATTCCACTTCATGAAGCTGCATTTGAGGGCACGTTGCGTATGCCTTTGCCGGAGATGCAGATGTTTGCTACGGGGCTTGCCATTCAGGCACAAACAGGTTCTAGCCTTTCTGACGTTCTCATGAATTTAGCGGGTGTTATTCGGGCACGTTTTCGTTTGAAACGTAAAATTATGGCATTGTCATCAGAAGCAATTGCATCGGCCAGTATTATTGCCGCATTACCACCTTTTGTGGCATCCGGTTTGTGGCTTGTTAATCCCGATTATCTGGAGCCTTTATTCATTACAGATACAGGAAAGTACCTTTTGATGGGTGCGGCATGTTGGATGTCATTGGGGATTTTTATTATGAAACAAATGATTAACTTTAAAATATAGGGGCGGTCATAATGGATAATGAAACACTTATTACGATTTTGGCGGCTTTAGGGGCGGGGCTATCTTTTGCCGCTTTTGCTATTCCTTTTTTGCAGAAGAATGAGCAAAAAGAGAAGCATAAATCTATTATCGAAAAACGTCGTAAAGATCTGTTTCAAGCCTCGCGTGAAGGGCAAAAAATTATTAAAGATGATAGTACATCTGCGCGTGATGATATTGCGATGTTTTATAAGTTTCAGAAACTTGCCGGGTCTATGGGGGATAAGGCGCGTGATAAAATGGTACAGGCAGGGATACGTAATCCGAAAGCACATATTAAATTTATGTTCTCACGGGTTGTTTTGCCGATTGTTATTGTTGCTTTGGCTACTTTCTTCTTCTCTGCTTTGGAGGAGGAAAAGCAGCCTTCTGATGCGTTGAAGCTCTGTGTTATCTTTGGTGGGGCTTTGTTTGGTTTTAAGTTACCGGATATTCTGGTTCAGAATATGATTATTAAGCGTCAGGAAGAATTTAATCTGGCCTTTCCTGACTCTTTGGACATGATGTTGATTTGTGTGCAAGGTGGAATTGGCTTAGAGCAAACTGTTGAGCGTGTTGCAAGTGAAATGGCCGGACAGTCGGAAGTTTTGGCGGAGGAGCTTGGTATTTTAAGTGCGGAGCTGGCGATGCTTAATGATCGTAGGCAGGCGTTGCAGGATTTTGCACGTCGTATGGGCGGAGGAGCAGGGAAGAGCTTTGCTACTGCGCTGATTCAGGCTGAGCAATATGGTACGTCTGTTTCGCAAGCAATGCGTGTTATGTCGGATGAGTTGCGTGACATGCGTATGGCCAAGGCAGAACAAAAAGCGGCGTCTTTGCCGCCTAAACTAACGGTTCCGATGATCCTGTTTTTCTTACCGGCTTTGTTTATTATTATTCTTGGCCCTGCGGGAATATCGATGTCGTCGTTGGGTGGGTAATTTCTGTATTATATATGAATAAGTTTGTACATAAAAATACCCCGGCATTATTAAGGTGCCGGGGTATTTTTGAATTTTGTTTGATATGTCTTAACGTTCGTTCAAAGTACGTATGATCCGTAAGTTACGTTCAATCTCTATACGATCAGGAGAAAGAGCTTTTGCGCGTTCCAGTACTTCGATGGCCTCATCTATAAATCCTTGCGTGGCCAAATTAAGAGCCAAATTGTTCATGATTGTTGTTGGATCACCTTTCCAGTATTCCAGACCTTTACGAAATGCACGCTCTGCTTCTGTATGCATTTCTTTTGCGTCAAGCGCGATACCTAAATTTTGATAGGCTTGGTAATCTTCCGGGTTTTGTATGATGGCTTCTTTTGCATGATTTTCGGCAAATTCGTAGTTACCGAGGCCGAGTTGAATCATTGACATTTCTGTCTTCACGCCTGTTGCCGCGTCTGCTTCTTTTGCGAAGGGGGCGAGGATTAGGGATGCTCTGTTCAGGTAATTTGCCTGACGTAACCCTTGTGCATAAGCAAGGGCGTAGCGTGGGCTTGTGCTGTTGCGTTTATATTGTTTCTCAAGGGCAATGAGTGTTGCGTTTTGATCGCCGTTCTTAGAGGCTACAATTGCTGCTTTTTCAATTGCGGCGTCTAATCGTTGGCCTTTGTTTGATGTGGTTTCAGGTGTGCTTGTACCTGTTGTTTGACATGCTGCCAGTCCACCGGCTGCGATTATCAAGACCAGATAACGTGATAAAATTTTCATGATGTGTGTGCCCTTTGTCTAATCTTTATTCGCTATTCGCTGCCTTCGTTATCATCATTGTTGTTAGATGATGTGTTGTTGGCGTTGTTATCTGCATCAGAATTTTCATTTTGTGAAGTGCTATCCTGCTCTGTTGCCAGTCCGATTTCATGGCACATATCAGGGCAGTAAAAGACGCTTGTGTTCTGACAGCTATCAGCATCTTCTGTGCATGTACGTTTGATTCGGACGTAATCGGTTTTTGGGCTGGCCACTATTACATGGCGTTGCATGATTACTTGCCCTTTATTGTCCAAAACTGTGAAGTGTGTAGCGCCCGGTGCGCGTGGGACAACGACGAGTGTTCTTGCAGAATCTGCAATTACGTTAACGTGCAGGGCGTTCCCGACGATAACGCTGTTTGCGTCACTATCAAGGCGGATAAGTTCCGATTTATCAGGTGTCAGGCGTAGGATAGGGTGTGTTTCTTCCTTTATTTCTGTGGCCTGTTTTTCTTGGCTTTGTGTTGTTTGCGGAAGTATATCTACGACTTTTTCTTGTGCCTGTGCGGGAGATGCTAAGCCGAATAGGGCAATCGCCGCGAAAGTCATTGAATAATTTGTTAGCGTTTTTTGTATAGTGCGTGTGTGTGTCATTGGAACACCCTCGAGCAAGGGAAAAAGAATTACTAATAATCATTATAGCCTGAAACATATAAAATATCACCTCTTTTTTATGTTTGGGTATGTAGGCGAAGGAAGGAATGCCTATGGTGCATAAACTTTCTCTTTATGTGTTTTATTCTTGTGTTTAGGGTGAGGAATGGGAATAATTCCAGTGCACAAGGTCTCTGGTTGTTTTATGAATATTTTCAAATCAAAAAATTTAATTAAATATGCTGTTAGTATGGGTATATTGGCGGTTTTGGCTCTGCAAATGGACTTCAGTTCATTGCGTCAGCAGGTAGGTGGTTTGAATGTTGGTTTTTTCTTTTTATCCTTAATTCTAATTGTGTGCCAAATTTTGTTTTTAAATTTGCGTTGGCATAGTTATTTAAATGTTGGGCGGCAGGATATTTCGTTTCAGACGAGTACCTTAATTAATCTTGCCGGTTATTTTGCGAATATCCTCTTTATTACGTCTGTGGGAGGCATTCTTGCCAAATCTGCTTTGGCTGTACGGTGTGGCCTGTCTGTCTTTCAGGCCGTTTTTGCAACGTTTTTGGATCGTTTTATGACGTTGTTTGCTCTTGTGTTTTTTAGTGCGATTGGCTTGCCTCTTTTATATGGTATTGTCGATGATAAGATTAATATTCTGCTTGGTTTATCTATATCTTTGATAGTTATTGTCGTTGCAGGTGCACTTATCCTTTTACGTTCAGGTATGTTAAAGGAGTATATATTATCAAATCGCAAGCGTTCACGGATTGTTGGTATGCTGCGTTCTTACACGGAAAATTACAAATTGATGTTAGAAACTGCGGGATATAGCCTGATTGCACAGGGCTGCTTTATTCTTGCTGTTTATGCGTTATCATTGGGTATTGATGATGGAGGGCATAATGTGCATGCTCTTGAGTTCATTGCTTTGGTACCTGTTCTTGCTTTGATTGCGAGCCTGCCGATTAGTTGGGGTGGGTGGGGGATTCGTGAAGGTGCATTTATCTATGGGCTTGGCCTTATAGGTTATTCAATGGAAGGGGCGTTTTTCCTTTCTGTACAGGTTGGGTTGGTAACATTAATTGCCCCATTCTTTGTTGGTTTACCTTATTTGTTGAGGGCTGATTTAAAGAGCTTTTGGCTGAGTGTAAGGGGGGCGTAAGCCTGAACTGGTTGTGTGTGTGATGTTTTCTTTTTTCAATTCTAACAATCCTATATTCTCCCGTTATTCTGTATTGGCTATTTTTATGGCTGTTGTTTTGCAGGTGCAGGTTAGCCTTTTTGCGCAAGGGGATTATCTGGGTTTGCGTATTGGGCTTGGTGATTTATTCCTGCCTTTTATAGGTGTGTTTGTTCTGCATTCTCTTGCGCGTCGAAAAAGCCGTTGGCCGGACTGGAGTGTTCGGTCTTTGTGGTATTGGTTGGGCGCTCTTGTTCTGGTGTTGAGTGCGTCTTTGTTTAATGGATGGATTGTTACCGGTTCTTTATCCGGGTGGGCGTTGATAAACAAGTATTTGGGTTTTTTCATTCTGGTTGGATACCTTGCGTTGGGTGGTTGGATTGCAACGAATACGCAAGATATGTTCGGTCTTTTATCTCGTTTTGCATCTTGTTTTTGTGCTTTTTTCATTGTGTGTATTGGGATAAGTGTTGTTGGCTTTCTTATGCGGGTGGTATTTGCAATTGAGTTAGGAATTGGTGGGTATCAATGGGAAGGGTTTATGGCCAATCGCAATGCATTTATGTTGGTCTTTATACTGAGTATGCTGTTTGTGATGTATAGTTATCGCGATGATAATTTTAATATGCCGCAGGTTATTTGTGATGGTTTTTGGGTCTGTTTTCCTGTGTTTTTCTTGTATAATGGTTCTCGTACCGGGGTGATATTATCCGTTATCTTGTGTCTCGTGTTTTTAGGGTTTTCATTCAATAAAAATTACTTGAGACGTGTTTTGGTCGCTTTTTTGGTGGGGGGGCTGATTACCGGACTTTGTTATCATGTAAATGATAATAAGCATATCGCTAGAGTATATCATGTAAAAAGATTGGTTACATTGGCGGTGGGGGGTGTTGATACGTCAAAGTATGATAGTGATAAAAAGCGTTTTATCGCGGTTGAGGATGGGCTTGAGTTGTATCAACGCTATGATCCGATTGTCGGGGCGGGGTTGGGGACTTATAAGCCGTTTCAGATTGAGAAGAGGGGTGAGTTTGTTGAGGTTATTGATTTCACGGCTTTGTGGTTGCTTACCGAGATGGGGGTGAGTGGTCTTTTCGTCTTCTCTGCGTTCTTTATTGTGTGTGCGGCGTCCCTTTATCAAAATGGTTATAAACCGCAGGGGAGTAGTTATCACAGGGCGGTTTTCGTGTTCTTAATCTTGTTTGCAGGGATGACGTTGTTACATGAGCTTATGTACACGCGTATATTGTGGTTTATCATGGGGCTTGCGCTTGTAAGTGGGCGTGATGAGGTGCGTGATTAATGGTCAACTAATCACCTGATTTCTTTTTATCGTATTGCTATATATTATTTATTTTTTGATTTTTCTGTTTCTATATCCTCGATACAGACATTTAGATTTATGACGAAATCTTGGAATATTATACTGCGGGTGAGTTGTTCTAATATCTCCGGGGGGTTGGATATTTCTGCCATCATATCAATGCAAGCGTGGAAGCGTGCCGAGAAGGTTTGATTGGTGTTGTTGATATCGTTGTGGCTATTCCCTGTATTAATCTGTGGGTTGTTTTGTGGGTAATTTGGTGAGTTATCTTGTGTAAAACCCTGTAGATTGTTGGTTTCTGTATTTGTGGATAATGTTTGTATATCTTTTGAATTGTTTGGTGTGTCGTTCATGTTCTCGATCCTTTGGTTGTGAATAAAAAACCACCAGAGCGAAATGCACTGGTGGCCGGAGGTTCAAAAATCGCAAATGTACGACCGCGAAGGCCTTTAGGCCGAAGCCTTGGACATACGCCATCGCCCCCCGGCCATAATGAAGTTGGTGCCGAGAAGCGGTATCATTCCGGTTGATACCAAACCGCATTTGCGGGGTTTTGAAGCCCCGACCCCGTCCAAACGGACGGTGCAAACGCACTATAATCCCTTTACCCCCCGATATCCAGCGGAAGATTTTTTCACCTGTTCATAAGGTGCATTTTGTTTTATCTTTCGACTATGAGTGATGATGTGAGTGTTCGAGGGTAGGAATGGGAATTGTAGAAGAGCTTAAACGTAAATGCGGTGATATTGATGTTGGTATGGGCGTTGATATAGAGACTCTTGCGCAGTCTTTGGTTGGGCGCGGGGCGTTAACGCAGCGTCTTCAACAAATTGTTTCTAAGTTGCGAGAGCCGACGGACACTCAAAGGGATTCTTTGGATGCGTTGTCTGATGCAAAAGGAAATTTAAATGTTCGCCCTGCGCCGATTGACTTAACCAATATTGTGATGAAGCATCCCGATACTAATGTTGTCTTACAACATTTTTCTGGTAGGTTTTTTGGAAAGGAAATTGATTTTTCCGGCTCTGTATTTTTTCAGATTTCTTCTTTTTCTAATGCTGTGTTTGAGGGGGATGTTCAGTTTCAAGATTGTATTTTTTTAGATTCAGCTTGGTTCGATGGTGTTGAATTTAAGGGAAGTGTGTCTTTTTCGGGGTGTATCTTTAATCGTGGTGCAAAATTTAATAAGGCGGTGTTTGGGAAAGATTTGGAGTTCTCTGAATGTGTATTTTTAGATTATGTTACCTTTTTTAAGACACGTTTTCTTGGTGGTGTTGATGCGCGAAGTGTCTGGTATCACGGGGATGTGGATTTTACAGGGGCGATTTTTAAAGAAGCTGCTTTGCTTGAAGGAAACACATTTTCTAAAAGTGCTAATTTTGAAGGGGCGCATTTTGAAGGAGCTGTTTTATTAAGGGGAGTTACATGTAATCACTTACCTAACTTTGCGTCATGTATATTTAAGCAAGTGCCTGCGCCAGAGCATTTGGAGCAAATTCAGCATAGGTTGGGGGATGAGGATTTAGATAAAGTTGATGATAATCAAACTCATATAATTAGATCAGACAAAGAATCACCCGATAAATTGCGGTATTTGCGACAGATTTGTGCCGATGCAAATGACCACGAACGAGAGGCGTTTTATTTTGCGTATGAGATGAAGGCGCATCGTCATCATCGTGTTGATAGTAAGGCTTTGAGAGCTTTTTATATGGCGTATGAAGCGGTTAGTGATTATGGATGGAGTATTAAGAAGCCTGCCATAGGATTGTTTTTGACGGGATTAGTTTCTTGGTTGTACATAGCGGCTTTTGGTTTATCAGAAAGTTGTCAGAAAGTTGTTGGGTTTGGGGATGTGTTGCCCTTTGTGATTGGGAATATGGTTCCGTTTTTAGGAGCATCTTATTATGCGAGGGGATCGCATGGGTGTAGTTCTGATTTATTGAATGAATTTGGGCATGCTATGAATTTCGGGGGGAGTATACTTGCCGTTATATTCATTTTCCTGATTGGTTTGGCGTTGCGTAATCGGTTTCGTTTATAATTTGTCTCTGTAATTTTCGTTACGTGGCTTGCGCTTTGGTTTTGTTTGCTTTACATACCCGTCTCTAGCTCATTCAGGGAGGGTTTTTTCATGTCATTTGTCGGTATAGATTTTGGTACGTCGAATACGATTGCGGCTACGGCGTCAGATGTTGAAAATCCGCGGTTGGTCGCGTTGGAAGATGGGAAGGAAACGCTTCCCAGTGCTTTATTCTTTGTCAGTCCGGAAGATCAGGAAGAGGGCGTACCCGCGATTTTATATGGGCGACGCGCGATTGCGGCCTATCTTGAGGATGGGTATGAGGGGCGTTTTATGCGCTCACCCAAAAAGGTGCTTGGAACGCCGACGTTTAAGCAAGGGACGGGCGGTATTGGTAAGCGCGCGAATTTTCAATCTATTATTTCCGGATTTTTAAAGCATGTGAAGGATGTGTCAGAGGGGGACGCGGGGGCGTGTCTTGATAATGTTGTTCTGGGACGGCCGGTTAACTTTACGCATGATCCGAAGATGAACGTGGTTGCAGAGGGAGAGTTGCGTGCCTGTGCCAAGGATGCAGGGTTTAAGGATATTTCATTTCAGTTTGAGCCAATTGCCGCGGCGTTCGCGCATGAGCGTCATGTTACGGGGCGTAAGCGTGCTTTGGTCGCGGATTTGGGCGGGGGAACGTCTGACTTTACGGTGATTGAGTTGTCGCGCGATTATATGGCGTTATCTGATCGCACGCAGCATGTTCTTGGTAATTCCGGTGTGCGTATCGGGGGAACGGATTTTGATGGTCGTTTGAGTATGCGCTCTTTTATGGGGGTGCTTGGTAAGGGGGAAATGTATTTGCCGCCGATGCGTGATAGTGCGATGGACATGCCGCTTTATCTTTATACGCGGATTTCTGATTGGGCGCGCGCGTTTGAGGCCTATAGCGCGGAGAGTGTTAAACTTGCACAGGATGCGTTGCGGTATATGGTTACGGATGCGGGGTGTGTGAAGATTGAACGGTTGCTTGATGTCTTACAAAACAGGCGGGCGCATCAGATTTTGCATAGTGTGGAGATGGCGAAAATTACGCTAACGCATTCGGATGTTGCGCATTGTCCGCTTAACTTTCTACTTGGTCAGCCGAGTATTGATGTTGCAAAAGCGGAGTTTGAGGATGCGGTGGCGGTAGATGTGCAAAATATATCAAAGTCGCTTGATGAATGTTTGGTGCAGGCGCAAGTTCAGCATGATGATATTGATCTGGTGATTTTAACCGGTGGTTCGACTGAGCTTCCGATTGTGCAGAGTGCTATTCAAGCGCGTTTTCCGCATGCTGTTTTATCGCAAGGGAACAGGCTTGATAGTGTTGGGTTGGGTTTGGCGATTGAAGCATCACGACGCTATGAATAAAATGGTGGGCGGTACAAGGATTGAACTTGTGACCCCTTGCGTGTCGAGCAAGTGCTCTACCGCTGAGCTAACCGCCCACTCTTAGCGATAGGTTGATAGTGGTACTGTTAATTGGTGGAAAGTTCAAGGCTAAAATGAAAGAAAATATGGATTTTTTTGAAAACCGAGCTGATGGCCTTAAGCGGCAAGGATTTCTTCGACTTGTTTTACAAGGTCATTGAGGTGAAAGGGCTTTGAAAGAAGCTGTGGTTGTTTTTCTTTTTCCTCAGTCTTGTCAATTGATTGCATGGCCATGGCAGCAAAGCCGGTGATGAACATAACTTTTATATCAGGGCGGGTATCTACGGCTTTTTGCGCAAGTTCTATACCGTCAATGCCGGGCATGACAATATCGGTAAGCAGGAGGTTGATGTCTTTGCGTTGTTCAATTTCTTGGAGGGCTTCTAGTCCGTCGCGCTTGGATATGACCTCATGACCGGCACGCACCAGTGCCATTACCAGAAAATTCAGCATTGCTTCATCGTCTTCGGCCAAAAGAATGGTTGCCATATATACCCCGTAATATTATTTGATCGCGCAGTGTATGGGAAAATGCCTTGGAAAGGCAAATTTAAAGTGCATGGTTATTGTACAATAAAAATCAGAGTGCATCTATGAACTCTTTTCCGGCTTTGTCCCAGCTGTAATTTTCTTCGACATAGGCGGCGCATATATCTTTATTGCCGTGTGTTAGTGCGTCTTGAGCGGCCTTGGATAGGTTATCTTCTGTTAATATGCCGAGTTGGTTATTGGTAATGATGTCCTTTGGCCCCATCACATTATAAGCGGCAATTGGCAAGCCGCAGGCGAGAGCTTCGATGAGGACTATGCCAAATGTATCCGTTTTGGATGGGAAGACAAAAACATCGGATGATCTATAGTAATCGGCGAGCTCATGTTTGATTTTTTTGCCGACAAAATATGCATCGGGGTATTTTTTCTCAAGCTCTGTACGGATTGGGCCGTCCCCTACGATGATTTTGCTACCGTTCCATTTCATATCAAGGAAGGCCTCGAGGTTTTTTTCAATGGCTATGCGGCCTACATATAAGGCGATGGGACTTTTGATATCTTCGGGGATGGTATTTTGTGGCGTTGTGTTGAATATAGTTTCTTCTACGCCGCGCGAGAGGTGTTTTAGTGGTGTTGTGAATTCCCAGTCCTGAAGTTGTTCTTCAAGGCTTTTTGTCGCGACCATTACGGCCTTGGATGTTGAGTGGAATTTACGCACAATACGCACGGCGATATGGTGGACATGATTGTATAGCGGGGGGATTAGCCATGCAAAGCGTTTTGCAACGTAATCGGGGAATTGCGTGTGATAGCAGCTTGTATAGGAGATGTTATGTTTTATGCAATATTTACGGGCAGCCCAACCAAGTGGCCCTTCGGTCGCGATATGGATGCGGTCGGGGCGGAAGTCGTTTATTATCCGAATGAGCCTTTTGTAGGGGCGAATGACAAGCTTTATTTCAGGGTAGAAGGGCATCGGTATACTTACTGCGAAGTTGGCAGGGCCTATGACCTCAACCTTATGCCCGTTTTTTTCTAGTTCTTTGCTTAGATACTCGTATGTACGAACAACCCCGTTTACCTGAGGATGCCATGCATCGCTTATAATCAGAACTTTCATAGACATTTTGTGTATTCAGCTTTAAACTGGGGTTTGCGCAGGGTTATATCCCTGTAACTTTCCTAGCCTAAACGTGATGGGTATTATGCTCAATAGATTTCTTTCATATCGCACTGTTTGTACTGTGAGTTTTCTGGTTGCCATAGGTGTGTGTGTATTCGTTCCTGCTTCTCAGGTTCATGCACAACAATGCCAGGCACCGTTTGAAATGCTTACGAAATTGCACCACCCTGAACCGGGATCGTTTACGGTTTGGAGTGCGGTGTATGGTGAGCCGCGTAAGGAAGAGGAATTTATTTCAATTGTCAGAAAGGGGGAGGGCGTATTGGTCGCGGGAGAAATGCGACCGATGCCGGGTGTTTCGCCTTCTCTTATGCTTGTACATTTTGACAGGCGTGGGCGTAAGGTTTGGGATGTATATTATGCGCTTGGTGGTTTGAAGAATGTGATTAAGCTCTTACCTTATAAGGATGGCTACGTCGTATTTGCTAATCGTAAGAAAGTTGGTGGGCAGGAAAATGTCTGGATTGGTTTCTTTGACCAAGAGGGCAAATTAAAATCTCATAAGTCTGTGAAGGATAAAAAGTTTCATTTGCATGCAACTGATGTTGTTCGTTCTACTGATGGGGGGTGGGCTGTTTCAATGACGGTTGAGAGGCTTGGTCATGTCGGTGCGGGCGGTTTGCAAAAATATGCAGCGATTTACTTGTTGGATGATATGGGAGCCGAGCGTGCAAGTCGTGCATATGTTTTAGGCACAAATAATGAAATTTTAAGTCTTTCCGTATCGAAATTTGATGGTGGTCAACGTGGTTATATCGCTACTGGATATTTCGAAATAGGTGGTGGACAGAAAGTTGGTTGGGTTGTTCGTCTTAGTGATGAAATATCGCTTGTTTGGCAAAGAGAGTTCCGTCGCGGTAAATTGGCTAAGCTTGAAAAAGGTGTTGGCTATAAAAATAAAGACATTATTGTACTTGGTGATGTTGACCCTGTGATCAAGGGGCCGACTGGTGGTTGGTTAATGCGTCTTGATGGTGATAATGGTGCAATAAAGTGGCAACGTTATTATTATGGTGAGACGGGGCATCATGATTATGAGGCACAAGGGCTATATGTTAATGATGATGGTTTGATTACGTCTATGATGATGGCGCGTTCCAGTAAGGGCAAAGAAGCCTCTTCTATTATGGTTGATGATGCTGAAGGACAAGGGGGCGATGACGGTGCCCTTGAATATATGAGTTATGCGCATGTATTAACGCTCTCACCGCGAGGAATAACGCTGAATGGTGACTCATATTATCATGGTGAGGGTGTGTCAGTATCACAAATGATTGAGGGGCATAAAGGGTATCGTATGATGGCGGGGTATAGTTTGATGCCTGCGGAAGATATATTCACGAAAATGGAAAAAAAGCATCATGATAATCCTTTGAAAGAAGAGGGGGATGTTAATCTTCCGGATGCTCCATTATCTTCAAAAACCAAAAAAGGCTTGGCAATGTTGAAGAAAAAAATTAAACACCAAGATCACCATGATGAAGGTGAGCAGGTGGATGGGCAACAAGAAGTCGAATCGGCTAAGCAGCATGATGAGGATGTCGGATTAACGCGTAATGGTTGGGTTTTCTTAGGAGACTCTCCCGATACGTACAGTGATCCGTGCGATAAAAAATAATGAATAATACCAGAGGTTTATAATGTCTATTGAATGTGAAGTGTTAGAATATGAAGTGTCTGTTGATGCCGTTGGGCAGCGTGCAGATAAGTTTTTAAGCTCGGTTTGTAGTGAGTTTTCACGCTCACGGTTGCAGGGGTTGATTGCTGATGGGCATGTTTTATTAAATAATGCGCCTTTTAAAACTGCATCCTTTAAAGTAGATGAGGGGGATGTTTTTTGTGTACGTGTCCCTGAGCCTGAGCCAAGCGTTCCGGAGGCAGAAGATCTTCCGCTTGATATCGTATATGAGGATGATGATCTTGTTGTTGTGAATAAGGCCGTTGGTATGGTTGTACACCCAGGGGCAGGGAATTGGAACGGCACTCTTGTAAATGCGTTGCTTCATCATTGTGGTGATAGTCTGTCTGGAATTGGCGGTGTTCTGCGCCCTGGTATCGTGCATAGGTTGGATAAAGATACGAGTGGTTTGATGATTGCGGCAAAGAATGATCATGCGCATCATCATCTGTCAGATCAACTTGCGGAGCGTAGTCTTACGCGTATTTATCATGCTCTTGTTGTTGATGTGCCTTTGCCGATTAAGGGGACTATTGATCGCCCGATTGGGCGCCATAGGCATAATCGTTTAAAGATGAGTGTGATGACAAATTCACCGAAGGATGCGTGTACGCATTATAAGGTTTTGGAAGATTTTAACGGTGGTTTCTCTTTGGTCGAGTGTAAGCTTGAAACCGGGCGTACGCATCAAATTCGTGTGCACCTGGAGGTGAGCGGGCATCCTCTTGTTGGGGATGTTTTATATCCGGTGCAGCAGACAAAGATAAAGTCTATGATTAAGAATTCTGGATATCCTGCTGAATTGGCAGAAGAAATGATTGGTTTGGGGCGGCAAATGTTACATGCGCAGACCATTTCATTTATTCATCCACGGAGTGAAGAGGTTATGAGTTTTTCTTCTAATCTACCAGATGATTTTTCTAAGTTATTGAAAACGCTTAGAAAATAATTAAAGTTTGTATTTACATAAAAATTTATCTATTATTGAAGATATAAGGTATGAATATTTAGACACTGTAAGCGAGTTTTGAGTTTTCTACACTTATGTCCTTAAAAATAGATTTTGTTAATGTAGTTTGACTGATAAGAAACGATACGAATTGACGCTAAAATATGGGGTATACATATCAGCGGATATTATTAAACATAATATAAGGTTTGTTGTGAGATCAGTTTTAATTTTAGAATATCGCCTTCGGGCGGTATTTTTTTATGGGCTTTGTACTGTGAGAAAATTTCATGGCTGGTATGCTGGAATTATATTTGCCATATTTCAGCGTAAGGCGTATAAGAAATAAAAATAAAGTGAGTGGTTTGCATATAATAGCGGATTGAATTATGAGAGACTTTAACCCTCAATTACATGACGAGTTTTTTGAAAATGCCAAAGATGTAAAGGCAGGCTTTATCATGGAAGCCCCCATGATGTGCATGGGCAAGGTTGACCTTGATGTTTTGGCCGATAAAAAAACTGGTGAAGATGCAAAACAT
This sequence comes from Alphaproteobacteria bacterium, assembly GCA_050633285.1. Classification (GTDB taxonomy): domain Bacteria; phylum Pseudomonadota; class Alphaproteobacteria; order Micavibrionales; family Micavibrionaceae; genus UBA1672. Next base: position 100,843 of record JBOEGG010000005.1, read on the forward strand.
GATGAAGATATTTATGACGGTACATATCTTATGCCGCATGGTGGTAGTGCACGTGTAGCGTATCACCAACCTACGAATACTTTGTGTTTGATTGCATCGAAGACATCTGTGAATTTGCGTGGCGAGCGTGATACAGATGGTCACATTATGGCCGACCAAGAGGGGCTTGAGAGAAGCTATGTTATTGCCGCGTATCGTTTGAAGGATGATGGTGGTAATGCGGATCGTATCAAGTTAAAGCTACGCGAGGCTATGGAAAATTATGATCTAGAGCTTGGTAAACGTGCGAAAAAGCACTTTGGTCAGTGTGCTGCGAGTTTTAAAACCCCGATGAGCGTGGATGTTAATCAGGCCAGCTATACGGAAATATTTACGAATGGATATGCTGCTTATCTCCTGCGTCGTACGAAGGAGACTGAAGAAAACGGGCATGTTGAGGATAAATCTTCTGCAAAATTTTATGCGTCAGCTAAGCGCCATGACGGGCACTTCTTACCGATAAACTTTAATGGCAGCCGTCTTAGCCTGAATGTTTCCAGAATTTCTAAATCTGTTGTGAAACAAGAAGATTATGCCGTTGCACGGAGTATGGTTGATGGCCATTGGGGGAAGGTTGCATCACGTTTATGGGATCAAGAGCCTTTATATGCGGATGAGGGAGTATTGTTTGCTGCTAAAAAATTGAAGGCAGGGGTTTCTAATTATATAAATGATGAGAAGAAGTATGTTCTTCCAACTGCTGCTGTTGTTGGAGCGGTAATGTTGAAAAACCCAAACTTTGCTTTTGAGGCTGCGGTTGCACTAACGCTTACGCATACAGCGATGCATAAGATTGCAGATGGTGGTTTGCACGGGTATTTATATACATATAATAAGGTTAAAGAGGCGCGAAAGCGGACGAATATTGAGGATTATGCATTTGGTGAGGATGCTTCTGATTATTTCAAAGTTCATACGCGTAACAATTTACAGCCTGAAAAAATAGCACCTAAAATGGATATGGAGCGTTTCGATGCGCATGATTTCGTATTTTTGGATTCTGAGCAATCGGGTTTGATGTATAATCATCAGAAACCGGTTGATGGTTTGCGTCCTGAAGATGTGCGCTCGCTTCTTTTGTTCGGGCATCAGCGCGGATTTACGTCAACAGTTGGTTTTCTTGATAAATCAACACGTTTTGATGCATTTCAAAATGGAATTATGCGTACTATGCATAACCAGCCGGATAATAAAGTTGTTGTTTATGCGCAATATCAGCCGGAGCTTTGTACGCATGAGGCGTTGCGTTTACCGGAGGTTTATATTGATCAATTTGAGGGTGGGCTGATCCGTTTGGAATATGACCAAGATGCGGATGAGTTTAAAGACAGCGTGAAGATGGATACGAATGTTCCAAGAGCGCAGGCAATACATGAAATCTGTCATTCTCAGTTATTTCGTGGGCAATCTTACACAGGTGCGGATGTGAAGGCGCGTTCTCATGATGTTATGCAGGGGCTTTTTGTTCCGACTGTTCATGAAAATCCATTTGAAGACGTTAATCCGATTTTAGAGGATCAAAAGAGATCTATGTATCGCGGAGGGCAGCCGTTTGAACTTCCTGATGCTGATGCAATTGCGCCGCAGGAACAGGTACCTTTGGAGCGTAATGATGATACGCTTGAGAATGGTTAATCCAATATTTTGTCCCAATATGTTGCCATATGGTCGAGTGTGAAGTTTTCAGTCATATCATAGAGGTTTAGTGGTTTATCTAAACTTTGCCCTGTATCTCGTCCGAAGGGGGTGATGATTGTGTTTATTGTACTTCCTTCGGGTATGTAGGGGATGCTGCCGAGTGGAAGAGTTAGGCCAAGTCGGTGGTATGCATGCGTTGTGCCGCCGAATAGGTCAGGGGCAGCGGCATCGGTTATTGTTATTTCACTGTCTAATGTCGCGCCATTTCTGAAGCGTTTTGTCAGGCCAATGGATAGGCCGTTGTCACCTGCTAGAAAACGGCCTGCTTTTGCGTTTAATGTGATGTCTTGTTCGGGGATATCGTACCAACCGTTGATATGTCCGGTTGTTGTCGCGTATCCGCTATGGCCGAGGTTTAGTGTTGTGAATGGTTGTCTACGCTGTACACGCCATAATTCTGCGCCAAGAGCAAAACGGGAATTATATGGGCGATAGAGAACCTCTCCTCCAATTCCGCTATAAAATTCTTCCAGATACCCTGCGGTTAAAGCGGTGTGCGTGCTTGGGGTTATGCTGTGTGTGTAGCTGACATAGGCATTATCAAGGCTTAGGCGTTGATTGGTGAAACTGTTTACATCGCTGCGCGTGGGGGATGTTGATGGGGGTCTAAGGTTTTCTATATTATCTAGATTATCGTGTAGATTTATACGTAGTGTGCTGCCGGAGGTGAGACCAAGAAAAGTCATGCGTTTTGCTTTTATGAGGGCGGAGCTGCGGTAGAGGGTGCCGTTATCTTCTTCTGATAAGCTTATTTGATTTTCTATCTTGATATTAAAGAGGGAGTGTTTTGTTTTTATCCCCATTTCGGGGATAAAGGGGCTGTGTGTTAAATTATCTGTGTCTGTAGTTGTAAAATGTAGATTTTTCCATATCTCTTCGGGACTTCCCTGATTGTTATCCAGTGCTTTTTCCACATCCGATCTTAGGATTTCTACTGTTTTCCCGAGCAAATTTTCATATTTTGGCAGGATGCTGATAACTTCTATTTCGGCTCCGCTATGTGTTGCGATATGACGTATTGCGCGTCCGATATGTTGTGGTGCATTGGTATGGGCAGGAATGTTTAATATTGCCGATACTTTGTGTTTTTCAATGATAATGTTTGTAAGTTTTATGCCGCTGTTGTTTGCGGACTGCCTCATCTTCTCTATGTTTGAATTGGTTGGTCGTGTTTTGTATAGCGGAATTGGCGCATCGTATTTCTTTTCTGTGAATGGCCATGAGGCAGGTGTCGATTGTATTGATAGGCGACCCATAACTTTATCGGTTCCTTGCATTCCTATCCCTGCGCTGATCCATTTATTGTATGTATAGGATAGGCCTGCGCCCCATGGTGCCGGAGCATCATAATCAAAGCTTTGTTGTTCAGCGGTGTAACGATCTGAGCCGTAATCTAATTTTAGAGATAGCCCGTCATAGGGAAGAAAATATTCAACGCCCCCAAATAGGCCTATAGAATTTCCAGAAAACCAGTTGGCAGGTGTGTTTGGGCTTTCACTGTTGAAGTTTCTGTTTTTACTGAAATGGTTGCTGATATTTTTGAGGGGGTTTGTGAAATGTTTGGCCGTGCCATAACGCCCCCATCCCAACCCGAATGTGAAGTCGAAATTATTATAGCGTTTGGAGAGCGCGATAAACTCACCGGACATACGTTGGTGTCCTAATGCAGATTGGATACCTAATGCAATTTCGGGCGCGTAGGCACTCTCTTCTTGTAGTCTTAATTTAAAATCAATGCCCGGGTAGAGATGCTTTGCATCTTTTTTCAGGCTTGATGTTTCAGCGCTTTGGCGAACATTAATATAGAGGGGGGCTGCAATTTGTATTCCGATATGGCCATGAATGTAAGGATCTAGTGTGGCAATGCCAAGGCGCACAGTGCCCGTTTTATCCATGCGTGCACTTGGAACCGTATTTAAGCCGAGGAACCCTGTAGATGTTGGTGTTGAATATCTATTATGGGATGCATTCGAAGTAACAGAAAACGACAGGGTAACACAAAAAACAATTGTAAAAACTTGTCTGTTAGAGGAAGAAAATATTTTTCTCAATAATTGCATTGTATTAGGAAATGATAATGATTTACAGTAGTATACTAAAGGATATGTCATGTAATTGTCTTGTAAATACTTAGGTATGTCAAAGTATTTATATGGTTGTGATGGTGGATGATTGGGTGCACAATCGCGGGTAGAGGAGTTAATTTTGGAGTTCGATATTAATACGAGTATAGAGATACTACTTACTATAGAAACTATATTATTGATTATATCACTTTTTATTAGTGCTTTGTTTTATTTTAGTTACAGGAGTGCTCGGCAACTTTCTGCTTTGCTAGACGAAACTCTTAATAGCTCAGAGGCAGGGAAAATCATTTTTTGTAAAAATGGTTATGTTAAGAAGGCTAATCAAAAAGCTATGAGTTATTTATCAACATTAATACAGGTGGACCCATTGGAAATGACACGTGGAATGTTTGTTGATTGTTTGTATGACCATGCTGCAGATTTTGATGAAAGTATTCGCAATACGTTATTAAGTGATATGAATGATGTAGAGAATGCACCTGAATTTCGTGAAGTGATTTATTGCCCTAAAAATGGCCTATGCCTTGTGGATGCACGGGCTTTAGCGGATGGGATAACATTATTTTCTTTGTCTGATATTAGTGGTGGTCAGAAACGTGAAAAAGATTTAATCGAGCTTAACGCTTTTAACAGGCAATTGATCCAAGCGATCCAAGCAACAACGAGTGGTATTATTGTTGGGGATGCGAAGGATAAAGATAACCCTATTTTGTTTGCGAATGATGCTTTTTGTAGCTTTACCGGATCACAGCGCCAAGATTTGATCGGGGCAAATTGGAACATTTTGATGTCTATGTTCAGTGATATGAAAGAGCGAGACAAGTTTCTGAACGCATTGTCTGGTAAACATGATGCGGAACTTAATCTTGAGTTAGAAGCTGATGATTCTATTCGTTATTTCAGTATGAAGTTTTCACCCGTGAAAGATAATGATGGCAGCATAGATTTGTTCATTGGGGTTTTGTCTGAAGTGACATTGTTGAAGCAGCGTGAGTCTGAGTTCTTTCATGCTCAAAAATTAGAGTCTTTGGGGCAATTGGCTGCGGGGGTTGCACATGATTTTAATAACATCCTTTCCATTATTGGTGGATATAGTGTTATGGCTGCCAAAAAACTTGAGCGAGAAGGGCATGATGAAGTCGTTTCTTTTCTGGGGAAAATAGATGCTGCGGCTGATCGAGGCGCGGGGCTAACACGTAAAATGCTAACGTTTAGCCGCCATAAGGTCGTTGCACGTACTGTTGTGAATGTGTGTGATGTCGTGCAAGAGCAAAAGGAGCTCATGGTTCCATTGCTTGGTGTGTCGATTGATATGGATGTTTCTATGCCTGAACATGATGTGAATGTGCAGGGAAATGCTGATTCCCTTGGTCAAATTTTGATGAATCTTGCGATTAATGCCAGAGATGCAATATTGCCTGAGAGAGGGACGTTGAGTGTTAAGGTCGCGTGTTTGGACGTTGGGGATGTTCCTAAAAAAGTTAAACAGAATATTGAAGGCGAGGATATTGTTTGTATTTCAGTTTCAGATACCGGGACAGGAATGGATGAGAAAACAATCGATAAGATCTTTGATCCTTTTTTCTCAACCAAGGAGCAGGGAAAGGGTACGGGGCTTGGCCTTTCTGTTGTTTATGGTCTTGTTCGAGAAATGGGCGGCTTTTTGGATGTTTCCTCAAAATTAGGAGAGGGAACGACGATGTACTTTTATGTGCCACGCACGCATGAAGGACAAACGAAGACCATCGCCGGTGATGGTTCTGACTTATCTACAATATGCCTTGATGGATATACGGCTTTGGTCGCAGAGGATGAACCGGATCTTTTGAATCTGGTGACGAATATGCTTGAGGATTTGGGGCTTAATGTTATTGGGGCATGTAACGGTAATGATGCGTTATCACAGCAGGATGATTATCTTGATGATATTGATATTTTGCTGACTGATGTGGTTATGCCGGAAATGAATGGGGTTAAACTTGCAGAGCTTTTTTCTTCTCTACGCCCTGACACTAAAATTATCTTTATGAGTGGGTATCCTGCGAATGGGGATATGGCGCCGGTGGCATTGCCTGAGAAGGCTGATTTTATTGCTAAACCGGTTGATTATAACAATCTTGCGAGTTTGATTTTGCAAAGGTTGCGTGAAGGAGCAGGAGGGGCAGCAAATGTGGATGCTATGCCTTATTGGGAAACTACATCAGAGGGTGAGGTGTCGTAATGTCTAAGGCTGAAAACAGGTTAGAAGACTTAAAGATACTGGTTGTTGATGATCAGGCGGAAACGCGTACTATGATACGTAATATGATGATTGAGTTGGGTATCACACAGATATTCGAATCACCTGATGGCAGGCAGGCACTAACATTCATAGATGCAGCTTTTGACTTTGTAGATTTAATTATATGTGATTGGAATATGCCTGAATTAACAGGGGTTGAGCTGCTTCGACAGATTCGTAGTGCTGATCCTGACATGCCGTTTTTGATGATTACAGGGCGTGGGGATATGGATTCTGTGATAGAAGCGAAGAGTTGTGGTGTTTCAGGATATGTGCGTAAGCCGTTCTCTCCTGCACAGTTGGAAGCGAAAATTCGTATTGTTGCCCAAAAATACATCTGGAAATGAGGGCTTTTCTTACGCTCACTCTTGCGTTATCCTGTGGATAACATGAATGAATTTCACTATGACTTATGCGTAATTGGTGGTGGTATTAACGGCGCGGGCATTGCAAGAGATGCAGCGGGGCGCGGTTTGTCCGTCATATTGGTAGAAGCGCATGATTTGGCTGGGGCGACATCTTCGGCCAGTAGCAAGCTAATCCATGGTGGATTGAGATATCTGGAACAGCGTGAATTCTCTATGGTGCGTAAGGCATTGAAAGAGCGTGAAGTACTTTTGCGTACTGCACCGCACCTTATCCATCCAATTGAATGTGTTTTTGTACAGGATGAAGATCAACGTCCGCAGTGGCTCACGCGGCTTGGTCTTTGGGCTTATGATCGTTTGGGGGGGACTAAGTCTTTACCTGACTCGCGGGTTCTTACTTTCTCTGATGATGAATATGGCAAGCCTCTTGGGGCGCATCTTAAGGACGGGGCGATATATTCCGATTGTTGGGGGAATGATACGCGTCTTGTTATTGCGAATGCTGTTGATGCCGCGTCGCGGAATGCAAAAATATTGACACATACAACGTGTGAACGTTTGGAAATGTGTGATGGGAAATGGCGCGTTGGTTTGCGTGATAGCCGTAATGATGATTGTTTAGATATCAGTGCGTCGATGATTGTGAATGCGGCGGGGCCATGGGTGCGGAACTTTCTTGATAATGCGGGGGTTTCGGATTGTGATCCGGATGTACCAAATGTACGACTTGTTAAGGGAAGCCATCTTATTCTACCGCGTCTTTATGATGGGGATCATACATATGTTTTACAACAGCGTGACGGGCGCATTGTCTTTGTTGCGCCGTATGAACAAGACTATACGCTTGTTGGTACGACGGAGGAGGATTATGACGGTGATCCGCGCGATGCACGTATTTCAGATGCGGAGATGGAATATCTCTGTGAAACGGTGAGTTCTAATTTCACACGTACGATTAAAAAATCGGATGTTATCTTTGCATTTAGTGGGGTTCGCCCATTGATTGATGATGGGCAATCTAATGCCAGCCGTGTTACACGAGATTATCTGATTTATCACCATAAGCGTTATGACCCGCCATTTTTATCTATTTATGGCGGTAAGCTCACAACGTATAGAGCCTTGGCCGAGGATGTTGTTGATAAATTAATGCGTTTATCAGGACGTATGCCTACCCGGTGGACGGCCGGAGTTCCGTTGGCCGGAGGTGATTTCGAAGGTGATCTTGCATCATATGTTTTGGCACAACAAAAAGCGTATCCTTGGTTAGCGAAAGATATTGTTCAACGCTATGCGTGTTCCTATGGCACGCGTATGGATTATTTTTTGCATGGTTGTTCATCTTTGGATGATTTAGGGATGCATTTTGGGGATGGTGTGTATAAGGCAGAAATTGATTACCTTATGGCCTATGAGTGGGCGGTTTGTACGGATGATATTATCTGGAGACGCTCTAAGCTGGGCTTACATATATCTGAAACCACGCGGCATAATATAGAGACCGCTATCGGTGCTTAATCATATTTTTTGTTAAAAAGCGGGAGGAAATCTATGACATATATATTGTCTGTTGATCAGGGGACTAGTAGTTCAAGAGCCATTCTTTTTAACGACAAAGGCGAGATACAAACTGTTTTTCAAAAAGAGTTAGAGTTAACTTATCCACAGGATGGTTGGGTGGAACAAAATCCACAAGACATTGTGGATGACACTGTATGGGCTGTGGACTGTATTTTAAAAGATGAGAGATTTAAGGGGAAAATTGCCGCCGTAGGGATTACAAATCAGCGAGAGACGACTATTTTATGGGATCGTAATACGGGAGAGCCCGTTTATAACGCGATAGTGTGGCAAGACAGGCGTACAGCGGCATATTGTAAAGCCTTGAAGGGTGATGGAGTTGAGCCAAGGATACGGCAAAAAACAGGGCTTCTTCTCGATCCATATTTCTCTGCGACTAAGATTAAATGGGTTTTGGATAATGTAGAAGGTGCGCGTGTACGTGCGGAAAATGGTGAATTGTTGTTTGGGACAATTGATTGCTTTTTATTATGGCACCTTACAGGTGGGCGGGTACATGCAACGGATGAAACCAATGCATCGCGTACCATGCTTTACAATATCAATGCGCGTGAATGGGATCGTGAACTTCTTGATATCTTCGATGTTCCTGAGTGTATCTTGCCTGACGTTCGTGAAAATGTATCTGATTATAGCCAATTAGATTCGCGTTTATTTGGCTATTCCATTCCCATTGGTGGTATGGCAGGGGATCAGCAAGCGGCCTTAGTCGGGCAGGGATGTATCTCACCGGGGATGAGTAAGGCGACCTATGGAACGGGGTGCTTTGTTTTGATGAATGTTGGTGATACGCCTGTTCTTTCAGGGAATCACTTATTGGGCACAATTGGGTTTTCTTGTGGGGGTAATATTTCTTATGCGCTAGAGGGATCTATTTTTAATGCCGGGACGGCTATTCAATTTTTACGTGATAATTTTGGCTTTATCGAGAGTGCAAAAGATAGTGAGGAGATGGCTTCTATGCTGCCGGATAATGGTGGGGTTTATTTTGTTCCTGCCTTTACTGGATTAGGTGCGCCGTATTGGAAATCTGAGGCACGTGGTGTTATCTATGGTTTGAGCCGTGATACCAGTAAAGCGCATGTGGTGCGTGCAGCATTGGAAGCGCAAGGGTATCAGACACGTGATTTGATTGGGGCAATGCAGGCCGATAGTAACCGAATCGTGGATGTTTTGCGGATTGATGGTGGTTTGGTGGCAAATGGTTTTGTGTGTCAGTTCATTGCGGACATGTTAAACGTCCCTGTTCAGGTGCCTAAGGTACATGAAAGCACCGCGTGGGGGGCTGCTTGTTTAGCAGGGGTTCAGGTAGGGGTGTTTGACAGTCTTGAAGATGCTACTTCCAGATGGCAGTGTGCACATGATTATATTCCAAGAAATAATGTGGGTAATAATTTAGAAAAGTTATACAGCATGTGGAAAAGTACTGTGGAGAAATCTTATTAAATTTCAGTCCACAGTATTACCCACACGTTCTGTTCTTTGATTTTTATATTCCGGTTACATTCGCATCTGTATCAATAAGCAGTGTAATATTACCATCAGTGAAAACATCGTAAGTTTCACCGTTGTTTGTGTGCTGCCCGGTATTAAAGAATGTATTTCCAGATGTGTTTGTAAAGTTCACGGTATCATTGGTATCTGTATCGATAACAAGGCGGTTATCGCTGTCTGTCATTTGAATGACGCTGTTGTAGGATAAATCAATTGTATTTGCACTTCCATTATTGGCATTAATAGCCTCTATATTTTCAATTAATCCGGCATTTACGTTTCCAAAATTAATATTTCCGCCATTTTGTAATGCAATTACATCATGACCGGTTCCACCATCTATTTTCACGCCAGCGGTTAGGGTTTCCAAATGGTTGATTGCTTGTGCATTTTGTAAAGTGAATGTGTCATTACCACCCTCACCATATGCTTGACCGTTGCCGCTCATCAAATTAATTTGATCGCCACCTGATCCGCCATATATTTCAAACCCAGTATTTGCCGGTGCTTGTACGTTTACAATATCGTTTCCATCACCGGTTTTTACTGTTGCGTTAGTATCGCCAATATTTACAGTATTCACACTGTTATCGACGTCGGTGAAGGCATATGCGCCATCGGCACTGATATTGACAACTGATGCGTTTCCGCTATAGACCCCTCCAGGGTTAAAGATATTTTCATTCCCGGGGGAATTATAATCAAGAATATTAAAGTTATAGCTTTGTGTTACGTTTCCGGATGAACTCAAGGCAATGACTGTGAAGCCTATTGGCCCAATGTCTGCCGCAACGGTGCCGATATCGAATTCCAAGATACCTGTTACCGGATCAAAGGTTATTCCGGTGATGTTTGGATTTGACGGAGCGATTACTTGGTACCCGGTGATATCACCTTCAGGATCTGAAAAGTCTTGTGAGAAGTCATATTCAAAGTGGCTGTTTTCGCTGCCTTTGAAAAATGATGCGGGCATTGTGCCGCTAAATGCTGTGGCTTCGTCGTCTATGTTTTGTATAGATATAGCGTCTTGTTGCACCAAGTTACTTGTTCCTTGGTCATTTGATGCACGGTATCTTAGTGGCGGAGGCGGTGCCTCTGCGTCTAGTGTAATTGAATCTTGAAGTTTGATTATCAGGGTATTGTTATCCTGCCTGACGATTTCGTAATAATTTTGTGACGGGCCGACAAGTTGTACATTTGTCATTGATGTAAACTGCCCTTGGATTTGTAGAACATTTGCGCCTGATGTGCCTTCTGTTGCGGTTATTTGTGTTGTTGTAATACCGAATGGAGGTGTAACAGGAGTGGGCTGTGGTGTTGCTATATCTGGTGATGGCGTTTCATTACCTGATTCTGCTGTATCCTGAGTGGGCTGTGGTGGTGTTTGTTGTTGTACCGGTGTGTTGTTAGTTCCGTTCTCTGAAATATCTGTACTGTTGATGATGTCTTCGTTGTTGCTTGCCGCGCTGGTGTCATCGTTACTTTCTGCGTTTATTTCGTTGGAAGAAGGGTCTTCTGTCGTTGTTTCCTCTGCTGTATTTTCAGGGGTGGACTCTTCGCTCTGTGTTTCGTTGGTTTCAATGTTATCTTCAGTATCTTGTTGTGGTACGTCTTCGGGAGCTTGTTCTTCTTGTGTTTCCACTGTCGTATTGTCGCTTTGTGTTTCTTCTTGCTGCTCTTCTGCCGCTTCGGCTGCGTCATTTGATTGTTCTGTGTCATCCGCTTGTGATTGTGCTTCATTGTTGTTTTGTCCGGTTTCAGAGGCGGAGTCTTCGATAGAGGAGAACAAATCCGCAGCGACAGTTGATATACTCATAAATTTAGACGCTATATCATTCGCTTCTAATTGACCTATATGCTCAATTTCGTTAGATGATGGATCAAAACGAGCTGTTTCGTATTGGTTTGCTAATGTAATGCTATTACCTGCGTAGTCACTTAGGACGATAGCACCTTCGATGACTGTTATCTCACCTGTATCAACATCACCAGCTATGATCGTGCCGCGGATACCGATAGAGCCGGAAGGGGTATCAATTGTAACATCATCGGGGTCGTCGCGACCGATAAGGCCGGATGTAAAAACAAAGACACCCTTTAAAACAGAAAAGTTCGAGACGCCGGATTGTGTAGCCGGATCAAACACATATTCGTCGATGGATAGTCGTGCATCTTCGGATACAGCAAAGGTTGTTTCATCTATGAACATAATGTTCACTGCACCATCTTCATCTGTTTCGATGACATCGCCCTGATAAACCGGTGTTCCGATACCGACGGTTTCTTGTGTACCATCGTTGCGGATAATAATGGCTTCGCCACTGATTTCCTGTATTGCACCTACGGGGGAGGCGTCATTGGTTGAAAATCCTGCGTTTGCATATTCGTTTCCGCCGCCTGTAAAGGCATCGACGAGATCATTTGTTAACATTGTGCCATCGGGTGCAACAAGGTTTGGCGGTGTTTCTGAGGTGTAATATCCCTCAATAATTATTGTTCCGTCTTCTGTCTCTAGGACAAGATCCATACAATCACGGCTTAAATCGGCATCTTTAATATAGGATGAGTCGGGAAGTTGAACGTTTTGTTGATTATCACTAAGGGATATGCGTTGCGTGTTATCAGAGATTTGTTCTGATGTAGAGTAGTTGTTTGTGTAATCTTCAAATACCTTATACGCCATAATAGCTTTCCCTCAAGACCCTGAACCTATTTTGTAAATTCTAATGCTTTACATTTGAATAGGTATATTAATCCCCTGAAAAAACAGGAGGTTTTCTATAATAGGCTAAAGAATCTTAATATACGGTAATCATTAGATAAAATTTTATCTATTCTCGTATGCGGGAGGGGGAGTAGAAAAGGCACGTTTTTATTGCCGTTACTTAAGATCTTGAAAATAGAGTGTTATTTTGGTCGAATCAGTTAATTAGAAATGGTTCTATTAAAAGCCGATTCTAAATTTATAGTATATTTTGGTTAAGACACTGTATCGGGTATAGAGGCATCTTCTGCCTCAATGAATACTTTTTTAGCAAAGGGATACTCTGTTTTTATATCAGATGTGATGTTGCGGATAAGTTCCTCTATACGTCCTGCTGGTAGGGTATCATTGAAATCAATACTGATTGTGACGAGTAAGAACTCAGGTCCCATATGTAGGGTCAAGATTTCGTTTACGTGCTCTATGCCATCGTGTTTGTGGGCAATTTTTTTAATACCTTCTACGATTTGCGGGCTAGCACCTTCGCCGATTAGCAGGCTTTTGGTTTCATAGGCGAGCCATATTGCGGTGAGAGCCAATATTCCGCCGATTGCGACAGAGGCAACGCCGTCCCAGATTGGATCTTGTGTGACTTGTGCCAGAGTAATACCGATTAAGGCAACGAAAAGTCCAAGCATTGCCGCGCAATCTTCGAAAAGAACAACAAATAGGGATGGATCTTTTCCGCGTTGTACAGCTTCGACGTAGCCTAAGGATCCGCGTACTTTATTAAATTCTTTGACAGCGAAGTATAATGCTCCCCCTTCAAATATGATCGCTAAGCCCAAGACGATGTAGTTGATTGTCGGGTCGTGTAATTCGGCAGGGTGGAAGATATGGCTAACCCCTTCATAAATAGAGATACCTGCGCCAACTGCAAAGATTAGAATGGCGACAACGAAACTCCAGAAATAGATTTCTTTTCCATGTCCGAAGGGGAATTCCGCATCTGCGGGTTTGTTTGAGCGTTTTAACCCGTAAAGTAATAAAACTTGATTGCCAGTATCAACAACTGAGTGTATGCCTTCAGATAGCATTGCCGCGCTGCCTGTTATTGAGGCTGCGAAGAATTTTGTGACGGAAATCAAAGCGTTTCCAATCAATGCTGCTATAATTACTTTTTTAGATCCAGATGCCATGTTTTTATTTATAACGTGCTTTATGGATTTTTAAAGGGTGTTTTGTGTATTATTTATAAAATGACGATTTTTATGTAGGGAAATATATATGTCTGAGGACGGGTTTGATGGTGATAATGAATATCTGGGGAAGGGGGGCTTGTTTGCCCTAAGTCCGGAAGATATTGATGGGTTATCAGATGCACAAATTATTCAATTGGAGAAAGTTCACAATGTTTTAAATGATGTTGCAGGTTATGTGCATGATATAGAGGATGGGTTAGTCGGCGGTATTGTTGGGGACTATGATCCGGAAAAACGATGTGCGCTTCAAGGTGTTTTTGAGGAAGAATTTGGTAAATTTCGAATGCTGATGCTGGCACTTGCTGCGCTTCATGTTGAAGATGGAGAGTGGGGGGAGGCATTATTACGCAATTTATCTCATGATTTACGTGATATGGATGTGAATATACCGAATGAATTTACATCTGCGGAGGCTAACGCCATACGACAGTTATATGACCAGTCTGTTGATATAGGTTCAACGATGTTGGCTGCATCTACATTACCTGCGGATAGTGGGGCAATTGGAACACGCTATAGTGCGGCGTTGAAAGATGACTTCTGTGAGCGTTTAGAAAAACTGGCACAAGACCCGGAACATAATGTTGTTCCGTTACCAGTTTAAACTATGAAGGCGGGTTTTACGACCATAGCCAACTTATTAACTGAACAAAGCAAAAAGCACCGACGCCAACGAAACCTAGGATAAGAGCTACTATAGCTAGGCCAATAATAGCGTAGCCACAAAAGGCCGCTATTCCGGTAAAGAGAATGGTCGCTAGAATTGAATAAGAATTTATATAGCAATAAACCAGTGTACAGACAGCAAAAAATAGAGCGTTCCATTTAGGCCATGTTTTGCCCGCTGAGAAGCTGATGAGCATTTCAACAAGCTCTCCCCCTCCGTCGGATCCGCTGCTTTTTTCCTTGTTTACCGCATCCCAACCCGAAGCCTGCATAGAATCCATATGGCTTCTATGGATAGAGTGCATTCCTTTGATATATCTTTGGAGTGGGGTGGGTGTGTTATCTGACATGTAATTTATCTCACAGATCTGCTCTTGTCCGTATTTTATAATTTAAAATGGTATCACATACAAGTATGCAACGTATGCGATCGAAGCGGCCCTCAAAAGGATGTTTGTGAATTGCTGGGATTGTATGAGATAAAACGTTGCTCAAAACTATCACGGTAGTAGGGAAGCCAATAGTCATTGGCAATATTTTTTCGGTCGCGCTCAAGCCAGTGATTATATTTGAAAATATAGTATGAGAGCACTTCGTAAAGTGCGACATCAAAGTCAATGGCTTCTGCTTTCGCGCGGCGTTTAGCAGTATTAAAGCAAAGATTAGAAAAAAAGTTCATTGTTTCAGGCATGTCGCGGTAAAGCCTGTCCAGTCTGCTCCAGTGTGAAGCAGGCAGGGTTATAAGGCGGGGTAAACCATCAGGGCAAGGGGAATTGCGTGTTTCGAAGGCTGTATTGGGATTGTTAGCTCGGTATTTTCGATACAAACTCATGACATTAATATGCCGTAAATACATGAAAAATAGCAAGGAAATTTAGCTAAGTTCCTATTGGCGAGGAGTGTGTTGTCATCTGAAAATGATGGTTTTATGCCAACAGCTATGGGCGATACGAAGAATAGTACCACTATAGAAGGATACACTACTGTTAAATGAGGGCTATATGTTTAAGTTTTCTTCGACTTGGTCATGCTCCACTAACATATCTTGTGAAAATAATTCTGGAGAAAAATATTTTGCCCCTTCAACAAAGATTTCTGCTCTTCGGTGGGCAAGGGGAGAAAGTTCACCGCTATGCTGTTCCAAGATATCCTGAAACACTTCCAGTTTACTGACCATATCATCTGAATATTTGTTATGTTCATCGGGGAATAAATCGTATAATTCCATCAAGGCATCTTTAACATCACTTACGTCAGGTATAGGTTTACCAGATAACTTTGCATCAAAGGCCAGAGCATTATCGTAAGCCATATTCTCATAATCAATAGCAATGATAGGAAATATCATTTCCTTTAAGCTTGGATCGTCGTGCATATCAGAGACTGTCTCGAAGGCATAAACCAGCGCGTCAACTTTACTATTTTCAATGTCCTCTCCCTCATTTTCATGCTCAACACATTTTAAGGCATACAGAACCATGGCTTGTCTTAGCTTTTCATCATTAGCGTCTAAACTGCTTAAAAATTCTTCAGGGACTTCTCTAAGCTGTGAGATGATTTCTTGACTTGTTGCATCTTCTCTTGGAAGGGTAACGAATTGATTTAAATAGTTCTTTACGTATGGCTTTGCTGTTTTAAGCCACTTATTCATATTTAAAAAAGTTCCTAAGCCGCCATTAGTGGATGGTATAGCGTCGTGGCTAAGCCTTTTATTCGTCGTTTCAGAAAATAAAGATATTAAAGGTGGGGCATCATGAGCAGTATGTGCAATACCTGCGCGATTACGATGACGCACTTTAATATTATCATCGGAAAATTCAGATATGACATGTTGAGGATAGCCAGCTTGTTTTAAATATTCTTCTGCATCATCAAAAGCAAGGCCTGTTCCTTGCTGTATACCTTGGTTAAGACCCAAGGTCAGGACACAAGCAGTAAAAACACGAGATACAGGATTGTTCTGTAGTGTTTTTTTCCATCCGGTGATAGTGGGATCATCTTTGGGTTTTAATATTCTATCTCCCGCCCCAAACGCCATTCCTAAAGGAAAAGAAGCATAAAGAGATATTCCTGATGTTATGTCTGATAACTTCGAGGATTTCTTATTTTCTGTATCAATATCACCCATACCAATTTATAGCATTATATGCCCTTAATAATCAAATTTGTGATAAGGCAGGCTGAGCTAAGAGACATATTTCTAATTCTTTGCTAGGTTGGTTTTATTCTTAAATAACCCTAAAACATTTTATATAGCTAACCAATGATAAATAAAGAAAAAGTAGTAGTATATTTAACCTTCTCTTGTGCCTTTATGATTTTGTTATTTCATTATATTGCGTTTGGCAAGGCAACTGTAATGCAGAAATTTGATACCTCTGATCGCCTTACACTGAATATTTTATTTATAGGGAACAGCTATGTTTTCTTCAATGATATGCCTCATATTCTTCAAAATTTAGCACGCTCTGATCCCAGTGCAGCATTTAATGTTGAAACTGAAATGTTAGTAGAGGGAGGGGCAACGTTAGCTTATTTTTTAAACTCCCGGAAAGCACAAAGCGTAATAGAAAGTAAGGAATGGGATTATATTGTTATGCAGCCTCAAAGCGAATGGGCGAACAATAATTCACGTATTAGAAATACAGAGGCGGCACTGTCTCTTTGGCGGAAACGAATAAAACAAAACGGTACGAGACTGGTGTTTTTTATGACTTGGGCAAGGCAGGATAGGGTTGGCTGGTATCAATCCTCAAACTTTTCTCAATTTAAAAACCATAGAGCGATGTATAACAGGATAAATAAACACAGTGTGAGCTTGGTAAAAAAATACGATATGATGTTAGCCCCTATAGGGGCATATTGGCAATATGCACTCGGTCATTACCCTGATCTTAATCTATATGATAGGGATGGTAGCCATCCATCCTCTGAAGGGTCGTTTTTAATTGCGCTAGTTTTTTATAAAATGCTCGTTGATTCTACTATAGAGGATATTACTTATTGGCCTCGTTATATTAATATGCAGGAAAAAAAGGCTGTTTTAGAACTGGTATCAAAAAAATTCTGATAGTTTGTTGTTTTTTACGAGGAAAGTGTTTGTGGCTTTTTCTCTCTCCTTTATCCAGTAAGCTAAGTCACCAATTATGAGGAAGAGGACAAAACTTATTCAGCTATCTATTAAGCATGAAGGGTAGGAAAAATGGTGCCCGAGGGGAGAATTGAACTTCCGACACGGGGATTTTCAATCCCCTGCTCTACCACTGAGCTACTCGGGCACATGTGATGTTTCATCACAAGGGTATAGGGCTTATAAGATAATATGTTCCTTCTGTCTAGTCCTACTTTCGCAAGAATGTAAAAAAAACATTATTATTTTTAAAAGTGCTTATGTTTTAAAATGCAATGCCCTCAAAACGGTCAATCAGGGCAGGGGTGCGACGTTTGCGTGTGATCTCTATCAACCCCAATTTTGTTACACCATGCACCTGAACTGTACATGGATCTTCGTATGTTTCATCGTCCAATGCTTTTAAAAGTGCTTTTTCATCTTTTTTGTTCATTTTTAGAAAATCGACAACAACAATACCACCAATATTGCGTAAACGCATTTGACGGGCAATTTCTTCTGCAGCTTCTATATTGAGGGCAAGGTTAGAGCGCTTATCGCTTCCTTTATTCACATCTATTGCAGTGAGTGCCGCCGTTTGTTGGATAATGACGTTGCCGCCATGTGTGAGTAGGGCATATTCCTGAAAGAGTGCCTCTATCTGCCCCAGAAGGTCCCTATATTCGAGAAGGGCGAGGTCTTGTGTTGCGTCTTCTAGTTCCAAAGGGGTTATTTTCGTCATGAGGTCAGGGGCAAAGATATCACACCAATCTTCGACTTGGGAGAAGTGATCCATTGTTACGACTTCGATACGTTCGATCGGGTCTTTTGCCTTATCACTGAGTGTGCGTTGTATAGAGTCCGGCCCGAGCGCGATTAGAGAGGGGTCGTTTCCGGTGAAAAACTCACTGATTTGTTCCCACATATGTTTTAGGATTTTGGCTTCGCGATAGAGGATTTCTGTTTGAAGGTCTGCGGCGGCAGAGCGCAGGATAAAGCCATACATGTCATCTAGACTGACGAGCATATCTTCGAGTTGTTTGCGGCGTTCTTTGCCACGGATGCGCTGGGATAGCCCGTTTTTTTGTAATAATGTGCAATAGACGAGGTATCTTCCTTGGATGGTGATATCCATGCTCATTTGCGGGGTTTTATCTTCGCGATTCCAGACATCATCATCTGTGCTTGTCAGGTAGGCGCTTTTGGCTTGTACTGCGATCATATCGCCGGCTTTTAGTATTTTCCCAATTGCTTTTTCGCCGCCTTTTTGTACTTTACCGTCTTTGTCTTGGAAACGGACATCGCGGTTATATAAGATGCCGGTATTATCACCATCAAGGTCGAGGAAGGCCGCATCCAAGCCAGTGTCTATACGGGCGACTTTTGCCCAATATATAGATCCCCAACGGACATGTTCATTGGGCGGGTCAATTTCAAGCCCGTCAATGCGTCCTTGTTCAAGGGCAATCGCCCATATGCTGCTTTCATATTCTTCGATGAGTATGTCCAAAATATATGCCTATAGTAGATTTGGTTTCGAAAACTTTACTTTATCGTGGTGCTGTAAAGAAACCATTACCACGAAGAAGTTGCATTATATCATAAAGTGACAATCCAACCACATTGGAATATGACCCTTGTATTGATGTGATGAAGGATGCGGCGTGTCCTTGGATGGCGTAACCGCCAGCTTTGCCGTTCCATTCTTGGGTTTTGATGTAATATTCTATTTCATCGGTGGAGAGATGTTTGAATTTTACTTTTGTATCGCACAGGCGGGTAATGATCTTTCCTGTATCTGTTATCAGGCATATACCGCCGTAGACGTGATGATTGCTACCGGAAAGTAGTTTAAAGCATTCGCGTGCTTGTGTTTCGTTTTCTGCCTTGGGTAAAATACGGTGACCGCGCGCAACGACTGTGTCAGCGGCCAGAATAAAGGCATCTGGATGTTTGGCTTGTATGGCTTTTGCTTTTTGTTCTGATAAGCGTAGGGCCAGATCACGTGGGCGTTCTTTATCCAGTGGTGTTTCATCAATGTCAGCAGGGAGGATATTTGCGGGTGTTATATCCAATTGTTGTAAAAGCTGTAATCGCCTCGGTGATGCAGAGGCGAGAATTAGGCTTTTATGTTCTGTATTTTGTGTAGGGGCCGACATATTTAAAAGGCCTCATTTATTGCTTTGGCGCTTATTTTTCACGGAAAATAATACGGCCTTTTGTCAGGTCGTAAGGTGTCATTTCAACAACGACTGTATCGCCTTGTAGGACGCGGATGCGGTTTTTACGCATTTTTCCTGCGGTGTGTGCCAGAATAACGTGCTCATTTTCCAATGTAACGCGGAACATCGCATTTGGTAGAACTTCTGTCACAACGCCTTTAAATTCAATCAGATCTTCTTTTGCCATTGGCTTGTCTATTCTTTCTTAAGTAAAATCATCTGGAGACTGTTTATACATTTTTGATTATAAAATCAATGAGTTTCGTGATGTGTTGGGTATTACTGCTTTATTATCAACGTAAAATATGTGCTTTGCCTGTGTGTAGGACGCATATTAGGGTGAATAGACGGCGTGCAGTGTTGAAATCTAATGTAATTTTGTCACTTAGTCGTTCTTGTAATAATTCCGCACCTTCGTTATGCAACCCTCTACGCCCCATATCTATTGCTTCTATTTTTGAGGGTTTGCCTTCGCGTATTGCTTCATCATAGCTATTTACGATTATGAAGTAATCTTTGATGAGCCTGCGGTATGGTTTTAGGGATAGGACGAGGTAGGGAAGGTCTTCTTTATTTTTGTTTTGGATATGAAAGATGAGCTTATTATCTTCTATATATAATTCTAAAGTGTAGGGGCCATTATTATCATCGTTTGGTTGGAAATGGCTGCTTTCTTTTAAATCACGGAGGGCAATGTCGCAATCGCGTTCAATCAGGCTGGCAACGGTTGGCTCATCCTTTTTTATGAGGCGGATGGCTTGGATGCTGCTTTGATTTATTTGTTCCATACGTGGCTATTTCTTTACCGCGTTTCTGAATGCGTTTATCCATGCCGTGATTTCTTTAGGGCGTGTTTTTTGTATACTGCGATTTACAATTAATCGAGACGATACGTCCAGTATTTTTTCTATTTCAACCATGTTATTGGCTTTGAGCGTACTTCCCGTAGAAACAAGGTCAACAATTCTACGTGCTAAACCAAGGGCAGGGGCAATCTCCATCGCGCCATTTAGTTTGATGCATTCTGTTTGTACACCGCGATCTGCAAAATAACGTGCGGTTAGGTTCGGGTATTTTGTTGCCACTCGAATATGGCTCCATTTTTCCGGATTTTCCTTTTTGGCTTCTTCTGTTGGCATTGCAACAGACAGGCGGCAATGGCCGATATTCATGTCGAGAGGGGCGTAGATCTCGGAGTAATTAAATTCTTCTATCGCATCACTCCCCACAATACCAATATGCGCACCACCATATGCCACGAACGTTGCAACATCAAAGGCACGCACGCGAATGATATCCAGATTTTCATGGTTTGTGGTGAATTTTAGTTTTCGGCTTTTTGAATTTGTGAAGTCATCTTCAGGAATGATGTCACAAGCCTTTAAAACGGGCATAAGCTCCTCAAGGATACGTCCTTTAGGAACGGCAAGAATTAGTTTTTGTGTATTCATATCAGTCATAAGAACCTGTTTACCCTGAATATCGCGGTGCAGCAAGGGGGTTTTTATTCATTATCTGGTGTTGGTACTGAGCGCAGTATAGGGGGCTCTGTTTGTGTTGGTGATAGTAAGGCTAGTTGAGCTGTTTTTATCATTGTTTTTTGCGTGTCCAGAAATTCTGTTTCTAAGTCTGTTTTACCGCTGAGTTCTAAGGCTAGAGCATGTTTGTACAATAAGAATACTGGGATTTTTGGATCTGTATCTTTATCAAATATATCTGCACCTTCTCGGTGTGCGTTCAAACCGATCGTCATGTTTTTCATATCTTTCATCATGCATGCGAGGTGCAGTGTTTTAGTTTCTGCCATATAAGATTTGTGGAAATGCTGTCCTTTGCTTGCCACCATACTTTCATGCTCTGCTAGCATACGTGTTGCTTCATACCCGACAATTTTCATCATCTCCATTTTATCTTCTGCTATAATATAGTGAGGTTCAATAATTGCAGCGGCTATAGCATTATCAGTAAGGTTTAATTCTGGTTTGTGAGCTTTAATATTTTGTTGTCCATGTTCAACGAGTGTATAAGCAGCGGAAAGTGAAATATCTTGTGCTACGGTTGTTAGGGCAAGCATAGATGGGTTTTCGTCAATGTTTTGTAATGCTGCTTGTAATGTATAAAGATACGCATTTTTCACGTAGAGTGTATCGGGTAAGCCGTTTTGGGCAACTTCAATCGCGAAGCATTCCTCAGCCTCTTTTTTGAGGCCGCATTCATCTAAATAGCTAAAGAGGTTATTCTCTGAAAAGTCGCCAACCAATTTCATGTGTTATCACCGTATTTTTTTATAGGTGATGTTATGGCATAAATCTTATGGATTTTCCAGAAAAACGACGTGTTGTTGTTTCTATTCTTTATTCGCCGCGTACACGGCTGATATCTGCACCACACGCAGAGAGTTTTGATACGAGGTCTTCATAGCCACGATCAAGGTGATAGATGCGGTTTACTGTTGTTTCACCTTCTGCAACTAATCCGGCAAGGACAAGTGCCACGCTTGCGCGTAGGTCTGTTGCCATAACTTCTGCGCCTGTTAATGTTTCAACACCGCGCACGATTGCCGATTTTCCCTGTACTGTGATATCCGCGCCCATGCGAGATAGTTCGGGAACATGCATGAAGCGGTTTTCAAAGATCGTTTCTGTCACCATACCTGCGCCTTGTGCGATGGTGAGCATGGACATGAATTGAGCCTGAAGGTCTGTCGGGAAGCCGGGGTAGGGCTCGGTCATGATATCAACACCGCGCAGGCGTTCGACCTCACGGCTAACGATTATGTCGCTTCCGGCTTGTTCAACTTCAACACCTGCTTGTGATAGATGACCGAGAACGGCGCTTAGATCATCAATACGAGCATTTTGTAAGCGTAGCGTACCACCAGTCATTCCGGCGGCAATGATATATGTGCCTGCCTCAATACGGTCAGGAATAATAGAGTGTTGTGCACCGGACATGTGGCTTACACCTTCGATACGAATCGTATCTGTACCAAGTCCTGTAATTTTTGCACCCATCTTAATAAGGCATTCGCCAAGGTCGGATATTTCCGGTTCTTTTGCGGCGTTTGCAAGAATTGTTGTGCCTTTTGCAAGTGTGGCGGCCATCATTAAGTTTTCTGTTGCGCCGACAGAGACTTTCGGGAATAGGATTTTTGCACCTTGCAATCCGCCTTTTGGCGCTTTTGCGTGGATGTAACCTTCTTCTAAAGAAATTGTTGCACCCATTTCCTCTAACCCGTTCAAATGAAGGTCTACAGGTCGTGTTCCGATGGCACAGCCGCCGGGAAGAGAGACTTTTGCTTCGCCAAAACGTGATAGAAGTGGCCCAAGGACAAGGATTGATCCGCGCATTTTACGGACAATGTCATAAGGTGCAGTGTAAGTATGGATGGATTTTGCGTTTAGTGCCATCAGGGATTTGTTGCGTTTGATATCGCAGCCGAGATATTCCAGAAGCTCTACTTGGGAATGAATGTCGCGTAATGTGTTTGGACTATTTTCCAAATAGAGGGATTTATCAGTTAAAAGTGCAGCACACATGAGTTTCAGTGCACAGTTTTTTGCACCGCTAATCGGAATTATGCCGTTAAGCTGCTGTCCGCCGATGATTTTTATTTTATCGAGAGGGGATGCTTTTATTGCTTGTACTCCGTCATTATCAGAGTTTAGGGAGTGTGACTCCGCGTTGTCCCATATATTTTCCACTGCGGTCGGCGTAGCTTGTTTCACAAACATCACTCCCTTTAAAAAATAAAAACTGTGCAACACCTTCATTGGCGTAAACACGCGCCGGAAGAGGGGTTGTGTTGGATATTTCCAACGTAACGTGACCTTCCCAACCGGGCTCTAGCGGTGTGACATTTACGATTAATCCACAACGCGCATATGTGCTTTTCCCCAAGCATATCACCAACACATCTTTCGGGATGCGGAAATACTCAACCGTGTGGGTTAGCACAAAACTGTTGGGTGGTATTACACAAATATCGGTCTTTCTGTCAACAAATGATGCTTCGGAGAAGTTTTTTGGGTCAACTAAAGCGTTATCAACATTCGTGAAAATCTTAAAATCTTCAGAGCATCTGGCATCATATCCGTAAGAGGATAGTCCATAAGAAATTGATCCGTCACGTTTTTGCTTTTCGACGAAAGGCTCTATCATTCCTTCGTTCTGCGCAAGGTGGCGTATTTGATGATCTGCAAGGATACCGGGGGGCATTATGATGTTTTCTTCTTTTTTATCATTTGCGTTCAATAGTCCCATATTTACGCGTCCTTTTGGTCTGTATCGTTTTGTGATTTCTGTTTTTCGTTTTTGTCGCTTTGTGCCTTTTGTTTGCGGCGTTTCAAATTGTCACGCAACGCGGCAGCGCGTTTGTCTATTTTTTCTGTTTTGCTTGATTTCATATCCTGCAAACTCATATTCATTATTGTTGCTGTAAGTTTTAGTACCATACATAAATATATGGAAACCGTGATAGGTTTTTTGCTGTTTACATGAAAAATGTTTGGGGAAATCTCTATCTTTATATGTCTTAGGTGGTTTGTGTAGGCTGTGTTTTGCTTTTATCGGTTGTGATGTGCATATGGTCTTCTTGGATCTGCACCGTCTGAGGGGATAGGGTTTGGGTTCGTTATTTTCTGGACTGTGTCTGTATCAATTAAAAGGCAGAGTGCGTCACGGATCTTTTCTGCCAGTTCTTTATCGATATTCGATATTGTTAAAGTTACGGTGTTATCGAGAAATTGTATATCGCGTTTAATATCTGTGATTGGTACATTTATGGCAGGGCACTGTTCTAAATTTATTTTTTCATCGGTATAAGTGAGGGTTATGTTTTCCCCGTTATAGGCCTGTATTATTCTAGCTTTTTCAAATGCTTCGGATAGTTTTATGACGGCTTGGTTATTATTTTGGTCGTAAGACGCTTCGTCCACGCGGATGATAAGGTTTGCTTTTGGCACAGATTCGGATTGTGCCGCAGGGCTTATGTGTTCACTGTATTCTGTTGGGGGAGGCATATAATCCATGAGAGAGTTGTACGCCTTATTCTTCATTGTGTCTATGTTTGTAATTCCCGTAGTGATCTTTTGTGGAAATATTGAAAACCGCGTGACATCGTAAATTTTTTGTTGTAGTTTTTCGCGCATATTTCAGGAGCGCTGCTGTAGCTCAGTGGTAGAGCGCGTCATTGGTAATGACGAGGCCGGGAGTTCAATTCTCCCCAGCAGCACCATGATATGTTCAAATATATCAAATAGTTATTTATTTACGGTGCCTTACAATTGGTGCATGTAAGTGGTATGCAAATAGTGACTGGAAACCCCAACCTTCATTTGTCGTATACCGTCTCTGATTTTTGAAGTATTTTTTATTTGAAAGCTTTTAGCAACGTTTTTAATGACTTTAATACGCTGGGGTCATCTATTTCCTGTAATTTTTGTGCTAGGGCTAAAACTTTTGGATCGATATCCAAGAGATGAAGATCATTTATTTCGTCATCTTGCTCTAATAAGCCTTTGTAAAATATTTTAAGGTCAACGTTAAGGATAGATGCTAATTCGAGTAAACGAGAAGCAGCAATCCTATTAACACCTTTCTCATACTTTTGTATCTGTTGAAATGTGATGCCGACCTTTGATGCTAGCATTTCTTGGCTCATATCTTTAAGAATACGTATATTCTTTAAGTTTTTACCTATTATAGCGTCGCTTTCGTTGGCTATACCTTTAGTTTTTCTATTCTTCTCTACCATGCGATGTATAGTAGCAGAATATCCGGGATTCGAAAATAGTTTTCACGCTCTCAAAATACAATTTACTTTGAAGAGTAGGTAGATGAATTTAAAGTAATTCCTTTAAGCGCTATTGCTCGCTAAGGTCTATTACAGATAGGATTTTATCCCTCATTTCTTGCGATGCCGATAAAAACTGTACAACAAATAGGGATGCTTTTATCATATCTTCCTTATGGGATATTTTAGATAATAAAGCTTCGTAGCTAACAGAAGGGTCTTCCGCTAACTGATGTGCGATATCTAAAATCATACATAAATCTAGGTTACCGTCTTTTTCGGCTTCTAATTTTAAATAATCTAAAGATAATATAATACCAGCCTCACTATTTGATTTTTCTTCAGTAGATAACATGTCGTTTTACTCTCCTTTATAGTGCCTTTTGTTGTTGTTTATTCTCAAATACTTCACCGACTTCACCAAAGTTTAAGATTGGTTGATCGATACCAGTGATGTGCCGAACATGAGTGAGAACTTCCTCAGAGACAGCTAATCGTCCAGCAATAATTTTAAAACCTTCGTCACTTTTATGAACATCTCCGAGCCATTCAACATTCCAACCTGAACTAATGAAAATATTTTTCCAAAAAACAGGATATGTTACTGCAATAATATTTTTAATATTCATTTTAAGAGCGAACTCCAGATGGCTGACAACAAGCTCATGAAGAACTCTTTTTCGCTCTGCGGTATCTAAAGTAGAATCAACGCAAAAACGCGTGGTCTCCCATGTTTCAATATCTTTTGGGATGTCTGTTTTAGTAATTAAGTAGGGGAAATGTTCCTCTAGCATATAGGGGCGAGTTGTAGGGTATAAGCGAGAAACACCAATAGCCTGTCCTGTTACGTTACGCTTAACAAGGTAATAAGCTACCGGATTATCGTAGCTGTCATATTCCATATGTCTAACGTAAGGTACATCCCAATTTTGTCTTTTAATGATGCTTTCATATCTAAGACGATGTTGAGAATAAAGGGGGTTTCCCGAAAATTTGTGACTATTTTCAAGTGTTACGCATTCAATCATCTACACCTCCTTAAGTAAAAAATACTAAGGAAATAGTAGAAAATCATAGGTGATGTGGTCACCTAACAAGTCTGATAGTAATTATCCTATAAGCGAGAAATATAACTGGGAAGTATTAAGCCATGCCTTATCGCTTTCACGACGGCTAATGTACGCTCATTTACATTCAATTTATGAAAAACATTATTCATGTGATATCTGATTGTAGGGTATGAAACACCAATAATATCAGCGATAACAGGGTCGCTTTTTCCTTCGGAGACCCAAAGTAAAATTTCTCGTTCACGATCTGTTAGTTTTACGTTTGTGTATTCTTGCTCCACCATGCTTTCTTTTTCGGCATAAGCCATGTGGAATTGAAAAGAAATAGCGCGAACTTTACTTAAAGTGTCTTTCGTTACTTCTACGTTACCTGAAGTATTTGCAAGACCAATAGCAGCTAACTCGCCGTTTACACCATGTATGGGCACTGCAACACCATCAAGAAGTTTTGCTTCTTTGGCTTCATTCATCAATAAGCGTTCATCATCAAGCAGTTTTTCTGTGTCCATTAACCCTTGCCAAGTAAAGGGACGATTTGTAGAGAAACAATACTGTAATACAGGATCAATAGATTTGTATTCACTTTTGTTATAATGGTTAACCCATTCTTCTGAATAATTTTGCATTATGCCATGGTTAGCTTTAAGGCCTAAAGATGGGTGGTCTGTGACCAAACAATAACAAATGCTATCATAACCATATTGCTTTAATACCTGTTGATACAAAGAAAAGACATCTTCGGCGCTTGATGCTGCGTTTGTTCGTTCTATGAATTGCTCTAATGAAATCATGCTTTTACTGTAATATATTTTTATGTATTGATAAAAGAACTTTTTATTTGTCTATAATAAATAAAATGTAAACACGTTAACTGTTTTTGTTACCTTATTTGATAATAATTATACATTGAAATTTTTACGATCTTATTGTTTATATATTTATATAATAAAATAATCTATATCATATGAAATGATATAGGGGGTGAGTATAAGGAAAAAAAATGTATATCTGTATTGAATTTAAAAAAGAATTCTCAGCAATTGCGCCATCTAATGATAACTACCCATTTGAGTTTTTAGATGACACTTTCTGGTCTGATAAACTACCTTGAACTCGTTTTTCTATAACTTAAGTATAGAGCTGAGCCAGTGTCTTTACATATCAGGTACTTGAGAAGTGGTGCACAATAGTACTACACATGGTGACACTAAATCTATTATAAGGTGTTGTTTTTTAATAGATATATGATCTGAATTCTAGGTTTTTCTATCGGGCTGCACCATCTTATACTTAGCGTCATGAATCTGGTCTATAATTGAGAATGAAAGGGCCTTTGCGGGAGTTCTAAAGCCTTTTTTGTGTAATTCGAGTCTGATCACTAATTCCTTATGCTGTGTTTTACTATTCTATTGGTTAGTTTAGGGATGGGGAGTGTGGTGGCGTCAATGGGCACCAATTTGCCGTTTCTTATTACATTGAGCATGCATAAAGGGTGGGTCTTCGCAGGTTCGGGGCTTATGCTTTTACTTGGCGGTTGAGCACTTTACAGATCGGGGCGTGTTTGTCCGATCGATCCGGAGTTGGGTAAGCTTTGTGATGCTGCATATAGATGGAACCTTCGTTTGTTTTGGGGCTCTATCGCCGTTTGGTGTATTGGTTTCTTTGTTACTTTTTTACTCTTACCTATAACGCAGTTTTTAGGACTTTAGTTTACTGAATGTTGTTTTTAGTTTATTTGAAAAAGACCCTTTCAGAAATGATGTGGCCTTTTTCTTTTGCTATGAGTGAAGAGACGGGGTGTTTTATTTGCTGTGTGTTAAGGCCTTATATGAAATTATCCTTTTACATGTTACGCCACCTAATGTTGCGTTGTATGTACGAATTTCGTCAAAGCCATTTTGTTTTAGAGCACCGCGCATTTGAAGGTTTTCTGCACGGCATCGCACGATAATATTTTGATAGGTATGGGATTTTATAATGTCACAATATTGGCTGAGCATATGTGATCCTAACCCTTTGTGTCTTTTATCTTTTTTGATGGCGATAAGGGAGATGTAAAAGCATTTATCAAAGTCATATTCTAATTCGTTTGAAATGAAGCTATTTTTATAGTCGCTTCCGCAACAAATGCCGATTAGATCGTTATTCTCGTTTGTTAGGGTAGCGAAGAGGGAACCCTCATTGTTGCGTTCAAGGAAGTAGGAATGTGCGGTTTCATTCGTCCAGTTTTCTCCTTTTTCCGGCTCGTTAAAACATGATTTGTAGAAACTTGCGATTTCTCGCAAGTCTGTTTCGGTTGGAAGGATTTTCGTTAGTGCGCTCACTTGTCTTTTTTCCATATGCTCATTTGCGCGATTGTGTGTTGGAATTTCCGGCGCGTTTCACGAATGACAAAAGGGATGTCATGTGTGTCGAGCATTTCAAATTCGGGTGATAGTATCTGTGTTATTCCTTCAAGAGTTGTAAAATTCTCACCTGTATTTGCTTTAAACCCTCCAAGCCATTTCTCTTTGGGGGTGTGCTCTTCTAACCATGTGTAAGGGGAGGTTAAGACAAGCATACCGCCTGGGCGAATGCGGTTTTTCACAAGGTTCAGAAATTTTTCAGGATCATAGAGGCGATCTAAGAGATTTCCTGCAAAAACAAAGTCGTAGTCGGAAAACTTATCGATTAAGTTACAAGCATCTCCTTGCATAAAAGAGATCTTATTTTTGAGATCATTGTATTCTTTAAATTCAGCGAGTTTAACCTCTTTGTATGTTACAAGTTCTCCTTCATCTTTGACCGTATAACGCTGTGCCCCTGTTTTTTGAAGGTTTGTAGGCATTTCAATGAGGCGGGCGGAAAAATCAATTGCGTCGATGTGATCAAATGTTTTGGCCAGTTCAAATGCGCTACGCCCCGTTGCGCACCCTATATCAAGGGCGCGTTTGGTCTCTAACTTTTCTTTGTATATATATGGGGTTAGCGTTTCTATACAAGCGACAGGAAAGTTAGAAATATTGAAATATTCATCGCCATAATGGAATTCAATATACTGAGAAACCATTTGGTTAGTTTCATAGGTGTTTACATCGGGCTTAGGCAGGGGGGCTGCTTCTACATAACGTAAGCCGGAATGTTGGAAGAAATGCCTGCGGAATGCGTAACGTGAATCCTTTAGCGCGTAATTCCCCGTTGAAATCCAGCATCCGCCTTTAAATATGTTGTGTTTTCCGTCAAAGGTAGGGGTGGAAAAGTCATCATATAATGGGTGAATGTCAAATCCGTCATAGCCATCAATGGGCGTTTCTGTCCATTGCCATACGTTGCCGATAATATCATAGAATCCGTTTGGAAATTCGTGCTGATTGATAGGACAAGAAGACATTTGGCCTTCCAGATTTATATTGCCGGGTGCATTTTGCCAGTAGGGTTGGTCTGTTTCAACCAATTCACGAAGTTTGTACCATTCTGCTTCGGTAGGCATGCGGATATGTTTACCAGTTGTTTTGGATTTCCAGTTACAGAATGCTTTTGCTTCCAGATAATTAATATCAACCGGCCAGTCCCATGGCATATCAATAATTTCTAACATGGTACGATATTGATATGTATCGCCGTTTTGTATCCAGTATACAGGGTGGGTAGCTTTACGATAAGTTACCCAGCCCCATCCTTCTTTTGACCAAAAGTCCTTATTTTTATATCCATTGTCTTGTATAAAATTTAGATATTCTTTGTTTGATACCAGATGTTTAGAGGCGTTGAATGGTTCTACTTCTGTTTCGAAACGTCCATATTCGTTATCCCATCCGTAGAGCGTGTTGTTGTTTTGTTTTCCAAGGGTGATTTTACCACCGTTGACGGGGAGGAGGCCATTGTTTGGTGGTTGTGCGCTATCTTTACATATGTTTCCCCATACCGGATGTTGTTTGACCATATCTAAGGGGAGTTCACGGATTAGAACTGAGGTTGTTTCAAGGTGAATGCGTTCATGCTCTATCCCCATCATGATGATCCATAGAGGGCTATCCCAGTTAATTGGTAGTGTGAAGTCGCAATTGCGAATGAAATTATCAACAATCTCGCGTGTTTGATCACGGTGTGCCTTTACTTCCGCAGGGGTAGGCCAATTATAATTATTTTCGTTCAGGTCATCCCATGACATTTCATCAACGCCAATGGCCAAGGTTGATTCTATATGTGGGTCAACGCGCTTGGTTATTAGCTTGGCAACATTTAGTTTATTGATGAAAAAGACAGATGTATGACCATAATAAAAGATCAATGGATGGCGTAGTGGGTTTGCTCTTGTATAAAAAGCCTCGTCCCCGTTTAAACATTCAAAAATACTCTCATATAGAGAGAAGCTATTGTGGAAATATTCCAGAATTTCCTGACGTTTTTCTTCTACGCTTCCTTTGTCAAGGGTTGGCGTTTTGGTGACTAGATGAGGGGTGTTTTGAGTGTTTTGGGTTTGGGAAGGTTTTTGCGACATGTGCTTTCTCTACTTCAAATACGTGATATCTCAATAATTAATAGTTCGCGACGTTATCACGCAGGGATACATATTTTTGTCAGTAGTGTTTCATGAGCTTGTAAAATTTTTATACTGCTCCGTTCCATTGAAATTCACCATTTTGGCCTAAGGGGGCGTGCGGGTTGAAGGCAACTTCCCATAGATTGCCATCAGGATCGGCAAAATATCCGGAATACCCACCCCAAAAAGCCTTTTGTGCAGGCTTTATGATTGTGCCGCCTGCTTTTTTGACTTCATCTAATGTTGTGTCAACTTCGGCTTCGTTGCGTACATTGTAGGCAATTGTTGTTGTTGAGTATTGTTGCTTTTGTATTTCAATATTGGCATCTTTTGCGAGCTTTTCGATAGGGTAGAGGCATAGGGTCATTGAGATTAGATCATATGCGATGATTTCTTCAGCCTGTGCGTCTGAGGCGATTTTCCACCCAAGTGAGTCGTAAAATGCTCTGGCTTTTTTTAAATCACTGACGCCAATTGTGATGATGCTTAATCTTTGTTCCATATCTTCTCTTTCGTATGATTGTGATTATTCTACGATAAGATTGGAAAACAGCAAGTTTTAAAGATGCTATAGAGACTTTTGCGTTGTTGGTATTTCATAGAACTCATGTAACGCTTCGATTTGATTTTGGCATTGTTTTGCCAAGTATTTATAGTATTTTTCGGCTTCTTTATTGTCTTTTTGAGATAGAAGATAATGCGTTACGAACATCATTCCAGAGGCAATTTCAAGGGTATGAATGCCGATGCTTTCAAGTTCATTGCATAATGATATGAACTTGTCCTCAACGTAATCTTGATGCTCCACTGAGATGATTTCTGTATTCGTTTGGTCGTGATTATGTATTTGAACATAGATGCTCATTTTTCTTTCCCCACACAGTTGTATTACACACATCTTTACTTAGCATGAATCTTTTGCATTATGCAAAATGATTTATTTTTTCATTTTAAATCAGATGGTTATATTATCACTAAAGCGCGTGGTTGTCGTAATCTATACTTGCGTTTTCAATAGATGCGACGCTTTCTCGTGTATTTTGTATATCTTCTTGTTGTTTCCAACATATGCGGGCGAAGTTGTGGCGTAGGGTTCCGCATGTATCATTTCGAGCGGCGAGGGTCACAATGTCGTGTTGTGCTTGTGACATGTTGTTGAGGATTCTTTGGTCTTCTTTTTCGTTACCAAGTTCCTGTAAATACCCAAGTCCCATGGATAATGGCATCATCACGGCGAGCAGAGCGCCCATATTCATAACTTTATGACGGAGTGTTTCGGGCTCTGCTTCGGTATTCACAATCCCGGGGTGTGATTGTGTTTCTTCAACTTTATTGTCCGTATCACTCATGTTTTAATTGTTCCTGTATTATCGCTTTGCACGTTTTTAACAGAGCTTGTTTTATAATGCAAAGTATCTGAAATTTATAAGTATAAACATGTAGTTAAACCATATTACTTGCTGTTTCTTGACACTCTCTTTTGTTTTGTTCTAAAACTATATTCCTAACAGGGGTATATATTATAATAATTATTAAAGAATGAGGGTGCTTTGCGTAATCAAAATCCTATTAAAATCCAGAATACAAAACGTGATATCAACCAATCTAACTTTGAAGGTGTGTTATCTGCCACTGAAATGACGCAGGCGGAGGCGCATGCTGGTGACGTTGGTTATAGCTCTATTCAAGGCGGTGGTGGTACATTTTATCACAAGCCCATGATGGAAGGGCGTGATCCGTGGGATGAGTTTGAGATTGTGCGCGAAGCATATCCTGATACACCGATCAGTATTCTTGTACGTGGGGATACTTTGGTTGGTTATGATGATAACCCTGATGACGTTATTGAGGCTTTCGTGAAGCAGGCATCAGATGCCGGTGTTGATATTTTTACTATTTTTGATGGTTTTAATGACACGCGCAAGCAAGGCAAAGTTATTGAAGAAGTTAAGAAGCAAGGAAAACACGCGCAGGGTGTTATTGCTATGGCGGATAGTGAATTTTATACAATGGATTTGTATAAGCAGGCCGCACAAGAATTGAATGAAGCAGGGGCGGACAGCTTTTACATCAAGGACCCAGTTGGTATTGCACCGGTTGAGGATGTTTATGAGCTTGTTGATTGGTTAAAGACAGAATTTCCGGAAAAGGAAGTTCATATTCATGCGCATAATACGCACGGTGAAGCTTATCGTATCTATATGGCGGCGATTGAAGCAGGGGTTGATACAATAGATTGTGGGCACCCCGCGTCGGCAGAAAATGTGGCGCAACCCTCTGTTCTTCGAATGGTTGACCTGATTGCTAATCATCCGGACGAAAATATACGTGCGCGAACACCTGAGTTGGATATTGATGCGATTAATGCGGATAGTCCGGCGTTATCGGCGCAGCGTTTTCAATATCGTGATAAAGAGCCAGTTTATGATGCAGATGTCTTTGAGACGATGCATGGTGCAAAGGCACCCGGCGGTGCAGCTTCTACGTTAAAATCGTTGGTATCAGCCAATGCAAAAGCTGTTTTAGGGCTTGAGTGGGATGATGCACAAAAGGCGATTTATAACGTTCAGGAAAAGATGCTTCCTTTGTTAGGAGATCCGCTTCAGGTAACGCCACATGCGAAGAATACGACGACGCAGGCGGCTATTACTTTGATATCCATTGCTTCTCATAAAGAGTACGGAGAGAAAATTAAGGCATTAAAAAATGGGCCGAATGCTTCTAAAAATGTACTGAATTATATTACGGATGTTTTAAACGACGATACAAAGGTTCCTTCACAGGGGCGCGGACGTATTCCTAGAGGGGAAGCGTTTGTTATTGATGGATTGCATAAAACGATGACGGTGGATATTGCCAAGTATCTAGCAGGGCGTTTAGGGAAATTGCCGGGGCAGCCTGATGAAGCTTTTTTAAAGAATGAAAAGGTCGTTGCACAAGAAATTCCGGAAGAGCATACCAATACAAGACCTTCGGAATTGTTGGAGCCTGCTGTCCAAGGGGCAATTGAGCAATTACTTGCGGCGGGACATAATAACCCATCTGCGAATGATATTGTAACGGTTGCGATGTGGAATAATGAAAAGCAAGAAGGTTTTAGTCATGTCGATAAGAAGTTGAAGGGGGAGCTTGTTTCAAATCCGGCACCGGAACTTCCGAAATACGCACAGAATTTCATGATTAAGAATGATGGTGATGACGCAACACCACAGGAACGTGATGGTGCTATCGTCAAGACCAAGTTTGATGTATTTAATGCCATTGGCGGGGCGGCTTCTATGGGGGCTGTTGCTGAGCTTGCTTTAGAATCTGAAAAGGATGGTCATTATAAAGCAGGTGGTTCTGATGGTGATAAAGCACGCGCAGATTCTGGATATTATGAAGAACGTTTTGCGGTTTGGAGAGAGGAAGCGCAGGATCTTTTGGATGACTATATTGAGAGTATTCCACAAAAATTGCATGATTCAGGCTTTTCAACTATTCAAATGTTAGCCGGGATTAATATGGCGAATGAAATTTTAGAAGATGTGCTTTCGCATAAGGGTGTGAGTGCTGCGAATATTCCGGTTATTGATGTTGCTGCGAAGCCATCGGGTGATTACGAAGTTGATGCGCGTTTTGAAGAGGATGATCCGAATGCACAACAAGAGCTAAGTGTGTAATATGAAGATCATAGGGCTTTTGGGCGGAACGAGTTGGCCGTCTACACCGCTATATTATTCTTATTTAAATGAGAAAATTGCCGAGGCTCTGGGGGGACACCACAGTGCACGTATTATCCTTTATTCTATTGATTACCAGCCTATAAAGGCTCTTTACCCTGATGGGTGGGATGATATTTCACCCTTGCTTAAGGGAGAGCTTAAGCTTTTGGATGATATGGGGCCGGATTGTATATTGATTTGTAACAACACGTTACACAAGGGTTATGATTCTTTAGTTGAGCAACAGGATGTCGCGCTCTTGGGGCAGGTTATTCATATTGTTGTTGCCACGGCACGTAAAGCGGTGGCCATGGATTATAAACGTGTGTTGTTGTTGGGAACTAAATTTACGATGGAGGATGGCTTTTTCTCTGATCGTTTGAAATTCTTTGGTCTTGATGTTGTTGTGCCAAATGAAGATGATCGAAATGAGATACAAGATATGCAAACGCAAATCGCATCAGGGAAAATGTGCGATGCATTTCATTCTCGCTTTAAAGATATTTTAGGTCGTTATGATGATGTGGATGCAGTTATTCTTGGCTGTACAGAGCTTCCGCTTGCCATTACTGCAAATGAAACCGATTTGCCAATTATTAACCCGATACATGCGCAATGTGATGAGGCGATTAAGCTTGTTCTATCGTCTTTATCTCAAGGGGATGATGTCGAAGACGTTTCTTGATCCTCGTCTAGGTCTTTACGCACATGAATGTGCCATATGATATTCATAAAGATCCCTTTGGCGCGTGGTAGCATAATGATGCTTAAGAAGATAATGAATAGGCTTGGGTATAAGATTTCCAGAAATGTATTATCCAGATTTTGTTCCAGGATCCAAAAAGCAAAGGGCATTGCCAAGTGTCCGGAAATCAGGATAGTTGCCCATGCGGGGCCATCATCTGCGCGTAAAGGTTCATAATCAAGGCTACAATTAGAGCATTCTTTATGTGGTGTTGTATAACGACGCAGAAGTTTACCTTCGTTACATTGTGGGCATTTATTAAAGAAGCCACGCTTTATCAGCTCAATATAAGAGTTTGCTTTGTTCATTATGTTGTCACCTTTTGCTTTTATCCTGTGACTTGAGCCACAAAGATATATTTTACAGCATAAGACCATAAAATATATCTAATGTCTGTATGTTTCTAATATCGCGATTATATAGGGAAAAATGCCTATATATCTATATTATGGTTTTGCAGGTTTTTCTCTGACCGTGAATATGGCTTCTTTTGGTGGAGAAGGCGGTGTTATGTCACCAAATTCAGACGTTGGAGGTTTATTGTAGCAGGTTACCGGTAGTTCCATAAGTTCCGGCCATTTATCAACCCAGCCATCATCGTATCCGGCTTCTTGTACAAGCATTGTTTGCACACAGTTCGATGGTGGTGATGATTGGAGGTAACTATGTAATACGGCAGGGGGCACGTATGGATCTTGACCACCGATGAAGTGATATTGGGGCAATCTGATTAAAGACGCGGCGACATCAATAGGGTTTAGTGAAGTGCTTAATGGACCATTATTGAGTAAGTCTGTTTGTGTTTTGTGATCCAGAATTCCTGAAATAGTGCGGAGCGATAAGATATCTGATCGTTCTGATGCAATAAGAGTTGCGATTGCACCACCACCCGAATAGCCGATCAAGTGGAAGCCACGAATATCGTAGCGACGAGCGATTTCATCTAAAGCTGTTCCGTAGGACTTTATGACTTCTTTTGAGAAGCGTCCTTCTCTCCACGCGCTTTCAGGGCAATCTCCACCAGAAACTGTGCCGGTGTATTGGCAAGGGCGAGCAAGGTAAATTACGTTATCTGCACGATCTTTAGAGGCGAGGTGCAGGGCAACCGGGTTTGTCGGGGTTGGATCAATATTCCATTCTGTAGGGGAGGCGTAAGCGGGGCCATCACCCTCAATGTACAAGTTTGCGATTCCACCACGGTCATGGATACGTTCATATGCTCTAAGTATAAAGGGGGATGCGGATACATCACGTTTTATCATCCAAGCGGGGGCGGCGATTCGTTGTGCTGTTTCAGTGCGCATATATGGAATTGTCGTTGCGATACACCCACCCAACGCCAATATTGCGAGAATACCTGCTTTGATAGAAAGGGTGTCAATAAATCTGCCTAGTTCCATGATGAATAACCATTTTTTCATAAATAAAGTTCATGAAACGCTATCACTTCTATGCGTTAGAATCACCACTGCGTTCAAAGTTTTCCTCAACTTTCCACCTTTTTCTTTCAAGGAGGGGGGGGGGGCGGGATATTAGAGCGATAATTCTATTTCTATTGGGGTGTGATCGGATGGTTTTTCCCAACCGCGTGGCTCTTTATTGATTGTGCATGATTTTAGTGAGTCGGCCATTGTTGGTGAAAGTAGGAAATGATCAATACGAATGCCATTATTGCGCTGCCATGCACCTGCTTGATAATCCCAGAAAGTATATGATTTTTCGCGCGTGTCAAAGGTACGGAATGCGTCTGTAAGGCCAAGGTTTAAAAGGGATCTGTATATTTTATGTGTCTCAATACGAAACGCAGCGTCTCCCTCCCAGTCTTTAGGTGTTTTGCAGTCCTTATCTTCCGGAATAACGTTGAAATCCCCACCTATTATGAATGGGGTATCTGTATCTCTTAGGTGTTTTAGGCGTTTATACAGGCGCTGCATCCATGCCAGTTTATAATCGTACTTAGGGCCGGGGGCGGGATTGCCGTTGGGTAAGTATATATTAATTAGGCGCGTATTATTTATGTCAGCTTCTATATAGCGGGCTTGTTCATCTGTATCATCGCCGGGGAGGGCGTCATGGTGTGCGGTAATTGGGTGCTTAGAAATAATAGCAACACCGTTATAGGCTTTTTGCCCCACCGCATGTGTGTGGTATCCGAGGGTTTCAAATGTTTCGGATGGGAATTCTATTCCTTTTAATTCCTGTATCATCAAGACATCAGGGGAGTATTCAGACAAGTAGCGTTTTACGTGCTCTTGCCGCGCTTTAATTGAGTTTACGTTCCATGATGTGATTTTCATGAGGGTAAGATAACATGCGGATATAGAAGGGCAAGAGAGATATTCTTGCCCTTAACTATTGTTCATTATTTTTTACCGTCGCCCATAACTTCGGATACTTGTTTAAGCATTGAGCCTGAGTTTTCTGATAGTACTTTCGCTAGGTCAAGGAGTTGGTCAGCTGCGGTTCCTGTTGTTTCGGATGAGCTTCGGACTTCTGACATGCTCTGATTGACTTCACTTGTTCCTGTTGCTGCTTCGGCAACGTTCCGCGAAATTTCTGTCGTCGCCGCGCTTTGTTCTTCTACTGCGGCGGCAATGATCGTGCTTGATTCGCATATTTGCTCAATAGAGCTGGTGATATCACTTACGGCAGACACGGCAGAAGAGGTGATATTTTGCATTGTGCTGATTTGTTCTTGAATCTGGTTTGTTGCTGCGGCTGTTTGGTTTGCAAGGTCTTTAACCTCACTTGCCACAACGGCAAATCCTTTACCTGCATCTCCTGCGCGTGCGGCTTCGATTGTTGCGTTCAGGGCAAGGAGGTTGGTTTGCTCGGCGATATCGTTAATCATTTCAACGACTGTTGTAATTTCTTGTGCGGCTTTTAACAGTGTAGAGACTGTCTCGTTTGTGTGCTCTGCCTTTTTCATAGCATCACGTGCCAATGTATTGGATTGGTTGAGCTTTGATGAAATTTCACCGATAGATGCGCTTAGTTCTTCTGTTGCAGAAGCGACAGTTTGAACGTTTGCTGATGTTTGTTCGGAGGCCGTTGATGTGGCGGAGGACCGTGTTTGTAATTCGTTTGCTGTATGTGACAGGCTGCCTGCTGTTTGGCTGAGTTCTTCTGATTTGTTGGAGACAAGTTGTGCGACTTCCATCACATTCTTTGCAAGATTTTCTTGTGCGGTAATCACGCTCCAACAAACCATTGGGCCTATATAATAACCGGTTTTATCAAGGATAGGAGCGACATCAAGTTGCAATGTTTCTTCACCTAAATGGATTTTACTATTATAGGGTAAGTTGTTGGGGTCTTGTAATATTCTACGTTGGTGTGATGGATCTTTGTGGAATACATCAATACAAATACCGTCCACCTCTTCGGCCGTGATCGGTAAGAGGTGTTCGATTGTTTTTAATGTTTCTTTGCTTGTGTCATTCAGGTAGTTAATTGTAAATTCTTTTGGATCTGCCATCATAATGTTTAGTGGCATCTTATTGGTCATGATTTTCAGACGTTCTCTTTCCGTGCAGATTGACCAGCTTAGGACGAGTTTTTTCACAGTGCCGCCAGAGAAGATACCTTCAATATGGAGATCCAAAAGTTCCGGCCCCAAGCGAATGATGGCATTATGGGGGAGGTTCTTTTTATCTGCCAGAAGGTGGCGTTGATATTCCGGTTTTTTATGGAATACATCAATGCATTGTCCGATAATAGTATCCCCATTTACGCCAGAAGGTAGCAGGTGTGATAAGCTATTGAGGGTATCAATACTTGATTGATTAGCGTAGTCGATTACAAGCGTTTTCGGATCGCATGTCAGCACGTTTAAAGGGATTTTATCCAATGTGGTGGCTGAGCTTGATTTTGCTGATAAACCGAAAGGCATGATTCTGTTCTCCTGTTGATGGGCATAATTTATTATAATTTGGGGTAATCGAGCAGGGTAATCGAGTGTAATGCGTGTCGTTATTTTAGGCTTAATATACAAAAACGTAGCATCACATTTATGATGAGTCAAAAAAATAAATGATGTTTTTCCTACGAATGTATACAGTTATCTTATTGGAATTATTAATGTTATGTCGTTCTTTGAATGAATAGGGGGGCTACATAACAGAGAATGATGTTCCGCACCCACACCCGGCTGTCGCATTCGGGTTGTCTATTTTGAATTCTGACCCGATTAAGCCTTGTTCAAACAGAACTGTTGCGCCATCCAAAAAACCCATGGAGATATCATCGGTGACAACAGTGTCGGCGAATTTAATATCTGTTGCATTAACATTTTCGGTCAGGTCGAGTTTGTATTGAAAACCTGAGCATCCGCCGCCCTCTATACGCACACGTAGCATCAGGGCATCTTTGCTCTGCAATTCACGAAGTTCATTTATGCGCTTTACTGCGCTGTCATCTATATTTAAGCTCATGGGATTATTATATCTTATTTATTGATTGTTTGTCATCCATGGAAATGAAGCTATTGCGACATGATAGAGTTATTTTGATTTGTATTATTGTTCTTATGCTTGTGCATAGTGCGTATACCAGTGTTTTTTCCTATATGGGGTATTATACGGATGAGGGGAATGATGCTTTCTATCACTACTTAAGTCTGTTTTTGTTGATTTATTATTCGATCATTGTGGGGGCAGGGAAAAATTGGGGTGTTGATAGGGGAATGCTTGTTTGGATGCTTTTTCCTTTCTCACTATTTTATGTACATATAAAAAACTACGGTATTGTGAAAGGTGTTGTATTTAGTTTGGGCTTGTTCATAACTTTGTATGTGCCGTTTTTATGTGATGTGATCATCACATATTATGTTCTTTAACCTCTTATTGTATTGAAAAAACCATGGAACAGACATCATATAATTATTGTGCGTTGCCTTTGGCATCATATGCGTGCAAGCCTGAACAAACATTGGGACGTGTTTATGACGAGCCGGAGAGCCGCCATCGTACACCGTTTCAACGTGATAGGGATCGTATTATTCATTCCAGTGCATTTCGCCGTTTGAAATATAAAACGCAGGTCTTTGTCTATCATGAGGGCGATCATTACAGAACACGTTTAACGCACACGTTAGAGGTCGCACAAATTACACGTACGCTTGCGCGTGCTTTTATGGTTAATGAGGATTTGGCAGAGACGATTGCACTCGCGCATGATCTCGGTCATACACCGTTTGCGCATATTGGTGAGGTTTATTTGCAAGAAGCGATGGAGCCATATGGTCGTTTTGAGCATAATGACCAATCTTTGCGTGTTCTTACGACGTTGGAACGTAAGTACCCGCAATGGAATGGCTTGAATTTGACGTGGGAAACGTTAGAGGGGGTTATTAAGCATAATGGCCCTGTGACAGGGGATGTTCATATTGCGGCGCGTGAGTTGCAGGATAAAATGGATATGCGGTTTGAGACCTATGCCTCCATGGAGGCGCAAGTTGCGGCCCTGTCTGATGATATCGCGTATAATAACCATGATGTTGAAGATGGTATACGAGCCGGACTGTTTACTATATCAGAATTAGAGGGGATGCCTTTATTATCAAGGGTGATAGAGCAAGTTCGCCGTAATTATCCGAGGATTGAAGAGCGCTATCTTATACAAGAAATGAAGCGTGATATGATCGGTGTTATGGTTGATGATGTTTTAACAGAAACGCGCAAACGTCTGGAACAAGTAAAGCCCCAGTCACCTGATGATATTCGTAATGCAGGTATGCAAATTGTGGCTTTCTCACCGCAAATGTATGAAGAGGTGCAGGTCTTGCGTAAGTTTTTATATAACCGCATGTACCGTCATTTCACAATTAACCGTATATGGTTAAAGGTTGAGCGTATTGTTGGTGATCTGTTCGAAGCTTTCCACAAGAATTATCAACTCTTTCCTGATAACTGGCAACGTCGTGTAGAAGAGGCCGAAGCTGTAGATAATGAGCGCGCCAGAGCACGAATTGTTGCAGACTATATTGCCGGTATGACAGACCGTTATGCCATCCGTGAGCATGAAAGGCTCTTTGATCTTTATTGGGATTTGCGCTAACGCTTAATAGGTCAGAAATTCTTATTGGTGTGCGATTCGTTTTATTTGAAGGATTGTTTGTCACTGTATCTGATTGCAAATGTTAACTTGTGTAAATTTTATTAAGGATGAAGGCCATGAGCCAGAATAACCAGTTTCATCAATATGGCTATGATCATTATTTGAAAGCGCCTCAGCGCCCAAGCCCTACGCCAATGCGCTCTGCTGCACGTTCGGATGGGTTTTCGGGAGGGATGCGATCACAGCTTGTTCGTAAAATACAAAGCCCTGCTGTTGCGACAGTTGCGCTTTTGGCTGCGGGGGCAATGTTTGTTGGTGTCATTTATGCGACCTATCCGTCAGGGGATAATGTGCAAACACAAATTCCAATTGTGAAGGCTGATCTCAGACCTATTAAAACAATGCCGGAACATCCAGGTGGGATGGACATTCCACATCGTGAAAGTACAATTTTGGCGCATGTCGGGCAATCATCGGATTTACAGTCTGCTATGCCTGAGGGGATAGAAAACTTATTGGTGCCCTCAGAAGATGAATTGATGAGTAAGGAACAGGAAATTACGCAGGCAATGGCGAGCTTTCCGGGCGGGAATAATATCCCTATGGATGCTGTTGAAGTGCCTGTGAGCACGGTAGATATGCAAAGCAATGTTAAGCAGGTGCAAACACCTGTTGTGCCAAGTGTGAAACAATCTGATGTTATTGAGCTTAGAGATAATAATGAAGTTAAGGTAATCCAAAAAGTTGCGGTCTCTGATTTTGATATTAAAGAGCCTTCTGCGGATAATATTTTGCAGAAAATTGGAACATCTGAAAGTGCAAAAGATGTGCCATCCAGTGAGTTTAATAACAAAGTTGCAAGTGCCGCTGTGGCGGTGAAACCGAGCCGTCATAGTACGATACATGCGGCAGGAACGTCTCCTGAGACTATTGATTTTGTGCGTAGCGTATTGAATGATAAGAGTAGTGGTGATGCGGTTGTTACACCGCGCGCTGCTTTATCTCCTGCGCGAATAGAGCCTGCGGCCGGTGCTGATTCTCCTGCGGCAAATATAACAGGCGTTGCTTATTTTGTGCAGCTTGCCAGTATCACAGACCCTGCACGTGCCGGTAAAGAATGGACGAAAATGCAGGCAAAATACGGGGTACTCTCCGCGTCTCAGTTCCGGGTGCAAGAAGCCTCATTGAGTAAGGGAACGTTTTACCGTATTCAAGCAGGGCCGATGAGTAAGGCAAAAGCAGATGAGCTTTGTCATGATTTGAAAGCACTTAATAAGCCCGGAGGGTGTCTGGTTGTCAAATAACGATTTTGCATCAGGTGCGCAGGGGGCTTTACCTGCTATATTCTCGCTATCCGGTTATGAACTGACGGATGGCGAGAAAGCGTTATTCAGGGATGCTAATCCTTTTGGTTTTATTCTCTTTAAACGCAATTGCGATACACCACAGCAGCTTTACACGCTGATTTATCAATTAAAGGATATTGTCAGGCGTGATTGCCCTGTTTTGATTGATCAAGAGGGTGGACGTGTACAACGTTTGAAACCCCCGCACTGGCGTGAGTATAGACCAATGCAGTATTTTGGTGATCTTTATGTACGTGATCCCGATGAAGCATTGGAGCTCTTGCGTTTTGAAACATTGCGTTTGGTGGAAGAGTTAGTTGAAGTTGGGGTGAATGTTAATTGTGCGCCGGTTCTTGATCTGATTTTTGATGGTGCGCATGACATTATCGGGGATCGTTCTTTTTCATCTGATCCGGCGATTGTTTCGCGTTTGGGCTTATCCGTATGCAGGCATTTTATCAGTGCAGGGATTACACCGATTATTAAACATATTCCCGGACATGGGCGTGGGTTGTCGGATAGTCATTTGGAACTTCCCTATGTTGATACGTCGTTAGATGATCTGAAAAATACTGATTTTGTACCATTTCGAGATA
The DNA here is from genome assembly GCA_050633285.1 of Alphaproteobacteria bacterium. Classification (GTDB taxonomy): domain Bacteria; phylum Pseudomonadota; class Alphaproteobacteria; order Micavibrionales; family Micavibrionaceae; genus UBA1672. The sequence goes on from JBOEGG010000005.1 coordinate 144,188, forward strand.
TTAGTGCATCCGATGTCGGTAAAGATGTCTGGGCGATGACGGCGCATATTACCTATCAAGGCATTGATCCAAAACATCCAGTGTCCGTGTCTGATAGCGCGATTTCAGATGTAATACGTGGAGATATCGGGTTTGAAGGTATTTTGATCGGCGATGATCTGGATATGAAGGCGCTTGACGATTATGGCAGTATTTCTGATAAAGCGCGGCAGAGCCTTGATGCGGGGTGTGATTTGGCGCTGTATTGTTCGGGAGAGCAAGATAAAATGGAAATGCTTGCGCATGATTTACCATCTATGAGCGCAAAAACATTGGAACGCTTGCGTAAAGAGGCCGTGTAAAGCGGTTATTCTAGACAGGATATGTGATCTGTATGGTCGGTAATGATAACAATGAAATTGCCACACCTGTCTCGTCCGATAAAGTATCGGAAGACGGTAGTGTTGATCAGCTTCTTTTACGTATCGAGGGGTATGAAGGGCCGATTGACCTTTTACTTGATCTGGCGCGAAATCAGAAAGTTGATATTGCCAAAATTTCTATTCTTCAACTCGTGCGACAATATCTTGTGTTTATTGAGCTTGCGAAGGAAAAGCATCTGGAGCTTGCCGCCGAATATTTGGTTATGGCGGCGTGGTTGGCTTATCTTAAATCTCGTATCTTTCTTCCAAAGGAGGAGGAGAGTGATGAGCCCAGTGCGGAAGATATGGCGCAAGCTCTACAATTCCAACTTATGCGGTTGGAGGCAATGCAAAATGCAGCAGAAAAACTGTTAGAGCGCCCGCAATTAGGGCAAGATGTATTCTCTAAAGGGCAGCCGGAAGGGCTTGGCACAACTGTTATTACGCAGTGGAATGTGTCGTTATTCGATTTGATTAAGGCCTATGGTGATATAGAACGGCGTAAGGATAATACGCAATATGATTTGCCCACGTTTGAATTAATGTCGATGGATAAGGCGATGTCCCGTTTAACCGGTATGTTGGGGCGTTTACCGAAAAGTGGGATAAATAGTGTTTGGACAACACTTAATAGTTTTATGCCCGAGGACATGGAAGATAGCCTTTATGCGCGTTCTGCTTTGGCGTCTACTTTTACGGCCGGTTTAGAAATGGCAAAGCAGGGGCAGTTGGAATTTCGTCAGGATGGTTTGTTTCGTCCGATTTATATGCGCACGACATCCGCGTCAGAAGAGATACCTGAAAATGCGGATGATAAGACGGACGCGCAGGAAGAAGAATAAAAGGGAATAGTTGAGGATCGCTATGTCAGAAGAAGAAAAGCCAATGGAAGATAAAAACCTACGATTATTAGAAGCATTACTTTTTGCCTCTGCGGAACCGTTGAGTACTTCTGCCTTGCATGAGCGTATGCCTGATGCGGCCGATGTTGGTGGTTTGTTGATGCAGTTGCAAGAACATTATAAGGGGCGTGGTGTTCACTTGATGCAGATAGAAGGGGGGCAGTGGGCTTTTCGTACGGCAGTCGATCTGGCTGATGACCTTAATCTGGAAAAGCAGGTGCGTAAGAAGCTCTCACGTGCGGCGATGGAAACGCTTTCTATTATTGTGTATCATCAACCTGTAACGCGTGCAGAGATAGAAAATGTTCGTGGGGTTGCAACGCATCGGGGGACGCTTGATACGTTGATGGAGATGGGGTGGATTAAACCGGGGCGCAGGAGAGAGACGCTTGGGCGACCATTAACATGGGTGAGTACTCCGGGTTTTTTGGATCACTTCTCGCTTGAGGCGTTAACCGATCTGCCGGGTATGGATGAGATGAAGGCATCAGGTTTACTTGATCGTCGTCCTGCAATTGATACAATACATCAGGATGACTTGTTCACTGGACAAAGTTCAGAAGAAGGCGTAGAAGATTTAACCGATGAAGAAGATTATGATATTGAAGATATGCATGACGATGATGCGTACGATGATATCAATGAAGAAGAACAAGCAGAAGGAATAGAATAATGGCTCCGGGTGCAATACAAATTATTGTTGTAATATTGTTGGTCATGCTTTTGTTTGGTGCAGGGCGTATTCCAAATATTATGGAGAACCTTGCCAAAGGTATCACGAGCTTTAAAAAGGGTCTGAAGGACGAAGATAAAGCGATTGATACGGAGAAGCTTGAAGATAAAAGCGATGATCAATAGTGCTTTACATGATTTTTCAATGCCGTGGTGGGCGTGGCTCTATTTGAGTATCGTGATCGGTATATATGTCGTTGGCTTATTTCTCGATGAGGATGCAGATAGGGCCAAACGCATTGTTTCTATATTTTCTTTATTATCCATTTGTGTCTGTGTGTCCGGTTTTTTCAATCCTGTCATTGCAGGGTTTTTAGGCCTGCTGTTGGTTCCGATTGTTGTTATGGGATTGTATTGGGAGTTTGTGCAAGCTGTTCGTGATACGTCAAAGGCGCAAGAAGAAATAGAAAAAGACCAAGAATTGGATGAGTGGGAGCGTAACGCGCTTTTGAATGTTGGAATTGCTCTCAATGCTGCTTTAGTTGTGCCGGGTTATATGTTTGGTGTATTGATTTGTGCGCGTTTGTTGAGTGGAGGAGCAGTGTGATGTATTCATGCGTTAGGGTGTTATCTTATGCTTGATTTTGGATGGCCGGAATTATTCCTGATTATGGCGATTGCGGTCTTGGTGATCGGACCGAATGAAATTCCGGTTATTATGGTGGCGCTGGGGCGTGTGTTTCGGCGTTTTCAATATATTAAATTTGCACTATCCCAACAATTTGAAGATGTTATGCGGGATGCGGATATGGATGATATTCGTAAGTCTGTGAATTTTGAAGAGGGGCTTTCTCAAAATGATTTTGACGAAGCTTCTGCGGATGAAGAATTTGCGATTGTGAATGCTGATATATTACGTGAAGAGCAAGAGCAAAAAGAGCGGGATAGCAAGGGGGCGGATGATGACTGATACGCCTGATGATTTAAGTGCAAGTGCGAAACCTATTGCAGGGCACTTGGTTGAATTACGATACCGTTTGTTATGGATCATTGGTGCAATGACCTTGGGCACGGTGTTTTCATTTCTCTTTGTAGATGAGATATATAGTTTTCTGGTACAGCCTCTTGCAGATTCAATGCAAGAAGGCGATACGAACCGACTCATATATACGGGGTTAACTGAGGCGTTTTTCACCTATATGAAAGTTGCCTTTTTTGCAGGGATTTTTTTAACATTTCCTATTTTATTAATGCAGATATGGATGTTTGTTGCGCCGGGGCTTTATAAGAATGAAAGACATGCCTTTCTACCTTTTTTAGTTGCAACACCTGTGCTGTTCTTCTTGGGGGCTGCGTGTGTTTATTTTCTTGTTTTACCAATGGCATGGCCATTCTTTTTGAGCTTTCAAACAAGTGGTACGGATATGGCTTTACCGATACAACTTGAGGCGCGAGTGAGTGAATATCTTGATCTAATTATGACGTTGATTTTTGCCTTTGGTATTTGCTTTCAGTTGCCTGTTCTCCTTACATTATTGGGGCGTGTCGGGATTATTAGTGCAGGGTTTCTTGCGCGGAAACGTAAATATGCGGTTATCATGGCATTCATTATTGCGGCATTTTTAACGCCACCTGATATGATAAGTCAGGTTTTGCTTGCATTGCCAATTCTTGCTCTATATGAGCTGTCTATTCTTTTAATCAAAATGTCTGCACCTAAAAATGACAAACACACCGCTTAGCTCTTATCAAAAGCGCCTGAAGGATGGCGAACTTAAACCTGATGATGTGCAAGAAGAAGCGGTGATTGAACTGCAACGCCTTTATGATGAAGTTCTGGAAGAAGAAAGTCAGCCAAAGATAAGTATTTTAGCGCGCATTGCAGGGATGGGGAATTCAAAGGATATCAAAGTTCCAAAGGGCGTTTATATGTATGGCGGTGTTGGTCGCGGTAAATCAATGCTTATGGATTTATTTTATGATTGTTTGCCTGAAACAATTAAGAAGCGCCGTGTGCATTTTCATGAGTTTATGATTGAGGTACATGATTATATTAATACCCGTTCTACGGATGTTGGGGCAACGGGGCGTGTGGATCAGGCTTTGCCATCTTTGGCAGATATTATTGCACGTAAATCTCGTGTGTTGTGTTTTGATGAGTTTCATGTCGTTGATATTACTGATGCAATGATTTTGGGACGTTTGTTCAAGATTTTATTTGAGCATGATGTGATTGTTGTTGCGACGAGTAATTGGGCGCCGGATGATTTGTATAAAGACGGGCTACAGCGGGATCGCTTTCTTCCTTTTATTAAACTTTTAAAGTCAAAAGTGGTATCGATGCACCTGGATAGTCCGCATGATTATCGTGCGCAGACAGTACAGATTGAGGGAACATATTTTACGCCGCTTAATCGGGCGAGTGGTAAGGCATTGGATGATGTGTTTTCTGCGCTTGTTGGGAATGCCACGCCGGGTAAGGAAACTTTGACGGTAAAAGGGCGTGAGATTATGGTTCAAAAGGCTGCCAGTGGTGTCGCTTCTTTTACCTTTGCGCAGTTATGTGAGCGTCCGCATGGTACAGAAGATTATCTGGAAATTGCGCGTAAGTATCATACAGTGATATTGGCGGGTGTGCCGAAGTTATCGTATGACAGACGTAATGAAGCCAAGCGTTTGATGAACTTAATTGATGCATTATATGAGGCGCGTACACGGGTGGTTATATCGGCGGCGACATCGCCGGATAAGCTTTATCGTGGGGATGACCATGCCTATGAATTTGAGCGTACAATTTCCCGTCTTTTGGAAATGCAGAGTGATAGCTATCCATAGATAGGTATTTATCCCCAGTGTGACACTGACGTTTCTTGTGTTTATTGAAGCTCTGTGCTATTTTCAGGGTAATAAAATTATAAATAAATTTGGTGATATATTATGAGCGGTCAAGAAGCCATTGCAGATGGGCGTTTACTCTATGAAATTGATGATGTACAGGCATTGAGCGATGTCGCATTTTCCGCAGCGTTTGAGCGTACGGCTGAGGCGGCGCGTAATGGTGAAATAGAATCTAAATTCTCAGTTTGGCACAATAATAATGTTCTTTCTCAAGAGAGAATGAATGATTTGGGCGCAAGTGAGGAAGAGCAAATCCAGTGGCTTGTAGATTATGTAGATGAATCTTATCTGGAAGATGCTAAAGGTGGTTTTGAGCTAGCGCCGATTAATGATTCCGGGCAGTTATTTCATAAGGATAATACGCCAATAGCAATGTTTTATCTGGCACAAGATGTATATGAAAATGGTAACGATTCTTGGGATTCTGAGGGGTTGCTCTATGATGCTTTGCTGGTTGAGCTTGATCGTTTGCAAATTACCGGTGATCCAGAGGCAGATAATGCGCAGCTTGAGCGTGTTTCGTATTTACTTGGCGCGGGTGATTCTGAATTTTCAAATTCTGAATGGGGGCGTTATGTTGCCGATCGTACGCGTGATGCGTTAGAGGAAATGCAGCAGGAAATTTCGTCACAAGATAATAGCTTGAACCGTGAATCTTTAAATGTTTCGGGGAATTATAAAACCCAAGCGTTGGAAGAAGCGGCGGCAAAGGGCACTAAAAAAGAAGAAGATGCGCAGAAGCTTTCCATGATCTTACGTTACATGGATGATGTGTCTACGCGCAGTACCTTTGAGTTGGAGAACTCGTAAGACTGTAAGGGTTAGTAAAGAAGGTTTAGGTTTTGAATATTAGAGAACGGGCTCAGGATCTTTCTATGAAAGCATCTGAGTATGTTCAGCAAAGGTCGGAGAACCTTGCTGGTATAGTTAGTTTGGGCGGAAGCTCTATTCTTGTTTTTTCAGGCGATGTTACAAGTGCAGTCGCAGCGGGTATGTTTACTGCTGCGGAAGGTATACTTGCGAAATTTGGGCATAATAGTGCGGGGTATTCTGCGGGCGCTGCAGGTTTTTGTGCGGGTGATTTAACTTTGGCATTTTCGGATGCGGTTCAAAGTGGATCCACTTTACAAATGACATTGGTTGGAATGGCTGGGGCATGGGGAATTGGCGCAGCACGTTACCCGACAGAGAAAATTGCAGAGGCATTGAATTCTGAAAAATTACAAAAAGTAGCCGATAATTTAGCGGCAATTTGTGGTAGTGGTAATTTGGTATTGCGCGTGCCGGGGATTGCCAGTGCGGCATCTTCCGGAAATGGTTTGGTTACGGTGGCAATGTCGGCATGGGCGGTCTCTGATGTTCTTGCAGGGCGATTGCAGGAGAAGGTTAAGCCTGTTTATGCCATGTTACAGGAACGCTTTGGTAAAGGTGATGCTGAGATTAATCAAGATATAAGTCTCTCCATAGAAACAGAGGAAGATATGGTATTGCATGACGGGCAAGTCGAGCCAGATGATCTTTCTGACACAGAGTGTACGCCTGATCCTTAATTCCTTTCATAATATGGATTATTGAGCTGTTTAATACGCTGATGTGTGCATAAGCCAAAACACTATGGATTTCGTATGTGAGCTAGTTTACACTCCTAGTTCAAGAATTCCTATCGTAATCTAAAGAAGGGCACATACGATGAAAGATCCAGTAAGAATAGCAGTGACAGGCGCAGCCGGACAAATTGGTTATGCGTTATTATTTCGCCTTGCGGCAGGTGATATGTTGGGACCGGATCAGCCGGTAATTTTGCACTTGTTGGAAATTACACCTGCACTTGGTGCGCTTGAGGGTGTTGTGATGGAGCTTAATGATTGTGCGTTTCCTTTATTGCACGGTATTGTTGCGACTGATGATGCGAATGTAGCTTTTAAGGATGTTGATTTTGCGTATCTCGTTGGTGCGCGTCCGCGTGGCCCGGGGATGGAGCGTAAAGATTTGCTTGAAGCAAATGGTGCGATCTTTGGCCCGCAGGGTAAGGCTATTAACGATCATGCAAAGCGTGATGTTAAGGTTTTGGTTGTTGGTAATCCGGCGAACACAAATGCATTAATTGCACAACAAAATGCGCCTGATCTTGATCCGAAATGTTTTACGGCGATGGTGCGTTTGGACCATAACCGCGCGATGAGCCAACTTGCAGAAAAAACGGGTGCACATTCAACAGATGTGAAGAATATCACGATCTGGGGTAATCATAGTTCAACGCAGTACCCTGATTTACATCATACAACTGTGAAAGGGGCGGCAGCTCTCGATCAAGTTGACCAAGATTGGTATGAGGGTACATTTATTCCTGATGTACAGCAACGCGGTGCGGCAATTATTAAGGCACGCGGTGCATCTTCTGCTGCTTCTGCTGCTTCTGCGGCGATTGACCATATGCGTGATTGGGCGCTTGGGACGTCGGAAGGTGAATGGGTGTCTATGGGTATTCCGGCTGATGGTTCATATGGTGTGGAAGAGGGGGTGATCTTCGGTTACCCTGTGACATGTAAGAATGGCCAGTACGAAATCGTTCAGGGACTTGAGATTAATGAGTTTTCTCAAAACCGTATTGATGAGACTGAAAAAGAACTTCGTGAAGAGCGTGCGGCGGTTGAGGGGTTATTCTCCGGTAATGCGGCTGCGGCTTAAGTATTCGATAGTTTTATGAATTTATGATGCCGCCCTGTTTGTATATAGGGCGGTTTCTTTATGCTTATTCTTTATGCGTTTTTATTTTATAGCTTGTGGCCTTATAATTTTTTGCTAGTGCCATAATGGATGATATATCCGGGCGCGTTTCTTGCCCTGTTTTTGCGTTGCGTATTTTGGGTACATGGCAATCTTGTGACAGGTTGTTTCCTTGCCCGTATTTCGTATCGATCTCTTTTAAACGCGTAAATTGCTGTGATATTTTTTTATGAAATTGTTGGTAAGCTTGTATGGCGGTTAAGCCGTTATTTTCATTATCGAAAAAGAAATATGGGTTTAGCTTTACGGCTTGTTTTAATTGTAAGTTTTTAGAATCGGATAAGATAATAGATGATTTGTCTTCGCGTAATTTATAAAATATACGCGCTTGGGACAGGCCAAGCATATGGGCGATATAGTGATCTGTGGCATTTACGCGTCCGCCATTTTTGAAATTTTTGAGCACTTTACTCTCATCTTTTATTTGGTGTGCTTTGATCAGGGCAGATATTTTTGTATTTTCGCGCAAAGCTAGAATTTCAGAGCGTGAAATTTTACTGCCTTCCTTGATTTGAGGGAGGAGTGTTTTGGTATTGATTTCTATCGCATTAGCATAGGAAGTATAGCCGATTCTATGACCATAACGTTTCATGAGGACAAGCCATGTCGGCTCTATATATTGAAATATGCCTTTGGCGGAGCTCGTTTTTGATGTTGTAACGCGTCCCAGATCACTTTCAATCATTGCTTTGACCAATAGGAGTTCGAAACTGATTTCTGTTTCTTTGCTGGTGTTATAGATGTTGGTAATAATTGTAGGGTCGCGCTTTTTTTCGGTTATATATGCTTTTAACGAATCGGCTAGATTTTTATGCTTATTCGTTGTATTCGCATTGAACTTTGTCTCAATTACGTGACATGGAGTGTTTTGAATGTGTTTTGCGTGGTTTTCTGTAGGTTTTTCTTCTGTTTTATGTGCATTTTTCTCATTTTCATGAGGTTTGACTGGTTTTTTGTGTGTTACAGGTGTCTTTGCGGTTAAAATTCTAAGGTTTTGGGATGAGTTTTTGTGCTTTTGGGGCGCTATTTTTATGTGTAATGGGCTTGTATGCTCTTTACTTTGTGCATTTGTTGGTATGGTATAGAGCATTGCAAAGGCGCAAAGGGTAATGTGTGTTGTGATTTTATACTGATTTTTAATCGACATAATAAACGTACCTGGCTGGCGCGGGAATGCGCCCAAAAGAATGGTGCTACTTTTGTATGGTAGTCATGAAGAGGTAAATAAAAACCTAATTTTATGATTAAGATGCGGCGGCAGGTGCGCTTGCGATTGTAATGTCGGCAGGTTGTTGGGTGGCATCGCGTGCAGCGGTTAGTGCAACTTGATCGACACCTTGTCCATCAAATGTTCCTGTTAGGGGATTGGGTTGTTGTGGGTCGTTCGTCTCGACACCTTCACCATTACCAAATGCAGCAGCAAGCACTGTTGTTGGTTGTAGGGCTTCTGTTTTTGTGTGACGCATTGCGAGTAATAATGTTGCAGGTGCGGCGTGTGCTTTGTTTAGGCCATCACCGGCGTAGTAACTTAAGCCGCTTTCATTTTTGGGCATGGATGCCCATTCCTTTGCAATGTTCTCCATAAACGTATCTTCAGGTAGATCTCCTGCAAGGTAGTCGTCATAACCGCGGCGGTCTAATAAATGCATAGCCATGCGGTCTTGCATATTTTCGTCAAACGGCTCGTTCCCTGTTAAAGCCATTTCATCTTTCAATCCGGTTAAGGTTTTTCTGATGATTTGGTATTTTCCCGCAGCAGATGAAGGAGACCCTTCATTCTGTGTATAGTTGCGTTGCCATGCGATGACATCATTAATCGTCATGTTTGTAAGGTCTTCTCTTTGAACACCCTTACCATAGACGCGATTATAGTCACCACCTGATTCTTTATCTGCTATGAGTTCTAGTAACGGATTTCCGCTTTGTGCATATTGTGCGACAACTTGTTCTGCACGTGCCATATCCGTGCGGGAAATATCCATTTGGCTGCGGGTTTGTTTTGCAGCCTGGAAAATAGAGAGATCTCCGGCTCTATAGCTATCAATTGTGTTACGGAAGGTATCTTCCGGTATAGAAAGTGCGGAGGCCATTTTTGAGAGGGCGCTGTCACTACCTAGGCCTTGCTCATCGTCCAGACCAAAAAAGAAAGAAAGAAGGAATGCAAAGATCCCAATGCCACTACTTTCAAAATTTGATAATTGTTGGAGTAGGCGTTTATCTTGTTCTTGGTTTTTGCCTTCAGTAGGCATAGCAGTATCCAGGCCATCATATCCGATGCCTGTGTTTGAATTCTCAACAATAGTGCTTTGATCTTTAATCACTATTTCACCCTAATAATATTTGCGTTTTCCCGCTATTAGAAACGCTTATAATTTTTTATATGCATAGTGTAGACGGTTTTTTGGCGTTCGTCAAATTTATGACTATCCCATCATACCGCCGCCAGTACCTGTGTTGCCCGGATTATTAACGGGGTCGTTTTGTGCAGTGCCCGGTAGGGTCGTTGTTAACCCCTGTGATTGCAAACGAAGTTGTTCCATTTGTTCGGGGGTTGGCTTTGTTGCAACTGTTGGCTCATCATTTTGTGCATCAAACCATTTGCTAGCTGCACTTAGGGCTTCGTCTACATGGTTATTGATTTGTTCCATATATGTAGGTTCAGGCCCGGAAGTTGGGTTTGTTGCTGCAAACTCCATACTATCTGCAAAAGAGCCTGTGTAACCCTCATGTGTGATACCGTTTTGATCCGGTGTGAGTGTTGTTGCCGGTATTGTTGTATGCTCGACTGTTTGTCCGAAGTGTTGGACATAAATCGGATCGTTCGCCGCCGGCGCGTTGGTTGGTGCACTAGATGTGAGCGTAGGGGAATCACTTTCTAATTTTACACCCGATGCAAAGTCATTTATTTCAACTTTATTGATAGCCATCATGTCGTCTAATTTTTCAGGGGACATGCCAGGAAGTTGTGCAAGTGTATCGTATTGTTCCTGTGTTAGTGCACCACCGCTTAAGGCGGCAGCTTCAACTTCTCCGAGTGCCTGATTATGAGCTGCTTCCGCTTCATCAAAGTGATGGCTTGGTGTGTTAAGATCGTGCGTTTCTGATGCGCTACGTTGATCTGTTTCTGAGTTTTGCTGTGTTGTATCTTGATCGGTGTCGGTTGCTGCAATGGCGGTTGCTGTGTCAATACCCTTGTTTTCAAGTTCATCACCATGTTGAGCAACATAATCTGATACAGCTGTATTCGCTTTTTGTACGCGTTCTAAGGCGGCAACTTTAAGAGCTTCCAGATTAGTTAGTTTTTGTGATATTTGGTCAACGTTATCTTGATTGGCGGCAATACGTTGTGTTCTGTCTTCAAGTTCCCTTGCTGCTTGTTCTTGTTGTGCTGTTTGCTGTTCTACAGCTTTGGTAACTTGTTGTTCTGTTTGTTCTTTCCCCATCCCTACGAATGAGCTGGCCAATGTTCCTATATAGGTGTCTTCTTGGCTATATTCCGGGAAAGCGTCATCGGAAACAAAGTTACGTGGAACAAGTTTGCTTTCAACCATTTGAGCTTGAAGTTTCAAGCTTTCTTCAGGTGAAAGTAATTCCGGTTTTTGTTGTTGTGTTTCCGGATCGATGGAGAGTGTATACATTTCCATTGTATCGTTGTTCATATACACAAATTGACCATCATCAGTTTGAAGGATGTTGTTCCTGTCTTTTGCAATATCATCAATGTTAGGGCCATTACCAATGGTAACGTCATCAAACTCTATGCCTGGGATAGTGGAAACGGTCATGCTGAAATTATCTTGCATGTATTCCTGCATGGAACCATATTCGCCTAGTCCAGAGGTAATTGTAGCGGCATGTGTTTGTGCATCCAGTGTTTGTTGTTGTTCGGCATTTAAGGTTTCCTGTGCTTCTGCGAGCTGTGATTTGAGAACTGCTTCTTGTTGTGCGATCGCATCATACTCAGCTTGTGCTAATTGTTGTTCTGTTTGTACTGTTTCTAGGTTTTCAACTGCGGCGACTTGTTCTTGTTGAAGGTCATCCCATTTGGTTAAGAGATCTTCTTGAGAGTATTCTGTGCCACTCGGGTCATAAAACGCCCCGCCTGCGCTATAGACTGCTGAGATGAAGTTATTACGTGCTTCCGGGTTGTCGCTATCTATACCGGCCGCCTTCATTTGGGCATCAATCTCTTTCATTTCTTCCGGTGTAACCTTACCGTCTGCTGCATTTTCAGTCAGTACTTTTATAAGTTCTGTTTTTGCATTGATGCGCGCAACTTTTTCCATTTCTATTTGTGCTGAACTCCCGCAATCGAAGCTTTTACCTTCAAGGTCGGCTGTTATAACGCCGATTGCTTTTGTGATCTCAGCTTTTTGCTCCAGATCGCCGATGCTTGTTTTTGCTGCTACTATTTTATCCTGAGCGTCGGCCATTTGGCGTCTTATTTCTTCTAATTTTCCTTCTGGATCGCCGGATTGCTGTGCTTCTCTTTCTTGTTGACGTAGGTCATTTAACTGATTGACAGCTGTGGAAATCGTTTGTTGGGTTTCGGCAAGCTGGCTCTGTGTTTGGTTGATTGTTTCATCAATCAGAGTTACACGGTTTTGTGCATTGGCAATCTCGGCCTGCTTTAATGCGATTTGTGCATCTATCATGGCCTGATCTACTGCGCTGGCAACAAGGGGGTGTGTGCCATTTTGCATTTCCAGCAATTCTTGTTTATAACGTGCAAGCTCTTCAGCAGCTTCGTTACGTTGTGTTTGCATTTCTGCAATGATGTCATTTGTTTCTTGTGACAGAGCTTCGAAATCAACATTCATTTCCTGAATGTTTTCTTCCATTGCGGATAGCTCTTGATTTAATTGTTTAAATGCTTGTTGAAGTTGGGCACTCATCGTGATTGCCGCGATATTGCGGGCAAGGCTTTCTTCTTTTTTCTTTTGTTCATCTAGGCGTATTTTTTCTTGGCTAGCACCCATGACACCTGCAATGTGCCCTTCACTTGCGCCTTGCAGGCCTTTGTTTATTTGTTCATAGGCAACGCTATTACTGTTCGGGCTTGCCGTGAATACGCTTTCTGTCTGGTCTTGATCGTTTTTCAAGTCCTGAGCAGAAGGGTTTTGTTGTCCGTCGGGTGTTTGGGGTGTATTAGGGGCGGTTTTCGCACTAAGGCCAAGTTCGTCGGCGGAAAGGCCAGCCATGATTGCCGGTTTTGCATCTTCTTGATCAAGCTTTGGAGTGAGATTATCTTGCCCTAATCCAAGAAGGTTATTCTCATCTGTTTGGTTGTTTTTTTTATCACCCGGTATTTTTGGATCAGCCATATGCCTTGTATCCCTTTATGCTTCTTTTGTTTGTGGTTCTTATTGTATGTTTTTATAACTTATTAATATGTGTGGATTTTTTACGACATTATCGACACATATATATATTAAAGAACCTTATATTTACACCTAGACAATATTGTACGGTAATAAGGGGGGATTTGTCAAAAAGAACAAGGGGATAATTTCATGTGAATATTTTCTGTTTATTGCTTGGCTATTCTTAAATTAACGGTTTTCAAATGGAAACAAGAGTGTTAAACAGAGCCTAGGAATGAACGGGGTTGTTGATAACCCTAAATTACATAGTGATTTATGAGACGGAGCTCGCTCGATGAATATTCATGAATATCAAGCAAAAGAATTATTAGAGAAATACGGTGTTGCTGTACCGAAGGGGATTCCCGCGATGAGCGTGGATGAAGCGGTAAAAGCAGCCGAATCAATGGAAACAGACCTTTATGTTGTTAAGGCACAGATTCACGCAGGTGGACGTGGCGCGGGTCATTTTACAGATAATCCGGAAGGTAAGGGCGGTGTTCGTCTTTGTAAAACGGTTGCAGATGTAAAAGAAGCAGCAGAAGCAATGATGGGTAAGGTTTTGGTGACAAAACAAACTGGCCCAGAAGGTAAAGAAGTGCAGCGTTTGTATGTGACAGACGGTGTGGATATTGAAAAAGAATATTATTGTTCTGTTGTTCTGGATCGTGGAACAAGCCGTGTGACATTTATGGTGTCAACAGAAGGTGGTATGGATATCGAAGAAGTCGCGGAAGAAAATCCGGATGCGATTGTTAAGGTTTCTGTTGATCCTGCGGCAGGTATTTCAGGGTTCCATTGTCGTAAGCTTGCTTTCGGTCTTGGTCTGAAAGGTGCGCAAATTAAAAGTGCGACGAAGTTCTTTGCAAATCTTTATAAAGCATTCATCGAGCTTGATGCTTCTATCGTGGAGATCAATCCTATGATCTTGGCGGGGGATGACATTATGGCGCTTGATGCGAAAATGAATTTCGATCCGAATGCGCTTTATCGTCAAAAAGAAGTTTACGCAATGCGTGATGAGACAGAAGAAGATGCAAACGAAAAAATAGCAGCAGATAATGAGCTGTCATATGTTCGTCTTGATGGGAACATTGGTTGTATGGTTAATGGTGCCGGTCTTGCGATGTCGACTATGGACATTATCAAGTTGCATGGCGGTGAGCCTGCGAACTTCCTTGATGTTGGTGGTGGCGCGACAGCAGAGCGTGTGACAACAGCATTCAAAATCATTCTTTCTGATCCAAGTGTGAAGGGTATTCTTGTGAATATCTTTGGCGGTATCATGAAGTGTGATGTGATCGCAGAAGGTGTTATCGCGGCGGCGAAGGAGGTTGATCTTAAGGTTCCTTTGGTAGTTCGTCTTGAAGGTACAAATGTTAAGCGTGGTAAAGAACTTATGGCTGGTTCTGGTCTACCAATTATCGCGGCTGATGATCTTGAAGATGCAGCAGCAAAAGTTGTGGAAGCCACTAAACAAGCGGAGGCAGCGTAAGTTATGTCAGTTTTAGTTAACAAAGAAACAAAAGTTATTTGTCAGGGTTTTACAGGCGCGCAAGGGACATTCCATTCCGAGCAAGCTGTTGCTTATGGTACAAACATGGTCGGTGGTGTTACACCGGGTAAGGGCGGAAATGACCACCTTGGTCTGCCTGTCTTTAATACTGTTGGTGAAGCAAAAGAGCGTACAGGTGCAAATGCGTCTGTGATCTATGTACCACCTCCGTTCGCAGCAGATGCAATTTTGGAAGCAATCGATGCAGAAATCGAACTTGCGATTTGTATCACTGAAGGTATTCCTGTTTTGGATATGGTTAAGGTGAAAAAGGCTCTTCAGGGTTCTAAAACACGCCTTATCGGGCCAAATTGTCCGGGTATCATCACGCCAGATGAATGTAAGATTGGTATTATGCCAGGTCACATTCATAAGCGCGGATCAGTTGGTATCGTATCACGTTCAGGTACATTGACGTATGAAGCGGTTGCACAAACAGGTGCGGTTGGCCTTGGTCAATCAACATGTATTGGTATAGGTGGTGATCCTGTTAATGGAACTGACTTTATTGATTGTATTGATTTGTTCATGAATGACCCTGAAACAGAAAGTATCCTTATGATCGGTGAGATCGGTGGCGCTGCTGAGATTGAGGCATGTGAATATTATAAATCATTAAAGAACAAAAAGCCGATTGCCGGATTTATCGCAGGTGCAACAGCGCCTCCGGGTAAACGTATGGGGCATGCTGGTGCGCTTATTTCCGGTGCTGATGATACAGCGCCTGCGAAAATGGATGCAATGCGCAGTGCAGGTTTTGCGGTTTCTGAAAGTCCTGCCGGTCTTGGTAAGGCGGTTCTTGAGGCAATTGCTGCTTAATCTTGTTAAGCATATAATTATTTTTATGAAGAGCGTCTCTTGGGGCGCTCTTTTTTTATTATCTTACAGTGTTTTAAATAAAAACGCCTTTGAGTAACAGGTGGTTTCGGTGTATCCTCTTGATGAGTGTAATTTATAAGGGCTTACGCCATGAACTTTCTTGACCAACTTCCTACAGAACACAGAACATTGTTGGTGAGCCTGCCATATCGGGTTGGTCTGTTTATCAGTCAAAGTGACGAGACTGGTGGTGATGAGTCTGATGAGGCAGAAATGCAGGCTCTTGATAATATTATTACAGGATATTCGCAGGAAGTTTTCGGCGCAGAAACTGTTCAATATGTGATTAGTGAAACTGTCTCACGTAAGAGTGAGTGGGATAAGTGGTCGAAGGATCTTGATGGTTTGGATGCGGATTGCCATAGGGCCATTGATATTCTTTCAAATGTTGTTGATGATAAAGAAGTTAGTGCGTTTAAAAACCATCTTATTGAAATAGGTGAGTCTGTTGCTTTGGCGTTCCGTGAGTACGGAGCGCATACCTCTTTGTTTAATAAGATAAGAGTTTATCTCTTCTATATGCGCGGCAAAATGGAGGCCTCTAAGAAGGGGGAACTCTATAAGGACTGGGAACAGTTTATCAATATTTCTTTGGATGAACGTAAAGCTTTACGCTTCATTGCAGAGGCACTGAATACAAAATATATATAATATTAAAAAGGATGGGGATGTAATCTTATGACACAGCTTTCTGTATTCACGGATGAACAAATTGATTTGATCGTAAGTGTACCATACCGCATTGGCATGAATGTTAGTTATGCCGAAGATGAAGATGGTGAATTGGATGACGAGCGTGAAATGCGTGCGTTAGAGGCTTGTCTTTCTGAAATGTCCAAGCATGAAGGGCATTGTGACTTATCGCGCGAAATCGCGTCTCAAATATTACAATCAAAAGATAAATGGTCAGCATGGTCGGAAGGGGTCTTTAATGTCGCTCCGTTATGTGAGAAGGCTGTTGCTGAAATTAAAACACAAGCTGGCAAAGATAATGCGAAAGATTATGTTGCGATGTGTTTGGAAATTGCCAGCGCGGTTGCGCAGGCATATGGTGAGTTTGGTGATGGTGCACATGATGAAAGAGGGTTCTTTGGTAAGGCAATGGGGCGTATTGTTGGTGGTTTCTCTGGTATGAATTCGGATGATGCCAATCACCCGATGAATGTTAGTGCCGCAGAGGACAGTGCTATCGCAGTGATTAAGGCGGCTCTTCAGAAAAATATATAATATTATTAAGGTGGTTTTTTGTCTTTTTTTGACACACCGCCTTGAAAGCCTGCGCAAGTTGGGCTATGTCACTTGAAGTATATAATTGTTAGTTTTAGATAAATTCATAAGGATCATCATCCATGGAACAGGCAGAGCAAGATCAAACATTTTTAAGCGGTGTGAATGCGGAATATATCGCTCATCTTTATGCTCAATATCTTAAAAATCCGTCTAATGTAGATGATAGCTGGCAAGACTTTTTTAGCGAGCTAAAAGATAATGAAGCCGCATTTTTGAAAGAATTATCGGGGGCAAGCTGGACACCGTCCGAGAATGCAAAAGATAAAAGGAAATTCGGTAGTGCGGCAGTAGCGCCTGCGGATGGTATTATTGTTGAAGCTGCTAATGATCGCAAAACTGCGAAAAAAGGCGGTGCGGTAAGTAATGCGGATGTGAAGCAAGCGGCGCTTGATTCTGTTCATGCGTTGATGCTTATTCGTTCTTATCGTTTTCGTGGGCATTTGCTTGCTAATCTTGACCCTTTGGGGATGAAAGAAATTGGTGATCACCCAGAATTACATCCGGAACATTATGGCTTTACGGATGCTGATTATGATCGTCCGATCTATATCAATGGTATGCTTGGTATGGAGCAGGCCACTATGCGTGAGATTTATGCCGCGTTGCGTGAAATCTATGCGGGCACAATTGGTGTCGAATATATGCACCTTAGTGATCCTGATGAGAGATGTTGGATTCAAGAGCGTA
Organism: Alphaproteobacteria bacterium; assembly: GCA_050633285.1. Classification (GTDB taxonomy): domain Bacteria; phylum Pseudomonadota; class Alphaproteobacteria; order Micavibrionales; family Micavibrionaceae; genus UBA1672. Next base: position 161,622 of record JBOEGG010000005.1, read on the forward strand.
TTGAAGAACAGCGCAATAAAACTGAGTTTTCTGTTGAAGGTAAAAAAGCTATTCTTGAACGTTTGACTGCGGCTGAAGGGTTTGAGCAGTACTTGAATAAGAAACATACAGGTACAAAGCGTTTTGGTATAGATGGTGGGGAAGCGTTAATTCCTGCGATTGAACAAATCATGAAGCGTGGTGGTCAACTTGGTTTGAAAGAAATTGTTATTGGTATGGCGCACCGTGGGCGTTTGAACGTTCTTGCAAATATTATGGGTAAGCCATTTACAACGATGTTTGCAGAATTTCAGGGGCAGTCATCCACGCGTGATGATGTTCTTGGTTCGGGTGATGTTAAGTATCACCTTGGTACGTCCAGTGACCGTGATTTTGATGGTAATAATATTCACTTATCCTTAACAGCTAATCCATCGCACCTTGAATTTGTTAATCCTGTTGTTGTTGGTAAAGTTCGTGCGAAGCAGGTACAGCATGCAGATCATGAGGCTACGGAAGTTCTTCCGATGTTATTACATGGTGATGCGGCATTTGCAGGGCAAGGGATTATTGCGGAGACATTTATGATCTCTGAGCTTCCCGGTTATCGTGTTGGTGGTACGGTTCATATCGTTATTAACAACCAGATCGGCTTTACGACTATGCCGAAATTCTCACGTTCCGGCCCATATTGTACCGATGTGGCGAAGATGTTAGATGCGCCGATTTTCCATGTGAATGGTGATGATGCAGAAAGTGTTGTCCATGTTGCGCGTGTTGCCACGGAATATCGTCAAAAATTCAAGAAAGATGTTGTTCTGGATATTTTCTGTTATCGCCGTTATGGGCATAACGAAGGGGATGAGCCAGCATTCACACAGCCGTTAATGTATAAAAAAATTGCAAAGCAGGAAACTGCGCGTAGTAAATATGCAGGGCAGTTGATTAGTGAAGGTGTGATCGATGAGGCAGAGTCTCAAAAAATCAACGATGATTTTACGGCAGTTTTAGATGATGCGTTTAATGCCGTTGAAAGTTTCAAGGCAAATGACGCAGATTATCTTGAGGGGGCGTGGGCAGGTTTGAAAGTTGCTTATGGTGATGATCGACGTGGTACAACCGGTGTTCCTGATAAAGATTTGCAGCGCATTGGTTCTGTTATTACGAATGTTCCAGATGACTTTAACATCAATAAAAAATTACAACGTGTTGTTAATGCAAAGACAAAGATGCTTGAAACTGGTGAGGGATTTGACTGGGCAACGGCGGAGGCTTTGGCATTTGGTACATTGATTGATGATGGCTATGCAATCCGTTTATCGGGTCAAGATGTTGGTCGCGGTACCTTTTCACAACGTCATGCAATTTGGTATGATCAGGAAAATGAGAAGAAGCACGTCGCTTTGCAACATATTAAAAAGGATCAGCCAAAAGTTGAAATTCATGACAGTCCGTTGTCCGAAATGGCGGTTTTAGGATTTGAATATGGGTATTCTTTGGCAGATCCAAAGACTTTGACAATTTGGGAAGCACAATTTGGTGATTTTGCCAATGGTGCGCAAGTGATGATTGATCAGTTTATTTCCTCTGGTGAGAGTAAGTGGTTGCGTATGTCGGGGCTTGTAATGCTTTTACCGCATGGTTATGAAGGGCAAGGGCCAGAGCACTCTTCCGCACGTTTTGAGCGTTTCTTGCAATTATCTGCCGAAGATAACTGGCAGGTTTGTAACTGTACAACACCGGCGAACTACTTCCATGTTTTGCGTCGTCAGATGCATCGTGATTTCCGCAAACCATTGATTATGATGACACCGAAATCATTGTTACGTCATAAACTTGCGCAATCAACTGTTGATATGTTTACAGGTGATAGTACTTTCCACCGTGTTCTTTGGGACGATGATCGTGGCAGTTTGGCACCGGATGATAAGATTAAGCGTGTTGTTCTTTGTACGGGTAAAGTTTACTACGACTTGTTACAAGAGCGTCGTGATCGTGATCTGAAAGATGTTACTATCCTGCGTCTTGAGCAGATTTATCCATTCCCGACGAGAGCTTTGGGTGTTGAACTCACACCGTTCCCGAATGCGGATGTGGTATGGTGTCAAGAAGAGCCGGCAAATCAAGGGCCGTGGTCTTTTGTTGATCGTGAAATTGAGGCGGCACTTGGTGAGATTAATCATAAAGCTGGGCGTCCGAAATATGCAGGGCGTGTTGCTGCGGCATCTCCGGCGACGGGTTCGAATGCACGTCACCATGCGGAGCAGGCAGCTCTTGTAGATGATGCTCTCACTGTTAAGTAATTAAATCTCTCTTATCTGAATTTTTAAAAGGCTCCTCATTGTAAGGGGCCTTTTTATTTTCCAAGGCTTTTGTATTATCTGTCGTCTTATGGACATGATATTATTTATGCGGGAGAGTTTTATGTTTAAATATTTTTTGTTTATATCCGTCATTTTTATGTGTGGGGCAACGCCATCATGGGCGTGTAAGTGTAGATATCCTACGCCTGAGCGAGATCATGAATTGATCCAAGAGGTTGATATCATCGCAACGGTATATGTTACAAAAGGTGCAGTGACAAAGTTTCAACCGAGAAGTACGCAGGGCGTTGTAATCGTAAACCCTTTACATGTTTATAAGGGCGCATTTTTGCAGGAGAAAAATGTTAAAATTCATGTTCAATTGGCAGGATCATGCACGCGGTTGTTACCGGTGGATACGTATCAGGATGTATTACTTTTTGAGGAGGGCGGTGTTCTTAGTATGCGTAGTATGTGCACCCAAATATCTTCTGATGCGTGGAAAATGTTGAAAGGAAAGCGTGATGAATAAATTGTTTTCTTATGTGTTTGTTGCCATCCTGTTCGGGAATATTTGTTCTGTAGCTGCATGTGATTGTGCGACGCCTTCACCAAATATGGATGAAGAAGTATTATCCGGTATAGATGTTGTAGGGCGCTTTATCGTTGTCGATCACAAAATACCTGATTGGGGTGGTTCTGCCCCGTATTATAATGTTTATACGTTGGGTGTTGAGCAGTTATATCGTGGTGAGATTTTAGTCAATGCAGATTCTAATATAGTTAACATTCAGGCCATAAGTGATGGCGCGAATGGTTGTGCGCGGTATATTGAGGTTGGAAAGAGTTACGATTTATTATTGTTACGCATGGACAGTGGATATACCCTTACAGGGCAGTGCACTGAATTGTCTGATGAAATGTGGGATGCCTTGAAAAAATGATTTTTTTAGGATGCATGACGGACGTTTGTTTGATCTTGCGTATTGGCATGCGTTAATGTGAGCATCGTTTGTTTTATGGTGTTTGTTATATGCTCATACGCTGTGTCCAGAAAACCGTCCGGTAGGTCGTTACGTCTGGATAAGTTTGCCATTAATATATCAGCGCGATTTATGAGAGCTTTTGTTCCTTCTGTCGGGTATTGAAGGAATTTTTGTTGTTGTAGATTTATGGGTTCGATAGCCCATTGAGACAATAGATAATATGCATCATTTCTTTTTGACTTTGGTAAGAAAGCCGTAATGTTGAAATTAATTAAACTGAGGCCGGTGACATCATTTTTTGCGCTAACAATTGCATTTGCACGCATTCTTTCAAATGGTGTTTTGATCGTTGTCCCCGAATAGTCACGTGCGTCCATTGCCGTGTGTGGTTTGGCCGTGTGCATTTTGCCCCCTTGGTTCTTTGTATTTATTTATGGCACTACTGTGTCGTCATTTACGTACTTAAATACGTTTTGACCCTTATGATGTGCCATAAGTTAAAGCAAAGTCCTGTCTCATTTGGTTATTATCGAAAGAATAGTCGATAGAGTTCTTTTTATGCAAGAAAATTGAAGAAAAGATTAAGATGATGTGCTTTTCCTTGACTTCATTATGTGTGATCTGCACTCTCTTCCACCATGACGTATAGAACATCTTTTGACCTTTCTGTTTATTTTGTTGCTGACCCTTCGGTGTGTGGTGGTCGGCGGATAGAAGATGTTGTTGAGGCTGCGGTGCGTGGTGGTGTGACGATGGTGCAGCTTCGTAATAAAATTGATTCGGCTGATATTATTCTTGAACAGGCACGGTCTATACAAGGTATTTTGGCCGATTCTAATATTTCTTTTCTAATGAATGATCATGTTGAGATCGCCGCAAAAATTAATGCGGATGGTGTACATATCGGACAGGGAGATATGGATGCTCGTCAGGCGCGCTCGATCATTGGTGAGGGAAAAATTCTTGGACTGACGGCGTATACACGTACACATTATGATTTGATTGATCCTGATGTGATTGATTATGTGGGAACAGGCCCGTTTTATTCAACACTGACGAAGCCTGATAAGGCGGTTTTAGGGGCAGACGGTTTTAAGGTGTTAAGTGAGAGTGTATCTGTTCCTGTGGTTGGGATAGGGGGGATTACTCCAGATAATGCTGTGGATGTTATATGTGCGGGCGCGGCAGGGGTCGCGATGATGCGGAGTGTGAGTGAAGCGGACGATCCTTCGGTTGCTGTATCAAATTTTGTGTCTGCTGTTGCGCAGGCACGTCAATAAGGGGGGATTTATGTCCTTAATACCAAATGTATTAACAATTGCGGGGTCAGATTCATCTGGTGGTGCGGGTGTGCAAGCGGATTTGAAGACGTTTGGCGCACTTGGTGTGTATGGAATGAGTGTTATAACGGCGTTAACGGCACAAAATACGGTTGGGGTACGTAGTGTTGTTTCTGTGCCTGCGCGTTTTGTTCGCGATCAAATTGATGCAGTGTTTGATGATGTTGATGTGTCGGCCGTTAAAATTGGGATGCTTGCCTCGGCTGATATTATAAATGCAGTGGCCGATTCTCTAGAAGAATATAAACCTGATTATGTTGTTTTTGACCCTGTTATGGTTTCAACAAGCGGGGATGTCTTGATTGATATTGCGGCAATTGATGCAATGAAGAATCGGCTATTTCCTCTTGTTAATTTGATTACCCCGAACATTCCGGAGGCTGAAAAGTTGTTGCGTAAGGCTGTGTTGGATATGGAGGTTGCGGCGCAGGGGCTGTGTGATATGGGTGTGCGTGGGGCTTTGTTAAAAGGCGGGCATCTCAAAGGGGATGTTATGCGCGATGTTCTTGTCCATGATGGTGTTGTTAAGGCATATGAGGCACCGCGCGTTGTGACACGCAATACGCATGGAACGGGGTGTACTTTATCTTCTGCGATTGCGGCGTATCTTGCACATGGTTTGAGTGTTGATGATGCGTGTGGGCGGGCAAAAACCTACCTTACAGGTGCATTGAAATCCGCAGATATGTTGAATGTCGGGAGTGATGATGTGCTTGGCCATGGTCCTGTCCATCATTTCCATGCCTATCAAAATGTTAGTAAGGTGGCGGAATAAGTCATGGATGAATTTGAAATGATTGAGCGTTATTTTCGTCCCTTAACGAATGGTTATGGTGGTTGCGCGGATCTTTGTGATGATGCGGCGGTGCTTGATATTCCTGATGGTTACGAAGTTGTCGTGACGAGTGACACATTGAATGAAGGTGTTCACTTTATGAGAGGGGAAGCACCGGAAAATATTGCATGTAAGGCGCTTCGTGTGAATTTATCCGATCTTGCCTCTATGGGGGCGCGGCCTTTTTCTTATCAATTAAATATCGCTTTTCCGGATAAGCCAATTGATGAAGATTGGATCTCAGCATTTACGGGTGCTCTGGCAAAGGATAATGCGAAGTTTCATGTTTTCTGTTCCGGTGGTGATACGACGCGCATTCATGCGGATTGTTTGTCGATTTCGATCACCGCCATTGGAGTTGTGCCGAAAGGGCAAGCGGTGCGCCGTAATGGTGCGAAGGATGGTGACGTCATTATTATGACCGGCCCTGTTGGAGATGCTGCTTTGGGGCTTAAGGCTTTGCAGGAGGGTTTGGATCCAAAATTATATAGTAACGCGATTACACGGCACCGTGTGCCTGTTCCAAGAGTCGGGATAGAGGAGGTTGTGCGTCAGTATGCACATGCGGCGGCGGATATTTCCGATGGTTTACTTGCCGATTGTATGAATATTGCACGTGCTTCGGGTTTGGGTGTGGAAATTGATATGCAAAAATTTGAATTTTCAAAAGACGTACAGTATGGATTGCAAAATAATGCAATTTCTTATGAAGAAATTTTGTGTGGTGGTGATGATTATGAGCTGATTTTGGCTGTTAAAGAAAGTTCTGTTAATGTTTTACTTGAAGAATTGCAGGAAAATAAATTAAATCAGTTGGTTGTAGGGTGTTTTGTTGATTCTAAAGTGGGTTTTAGGGTATTAAATTCTGGCTCGCATCGTATTGATTTTAAAAGCCTTGGTTGGAAACATTTTTGATGTATTTTGTTCGTATAAATTTAGGTGTACGTCTTTATTGTTGATGGTTTTATTTTTTGTTGATTCGTTGTTCAATGATTATTTTAGAATATGAAAGCGTATCGTGTGCATACAATATAATGCAGCTTTTGTGAGTTTTGCATTGCTCTGCCCCTTGCGTTTGCCTAAAGTTAGGGGTAATAAAGACCGACTTAATATAAGCAGTCGATTTTTGGTTTTAGTCTGCGTATATTATCTAAAGAATTATGAGCGAATTAAATACGGAAGAGAGCAGGATCATGACTCAAATCGTTGTCCCAACATTAGGAGAATCTGTTGCCGAAGCGACAGTGGCACAATGGCTGAAAAAAGAAGGTGAAGCAGTTAAGGCGGATGAGCCGATTGTTGAGCTTGAGACAGATAAGGTAACGTTAGAAGTTAATGCACCTGCAGATGGCGTGATTGTTAAAATCTCGGCTGGTGAAGGTGATAATGTTGAGGTTGGCGCGATCTTAGGTGAGTTGGAAGCTGGAGCAGTTGCGAATGATGCGGCGCCTGCGGCGAAGACAGAACCTGCGAAAGCTGCTACCCCTGCGCAAGCTGAAAAGGCTGCTGCGGTGTCTGATGATCCGAAAACATCTCCGGCTGTACGGAAGATGATTGCGGATAATAATCTGGATGCTTCACAAATTCCTGCAAGCGGTAAAGATGGTCGTATCACAAAAGAAGATGTTCAAAATGCAATTGCGAAGGGTGGCGCGAAGCCTGCTGTTGCTGCACCTGCTGCGGATGCGGGGCCACGTGAAGAGCGCGTGAAAATGTCTAAGTTGCGTCAGGTTATTGCTCGTCGTTTGAAAGAAGCGCAAAATACTGCGGCTATGCTGACAACTTTTAATGAAGTTGATATGGGGCCTGTTATGGCACTGCGTAGTGAATATAAAGATCTGTTTGAGAAGAAACACGGTATCAAGCTTGGTTTCATGTCATTCTTTATTAAGGCAACTATTCAGGCGTTGAAAGAGTTTCCGGCGATTAATGCGGAAATTGATGGCGATGAAATTGTTTACAAGAATTACTATAATATCGGTGTTGCTGTTTCTACGCCACAAGGTCTTGTTGTTCCGGTTCTTCGTGATGTTGATCAGATGAGCATGGCGGAGATCGAAGCGAAGATCGTTGATTTTGGTACGCGTGCGCGTGACGGTAAGTTGGGTATGGATGAGATGTCAGGTGGGACATACACAATCACAAATGGTGGTGTGTTTGGTTCATTGATGTCGACACCAATTTTGAATACGCCGCAATCCGGTATTTTGGGGATGCACACAATTCAAAAACGCCCAATGGTTATGAAAGATGGATCAATCGAGGCGCGTCCAATGATGTATTTGGCGCAATCTTATGATCACCGTATTGTTGATGGTCGTGAAGCGGTTAGTTCTTTGGTTCGCATTAAGCAAGCTTTGGAAGATCCGCAGCGTTTGATTTTGGATGTCTAAAGAATCAGTCAAATTTTTGACATAGATAGAATTAAGCCCCTGACTTTTATGAGTTAGGGGCTTTTGTTTTTATTCGTGGTTTTTGTGTTCTTTCATCACTTTATGACGTGTGGAAATCTACAACCTTGTTTTCTTGTAGTTGTATAAATGCTTTCATACCCCATTCATCACGGCACTCTGACGCGTTACCGATTTTTAATTGCGTATATCCCGCGCCGATCATATTGACGAATTCGCGGGATGTCGGAACACGTGAGGAGTATAGAAATTCAGGTATAATTTTAAGGCCATAGCGCGCACATGCCATAAGCAGTCTGTTTATGGGTTGTAGTCGTGCTTCGTATTTTGAATTTATTTGTTTTATGTGTTCTTCGAGCTCTTTTGTCAGGCCAATAGAGCGATGGGGTTGTGCGCTTAAGAATACATATTGCCCTAATGTTGTTTTGGCATAGCATGCGGCAAAGTGTGTGTCGCTATTGCGTTGGTTTTCAATATGCTTTTCAAAGGATTCCGGTGTTATATGTTTTTGTTCGATAGCTGTATGGGTTAGTGGACGGTGTACACGTAGTAGTGATGCGTTTTTATTATCTGAGAGTATGTGGAATTCTCGTGTTTGTGCATTCATTTCTACAACAGTTATTCCGGCATGATTTAAAACAGGCAATGAAATGTTATCAAAGTAAGGTTTTATTTTTTCACCCAAAGGCGTGTTATGTGTGTGTGAATCGATGTATAGCGCCTTTATTCGTGCTTCTGCGACCATCTTTGCGCAATTGGGGCAGGGGAGGTCAGTGATGTATAAAGTTGCATCTTGTGTGATGTGGCTGTTGCATAGTGTTGCTATCTCTGCGTGCATTGTTGTGCTGGCATTTCCAAGCTTCTTATCTTGCCCGATTGTTTGTTTTAAAGGGGCTGGCCAGAAGTTTGGGTGGGTGGTGGTAAAGCTCTGATTATTACTGTTTTTGCCATGAAGGAGTGCGCCGACCTTATGGGTCGGGTGTTCGCTTTGCTCTTCTATAGCAAGAGCTTTGGCCATAAGGTCAAAATGTATGTTGTTCATCTGATGTATGATACCCAAAATCTTATTTTATACTATACATTGTGTGGTGTTAATCCACTGTTAATAAAAGAATTTTTTTTAATATTATATTTTGCGAATAAAAGTTTGCGTTTATAAAGTTTTCTGTGATAGACGCATAGTAAGGAATTGGTAATGGTGGTTGGAGAGCTATCATTTATCAGTATAACGGTTTAGAAATAGGGTTTAGAAAATGGAAAAATCTACGGATTTTCCAGCGAGTCTGCTTGACTCGCTTGGGTATCTTGACGGCAATTTAGATAAAATTTTAAAAGGTGAAAAGCTATATCTTGATCCGGAGGATAAGCGTGATGCTCTGATGATTGAGCAGATACACGCATTTTATCCGGATGCGTTTGATGAAACCTTTCGGCGAAATTTGGATTCAAAGCCAGAGATGTATTACATCACACCAGATCAAAAAAACCATCGCATAGAAGGCAAAACTGCGGAAGATTGGATTTTATCAGCGGATACTTCGGTGCATCCGCTTCATACGAATTTATCGGTTTCTTCTGCGCGTTTTAAACGTGGTGCTTCACTTAATCAGGTTAATAACTTTGTTATGGCGGGAGCAGATCCGCATTTTAGAAATACTATGCATTATGTGCAGGCTTTTGATCGTTCGGAGAATTTGTTCTTACATTGTGATGGTGATGTTGTTGCGTTATCGCAAACAGTGAAGTTGATGAAAGAATCTCTTGAAGCTGATGCGCATAGTCCACGATCTATTATTATTGATGATACGACGGAACGTTTCTCACCATTTTTGAAAATGATGTCTTTGTATTATGAGGAGGGTGTTGATTGGGCGAATGATGCGTTGAAAGAGCAAGGGGTGGATATTCGTATTGGGGTGGTTAATGAGGCCAAAACAGGGATCTCTAAGTTGAATGCCTTGGGCTATAATGTAGATGTGGAGTTATCCCCCTTACCGCAGCTTTACAATAATTTGTTTTTTGAAACGAGTAGTGAAGAAAAAGAGCACGATATTCGTGGGGTCGTTGACCATCATAAATTAGATGTGAGTGTTCATCATGCAAATGCGTTAACGGGGCACAGTGAACATGCGCCGGAATGGACGTGGACATATGGCGGTAATGCGCTGGATAAAATTAAACTGACATTGAAGGATAAGTTAGATAATCCCAATTTAGATTCAGAACTTGCAGCGATGGGATTAGATCGTTCGAAGGCTTTTATCATGGTGGCTGATGGCGGTGAAAGCTGCGCTGATGAGCGTTTGCGTGATACTATATCTTTTAAAGATGTTCTTTCATTATCTCACCCTTTTGCAGAGTTTCCGGGGTCGGAGACAAAGCCTGTCGCACAAAGGCATGGGCCAAAACAGGATGGTTATTACATTCGGAAGAATGGGTATGATGAGATTGAGGGTAATGTTGATACGCGTATTGCAGATAATTGTATTATGATTGCCGCACCGTTAGAGCAGGAAGATATTGATAATCCTGTTTATTATGCGTTTAAGAATAAGCAAATACAGGAACAAATTTTCAAACCGAAGCCTGATTATCATACGCATTATACGCAACGTCATTTTCAATGTCCGGATGGTATTGGTAAAACTCTGGCGGAGTTGGAGGAAGATCAAGACCCATGGATGCATGAGGATTTGGCGATTTCGGGGGCTTTTATTTTACTGGCTAAAACCGGTGGTGTGCAAAATAAGAAGGTTGAATTACAGCAACAGTTTAATCAACATAATCGTTTGCCTATGGCGACTGCATGGCCGGTTCCTGAAGGAATGAGTTTACCGAAAAAGTTAAAGGAGCATGATGTTCGTTTGATGAAACTTGAGGAGACAGTTAACACATTTGATGATGTGCGTCGGTTTATGCGTAATAATAAAGGGTATGTATTTCCAAAGGTTCCGGTGGCGGAGAATGAAAATTTCTGGATGTCGCGTATTGCGCTACCATCCAGTATTTATGTTGCGAAGCAGCTTCGTGATCCGCATGTAAATGGTAACCCTATGGTGACATATTCCAAAATTGGCCAAGAGCGCCCGGCTGTTGAGAAAATATTTGACCATTTGAAACGTTCGGCAATGGTTTCGCAAGATCCGCATTATATGTATAACCGCGCGGTGAAGGTGAAGAGTGCCGCAAATTACATGAAAAAAATGAGCTCTGTTCACGCTCCGACCAGTGAGATGGAGGTTAACCCATATAAGGCGCTTGCGGAAACAGGAAAGAAGAATGTTGTTCTGTTTTTGCTTTCGGCAAGTTCTGCGAATCCGCTTGATAATAATGATGCATATAGCGCGGCGGCGAATATTGGTATGAATTATCACCGTTTGGATGAAGGCGTTGTTTTGAAAAGTGGTATGGGCGCGCAAAACCCTATGGGCTGGAGTGTTATGGCCGGATTGCAACTTATTCGAGAAGGGTTTGATAATGTGGCCGTTCAAGGGGTACAAGACCCGTTCGCTATGAAAACTGAAGGATGGCCAGTGGAGGAAATGCATAAATATATGGGAGATGGACATGCGGTTGTTGCACCTGATATTTTTGTGCGTATTGAGCAGCTTTTAGATACTGGTTTTGAGAATAGTGATGATGTTGAACTTACAATTGTGTGTCAGGCGAATGGTATTGGAGGCTTGCAGGAGATTAGTGGGGTTCTTGGGTTGCGTGATGCTGGTTTAGCTGTGCTTCAGAATGCAAATATTATTATTCAAAACCGACCAAGGGAAGTTGTTGGTGGGGATTTAGGGCCGCATGATGCGCTTATTGAACTTATGGAAGAGCGTGGAGATATGTGGAATGTCGGTGTGTGTGAAACTATTCCTGAAATGATGCAGCTTATGGGGGAAATGACGGGAAGGGATTTTACGTATTTTAGTGTAGATCGGCCACAAGATACATTATTCCCGTTTGCGCGTGAAAAGTATGACCATTATGATTGGTTTATGGGGAAAGATGGGGCAGCGCCTAATCACCTGTTGCAAGAAGTGTATGATGATAGGCTTGCGCGTATATCATACGGCGATTGTGAGCCGGATAATGAGCCAGAAGTCATATAAATATGTACTTTCTCCTTGCTATGGCACGTCCTTATGCGTATCTATAAAGACGAAATTCATTATTAAAAACAAGGTTTAAGGCATGTCCGAAAAATTTGATGTTATTGTTATTGGTGCAGGTCCAGGTGGTTATGTTGCGGCGATCCGTTGCGCGCAATTAGGTCTGAAAACAGCGATTATAGAGAAACGCAAGACGCTTGGCGGGACATGTTTGAATGTTGGTTGTATTCCATCAAAGGCGCTGTTGAGTGCATCTGAGAAATTTGAAGATGCGGAACATCATATGGCGGATATGGGGATTAAAGTATCTCCTAAGCTTGACCTTAAAGGTATGATGAAACATAAAACTGCCGTTGTTAATGATAATACAAAGGGGATTGAGTTCTTAATGAAAAAGAACAAAATCACTAGTATCACTGGCAGTGCAGAGATCGTTGAAGCCGGTCAAGTTAAAGTCGGTAAAGATACATATGAAGCGGAGAATATTATCATTGCCACTGGTTCTGATGTGATTTCTTTGCCTGGTATTGATATCGATGAAAAGAAGATTGTCTCTTCTACCGGTGCACTTGAGCTTTCGGAAGTGCCAAAGAAAATGGTCGTTATTGGCGGCGGTGTTATTGGTTTGGAACTTGGGACAGTGTGGCGTCGTTTGGGTTCACAGGTTACTGTTGTTGAATTCTTGGATAATATTTTGCCGGGTATGGATGGTGAAGTTCGTAAGGAAGCGAAGAAGCTGTTTGCTAAACAAGGTATTGAGATGAAACTGTCTAGTAAGGTGACCGCGGCGAAAACATCAGGTAAAGGTGTTGAGCTTACGGTTGAGCCTGCGGCAGGTGGTGATGCGGAAAAAATTAAGGCAGATGTTGTTTTGATGGCAATTGGACGTAAGCCATATACAGAAGGTCTTGGTCTTGAGAATGTTGGTGTCAAATTAGATGAGCGTGGTCGTATTGCGACGGACGAATTTTTTGAGACATCTGTTGAGGGCATTTATGCCATTGGTGATGTTATTGCCGGGCCGATGCTTGCGCATAAAGCGGAAGATGAAGGTGTTGTTTTGGCAGAAATGCTGGCAGGGCAGTCAGGTCATATCGATTATGATTGTATTCCGGGTGTTGTTTATACATGGCCGGAAGTTGCCAATGTCGGAAAGACGGAAGAGCAGCTTAAAGAGGCTGGTGTGAAGTATAAGGCCGGTAAGTTTCCGTTTATGGCCAATGGTCGCGCGCGCGCGATGGGGGCGACAGATGGTTTTGTGAAAATTCTTGCTTGTGCGGAAACTGATAAGGTTCTTGGTGCACATATGATTGGGCCGAATGTTGGTGATTTGATTTCTGAAGTTGTGACTGTGATGGAATTTCAAGGGACTGCGGAAGATATCGCACGCACTTGCCATGCACACCCGACATTGACAGAAGTGGTGAAGGAAGCTGCTCTCGCAGTTGATAAGCGTCCGATCCATATTTAAAATTATTTGCTAAATTTGAGGAAAGCTCTGCAATATGCAGGGCTTTTTTTATGATCTTATGGTTCTGGTGTGTCGTGATCTATGCCGCGTATTACTTGCTTTACTATACTGGTATCAATGTTTAGGCATTGTGCATCTTCGATTTTAATTGCCTGTTCCGGGGGTAAATTTGAAATTTTGAGAGTTATGCTATTCCAAAGGCCTAGGGAGTATTTCACATCCTCCGGACTTACGTTGACTTCCGGACACTCATCTAAATCTATTTTTACACCGTTGTAAGTTAGGGTAATGTGTTCACCATCATAAGAGCCTATGGCGAAAGCTTTTTGTAGTGCGCCGCCCATTTTTACATTTGCCAGTTGTTTATCTTCATCGTAATGGGCTTTGTTGACTTTCAATACGAGGCGCTCATCAAGAACGAGCTTTTCACGCGCCGGTGCAGGGGCGGTGATAACGATTTCGGGCTCATTGATTTGTGTCGTGTCATCCATATGAGAAGTATAACCGTTTGAGGGTGATTTCGTCCAGAAAGCTTATGATTTATGCGCGTGGGTGGGCGGATTTATAGATTTTCAGCATTTCTTCGGCATTAATTTCGGTATAGCGCTGTGTGGTACTTAAGGATGCGTGCCCGAGGAGCTCTTGTATCTCACGTAAATTTGCGCCGTTTTGAAGGAGGTGCGTGGCATAACTATGGCGCAAGGCATGGGGGGTCGCATTTTCAGGTAACCCAAGTATTACACGGATATCGCGCATGGCTTTTTGTGCAACGCCTTGATTAAGCCTGCCGCCGCGTGATCCTAAAAATAGAGCGCGATTTGGTGCATTTGAGTAGGGGCATTCGTTGATATATTTATCTAATGTTGTTTCAACGAGTGGGAGTGTCGGAACAAGCCGTTCTTTTTGCCCTTTACCCATAACACGTAAGAATCCATCTCTGGGGAGGTTGTCCAAATTGAGAGAAAGTGCCTCATTAATACGTAAGCCACAGCCATAAAGTAGCATGAATAAGGCATGGTTTCGCACTCCAATCCAGTCATGTTTTTCTAACATTCCGGCATTATCAATTACATTAATGGCCTGATCGGCGAGTAATGGGCGGGGGAGCTTATGAGGTAATTTCGGGCTGCGTACTGTTTTTATGGCGGCGTTGTGCACGATGCCTTGTTTATCAAGCCATGTGAGGAGGTTTTTTACACCGGACAGGGAGCGTGCCCGACTTGCGTTTGAGGATTTCTGTATTGTTTTCTTTGATAGCCAACTGCGAAAGTCACGAATATCCAGTTCTGATATGTCATCTAGGCAAGGCTGTTTGCTCAAATGATCAAACATGAAATTTATGAAGTGACTAACATCTGCGCCATAGGCGCGTAATGTGTGTGGGGAGACTTTCTTTTCATAGCGTAAGTAATCATCCCATTTCAGGAGCTGATCTGCCAGATCACCGGCGCATTTTCCGATTGTATCATTTTTTATACAGGTAGGTTGAGCCATGAGCGGAAACATCTTTCAATAACGCGCGCAAGAAAGAAAATTTGATCGGTCGCTTGACCTTCGCCGAACATATTTGGGTCACGGCTTCCGAATGCTAAAATTGCGGGTGGGGTGTTATGCGAAACGTCGATGCGTAATAAAATTTGTGAGCAGACAAGTGTGGCTCCGCCGCCATAGATAGGCTCGATACCACTAATATTATCTTGGAGGAGGACATCTTTGCCTTCCATCCATTTATCAATTGTTCCCTCGGGCAGGATACGTATACCGTTTTGGTGGATGTGGGGGATTTCTTCTGCGTTTGATTCAAGAACGAGAGCAGAAATATCGACATCAAGAATGGCGGATAAATCCATAGTGATACAATGGATAAAATCATCGAAACGTTCGGCCTCTAATAATCGTAAGACAGCGATATGGATGCGCTGTTGGTTGTTCATGTTTGAGCGTGCGTTTTCTACAATCTCGCGCGTACTTTCTATGGCTTCTTCTTTATCCGCTTTTAGACGTTCAATCATATAAGATTGAAAGTTCGCGACTTCGCCACGTTTGGGGCGTTGTTTTTGTGGGATTAATGCATCCAGAATTTCAGAATTTTGATTAAAGAAATCAGGGTTATTACGAAGATATTCAAGAATATCTTCTTTTGAAATATTGTTTTGTGTTTCTGAATTGTCCATAGGATCTGTATTTGTACTCATATATTTGATTCTATCATATTATCGAGGTTGGATATAGAGGGATGTTCTTTATGCTTTTCTTCCCAGAGCAGTTAATATACCTGCGGTTATCATGAAGCTTCCGCCGATGCGGTTTAGAATTTTTAAACGTGTGGGGGACATTATCTTTTCTGCCATTTTCCCAATACCAATTGCCCAAAATGTGGCGTTTAGTCCGCCTAACACGACAAAGCTTAATGTGATGATTGTCATTTGTGGCATGATCGGTAGGTCGGGGGTCATAAACTGCGGTACAAATGCGATAAAGAAGAGTATGCATTTGGGGTTTAATGTTGTGACCAGATAGACATTTGTGAATATTCTTTTATTATTTTCCTGTTTTTTTAAGGTGGCTTGTTTCAGGTTTTTGGGATTATCGAGCCAAAGTTTTATGCCTAAATAAAGAAGATAGGCTGCGCCTGCAAATTTTAGAATGTTGAATAGTAGGGAGGACGTCGCCAGAATTGCGCCAACACCTGCCAATGATAGCGTCACAGCGGTGAAGTCACCAAGGATAACGCCTGAGATACTGGCAAATGCAGCTGCTTTTCCTTTATTAATTGCATATGAAATGACCATCATGACCGTAGGGCCGGGGATGGAGATGATAATTGCGCTGGCTATCATAAAGGCGAACCATGTTTCTATCGGCATTTTTGTTCCTTATGTATAAAAAAGAGCCCGCAACGTGCAGGCTCTTGTCATTTCTTTTAACAGCCTGCCTGAATTAAAGGATGCTTTGTCCTGTCTTCGCCCAATCATCAACAAATGCAGCCAATCCCTTATCTGTTAAAGGGTGGTTGTATAGTTGTTTAATTACTTTTGCAGGTGATGTCATGACATGTGCACCCATTTTTGCACTTTCGATGATGTGCATTGGGTTACGGATAGAGGCAACTAATACCTCTGTGTCATATTGTGGGTAGTTGTCATAGATTGTGCAGATATCAGCGATCAAATCTAACCCTTGGTAAGATATATCATCCAGACGACCAACGAAAGGTGAGATGAATGATGCACCTGCTTTTGCAGCTAACAGAGCCTGACCGGCGGAGAAACAAAGTGTTACGTTTACCATTGTTCCATCGTCAGAAAGCTCTTTACATACTTTTAAACCATCTGGTGTCAAAGGTACTTTTACCGCAATATTATCCGCGATTGCGCGTAGGACATCGGCTTCTTTACGCATTGTTTCATAATCTGTGGCGGCGACTTCTGCACTTACCGGGCCGTCTGTTACGACTTTGCAAATTTCCTTAATCAAAGGAATGAATTCTTTACCTGATTTTGCGATGAGGGACGGGTTTGTTGTTACGCCATCCAACAGGCCAGTCGCGGCGAGATCTTTGATTTCATCAATATCGGCGGTGTCGACGAAAAACTTCATGTGTTTTATCCTACATATTTGTTCATGATTGTGTGAGGCCAAGTTAAAGCCTTTCACATATTAGGGCAAGGGGAGAACCGTAAGATTATGGATTAATGTGGAGTGTTTCCATCATCAAGATTGATGGTGTGGTCGTCAAAGTTTAGTTCTTTGTATTTTTCTTGTAAGCGACCAAAGCGTATTGAGCGCATCAGATTTTCGTTAAAATCACCTTTTTCGATTGTATTCTCTACAGTCTTTGCCATTGCAGAGGCTGGCAGATTGGTGATATTTGCGATATCTGTTAGTGCGTCTGCGATATCGTGTTTGTTCATAGTGTGCGTAAGTTCTATTTGAGAGAATAAGGTATCAAGGGCATCTGTGGTTAGCACGACTTCGGGTGCTGCTTCCAGTCGTTGCTTCACCGCCATCAAGCCTGCACCGACTTGTGAACTGTTATAGGTTGTATGATCTTCAGGGGCGTGTTCGCCTGTGAAGATGTCTGCCATATCGTGAAAAAAGTCTCTAATACCAAAGTTCATAAAGAGTGTTTTACCATGTGATATGGAAAATTTCAAGTTTTAGGAAGGTGCTAGGATTGGGCGGTGAAAAATGATACAAAATATTCATGGATCAGACATCATTTTTCCCTGAAGAAAAGGTCAGTGCCCCGGTGGTTGAGGGGCATGCGATGTGTGTGCTTGTCCCGTATCCGGTGGATAAGGCCTATGATTATATCGTGCCTGCGCATATGAGTGTTCAAGAGGGCGATTATGTTTGTGTGCCACTTGGTAATCGTGAAATTGCAGGTGTGGTATGGGGGCAGGCTGCGGGAGATGTTAATCCAAAAAAGATGAAGGCTATGATCTCACACTATGATTTAGATCCGATGCCGAAGGTGCATCGTGATTTTATTGATTGGGTTGCCAATTATACAGTGTCGATGAAGGGCTCTGTTTTGAAAATGGCACTTAGTGCACCTGCGGGGTTAACACCTGCGAAGCCACAAAGGGGATATCGTTATAGCCGTTCTGCCACTTTGCCGAAGAAGGGGGTATCTGCGCAACGCCTGAATGTTTTGAAAGTTATGGAAGATCGTAAAACGCGCATTGCGGCTGAAATTGCAGATATGGCAGGGTGTAGCGCGGCAGTAATACGCGGGATGGCGGATAAGGGGATGCTTGAAGAAGTGAGCATTGTAAACCCCGCGCCGTGTATGCAACCTGATCTTGAGAGTTATAAGGCAGAACTATCAGAAGAGCAGCAAATGGTTGCGGATGAGTTGTGTGATGATGTGCGTTCCGGTCATTTTAGTGCATCTTTATTAGATGGTGTAACAGGGGCGGGTAAAACCGAGACTTACTTTGAGGCTGTTGCTGCGGCGATTGAGGAAGGGAAGCAGGTTGTTATCCTTTTGCCTGAAATTGCGTTATCGAATGCTTTTTTGAACCGGTTTAAGCAGCGTTTTGGCTGCGCGCCAGCTTTATGGCATTCCCATTTAACACCGGCGCAGCGACGTACAACATGGCGCGGGGTGGCGCAAGGGGATTGCCGTGTTGTTGTGGGGGCGCGCTCAGCTTTGTTTCTTCCTTATAAAAATTTAGGAATGATTCTTGTCGATGAAGAGCATGACCCGGCCTATAAACAAGAAGATGGCGTGATTTATCATGCGCGGGATATGGCCGTTGTGCGTGCGCATATTGGACAAATACCTGTGTGTTTGGTTTCTGCAACGCCGTCTCTTGAGACTATGATGAATGCGTGGGAAGAGCCGCATGGCAGTGGGCGTTATAAGCACCTGATCTTAGAGAGCCGTTATGGTGGTGCGCATCTACCGGATATTGAGGTTGTTGATTTGCGCGCGGATAAGCCGGAGCGTCAACGTTTCCTTTCTCAAACTGTATTGAATGCAGTGCAGGAGAAATTAGATGCGGGAGAGCAGTCGTTATTATTTTTGAACAGGCGAGGTTATGCGCCTTTAACGTTGTGTCGGACCTGTGGGCATCGGATGGAGTGTCCGCGCTGCACGGCTTGGCTGGTGGAGCATAAAAGGTCGGGGCGTTTGCATTGTCACCATTGTGGATTCCATGTGCACATCCCTAAAAACTGTCCTGAGTGTGATGATATTGACAGTTTCGCTGCGTGTGGGCCGGGGGTTGAGCGGATATTTGAAGAAGCTAAAGCCAACTTTCCTGAAGCGCGTGTCATGATTCTGGCCAGTGATACAGCGGAGAGTAATGAAGAGTTAAAAGCGATGCTTGATGAAGTTATCGCAGGTGAAGTTGATATTATTATCGGAACGCAAATTATTGCTAAAGGACACCATTTTCCAAACCTTACCTTTGTTGGTGTTGTGGATGCCGACCTCGGCCTGAAAGGTGGGGATTTACGCGCGGCAGAGCGTACCTATCAAATGTTGCATCAGGTTGCCGGACGTGCGGGGCGTGAACAAAAGAAGGGACGTGTTATTTTACAAAGCTGGATGCCGGATCATCGTATTATGAAGGCTATGGCGGCATCATCTGACGGTGGGCGTGATGAATTTTTGAGTGTTGAATCGGATGAGCGGGAAATGGCGAATATGCCACCTTATAGTCGTTTGGCGGGAATTGTAATTTCAGGGCGGGATGAACAGCAAGTGTTGGATACTGCACGTGCACTTGGTAAGACATCACCGCAAGGTGTTACGGATGATGGTTTACGTATCCAAACATTGGGCCCTGCGCCTGCGCCGATGGCACGGTTACGCGGAAAATATCGTTATCGTTTGCTTGTGCGGGCGGATAAGGCGATTAATTTACAAAAGACAGTATCAGACTGGGTGAATGGAATTAGAGTGCCGTCAACTGTGCGGGTATATATTGATATTGATCCGCAGAGTTTCCTATAGATTTTTATATAATTAATGTGACGCGTGGGTCTTCATCCCAATCATCTTGGGGTTCCGGCGCTCTATGAGCAACATCATAACCGATTAACATCACTTTTCCCGGATCGATGCTATATTCAGACTTATCACCGGCTTGGCAGACAGTACCGGATCTGTTGAATGTCAGGCTGATTGTGTCTTCGTGTTGATGTAGGCCTTGGGGAACATCGTTTGTGCGTATCTGTACATTAAATACAGGAAATTGTGTTTCGTGATAATATATATTAGATAGTTTTCCTGCCGCTGTAGAGATTACCGTGTTTATTTTTTGTTGTTCCATACGCTCTTGTAATGTGGAAAATGTGTCTGCGCATAGAGGGTAGACTTTTCTTTCGTGAGAAATACTGGCCACGTGTCTTGCTGCTTCTTGTAGTGTTTCAAGCTTTTCAGGATAATCACAGACGATCCCTTTTATGTTGTGAGCATTTAGTAAGGATTGTTCACGCCAAAGCTTAAACTCGTCCATATCTTGGATGACAAGAATACGATCATCTTTGGGGTGGCGGTCATTATTACGAAAAGCGGGCATGTAAGGTTACTCAGTTATTTCCTGTTTTTTTTAGCATGTCCTAATTTCTTTTTCCATATTTTATATGTGCGTTTGAATGGATAGGTTAGCCAACCTATATTGCTGTGCTCGGGGAAGTTTTTTTGTTCTTGTGGGGACAGGCCGTAACCTTGGGGTAATTCTTCGGGGTGGTAATATGTGCCAAAAATTATATCCAAGAATGGAAATGCGCCACAGAAATTTTTATCATAAGCCGATTTTTCAGTTGCGTGATGCCAACGGTGATAATGTGGAGAGGCGAGGATATAGCGTAGAGGTTTTCCAAATTTCAAATTATAATTCATATGTGTTGTGTAGTTCATAAGTTTGATGAATATGATTGTCCCTAAAAAACCAACACCTGAAAAGCCAACGATATAAAGTATTGAACTGGTTAACATTAGTGCGGCAAGAAGGTCAATCGGGTGTAGTCGTAAACCTGATATCCATGTGAGTTGTTTTGCGCTGTGATGTACGGAATGGTATGACCACATGTGAAAATGTGTGAAGCGGTGACGCCAGTAGGTTGAAAAATCAACGATTATGCTACCGATTAAAATTTGCACTGCGATTGGCAAACTTTGTATTTGTGGTGCGAACATTTGATAGGGGATGAGGGGTTGTAATGTTATTGCAACGAAGAGGCTACTCACGATTAAACAAAGTGGTATGAACAAAAATGCGTTTATTGCTGCCAGAAATATTTCATTATTCATATCGTCTTTAAAAAATTTGGCAGTTTTGTCTGCCGGGTTTATGCGTTCAATAAAAAAGAAAGCAAAACCAAATAGGATTATTTCTATGACTTCGTCTAAGGAATGTGCCAGTGACGTTATAATGGAATCTATCATCACGATTACCTTTCGGCTTCGCGGTAGATGACCGGTGGATCAATGTTTTTGTAGTGTTTGTATATGTACATGTAATTAGCGTTTTTAGCTTCTTCTTCTGCAAAGAAATCAAACTTTCCATCTGCATCTGCATTGTGCCTTGATAGGTAGGGGAAGACTGCTCTCAATGTGTTATCAATGTTTTTTGAATAATTGTCATGAAAATTATGGGAGGCTATAAAGTTTGCCAGAAGAACTGATTTATCCTTCATGTGTTTTTTTACTTCTGTGAAAAACTCACGTGTGACAAGGTGTTCTGGAATACTAAGTGCACCAAGGTAGGCATCAAGTAGGATGATGTCGAATTTTTCATCTGTTTGTGCCAAATAAGCGCGCGCGGGGATTGGATAAAATGTTTTATTAGGCTGAAGTTTTTCTTTCAGTAGATATTTCTCTGATATGGGTTTTAAATCTTTATCTATATCTATGTAGGTATATTTATTTTTAAGATCTCCATGTCCGAAGGTGAACCCTCCTGCGCCTATTATTAGGATATTTTTGGCGGGTGCGTCTGGAGGAATTGTGTCGATCGTAATTTTTTCTGCGAAAGTAACATAGTCATGTTTCTCGCCTTTATCACTATACATAGATGAATCATTATGATTGATGACAAGGTGCGTACGTTGTTCGTCATCTTCAACGATCATAATGGTACTGTACTTGTTGTCCTTCACAATGCGAAGGCCGTCCTTAATTGTAGAAGAATTTAGAAAAGCAGAGCATGCCGTAATGCATATCATTGCTATGGTGTAATCTTTTGTTCTTTTGTTTCCGATGTATAAAGTGACAGACAAAAGGATTACAAAATTGAGTGTTATCGTGCTGAACACACCGATGGTGTCCATGAATATCAGTGTTGTTAAAATAGAGCCTAAAAATGATCCCATTGTTGAGAAGAACAGCATACGTCCGGTAATTAGGGAGAGCTTCTCTTTTGAAAAATAATTACTTAGAAGGGGGATGGTTTGCCCCAAAAGATAAACAGGGATTACGAGGAAAGTTGCACAGTATAGTGTCGCTTGTATCAGGTTATTTTTGATTCCAATTTCATCTAGGATTAGGAAAAAGAACTGGAAGACAAAGTAGCTTAACCCGCAGACAAGGAAAGCGCTTGAAACTGCAATATTCCTTAATATTTTTACTCTTATGCTTCGGTATTTTCCATTGGAAGACTTTATGGTAAAATTTCCGCCTGCCTGATAACCAAATGCGAGAGGCATTAATACCGCCGCAATAATAATGGATATTGTATCAGTCCCATTTCCGATAAACGGAACGGTTTGTCTTATTACGAGAAGCTCGGAGGATAATACGATGTAGCCTTCGATGACAATTAATAAGAATAATATAAAGATATTCGTTGTCTTATGCATTGTAGGGCTAGTCCCTTAATGATCTGGGTTTGTCGTAGAACACAGTGTTTTTGTTATCTGTGTAAATGTGTCCTTCATCATAGTTATCTTCGTGTCTGTAGATATATATAGTATTGGCTTTTAATGTCGCTTTTTCTGACCATAGATAATAGTTCTCGTTTATGATGTGTCGTGATACATGCGGGAAAACAGAGCGCACTGTATTATCAATGTTACGTGCAAGGGGTGAGTTGAAATTTGGTGACATAATTACGTTTGCTAATAAAATACCTCCGTCTTTCAGATGTTTTTTAACAGATGCAAAATATTCTTGTGTCACCATATGTTCAGGTATGCTGATACCGCCTTGATAGGTGTCTAAAAATATTATGTCGTATTTTTCTGTTGAGGTATGCAAAAATGCGCGTGCGGGTTTTGCAATGAATTTTTTGTTTTCTTCTAGGGGGTGTTGAAGAATGTATTTCTCGGCAACCTCTACCAAATCTTTATCTATATCGACATAGGTGTAGTTATTATGAATGTCGCCTTCGCCAAAGGTGAATGCACCTGCACCAATAGATAAAATGTCGATAGGAGGTTGTTCAGGATCAAGATTATCCATAATGGCCACACGTTCTACGAATTCAACATAATCGTGCTTTCTACCGTATTTTGTTTTTCTGGATGAGAAATTACCATCTATGTACATACGGCGATCGCCATCAATCTTTCCGGCAGCAATTGTATGGTATTGGTTGTTTTTCTTAATGCGATGCTTGAACATAACACGATCAGAGTTTAGCGTGACCGCAGTAAATGCAATTAAGCACATATAAAACACAGCAATTGAGGCTTTTTTCTTACTCAATAGGATCACGAGAATAGCCAAAAGTATGAAATTTAAGCTCGTTGTATGATGTACGCCCAGAGTTGTCATTAAAACTAATGTTGAAAAGACTGCGCCCATAAATGAGCCAATCGTTGAAAAGCAAAGCATCTTCCCTGTGATTTCGGATAGTTTTTCTTTTGAAAAGAAATTACTAACGAGAGGAACGGTTTGTCCCAGAAGGTACACGGGGATTACGATGAAGATTAAACTATAGACAGATACTTGGCTAAGGCGTTCCTCTATGCCGATTGCTGGTAATGCTTCGATGAAAATATATCTCAACGGGTCGTATGACATACCAAATAGAAGGATGGATGAGGCAATAATAATGTTTAAGATTAATTTCTTTCGGACGGTAATGAATTGGCCGAATATTTTTTTAGGTTTAAAGCGTCCACCGTTTTGATACCCGAAGGCAAGGGGCATGAGAACTGCTGCGATGATGATTGACATGGTGTCTGTACCGCTGCCTACATAGGGCACGGTTTGTTTGATTGCGAGTAACTCACTTGCAAGTACGACATACCCTTCAATAATAATGACTGTAAAAAGCAGTAAAGTGTGATTTAACGTTTTCATGAAACCCATATCCATATTATTATCGGCGCAGTATAGTCTTTTTCTTTCTAATAATTAAAGCACTTAATAGAGTTTTTTATGAACAAAATTTTACCTCGTGACCTGACCTCCTATGACTTGTTGAAAACCTTGGCTGTAATTTTAATGATTATTGATCATGTTGGTCATCATTTTTTTCCTGATGAAATGTGGTTTCGTGTTGTAGGGCGTTTATGTGTGCCGATTTGGTTTTTTCTTATTGGTTATGCAGACACGGTGAAGGTTTCAAAGTTTTTATGGTTAGGGGCATTCTTGGTTGGTGGGTCTGCGTTAATTGCAGGGCAATTTTTACTACCACTCAATATATTATTTACGATTATTCTTTTTCGTTTTGTGCGCCAGGGAGTTTTGGCTAGATCATTACATTCTCCGGAGGCGTTGCGGGGAATGTTCTTGATATTGTTGTTTTTTACACTGGCATCTTATGCTGTTTTTGAGTATGGGTCGATTGCAATGATGTTTGTTCTTATGGGCTTTATTGTTAGGCATAAAGAGGCTGTTTACGAGCGTATTGAGCGCAAATATATTTTGATGTTTGTATGTGCATCATTCTTTTCATTTTATTTTTGGCAGGGAATGTTGTTGCCGTCCGCAAATTATGCGCAGGCGACGTTGATGCTTTTGGGATTTGGCTGTGTTGGTTGGATTCTTTGGCACTTTAGGTCTGTTGTTTATGTTGATGCGCATCAACATATTGCGCCTTCACTTATTAAGTTTTTACAATTCATGGGGCGACGTACATTGGAGATCTATGTGGCCCATATCCTGATATTTAGGGCTATATGTATGTATTTGTTTCCTGATGATTATCGCTTTTTAGAGTGGGATTATGTGCCTGTCTCGCTTATTGCTCCGTTTATGTGAGGTTGGGAATAAAACGCCAGTCTGTATTTTTTGCTTATAATTATAAATAAAATGCAAATGGTGTGTTCTAGATACTTGTCAGCGTGTATTGGGTGTGCTAAGTCTCCCCACGTAAAAGTAAAGAATACGGTTATAGTGTAATAGCGAAAGGGGCTAGAAACGTGACATCGTCCACGCCAGTTTCCTCGGTTGTACTCTCAAGATATGCGAGTGCCCTTATTGATTTGGCTGAGAAAGCTAAATTAGTAGAAAAAGTTCAAAAAGATTTCAATTCTCTGGAGTCTGCGATTTCTGATTCTCAGGAGCTTGCAGAGGTTATTTCCTCTCCTTTGGTTAGTAGTGCCAAGCAAGCATCTATAATTTTGGAGATTGCGGATAAAGCGAAGTTACAGGATTTAACCCGTAACTTCTTAAATGTTCTTATTCAGAACCGTCGCCTTTATGCATTGTCGGCGATTATGAAGGCTTACAAGAAGGAAGTCTCAAAAAGGTCTGGTGAGTTGTCAGTTCGTGTGGAAACAGCCGAAAAAATGACAGCCGCACAGAAAAAAGAATTCGAAACTAAAATTTCAGGTGTGCTTGGCAGTGGTGTTGCTATCGAAGCTGTGGTATCTCCAGAAATTATAGGTGGAATGGTTGTGACAATCGGGTCGTTCATGGTGGATGATTCTGTTCGTCGTAAATTAGAGCGTTTGAGCAGTGCTTTGAAGAATAGCTCAAATCAAAATACAGTTAACTTAAAAGAGGTCGTATAATGGAAATTCGTGCAGCAGAAATTTCAGATATTCTGAAAAAGCAGATTGCGGACTTTGGCGCGCAGGCTGATATCGCGGAAATTGGTCAGGTTTTGTCTATCGGTGACGGTGTGGCGCGTGTTTATGGTTTGGATCAGGTTCAAGCTGGTGAAATGGTTGAATTTGCAAGTGGTGTTCAGGGAATGGCTCTGAACCTTGAAGCAGATAACGTCGGTGTTGTTGTTTTTGGTGATGACAGTGCAATTAAAGAGGGGGACATTGTTCGCCGTACCGGTAAAATCGTTGAAGTACCAACAGGTAAAGAATTGCTTGGTCGCGTTGTTGACCCGCTTGGTAATCCAATTGATGGTAAAGGTCCTTTGAATGCTTCTTCTTCTAGTCGTATTGAGGTTAAGGCACCTGGTATTATTCCACGTCAGTCTGTTCATGAGCCTATGCAAACAGGTTTGAAATCAATTGACGCGCTTGTGCCGATTGGCCGTGGACAGCGTGAGTTGATTATTGGTGACCGTCAGACAGGTAAAACAGCCGTGGCGGTTGATGCAATCATCAACCAGAAGTCAATTAACGCCTCTGACAATGAAAAAGAGCACCTTTATTGTGTTTATGTTTCTATTGGTCAGAAACGTTCGACAGTGGCTCAGCTTGTGAAAGAATTAGAAGAGCAGGGCGCGATGGAATATTCTATTGTTGTTGCTGCGACTGCTTCTGATCCTGCGCCGTTGCAGTATCTTGCGCCATATGCGGGTGCGTGTATGGGTGAATATTTCCGTGATAACGGAATGCACTCATTAGCTGTTTATGATGATCTATCAAAACAGGCCGTTGCGTATCGTCAGATGTCTTTGCTTCTTCGTCGTCCTCCGGGTCGTGAAGCATATCCTGGTGATGTTTTCTACATTCACTCTCGTCTTCTTGAGCGTGCATGTAAATTATCAGAGGCACATGGTAGTGGTTCAATGACGGCGTTACCGATTATTGAAACACAAGGTGGTGATATCTCCGCTTATATTCCAACAAACGTTATTTCGATTACGGATGGTCAGATTTTCCTTGAGACAGGTTTGTTCTTTAAAGGTATTCGTCCGGCGATTGATGTTGGTGCGTCTGTTTCCCGTGTTGGTTCTGCCGCACAGATTAAAGCGATGAAGCAGGTTTCAGGATCTATGAAGCTTGAGCTTGCGCAGTATCGTGAAATGGAAGCGTTCGCACAGTTTGCGTCTGATCTTGATCCTGCAACACAGAAGCTTTTGGCACGTGGTGCGCGTTTGACACAGTTGTTGAAGCAGCCACAATATAAGCCACTAACTGTAGCAGAGCAGGTTGCTGTGATTTATGCCGGTACTCGCGGGTATATTGATGAGGTCGCTTTAGATCAAGTTGATGCTTATGAGCTTCGTTTGCTTGAGGCACTTAGAACTTCCGGAGTTGATTTGTTGAGTGCAATCAGTGATGAGAAGAAGCTAACAGATGAAATTGAAGGTAACCTGAAAGCGTTTCTTGAAGATTTCTCTAAAGGATTTGAAGGTGCGAAGGCTGCGTAAGTAGTTTTTGTTTATTGAAATAGGCGGAGCTGTTTACGTCTGCATCAGTTGATGTTTGTTGATTTAAAAAGCTCCGTTTAATTACTGCTAAAGTTTTTGGATTGTTTTTACTGTTCAGAATTTTTATGAGGTGTAATGTCAGGAATGACAGAATGCGAATTTTTTGAGGAATGATTTGGTATGCCAAATTTAAGAGATTACCGCGATCGTATTAAGTCGGTTAAATCGACACGAAAAATAACATCAGCAATGAAAATGGTTGCTGCATCGAAATTGCGTCGTGCGCAAGAGCAAGCGGAAGCTTCTCAACCATATGCGCAGGCAATGGCGGGAATGTTATCCCGTTTAGCCGGGAATGTTGTTGTGAATGCGGCTAGCCCGAAGCTTTTGGCGGGAACAGGGTCGGATGATCATCATCTTTTGATTGTTGTTACTGCGGATCGTGGTTTATGTGGTGGTTTTAATTCAGGTGCAGTAAAAGAAGCACGCTTAAAAATTAAAGAACTACAAGCACAAGGTAAGAAGGTTTCTTTGGTTTGTGTTGGTCGTAAAGGGCATGATCTTCTTGTTCGTGAATTTGGTGATATTCTTCTTCATACATTCCGCGAAGTATTTGGTAAAAATCGTGTTGAGTATGCGCAGGCTGATAAAGTGGCGCAATTTGTACTTGATCGTTTTAATGCGGGTGAATTTGATGTTTGCTCAATGATTTATAATGAATTTCAATCTGTTCTGGTTCAACAGCCTCAGGCACCTCAGCTTGTTCCGTTTCAAGTAAGCGATGCTGATGATGTGCAATCTGATGATGCTGTGGATGATGTGATTAAGTCACCTTACAGTTTTGAGCCAACAGAAGAGGAAATTCTGGATAAGTTATTGCCACGTAATTTGGGTGTGCAGATTTATCGTGCGTTGCTTGATAGTGCCGCAGGTGAGCAGGCTGCGCGTATGACGGCGATGGATAATGCGACACGTAATGCCGGTGAGATGATTGATGATCTGACATTGCAATATAACCGTGCGCGCCAAGCTTATATTACAAAAGAGTTGATTGAAATTATCTCAGGTGCCGAGGCAGTTTAAAGGGTATTAAGGTTAGTGGTTATGCGTAATTCTATCTCACATATTATGAAGTGGTGCCTGATTTTATCAGGTACGCTTTGTTTGTTTGTGGGGGGGGCATATTCTTCTGATACTGCGGATAATGCGCAGTCTGTTGATGAAATTCGTTATCCTGACGATCGTTGGGGGAAGATATTTCTAAATGAGATTAAGGCAGGGCCTCGTTTGTTGTATGGTGTTACGTTTGACGTCGCTAAGCCACCCGTGAACTCAAGCGATGAGACAAAGCAGGAGCTTGCTTTTTTACAAGAGCTTGCAAAAAGTAATCGTGATGATGATACGCTTTCCCGTATATATTATGAGAATAGCGAAGCAACTATTCACGGGGCATTTATCAAAGAGGGATTGTTATCTCAGGATAATGAGATTTTGTTTGAGTTGATGAATACGGTTTATAAAGAGCATGGGTATTTTATTCTTGAACGTAAGAAGTATTTTTCCCGTCCCCGTCCGACGCAGCTTGATAAAAAACTGGTAACCGTTATTGATAATCCGATGCATGCGGCATATCCGTCAGGACATGCAAGTCAGTCTTATATGATGGCTTTGATTTTATCGGACTTTGACCCTGAACATGCGGAAGTCTATAAAAGGTTTGCAATTGATATTGCGCATCGTCGTGAAATTGCCGGTGTACATTATCCAAGTGATAGTGTTGCCGGTCGTGAATTGGCAATAGATGTTTTTGAGAAGCTAAAATCAGTACCGGAATTTGCGACGCGCTATGAAGCAGTGAAAGAATCTTTTGTCACTGTTGATTTTTCGAAAGCGGCGAATACAACAGTAGATGAATAGTAAGAGTTTTATTTTAATTGAATTGATGTGAAGACAGATTAAAGAAAGTAGAGAGGACTTAGCAGATATGGCAAAAGCGAAACAAGCAGAAGGACGTATCCTACAGGTTATGGGCGCAGTTGTTGACGTTCAGTTTGAAGAGGGAAGTGTACCTCCGATTTTGAATGCTTTACATACAGATAATAATGGACAGAAACTTGTTCTGGAAGTTGCACAGCACCTAGGTGAGAACACAGTGCGTACAATTGCGATGGATATGACAGATGGTCTGACACGCGGTAATCCGGTTTCTGAT
The DNA here is from genome assembly GCA_050633285.1 of Alphaproteobacteria bacterium. Taxonomy (GTDB): domain Bacteria; phylum Pseudomonadota; class Alphaproteobacteria; order Micavibrionales; family Micavibrionaceae; genus UBA1672. Next base: position 191,232 of record JBOEGG010000005.1, read on the forward strand.
ACAGGTGATCAAATTCAGGTACCAGTTGGTCAGGAAACATTAGGACGTATCTTTGACGTTATTGGTGAGCCGATTGATGAAGGCGCAGAAGTTAAAGCGAAGACTGCGTGGTCTATTCACCGTGAAGCGCCGACATTTGCAGAACAAGCAACAGAAACAGAAATTCTTGTTACAGGAATTAAGGTTGTTGACCTTCTTTGCCCATATGCAAAAGGTGGTAAGATTGGTTTGTTCGGTGGTGCTGGTGTTGGTAAGACCGTTACAATCATGGAATTGATTAACAATATTGCAAAAGGTCACGGTGGTGTGTCTGTTTTCGGTGGTGTTGGTGAGCGTACGCGTGAAGGTAATGACCTTTACCACGAAATGATTGAATCTGGTGTTATTAAGCCGGGTAACAGCGAAGAGTCAAAAGTTGCTCTAGTTTACGGTCAGATGAATGAGCCACCAGGTGCGCGTGCACGTGTTGCTTTGTCTGCGTTGACAATGGCGGAATATTTCCGTGATGAAGAAGGTCAGGACGTTTTGTTCTTCTTGGATAATATCTTCCGTTTTACACAAGCTGGTGCCGAGGTTTCTGCGCTTCTTGGGCGTATTCCTTCTGCTGTTGGTTATCAACCGACACTTTCTACCGAAATGGGTAAAATGCAGGAGCGTATTACATCAACAAATAAAGGGTCGATTACATCGGTTCAGGCGGTTTATGTGCCTGCGGATGACTTGACTGACCCTGCGCCTGCAACAACATTCTCTCACCTTGATGCGACAACTGTTTTGTCTCGTCAGATTGCAGAGCAAGGTATTTATCCTGCTGTTGATCCGCTTGACTCAACATCACGTATTCTTGATCCACGTGTTATTGGGGATGAGCATTACGATGTTGCAAATGCGGTTCAGCAAACTTTGCAGAGCTATAAAAACCTTCAGGATATTATTGCGATCCTTGGTATGGATGAACTTTCAGAGGAAGACAAACTTACAGTGGCACGTGCCCGTAAGATTCAGCGTTTCCTTTCTCAGCCATTCCATGTTGCGGAAGTCTTTACAGGCGCACCTGGTATCTTTGTTTCTTTGGAAGATACAATTAAAGGGTTTAAAGCGATTGTTAGTGGTGAATATGACCACTTGCCTGAGGCTGCATTCTATATGACCGGTACAATTGAACAGGTTATTGAAAAAGCAGAGAAGATGGCTAAAGAAGCTGCTTAAATTTTGAGAGGTGAGGCTTTGCTTTGTAGAGCCTTACCTTTATACCGAATAATGTCTTATCCCAAGTAGGGTTGTATCGATGAAGCAAGAGCGTGATGTTGAAAAAGTTTATTCCACTAAGGAATATGTTTCCAAGCTTCGCCGTTTTGCTGATGCGCTGGAACAGGGTGAGAAGTTTGAGATTCAAATTGATGGGGAGCGTATCTACGTACCGGTTCGTGCAGAGTTCAGCATTGAACATGAACGTGGTGATGCCCAAGAAGAAATTGAATTTCAAATCAAATGGAAACCTGCATAAGTTAAGATATAGGATGATGTCATGAGTGCACAAATTAACTTTGAACTTGTATCACCGGAAGAGAAATTGGTTTCCGAGGATGTTTATTTAGCAGAGATTCCTGGCGATAATGGTGTTTTCGGCGTTGCGGCAGGGCATTGTTCTCTTGTTTCATCATTGAAGCCTGGGGTTGTTAAGCTTCATAAAGAGCAAGATGGTGATGTTCGTAAAATATTTATTGCAGGTGGTTTTGCCGATGTTACGGCACAGAGCTGTACTATTCTTGCAGAAGAAGCAATTGATGTTAAAGATCTTAATCAAGAGAGCCTTGAGCAGTATTTAGTTGATCTTAATGAGGATCTAGGTCTGGTTGAGGAAGATGCAGATAAAGATCGTGTTAAGGGTAGAATTGCTCTTACTAAGGCGAAATTATTTGCGATCACCGGATATTAATTTATTCAAAATAGTTGCTTAGAAGCCGCGCGGATTTGTGCGGCTTTTTGTTTTCTTGACATAATGGTTGTTGCTCAGTTAGGGTGCGCTCTTCTTAAAATTATAGCGTGTATGATGATATGGCGAAGAAAAGAATAGCAGCAATTTCTGCCTTATGGTTGCTTTTGGCGCGGGATGTTCGTGGAGATGAAATTTCGGGTGTTGAGAATATTGAGCAGTCGGCTGGTGTTTCTCCATCTGATGCGCATCACATGGATACGGAGAGACTGGATGCAGGGCCTTTGCCTGAACTCAAGTCGTCAAAAGTAAGAGATGAGGATTGTGATTATGCTTTGGTTGATGAAATTGTTGTTAGTGAAGTTTATCGTGACCTTATGTCTGGTGAGGCATTTAAAGAGTTAACGGAAGAGGCTAATGAGGGGAACACATTATCAGCTCTTCTTATTGAAACGGATAAAGAAAGGCGTGCGCGTTGGGACATATTATTTGATTGTGATCCCCGTAATGAAAAATTACGTGAGTTAGCGCAAAAAATTCGTGATGTAAAACCGGGGAAATCTGCGGCCGAAGTGCAGGAGAAGGCTTTTATGGCACTGATAGTGGAAGTTGCAAAACAGCATATAGATGATATTGAGCAATTTTATCCGCAGGCTGATTTTTTAAAGTTGTCAGATGGGCTTTTAAAAAGGGCAGAGGGCAAGTTGAAAAAGGCAGGCGGGTTTTTGTATAAAGAGGATGTTTTGCGCGATAAATTGCATGATGTTGTTGATGAAAATTACGAGAGGTTTGGATTATTTGCGTTGCAAGCAGACTTAGCACAAGCGTTACAGGTTCATCCAAGTTTACAAAAATCTACGCAAAAAGCAGTGCAGCAAGCGTTTAGTAAGCTTATTACTAAGGAAATTGATGTACATGTTCGGGCATTAAAGCAGAAGAAAGAGGAAATGGGACCTATTTTAGAGGTCTAGATTGAAACGGGTTATATTGACAGATCTTCGTTCTCTAATCTTCTGATGCTTTCTACGGCTTCAGGTGTTCCATTTAAGTTAAGGCTATCTCTGCTATATCCCTGTGTTTCCAATTCATCTAATATATTATCAAATGCTTTTAACACGACTTTTTCCAGATGCTGGATTTGGATTTTGACTAAAAAATCACTGTCGAGTTCAAGTGTTTTGGCATTCTCAATTGTATTTCTGAGAAGTTCGGCATACTCGCTCGTTGCTTCAAAGAGTTCTTGCTCATCTTTGAATGCTCCGTATTGCACATTTTGCAGAAGACCGGCAGATTTTCTTATTGAATCAACGAAACCGTGTGCAGCATTTTCTTCAAAAGATTTATCGGCATTTAACCTTGTTTTGTCAAAACGGACACCATTGGCCTCATAGCTGAATTTTTCTGCTATATTGTCTTTTTGCTTGTCGGTTAATGCTCGTCTGGTCAGTGCATCAATATAAACGCGATTTTGCACCATTTCTTCTGTTGCTTTGAATGCTTGGAATGCGCCAGCCGCAATCTCTTTTAGATGTGTATTCATCTTTTTACCCGTTTGATCACTCTGTTTCTTTTATTTCTATATGGGTTTTTGTTTCACTTGGTCCCCATTTTTCTTGGTTTAAGTCTATATGAATATCTTTTTGTTTGTCCAGTTTTGCATTCAGTGCGTCTATATCTGTGGCAATACTAAACAATCCGGTGCAGCGATCTGTAATAAAGTGTTCTGTTTGTGCCAATGTTATCCAATTCATAAGCGCGTCAAATTGGCCGTTATTATTTAATAGCCCCATATGGCGTTGGTGTTTATCAAGTTGTTTTAAGCCTAAAGCGGTGGCGAGGATATAGCTTTGTTCCACGGTTGCTTGATTGATGATAAGTGGTTGGTCAATTTGTTCTAATATCTGGTTTTCAAAATTAGGCAGGTGGCTTTCATCGCCTGTAATTTTTGGCGGTTGCCATTCTTCGAGTAATTTGAAGACATGGTGTACGTCATTTGCAATCAGTAGATAGTCATGTGGCAGGTCTGACATAGATTTAAGGTAAGTGATGAAACCGTCCCAATAATTGTCAGTATTAACAAATATCACAGGCTTTGCATGTGAGCCTAATGTTGCCCAGTATAAAACTTCCAACGCTTCGTCAATTGTACCGAAACCACCGGGTAGGGTTATTATTGCATCTGCGCGTTGAAACATTTTCAGCTTACGTTCCCATAGGTCGGGGACAAGTATTGTTTGATCTAAATTGGGGTGTATGCGTTCGCTATCTTTTAGTTTTTTAGGAATTATGCCTGTCACGCGCGCACCTGATTCTAACGCATTATTGGCAACGATTCCCATGAGGCCGGCATCCATTCCGCCATAGACAAGTTCCATATTATGTTCGCCAATCAGATGGCCAAACTTTGTTGCTGTGTCTTTAAATATTGGGCGGCAACGTCCTGAAGATCCTAGATATACGGTGAGTTTATGTATGTTTTTCATGAGAACTTTTTTGTCGGAATTATAATCTATTTTCCGATCATTATGACTACAGAAGTATATTCTGTTCAATCTTTATTTTGGCTTTCTTCTTTGGCATGTTCTGCGTGCCAGTTTGTTGCATATGTGATGAAGTTGCGAATGATGTCTAATCCCTGTGGGGTGAGTACGGATTCAGGGTGGAACTGTACTCCAAAAACGGGATGCTGCGTATGCTGCATTGCCATTATTTCATCATGCTCGTTTGTTGCGAGAATTTCTATATTTGGGTTATCTGCTATATCGGTGATAAGGGAATGATAACGCCCGACTTTTATAGATGGGGGGAGGGTGTCAAACAGGCCTGTGCCATTATGTTTAATTATGCTGGCTTTGCCGTGGATAGGTTCTTTGGCTTTTATAGTTTTACCACCATAAGCCTCGCCGATTGCCTGGTGGCCAAGGCAGACACCCAATATGGGTGTTTTTGAACCAAAATGTTCTATGATGGGTGTGCTGATACCTGCTTCTTTTGGGCTGCAAGGGCCGGGGGAGATGATAATTGCCGTTGGTTTTAGGTCTTTTATTTCAGTTAACGTAATGGCATTGTTGCGTTTTACGATGCAGGCATGACCGAGTTTCTCAACATATCTGACGAGGTTGTAGACAAAAGAGTCATAATTATCGATTACTAAAATCATGAGAAGGGATCATAGAGCGATCATCAATAAAAGAAAATGGTTAAATAATGCTTGGATGTTTTTTTACATACCAGGTTCGTTTGGTGTATTTTCGTCTTCTTCGTCTGTCATATCTTTGAATAAATCAAAAATTGTGTAATCACCCGAAGGTGGTGCGGGTTGTTCATAGACGGGGTTAAGGATGAACTCTGCTCTTCTTGCTTGTTCTATGGTGTCTGGTTCACCGTCTGTCAGGGTTGGGCAGTCTTCGCCGTCACCATATAAATCTTTATATTGTTCTTCTGGAATATTATATTGTTTGAGTTCATTTCTGACGGAGCCCATGCGACGGTAGGATAGAGCAAAATTACTACTATCATTGCCTTTTGGATCGGAACAACCACGAATTTCGAATGTATCGCCTGTTTCAATTAGGTAAGCTGCAATATCTTTAATTTGCTCTTTTGCACCATCCGGAAGTTCATCGCCCTCCTTACCAAAGAAAATTGCAAGAGGGGGAGGTTCGTGCGTGGTGGTGTTTTTTGTGTCAGAGTCATGGTCATTGGGGTTTGTTATATCTGCTTCAGGAGCATTTGCAATTGACCCGAGTAGGGAAATTGTTACAACCGCGGCAGTTTGTGCAATTCCATTGAAAAATTTATTTTGTGGCATACCCATTCACCATTTTATTTTTAGCTATAATAACAAAAGGCTGTGATTATGTCAAAGGTTGTTGTGCTATACAGCATCTAGATAATGCTCTTTTTCTTCTTCTAATGCGGTGGAAAAAGAACTCAGAATAGCCGCGGCTTTGTCTAGTGTCTCTTGATATTCATTTTGTGGGTTTGATTGTGCGATAATTCCGCCGCCAACCTGAAGGCTGACATGGTTATTTTCGTAAGTTAAGGTGCGGATGAGGATGTTTGTGTCCATACTACCATCAAAGCCGATATAACCAATAGAGCCACAATATGCACCGCGTCTGGTTGGTTCTAATTCCTCTATGATTTCCATGGCTCTAATTTTGGGAGCGCCTGTAATCGATCCACCGGGGAAACTACCGCGTAAGAGGTCAATTGCGTTTTTGTCGTTGGCTAACTCTCCGCGAATTGTAGAAACGAGGTGGTGTACGCTAGCGAAGCTTTCGAGTTTACAGAGGTCGGAGACTTCTATGGAGTGCGGTTTACAGACTTTTGATAAGTCATTACGTAAGAGGTCAACAATCATTGTATTCTCTGCGTTGTCTTTTTCACTTTCACGTAAATCATTTTTATAGGCGCGGTCTTGAGATAGGTTTTCTACGCGTGGTCTTGTCCCTTTTATCGGGCATGTTTCCACTTTATTATTTTCTTTTACCGTGATGAAACGTTCGGGGGATGCGGATGATATTTTGACATCGCCCAAGTTCATATAAGAAGAAAATGGTGCAGGGTTTACTTTACGCATATGTAAATAATGGACGAATGGGTCAAAATTTGTAGGGACTTTTGCGTCAAAGCGTTGTGCGATATTTGCTTGGAAAATATCTCCTTCATAGATGTAATTGACAACGCGTTCGACGAGTGCCTCATAGTCTTCTTTATCGAAGTTAGATTTCCAATCCAATAATGTTGGTTCATAGTCGGGGATAGAGATGTTTTTCTTATAGAGGCTGAATAAAAATGTGCTTTTTTTATGCGCTTCGGATTCACTACGGGCATGTGTGAATAGGTATGTTTTCTTTAGGAGATGGTCATGCGCCAGAACTTGATCGTAAATACCGACGGCCATGTCGGGTATATTACTGTTATTGTCTGTTTCTTGCGGTAAATCTTCAAAGTAACGCCCAAGGTCATAGCCGAAGAGGCCAGCTGCGCCTCCTTGGAATGGAGGCATATTCGGTATGTTGGTGATTTCAGATGCCCAAGATTTTAAGCGCGATTGCAGAATATCAAGAGGGTCTCCGGTGAAGGAGAGTTTTTGTTCCCAATTTGTAACAGTGATTTTATTGTTTATCGTTTCGATCGTTTCGATTGGATAACATAATACGAAGCTATATCGGCTATTTGCGTGTTTACGATCTGCGCTGTCGAGTAGCAGGCTGTAAGGCATATGCTTTACAGCGGCGAAGGCTTGGATCGGGTCTATTCCCGTGGCATCGTAAACAAATGGTTTCATTTAAAATATATAGTGGTAATTATCTTTTATATTCTTCTTCAAAGAAGACAGAATTATAGTCGTAATTGTAATAAAATAACAAACTTTCACTGTGAATTCTGTCCACATCTGTTGATAAAAATATGAAACTGTTATTGAGCGTCATGTTCAAAGAACGATTTTATGCTTTCTGATGTTTCTTTTAGGCTTGTCTTGATGATTTCTACATCTTCGGGGAACGCGCCATGTAATCGTGAAGGGAGCATCGAATCGATCATCACGAAGATTCCCCGATCATCGGCACGGCGTACCAGACGACCAAAAGCTTGTTTTAACTTTAGGCGCGTTATCATTTCATCGTAACGCCTTTTTCCAAATAGCTCACGGCGTTGTTTATGTAGAATTGTCGGACGTGGCCATGGTACACGATCAAAGACGAGTAAGCGGAGTGAGTGCCCGGGGACATCCATACCATCGCGCAGAGCATCAGTTCCCAGAAGGCATGAATCTATTTCATCACGGAAAATATCAATGAGCGTTCCTGTATCAATATCATCAATATGTTGTCCATATAGTGGAAGATTATTATGTTCTAACGGCAGAGCGATTTTATTATGCACGGCGCGTAAACGTTGTACGGCGGTAAATAGGCCAAGTGCGCCGCCGCCACTTGCCTGAAATAAAGTTTGGTAGGCGTTTGCCACTTGTGCCAGATCATTTTTATTTACGTCATTCAGAATGAATATCTTTGTATTTTTTGCGTAGTTAAAGGGGGATTCATAACTGCTTTGCACCGGTGTTTCATTGAGATAGTGCGCGCCTGTACGCTCTTTTGCGGCGTTCCAATTTATTTCTTCATCATCTGTGCGATCTTGTAGTGTTGCGGATGTGATTGCCATTCCGTGAACATGGGGGCGGATCGTTGTGGCAAAGGGGCTCATCGGGTCTTTAAAGTGCCTATACACGCCGACATCTAATGCTTTTCCATCTATGCGCTCGACTTCCATCCAGTCAACGAACTCGGCGAGTTCTTGTCCGGTTTGTAGTGTCTCAAGCATTGCAATCCAGCTTTTGAGTGTTAATGAGCCGCGACGTTCTAGTGATGTTACAAGGGCGTCGATACGTTTGCGTGTGTCACCATCCATTTGTCCTTCATCATCGCTGAGGCGTTGGTGCAAGGTTTTGGCCAAACGTTCCATTGGTGCCAATGTTTTTTCTAATGCTGTTTTTAGAGTGCGGCTTGCTTCTAATGCGTCGTCATCAGTGGGGTGGAGCGGGGTTTCTATTGAATAGGGGCCTTCTACACCGTCTGCTCTGGCGTAGACGAGGCGATATATATGCATTAGGAAGTTTTCTGTTGGGCCGCTTGGGACGTTGTCTTTGAAACGGCGGCTCCAATTTGGGGCACATAGTGCACTGGCGTTATGTAGGAGCTCATCAAGGGTGTTTTGTGCCTCTTCATCTCCGGTGATTAAATCTTCGATACGGCGTTTAAGGCCTCGTGAGCGACTTTGACGGCCACTTTCTGCGCCGAGAATCCAACGGCGAAGATCGGCTGTTTCGCGGGCAGTCAAGTGTGATGCAAATGCACTGTCTGCGGCGTCGAACAGGTGGTGGCCTTCATCAAAGATATAACGTGTTGGCAGGCTTTCGCTTGTCGTGGACATAGCGGACTGGATCATAACAAGGGCATGGTTCGCGATGACAAGACGGGCACGTTTGGCTTTGCGAACTGAACGTTCAATAAAGCATCGGTGATAATGATCGCATGCAGAAAAAATGCATTCACCACGCCTGTCTGCCAGTCCGTATGTATTGGCGATACCAAGAAGACCTGTTAGCCAACCGGGGAAGTCACTGCCACTTAAATCACCATCTTTTGTTGCGCTAACCCATCTGGCCATGATCCCTGCGGCAATTGGGTGTCTTGCGTTGTGGGAGGTGGCTGCACCTGCGGATAAGTCTTCTAAATTTAACAGGCAAAGGTAGTTTTCCCGGCCCTTTCTTATGGAGACATATGCGTCTTTTACAACCGGATTTGGGTAGAGGCGGTCAAGCTCGTCATTGATTTGGCGTTGTAGGTTTTTGGTATAAGTTGATATCCAAACCGCTCCATCATTTTTATCTGCCCAGAGGCTTGCTGGCGCGAGGTATCCTAAGGTTTTTCCGACACCTGTTCCTGCTTCTGCCAATACGATATGGGGGGGGGCATCGCTTTGCATTGGTGCAAAGGTTTCGCACATGGTTTCAGTATATGATTTTTGCTGTGGCCTCGCTTCGGCGGGTCTGTCACCAATATTAAGGAGTTCGTGCAATCGTTCATGCGCCTCATCTTTATTTACGCCATAATGTGATGCAGGAGGTTCAGGTGCTTCGTCTGCCCATTCGGGAAGGTACTTCCAAACATTGAGTGCGCTTTTGGAAAATATGTCTGTGTCGGGGGCATATTCTTCGCCAAGTGCGGAGTATATGTAGGGTGTCCAAGCCCAGCCTTTGCCTTTCAACCCCATGATTTCGGCTATTTTCAATGGGTTTGCTTTTTCAGAATATGGATCGTCTTGTATGTTTTTCAGTAAAGTACGGGCAATGTCGAGCATCGCGAATGGCGTATCTTCAAAATCTTTCGGAGCGTTCAGGTGTAGGGCGTTGCATAAGCCAACAGGCGTTGGTACGCAAAATTGTGTTGGGTGAACAAATGCAAAAAGCTCTAACACATCGAATGTATAGAATTCTTCGAAACCCAATCTTTTCTTTGTATAGGGGCTATGACAGACAAGCACGGCTTTGTTGTGGATATAGGGCTGCGCTTCTTGATGGGAGAGGGTCAGTATCTCTCCCTCATCTGTGAGGATAGAGCATTCGCGCGCATTGACGCATATTGCCGGAATATCAGGTAGGGCAATATGTTCTGGGAATGATGTTTTTTCGGCGACACTCATTCTTTATCATTATCAGATTCTGATGTCTTCGTGCTTTTCTTTTTGGGTTTTTGAGCCTGTGGTGGTGTGAATATTTCTGCTTCACCAACGGGTAAGCTTTCTACATACAAAGATTGAGATGGGAAGGCGAAGGCGCTTTTTGCGTTATCTTCAACGATCTCTTTAATCTTTAAGGCAAAAGTTTCTTTTACCGCGAGCCATTCGCCCCAGTTTGTTGTTTTGGTGAAACAATAAATCATGAAGTCTATGGATGAGGCATTGAAGCTATCCAACCTTACAAAGGTGGAGACTTTTGGTGGTTTTTCAAAATCATCATTTGTGGCAAGGTAATCGGCAATTTGATCCCGAATGAGCATGAGCTGATCTTGGTTTGTGTCGTATGTTACACCAATCTTCCAGTATATCCGACGGTTTGTCATGCGGCTGAAATTCGTGACGGTCGCATCGGAGAGGGCAGAGTTTGGCACATATACAGGTGCTTTATCAAAGCGGCGTACGCGTGTTGAGCGGAAGCCGATTTCCTCTACTGTTCCTTCTACAATGCCATCAACCTTGATCCAATCTCCGGGATGAAAACGTTTTTCGGCGATGATTGTTGCACCGCCAATTAAGTTTTTAAATAGATCTTGTGCACCAAGGGCAACAGCCGCACCGAATAGTCCCAGACCGGCAAGAAGTGGCCCGATAGCGATGCCCCATACTTCTAAAATGACGGCTGCTCCGATAAATATGACAACGACTTTCAGAACCTTAAAGACCCATGCCATCATGGTGCGTGTAAGCATTTTCTCCAGCTTTTTGGAAAGGTGCTGTATTGGGTCTAAAGAACGGTGTAGTCCCCAAAAAATGGTAAAAGCGATGAAGGAACGTATGGCGCGCGTGATTAACTCATCCAACATGCCTTCAAGGTTTAGGGCTTGTGCGGCAAAAAATACGCCCATGATAATTGGGATAAAACGAATTGGTGGTGTGAGAGCCAGAATGATTTTGTCGTCAATATCTGTCTCTGATTTTTGTGTCCAGCGTTGTATCGTGTGCAGGATATATTTACTGAAGACACCACGTAGTATTAAAAAAGAGGCGAAGATTAGAATGGCGACAATTATTTTTCCAATATCAACACCCATGAAGCCATGTTCCCATACAGTTACGATTTCGTTCCAGAAACCTGTAACTTGATTTGTGAGCGGATCGCTTTGCCCTTGTATCTGGGTGCTTGTTTGTGTGTCAGCCATGCTTTACAGTGCTCCTGTTTTGCGGGTGTCTTTTACTGTTTCAGTCTTTTAAAGCGCAAGGATAGTCATTTGGCAGTGTCAAAACAAGATGAAAATATTGCAGTATAAGTGGAATGTAGTTTTATGAGTTTGTATGCAGGGCAAAAGTCTGAACATGTGCTTGATTATCTTTTACATAGGCGCAGTGTTCTTGCCGCGAATATGCAAGAACCGGGGCCAAGTAGGGATGAATTGATTGATATATTAACGGCTGCTGCGCGTGTTCCGGATCATGGGAAATTATCACCATTCTATTTTCTTGTTTTTCAGGGAGAGCAGCGCGCGGTTATTGGTAAAAAGCTACGAGAGCTATACCCAAATGAAAATCCAAAAGCGACATCTGTGCATCTGGATAATGAGGAATGTCGATTTTTACGTGCACCGGTTGTTGTTGCGGTGGTTTCGCGTATTCGTAATGCAAAAGTTCCGATGTGGGAGCAAATTTTATGCGCAGGAGCAGCGTGTATGAACCTTGTCACGGCGGCAAATGCAAGTGGCTATGCGGCGCAGTGGTTAAGTGAGTGGTATGCTTTTGATCCTGATTTTAAAGCGTATTTGGGATTGGATAATAGGGATAATATTGCAGGGTTTATTTATCTGGGTCGTCCAGTTAGTGATCCGGCAGAGCGTCCGCGTCCTGATATTGAACAGTTTACGACATATTGGGAGGAGGGGCAGGAAATCAATAAAGGCGACATTTATGCCGCCAATAAGTTTGGTGTGCCAAAGACAGGTTTTGATTTATCAAAAGTGAAATGATGATATTTACATCACCTGAAACTTTTAGGCATTGCCCCATAAGTGGTTCCAAATACCGGATAAGCTTGCAAAATTAAATTTTGATGTAAGGTGCATTCTTAGTGCTGCATTTCTAAGGGCCATGCGGTAATTGGGGCCGATGCCGATGCTGCCATCTTGCATTGTTACAACGGATAGGTGGCCGTTACCGTTTGGATTTTCAATGACTTTATCCTCGCTTACCATATTACTTCCTAAGGATAGGGTGCGACGCGCATTAAAGCCTGGGTAATCACGTAATACATTTGCATCATGTGCAAGGCCTAGGTCATGCTCTTTATTATCCGGTCCACGCCAGTATACACGTTTGCCGCCAAAGTCATTCTGATAACGGAGCTTGCCGAGCATCATAACTGCTCCTACGCTTAACTCTGTATTTATTTCTCTGAATTTGGCAGGGGACAGAGGAGTGTCTCCTGTGCAAGATGCTTCGAATTCATCTAAGTGATTCAAAATCATTTTTGTTGATGGTCGTGCGTTTTCTAAACTTATCATTACTCATTACCTGATTTTTATTTTTGTTATCAGGTGTATCCCCCACATTAGAACCGTCTTTGGATAACACCATAATTTAAGTGTAGCGGGGTATGTTTAAAAATTATTTAAAATTTTATCTAATTTTTATGGAAACTTTATTTAAATTGTCTGTTGTTTATTTAACGTATTGAAATATAATGTATTTATGTTGGATGTATTATTTATCTGTAGCAAAAATAAATGGCGTAGCCCAACGGCGGAAGTAATATGGCGCAAAGATAATTGCGTGAATGTGCGCTCGGCAGGGACGAGTGATAAGGCACGTAAAACGGTTGGGTTTCCGGACATTGAGTGGGCTGATATCATATTTGTGATGGAGAAGAAGCATAAAGCGATGCTTGAGCGCAAGTTTTCTGATTACCTTGTTCAGGAAAAGATTATTGTTTTAGATATTCCTGATGATTACCAGTATATGGATGCGGAGCTTGTGGAGATCCTGATTGATACAGTCTCTCCACACTTAGAATGATATTATGCCGATTTCGCAAGTTCGTTATTTAACGCACTGCGGATTAGGGATACGGTTTCTTTTGGACCATATAGGGCAATGAAAGAGCCAAATCGTGGCCCTTGATCTTGGCCAAGAAGAACTTGGTAAAGAGCCTGAAACCAGTTACGAAGTTCATCTTTTTCATAGCCATTCCCTTTGCCGGCATCAAATACGGCGGTCATATATTCTTCTGCGGGCAGACCGATTGCCATTGTATCTAATGATGATGCAAGCGCATTGAGTGCAGCGGTTTCACGATCATCAGGGGCGCGGTATGATTTTTCGGGCAATATAAAGTCTTTATAATATTGAATGGCATAGCCAACGAGGCGATCAAGGAATGGTGCATTATCGGGCGTTGCATCTGGCGCATATTGACGAATGAAACCCCATAATGTGTTTGCATCATCGGTGTTAGCAGCGTTGACAAGATTCAAGAGTAGACCGAATGAGATGGGTGAGTTTTGTCCATCAGGTACAGTGCCGTTATGGATATACCATGCCGGGTTGTCGAGTTTTTTTGCCGGCTCTTGTTCCGCTAATTTTTCAACAAAGGTGATGTATTCATCTACTGCTTTTGGAATTATATCGAAATATAATTTTTTCGCAGAAGTAGGGCGTTGGAATAAATAATAAGCCAAGCTTTCATGTGGGGCGTATTTCAGCCACTCTTCCATACTTAGTCCGTTTCCTTTGGATTTGGATATTTTTTCACCTTGTTCATCCAGGAACAATTCATAGTGAAAACCTGCCACATTTGGTTTGCCAAGGATTTTCAGGATTTTCTTTGATATGTCAGCAGAGCTTTTTAGGTCTTTACCGCTCATTTCATAATCAACATCAAGAGCGTGCCAGCGTAGCGCCCAATCTGCGCGCCATTGTGCTTTTACTTTTCCGCCTGTTACGCTTTGTGTGACGTGTTCGCCGTTTTCATCTTCGAATGTGATTGTGCCGTTTTCAGGGTCTGTTTCTAGAATAGGAACTTGCAACACATTTCCTGTTGATGGTGAAATAGGTAGGAAAGGTGAATAGGTTGCGGCACGTTCTTCACCTAATATCGGAAGAACTGCTCCTTTAATATCATTATGATGCTTTAGCATGAGGAGGAGTGTTTCATCGAACTTTCCTGTCATATAGCAATCGTCTGTAGAACTTACGAATTCATAGTTAAAGCCGTAATCATCAAGAAATGCGCGTAATTGTGCATTGTTATGGTGGGCGTAACTTTGGAATTCTGTTTCAAAAGGGTTTGGGACTTTTGTTAATGGTTGTCCTAAATACTTTGCCAACATGTCTTGTTGTGGGACGTTTGTCGGTACTTTTCTAAAGCCATCCAAATCATCTGAAAAACAGATGAGCTTTGTTGGGATTTCGGGGTGTAGGCAGTTAAATGCCCACATGACCATACTTGTACGGCAGACTTCGGCAAATGTACCGATATGCGGCAGGCCTGACGGGCCATATCCTGTTTCAAAAAGAACATACCCTTTTTCAGGTGTCTTAACCTGACCGCGACCGATAGCGCGTAAGCGTTTAACCACAGATTTTGCCTCTTCAAAAGCCCATGTACGGTTTTTGATGGCGATGCCCGGCGTTATTTCTGTGCTCATTGTTCTTAATCCTTATATTTAAGGGAACAGAGGTAGCAGAGACGCTGATAATTTTCAAAAGGATTTTTGTATGTGCATTGTATTTATTGATGGTGTCATGCAGGGGGAGGGCGCAAAATTAATACTTAATAATGTCATTTCGACAATTTTTTGCTCGGTACTCGCAATAAGTTAGCATCTCTTCACCAACCTTTTGTGGTTTATTTAAATCAAACCGGTTGGTGTTTACGATAAGGGGGCGTTTAGAGCGTTGGTAGTCTTTAATGGATGCTAAATCCAAATATTTAACAAATGCGGTTGGCGTATTGTTTTCACGGTTGCGCATATTCCACCCACATTTGTTGGGAGCGATACATGGTTCGTACATATGATACTCATTTGAAATGAGGTCGTTTATGGAGGCTCTTTTTCCATTTTCATTTATTAACCGCCAATAGGTATTATATTGTACGTCCTGTACGTGCCATTGCCCTGTTTCGGGGTTTTGTATTTCGGAGAATGTGTGTGAGTAGTAATCAGAGCTATATTGGTGAGCTGTGATGGAGCGTGCATTATAGCCTAAGGTAATCATAATACTTTCGAAAATATTAGAGCGACTGGAACATTCTAATGGAACGCGTGAGTGCTTATCAGGGGCGTTGGCGCGTTCAATAATGCGTTGCGCAATTAATGGATCATTTCCCCATATATCATGAAATTCTTTACCTTCGCTATATTTCGTATGTTCAAATAGAAATTGGCGCACTTTGTCAGCTGTGTGCTCAAAGCTGTCATTTTCGGAGAGTCCTATTAATGGAATAATTTTTGCGTAATTTTTTTGTTTTTGATTGTTTCTAATCCAGTCTTTGCATTCATTTATTGCAATAATGGATAGGGGTAAAGAGAGGATAATAATTAGGGTAATGTATATTTTTTTGTGTTTCATCTTAATAGCCATATAGCAAAGAATTTTTATTCCGCAGGTACATTATTGGTGGGTGCGCTGTATTTGTTACGTTTATATAGTGTGATTGCTATAATTAAGTTGATGAAGAGGACATTAATGGCATTGACGATGGAGAGCTTAAGGTCGCCTAAATCAACAATACTGTATAGCAGGCTGATGATTGATGTGTAATTCCATATCATCCAACTGGTGAGTGATATTTCAATGCATTGTGTTTTGGCTTTAATCAAGCGTAATACTTGTGGCAGATAACTTATCGCCACAACGATACCAACAGTAGAATATAAAAAACCTATCATATGCTAGCTGTAGCACAGAAGTTTGGACTAAATACATAGAAATATGTATGATACGTGTAAGCAAATAATGAATTAATAAGTGATGGGTGATTATGAGTAAGTTTGACGAAAATGATATTGTCATTGTTGCAGATCTGAAGGGCACTCCTGTGTATTTAGGAGATGGATTCTCAGAAGCTAGCCTGAATCCGGATAAGGCGGTGCAGGTTAGGAAGGAAGATGATTTACGCTATGTTTTTGTTTCTCATGCAGATCTTAACTTATTGTCTCAATTGAGAGAGCGTCGGGATGAAATTTTGCAAGATCCGCTTATAACCGGGGTTGAAACGATAAAAATTTTATCAGAGCCTGAAATCGAAGCAGCAGAAGCCTTGCACATCTCTGTTAAAGGGGACATTAAATTCTTTGCCGAAAGGGAAGAAATCACGATGGAACGTCCGATGTTTGGCCCAGGTAGTTATGATGTTTGACTATCCGTGTGCATTTTCTGCGTAGTATGTTTCTACGTTGTTATATTTTTCCAATTTTTCAGGATCACTTGATGTCACGTCTTTCATAAAACTAAACCATGCTGTTTGTGCATCTTCTATGACATTACCTGCTTCGTTGGCACGCTCTTGCCAGCGTTGAATAAGTTCCGGGTTTTTATCAGACAGATCAAAAACCTGTTTTAATGTTTCCAGTGGTTTTCGGCGTGCATCATGTGCCTGAGAAAAGAACTCTGCTACACCTTCGGGAATAAGGGATATTTTTGTTGCATCATTTAGGCTGATGTCGCGTATTTTGCCTTCGCCATGTGGTGTGTTTGCTCTTTTCTTGCGTATTTTTTTGATAGATGTGTCAGATTTTACTGCTTTGGTAATGGTTTGTGTGTCTTCGCTGGAAAAATCTTGGCGTTCTCGCTCTATTTTCAGGCTTTTGCCTTGCTCGACGGATTGAGATTCTTGGATTTTGACCATCGACATGCTTGGAGCACTTCCCTTTAAACGCGTCATTTCTGCGGAGCTTCCGAAAAATGCGCCATGGTTGTTTTCGGATTTTAGGGAACGTTCAATAATGTAGCCGAGTAGAGTGGAGCCGGTAAGGCTGCCAAGACGTGTGACACCACCTTTACCATCTGTGTTTAGGTATTCTCCGTTGTTGGGGACGATGTGTCCTTTATAATTCAGGCGATAGTTTTTGTCCGTATCCAATCCCATGTCACCAATATTCAGAGTGTCTCTACGTCCAATCATATAATGTGTATCGTCATTCGGGACATATTGATCTTGTTCATGTTCGGTTAAGGGGAACACATCAAAGCCAAGGAGATTGCCATCTTTTTCATGATTGTTCATCACGATCCCAATATTGGTCTCGGCGGATTTTCCTTTTGGCAGGCCAAGATAGCTCTGGAAAGAGATAACATCGCCGGTTCTTATATCTTTGGGTGATACTCGTTCAGTCATAATTTTTACAATCCCGCTGCTTTTCGCACTTTGTTTGATTACGATGATATTACACTAAAGTGTATGCTTATGTAAATAACAATGAAGTTGGTTTTCTTTTAAGTGGGGGCAGGTTATAAAACTCTTATGAAAGCTATGATACCGAATAATGATCGTCCGTTGATGAGTGCACCAGAGTTTGATCGCTCTAATGCATTTCGTATTGAATCCGAATTTACGCCGGCAGGCGATCAGCCAAACGCGATTGCGACTTTGACCGAGGGAATTAGGGATGGCTTAACCGATCAAACGTTGCTTGGCGTAACGGGGTCGGGGAAGACCTTTACCATGGCGCATATAATTCAGGAATTACAGCGCCCGGCACTTATCCTTGCGCCAAACAAGACCTTGGCGGCGCAGCTTTATGCAGAGTTTAAGGCGTTCTTTCCGGATAATGCGGTGGAATATTTTGTATCTTATTACGATTATTACCAACCTGAGGCATATGTTCCGCGCTCTGATACTTTCATAGAAAAAGACAGCTCTATCAATGAGCAAATAGACCGTATGCGACATGCCGCGACACGTGCGTTATTTGAGCGTAAGGATTGTATTATTGTGGCCTCTGTGTCGTGCATTTACGGTATTGGCTCGAAAGAGGATTATATGGCGATGGCCTTTCCACTTACCGTGGGGCAGGCGATTGATCGTGATGAGATCATTAAGAAATTCGTAGAACTGCAATATAACCGTAATGACATAGCCTTTGAACGCGGGAGCTTTCGCGTGCGTGGTGATACGGTAGAGATATTTCCTGCCCACTTTGAGGATCGGGCGTGGCGCTTTTCCATGTTTGGGGATGAGTTGGAGCAAATCATAGAGTTTGATCCGCTGACGGGGCAGAAATTTGAGGATCTGGAAGGTGTACGTATCTTTGCGAACTCGCACTATATTACACCCGGCCCGACAATGCAGCAGGCGATCTCGGGGATTAAAACTGATCTGAAAGATCGGTTGGATTATTATAATCGAGAGGAAAAGCTTGTCGAGGCGCAGCGATTAGAACAGCGCACGAAGTTTGATCTGGAGATGTTATCTGCCACTGGATCATGTAAGGGGATTGAGAATTATTCACGCTATCTCACGGGGCGTTCATCGGGGGAAGCTCCACCGACTCTCATTGAGTATTTGCCGGATAATGCGTTGATGTTTTTGGATGAGAGCCATGTGATGATCCCGCAGCTCCGCGGTATGTATAATGGTGACCGCGCGCGTAAAACAACTTTGGTGGAGCATGGGTTTCGTTTACCTGCCGCGGTGGATAACAGGCCGTTGCAATTTGATGAATGGAACGCACTACGTCAGCAGACCATATATGTCTCCGCCACCCCGAATGAATGGGAGCTGGAGCAATCCGGCGGGATTAGTGCAGAGCAGGTCGTACGTCCGACGGGGTTGATTGATCCGACGGTGGAAATTCGCCCGACAGAAAACCAGGTTGATGATTTGATGCATGAGTGCCGTGAGGTGATAAAGCTTGGTGGGCGTGTTCTTGTCACGACCTTAACCAAGCGTATGGCAGAGGATTTGACCGAGTATCTGGATGAGCATCAGATTAAGGTGCGGTATCTGCATTCTGATGTTGATACGTTGGAACGGATTGAGATTATTCAAGAATTGCGCGAGGGGAAGATCGACGTTCTGGTCGGGATTAACTTGCTGCGGGAGGGGTTGGACATTCCCGAATGTATGCGCGTTTGTATTTTGGATGCGGATAAGGAGGGGTTCTTGCGCTCTAAAACCTCGCTTGTGCAGACAATTGGACGTTCTGCACGGAATGTAGAGGGAAAAGCCATTCTGTACGGTGATAAAGTCACAGACAGTATGCAATATGCGATTGATGAAACGGTGCGCCGCCGTGAAAAGCAGGTCGCCTATAATGAGAAGCACGGCATCACTCCGAAAACGGTAAAAAAGAACGTATCCGATGCGTTTGATCATTTGTATGAGCAAAAGGATAAGGGCAGGGCAAAGGCCGCCGCCGCGCTTATGGATGAGGGGATGGCGGAGTTCCTGCATAACCCTGCGAAAATGCGCAAACATATTGAGAAATTGAAAAAACAAATGATCGCCGCGGCAGGGGATCTGGAATTTGAAGAAGCCGCGCGCCTGCGTGATGAGATCAAAACATTGGAAGAGCGGGAGCTTGGTGTATGATTATACTTAGGCCTGTGTGGCGGGGAATTCGGTTCATCGTTCAATTTATAGGGTTATATATACTAAATTTTATTTATTTATCTATTGCTGGGGCAATTGCTGCCCCCATTGCTATGTTACTTTTTTTGTTTCCTCAATTTTTGTATTTTATTATTATTAATATAAGCAAACTTTCTCTTTTAAACTCCTTTGGAGCTGTTTTAGACTCTTTTGGAGCTGTACCATTTGTCCTTCTTTTAATAATGTCAGCTGCGCTTGTTGCGGCGAGCCCATTTTTTTTGGTGTTGGCTAGCCCATTTTTATGTGTGTTAAAGTTCTTTCGCTTTTCTCAACAAAAAATGCGTAGAGTGCGTGGAGTTGGCCTTGTTTTTCTTGCTTTAATTTATACATTTATTGCAGACCCTCTATCTGACTTAATTGGCAATGATGTTGTTAGTAAAATAGTTTCTTTAGGTACGGAGAGGAGTGGGTGGAATGGGATGACTCTCTTTTTCCCCTTTACTGCGTTTGTGGGTGTGTTGGTGATGCATTATGGTTCTGATTACGTTATGCGTGTATGGAATGAAGTGGATATGGATGAAGAGCGGGAGCTTGGTGTTTAAAATCTTGGGTTTGTATGTGTGGATGTGATAGTATTTGTATCATAAAAATGAAATGATAAGGAAACGTGATGGGTGTGAAGAAGGTTTTAATCATTGATGATGATGCGTTTATGCTGACCTATATTGGTGGGGTGTTGCGTAAGAGTGATTATATCGTTTTGGCGACCGCGCGTGGATCGCAGGGTATTGAATTGGCCGAAGCGGAGCAACCGGCCCTGATTATCCTTGATCTGAAAATGCCCGAAATGGATGGGTTCGCCGTGTTGAAAGCATTAAAAGATAATGACGCAGCGAAGGATATCCCCGTTCTTCTCCTTTCCGGTGAAGCATCGTTAGATGATGTGTCAGAATGTCGTGCTCTAGGCGCGAGTAATTACGTCATGAAACCCATCAACCCCGCCCACCTGATGGATCAGGTTAAAGAGATGATCGGAACGGCTTAGTCGCGGTTTTATGAATATTTTTGTGTATTTTGTTCACAGTGTTTTTTTACTTCGGGAAGCCAGTGTTGCTTTTACCAACCCCATCCTCCATTGAATAACTCTCCAAATTGGATTGCCTTTTTATCTCTTTCTGATGCGTTTTTCCATTTGGTTTTCCAAAAAGTTTGATGTGCATGTTTTGTGAACTTTGTATATCCTTGTTGTTGTGCCCATTCTACTATTTGCTTTTCACTGTACTTGGATAGAGGTATTTTTTTTATGGCAGTAGTTTCTGTATTTTTGTCTGGATCGTAATTAACGAGTTTGTGTACGTCTGCAGCAGTTTTTGATGTGACCTCTGTTGAAAAAAAGACCGTTAGTTGGAAGGCATCATCGTTTGCAAATTGATTGTTTTGAATATCATGATTAATAGCTCTAATTTTTTCAGGTAAATCGGTGTTTTCTAAGTCAGTTATTTGTTTTTTATCTAACTTTGTGAACTGCAGGGAAAGAGATAGTTCTTGAGACAGGGATAAGCTTTGTCCAAACCAATTCGTCATATGTTTCTCGAAGTTGAGGCAGCATGATTGAAATACTGTGCCAAAACATTCATCTGTATTACGGAAGAAAGTATGTTCAACTTCATTTCTTATTCTGATCAAAACTTTTAAATTTTCTAAGACAGCTTTATTTATTATTGGGCAAGGTTCTTTTTTTAGAGCAGCACTTAATGATATAGATTTTCCATCTTTTTGTACGCTAGAGCGTATTTTTATTCTTTCCATTTTTTCATGAAGTAAATACGTCCAAGCAATATGTGCTAGTATTGCAAACGCTTCTGTCTTGAAAAGGATAGTCGGACTGTTAAATACTTGTACTGCAGAGAGCATGGCCTCTCGTGCTCTTATTAACCGTTCATCTTTATATGGGTTTAGCAGTGTTTTTGGATCGTATGATGATTGAACTTTGAAAAAATGTTCTATTTCTTCATCTGATGCTGGCTGGATATGGTCGTTTTTTTTAACCTCTGCAATTCTTGCGGGGTTAATAGTACTTTTTCTTCCTTGATTAATGATGTGCACGATATCTTGGGGAATGTATTCTTGTGCTAAGAGCCCTTTGATCAGTGGCTTTTCTTCGGAAGTTAAACTTCCTCCTCTAGATTTTGTTCTCTTTGGTTTAATATTATGTAGCATAATTCTTGTATAAACTTTATTTATAATTGAGTCATTATAAAAAATACAATTTTATCCACAGTCTAACATTCTGTTTTCAAATGCTGAATCGGAAAACATGTGCAACATGCTAAACATGCACATATTGCCTTTTTTTTCTTACCTCTGATACTATCGAAATATGATTTTTCACATTACGAATAGGAGGAAGAGAGATGGTTGATCGGGAATTTCATTATGGGGTGACGCGGCGGTTGCGGGTATTACGTCGGCAGGTGGGGGCGAATATTCATGCGTGTCGTTTGTCTAAGAATGTCTCGTTAGAAAAGCTATCGCAGCGTAGCGGTTTGAGTGTGGCGTTGATTGATCGGCTTGAGATGGGCGGGGGCGAGGTGGAGTTGCGCCAAATTATCTCCCTTGCCTTTGCGTTACATATTTCCGTTGATGAGCTTTTATCGGGTGCAGGCACGGGGCAACGCGCCTCTATCGCTTAACCCCTATAAGCTCATTAAAAAAAGCGCCGTGTGGGAGCGCTTTTGTTTTATTCTTTTGCTTTTCACAATTTTATTTCATTTGAGTATTCAGGCCGCTTTGCGTTTCTATTGCCTCGGGCCCTTGTGACGTGTCCGCGATTGTTGGGTTTATGAGCGTTATATCCTGCGCCGCGGGGTTTGCGTTTTGAGCGAAGAAATCGGTCATCTCGGTATCACCGGCAAGGGTGGCGCTGCCGTTTTCGTAATTGATTGTTGGCTCTCCACCTGCGGGGGTGTTCACTTTTGTTGTGAATGCGGTGCCGTCTAATCCTTGTGCGTATTCGCCGTGTGTATGTGTGTGCCCGTATGCACGCGTTTTTGCCGCTTGTATCTGTTGTTTGTGATGATCAGGAAGCTCTGTTAGGGCGGGGGACATCGGGAAGGGAATGTACTCGTTTGGTCTTTTATATCTAAAATCTTCGCCGGTGTTGAAGGCTATCATTTCTTTTGTTTGTTGTTGATCAAAGTCAATCTGGAAGTAATGTTCCGCCTGTGCGCTAACGATTTGGGTTTGAGGGCGATCAAAGGGGATATCTTGGCTAAGTTCACGGCGGCGGTAGGCTCCTTCAAAATTTTCGGCATAGTTGATTATATTCTGCGTTATGAGTGCCGTGGCTGTATTATCGTATGATGGATCAATTTGGTATGTTTCTATTACCTGCTGTTTTATTGGTTCTAACCCGTCTTGCAGGGCTTTGAAATATTCTTGCGGGTTTTCTTTTAGTAATGCGTCAGGGGTTTTAGCCGATCCTTTGTATGTGTTCCAATCAAAGGTGTCTTGTACGGCCTGATCCATGACGTGTTTGTATGTTTTTGCCGCGGCGAGGTGCCAGTCAGTTGCATATTCCTCTTGTCCAAGTAGTATGCCCGAGGAATGTACAGCATCCATTTTTATTCCTGAGATATCATTTTTGAATGAATAAATGTGGCGAGTATCCGCCCATGATTCGGCGATCTGTCTATCGAACTTACTTATCGTTATTCGGTCGGCTCGTGCTTCTTCATTCAGGAGATCAGTATCGTCGGATAAAATATCAGGAGTGGGGCAGTGCGCTCCTTCATGTACGCCAAACAGTTTGTTCCAATCTTCATCTGTGCCTGCAAAATTCGTGTATTGTTCTTTGCTTATGATACCGTGTGTGATGATATCCAGTATCTCGTCTTTGCTGTCTACAAATTCGTTTGGTTTGTTTATGACGCAGTATTGTTGCCCTGCAATTTCGACGGAGGACACTACTCTGGGGCCTTCTTTATCAAAGGCCTCTGCGTATACTTGAAGGACTTCTTCGTTTGATCTGTTTCGTGCCCATATGTTGCCGAGGTTGGCTTGTATTTCTTTTGCACGTGTGGCCATGGCATCAGCAGCGTTGGGAATTTGTGCTTCTAATTGTTGCTTCAGCATTTCCGCTTTTAGAGCGATATCATCTGTTTTAAATTGCTTTGGATCAACCCATATGACGGGAAGTTGCGCTGTTTCCAGTACACCGTTCATGAAAGCCTGATCGTTTCTTTGCTCTGCCGTGGTCATATGTCTACCTTAGTCTAATTCTAGGGTATTGCGCAGATATGTTGTGTCGTTTTATTGTTGATTCACCCATTTATATTTCCCGTAATTTTTGTTTATAAGGTTAGCATTACATGACATGTCCATGCAAACTTTTCAGTAACTTATCGTTGTATGAGGTGTGCGTTGCCACATAGTAAAACAGCACCCTATTAGGGGCGCTGTTTTGTGGGGGGGGGACTGTATAAATTTGTTGTTTAGTTGGTAGTTTGTGCCTTTATCCATTTAATTTGTTCTTCGCTCCAACGTTCAGCAGGGGTGGGGGAGGTTGTCAGGCTGCTTATCTTTGTGCTTTGTCCCGGGGTTAGTAAGACTGAACCACCACCATTAAAGACGCGAATTTCACCATCTTCGAGGTAAATCCAACATTCCTTATCTTTCATAGTGCGGTGAATATGTGTGCCGCGGATACCGATGCTTCCGAAATCAAGGTTTACTTGTACGTTTTCTTTTTCACCTTTATCGAGCAAGCCACCGACGAATTCAAAACTGCCACGTAGAATTGTGAATTGTGCGGTGTTGGTATCAAGGCTTGATGGATCGAAGACATATTTGTCGATGGTGAGTTCGCCATCTTCGTCACTTAATGATATGTGGGTGTTGTCGATAAAATCAACGCGCACCAAGCTGTCTTCATTAATTGTTGTGATTGTATCGCCCAGAAGTATTTTTGTTCCTGCGGTTAGTGGGGCTGTTTGTTCTTCGCCCTTATGCATGATGCGAACATCGCCTGTTAAGGTCGTTACGATACCAACGGGATCTGATGTTTCGCTTGCGGCGATTTGGGGGTGAAAAGCAATAACGGATATAAATAATATAAAAATACGTCTTATCATTTAATAAAAACCTTCTGTCGTTTGTAATGTATTCGGCATAAGAGTTAATAATGTTACAGAATATCTGGCTTTATACATCATATAACGTTACATTTTACCATAATATTAGGGGGGTATGTATGTCAGAGGCTTTTTTAAAGGCAGTAAAGTGGTATGTTTTGGTTGCATGTGCAATTACCGGAACATCGGCATTTATCATTGCAGATAAGTCCGGATCGGTGAAGCCGGTTATCTTTGGTGTCGTGACTTATGGCATTGTTTATATTATGTCGTATTTTTGGACAGAGTTTCGTGGGAAGCTTCTTCTCTTCAGTATTTTGGTGTTTATTGTTCTGACTTTTGCATCTTCTTATGTGCCAATTGCCATGTATGTTTTATTTGCAATGCCTCCGGAATTGTTTGATCCGTATTATACGTGGGGGGCAACAGTCGGGGTGCTTGGTGTTCCGGCTATGACGCTTGTTTTTCATCGGTACGATTAAAATTATCCATAAGGCGTGCAGTGCGGTATCGTATTGCGTCTGCTTGTTTTTTTGTTATTTTACATGCGGTGCAGCATATAAAAACCTTCTGTAATTCGCACTGAGTCTGTGTTTGTGCTATTATATAGGTATGGATAATAACATGGTGACACGCAACGGTATCACCCCGCGTTATGTATCGAAGAAAGGACAAACACGTTTATTTTGTTTGCTTTTATGTTTTCAAGCTTCGTGCTTATCGGGGTGTATAACATCCGAAAAATCAAAACCACTGGCGCCACAGCCGCCGGTAACCTCTTTTTTAGTATCTGAACAGAGCTCTGCTGATGTTCATGACGTGTCTTCTACTCAACAAACATTATATGAAGATGATTTGCCGACATTATCGGGGCAGTATGCTGCAATTTCGGCAGATCAGAGTGTTGTCGTTGCGGATAGTGTTAATGTAGATGATCAGGTCACGGCCTCTCTTGTCCGTTGTAAGTTGAATAAGCGTTTTGATAGGGATGCTTTGCTTGCTTATGAATGGGATCGCAGCAGGTTATCTGTTGATGTTGATGGTATTAATATGAGCGGTGGAGGTGATCGAGGGTTTTATCTGCAATATAAGATTAGGTTGCAGCCGGAAAAACCTAAGGAGAGTAAATGTCGTTATGCCTCTAAATGGCAAGGTATGGTTGGTTCCGGTTATAATGAGCTTATTCTAAGAGATGAAAATACTGTATGGTCTGAATTGAGAAATGTTCAAAAAGATGTTAAACAGTATATAGGGAATGTGTTCTAGCATTTCTTATCGATCTAAATTTTCTTTTATTTATCATTACATTAGGGTGATTATGCTTGCTATTCGTTATACCTTGCGCTTCGTTTGTTTATGTGGCGCTATTTTTCTTTCTGCGTGTGTACATATGGGGGATCAAGATGGAGGGCAGCAGAAAACTGATGGCGTGATTGTTGAAAAAATAGGGGATATAGAGAGTGAACCTGTGACAGAGATGGCGGCGGTTATTGATGTAAAAACGCATACGGGTGAACACAATATTCAAATTGTTGATGTCGCGAATCCTAACAGTCTTAACCGCATAAATGTTGCTGCGGGTAAAGAAGAACCTACAGAATAAGTAGTGATTTATTCCGCGTTCTTCAAAAAAATCTATCTTTTCAAAACCATATATTGATTTTTTAATGTGGACAGACTAAACTTCCTTAATAATTCGTAAACACATTTTCTGTGTGTTTCCTCTGCGTATATTTTTGACCTGAAAATTAAGGGAGTGAATCATGGGCAAGTATTTCTTGCGGTTCGTGCTTTTATCTTCTCCATTATTGTTGAGTGCATGTGGTGAAGGATGGGAAGCAAAGAGGATCGATAATGTAGAGCCGTATCAAGGGCGTACAGCAGGTACAGGTGTTGCCTATGTTCGGGCAAAGATGATGCCGGAAAAAGAATTGAAGCTTGAGCCTGTTGCGGTGAAAGAAGAAGTTGAGCCTGTTTTAGATGCAGAAGAGATCTTCAATGAAGCGCAAGGCAAGGGCAAGGCCGCTGAAAAAGAAACTCCGAAGATGCCTGAGAATGACGTCAAGGCTGAGGAAATATTAGAAGAGAAGCATTCTAATATTGATGATTTTGAGACAGGAATCATGGAAGAGGACGTTATTCAGAGCGCATCTATAGAAACCTCTGCAGATATTAAAATACCTGAAATTAGTGCAGAACAGTTTATTGAACAAGCTCCTAAGAGTGTTGATATACCTCAATTAGAAGTTAAAGAAATTGAAACTGCGCGTGTTGATGATGAGCATGTAGAGCATGTTGTTGAAATCTATGAGAACACAGTTGCAGAGCCTGAAAAAGAGCTGATGACACCGAAAAAGGACTTCTTTGATTTGAAGTCTGTAGGTCAAGAAAATCTTGATGATATATATAGTGACCCGTTCTAAAGCTTACTAAGCAGTGATACGAAATTAGAGAAAGCGATATACTTATGTATGTCGCTTTTTTATATTTATTTGCATTAAATACCACGAATATTTTACATAATATCGAAGCGATAGTAATAGACAAAATCTCTGAATTCGGATTACCATAATCTTATGAGCTTTGCTCTGCACGTTTAAAAATTCTTGTTCTAAATTGGGTTAATTACGCCATTAGATGCGTACAATTTAGAAG
The DNA here is from genome assembly GCA_050633285.1 of Alphaproteobacteria bacterium. Lineage (GTDB taxonomy): Bacteria > Pseudomonadota > Alphaproteobacteria > Micavibrionales > Micavibrionaceae > UBA1672. Next base: position 218,767 of record JBOEGG010000005.1, read on the forward strand.
CAATAATCAAAAATATTATATAGAAAGGTTTTGGGTCATGTCAGTTGAAGTGGAAACTATTGTCGCGGTGTCAGTTATGATGGCGGTATTCTCTGCGGTTGCCGCAATCGGTACGAGCATTGTATTAGGGGCAGGTTTTGAACGGTTGCGTTCGGGGTTTGAAGTCATACGGAAGCAAACGGGCTTTTTCAGTGACTCTATTCACAAGTTAGAACAAAAGATGGTCATTGTTGATGAGCAAACAGGGAAGTTTTCTCATGCTTTGTCAATTATGGAGCAAAAAGTAACGAATGTGGGTGATCAAACCAATTCATTTACAGATGCTATTCAAGGGCTTGAACAAAAAGTTGATGTTGTTAACAAACAAACAGGTTTCTTTGGTGATGCTATTTATAAACTTGAGAAGAAAGTTGATCAGGTTAGTGAGCATGAGGATGTTTTAGCAGAGAAGATTGAGCAACATGCAGATGCGGAAGTGATTAGTGTTGGTAAGACCGAAGCACTTGTTTCGCAAGCAGAAGCTCTTTTGAACCAAATGGGTGTTATTGCAGATAAAATATCTGAGGATAAAGCACCGGTGCAACAGCCAGAAGCTTTATTAGATTTTTCACACTATACCCATATGCACGATGGTGATGCCCAAGGTATTTCATATAACTAAGAGTTACCCATAATGATCGTTGAATAGGGAGGTTTTTTAACCTCCCTTTTTTTATTAGGATTTATGTGGAAAGCCTTAGAAAAGCAGGATAGACTTAAGACTTATGTGATGTTAAATCATATAGGTTGCATTATTTCCGTCGGAGGAACGATTTGTCGGTATCATTAGCTTTTATTCTTTGGTTTTTTATTTCTGCGTTTCTTTTGGGCTTTTGGATATGGACCTCATATACATTGTTTAAGCAGAAATCGGCGTGGAAGTTCTTTGCCGAGAAGAGGAAACTTCGTTATCATGCGAATAGAATAATGGAAAGCCCATCTATTAGTGGGGCAATTGACGGGTATAATATCTCTATGTTTACAAGTGAGCATTCTGAGTTGGATGCTCGCTCAGGGCGGCGTTTAACTGCTATTGAGATATCTTTACATTCGGGCTTAAGTCTTCCATGTGCGATTGCAACAGGTGGTATGGTGTCTGTTGTTGAGATGTTAGATATTAATAAGGAATATAAGCCCAATTTTAAAGGGTGGGATGATTCTTATATCGTTCGTGTTGATGATATCCCTTATATTGAAGCGTATATGACGGAAGATCGGACAAAGAAGCTTGTTGATCTTATGAAGGTTGATAAAGCATGGATTATCCTTATCTTCTTAAGTGATCGTGGTATTTTACGTCTTGATACGCCGTATCCCGTGGATCATCCGAAGAAGATTGATGCGTTGATTAAACAGATGATTGATGTTGCTAAAGCTCTGGAATTGGAAGAGGGCGAGGAGCAAACGCTTCAGCGTAAGAAATCAAAGGCAGATGCAGAGAACCAAGTGCTACATGTGGATGATGATATTCTTGAAGATGAGATTGGTTTTGAGCTTGAAGATGACGCCGAAGTGGAAGTTAAGGCTGAAACCAAGTAACCAGTTTAGTTTTAAGGTGTTGTACCTTTTTAAAACACGAAGCCGTCTATGAGGTAAGCGTAAGGTTTTAACACTTTATTATCATAGGTTATTGTCTTATCAGATAGGTTATAAATAGCGTGTGTTTCGCTTGTATCATTATATCTTTTAATATGTATGATTTTTGGATGATCTGTGTCGATGAATTCGTAAGCTCCATCTATAATCTCAGTCTTTTTCTTTCGCCATTTTAGAAACTTTTTTGTGAAATTTAAGGTCGAAGACGTATCTTCTCCTTGTTTTTGTATACTCATGTCCTTGTGATTATGCGGTATAGGAAGCCAAGGTGTGATTACAGAAAACCCGCAATGCGTTCCTAATTCCTTTGTCCATGGTATCGGTGTGCGGCATCCATCACGCCCTTGCCATTCAGGCCATGTTTGTTTTGCCCATGGGTCTTGTAAGGCTTCAAAAGGTATCTTGGCTTCGGGTAATCCCAGTTCTTCTCCTTGATACAGGAATACACTACCGGGTAAGCAGCCCAACAAAGCAATGAGCATTTTTGAGCAGTCAGGATTATGGTCGTATTGTTTAAACCAACGACTGGCGGCGCGGACAACATCATGATTTGAGAACGCCCAGCTTGGCCAGCTCTTTTTATTTTTATCATCGGAATGAAAGAAAGTTTCGATAGGGGAGCGGATGATGTCTTGCGTTAATTGTTTTTGGGTTCCTGACATCATGTGCGGGTTATAGGTGGTGTGGAGATGTTTATTCCCTTGTGTATAATGTTTTGAAAGCCTATAGGGGTGATCATCGCCGATTTCGCCAATTAAAACACGATTGTCATATGTATTTGTTAGTGTTCTGAGCTTTTCGATAAAGTTTAAATTTTCAGGTCTGGATTTGTCGTAAATATGTTGTTGTGCTGAGTAGGGGGTGTCCTCTTCAAATTGTGTCGCAAATTTTGTGCCTTTTGTTCGCGGTGGGTTGTCGCGAAGGTCTTTATCGTGGAAGTAAAAGTTCACAACATCCAGGCGAATACCATCAACGCCCATATCAAGCCAGAATTTACATGTATCGAGCATTTCTGTTTGAACTTCGGGATTGTGGAAGTTTAAATCCGGCTGCTCGGTTAAGAAATTATGGAGGTAGTATTGTTTGTGCCGCTCATCCCATTCCCATGCTTTTCCACCGAATACGGAGACCCAGTTATTAGGCGGGTGTTTATCGCCGTTTGGGGCGTATTTTGCATCTGCCCAGACATACCAATCTTTTTTTGCGGGATCAGAAAACCATGGGTGCTCGTTTGATGTATGGGATAGGACAAGATCGATGATAATTTTCAGGCCATGACTGTGTGCTTTTTCCAGTAAGGTTTGAAAGTTGTTCATATTTCCGAAAATAGGATCAACATCTCGGTAATCGGATACATCATATCCAAAGTCTTTCATTGGAGATTTGAAAAATGGAGAGATCCAAATGCCATCAACGCCAAGATTGGCTATATAATCCAGTTTTTTGGTAATGCCGGGGAGGTCACCAATTCCATCTTCATTGGTATCAAGGAAGGAGCGCGGGTAGATTTGATATATAACTGCACCGCGCCACCATTCTGTGTCTTTAGACATTTATGCTACCTTTCAGGTATAGGGATGATTGTCCTGTTATTTCTATACGATCTGTATTGAGTGCGCATAGAAGGTGACCGCCTCTGGTAGATGCTTGATAGGCATTTAAAGTTTTTTTATTCAATATATTCGACCAATAGGGTGTTAAAATACAATGTGCAGAGCCTGTAACCGGGTCTTCATCTATGCCGAACTGTGGGCAGAAAAAACGTGAAACAAAATCAATTTTTGGGTCTTGGGATGGTGCGGTTATGATGAGAGCATCTATCTCTTCGATGTTCTTTAATGCCCTGAAATCGGGTTTGATTGATTTTATTTGTTTCTCATCTTTAAATACAGCCATCCAGTATTTTCCGCGATGAAGTGAGGCGGGGGCTGCGCCTAGTGCTTTATTTAACTGCTCATATGGGTTTTCTGGTGTGGTATGCCATGCAGGGAAATTCATTTTCAGGCTGTTTTTTTCTGCTCGTTCTATGTGTAGAGAACCGGAACGTGATGTAAAGCTTACTTTATTCTTACTCTGCTCTAATTCATTTAGGACAACATGTGCGGCGGCTAGGGTCGCATGGCCGCATAAGTCTACTTCTACTGCGGGGGTGAACCAGCGAAGCTCATAATCTGCATCGTTTTTAGTGGTGGGGACAAAGAAGGCTGTTTCAGACAGGTTATTTTCTGCGGCAATATTTTGAAGTGTTGCATCAGGAAGCCAAGTGTCGAGCGGGCATACTGCGGCAGGGTTTCCGCCAAACACTTTATCTGTGAAAGCATCTATCTGATATAAATTTATAGCCATTTAACTGATCCTTTTGCGTGCATTACGGCTTAAAAGGATATCGTTAAATGGCTATATAAAAAAGATAAATATATGTAGGGCGTGCAGAATTACTCAGCCGCGCCGATTGTTAGTTTTTCGATTTTAGAAGGGTCTCTTGGTGGCTCACCAACAGAAACTTCGTCAATGTGTTCCATGCCTGATGTCACTTGACCAAATACTGTGTACTGACCAGTTAGGAAGCTACAGCCTGTATCTGTAAAGCAGATAAAGAATTGTGAGTTTGCACTATCAGGGTTTTGTGAACGTGCCATACCTACAGTTCCGCGCTTGTATTTATACTGGCTGAACTCCGCAGGAACGTCAGGGTATTTGGATCCGCCGCGGCCTGTGCCTGTTGGGTCACCTGTTTGTGCCATAAATCCGGAGATAACACGGTGGAATACGATACCATCGTAGAAACCTTCTGCGGCTAATGTTTTGATGCGCTCAACATGTTTAGGAGCGATGTCAGGTAAAAGTTCGATAACAACAGTCCCGCCTGTTGATACTTCCATTTGAAGTGTGTTAGCAGGATCTGCAGCTTGGCTTTCTGTGGCTGTAGACATGATGAGAAGACCTCCGAGTGTGAGCATTAATTTTTTTAACATAGTAAATCCTCTAAAACGAGTTAGGGTTAGCCTAATAGTCGTGACATACAGAGCATTGAATTGCAAGTATCCCGGTATGATTATTTTGGTGATTTAAACAGGTTCTTGTGTCTTGATCTTTTCCTGATGAGCAGGGGATGTTTCGGTTATTTCATTAACCTTATCAGATATTTCGCGAACGGTTTGTGCGCTCTTATTATGTTGGATTACAAAATCTTCCATCATATCAAGACATTTTCCGCAATTTGATGGAGTGCCGCCAGAGCAGCATTGGTAGAAGTTCTCTACACCGTTTTCATCTGTTGGTACGGGTTGTCCTGCACGTTCATTCAGGTGCTGTTTTATTTCTTTATCCGTGATTTGGTTGCATATACAGACATACATTGCTTTGAACTTTTGCTTTCCTGATTCGCAGTTACTAATGAGAATTATTATCATTAACGATTGGTGAATGCAAGTCATTCTCATTTGCCTTGCGTGGATTTTTGTATGAATAACGTTTTCAAGCTGTTATTTTCAGATCAGAAAATATTTGGAGTGAGTATGTTTACACGTAGTATTGCCGTTTTGTTCTTTGTCTGCCTTGTGTGTTCTTCGTTTACGGTTTATGCCGCAGGTAATGGCGGGAAGACTAAAATTTATACGCTTCCCCCTGAAAAAATTCTTCAGTATGTGAAAGGTAAGAGTGGGCAAAAAAAGATTCTTTATATTTACACATCATGGTGTCCATATTGCGTAAAGAAAATGCCGGGCATTATGAATTTGGAACGTACGCAAAAAGGTTCTGTTATTGCCATTTCGGTTGATGAAAATTATGCGAATTATGGGCGATATGCAAAAAAGTTGAAAGAACCGCCATTTCCTTTGATTTTGAATAAAGGATCGGAAAGTGTTTTGAAGAAGAAGCTTAAAAATTATGTTGTTAAGCCATGGACAGGTTATCCAACAATTGTTTTTTTGGATGAAGATAATAAACCCGTAGGGCAGGGAAATTATTCTGTTGATGAGGCTGCTGCGTTTTTGTTTTCCAAATAAAAAAAGAAGGCCAAGTTTAGGCCTTCTTCTGATATTTCTATTTTTTTAAAGCGTTTTATGCTTCTGCATCTAGTGCACTTTCAGAATTAATCTGGATATAGTTTTGTACGCCCATATTTTTGATCATCTGTAATTGTGTTTCAAGATAATCAATATGGCCTTCTTCATCAGATAAGATTTTTGCAAAAAGATCGCGCGTTACGTAATCTTTTACTTCCTCTGCGTAGGAAACTGCTTCGCGATAATGACCTGCACCATCGACTTCTAATTTCATATCGCATTCCATGATTTCTTTTACATCTTGACCGATGTAGAGCTTACCGAGTTCTTGTAGATTTGGTAGACCTTCAAGAAAGAGGATACGTTTGATAAGGTCATCTGCGTGTCTCATCTCTTCGATAGACTCGTTGTACTCATGCTTTGCGAGCTTTGTAATGCCCCAATCTTCTAACATGCGTGCATGTAGGAAGTACTGGTTTACAGCAGTAAGCTCTTTTTTTAATGCTTCGTTCAAAAGCTCAATAATTTTTTTGTCGCCTTTCATGACGCTCTCCTTCGGGTTAGTCGGTTAGGGCACGATCAAGGATCGCGGGAATATTCTTTATATATGCATTGTAGCTAAAGATAGCATCTAAAGCATTTCTGTCAAGTTTTTCAGTGACTTGCGGATCGTTCTCAATTGCACCGCGGAGAGTGAGTGTGCCTTTACCGCTTGAACGGTCTGCCCATACTTCCATCGCGTTGCGCTGTACAATGCGGTATGCATCTTCGCGTGAGATCCCGGCTTGTGTCAGGGCCAGCATTGTGCGTTGTGAGAATACCAAGCCACCAGTCATTTCCAGATTATGCATCATACGATCCGGGTAGACGAGGAGCTTGTCAATAATACCTGCAAGGCGGTTCAGTGCGTAATCCGCAGAAATTAAAGCATCCGGTAGAATTGTACGTTCAACGGAAGAGTGCGATATATCACGTTCATGCCATAGGGCAACATTCTCAAGTGCAGGGATAACGGCGGAGCGGATAATGCGCGCTTGACCTGTCATGTTTTCTGTACCGATTGGGTTACGTTTGTGCGGCATAGCCGAGGAGCCTTTTTGCAAAGGATCGAAATATTCTTCTGCTTCGCGGACTTCGGTACGTTGTAGGTGGCGCACTTCTACCGCTAGATTTTCGATAGAGCTTGCGACAACACCAAGTGTTGCAAAGAACATTGCGTGGCGGTCACGTGGGATAACTTGTGTTGCGACGGTTTCCGGCTTTAGTCCAAGTTTCTCTGCGACGTGCGCTTCGATTGATGGCTCTGCGGTTGCGTATGTGCCCACTGCGCCTGAAATTGTGATTGTAGAGACTTCTTCTTTTGCAGCGATCATGCGATCACGTGCACGTTTGAAGGCAGCATAATGACCGGCAAGCTTTAGGCCGAATGTTGTTGGCTCACCGTGAATACCGTGAGAACGACCGATGCAAAGTGTTTCTTTGTGCTCCAGACTACGTTTTTTTAGTGCTGCCATAAGCTTTTCAATATCTGCGATAATAAGGTCAGCAGCTTGTGTCAGCATAACGGCGAAGGATGTATCAATGACATCGGATGAGGTCATGCCTTGGTGTACGTAACGGCTATCTTCACCGACATATTCGGCAACGGATGTCAGGAATGCGATAACATCGTGTTTTACTTCTGCTTCAATTTCGTTGATACGATCAACATCATAGTTTCCTTTTTCACGCAATGTCTTGGCTGCGCTTTCAGGTACAGTGCCTAGCTCCGCCATTTTTTCAAGGGCAAGAGTCTCAACCTCTAGCCAAATGCGGAATCTGTTGTCTTGTTCAAAGATGTCTGCCATTTCGGGGCGGGAGTAACGTGGTATCATTTTTATCTTTCCAACTTATTTTTTGTTACGCATCTTGGTACGTAGTTTTATCCATACTTTACCAGTGTAAAGAGGTGTATGGTCGCGTATTTTTCGCCCAGAACCTATTCCATTTTATCCCAGTTTGCAAGGATGTCTTCGAGTGGCTTTATTTCATCTTCGGTGAAAGTTTTTGATTTTAGGCGTTTGTCTGTATTGCCTTTGCCGTTTGATAGGAAATTGGCGAGTTTTATGATTGCGGGGATGAGGATTAGGGCAACGCCAAGCCAAAATGTTTTTTTCATGCCGAGTACTTGTAAAATTGGGAACATGAGCCAGCCACCGAGCCCTAAGAAAACCAGAGCCATGATGAGGGGGGTTTTACTGTCCGCACGGTAAACATCATCATAGTCTTTGCGTAGGCAAACGAGGAGGGGGATGTTGTCACCTGTTTTGTAGGGGATGTTTTTGTCTATACCATCACTGCTTAGTTCGCGGTGCTGTGTGCCGTCGGGGCGGGTATAGTCGACAACAAGATAACGATCGTTTTTTATTTTTTCGATTTCTTTGCCGTCACGGATTTTCTTTTTGATACGGGTTCTGTGTATGCCGCCAACAATCGTACCGGTAATGCGGTGCCCTGTTATTTTTGAATGGAGAATCACAAATGTGATGAAGGTGCCAATTAGAAAGAAAATGAGACCAATGACAAACCAGATTGAAAATTGACTATTAAAGAAACCTTGAACCAGTCCAAATGCGAAATCAGTTGTATTATCCATTTTGAGCCTCGTCTTGTTTATGATTAATAATATTGTCCTTGGTTGAATACATAACGGCCGGCTTGAACAGATGTATGTGGCGGGCGTTTATTTGTTTCGAAATAATCATACCCTTCTTTTAGATTTCTCCAAAATGGCTGCCAACGTGATAGGGCGCGCATTTGTAAGTTTTCGTTTGTCATGCGAAAGGGGTAGATGTGAATGGGAATGGATTTGCGTCCGTATTTGAAGTTTTGCTCTACGATTAGGTAAATTTCACCAATGACGGCGTCTGTCATTGCAAGGCAGCCCTCAGATATGCAATTCCCGTGGATCATGAGGTGTGATCCCGTACGTTTGTGGGATTTATCGTAGGCGTTGGGGTAGCCAATATTGAATGAGAGGAAATATTTACTGTTTGGGTTTAAGCGGTCCTTCGTGACGCTATAGAAGCCTTCGGGAGTTTGTAGGTCACCTTCTTTTAATTTGGGGCCTAGTGCGCCTGATTTACTGCAAATGTTATAAGATTTAAATAGTTCATATTGATTGCCGTAGGAGCTTTTCACCCAAAGTTCCAATTTCATTTCATCTTTGAATGCACGGATGAGCATCGGGTTATCCATGCTTAAGCCCTTTAATACCATTTCAGTACGTAAGACCGAGAAGTTCTTATTACGGATATGCTCGAGTTGTTTATTAACTGTTGTGTGGTTTTGTTGTTTTTGCGTTGGTGGTGGGCCTGCGCGGTGGCTTTGTGGTGTGCAGCCTGAGGAGAAAAAGAGTACGAAGGTAAGTCCAAGCATGAGAATAAGAGGCGGGAGGAAATACATATTAGATAAGCCCCTCATTTCTGAATGATGTGTATCCATTGCGTGCGATAATGACATGGTCATGAATTTTTATATTAAATGGTTTTGCTGCTTCAATGATGGCGTTGGTCATATTGATATCTGCTTGTGATGGTTTTGGATCTCCGCTTGGGTGATTATGCATTAAAATGATTGCAGTTGCGCCAAGTTCTAAGCTGCGCTTCATAATTTCGCGTGGATAAGCGGGGGTGTGGTCAACAGTTCCTGATCCTTGTATTTCATCGGCGATCAATTCGTTTTTCTTATTCATGAACAGGATACGGAAATGTTCTTTTTTCTCATGTGCCATTGTCATATGGCAATAATCCATCAGGCGTGTCCAGTTATTCAAAATTGGCTTTTGCATGAGTTCTTGTTTTATCATGCGTTCTGATATTGCGGTTACGGTTTTTAGTGCCGTTGCGATATTTTCACTAATGCCATCTACTTTCATGAGGTCATGATGTGATGCACTCATAAGTTCGGGGAGTGAGCCAAAATGTGCTAGTAAATCCTTGGCAAGTGGTTTTACATCGCGGCGCGGGATGGCCATAAAAAGCAGGAGTTCCAATAACTCGTAATCTTGAAGTGCGTCGGCACCACTCTGTACGAAACGCGTACGTAATCGTGACCTGTGGCCAGTGTAATGTGGTTTTTTTTCTTTTGTTTGTGACATTATATTTTAATAATCATTATTACGCTCGCTCATACTATGAACAAGACAAGCTTGTTTGGCAATCATCTGAATGGTGAATTATTGTTTCGTTTGTTTGTCAGGTATTACGAGGGGGACACCGTTGTATTTTTTTAAGATAGTTTTGATGTTTTTACCTATGAAAATTTGTGGGTTTGATGCGGGTGTTAAATTTTCACGCTTTTCTCGTTCCAGAACATGCGTTTTTGCGAGTTGAAAGGCTTTTTCAAGGTCTGTTGTCATTGATAGTGATTTTTTGAAGTATGCATCTGCAAAGTAGGTAAGGTCTGCATCATCGGAGCAGCCATATGATTGTTTGTTGTCTGCAGATGCGGTAATAATCATTGTATTTTCGTTTTCTAAATGCGGGATGAGCGCGCCACTATAGCAAGATGAAATAATGATAACTCTATGTTTTATTGTGGAGCTATCCAAAATTTCAGAGAGGCGCTCTCCATTGAGGTCTTGTAGCGAATGTCCACCACCTATGTTGACGGATAGTCCGCTTGTTTTTCCTCCATGACTGGTAAAGTAGAGTAAGAGGATATCTTCGTCTGGTTGGCTTATGCTTTCTATTTCAGTGATCGCTTTTTTTAAATTTGTTCCGTTCGCCATTGGTAAATCGAAGGCAGTAGCTTCATTGTTAATTAACTTTATGCGGTTTTTAATGGCGAGCTTTTTATCAAGGCGTTCATCAACATAATTCACTTCTTTCATAAAGACATCTTGGTGGGCATAACTGCCGAATGATATGGCGTATATATCTGTTTTCCCCTTTTTTGAGGGGCTTATGTTTTCGAAGGTTTTTTGCAATAGGGGGGCTTGCATTGTGAAAATTTCTTCATCAGTGAGTTTATCAAACTCAGATTGGACATATTCTGTTTCATCGTTACCGTTGTCGTAAAAGAATGTTGTCATATAAGTATGAGACAACAGGATGTACATCGTGGTCGCAGCAAAACAGGATGCAAGAATTTTTCGTTCTATAATAATATAATGATGTAGAGTAATAATCCGAAAACCTATAAGAAACGACCATATTGTTATCAGGTATATTGGTGCATCTTCTACCTTATTTACAAAAGACACAGGTGCTTCGAATGCCCATATGAAATTGAGGAAAAGTAATGGAAGTATGGCATTGTAGAATGGGATTACAAAGTGAAGTATCTTATTTTTGTTTTTTGTGATGATGCTTATCAGATAGCCAGATAACATAAGCATTGAAAATGTGGCAGCATGGAAATAGATACCCCATTCACTATATTTTGCTGATTGATCCGCTTGAATGTAGTTGAACGATATTTGCAGACCTAAAACGATGAATATAATGGCCCATAATGTGTCCCATGTAATCCGAAAGTCTTCTGCGTTACAGGGCATAAAGAATGCAATTTTTAAACCGGAAACAATGTTTTTTAAAATGGTATTCATACTGTTTAACCTTTGGTGTCCCATGGTTTTTTTGTTATTTTATTGTTGCGCATAGACCAATATTTTTGTGCTTCTTCGTAGAAGGTTTGTGTATCCTCATCATTCGCAAAAGATGATTTCGGGATAATGAAGGCATGACTTTTACTGATAAATAGGTAAATCGAGCGATCATCTTCTATTATTTTTGTGATGGCACGCCATTGTGTTGTGTTCGTATTAAATTTACGCTGCTCTGTATATCCGTGGCGATTAATGCTTACTTTTTTTTGCTCAAAAATGAAGTTATTATCATCGTCCACTTTGTTTTCTTTTCCCGCATATTTTAAAAAGAAACGATAAAAAGGAATAGATAATATGCATGCTAGGGTTATGGTGATTACACTTTGTAAGTCATTGTTCCAGGATATGAAATTTCCAACCATTGTGATGAGAGTTATTGATGTAAATAGGGATAATAAGAGGCTTGTGATGCAGATTATTGTTTGTCTGTGTATTATATTTGAAACGAATAAGGCACAAAATTGGCCATAATCATCCTCAGTCAATTGTGCGTTAACTGTGTTCGTATCTTTAATATGAGCTTGGTTTTGTTCTGATATATTCTGATCCATATTTTATCTGTTATATAATGGTTTTGTGTAACCCTTTGGGGATAGTGTGAAAATTTCAAACCCGTCTTCTGTTACGGCGAGCGAATGCTCAAATTGTGCAGATAGGGATCGGTCACGCGTTACGGCCGTCCAGCCATCAGATTTCAGGACTTTCGTCGTATAATGACCTGCGTTAATCATAGGTTCTATTGTGAAAAACATTCCCGGTTCTAATACTGTGCTCCGAAGGTTTGTTTTTCTGACTTGTTCCGGTGACAGGCCATAATGCATGACTGATGGGGGAGAGTGGAATACACGCCCAAGGCCATGGCCGCAGAAATCACGAACAACAGAAAATCTTTGTTTTTCGGCCACTTCTTGGATGGCATAACCAATATCGTTTAGTGTCGCACCGGGTTTCACGGCTTCAATACCAGCCATCATGGAGTCATATGTTACATCGACCAGACGCTTTGCTTTTACTGATATTTTATTTCCTACAAGGAACATGCGGGATGTGTCGCCGTGCCAACCATCTAAAATAACGGTAACATCGATATTAACGATGTCTCCTTCGCGGAGTTTTTTCTCATTCGGAATACCATGACAGACAACGTGATTAACTGATGTACATGTTGATTTTGGGAAGGGTTCGGGCGCAGCACCTTGATATCCCAATGGTGCAGGGATTGCGCCTGCTTTTGTACACATATCATGACAGAGTGCATCAAGGTGTTCGGTTGTTACGCCGGGAACGACATGGTCGGTGATCATATCCAGAATTTCAGCAGCAAGCTTTCCGGCTTTACGCATGCCTTCGAAACCTTCTGCGCCATGGAGTTCTATACCTTCGGCAGTGAAGTTTGGTTTCGGTGACAGGTTGATCTCTAATGTCATTGTTATTCCTTTTTTTATGTGCCATTTTGCAAGTGTCGCAGGTGCATGTCTTTAGATATAGTGTTGAAAGACCTCTGTAAAGTTTTTCGAGTGTAAACGACAGATGTAAGATTGGGGAGCCGTATCTTTGATGAGTAAGAAATATACTGCAGCGATGATTGTTATTGGCAATGAAATTTTGTCCGGACGTACACAGGACAAGAATATCAACTATGTTGCCAATGCTCTTGTGAAGTGCGGAATTTCTTTGATTGAGGTGCGTATTATTCCGGATATAGAAGATGTTATTGTGGATACGGTTGCCACGTTAAAACAGCGTGTTGATTATGTGTTCACAAGTGGGGGCATTGGTCCGACGCACGATGATATTACGGCGGATTGCATTGCGAAGGCGTGTGGTGTTGAAATTAAAGTTAGTCAGGATGCACATGACATGTTGCTTGCCCATTATGGTGAAGCTGATTTAAATGAAGCACGGTTGCGTATGGCACGTATCCCTGTTGGTGCGTCTCTTATTCCTAACCCTGTATCTGCTGCACCGGGGTTTATTATTGAAAATGTACATGTGATGGCCGGTGTGCCGCGTATTATGCAGGCGATGACAGATCATGTAGCGGCCACGTTAAAGGGCGGAGCAATTCTAGAGTCGCGAACGGTGGCAAGCTCTATGCCGGAGAGTGTTATCGCGAAGGGACTTGGTGATATACAGGATTGTTATGAGACCGTCGAGATTGGAAGCTATCCGTATTTTCAAGATGGCGTGTTGGGTGTTAATGTTGTTTTACGTTCCAGCGATCCTGATGCATTAGGGCAGGCAGAACAGGCCGTGCAGAATTACGTTGATAAGCAGGCATCCCAATAGGGTTCTTATTGTTTAATATGCACCTGACCCGCCGAGCACAACACGTAGGGTTTTAATCATAATTACGATATCTCCCCAAAATGACCAGTTACGTACATACCAGCCATCCCAATAAATACGGCGTTCGAATGTTGTGTCATTTCTGCCGCTCACTTGCCATAATCCTGTTATACCGGGACGTACACGTAAGTATTCTTGGATAGAGTCTCCAAATAAATCGAATTCATTTTCGAGGATTGGGCGTGGGCCGACAAGACTCATATCTCCGCGAATGACGTTCCATAGCTGTGGTAATTCATCGATGCTTGTTTTACGGATGATACGTGCCGTCTTTGTTGTTACGCGCGGGTCGGGTTGTTTTAGTTTTCGGTATGCTTCCCAGTCCGCATTTGCTTGAGGGTCGTTTTTTAATAGCTCGTGCAGGAGGTGATCTGAGTCAGGTTCCATTGAACGAAATTTCCAACATTTGAATTTCTTTCCATTTTTTCCAATACGGTATCCACCGTAAAAAATACTTCCACCTTGGCCTTCTGCTTTTAACATTATGCCCGCAATAAGCATAATTGGAGAAAGGAGTAGAAGGGCGGTAACAGCCAGTGCAATATCTGTAGAACGTTTCATAAAACGCCCTTTGATTGAAAGAATGGGGTATTTGGCATGTAAGAGCATAATATCATAGCCAAAGAAGTAGCGTGGCTCCATCTCAAATAAGCTAACGCGTGAGACGGGAGGAACAATGGCGTAGAGTGCTTTTTTCTGTGTGAGGGTTTGTATTATATTGTCGCGTTCTTGCCCTCTGAAATTTTCTAAAGCAATGACGAAAAAGTGATCGATATTGTTTTGGATGTATGTTTTGTAATCGGTTACGTTTGTTTCAATGTTTATACTGTCATATTTCTTAGGTACAGTTTCGAGGTCAAGAGTGCTTTTCTTATTGTCACGTACGCATACGGTTTCAACCTTATAGCCTGTATAGTGATCTGTACTGAAGGCATGTAAGACATCCGTTAATGTTTCGACATCGCCGATTACAATTGTAGGGATGCGCCAGAGGCCTTTTCTACGTGCAATTAAGTATATTATTTGTCGCCCGGCAAGGGTTAGGAAAAAAACGTAAATCCAACTTAGCCCGATTAGCAAACGCGAAAATGACATATCAAAAGCGAAGCGGGTGAATCCATCTATGATAAAAGCGATAATGCATATTTTTAAGACATTATGAACTTGGCTCCACCATGGGACGCGCTGGGTGTAGTGTCCTTTTTGAAAGAACGTTAATAATATGATTGGGCACATCCAGATGAAAAACAGGTCATGGATATTTGTGTAATCTGAAAAAGGCTTATTATAGATATTCGGTTGGAGTGTGTCTTTTAGAAATTCTGCGGTAAACAGGGCAAGTATGAATGACAAGCTCATCGCAATGATATCTGTAAATATTAAAGTAACGCTTATGGTCTCTTTAACAAGCGGGCGTACTTTTTGATTCTCTTGCTCCATGGTCGAACTACACACTTTGTATTGTAATTTTTTCTATATGCTGTGTTTTATATATTATTCGCAGCATTGTGCACAGCAGTATATTTTACATTTTCTTGTGGGGAAATATTGTTTTGAATACGGGCAAGTTCTATTCATTTTCAATATCAATTGGTTGAGCATGTATTGAGGGTGTGGTTGTCGTATTATCATGATTATCAACAAGCACCGTGAGGTAAATTTGTGTCTGGCATTCGCCTTGATTATTTTCTTCTAAGCACCTACCGCATTCAATACAAATGTCTGAGAGTTCTTGTGCCATTGATGGGGCTATTGTGATTTCTTCTTTCTCAATGTCAGGTGTATTAAATGCATCATGTGCACGTTTTACGCGCTCTATAAATGGTGTTATTTGTTCTTGTGCGTAGTTATAGAGTGGAACTGCACCGAACTTATTGACAGCATAAACACTTGAACCTGCGCCGTACGCCGTTCCGCCTAATCCAAGGTGCGCAAAGAGCAGGTCATCAATTGGGTTGATGAGCATGAACATACCGCTTGCACCCAATGCGCCTGCACCGTATCCGGCATATGAGGACATCGTGCTTACGGTATTGCCACCTATGCCTGCTGTATCAAGTCCTGCGAGAGTGAGACCGGATGCAACAAGCCCCAAGCCAACAGCCTTTTTATGCGGTATTTCGTTATAGCCTGCTTTTGCATAGGATGCGCCGCGTACAATTTTGTCCCATACGGGGTTCAACCCTTGTTTTGTGCGCTCCCATGCAATCTTCATCTGATTGTCGAGTTTTTCGGATTGGCGTATGAGTGTTCCTGTTGCTTGGGCAATGGGTGTTTGTTGGTGTGGCATAAGGTAAGGCAAGAGGGGGCTTGTCTTAAGCTTTGTGTTTTCCTGTTTTAGTGCCTCAACATTTTGTGAATATTGATCGAAGCGCTCTTTACGGGATTGTATGCCGTGTTGATGTTTTCCATGATGGTGTAAGCGTTGTTTTTGTTTATCTGAGGGGGCTTGTCCGTATATCTCGTTATAGATGTCGTTGCTACCGCCGATAAAGGTTTGTGCGGATATGACATCGCGTAAATCTGTATCTATTTTTTTACCAAATGTTTTTACATCCATATCACCTGATTGAACGTCTTTGAATGCTTGTATGACGTTTTCAATTTTCCCATGAACAAAGTTATGGTATGCGCCGTTTTGTGCGTCCATATAACGTGAGGCCACATCCATCGTCAGGTCAAATTTATGGAGGGCGGTTATTGTTGGTTCTAAATTATCAGATGCAATTTTGAAATTTTCTTTCAATCCCCGTGGTCTGGTTTTTATGCCCATAAAGTTTTGGTTAGGGAAGCTGATTTCACGAATATTATCGGGCAAGTCAGCTTTCACTTTTTCTTGGAGGAGGGCTGCTTGTGATAAGGATTCTAAAATATCCGGTCGTGAATCTTTTAAAGACCATTCTTGTTTCTGATCGTTTAGGTGATCCGTTAGTGTTCTTGCATTTTGTGTGATTTCGTTATGAAGTGCATCACCTGACTTTCCATTACGTTTCCACATCGGTGCGGCAATCATTGCGGCGAGTAATGGGAATGCAAACCCGCCTTTATCTGCTTCTGTGGCCAGAACGATTGTTTGTGGTTCTAATATTGCCGTTGTGAGTGCAGCAGGCAACATAAGAGGCCGATCTTTTACGGTTGCTATACTAGAATTCACAAAGCCATCAAAGAACCCAAATATGCGTTTTGCGCCACTTCTTGGGCCGGAGAGCATCGACATTGCAAAGAGGGAGGCGATCATTGGGTAATGCCCGGCCGTCGTTTGGAACAGGTTGCCAAGGAATATTTTATCTCCGGCTTCTACTGCTCCTGTATTGGCGGATTTAAAAAATGATCCGGTTTCATTGATTGCACCACCAAGCTTTTCAATACCATTTTCCATGGATACACGCATGAGATCAAGAACAGTGAGGGTTGTTCCTGTTACTGCGTTATCAATGGTAAAGTGTTTATATTTACCAACCATATCACCGAAAATACCTGTCGTATTAAAGTGGAACAGGTCAGGGTTAATTTGTGCAAGCTGTGCGTCTGTCAGGTCGTCCAATTCACCTGATTTCTGCATTTGGAGGAGGGCTTCTCTTTGTTCATCTTTGGTCATTGCAGATAAATCAAGATCGCCAAAGCCTGATGCGTTATCACTTGTGTCTAATCCGCCGTTATCCAGATCTGACATAATATCATCGAAGTTCATAGACCCATCTGCTGCGATATCTGCTGTATTTTCGGCCGGCATGTTTTCTAATGCTGTTTTGACTGCTTCTAACGATGTATTTGCATCTTCGGGATTTCCACCCATTTGCATATAGGCAATCCATCCTAATATCGCGGCGGAGGCCATGAATTCTTTTTTGGAGGAAAATGGGCGTTTATAGATATCTTCGAAAAACTCAATGGTGTTTCCGACAAACTCTTTTCCAACACGAGCCATTCCGTCATTGCCAATGCCAACTGATCGTTCAATTGTGTCTAGAACAGCTTGTTGGTTGTCGGTTAAGTGATTGGTACTAAGGGTTTGGCCGCCTATAGAGGCATTTTTGAGGATGTCTTGTATGTGTTGATACCCTTTTTGCAATTCCGCGCGTTGGGCTTTATCCATGCCTTTCACATTTGGTAGGGATTGTTCCAGTGTGTTGGCGAGTTCATGTTCAAAGGATAGGAGGCCAAAGAACTCAGGGTCAGTGGCCATTGCCTCTATATGCATGGGGGTTGTGTGTTCGGCATGCTCATAATATTTCATAACATCTTGCATGACTGCTATGTCTTCGGTGATGTCATTGAGCGGGGATTCGTGACGATCTGTGAAAAAGTAATGTGCCCAACGTGCCTGCATAGCGTCAGAGGCAAGGATTGAGGTAAGTGATGAGCTTGCCATCATCAGGTCATTAATTTTGTTTTCTGTGCCTTCGTGAATGCCATCTTTAATGAATGATTTCATTAACGGTGAATTTATATCGTTGACCTGTTGTTCTATGCGCGTGATAGCATTATGTGTGCGTTGTTCATGTTGTGTTAGTGCTAGGATTTCCTGAAACTCAGGTGTTTGCAGTTTTTCGTGCATATTTGCACAGAATGTTTCCATTTCTTCGGGGGAGAGGGACAGGATGCCTGTGTTAAAGACGTTATTCGTTGTCATATCTCCAAGTGTTTTATCTAGCGTCTCTCTAATCTCTTCTTTTAGAGTTTGTGCCACAATCGGGAAGGGAACATCTGTTGTTGTTTCTTTATGTAAGAACTGTGTTGAAAGAATAAACTCAAATCCGTTTGAGGCATTGAATGTACTATTTTCAATTACTGCGGGTTCTTTTTCTTTTGTATCTGTTGTTTTTGAATTGTCAATTTCGCAAGTTTTGCGCCACATATCAGCGGTTCTGATGCTGTGTTCAGTATTTGAATGGTCTTCGTCACCGTTTGGGTCTATATAATCGGTAAGAGCGATTGATCCGGTTGTCATGAAACGTAAGACTGAGAGTGTTTGTTCACGTTCTTGTTGAACTTGCTCTTTTAATTTTGAAAGCATCAGGACTTTACGCCCTGAGTTTGCATCGTCGTAGCCGCTGCTTTGTTTTACTGCCTTTTCAATTCCGTTTTTTATTGGCTGATGTAATATATGAAGATAATCTTTTAACTCATTTAGATTGCCTGTAAAATCTTGATTTCCATTTCCATTCGTGAAGTTCAAGCTATAGAGGGTTTCTGCCGCGCTGTTTTTTTGTTTTTCTATTTTTCCGCCATATTGCGCAACTGTGTCGAGTAATGTTTCATCAATTCTAAAACGGCCTTGTAAGCCGACATGATGGTCAGTTGCGGTGTTTGTGTGTGAGAATTGTTTTTGAATATCTACAGGTGACATGTTCTGGTTTGTGTCCTGATTTAATAGTAAGTATACGCGTTTAACAGAATCGGTTTGGGGGGTTATGGTCCCGAGGGTGGTTTGGCAAACATATCTAGTAAGTCATCATTCAATTCTTCTAAACGATTACCGCATGTTTCCTGCATCATGTCTGTAGCAACGGAATAGGGGATTTTGTGGTGGCTTCCGAGTTTATCGTCTGAACCATTGAAATCTGTAAAGTCACTGGCCTGCATTTGAAAAATATGAGTTGCGGGGTTTCGTGTTGTTGGGTGTCCAATAGGAAAGAACGAGGTGCTGTGTGCTTGTACCATTCTTTTTTCTGTTTCGGGATTCGGGTCTGGCTTAATTCCGTTTAAAGCAAGGTGGAATGGCCCGATCATAGACATTGTTGGCTGCATTGTGAATTGAAGGTATGTGCGCCCTTGTTTGATGACATTGCCGTTGTCACGTTCGATGTCTTGGTTTGCTTTTAATGGCTGAACGGTTATGAATGCGCGATCACAGTCGATTGGTGCATTAACATTACGTGATTTTTGGGTGGCACCGCTTTGGTATCCGCTTTCTTTATACTGATAGTTATATGAGAATTGCCCGTCATAATCTTTGCCAAATAATTCTGTAATGCGGCGCTGGGCATTAATCATGTTTGTCCCGGCCTTAAGTTGTCTTTCTGGATCGCCTGATTTTGCGGCTAAGCTCACTTCTTTGGTGGCAGGGTAGATGACTTGTACTGCTTCTTTTGCAGTGTCAATTGTGGTGTCCTGCGCATTTGCATCAGATGCAAAACCTGATGAAACGACGAATGTTGCTGCTAAACCCGCTATGCCTTGTACTAATTGGCTTTTTATATCACTCATTATTTTATATCTCTTTGTATCTAAATGATAACCGTTCGCAATTTAGTCTTGACGTTTCGATATGTCAATGATAATCATTCTCATAATGTAAAAAAAGTTATGTATATCGGGGATATGTGATGGCAGCTTCTGCCGCAGAGCATGGTGATTTTAAAAAGGGCGACTTGAGTGACACGTTTGGCATGAAAGCCATTGGTATGGCTGCGAAGGCGACTGCGTTGTATTTTGGTTTCTTTATGATTGATTCCTTCCTTGATTATGGAATGATCCATAGTGAGGGGTGGGCAGAATCACCTCTTGCCGGTATGTCTCATGAGTTTTTAAAACCTGTTACGGAGAGTATGGGCGCTTTTTTCGCTGATGGTATTGGTGCTGATGCGTTGACAATGTTTGAAACGGTGTTGAAGGGTATCCACCGTGTTTTTGGAGTTGATGATACATTTCTTGAAAGTGTTGCATCAACTGTTGGTGCTGCGCCTGATTTAGGTGGTTCTCTTGTCGGAGAAATGGGGGCAGGTGCCGTTGATGGTACTGCTGTTGATTTCTCTGATGATGTTGATCTTTTGAACGACTTGACGCAGGGATAAGCCTAGAAATAACGTGAAAAGCGTATTTGAAGATAATCATCCTGTTCCAACGGATAGGTTTTTTCATTACGATCTGCACCTGTGAAAAAGCGTGCTCTTAACTCTATATCATAATTATCACCTATGCGGCGCTCTGCTTCTAGACTGAAGAATTTTTCACCTGTTTTTGTATCAATAGAAACACCGGCGAGAAGCTCACTGTCTTGAATGTCATTTAATGCCAACCTGAAACCGGCGAATATATCCCGGTCTTGTGTTGTGATTGGTGCGGATGCATCGCGGTTATCGTATTGATATTCGGAAAGTATGCCTAAGTCCCAATCTTTTTCCAATATTTGGTAGAAGGTGTATTCAAAACCACCGACGGCGGCGATGAAGCGGTCTCCCTGTCCTGATCTTACGATGCTTTCCAATTTCCATAGCCATGCATCGCCGGTATATTGCAGGTCAACGCCAGTTTGGTTTATGAGGTCATAATATGGTTCTAGCTCTGTTCCTGCGGCATTTAATAGCAGGCGTGGTTCGCGGCCTGTACCGTAGAAATGTGATAAGCCTACATCCCATTCTCCAAAATAATGAGAGTAACGTGCGGCGAAATCAATATGGTGTTCTTCCGCGCCTGACTCATAATTTGGGTTTTTATCATCGACCGTTAGAGGCCCACGGAAGCGTCCGTTTTTTCCGGCGAAAGTGCGTTCGCGAAAGCCGGGGAGTACGAAGAAATCTACCTGTCCCCAATCTCTTTGAGTGGATAAATTTATCATGGGTTGGCCAAGATAGTCTTCGCCATCTAAATCTTCTACGGCATCTGTTTGGTTGATGATGTTGACGAGGTGTCTGCTCTCGGCAACGCCCCAGAAAACTTTGTTCACGCCAGTTAAAATTTCAAATTCATCACCGCGCCAGAGCCAGTACGCTTCGCGTATATCTGCATGGGTGCGTTCATTATCCTCTCCATCCAAACGAAAGAATGGAAGGAATGCAAATTGGTGTCTGCGGTCCTCCGTTTTGTATCTGAATTCAGGGGAAATTATGATTGAGTTTTGTGTGTCGGATGATTGCCCGTCGAAGCGTCCGTCTTGTAAAAATACACGGCTTTCTATTCCGACAAAGCCAGTGACGTTGACTTTACCAATTTCACCTGCATAGACAGATGGTGCGGCAAGGGTTAACGTTCCTAGTATAAGCCGGAATAGTGGTTTCATTATTTCATCTTCCTATTGAATTTAAGCGTTAGCGCAGGCGTGTCAGTATGCCTTTTTCAAATTCTTTATCACTGAAACCTACATTGAATGTAAATTCATCGAATAGGAAGTCTGTTTTTTTACCATTCAGATGATTGACCATTTTTAGTTCTTGTGCACGCCAGTATTTATCAGCGTATTTTTTATATCCACTAAAGGTTAGTGTTTTGGCCAGTGCATCTTTACGATCATAGAAGTCGATTTTCCTGACTTGGTAATCTTTTTGATCGACCCATGAGACTTGTTTTGTATAGCCGGAATTATCGAATTCTGGGTAACGCTCACTTACATCACATGTCACGTTTTTCATATCGGGACATGGCTCTTCACGGATGAATTTGTATGTGTATTTGTTCAGTTCTTGAGATGTGAAATCTTCGAATGCAAATTCGCTTCCCAAGAACGGGCCGGATTTATTTCGGGATGAGATACGTTTTATTTTTTTCAAGTCGGGAAGGTATAGCCACTGGTCATCAGCTTCTAAAATATTGGCATGTGAGAGGAAGGCTGTACCGGAGACATCGGCAGGTGTTTCGAAAATAATGATACTTTTATCCCCGACGCTTTCGTCTTGAACTTCTTTGATACGTTGTATCATTTTGCGTTCTGTACTTTGACCATGGGCGTTGTAGAGTACCATGCGTGCGTTTACTTCTGTGTCTATGAAGCCGCGGTCGCTGCGGTCTGAGCGGGCAGCGATGGCAAAGCCTTTTTCCTCCGGTGTTTCTGCGTTCACGAGTGTTGGTTGAAGTGTCAGTAGCATCGCACTGATGCCCAATAGTCTTGTAAGTGATATTGTTTTCATTTTATATGTCCTTATTTTTTAGGCCGTTGTTTTCAATTTTTTTGGTGCTTTCTTTGTTCCTATTAAGAGCAGGGCAGGAAGCAGTGTGAAGTCAAAGACGAGTGCCATAACCATATTGGTTGATGTCATTAGACCGAGTTGTTTGTTTGGCTCGAAAGAAGATAGAGCCATGATTAAAAAGCCTAATGTTAAAATAATTGTTGTGACGATTAGGGCTACACCGACTGTTTGGAAGGCGTATTCCAATGCTTCTTCCTTGCTCATATTTTTCTCACGGCGGGCGCGTAAGTATTTAGAGAGGAAGTGTACGGTATCATCAACCACAATTCCAAGAGCAACGGCAGAGACAATTGCGGACGCCATGCCAATCTGACCAAACGTTAGTGTCCATATACCAAAAGTGACGAGGATAGGCACGCTGTTTGGTATGATACTGAGGATACCTATACCGAAGCTACGAAGGGCAATAATCATCACGATTGAGATAAGTGCGATCGCAAGTACATTTCCGGTTAACATCTGGTGGATGTTGCGGCTGGAGATAAATGTGAACATCACTGTCGCTCCGGTTGCTTTTGCGTGCATATATTCAGGTGCATTTTCCTCTAACCAAGCTTCTGCGTGTTCAAGGAAGGCGCGTGTTTGTAGTGTTGTCATGTCACCAAGTGTTGCAGTAACGCGTGTTGCTGATTTGTCGATATTGATACGGTCATTCAAATCAAGGCCGTATGTTAAGGACATTTCGTAGAGCAGCAGGTATTGTGCGGCTAGTCCACGGCTTTCAGGAATCTTGTACCATTCTGGATTATCACCATGCATGTTGCGGTTTAGACGTTTGACGATATCAGTGTAGCTAAAGACGTGCTCTACTTCGGGCTGGGTGCGCATCCATTCGGTGAATTCGTCCAGTTTTTGTAAGTAGAGTGGTTCGCTGATGCCGCCGCTTTCTTTGGCTTCAATGGAGAATTCAATAGGGTAGACACCCGTTAATTCGCGGATACCAAAATCCGCATCTCGGCGGAACTCGATACTATTGTCAAAATATTTAACCCATTGATCATTTAATTCCAGCATTGGAACAAGTGCAGTCAGGCCGATTGCTATAGCTGACATAACGGCGAGCACAGGTTTGCGGCGTTTTACAATAAAACGAGAATATGCACTTAAGAAATTTGCCATACGGTTTTTGCCGTCACTTACTTTTCGTACCTTAATAGGTAGGATGGACATAAGGGCGGGCAGAAGCGTGATGGAATAGAGCCATGCCGCAAAAATA
The DNA here is from genome assembly GCA_050633285.1 of Alphaproteobacteria bacterium. Lineage (GTDB taxonomy): Bacteria > Pseudomonadota > Alphaproteobacteria > Micavibrionales > Micavibrionaceae > UBA1672. The sequence continues at coordinate 242,533 of JBOEGG010000005.1, forward strand.
CCAACGGCAGTAATATTTCCAAGGTCATTAAACGGAGGAGAGTCAGAGAAGTTTAGAACTGCAAATCCGATAATTGTCGTCAGGCTTGTGATTGTAATTGGAACAAAATTTATGCGCATACTTTCCTTAAGAGCCGTTTTTTTATCTTGTCCTTCGGCCATTAATTTAATCATGGTAATCAGGATATGGACGGAGTCTGCAACGGCCAATGTTAGAATAATTGTCGGGGCAGACATTGTAATAGGGGTCAGTAAAATACCTGCATGTCCGGCCAGTCCCATTGCGGTAATAATGGATGACATTATGATGAAGAGCGTGGCAATCGTGCCGCCGAATGAGCGTAGCATGACGATCATCACAATTAGGATCATAAGGTACATCAGGGGCATTAACGTGCCCATATCTTTCATTCCGGATTCAGAAAACGCATTGTTCATCATTGAAACACCCGTTAGACCAATGATTAGGTCGGGGTTTTTTGCTCTGGCATACTCAACGATTTTGCGGGCTTCTGCGACGGCAGTAGGCACTTCGGTTATCGTTTTTTCTGGGTATTGTAGGGTAATATTAATACCAGTTGCTTCACCATCATCTGCGATGAGGCGTTGACGTAGCAGTAATTCGTTCATGGCGATTTTTTGTTTTTGTGCCATGTCTTCATCGGATAGGTTATGGCTGTCTGATATAAGGTCTTCGACGATGAGGTCATCTTCCTCGGCATAACTATTTTGGAAGTTTGTAAGTGAGTCGACACGTGATGCATATGGAATTTTCCATGCTTGCTCTGTCATTTCCTCAAGCAGGGCAGTGATGTTTTGTTTGAAAACTTTTCCGTCCTTAGGTTGGATCACAAATAGAATATTATCATTTTTCGTGTAAATATTTTGGAAGTCTTCAAAGGTATTTAATTCAGGGTTTGCTTTGCTGAAAAAGGCACGGTAGTTGGTTGAAAACCCTAGGTTTTTCATGCCGTAGCCTGCGGATACTACACCTGCAAGCGCTAATAATATGGCGAATATACGGAACTTTATAATAAAGTCTGTATAAGAGGTAATGAAATTTTCGAGTTTTTGCCCCATGACGAATTCCTAATAGTAACGATATGTGGGCGCAGTATTGTACTATTTGGTACAATGCGCAAGTGTAAATTACTTTTTATTTGAAAGTAGAAATTTCATGGTGTGTGAAATGGCGTTTTCTATGGCTTCCGGGCTTTGTTTCATCTTTGATATAACGATGCCTCCCTGTAATGATGATAGACAATAGAGTGCAAGTTGTTTGGGGTTGGCGCTTTCAATTAATCTTCCAGATTGCTTTTCCATGACAAAAAATTGTTCGGGGTCCATGCAGACCGCTTCAAAGATATTGGCTATATCTTGCTGAAGGATTTTATCATCTTCTGATGCTTCATCACCGATTGTTGCGATAGGGCAGCCGCGTGTAAAGCCGAATTGCTCTTGCATGGCGAGTTGTTTCATGAACCAGTTTTCAAGATCGGTCCAGCTTTTGATTTTATGTGTGTCTGATTGGCTTGCTTGTGTGATGTGGTCGTGTACTTGCACAAGGAGTTCATGTATTAGGTCTTCTTTGCTTTTGAAATAATGGTAAAATTGGCTTTTCCCTGTTCCTGATGTCTTTAATATTTCGTCGACAGATGTTCCTTGAAACCCTTTTGCGTGAAAGAGGTCCATAGCGGCATTTAAGATGGATTGGCGCGTTTGTTCGCCTTTTTTTGAAAAAGATTTCATGACGATACGTTAAGAATAAATAGGGTTAGAAGCAAGTATAAAGGTGTGTTGTAAAAGGTGTGTGTTTTTTAAGTAAATACATATGTATTACTTTGGTGTGTGTGCTTTATAGCTAGAGTTTTTGTCGGAATGTGTTATATTACGTTTTATATTTTGCGATTTATTAATGAAAATCACTTGTTAACTTGAGTATTCCTTTCCTGCGTATCCGCTGCGTTTTTTTATTACATATAACAAATTATAGGATTTATAGCATGTATAAGCATCTCGCTTTGGCTGCGGCCGTTACTCTTTTCGTTCCTCAAGTTTCTTATGCCGGTGAAGAGCAGAGTGATGGTGAGGTAAGTCCATTTTCCTTTTCGGCAAATACGGCTTTGGTGAGTGATTATGTCTTTCGCGGAATTAGTCAGTCTGATGAAAATGTAGCACTTCAAGGTGGCTTTGATATTGGGCATGATAGTGGTTTATATGCAGGGCTTTGGGCTTCTAGTATTGATTTTAATGACAATGATGAAAGTAGTGTAGAGGTTGATATCTACGCAGGTTATAGCGGTGAGATTTCTGATGTGAGTTATGATGTTGGTGGTCTTTATTATGCGTATCCGGGGGCTGATAGCTCGTTAGATTATGACTTTTTTGAGGTTTATGGCTCTCTTGCATATGATCTTGATATTGCCGCGGTTTCTGTCGGTGTGAATTATTCTCCTGATTATTTTGGGGGAAGTGGTGATGCCGTGTATACGCATTTAGGTGTTGATGTTCCATTGCCATATGACCTTGCCCTAAGTGGTGGTGTTGGTTATCAGACGATTGATGATAACGATAAATTTGGAACACCTGATTATACAGATTGGAATTTGACGTTGTCTTATGAATGGGAAAACGTAAATTTCTTTGTCACATATCATGACACAGATTTGGATGAGCCAAGTGATTGTGCGGATAATTGTGAGGCACGTGTTGTGTTCGGTATTTCTACTGAATTTTCGACACAGTAATTATTAATAAATTATTGTTATACTAGCACCTTAATTGTGTGCGAGATGTGAGGGAGTGAATAATGCAGTTTCTTGATAATATAGAAATTTCTAAAAAAGTACCTATTGTGATTGTTTCATGTGCGATTGTTGCATCGTTTGTGATCGGCTCTATGTCTTATATAGAGGCGCGTGGTGCAATCGTTGAGGCGCAAAAGGAAAAACTTATTGCGCTAAAAGAGACAAGAAAAAAACAAATGACGGATTATCTTGGTTCTATTCAGGAAGATTTGATTTCTGTTGCAGAAAACCCGTTTACTTTAGCCGCGTTAAAAGCGTTTGAATATGGTTGGGATCACCTGGATGAGAAGGGGCAGCAGGGAAAAATTCTTCAAAAGCTTTATATTGATGATAATAAACATGCAGCAGGCGAGAAGCATAAGTTGGATTATGCCAATGATGGTTCAGTTTACTCACAGGCACACCAACGTTATCACCCTTGGTTCCGATCTTTCCTTGAGGCACGCGAATATTACGATATATTCCTGTTCGATATGAACGGTAACCTTGTCTATAGTGTGTTTAAAGAAGCAGATTATGCGACCAACATGAATACAGGTGAGTGGAAGGGTACTGATCTTGCCAATTCATATAGATCTGCGCATGATGGTGGTGCTAATGAACAACATTTCTTTGATTTCCGTAGCTATGCGCCAAGTGCAAATGTTCCTGCTAGTTTTATTTCTACACCAGTGATGAATAAAAAGGGTGAGAAGCAAGGTGTACTAGTGTTCCAGATGCCTATTGGACGTATTAATAGTATTATGCAGGCGCTGGACAAGGACGGTAAATCCCCAGGTATGGGCGATTCTGGTGAGACTTATCTTGTCGGTTCAGATTTTTATATGCGCAGTGATTCACGTTTTTTGAAAGAAGGTGAGAAATCCTCTATTTTGAATACGAAAGTTGAGGGCGAAACTGTTAAAGCCGCTCTTGATGATGAAAGTGGTGTGGATATTGTGCCAGACTATCGCGGTATCAATGTTGTTTCTGCGTATACACCGTTTGATTTTCATGGTGTTCGTTGGATTATTCTTGCGGAAATTGATGAGGAAGAAATGCTTCGTCCTGTTGTTCGTATGCGTAATAGCGCCCTTATCGTTATGTTCTTTTTATCAGGTATTATTGTTGCAGTCGGCTTTGTCTTTGCGCGTAAAATTACACAGCCAATATCTGCGATTACCGGTGTTATGGAGCAATTATCGAAAGGTGATACTTCTGTTACAGTTCCGGCTAGCGATCGTAAGGATGAAATTGGGGATATGGCTCAGGCACTTGAAGTGTTTAAGGAAAATCGTATCGAAGCAGACCGTTTAGCCGAAGAACAAAAGCAAGAGCAGAAAACGCAGTTAGTACGCGCGGAAAATGTTGATGCGATGACTGCGGACTTTGAGAAGAGTGTGTATGACCTTATTAATGGTCTTGCAGCAGCTTCAGAAGAGCTTAGTTCTACGGCACAATCTATGACAAGTATTGCGGAGCAAACGAGTGAGCAATCGATGTCGATGTCTAAGGCTTCGGAGTCTACATCACAAAATATTCAATCTGTTGCAGCGGCAGCAGAGGAGTTGAGTGCTTCTATTCGTGAATTGAGTGAGCAGGTGACAAGAACGAGTGCGGCGACAAATGCGGCGGCTACGGATGTTGATCAAACCTCTCAACAAATCGGACAACTTTTGTCCTCGTCTGAGGAAATTGGTAATGTTGTTGGGCTTATTCAAGATATTGCCGAGCAGACGAATTTACTTGCCTTGAATGCAACTATTGAATCTGCGCGTGCAGGGGATGCAGGTAAAGGATTTGCGGTTGTTGCGAATGAAGTTAAATCTTTGGCGCAGGAAACTTCCAATGCGACTGAGCAAATTGCTTCTCAAGTTGAAACTGTTCAAGGTGGTATTCGTGATGCTGTTGATGCGATCAAAAATATTGAAACTAAAATCAATGATGTGAGTGCGGCTGCGGCGGCAATTGCTTCTGCGATTGAGAACCACAACTGAGATATCTCAAAGTACGCAGGTATCAGCTTCAAACATGCAGGAATTGAATGGTAATGTTTCCAATGTAAATGAGGCGGCGCAGACTACCGGAAGTGCAGCGGGAGATGTTTTGACGGCATCAAGTGAGTTAAGTCGTCAGGCAAATACGCTGAAAGAGGAAGTTATTGAATTTATTGCAAAGGTAAAAGAGGCATAAGTTCATATTTCTTATTGTATAGTTTTTAGAGCAGGGGTGTTTTATTTACATCCCTGTTTTTTTATAAGACTTTAGAATGATACCGTCATTTATTGATTAACCAATTCTTTTCTTCATTCGGGATAAGTTGGCTGCTATATCTTGTAACTCCTTCATTTTCATCGCCTTCCTTTCCAAGTGTGTTGTCGTACAACGCACAGCTTGTATTTTGTCTTAACTCTGCATCTGCACATAATCTGCACATATTTTCCTGAGACTTTCCATTTCGCGGTCATATGCTCTGCACTTCCTTAGTTCATAAAGGGAGTATGAAAAAAACAAACAACATCACCGATTTTAGAACAATAAAGCCGCTACATCCAATTCTGGAACAAGCTCTCTTCGTTGTACCGAGAAGCGTGCAGCGGGATGCGTGGTGGTTAGTGGATGATAATTCACAGCAGCATAAGACATCTTCATACAAAGGGATTCATAATGAAACATAAACATCTAGATTATATTTTATCACCAGCTGGAATGTCCACCAAGGCAAAAGCTTTTTCGGCTTTTTCCTTGGTCATATTAGCAGACTTCTTATTTTACGGTCATGCCATGGGGTGGACTGCTGGTTTATTTGGTATTGTACTCGTTGCTATATTTGCACTTCACAATATGACATTTATTAAATCTCGTATGGGGGTGGTAATAACTTTTCTTACACTTGGGCAATGTATTCTACAAATAGAAAAACAAAGCTTGTTATCATTTTTACTGATGGTGCTAGGGCTTATCAGCCTATCATTGATGAAACGAGATGACTGGAAGAGTGATGCGTTTACATGGGTAAAGCTGTGCCTGTCATTTTGTTTACGTTTTATGAGGCCATTGAACAGATTTACTATGGCTTATCAACGTATTTTGAGCCAATACACAACATCAAGTGTAATTCTAACTGCCATACGAGGTTGGTTCTTACCGTTAATTTTCTCTTTGGTGTTTCTCTATTTATTTTCAAACGCCAACCCAATCATGATGAATTGGTTTGACGGAATTGATTTATTCTGGCTCTTCTCAGGATTATCAGCATGGCGCGTTGCGTTCTGGCTCATAATGACATCGATAACATTTGCAATCATTAGACCAAGGCTTAAGTCACGGGTAAAATGTGCTAAGTCTCCTATTTATTATAAAAAAGAGAAAAGCATGGGGTTTATGGAATGGGCATTTTCAAAGGATGCTGTTTTCCGTTCTCTCATCATCTTTAATCTAATGTTTGCATTTCAAACAGTAATGGACATGAACTATTTATGGGCAGGTAGTGCTTTACCAGAAGGTATTTCATATGCAAAATATGCGCATAAAGGAGCGTACCCTTTAATTGTTACCGCTTTATTGGCCGGCTTGTTTGTACTTATTACACAAGGTTCAAAAAAAGAAGTTTCTGCATCAAAATCTATTATTCAACTAACATATCTTTGGATTTCTCAGAATGTATTACTCGTCCTTTCCTCGATCTACCGTACATCCTTATATGTTGAGATTTACGCTTTAACGTATTGGCGGGTGGCTGCTTTTATTTGGATGGGACTTGTCGCTTTTGGGCTTATTTGGATTATCGCGCGCGGGTTTATGGGCAAGTCAAATACGTGGTTGATTAACGCAAATGTAATTACGTTGTTAACTGTTTTATATGTAACGAGCTTTGTGAATATTGGAGGTGTAATTGCACATTATAACATAGAGCATTCACGTGAGGTATCAGGCAAAGGTGTTAATCTAGATACGCGTTATTTGGAAAGAATTGGCTATACTTCAATTCCTTATTTAATTGAGTTTTCGAAAGAGCATAAGATTCATGACCGTATCTTGTATATAGAAAGCGAAGAAGAAAAATACGATACTATTACTGAAATGAAACTTGAATTAATGAGAGACATGGACGATTGGCGGCGTTGGACGTATAGTGAATACCGCCTGATAAAGACGATTGAAAGCAAGCAAAAATGAGTAAAACCATACTAGTTGTCGATGATGACCCGCATATCAGAGAAGTCGTTACATTCGCCCTTGAAAAGGCTGGTATGGGATTTTTTGAAGCATCGCACGGTCAAGAAGGTCTTTGTGAATTTGGTAAACAAAAACCAGATATGATTATCTTAGATATCAATATGCCTGAGATGGATGGTTTAGATGTATGCAAGGAAGTACGAAAAATATCTGATGTGCCCGTTCTGTTTTTATCATCCAGAGATGATGAAATAGATCGTATTTTAGGGCTTGAGTTAGGAGCGGATGATTATCTAACAAAACCTTTTAGCCCTCGTGAGCTGGTTGCACGTGTAAAGGCCATATTAAAGCGCTCATACCCATCGGTTGAGAAACTAGCGGATAAAAGTGAAGCCTGTACTGTCGGGTTGCTAGTAATCGAACCTGAAAAACACAGGGTATACTGGGATAAAAAGGAGGTTTGTTTAACAGCTACTGAGTTCTCAATATTACATGGAATGATACAACACCCGGAGCGTGTTTTCGATAGAGATCAAATCATGTCTATGGCGTATGATATGAACATTAACGTTAGTGATCGAACAATAGACAGTCACATAAGACATATGCGCCAAAAGTTTTCAGGTGTTAGCTGTGATAATATTATTCAAACGGTTCATGGTGTGGGGTACAAATTAACGCCATGATAAAAACTAAAGCTAAATTTAGGCTTAGAAGTATTCTACTCGTCGTAAACTTAACCGTTCTGCTTTTACCGCTTGTTGGTCTTTTTTTCTTTCGCTTTTATGAAAATGTCCTTGTTCAGCAGACAGAAAGTGAACTTATTTCACAAGGCGCTGTTATTGCTGCAATCTATAAAAGTGAGATAAAAGGCGGTATTGTTCCAAATCAAAGTTATGGAGTGCTTGCCGACCCTGAGAGCCTAAATGATATTGATGACTACTATACCCCAATAAAGCCACAGATAGATTTTTCTACTACTCAATTGCTTCCATCACGTCCAGATGGGGTTGTAAGCGCGCACACCAAAATCGTCGAAACGAATATGAAGGCTGTATTATCGCCGATTTTAGAAGACGCAAAAAGAACGACATTATCAGGCGTTAGAGTTCTCAATTATCAAGGTGTTGTTGTTGCAGGGCGTTCGGATATAGGCGTTGATTTCTCAGATATATATGAAGTTAAAAAAGCCTTGTCAGGTTATTACACGAGTGTTATACGCCAGAGGGTTTCAGATAACGCACCGCCTGCAATGGCATCTATTAGCCGTGGTACAGGGATTAGATTATTTGTGGCCTTTCCAATTATTGAGGATGATCGTGTTTGGGGCGTTGTTTATTTATCCAGAACACCTCAAAACATATTAAAACACCTACACGCAGAGAAAGAGAAGGTCATCATAGCAGGCTTAACGCTATTAGCTTTAACACTCCTTATCGCATTACTCACTTCATATACGATTTCTAAACCCATTCATCGTCTAATTAGAAGAACGAAAGAGTTCTCTGAGGGTAACAAAGATGCTTTAAGACAAGGACGTGTATCCGATGTTCAAGAAATTGAGTGGCTTTCGCAGAGCTTCTCGAACATGGCTAAATCATTGGATGATAGATCGAAATATATAAAAGATTTTGCTATGCATGTATCACATGAATTTAAAACACCAATGACATCCATACAGGGCTCAGCCGAACTTTTACTTGAACATCTTGATGATATGGAAGAAGAGAAAAAACGTAAATTTCTATCTAATATCATCACTGACAGTGACCGCTTAAAGCGCCTTGTAAAACGATTGCTAGATTTGGCAAAGGCCGATAATGTTCAGGCAACACAAGAGACAAGCTCTATCAATCAGATTCTTGAAGCCTTAAAAGGTCGATATAAAGATTTGGGGTTAATACTGCAATTTGACCTGAATGATGAATATGTACATAGGATTAGCCGTGAACATCTTGAAACTATTTTCTCGAACCTATGTGATAACGCATTACAGCATGGCGCTAGTAACATGAGTATTGATGCCAAAGAAAGTAATTGCCGTATATTACTGGTGATTTGCGATGATGGAACCGGAATTTCAAATGCAAATTTAAATAATATTTTCACTCCATTTTTTACAACAAGAAGGCAAGATGGAGGAACAGGCTTAGGTCTTGGCATTGTTCAGTCACTTTTGCATGCACATGATGCTGATATTAAGGTTACCCCAAATGAAAAAGGTGCATGCTTTAAAATAAATTTCTTTAATGGGAAATCTTACAAAAACCTGAGTTAAGTCGTTTTGCAATATGTGTGTATATTACCCTACTTGGTAAGGGAGATGATGCTCAGAATGGCATTCACAGACAAAATATCCTATGACAGAAATCAAGGTTTTAGAACCGCCGCTTTCGCGCAGCCATTCTTGGCTTTAGAGGGTTTTAAACATGGAAAGTATGAAATGGTGGAAATCGATGGATTCACATCGAACCATTTATTTGAAACTTTAGAGGCATGGGAAGTGTGTTTGCAAGGCTTGAATTTCCGCCTTCCTGAACTTAAACTTTAAATTCAGCTATTTTAAGGTGATACAATTGCCATATTTTTTTCTGGCATACGGATAAAAGAGTCTTGCTGCTCAATTTTCAGGCGCTGAGCCATTTCTTCCCGTAGTGCCTCTTGTTCTAATTTGCGTTTTTCTTGCTCTAAGTCATGCTCAACCTGAGCGAATTCAGATGGAAATCGTGCTTGAACAAGCCCCGCAACATTTTGCAAATTTTGATTACTCGGAGATTCTTCTAATTGCTTAAAAACATTCCTCATATCCTGCAATTGATGCTCATCATTTTGAATATTCGCGCGCATATTCGCCATTGGAATTGCCATTTCAATATATTCAGAAGATCGCTCGATTTTCTCAATATCACTTTCAGAGGTATCATAATCAAAATTATATTTTGCACGGCCACCATCAAAAATATCAGTAACGTAAGAACGCATCACATCTGGCTGAGCATATAAATTAGCGCGCGCCTCTGCTAAAGCTGGGGCATACTCCATGATTGTCTTATATTCTGGATTTTCACTATATTCGTGCTTCAATGTGTCCTTTGCACCAAAATACTTTTTAATCCGCGGATCAATATCACGATCATTATATGCTCTTGTCGTGTTTATAATCTCCAATAGCTGCTCCTTAGGAAGAAGCTTTAATAATTCGTCACCCGTTTCAGGGTCAGATAACATGGATACAGTTTTATTTTTCAAATTCGAAAATGCTCGACCTTCATTTATTGCCACTTCGCGTCGGTCTGGTGCCGTTGCATCATAAGCCATCAACCCAACCAAAGTTGATACTTCACCACCATTATAGGCGACACTCATGATACGCTCTCCTGAGCGCATTCTATTAGCATTATCTAGATCAGCCTCCGCAATATTATACTTCGTTTTTAAGGCATATATCGGCAATAGTGAAGGGTGTGCATACGCCGGATCATCTGGAAGATTATCCCAAAACCCTTGCATCATTTCGCCTTTCATGGATGTTCCCGTAATCATTGCCGGGCTTAGACGTTCGTGAACGTCTTGAGACAACCGATGTTTATTCGAAAACTCTTCAAATTTATTATATGCTACCCTCTCAACAATCACCGTCGTCAAAATTGCAGCTGGCGTGACATCAAGCGTCTGAGCTTCGAGCAGTGGTGCAACCTCTTCCATAAGTTCTTTATACTCTTGATGCTGCTCGGGAGTTAATTTCCCCTCTTTGGTTAAATCATCCGCGTCTTCAATCATTGCCGCATTCACTGTTTTAGTAAGTGCGAACGAGCCACCAACAACCAAAACCCCTAAACCAAATTTTTGGAATCCTTTGAGTGTTACGCTCGCCTTTTTAAGCCAACCAAGGGTGTCATCAACGAACCGTAAGCCTTGCTGTGTCTTTCCCGCATTTTCTGCGGCATCTGCTACTCCGACCACTTGCTCCTTTATTTTAGGGGCAAGAGACTCCAAATGCTCTTTGTACATACGCAGACCGACTTTGGCATCGTCACCGCTCATCATTTCGCGAATGTGTTCCGTTTCCCTATAGAAACGAGCGGCCTCCGGTTGTTGTTTCGCAAGATCATCTATATCCGCAACAGAAGGTCTATATTTGAAAATGTTGAACTCTTCTTCACTCATCCCCAGAACGTTGCGCGCCGCCGCATCACCACTTCCTCCAAATGGAAGTTTAGAGCTAATCGGTAGATCATTATGTTTTAAATTATTCATGTATGTGCGCAAATCTGCACCATGCGGAAACGTCTGGTTGCTTTCAGCCTTGTAAAGATCGGCCAAAGCGTCATAGCCCCCACTTTGAACCACATGAAGGTTAGGGTTTCTAACATCATCCACAAACCCATCTTCAAATTTTGAAGTCAAGAAACTGTCCATATATATGCCTCGATGCTGTGCGTCGAACCCAGAAAAGTCATGTGTCATAACTTCACCGCCTTTAAGCTCAACCACTTTTGCGCTCTCGTGATCGGCAAAGAACATATGGTTGGGGCGCCCCCTCGTATCAAGCCCAGCAATAAAACCCGCGCCATTTTCTAGCACCGGGCGTGCTTTATTTATTTCGGGAACTGTATGGGTGTAGGCCTTGCTTAGCCCTTCTCTGTTATTTAATGCACCCGGCTCACGACCTGGTCGATTTGGGTTGTCTAAGGCGTCACGAAAATCTTTTCCGGATAGATTAAGACTGTTTTGATTTCTGTAATAGCGCTGTGGATCTGATTTAATGTCATTCACAAACTCTTCCAGCGTCGTACGCGCAGCATCTGGCGTATCTACGTTGCTGAACTCATGGAATTGCGCGCGACGTGAAGCCGCCTCCTGAGCCACCTCTAGCTTATCTTGATAACCTTGTGCGGTGTTCGCATAGCGAAATCCTGACCCAAAATCCATCCCCCCATCAAACGGGTTATACGGTACCATGACATTGTCACGTACATTGTAAAGCACAACGCCACCGGTTTCCGGATCACGAAACCCAATGGTCTTTGGATCATCCACCATTTTATTAAGATAGTCTAAAGCATCATCCGGAGTTTCAATCCCTAAATCCGGGCCAAGGCGGCTCCCATTATTATCATATTCAGCACGAAAAGCATTGAGGCCTTTCATGGAAAGCTTCGTATCACCACCCCTAATATGTTTATCATCAAGATGGCCACGTGATATAAATTGGTTGAATAATTCAACGCTCAGCTCATGGAGTGCAGCCATCTATCTTACTCTCCCCTCTCGTTTGATGAAAATTATGAAACACGCTGGGCCATATTCTCATGTCTTTGTGCATTTCACGAAACTTCTCAACATCAAAACCATTCTCAGACACTGAATAATCTTGATCAAGGTCAGGAAGCCTGCGGATAAATGCGCCCAAATTCACCTGCAGGGTCTTAAACTCCGTCGGATGATCCATTTGCTCTCGCAGATGCTGTATGCCGTTTGCGAACCAATCAAGCCCATCATCCTCTTGCCACCTCTCCCTATCGCTCAGAATAAGCAGATCATGCATAAACTTCTTTTCTTCGGGCGTCGTACTCACCGTCACTTCATAGGAATGCATCGAGTCGCCTTTATAGTCCTTATCCGCAAGTTCTATTGGCGTATCCGATATGTGTTTAATTTTCATGATTCTTCTCATTCTGTTTTAATGTGCTTTACAATATCAAATTGCAAAATCTTTAGCAATTTTTTCATCTCCCTATAGTTGCGCTGTTGAGTGGCTTTTAATTAAGACGCGCAAATCTGCAAAAAACGGGTGCCTGCACCCATGCCCTTTGGCGAAGACGGGGTGTGCGAGCGGCGTAAAAAATCGATGAGGTTGGTGCGGGCGCAGCGTAGCGAGCCGCGGCCTTGTTCTATTTTTTACGAAGTGCGCTGAGGGCGCGTGCCCTAAGATTGTTTCTGTAAGAAAAAATATCGCGCATCCAATCGGCGAACGGTTGGTTTTCATGACATGGTTGATGGGTTTAAAGGGAGAGTAACATCTCCCTTTGTCGATGGGGTATGGGGAGAGCGAAGTCTTCCCCGAGAATGTTTAAAACGGCGAGACGGTTTTGATGGTGCGGGGCGCGCCACAGGCCAGAGGGATGCAACGGGAGAGCGCAGCATCTCCCTTGCCACGCGTTTTGGACGTAGTACAAAACACAGCTTGCGGAACGGATTAAACCCTAAATCAGGCTCAAAACCAAAATCGGGAAGAAATGAATTAGCCCCAAATCATCCAACAAAATATCAGCCCAGCAATAAAACCAACTATAGCGCCGCTTAAGCCAACCAGCATATAAGCAATCACAAATGCAGAACGATCATCATCATCCATTGTCGTAAATTCCTACCTCTTGGGTTTAAGAAATGGGCACAGCCTCCAAAGTGTGGGAATGAGAGACTGCACCCACATCACAACAATGTAACAAATAGCTAGCAATTTGTTACATGTAATAAATATCCCCCTAGTGATAAAAATACAAGAACTATTTATCGCATAACATACAGGCGGGTATCCCTTGTCACTTGAAGAAAAAATTGCAAACATCGTTAAGGCCTTGCGAAAAGAACACGGCATCACACAAGAGGAATTGGCTTATCGCGCTGAACTCAGTATTGACGCCTTACGTAAGCTGGAGAGCGGTAAGCATCTTTCACGAATCGACACTATTTTTAAGCTTACCAAGGCCTTTGGGAACAACCCTGAATCGATATATGTGCCACTTTGGACATATTGGAGTGAAAGCCAAGCCAACAGTGATGACGTGTCAAAAAAGGAATAAATTCATATTTCAGTAGTAAATCTTTCCTGTTTATGATAGGGTTTCTGTCTTCAACACATTATTCAAAATCATGAAAACACAATAATTCGTGTTTTGTGCCGCCCAGTTCATCTGGGCGTTTTTGTTATAATGAATTCATCAAAACAACTTTGCATTTAAGGAAATGCGGGAGCTTAACAGCTTTTGCACAAGGGAGAGCTATGCCCATGAACATTGATAAATACCGCCATCACTTAAAAACACTTAAGCTGGATCGCAAGCAGGAAGATGAAATCATCACATTGATTTGGAAGATCATGGAGCATTTTGTCTCTGCGGCCTTTGGTAAAGCGCCAGTGCAGCAGGCTTTGCGTGAAAGGAACAAGAACTCTATTCAGGATTCTAGGCCTGTGATAGACTCGAACTATTCAAAGACAACAGGAGAAGCCGATACCTAAAGCCGTCATCTATTGCCGTGTCAGTAGTCCCAAGCAAGTAACTGAGGGGAATGGGCTAGCATCACAAGAAACGCGATGCCGCGAATATGCGAAGCATAAGGGCTATGACGTTTCTGAGGTGTTTCGCGATGAAGGGTTATCTGGCAAGCTTTTAGATCGTCCGAATATGAAGGCGATGCTGTCTTACATCAAAACACATAAGCATGAGGAACCAATCGTTATTATCGACGATATTAGCCGCCTTGCCCGCGACATTGAAACCCATATTCATTTGCGTACATCCATAACAGATGCAGGCGGGAAGCTAGAAAGCCCTTCCATTGAGTTTGGTGAAGATTCCGATAGCAGGCTGGTCGAACACCTTCTCGCCTCTGTTGCGGCTCATCAACGTGAAAAGAACGCAGAGCAAGTGAAGAACCGTATGCGAGCACGCATGCAAGGTGGGTACTGGGTGTTTTATCCCGTGCCGGGCTATAAATACGAGAAGCAATCTGGACACGGTAAAATATTGGTACGCGATGAGCCTTTAGCCTCTGTGATAGCCGATGCTTTGAATGGCTTTGCCAATGGTCTTTTAGAAACAAAGGGCGAGGTGAAACGGTTCCTTGAAGCATCACCGCATTTCCCAAAAGATAAAAACGGACTGGTGCATTATTCTCGCGTTACAGAAACTCTAAACAAAGTATTCTACGCGGGATATCTGGATAAACCTGAATGGGGCATAAACCTGATTCAGGGCAAGCATGAGCCGCTTATTACGTTTGAGACGCATCAGAAGATATTAAGCCGTATGGACGCGGTTGCTGTCGTTCCAGCGCGGATTGATATCAGTGATGACTTCCCTTTGCGCGGTTTTGTGACGTGTGGGTGTTGTGGATCGCACATGACCTCTTGTTGGTCAAAGGGAAGAAGTGCGAAATATCCGTATTATCTCTGCACTGAAAAAAGCTGTAGCCAGTATCGCAAATCTATTCGTAAGGAAAAGATTGAAGGTGAGTTTGAAGAGTTGCTCAAAGATATGACACCATCACAGGAGTTGTTCTTTGTTGCCGCAGATGTATTTACTGACCTTTGGGGCGCTAAACAAGCGCGCGCAAAAGACGAGGCGGAACAGATTCGTATGGATGTTTTAAAGATTGAGCGCAAGACGGAACAATTTTTAGATCGCATAGTCGAAACAGACAGCCAAACTCTAATCACAACCTATGAAAACAAGATCAGAAAATTGGAAGAAGAGAAAATCAGGTTGGATGAAAACATCGCAAAATGTGGTCGTCCCTTGGCCTCATTCGATGAAACGTTTCGAACCGCGCTTACATTTCTATCAAACCCGCAGAAACTCTGGCAATCGAACAAACTAGAACATCAAAGAATGGTGCTAAAACTCGCCTTTACACAAAAACTGCCATACGACAAAAAACACGGATTTCGAACCACCGCAAAGGCGCAGCCCTTCGCGGTTCTTGAGCAGATTTGTGGTGGTGAGTCTAAAATGGTGGGCCCGGCCGGACTTGAACCGGCACGTCCATACGGACAACAGATTTTAAGTCTGCAGCGTCTACCATTCCGCCACGGGCCCTTAAAATAAGTGCTGCACACTATCAGCTGTTTGAGGTGTCGTCCAGCGTTATTATACAATAATATCTTGAAAATTTATTTTCGAAAATGTGCGATTTTTTCTGTAATATTACGCAGTGTGTTTCGGCCGTTTTGTGTGAGGAAAATTTGTTTTTTACGCTTTTCTATGGGGGATATCTTTATTTGAATGAAGTTATAGGAGCGTCCGCGTGGTTTGTTTTTTGAAAGGGCGCTCGCGATACGGGATACTGTAGATAGGGGCATTCCTGTTTTCTTTGCGAGATCGCTCATGGATAAGCCTTCGTTCAATGCAATCTCAGAAAGGCAAATTGCATATTGTATAGGGAATTCCGGATCAATATTTTGTAATTCGAGTAATATTGTTTTGAAAAAATTCGTTTCTTTTTCCATTTGTTTTTGCTCGTTTGTTAAGAATTTTTCCATTGGGGGTATATATAATTTCTGTATATGGTAAGTGAATAATGTGTTCAGTCTTGTATCTCTGAATGAGGTATATGGGCGAGAATCCCAATTCTTTATTTACTTCAATGTAAACTGAAAAAAAACTACCACAGGTTGTGTAAAAAATCATTGTAATTCTCGCTGTTCTAATTGGAGTATATTCTGTTAGCCGTTTAAAACCTTGCTTTGATGGCTGAATTGGTGGGTGCTTTTTTGTTGTGGTATTGTTTTTAGCACATGCTCTTGTAGGTGTTGTATAAGAGGGGGGATTGCCCGAGATGAGAAATACTGTGTTCCAACTTTTACTATGTCGTCCAAAATTATAATTGGCGTGTTTAATACGCCTTTGAATATAGCGGGTGTATTGGACATTGGGTGTGATATATTGTCTGTTGTTATGAACGTTGATCCAATAGTTGAGTGAGTGAGGTGAAAGTCCAAATCAAAGCATGATAGTGTTGAAAATTGGCAGTCACGCATGTCAGCTCCATCAATAGGTGTTGCGCCAAATGCAGCTCCTGCGAAGTTGCATTGTCTTAGGTGTGAGTATGAAAGGCAAGTGTTGTAAAGAGAGGTGTTTAAAAAGCTCGCCTTCTCTAAATTTGCTTCTGATAGATTGCACCCAGTCAAGTTTGTGCCATTTAGGCATGCATGTGGCATGTGTGCCATGTCGATGTTTGCATTGGTCAGGTTTTGATTTTTTAAATTTATATATGATAAATCAAGTTTTTGTTCTACGGCATGTTCTATACATGCAGTAATTGAAGTATAGTATCCGGAAAATATAGATGAATTGTCAGTGTATCTGTTTAAAGTAAATAGTTGCATTTTGCGTCCCCACACGTTGAGATTGATGGTGGATAGTTGATAGGTTGCAAGTATTTTGTCAAACTATTTTTCATAAGTTTGTTTTTAGTTGATTTTTTTACCTTTATTTTTGATGTGTTTTTTCAATAGCTTAACTATAGGTTATATAAGTTATTTTTAATGTAGGGCGTATGATATTGGTGCATTCTTATGTATGCTTTAATATTCATGCATTATGCATATTGTGTTTTACGGTAAAATCCCTAAATGGATTTTACATATACTAAAGGCGTATATTATGGGAGATGTACCTATACTAAAGGGTGTGGAGATTATTAAGCGGTATTTATTATCGCTGACAAATACGCCGGGTGTGTATCGTATGATCTCGGAGCAAGGGGATGTTCTTTATGTTGGAAAGGCGAAAGCACTTAAAAAACGTGTTGTGTCTTATACGCATTTTGATAAGCTTCCGCACAGGCTTCAACGTATGGTTGCTTTGACGCATTCTATGGAGTTTATTCAGACTCATACTGAAGCAGAGGCACTTATACTTGAAGCTAATCTGATTAAGAAGTTGAGGCCGCGCTATAATATATTGTTACGCGACGATAAATCTTTTCCTTATATACTGGTTAGGACAGGTCATGATTTTCCACAAATCCTAAAGCATCGTGGGGCGAAATCTATCAAAGGTGATTATTATGGGCCATTTCCCAGTGCAGGGGATGTGAATAGGACAATTGCGATTTTGCAGAAGATTTTTTTACTTAGAAATTGTTCTGATAGTTATTTTGAGAGCAGGGACAGGCCATGCTTACAATATCATATTAAACGCTGTACCGCGCCGTGTGTCGGTAAAATTAGTGGGCGTGAATATGCCGAGCAAGTTGAGGGCGCTAAAGCTTTTATGGATGGAAAAAGCAGAGATGTTCAGAACCGTTTGAGTGCGTTAATGCATGAGGCGAGTGATAAAATGGATTATGAAGAGGCCGGATCTTATCGTGACAGGATACGTGCATTAACATCTATTCAGGCTCGACAGGATATTAATGGCGATATTGGTGATGCGGATGTGGTTGCGGTTACGCAAAGTGGAGGGCATAGCTGTATACAGGTTTTCTTTTATCGGGGAGGGAGAAATCTTGGTAATCGGTCTTATTATCCGAAACATAGCGAGGATGAAACGGAGGCTGCTATTCTTGAAGCCTTTTTGGTTCAATTTTATGAAGGTAAAAGTTTACCATCGGAGATTATTGTTAATCTGGCCGTAGATAATGTCAAGTTGGTGGAGGAAGCTTTGTCGCATATTGCAGGTCATAATGTACGTATTCATGCACCTTCACGTGGTAAATATAGGCCTGTTATAGATTTTGCGTTGAAGAATGCAGTGGAGGCGTTAGAGCGTCATATGGCTCAATCGGCGACACGTTTGAAATTGCGCCGTGGTGTCGCGGATTTGTTTGGCTTGGATGATATACCAAAGCGAATAGAGGTTTATGATAATAGTCACATTTCAGGCACGAATATGGTCGGAGGTATGATTGTTGAGGGAGAAGATGGGTTTTTAAAAAACTCCTATCGTAAATTTAATATTAAGCAGGCCGCGCAAGCCGATGATTATGGAATGATGCGAGAGGTTTTAACGCGTCGCTTTAAACGAAGTTTGAAGGATGGGGAGTGTGCAGGATATGAGAGCTGGCCTGATATATTATTGATAGATGGTGGTTTAGGGCAACTTAATGCCTGCCGCGAAGTCTTGGAGGATTTAGGCATATTGGATGATGTGGTTTTGGTTGCAATCGCGAAAGGGGAGGATCGTAATGCGGGGCGTGAGAAATTCTTTATGGTCGGGCGTGAGATGTTCCAATTGCCTGTGAATGACCCGGTACTACATTATTTACAGCGTTTACGTGATGAGGCGCATCGCTTTGCCATTGGAGCACACCGCACAAGGCGATCTAATGCGCTTAAATCTTCACCACTTGATGACATTGAGGGGATTGGTGCCAAACGTAAGAAGGCTTTATTACTATATTTCGGATCGGCAAAGGCGGTTGAGGCCGCAGGGGTTGAAGACTTACAAAAAGTTGAAGGCATATCAGGTTCTATTGCTCATAAAATCTATGATTATTTTCATAGCTGATATTGAGAAGGATAGTCGATTTTGGGATATCTTTGGGGATAAATTTGTGAGTTGTTATGGCTTTACGATATAGCGTTTTTCATAAAATGAGAACAAAAAAATAAAAATAAATAGAATCAAAATGATGGCATTTTGTCTGGGGAAAAGTCCGAATCAAGTCTTGCAGGCTAGGGGGGGGCGTGCTAGGTTTTCTTTACTCAATACATTAAAGAAATTTGTGCGCATACAGGGGTTTGTGTGCGTCGGACTCTAACATTCTTATTGGAAAGGTGCTTACAAAATGTTTCATCGAGTCAAATCAGAGGTTGCTGAAAATGAGCAAAAATCATCACAAGAGCCTGAAACAAGGTATCGTGATGAGGATACTCGTCCCGCTATGTCTTCCCGCGTAGAGCAGGAAAAGCAAGAAGTGGCAGAAGAAAAGCCTTCACGCCCGTCATACAGTGCGGCGAGCCAACCAAAAACACAGGAAGAACCTGCAAGAGGTAATTACCAACCGTCTATTTCACGTAGTACAGGTGGTTACACAGGTGGATCTTCATCATATGCGGCAGGATCATCTACGTCGTCATCTGCATCTGCTTATTCTTCACCATCACCTGTTTCTGATCTTGCATATTCAGGCGGTGATCGTGTTTTGACAATTGGTCGCGGGATCAATATGTCAGGTGAAATTGACAGTTGTGAGCATTTGCTTGTTGAAGGTACTGTTGAAGCGGCATTAAAAGGCGCAAAGATGCTTGATATTGCTGAATCTGGTACGTTCTACGGTACTGTTGAAATTGAAGAGGCAACAATTGCAGGTCGCTTTGAGGGTGACATTACTGTAAATGGTCGTCTGACAATTAAAGAGACTGGCGTTATTACCGGGTCTATCGCATATCGTGAGCTTGCTGTTGAAGCGGGTGCGATGCTTGATGGTCGTATGACACCTCTTAAGCCTGCTGCTGACCCACGTAGTGCGGACAAATACCGTGCGGGTTCTGATGCTTCTGCTATGGCGAAAGCACAAGGCGGTAAATCAAAAAAGGATGACAGGGAGCCAGCGAACGCAGAGAGCGGTTTGTTTTCGAAGGCACATGCTTCTTACTAATTCCTAATCACCGGTCTTTGTTACAGTAGGGGTAACGAGGGCTTGTTATTTGGTAGCACCAAAAGAAGTGTGACAGTATTTATTTGCTGATCCCTGAATGTTTGAATGAAAGGCCGGGCGTTATGCTCGGCTTTTTTTTATGTCTTTGGGGGAGGGGTGCTATATAGTTTTTTCGTCAAAAGCGCATAAATCTTGGACTTTGCAGTCCGCGCATAAGGGCTTGCGCGCTTTGCATGTATAACGCCCTTGCAAGATAAGCCAGTGATGCGCGTGCATTGCAAATTCATCGGGGATGACTTTCAGTAAAGCTTGTTCAACTGCATCCGGGTTTCTCCCCGGTGCCATACCGGTACGATTGGATACGCGGAATATATGTGTATCAACGGCCATAGTTGGTTGGTGAAAGGCAATGTTCAGCACAACATTCGCAGTTTTGCGACCAACACCGGGGAGCGCCATAAGCTCTTCGCGTGTTGAGGGGATTTGGCCTTGGTACTCATCAACAAGAATATTGGCCATAGCCATGACATTTTTAGCCTTATTATTATATAGGCCAATTGTTTTAATATGGTCTTTCAGGCGATCTATACCTAGTTCGACCATCTTTTGTGGCGTGTCTGCAATGGGCCAAAGATTTTTAGTGGCTTTATTTACGCCTTCATCTGTGGCTTGTGCGGATAATGTTACTGCTACGAGAAGTGTGTATGTATTGGTGTATTCCAGATCGCTTTTCGGTTCCGGGTCTATGGCGTGAAGCCTTTTAAAAAATTCGTGGATTTGCTTTGCTTTCATAACTATTCTAAATGCCACGAGATTACGATAAGGGCAAGGGATCATGACAAAAATACCGTATGGTTTTTATAATTCACCTGTTGGGGAAATGATAATTGCACAAAGCGAGGCTGGTTTATGTTGGCTTGGTTTTATGGTTGAGGGGCGTAAAGGGAATGGTTATCGCCGTATGAAAGAGCATTTCCCGGATGTTTCTTTTGTGCAGGATGATGCAAGCATTCTATCTATTGGTGATCGTTTGATTGATTTATGGCGCAATGGAGAAGAGGCCTCTGTCCTTTTAGATTTGAAGGGGACAGAATTTCAAAGGGCTGTATGGCAGGCGTTGTTAGATATTCCCAAAGGGCAGGTGAAATCTTATGGAGCTGTTGCATCTGATATGGGTAAGCCAAAAGCCGTGCGCGCGGTCGCAAGTGCCGTCGGTAATAACCCTGTTTCGTTGATTGTGCCTTGTCACCGTGTGTTACCGAAGTCTGGTGAACTTGGTAAATATGGGTGGGGGGCGGATATTAAGCGCAGTATATTGCGCTTGGAAGGTTTACAGATCTAGGACATCGCGCATTGAATAAAGGCCTGGCTCTTTGTCTTTGCTCCAACGCGCGGCACGTAATGCGCCTTTTGCAAAGAGGCTACGGTCTGTTGCTTTATGTGTGAGTTCTACGCGTTCACCTTCGCCATAGAAGAATACTGTGTGCTCGCCAACAACATCGCCACCACGTGCAACGGAAAAACCTATTTTTCCTTTTTCACGTGCACCTATTTGTCCATGACGATCATATTCAGCAAGGTTTTCAAGGCTGTTTCCACGGCCAATTGCAGCACTTCTACCCAAAGCAAGTGCCGTTCCTGATGGTGCATCCAATTTATATTTATGATGCGATTCAAAGATTTCAATGTCCCAGTCCGGGTCTAGGCGCGCCGCTGCTTGTTCAATTAAGGCAGAGAGCAAGTTAACGCCAACACTCATATTTGCGGAGTATATAATAGTTGTTTCGCGTGCGGCCTCTTTTAATGTTTCTTCATCTTCGGTCGTTAAACCGGTTGTGCCAACGATGAGTGTTGTCTTATGTTTAGCTGCAAGTTTTGCATGTGCAGCTGTACCCTCAGGTAGAGTGAAGTCAATGATGCAGTCACTGCGCTCAAAGAGTTCTTCTTCATTTTGAGTTGTAAAGAATTTTTCATCACCATTTGTCGTGTTGCGCGCAGAACCACCAGAGAGCTCTAACCCATGTGGTTCCCAATTTCCTGAGAGTAATTCAGATATGACAACTGCGCCTACGCGTCCGTTACACCCAACGACACCGATTTTCATAGTGTTTTTCCTTTGCTATTCGCTTAAATCATCCCAAAATTCGCGGATTTTTTTAAAAAAACCACTGGATTCAGGAGAGTGCTTTCCTGCATTCTTTCCATCGCCTATTGAGCTGTCCAGGTCACGTAATAAGTCTTGCTGTTTTTTACTAAGATTGACAGGTGTTTCGACAAATATCTCGATATACATATCACCGCGTGAGTCTGAACGTAACATGCTCATCCCTTTACCACGTAAACGGAATTGTTGACCCGTTTGGGTTCCGGCAGGAACTTTTACAGTGGCGCGTGTGCCTTCGACTGTCGGAACTTCTATATCGCCGCCAAGTGCGGCACGTGTGATTGTGATTGGAACACGGCAATATAGGTTGTTAGAATCACGTTGAAATAATTTATGTGGTTTTACGTTAATCATCACATAAAGATCACCGCGTGGGCCACCGCGTAGGCCAGCTTCACCTTCACCGGTTAGGCGAATGCGTCTTCCCGTTTCCACGCCTGCGGGGATTTTTACTTTTAGAGTTTTACTTTTTTGAATACGACCAGAGCCGGAACATTTTCTACATGGGTTTTTAATGATTGCGCCTTCGCCATGACAGGTGGGGCAGGCACGTTCAATTGTGAAGAACCCTTGTTGTTGTCTTACGCGCCCTGCGCCATTACATGTACCACAGTTTTGTGCAGATTCACCGTTTTCTGCGCCGGTTCCGCTACATGTGTCGCAGCTATCATTCACAGGGATTTTTATTTTTGCTTCTTTGCCTCTATAGGCATCTTCCAATGATAAATCCATTGTGTATTGGAGATCAGAGCCTCTTGCCGGCCCGTTTCCACGTCTGCCGTGACCACCGCCACCGCCGCCCATAAAGTCACCGAACATATCCTCGAAGATGTCAGAGAAGCCACCGCCGCCGAAGCCACCACCAGGATGACCGCCAGGGTGTCCGCCCATGGAACCATCGAAAGCGGCACTACCATATTGGTCGTACGCCGCGCGCTTTTGTTCATCTTTTAGGATGTCATAGGCCTGATTAATCTCTTTGAATTTTTCTTCGGCTTCTGCGTTATCTTTATTTTGGTCGGGGTGGTATTTCATCGCTAGCTTACGATAAGATTTTTTGATTTCATCGGCACTTGCCGCATCATCAACCCCGAGTGTTTTATATAAATCTTTGGACATATTTTATCTCACTTGCGCGTGCGCATTGTATTTGTCTGTGGCGTCGGTACGCTCATAAATTTAATTAACCCTGACATAAAGCCGAATGTTTTAGGCTTTGGGTTGTCGTTATGAGCTTTAAAAGGCTTTGTTTTTTGTGTCGCCTTCTGACGTAATAATTGATCGTAACGTTGTCTGTTGTGCGGTGTTTTTAGAACATCATATGCTTCGTTTATCATGCGGAATTTGGATGTTGCACAGGCGCGTTTATTTGGGTTTGCATCAGGGTGATATATGCGTGCCAAATTGAGGTAGGCATCGCGGATATCACGGTCAGATGCGTCAGGGGCTATTTTCAATATGTCATAGCATGACTTGCCGTTTTGAACCGTTTTTCGCATGTTTTATCCATCGCTTGATAAAGGAAAAGATACCATCAAGATGGCTTAATGGTATCTTTGCACTGTTATATGTTTAAGCAGACTTTTCTTCGCCGTCTGATTCTTCTTCGATTTCAAGATCTGTGAAGTCAGCATCTATTGTATCGTCATCCGCAGATGAAGTGCCTTCTGCTGCACCAGAATCTTCACCGTCGTCTGCTTGTGCTTCTGCGGCTTCTTCTTGTGCGTTGCGATATGCAATTTCACCAAGCTTCATGCTGGCCTGCGTTAATGCTTCAGTTTTTTCTTTGATTGCATCAGCGTCATCACCATCTAATATAGCTTTTAAATCATCAATAGCTGTTTGCACTGATGCTTTTTCATCTTCTTCTAGTTGATCACCCAACTCGTCTAAAGATTTTTCAGTTGCATGGATCATTGCTTCGCCTTGGTTGCGGGCTTCTACAG
This sequence comes from Alphaproteobacteria bacterium, assembly GCA_050633285.1. GTDB lineage: Bacteria > Pseudomonadota > Alphaproteobacteria > Micavibrionales > Micavibrionaceae > UBA1672. Next base: position 266,936 of record JBOEGG010000005.1, read on the forward strand.
CATCGCGGCGTTGTTTATCTGCATCTGCATTTGCTTCGGCATCTTTAACCATTTGATCGACATCGTCATCAGATAAGCCACCAGAAGCTTGAATACGGATTTGTTGTTCCTTATTCGTTGCTTTGTCTTTGGCAGAAACATTTACGATACCGTTGGCATCAATGTCAAAAGTAACTTCAACTTGTGGAATACCGCGTGGAGCAGGGGGGATACCGACAAGGTCAAACTGACCAAGTACTTTGTTATCCGCAGCCATTTCACGTTCCCCTTGGAAAACACGGATTGTCACGGCATTTTGATTATCTTCTGCTGTTGAGAATACTTGTGATTTTTTCGTAGGGATTGTTGTGTTGCGATCAATCAAGCGTGTAAACACGCCGCCTAATGTTTCAATACCGAGTGATAATGGTGTGACATCCAATAAGAGAACATCTTTCACGTCACCTTGTAAAACACCGCCTTGAATAGCTGCGCCATTTGCAACAACTTCATCCGGGTTAACGCCTTTATGTGGTTCTTTACCAAAGAAATCTTTTACAGTTTCGATGATTTTTGGCATACGAGTCATACCACCGACCATAACAATATCGTCGATTTCAGAAGCCTTTAGGCCAGCATCTTTAAGTGCTGCTTTAAGTGGTTGTGTGGTGCGTTTTATCAGGTCACCAACGATGCTTTCCAATTTTGCACGGCTCAATGTGATCTGTAGGTGTTTTGGTCCTGATGCATCAGCAGTGATAAACGGAAGGTTTACTTCTGTTTGTGTGGTGCTTGAAAGTTCTATTTTTGCTTTCTCTGCGGCTTCTTTTAAGCGTTGAAGTGCAACGTTATCTTTACGAAGGTCTACTGTGTTTTCTTTTTGAAACTCATCGGCAAGGTAATCGATAATGCGTGAATCAAAATCTTCACCACCAAGGAAAGTATCACCATTTGTTGATTTTACCTCAAATACGCCGTCGCCAACTTCTAGAATTGAGACATCGAATGTACCACCACCAAGGTCGTAAACAACGATTGTACCTGTTGCTTGTTTATCTAGGCCATATGCCAAAGCAGCAGCAGTTGGTTCGTTAATAATACGTTCGACTTCTAATCCTGCGATCTTACCGGCATCTTTTGTTGCCTGACGTTGTGAGTCGTTAAAGTACGCGGGAACAGTAATTACTGCTTTTGTAACAGTCTCACCTAAGAAGCTTTCTGCTGTTTCCTTCATTTTTTGAAGAAGCATTGCAGATATTTGTGATGGTGCGTATGTTTCACCGTCAATTTCCACCCATGCATCGCCGTTATCACCTTTTACAATATTAAATGGTGCTTTTTCGGCCATATCTTTGACCTGTTTATCGTTGAACGGGCGACCGATCAAACGTTTGATTGCATAAAGTGTGTTTTCTGAATTTGTAACGGCTTGACGCTTTGCGGGTTGTCCGGCAAGGCGCTCTCCATCTTTTGTAAATGCGATCATAGAAGGGGTTGTGCGTGCGCCTTCTGCGTTTTCAATTACGCGTGGCTCTTTCCCGTCCATTACTGCGACACATGAGTTTGTTGTACCCAGATCAATACCAATAATTTTGCTCATTTTTTTCCTATTTAGTTGCGGCAAATCCATTAAAAATAGCCTGCTTAGCAGCACTATTCAGATTCCCTAAGGTTTGTATGGCCAGACTATAACAAGTGGTTTTCAGAAAATCCAGCATATCTCGTGCAGAATTTTAGAAAATCCAAAGAATTAGGTTAGAAGAATTGTTTTACTTAAACTTCTGTATCTATTTTATGACCGGGATTAGGGGGGGAGCTTTGTGTTGCTTCGCCTTTTGCAATGCCGACACGGGCAGGGCGTAATATACGCCCATTTAATGTATATCCACATTCTATAACCTGAATGATTGTGCCGTTTGGTTTGTCTGCCATTGGTGCTTCGAACATAACTTCATGGAAGTTGGGGTCAAAAGGTTGATCCAGTGGTGTCACTTTTTCAATGCCGTTCTTTTCAAAGCTGCGTAAGAGTTCTCTTTCAGTGGCTTCGATGCCGTCTGTAAGCCCTTTAACCTGTTCATGTTGTTGGGTTAGCTCTGGTGGTACTGCATCAAGTGCGCGGCGTAGGTTATCTGCGACACTTAGAAGGTCTTTTGAAAAGCGAGATACGGCGTATTTTGATGCGTCTTCACGGTCTTTTTGGGCGCGTTTACGAGCATTTTCGGCTTCTGCCAAAGCGCGGACCATTTGATCTTTTGTTTTAGCCAGTTGAGTTTCAAGTTCTTCTATACGTGTTTTGTCAGCACTTATCTGGGCACCTGCCGCTTGTTGTTCATGATCCTGTGGATCCAGTTCATCTGAAAACGGGGTGTATTCCAGATTTTCATCATGTGGTGCATTTTCTGTGTGTGTGGATTCATCATTGTTAAACTGTTCGTCATCTGACGCAGCATTGTTGTCTTGTGACATTTTTAATTCCTAATAGTTTGCACAGTGATTAATCTATAGAGAACATCAAAACCTATGTCACCGTATAATATGCATTCTATTGAAAAGGGAAGTGCTATTCAGCTCTTCCCAGTTTCTTTGCATAAACAGGTAGGTCATAAGTCTCTACTGTTTCACCACTTGCAGTGAACCTTGTTCTTGTTGGCTTAATATTCCCAATCATAACATTATCGTCAAGAGACTTTATTTGATTTAGTACATGATGTGTATTATCCACGAAAATGACATAATTATTTGCATCATGAGGTGGTTCATACTCTTTGAAATGTTCCTCAAGTGGTGTGAGCCCTTGAGAAACACCGAATTCACGAATTAAGTTTTGGACATTTTTGCCAATTTTTGCCTGCGGTGCGTGCACGATAATTGTACTTTTAGGGAAAAACCATTGTGTGAACCAAACGGGACCTTCTGGAGATTTTCCTTCGAAAATGAAACGCTCTTTATTGACATCTATTTTATATTCGCCGAAATCTTCTTCGTTATCGTATGAGATAACTTCTAGTTTTATTTTTTCAACGTGTTTTTTGATAAGATCATCACGGTTAAGATTAATGTCTATATAAGCTGAGCTATGTTGTATATCACAGTCATGGTGGGCATATCTTGGATCTTGGTCGTCTAAAACAAGTTTTGGTCTAAGTAGGGATACTTTTAGAGTACCGCTTACTGCCTTTTGTTGGACGCCTGATATCATTGAGTTATATCGTTTCTTTTGATCTGTTGATATAAATGGCTCAATCACTTCTGCACATCCGGAAATATCACCGGGGACAATCATACGCATTACAAAATCAGTTTCGGATATTGAGGGTGTATTAAAAAAATCCACTGAAAATCGATCTTGAGGGAGTAAGTTTACAGAATTGCGAATGTATTTTGCATCTGAACCTCCATCAGAAGATTGCGCCGAAGCGGAGGGCGTTGATAGCGCCGTTACTGAGGTGATGGAAAGCAATAAAAAAAGTTTTTTTACCATAGTGATAATACCCAAATAGCCGAATTAGATAATAACTTTACAGTAGAATGTCTTAGGACGCAAAACGTATCTTGCATAAATATTATTTCATATTCTTTTTGGGGATAGTCTCGGTGGGTTTATTGCATATTCCATAAGTGAAATTGACAATTGGTTTTATGTGCGTAAAGTGCATGCATCAAAAGGATAACAACAATAAAAACAATAAGGATAAAGCAATAATGACCCGTCCATCAAATCGTCGTCACGATGAATTACGTACCATTGAAATGGTTTCCGGTTTTTCAAAACATGCAGAAGGATCATGTTTGATTAAGTGTGGTGATACACATGTTCTGTGTACAGCCTCTGTAGAGGAAAAGGTTCCTGGTTGGATGAAGGGTACCGGTAAGGGATGGGTGACTGCAGAATATGGTATGTTGCCGCGCTCGACGCATTCACGGATGGATCGTGAGGCTGCGCGCGGGAAACAATCTGGACGTACGCAGGAAATTCAACGTTTGATCGGGCGTGCTTTGCGTGCTGTTGTTGATATGAAAAAGCTTGGTGAGCGTCAGGTGCGTGTTGATTGTGATGTTATTCAGGCCGATGGTGGTACGCGTACGGCTGCCATTACAGGTGGTTTTGTTGCTCTGCATTTGGCGATGCAACATCTTGTGAATATTGGTGTATTGGATGAAGTGCCTGTGACGGATACAGTTTCGGCTATTTCGTGCGGTATATATAAAGGTGAAACTGTTCTTGATCTGGATTATGATGAGGATTCAGACGCCGATACGGATGCGAACTTTGTAATAACAGGTAAAAATGGTATTTGTGAAATACAGGGAACAGCAGAGAATGAGCCATTCTCAGAAGAAGAGTTTTTAAAGCTGCTTGCGCTTGCAAAGGCGGGGTGTGCGGATTTAACGGCAAAGCAAAAAGAAGTCTTAGGATTGTAAGATATGCGAAAGTTTGATGGTGATGAGCTATTAATCGCGACACATAATCAGGGTAAAGCCAAGGAGATTGCGGCTTTGCTTTCTCCTTATGTCGCTAAATTTTCAACTGCGGGTGAGCTTGGCTTGCCTGAGCCTGAGGAGACAGGTTCTACTTTTGCCGAAAATGCGTGCCTCAAGGCATTGGCGGCCGCGAAGGAAAGTGGCCGTGTTTGCTTGGCGGATGATAGTGGTTTGGCTGTTAATGCATTAAATGGTGATCCGGGAATTTATTCTGCACGTTGGGGTGGAGAGCATAAGGATTTTAATCTTGCGATGCGTAAGGTTCATGATGCGTTAGGGGATAACTCAGACCGTAGTGCTTATTTTATCTGTGTTCTTGCTCTTGGTTGGCCTGATGGTCATACGGAAGTATTTGAAGGGCGCGTGAATGGGCAGATTGTATGGCCTATGCGCGGGGATAAGGGGTTTGGTTATGATCCGGTGTTTCAGGCAAATGGCTATGATGTGACATTTGCGGAAATGGAACCTGTAGAGAAACATGCGATTTCCCATCGGGCGGCGGCGTTTGATTTACTTGTCCGTGATTGTCTGGGTAAAGGATAGTCTAAGTGTTTCGCGTTAATCAAATGGGCATCTATATTCATTGGCCCTTTTGTGCGTCTAAATGCCCATATTGTGATTTTAATTCCCATGTACGAGGAAGCTTTGAACAAGCTGAATGGGTGGAAGCGTATGTCCGTGCACTTGAATATTACGCGCGTCTTTTACCTGATAAACAGGTGGTTTCAGTTTTTTTTGGTGGTGGAACGCCTTCGTTAATGGAGGCCGCTAGTGTGCAGGTCATTATAGATGCTGTGCAGCGGTTATGGTCGATTTCTAATGATGTTGAGATTACATTAGAGGCAAACCCGACATCTGTCGAAATACAGAAATTCAGGGCTTTTCGCGAGGCGGGTGTTAACCGTGTTTCTTTGGGGATGCAGGCGCTTAATGATTCTGATTTATCATTTTTAGGGCGGGAGCATAGTGTATCGGACGCATTGCAGGCCGTTGAAATTGCGGCGGATGTGTTTGATCGTTATAGCTTTGATTTGATATATGCGCGTCCGGGGCAATCTTTATCTGATTGGGAAGCGGAATTAAAACGTGCGCTGCCATATATCAAGGGGCATTTATCTGCCTATCAGTTGACGATTGAGCGCAATACGCCATTTTATATGCAATATAATCGCGGGGAGTTTGCAATTCCTGATGATGTTAAGGGCGCAGAGTTCTTTCATCTGACGCAGGATGTTTTGGAGAGTGCTGATCTGCCTGCATATGAAGTGTCCAATCACGCGGCAGCGGGGCAAGAATGTCGCCATAATCAAATATATTGGAATATGGCGGATTACATTGGTGTTGGTGCGGGCGCGCATGGACGTTTTGTGAACGGTATACATAAATATGCAAGTCGTGATCATAGTGCGCCGGATATTTGGAAAGAGCGTGTGCAGAATAATGAGCATGGTTCGCACGTTTTTGAAGAGCTTAGCGCGGAAGATCGTTTTTTTGAGAGCGTGATGATGGGACTTCGTTTGCGGGATGGGATTTCTATCGCGAAGTGTGAAGAGCTGTCGGGGTGTAGGTTTATGGATATGATTGATATATCCAATTTAAGAACGGCGCAGGCAGAGGAGTGGGTTCTTTGTGATGGTGATAATGTTCGTTTGAGTAGAGAAGGGACATTACGTTTGAATTCCCTTATTCCGTTTTTATTGAAATAGGTACAGGTCATAAAAAGGGGCACAAATATATGTGCCCCTGATCGAATATTAATTATTTTAGAAATGTTATTCTGAAAACACGGTCATGGCATCTTGACCATTTATCATCATCTGGCCTTGTGGCGTTGTTTCAAAGTTAAAGCTATATGCTGGTTTCCCACTTTCATTTGTTTCACTAACGCCAATAGATTTTAGCTTTTGGAGTTGTGTGAAGAAGCCGTAATATTGGTGTTCCGATGGTGGATTTGCTTTTTCAGTTTCTGTTTTAACGACAGAGAAAAGCTCATCCAGCCCTTGGAATACGGCGTTGAACTGTGCAGAAAAGCCGATCATGGATTCGAGATCGGTCATTACTTTACCATTTAGGGATAAGTCATAAATGTCGTTCTTAACGCCATTATTCTCAACGACAATTTGTGTTTCTGATTGTGCCAGAATTGCAGGTAAACGCATCATTAAGCCTAAACCAGCCATATTTGCGCTTTCCGGATTTTGTGCAACAGATGCCATTGTTGTTTGCGCCATTTGTATTAATGACTGATATGGAATGTTTAAGGCACTAATATCGATGTTCAGATCATTTGGCATTGTCGTCGATCTGAATTCTTCTGTCGGGGAGATCACAAAGTCATCATAGCCAAGCTTAATATTAAGTGACCCTTTTTCTTGAGCTAAGCCATCAAAACCGAATCCCAGAGTTGCAGATGCCAGATTTATTGCGTCATATTCTCTGTTTTCATCTTGTGAGTTTGCGGTGTCTGTTGCATCTTTGACGCTGTAGGCAAATGACATGCCGTCCATTTCAAAGTTATATAGATCTGTAAACATTTCTATAACAGCATTTGGATCTATTTCTTCCTGAATTTTTTGATCAGTTGAATATAACGCTTCTAATGTTGTGGCGTGCTTTTCGAATTTTGCCTGATATTCTTGCAACGTTGGCAATTTCATCCCTTTTGTATCCATATCAAAACGGAATTCACCGATTTCATAGGTGTTCGTATTGAATGCAGATGGGTCATCAATTGCGATATTGGTGATTTTAAAGTGACCGGGGCCTGAATATAGGCCTTGTTCAGCGTCTTCTTCCAAATTTATATAGAATTGAATGTCACCTATATCGAATATTTCGAATTTTTCACCATTTTGTTTTAAGTCAATATTGGAAAGGTTCATATTTATTTTTGTGAAGTACCCAAGACGTTCATCAAGCATAGCAACAATGTTTTGTTCTCCGATATGAAACCCGAATGATTCTTCATCTGTTATTGTGTATGAAGAGGGAATGGTGATTGTTGTTTTCCAAAACCCTTCTTTTTCATCCGGCATTGCGTTAATCGCAAATGTGCCAATTGTCATTGCACTTTCAGGGTTTGTGTTTCCCTCTTCTTGAATGATTATGTTGGGTGTCGTGACGGTATAATAATCTTCATGCATATCGACAGTAAGATCGCCATCATATTTGAGCTCTATTCCGCCCATGCTCTCTGTGACAACTTTTTCGTAGTCCAGTATTCCTTGAAATACTGATTTTAGCTTTTGTGCACCAGCTTCGTTTATTTCCATAGCATATGCATGAGCAGGAATAGTAACGAGAACAAGTAGGGATAATATAAGGCGGGACATAAGATTTCCTCTAAAATTTCGTTAAATGAAATGTTTCTGCGGAATTTAAACAAAAAATCTTGCCGTGTCCAAGGATAAACGGCATTAATATGGAGCTATTAAATAAATATATATGTACGAGAGTTATGCTAGGATCAAAAACATCACAGTTTTCACTGTCTGCCAAAGGGGAAATTCTATGGCAGGAAAAATTAAACAACCCGTTACCCGGCGTTGAAGTTGGCTCCCTTAAAAAAGGTGATAATGCTTTACGACCTGTTATCTGTGTCTCAGATAATGAACATACTGCGAAGTATGATAAAAGCGAGGTTGAGAATAGTCTTAAGCTTTGGTTTAAAACGCACTTGTCAGAGGTTCTTGAACCGCTTGTTCTGTTAGAAACACCACAAGGTGTTGAGGTGAAGGAAGATGCTGTTTCTAAAATAGCACTTCATGTCTATAAGGGCTTGGGCATTGTTCCGCGTGAAGAGCTTGAGGAACTGATTGTTGAGCTAACACCAGAAACGCGTGCAGATTTGCGTGCGAAGAAAATAAGGCTTGGGCCGGTGCTTGCATTTATTCCTGTGCTTAATAAACCCGCGGCGGTTAAATTGCGTGCGCTATTGTGGTCTTTATATAATGATGCGCCATTACCAGCCTCTTTACCTGCGGATGGTATTGTTTCTGTTAAAATTGAAGATAAAGAGGCTAGCCCCCTTTATTATCGTTCTATCGGTTATCCGCTTTATGGTGGTCGTGCGGTGCGTATTGATATGTTGGATCGTGTGATTAGCTGCGTTTATGATAATGCGGATAAGGGCAAGTTTCAGGCACGTCATGAAATGGCGGAGTGGCTTGGGTGTTCAATCGAAGAGCTTTATAATGTTTTAGAAGCAATGGGACACACGAAGGTTTATGACCCTGCTGATGAGAAGAAAGAAGCAGAAGAGACTGAGGCTTCTACTAAGCCGGTTGAGGAGGTCGCTGTAACGGCAGATGAGCCGAAAGCCGTTGAAGAGAGTAGCGCGGAAAAACCAGTTGAAACTTCTGGGGATTCTGAGGAAAAAGTTGCTCCCGCTAAGCAAGATGTAAAGCCGGAGCTTGCTACTTTCCGCTTGAAGAAGGGAAAAGCTTTTGAAAAAGGTGGTTCCAAGCAAGGTGGAAAGAAATTTAAGCCATCTGATGCGAAAAGCGATAAAAAGGGTAAACCTTCAAGGCCTCAGAAGGGGCATAAAAAGGGACAAAAGGATAAGGGCCCTAGGGTTATATCAGTGGAAGCAAAGTCCAACGAAGCTGATTCTCCTTTTGCGATATTACAACAATTGAAAAAGTGATAATGGTTAGAAGATATATAGATTATAAGCTGATGAGATCCTGCGTCTTCGTGGCTCTGTGCTTATTCTCTATATCTTCTATTTCTTCAAATGTTGACGCGGCGCAGTTTTCGGGGGGATATCTTCTTAAGGTATGCTCTGTAGATAAGCGCGGGGAAGAGGTTATTGAAGGCGGAAAAATTGCCTGTCAGGGTTATATTTCGGGCGTTATTGATTATCACAATATGTTGCGTGCAACGGGATTACCGGCAGAGATGAATTTTTGTATTCCTGAAACGGAAACATTGAATGAACTTCATATCCGAGTTTTGTTGTATCTATATAAGAATAGAAAGTTACACAAATCATTTGTCGCAGCACCTGCGGTAACAATGGCATTGATGGATTCTTATCCGTGCGGTAAATAATATAGTAACACTTTCTTGTAATGATGAGGTGAGATTTGGATGGGGATAATGCAAAAGAAGCAGGAAATTGTTATTCGTTTAGAGCGGGATGGAGGAGACCACCTTCTGCCGAAGCACTTCTTTGACATTATAGTACACAGATTTCTTCCTGTTATTAGCTTAACCTATCTTGGGTCTATTTTTAGTGTTGCACTGAATAAGGGAGATTTTCTCCATTATCTTCTTTTTGATAATACGGCTTATGTTATGGCTTTGCTGGTTGTGCTTTGGGTTTCGGGGCCGGCTATTATATGGATATTCTTACGGGGTAGCCCGATGTTTCGGCATGTCGCAGATCTTTGGTATAAGATTATTGCAGGGTTGATGGTTATTACGATTTCGCTTAGTTACCTTTTATTTCCTGAAGGTACACTTTATGGATTACGCATTTATTTTGTTTTGACGACACCTGTTCTGGTTTTGATTTACTTGCTGTTTGTGAAGGGGCGCTTGCCGTCTATTGCTTCATACCCGTTAAATGCATTGGGGTTTTGTGCGCTTTTATGGGGGGCACTTGTTAATCTTTTGTATTAGGGATGCCCGTGTTTTATGAAGCTTATGATAGAGCTGTGTTCATAATCCATCCGATAAAGACAACTTGAGGTACCGTAATTAATGGAAGAGCCAAAGCTATTTTCCATGAATTGGCAAAGCTGCGTATTGCCATGATTTCTGTATAGTCAGTTGCCACGCCTGCCATGAGGAAGGTAAAACCATTTCCCGGAGCTTTCGCGCTTGTGAATATTTCCCCTGCTATTGGTGCAGATCCTTCGGAGCATATTTCTACTATTGTTGCAAAGAACAGGGTTAGGAATAGTCCTGCGAGTGTTGGGCCTAAAAGATCAGCGAAGAGCTCTTGTGGAATAAATGTGCGTAAAGAGGCCGCGATTACAGTTCCGAATAACAGCCATTTTATAATCATTTTTCCGTCATTCCAACCAGATTTCAGGATGGAGATGCTTCCTGCTTTTGACCATTTTATGTCTTTAAAGAGCGCTTTGAAGCTTGGGGATTGCGCTGTGCTTTCATCTGGTTTGTTCGGGTTGTCCGGTAATGCACCTGTTTGGACAAGCTTTTGGAATATAAGGCCGGTTATCAGGGCTATAATTACAGACCCCAAGATATAAAGGAGTGTCCATTTCAGCCCTATCAATGTAATCAGGACAAGCGTTAAGGAGAGGGAGTTCCATGGGCTTGCGACAAGAAAGGTTATGACTTGAGCAAGGGAAACACCGCGTTCATATAATTTCGCGGCAACAAGCAATATACCGTGACAGCATAAATCCAAAAATAAACCACCAAAGACGGCACGTAAAAGGCCGGTGAAGCTGTTATTTGTTCCCATTAGTGCGGTGAAATATTCGCGTGGAACTTTGCTCATCAGGCCTATAATGATAATTCCTAAGGCAACGCCCCACCACATTGTAGACAGGATTTCTATGCTCGTATTGGCGAAATGATGGAGAAGAAGTGGGGAGGTATCAAATATGGATAATATTGTATGCGTTACAATAGAGGCGCATAAGATGATACTGCTTGCCCATAAGAGCCAGTCTTTTTTGCTTTTTTTATCGTGTTCACCATCGCAAGATGTTGTCTTCTTTTTTGAAGGGCAACATGATGTCTCGCTTTTTTCCTGATGCTGTGTGCTCATGGTTTAGAAACTGCGTGTTATGGTGTAATGCGTAAGTCCGCTTAGTAAATGTTTGTACTCATTATCCGGGGCGTTAGAGAGACATTGGGTTGCCTCACCGGCGTATTTTTTTGCCAAATTTATTGTGCGTTCAAGGGCGCCATGTTTGTTTATTAATGACAGAGCATGGTCAAAATCATTTTCATTTTGGTTTTTTTCGCCCAACGTGCGGTTCCAAAAATCTTGCTCTTCCTGATTTGCATTCTCCATGGCGAAGATTACGGGGGCTGTCATTTTACCTTCTTTAAAATCGTCTCCGATTTCTTTGCCTAGCTTAGTTTGATCTGCGGCATAATCGAGGGCATCATCAATGATTTGGAACGCGGTTCCGAGTTTCATTCCGTATTCGCGTAAGTCGGAAACGGTGTTTTCATTCTGATCGGACAAAAGTGCACCAACTTCACAAGATGCAGCGAAGAGGGCGGCTGTTTTAGATTCTATAACATCCAGGTAAGCAGGCATTTTTGTTTCGGTGTCATTTGTCGTTACTAACTGTAAAACTTCACCTTGTGCAATGATTGCTGATGCTTCGGATAATATGCGTAGGATTTCTAAAGAGCCGCTTTCAACCATCATTAAGAATGCTTTGGAAAAAAGGAAGTCACCAACAAGTACGCTTGCTTGATTGCCGAATACAAGATTTGCGGTTTTTTTGCCACGGCGCTCAAAACTTTCATCTACGACATCATCATGGAGTAGTGTTGCGGTATGAATAAATTCTACAGCGGCAGCGAGATTATATGATTGACCCATCGGTCCGTTAAATAGCGCGGTGGATGCTAATGTTAGTAGGGGGCGTATGCGCTTTCCGCCTGCGGCGATTAAATATTGTGCCAGTCTTGGAATTAGGACAACATCTGATTGCATATTCTCGAGAATGAGGCGGTTAACCTCTTTCATATCGGCATCAAGAAGGGTGGACAATCGTTCTAGGGGATTGTCTTCGTTATTCATGTTCTTCTGCGCTGATTGATTTTGCATAGGAACGACTTAAATCAAGTTTTTAGGGGCAGGGCAAGTGAAATTCACTGCTTTAATGCAAATATATGCTGATATGTCGTTTTTGTTTAATCTAGAGATCCGAAAGATCGTGAGTTGACTGTGTCGCCATCTTTTGTTTTTGTGGCGTTTTTATAATTCTCTAAGATTTCTTCGATATTACTTTTCTTCTTTTCTTCTTTTTCTTGTGATGGTGCTTCAGGTGTTTCTTTTTTTGTTATTTTAGTACCTGTTGTTTCTTCTTTATTGTCTCCATCAGCGTTGTTTTCCGATGTTTTTTGTTCTTTGGTATTTTCTTTTTTATTTGCTGTATCTGCTTTTTTCTTTACCCTGTTTTTTTCGGCTTGATCTTTGTATTTATTCCAAAGCTCTTGAGAGGAGAGGCCTTTATTGCTTTTCTCTTGTTCCTTGTTTGAATGATCCGTGTCTTCACCTTCTGCTGTTGGTTCTGCCTCTGGTGTTTCTTTTTTGTCCTTAGAATTACCAAAGCTCATACTTTGCATCGAAGGTTTGCTATTTTTTTCTTGTGATTTTTTAATCATCTCAATAATGGGTGATACGTCAGCCTTGTCTTCTTGTGGCTTTTCTTCCGCATATGATTGTACGGGTGCTATGAAGATGCATAAAGATATGGCATAAATGTAAAGTATCGTGTGAGTTTTCATGTCGTATTACCTGAAATTTTGATATCTATCTTTTAACGTTATGTAATAGAGAGCCATTATGCAAGATAATCGTGTCATAATAGAGAAGTTTACTGCCAATAGTGCGGATAAGTTTTGGGCTATGTTAGATGATTTTTCTTTTCAAATTGATCGGGATTATTATGAACGTTGCCTGGAGAGACAGGCGATGGATGAGCTTTTGATTGTGATTGCAATGCAAGGTGAAGAAGCCGTTGGTTATTGTATTTTGAACTGGCAGCCCAAGTATGCTTATTTCAAAAAATGTCAGTTGCCGGAGATACAGGATTTGAATGTACTTTCTTCGTATAGACGTCAGGGGATTGGTGAAGCCCTTATTATGTATTGTGAGGATATAGCGCAGAAGAAGGGCTATGCCGAAATGGGGATTGGTGTTGGTTTAGATGTTTCATTTGGAGCGGCACAGCGCCTGTATATACGGCTTGGTTATGTCCCTGATGGGAGTGGTGTGAGCTATGACCGTAAACAGGTCGCGGTTGGCGAGTTTCGACCTGTAGATGAAAACCTATGTCTTATGATGACAAAAACTATGGAATAATTGTCATTTTCGTGCATTTTACGTGATTAAGCTCTTCCTTTTTCTGATTAAAATGTGCTACACCCAATCAAATTTTGAATTTTATCAGGAGCACGGGTCCATGACCAAATGGGTTTATAATTTCGGTAAGGATAAAAACGAAGGTGATGCGAGTATGCGTAACCTTCTAGGCGGTAAGGGATGTAACCTTGCGGAGATGGCATCTTTAGGTTTGCCGGTTCCACCCGGTTTTACGATTACAACAGAAGTTTGTACCCATTACTATGATAATGGCCGTCAATATCCACAAGAGCTTGTCGATCAGGTTGAAGGTGCGTTAGCCGTTGTTGAGAAAACAATGGGAATGGGCTTTGGAAGCTCTGAGAACCCACTTCTTGTGTCCGTGCGATCAGGTGCGCGTGTTTCTATGCCGGGGATGATGGATACGGTTTTGAACCTTGGTTTGAATGATGAGACAGTTGTTGGCCTTGCGAAAAAGGCAAATGATGAGCGTTTTGCGTGGGATTCATATCGCCGTTTTATACAAATGTATGGCGATGTTGTGATGGGTTTGGAACATCATGACTTTGAAGATATCCTTGATACGTATAAGCGCGATGAAGGACTTTCCCAAGATACAGATATTAGCGCGGATGGTTGGAAAGAAATCGTTGCGGAATATAAAGCATTGGTCGAGCGTGAACTTGGCAAGCCGTTCCCGAGTGATCCGAAGGAGCAGTTATGGGGCGCAGTTGGCGCAGTGTTTAGTTCGTGGATGGTAGCACGTGCGATAACTTATAGAAAAATCAATGATATTCCTGCGGATTGGGGAACTGCGGTTAATGTGCAGTCTATGGTCTTTGGTAATATGGGTGATGACTGTGCAACCGGTGTTGCCTTTACACGTGACCCATCAACAGGTGAAAACTATTTCTATGGTGAGTATCTTGTGAATGCACAAGGTGAAGATGTTGTTGCAGGTATTCGTACACCACAGTCCCTGACCATCAAAGGTCGTGAGATGGAAGGTAGTGCTCTACCATCTATGGAAGAGATTATGCCTGAAGTTTTTGCGCAGCTTGATGAACTCCGTACAAAATTGGAAACACATTTCCGTGAAGTGCAGGATATTGAGTTTACAGTGCAGCAGGGGAAGCTTTATATGCTTCAGACCCGTAATGGTAAGCGTACAGCAGCGGCGGCATTGAAAATGGCCGTTGATATGGTGAATGAAGGGCTTATTACACAAGAGGAGGCTTTGCTTCGCGTTGAGCCTCAGTCTTTGGATCAGCTTTTACACCCGCGCCTTGACCCGGATGCGGTTAAAAATGTTTTGTCTAAAGGTCTTCCTGCATCCCCGGGTGCGGCGTGCGGTAAGGTCGTATTTACGGCGGATGAAGCAGAAGTCAAAGCACATGCGAATGAAGCGGTTATCCTGTGTCGTCAGGAAACGTCTCCGGAAGATATTCATGGTATGCATGCAGCAGCAGGCATTTTAACTTCACGCGGCGGTATGACAAGTCATGCAGCTGTTGTTGCTCGTGGTATGGGTAAGCCATGTGTTGCCGGTGCAGGTGAGCTTTACATTGATCAGAAAAGCAAGATTATCCGTAAGGGTGAAGTTGAGATCAAAGAAGGTGACATCGTTACGATTGATGGTGCGACAGGTGAAATTATTTTAGGAAGCGTTGATACAATTCAGCCTGAGCTTTCCGGTGATTTTGCTATCTTAATGGAATGGGCAGATGCACGTCGTCGTATGGCGGTTCGTACAAATGCAGAGACACCGTTGGATGCAGAGACTGCACGTAAATTTGGTGCAGAAGGTATTGGGCTTTGCCGTACAGAGCATATGTTCTTTGACCCTGAGCGTATTCAAAATGTGCGCGAAATGATTTTTGCGACGCGTGAAGATGAACGCCGTGAGGTTCTTGCGAAGTTACTTCCGGCGCAGCGTAGTGATTTTGAGAACTTGTTTGATATTATGCATGGTTTGCCAATCACTGTTCGTTTGCTTGACCCACCGTTGCATGAATTTTTGCCACATACGGCAGAGGATATTACGTCATTCTCTGCGAGCGCAGGATTTTCGGAAGATCAGGTGCGTTTACGTCTTGAAGAGTTAAATGAATCTAATCCGATGCTTGGTCACCGTGGTTGTCGTTTGGGGATTACATATCCTGAAATATATGAAATGCAGGCACGTGCGATTTTTGAGGCGGCAGTTAATGTTGCGCAAAAAACCGGCGATAGTGTAACTCCGGAAGTTATGATCCCTCTTGTCGGTGCGGTGAAAGAGCTTGAGCTTATGCGTGCGGTTGTTGATAATGCGGCGCAGGCTGTGTTTGAAGAGAAGGGTACATCGGTTGATTATATCGTTGGTACAATGATTGAGTTACCACGTGCGGCTTTGACAGCGGATAAAATTGCACAAAGCGCGGACTTTTTTAGTTTTGGTACAAATGATTTGACCCAAACAACATTGGGTATGAGCCGTGATGATGCGTCGAGCTTTCTGCCATATTATACCGAAAAAGGTATCTATGAGCGCGACCCGTTTGTGTCGATTGATGTAGAAGGTGTTGGCGCTCTTGTTGAGATTGCAACCGAGAAAGGGCGCAGTGTTAATGCGAATATCAAGCTTGGTATTTGTGGTGAACATGGTGGAGACCCTGCTTCTGTGGCATTCTGTGAGAAGGTTGGTTTGAGCTATGTTTCGTGTTCACCATATCGTGTGCCGATTGCACGTTTGGCTGCTTCTCAGGCGGCTATACGTGAGGGAAATACGAAGACGGTTGAGTTAAAAGATAAAAAGAGCGCGTAGGTGTGCGCTCTGTACTTGGGTAAAAGATAATGAAAAAAGCAGATGCTTCGGCAAAAGATAAGTTTTATAAGCGTGGTTTTGGTATTGGTGCGGCTTTGGCAACGGCAAGCGTTGTTGGCGCGTTAACGGTACAGTCCGGTTATGAAGACCGTGTTGAAGATATTCAGAGCGACCCTGATGCATATTGTACGGACCTTGTGAAGCGCAAGACAGCGCATAGCGAGGCGAATGATAATGATAAGGCGCAGTATGTCGAAGATTGCCGCGAGGCTGTTTCTCAATTACCTGAACGCTCACGCACTGCCGAAGTGTTAAAGCCTGTTGCGGGCGCTTTTAGTGTGGCATCTCTTGGGATGCTTGGGCTTTGGGGGAATCATCGTCGTAAATCTCCTGTCGTGGCTTCTGATGATCCATTACCTGTACATGAGCCTGATTAATTTATTTTCTTTATAGTTGTTTATTCGTATAGTGAGCCTTTCTTTTTAAAGGGGCTTATTTGTGATGCGTGGTGTTTTTGTTTTTCTATTTTCATTATTGATTTCGCAAAGTGTTTTTGCAGATGCAAGGGGGCAAGCCTACGATTATTGTATTGAGACCCGACGGGAAACTGCAAATTATTGTAACTGTATGATAGGTAAGCCTTACAATGTTCACCTTCAAAAGCTTATTGATAATGCACAGGCAAGACTTGATACGATAAGAGGGCGTTATCAGCAAAATGAAGAAAGACTTCTAGCTGACCCTACGATTAATAAAGCGCAGATGGAGCAGGTTTGTGCAGTCGCGAATGAGGTTTACATTATGCAGGATTCGTTTTTGGAAAAACAAAAGACGAAGCAGGGTAATGCAACGCAATTTTCACAGGGAGATATACAGGGATATGGTCAGGCACAACGGCAAGCTACACAGAAAATGGGGGATATGTTACGTTCAGGACGTATGAGTTCCCCTGTGTATCGTGCTTTATTTTCTCTAAGTGGTTTTTGTAAGAGCCGCTATGACGTTGTGAAAATGGAAAAAGAGCATATAGAATACGAACGTGCGATCAAGGCAGGTGAGGTTGATATAGATGCTGGATCTTTCTTTTATAAAAACAAGGCCGCTTCTGCTGCTTGTAGATAAGTATTTTAGTTTGGAGCATATGCATCTTTTAGGATAGCCAGCCCTGTATCATCGCAGGATGAGCGCATGACCCCAATGTTTTTCCCGTTTTTAGTTATGGTTTGGTCACATTCGGGGAGCTTCTCTGCCGTAATATCTATAGGCTTGATTGTGTAGAGGTGTTTTTTAGCCAAACCGCGATAATGCATGCGTGCGGTTAACTCTTGCCCTATGTAGCACCCTTTATCAAAGGATAGGCCATTTAACTTATCAATATTGCATTCCAGTAATGTTGATTTTTGGATAATCATATCGCGGCTACCATCCGGAATGGTTAAAGAAATTCTATGTTTATCCCATGATGAGAACGGCTTTTCTTCTACGTTTTTAGGTTTTGTGCGCGATCTGTATCCTATATCGGGGTGGCGTGGGTCTTTATAACCGTGTTGTGTGCCTATAACCGCGTATAAGGTTGTGTTGTTATCATAGGTAATATCTACGTCTGCGCGTAATTTATACATGTTTAGGATTTTTGCGAGGCTATCGGTTCTTTGTCCACCTTCGCAATCTATCAGGATTGTATCTTGTTCTACGGTTAAGAAGAAGTCGTATAAAAATTTTCCTTGCGGGCTTAAGAGGCAAGCATAGACGCAGTCTTGCGTTTTTAATAATGCGATGTCATTACTGATTAAGCTTTGTAGGAAAGATTCTCTATCCTGGCCTCTTATAGTAATGATCCCTCTATTTTTAAGGGTTGAGAAAAAGGGTGTTTGTGTCATTATGCACCAATGATTTCTAATATTACCGATCCAAAAAACATATTATTTATCACATCTAGCCGTATTGGTGATGCTGTTCTTTCGACAGGTTTGTTGGATTATTTATACAGTCATTATCCAAATGCACAATATACGATTTGTTGCGGGCCATTAGCAGTGTCTTTATTTGAAGGGTTTCCTGCGGATAAAACGATTATCTCATTGAAGAAGAAAAAACGTAATGGGCATTGGGTTGATTTGTGGCGGCAAATAGTTGGGACGCGTTTTGATATTGTTGTCGATTTGCGCAACTCTGCTGTTTCACGACTTATTCGTAGTAAAAAGCGCTATATTTTTGGTAATCACGTTGATAAATCCATGCATAAGGTGGAGCAGAATGCGTCTGTGCTGAAGTTGCTTGGTGATATTCCTGCGCCACGGTTATGGTACTCAGAAGAACAACAGAAAAAAGCACTTGGTTTAATCCCAAATGGTTCTGCCGTACTTGGTGTTGGTCCGACGGCGAATTGGGCGGGGAAAACTTGGCCGTATGAGCGTTTCATTGAGGTTATAGAGTGGATGACGGCACAAGGAGGGCTGATGCCTGATGCGCGTGTTGCCGTATTTGCTGCTCCGGGGGAAGAGGAGGCTGCTTATAAGGTACTTGAGAGTATTCCTGAGGATAGACGTTTGGATCTCATTGCTAAAACTGATCCGGGTACGGCGGCGGCGGCATTGGCGCGATGTGATTATTATATAGGAAATGATTCTGGCTTAATGCATTGTGCAGCGGCGGCGGGTGTCTCTACATTTGGGGTCTTCGGGCCGAGCTATCCGCATATATATCGTCCATGGGGGGCGCATGCCTCTTATGCTTCAACACCACAAAACTTTGACGAGCTGATTGATTTTGAGGGGTATGATGTCAATATAGTGGGAAGTCTTATGACTAGCCTTACTGTTGATATGGTGAAGGAAGGCATGAAAAAAGCCGGATAAAATCACCGGCTTTTAGATATATACAATATACTCTGTATATTATTCGTTTAAGTTACTGTAATCAGAAGAGCTTTTGTTCTTCTTCGGGTTACGGTACTCATCCCTATACTTTGTATGTGTCTTTTTGTAGTTATTTTGTGCTTGATCATAAACATCAAATGGAACGTATTTGATCCGTTCCCAACCTTTTGCAAGCATGCAGCCTTCAAAGTCGATGTAATCGGAATGTTCTGCGAAAAGCTCTTTATCACGTTCAGGGGTATCCCATCCTGCGATACGTGCTTCTTCCTCGCTTAAAACAAGGCCTTCGGCATATTCAGGAATGGCATCCTTAACAGCACCAAGGCGTTCAAGCTCTCTAAGCTCTACGACGCAACGTGCAATGTTGCGATTGAGCATTTGTTGAGCTTTCGGGCCTCGTATATAAAGAGCCGATGATGTGTGAACCCGTTGCCAGTACTGACCTCTTTGATCAATATCGTCATTGACGCCAGCAGCTACAGGAGAAGAAAATGTAAGGGCAAGGCCCAAGAGTAGAAAAGAACGCTTAATCATGGTGAGAATATCTTTAAGTTTGTTCAACAACCAGTAAAGAGCATACCAATTAATTATGACTATCTCAATATAATTATTGAAATAATTAGAGGTGTGCGCATATTTAATTATTCATATCCATCCACCAACTTTCTGTAATCGCGCCGTAAAGGGGAGAAAACTCAGTTTTTTGGATGGTATTTCTATGTGCTATATAATCTGTCCCTTTGTAAAAGAAGGGGACAAAAATATGTTCACTCATAACAATGCGATCCACTATGTGCGCATAATCTTTAAGCTCTTCATATGTTTTTGCCATCGGAATCTGTGCAGCGAAGTGATCTAGTGCCTGATTGCATATGCCGGAATAATTAAAACGTGCAGGTTCTTTTGCTGCTTTACATGACCAATAGAGCATTTGTTCGGTTCCGGGGGATAGGCTGTTTTGCCAGTAAGCGGCGATCATATCATATTCGTAGCTGTTTTTGCGGTTTTGGAATGTGGCGCTGTCCAGCATTCTGATATCCATATAGATCCCCAGACGTTTTAGAGTTTGGCTGTAGGCGAGTGCAATTTTTTCTTCTTGAACTGTTGAAACTAGAAGTTCGAAGGATAGGGGCGCTCCGGTTTTTTCATTGATTCGTTTGTTATCCTTTATGATCCAGCCGGCTTCTTTTAACAATGTGTTTGATTGACGTAGTCGTGTTCGTAAGGGGGGAGGTGTGTCAAAAACAGCTATTTGGGTTGCAACGTTACTTTGTAGGTGTTTTTCCCAGTTTTTTAGTTTTGTAAGGGCATTACCGGATAGTGTCTTATGGCCATCAAGATTGGAATTGGGGTAGACACTTTCAATACGTTTAAATTGTCCGTGATATAGGTTACGGTCGATCCATTCGTGATCAAAGGCTAGTGATAGGGCTTTGCGTATGTGTAAGTCATTGAAGGGGCTTTTTCGCATGTTGAATATAAATCCATGTGCACGTTCCGGACGCATATGCGGTAGTGCCTCTCTTATTATATCTGTCGAAAGCGGTGTATATGATTGGTGCCATTTGGAGACATCCCATTCGCGGCGTAAGTTTAAGTTCCCTTTTTTCAATGCCTCAAGGGCAATGGTATCGTCACGATAATAATCATAGATCACATGTTCAAAATTATAATGTCCCTTGTTTGCGAGTAAATCCTTTGCCCAGTAATCTTTTACGCGCTCATATATGATTTTTTGACCTGGTTTTATGCTTTTTATGCGATATGGGCCGTTTGTAAGGGGGGGCTCGATTAATGTTGTGCTAAAATCACGGTTTTCCCACCATTTCTTTGATAATATGGGCATCATAGCGATGATCATCGCTGTTTCACGATCAAAGCCGTCACCAAATGTAAAGCTTATGGTGTGTTCATTGTGAATTTTGACCGTGCTAACCAGTTTATAGACGCTGCGCATATTCGGGCGGCCATGGTTTCTTAACGTGGTGTATGAGAAGTTTACATCTTGTGCGGTTATGGGGCTTGCATCGTGGAAGCGTGCCATTGGGTTAAGGTGAAATGTTATGGATGATCTGTCAGATGGTATTGTGATGGATTGTGCGATAAGGGGATAGAGTGTAAAAGGCTCATCCCAGTTGCGACGCATTAAGCGATCATATGTAAGGTTTAATTGTTGTGCAGCTTGCCCTTTAATCGAATAAGGGTTTAGTGTGTCGAATGTGCCGATCGCAGACATTTTAAGAGTGCCGCCTTTTGGTGCGTCGGGATTTGCATATGCGAAGTGTGTTTCGCTTGCAGCGTGTTTTACATTTCCATGCATGGCGAGTGCATGTTGTTTTTTAACATTATCCGTAATAGGAGCTTTTTTGAGTTCCTGTGCAGAAAGCCCGTTAAAAATCAGGAATGTAAAGAATATCGTAAGAATCGGAGTATAATATTTCATCATGAAGTTAGTGATATCAAACTCCGGCCATGCCAACAAACCGTTTCTTGATCGTATCAATCTTTTACAAGGGGATATTACGATGCAGGAGGTTGACGCTATTTGTATGGTGATGCCGCAACACATGGATTTCTCGGGGCGTTTGAACGAGTCAATTCATGCCGCATGTGGAAATAATCTGGATGATTTTATTCTTGAGCATGTTTATAAGCCACAGGTGGGAGAGGTCTATGCGTTGCCGGCATTTGGTTTGCCTGCGCGTCATATCTTGCTTGGTATTTTACCGCATTTTCGTACTGAGTTTGATATGAACGAAGCGTATCTTTCGAATGTGACACGTAAGATGATGGAGCTTGCGCGGTGTATGTTACTGACCAGTGTGGCATTTCCGGCAATAGCATCAGGGCGTAAAGGATATCCTAAACCCAAGGCATCACGTTTGGTTTGTCAGGGCATTACAGATCGTCTGCAAGAGAGTTTTGAGGAAGTACGGATTGTTTGTGAAGATGAGAAAAACTATGAAATTTTTGATCGTAAGCTCAAATTATTAGGGTGGGAAGGCTGGACGTATATCCCGCCTTCCGAATAAGTTAAGCGGCTAGCTCTGCTAGTTTCACATGTGGGCGTGGGCCGATATGTGAAATAACTTCAGCCGCAGCAATAGCACCAAGCTTTCCACATTCTGCAAGTGGTTTACCTTGTGTAAATCCGTATAGAAAACCGGCTGCAAATTGGTCGCCTGCGCCAGTGGTATCGATAACTTTTTCCACAGCTACGGCATCAACCTTAATTTGTTCACCTTTAGAGATGATAACGGCACCTTTTTCACTGCGGGTAATCGCGGCGATCTCTACGTTAGAGCCAAGAGCGGTGATTGCATCATCAAAGCTATCTGTTTGGTAAAGTGATTTGATTTCATCCTCGTTTGCAAACAGGATATCCACATGGTTTTCCACAAGGTTGCGGAAATCGTCACGGTGACGATCAACACAGAATGGGTCAGATAAAGTGAGTGAAATTCTATGGCCTGCTTCATGTGCAAGTTCTGCGGCTGTGATGAATGCTTTTTTTGCTGTTTCACGGTCGAACAGATAGCCTTCTAAATATGTTACCATTGAAGATGCAATCAGTTCGGCATTTACATCATCGGGGGCTAGTTCAACACTTGCGCCAAGGAATGTGTTCATTGTGCGATCTGCATCTTCTGTTACACAAATCATGCAACGACCTGTTTTCGCGCCAAGGATGAGTGGTTGTGTTTCGTAATTCACGCCAAGAGAGCGAATGTCGTTTTGGAAAACTTTACCAAGTTCGTCATCTGCGACTTTACCGATAAATGCGCCGTTTCCACCAAATGATGCATAACCGGCCATTGTGTTTGCAGCAGAACCACCGGATGTTTCTGTGCCTTCAGGCATTTGTGAGTAGAGTTCAACTGCGCGTGTTTCCTCGATCAAGGTCATTGCGCCTTTTTCCATACCGTATTTTGCGCTTTGTTCAGTGATAAATTCATCTGAAACTTGTGCGAGAACATCAACAAGTGCGTTTCCTACGGCTACGACACCATATTTTGTGTGTGACATGTTATTCAATCCATCTGTATATCGTTTACATTTCGGGTGTTTTCCTTTCATATGCATGTTCTATATGAATAGAAACGAAAGAAAATTGAAATCTTTCCCGAATTATTGTTTTATCTTTTATATCAAAAGAAGTGATTATGCCATGGCTGCGAATACAAAAAGTACAAAAGATGTTCAGATAAAAGATAAAATTATCGATTCTGCACTTAAATTAGCGGTACTGCATGGGTGGGGGAGTGTTACTCTACGAGAAATTGCAGTAGATGCCGACCTTTCAATAGCCGAGTTATATGCCCATATAGATCATAAGGATGATATTCTTGTTTTGCTTGGGAAGGTTATTGATCGACAAGTGCTGGAAAATATGGATACGCCGGATGATACGGCCAATATACGCGATCGTTTATTTGATATCATGATGGAGCGTTATGATGTTTTAAATGATTATCGTGATGGTATTATTGCCATGTTCAATGATTTTAAATGTGACCCTAAGCAAATTGTAATTGGTATGCCGTATTTATGTCGTTCGATGAGCTGGATGTTAGAATCTTGTGGTATTGAAACATCCGGTGTGAAGGGTGCATTAAAAGTTGCGGGGCTTAGCGGTATATATATCAAGGTACTTGGTACGTGGGCGGAGGATGAAAGCCCTGATTTATCCAAAACAATGTCGGCTCTTGATAAGGCGTTGGATAAGGCGGAAAGTGCCGCCGATATGCTTGGTCTATAAATTGTTTTCTATGTAATCTTCTATATCTCCTAAATAGGGCATTGAAGTGTAAGCCCCATGTTTTTGTGTGCTTAACACCGCGGCGGTTTGTCCGTATATCAGGGCGGTTTCAACTGGTTTTGCTGCTTGAATGCAGGCGTTGAACGCTCCGCAGAAAATGTCGAAGGCCGCGCTTGGGTCTGTGAGGGTAATGTTCGTTACAGGCGGAATAATTGTCATTTCCTGTTTTCTTGAACAGAATTCTACTCCATTTAGCCCGTGTTCTTTTAGTGTTATGCAATGTAGATCGTGATTTTTGGTTATTGTTTGGATCAGGGTTTCTTCCGGTATATTCCATAAGTTGGCGAGATCGGTGAGTACTTTGTCTTCTATAATAAGTGTATCAATCCATTGAAGCATATCTTCTGACAGGTTTTGTGTATGGGAGAGTGAGAGGCTTGTGAAGCATTCTCTTTCTTTTGCACGCTTAAGAAGGGGTAGGTTTTTCTCTAACGGGAAGTCATTTTGTATAGTGAGTAGGGTTCTTGTATTTAAAATTTGATCGGTAATTTGTTCTTCGGATGCAATATCATTCGAATTTGATGATGTTATTATGAATGACTTTTCGGGGCTTATGATATGTGTTGTTATATCTGTTAGGCCTTCGGATTTTGCAATAGAAGTTGAGCGCACACCATTTTTTCGTAAGGCATCCAAGATGGTTTTTGCAAACAGATCATTACCAATTGCGCCGGATAAAGACACTTGTGCGCCGCATCTTGCTGCTGCGATTGCTTGGAGGGTAGCACTTCCACCGGGCGTCATTGTATTTTGTGTTGCTGTAATGGATGATTCGCATGTCTCCAAAGCACAATTTATTTTTGTGCGCATTTCCATACAAATATAACCAAAGTCAAGGATCATGTGTTTTTCATATATTAAGGTGTAAAATTATCGTACAGTAGAAGACAGTGTAGGTGAATGCACTATTCCAAATAAATTATAAATGAGGAATATTTATTGCGTGCGTTTAAGGAAATACTTGATATCTCTTCGGAAACGCAATAATACAAGATCAAAATAGAACAGAGGCGAAATCCATGGATTATAATAAACACTTTGAGAGTTGCGTTGAAGCGGTCAAATCTGAAGGTCGTTACCGTGTTTTTGCAACGATGGAGCGTATTGTAGGACGTTTTCCGTATGCGAATTATCATAATGGTGATGGAACATCAAAAGAAGTCGCTGTTTGGTGTAGTAACGATTATCTGGGGATGGGACAAAATCCAAAGGTTATCGCCGCTGCAAAAGAAGCGATAGATGCCTGTGGATCTGGTGCCGGTGGTACACGTAATATTTCAGGGACGATGATTTACCATGTTGAATTGGAAGAATCTCTTGCTGATCTGAATAATAAAGAGGCGGCCTTGGTCTTTTCATCCGGTTATGTTGCAAATGAGGGTGCGCTTAGTACGCTGGGTAAGCTTTTACCTGATTGTGCCATTTTCTCAGATGAGCTTAATCATGCATCTATGATCCATGGTATTAAGGGAAGTAAGCAGGATAAATATGTTTATCGTCATAATGACCTTGAGCATTTAGAAGAGCTTTTGAAGTCTGTTGATAGTAAGCGTCCGAAAATTGTAGCGTTTGAGTCTGTATATTCTATGGAAGGGGATATTGCGCCTCTTAAAGAAATTATTGAGCTTGCGGAAAAATATAATGCAATGACGTATCTGGATGAGGTTCATGGTGTTGGTCTTTATGGGCCACGCGGTGGTGGCGTTGCAGAAGAGCGTGGCTTGATGGATAGAATCGATATTATTGAAGGTACATTCGGTAAGGCATATGGTGCGATGGGTGGTTTTATCACCGGGCGTAAATCTGTTATTGATGCTGTACGGTGTTATGCTTCCGGCTTTATTTTTACGACAAGTTTACCTCCTGCCGTTTTAGCGGCGGCGCGTGCGGCTGTTGAGCATTTGAAAGTTTCGGATGTTGAGCGTATTAAGCAGCGTCAGAATGTTGCGCTATTTAAAGACCTTCTTGAAAAAGCCGACCTACCGTTTATGCGTGGAGAGAGCCATATTGTTCCGTTGATTGTTGGTGAGCCAACATGTTGTAAAGAGGTTAGCGATATCCTATTGAATGATTACAATATATACGTACAGCCGATTAATTACCCGACTGTTCCAAAGGGAACGGAACGTTTGCGCCTTACTGCGACGGCGGCTCATTCAGAAGAGGATGTGAGGTTTATGGCACATACTTTACAGGATTTGTGGGAAAATCATCATGCTTTGCGCGCTGTTGCGTAGTATGATTCGATAGAATTACTTGGAAGTAGAGCATAAAAAATCAGCCCTGTTATGAGGGCTGTTTTTGTTTTATGTAACATCATTTTTAAACGGTGATGTTAACGTTTGTTCCGCGCGTGCCGCCTGTTGGTGCAGTATCTACAGCTTGTTCAATAACATTTGCAAGAGCTTGTGCTTGCTCAGCTTGTTTTTTTATTCCCGAAAGGGCAACATTTTGGCGCGTTTGTGCAGCTTCTGCGGCGATTGTTGGTGGTATTTGCATACTATAATTCCTTTATAATATATCCACTATACTACAAAGATGTTTAAATTTTTATAAAAAATGCTCTTGTATGAGAAATATTATGAGGATGGTTTTATTTCGTGCATTGCTGCGTATCGCGACTCATCTTATTATACTTTGTATATACACATCAGATTGATTTTTGTTTTAGTCATAGGGGGAGCGTTCCATATGGAATGTCGGCAAATTATCATGAATTACAGTGTTCCGCCCAGTCTTGATGATATCGGGGTACTTGTTCATGCGGCTTGGGAGAGCCTTCCGGGTGATCTTCTTTTACATTGTGCAGAGTTGGCCATTGTTGTTGAGGAGCTTGTGGATGAAGTGACGCAGCGAGACTTAGACCTTGGCGATGCTTATGATCTACTGGCTCTTTATAAAAATGGCGGTGAAATATCCCCCGGAGTAGAGCGTAAGGTTTCTGATGATGACGATTCTTTTGTGCTCTATCGTCGGCCACTCTTGGATTTGTGGTGTGAGACCGGAGATGATCTTCAATCTTTGATTAAACAAGTTGTGATTGAGGAACTTGGGCGACATTTTGAATTCTCAGACGTTGATATTCAAGAAATGGTTGAACGGCACTGTCAGGGGTGATTGCGTTGTAATTAATGTAATTCTAAACTAGTCAGATGCTTTTGCGATGTGGTAAGGTATTATAATAAGTATGGTTATAGATTTGGGAAAGTAGATTTGTCCTTTTTTATTCGGGTGGTTTTTGTTGCAATATTTGGGCTGTGTCTTGTCGGTCAGGACAGCTTTGCGGCGAGTCCCGAAGTTCCTATAACTTTATCAAGTGACCCCAGTAATATTTTTAGCACAGTTTTAGGCGTTGGTGGTGCAACCACGCGTGTACGAGAAACATGTGATCCTGAGTTTTGGGATGTGTTAAAGGATCGTGCGTGGGAAGAGGGGCAGCGTGAAATCAATATGAACCAAAATCTTATTGCGCGCCCTGATAGTGTTCTCGCGATGACGTGTTTTGATTCCTTTTTAAACCATTTGGCACGATATGCAGATCGTAATTTCCCGGGTGATCCAGATCATTCAGAGGGAGGGGCCGGTGGTACTTGGAATGAACTTGCTATTGATATCCTTATCTTTGATTTTGGACAAATTTTAGGCGGTGGCGGTGGCGGTGGCTCACCGGGCTATGAGATTGCTTTGAATGCGAGTGATCTGGCTTTTGGTAGTGGTGGAGATCCTCTTCTGACAACTGGTTTTAAAATGTATGCTGTGTTGGAATTGTTGGTTCTTGATCAGCTTGTCAATGATGTTAGCCCTTTAGGGGTATTTGGTGATGTGACGGATATGCCTTTATGCTCGTTAGAGCGTGGTGGTGACCCGAAGTTGCGTTACCTTGATCGAAACTTTCCTGATAATATGATCGGAGGCCGAGCGATAAGTGAAAGTGCAACTGCGGGAATGCCCAGTTGGACACGAATCAGGACTTTGCCGTCAGGATTGAATGATGTTAATGAATCTAATTATAATGGCTGTGCAAAAATGAACGAAGTTTGGCAACGTGCTAAGTGCTATGATTTTGCAACCGAGTCTGATCTTTATAGGGATCCTCCACCATCTGGTGTAGAGCGTGATGGTTTTTATACTCTGAATGACTATGCAACAGGTGTAGATCGTAGATATGTTAATGATAGTACAGCTGATGGAGATAATTGGAGTGCTCATCGTTGTCCTGCGCCGACAGATGATAATGAGCCGTCTTTAGATGCAGCTTTAGAGGTTTGTCGTTTAGTTGAGGAGCATGGGGATGGCTCAAACCTTCCTGTGCCTATTCATACGATTTGGTCACTTCTCTTTCCTCAGGATAGTCCAACATGGACAACCGCACATACAGGTGCGAATCCTGTTCCGGGTGCAGCAGGTGCGCTTGACTCTTATACGCATTTTCTAGGTTTACGTAATCCTGCGAATTGTGGAGATGTTACACCGATTAAGACAGGGTATATTGTGGATGCTCCGAATAATATTCAATATGTTGATGCAGTTTGCCCTGCGCCAGGATGTTACTTTGATCCGCCCAACTCAATTACGGGAACTGGTACTTGTAATTAACTTATATGTGAATATGTGAATGTTAAAAAGCAGTCTCTAAGGACTGCTTTTTTTATTAGTATAAATGATGTTTTTGAGTTAGATCGCTTTGGTCATGAACTCAGACATTCTGCGGGCGAACTCCGTAGGGTTGGATAGAGGCTCTCCTTGGATTATTTTTGCTTGATCAAGGAGTAGGTATGCGGCGTCAGATACATCACCGCCATTCTCTTTAGACTTGACCAATCGTTCAATAAGGGCGTGTTTGGGGTTGATTTCCAAAACGGGCTTATTATCAGTTTCGTATTGTTGATGTACTTTCAAAACGCGTTCCATATACATATCAACACCGCCATCTGGTGCCACTAGACATACTGGAGAGTCTGTTAGGCGCTTTGATTTTCGTACGTTATGGACTTCTTCTTTTAAGATATTTTGAAGCTCTGCCACCAAGTTACCAAAGGATGATGTGTCTTCTTTTTGTTCATCTTCGGTTTCTTTTGTTTTTGCTTCATCCTGTTTGTCACTTTGATTAAGGTTATCAAGGTCGATGTCACCTTTTGTGATTGATTGGAATTTATGTCCTTTATAATCCAGAATGTTTTGAAGCCAGAAGTCATCAATTGTGTCTGTGAAGTATAGCACTTCAATATCACGAGCCTTGAACCCTTCTAGTTGCGGGCTGTTCTTTACATTTCCTAGTGTTTCACCACTGATGTAGTAGATTTCGTTTTGATCGTCTTTCATTCGTTCAACATACTCTTCGAGAGATGTAAATTCATCATTTAAGCTATTACTAGATTGGAAACGACAAATCTTTAATAGGGCGTGTTGATGCTCTGCTGCGTCATAAAGTCCTTCTTTAAGGACCGGTCCGAATTGTCCCCATAAGCTTATGAATGCAGGATGGTCATTTCTTGATAATTTGTCCAGATCGCCAAGAATTTTGCGCGCAACGGCGTTTTTAATTTTTTCGATTGTTGGGTTATATTGTAAAGATTCACGGCTAATATTTAGGGGTAAGTCTTCGCTGTCGATAACACCGCGGATGAAACGAAGCCACGGATACATTAATGTTTCGAGATCATCGGTGATAAAGACACGCTTTACGTATAGTTTTACAAAGTGACGGCGGCTTGGGTCGAACATATCCCAAGGGCGCAATGTCGGTGTGTAGAGCAGGGATGTAAATTCAATAGCTCCTTCCGCGCGCCAATGTGATGTCATTAGAGGTTCATCATGGCCACCTGAGAGATGGTTGTAGAAATCGGTATGTTCTTGTTCGGTAACTTCTGTGTTGGATTTCATCCAGACGGCAGAAGCTTTGTTGATAGCTTCGGCATCTTTGTCTTTTGCAACTTCGGCAGGTGCGCCAAGGTAGATAGGAACGTTAATGTGATCGGAATATTCCTGCACAGTGACTTTGATTTTTTCATCAAGCAGAAATTCGCATGCTTCATCTTTGATGTCGAGGGTGATAGCCGTTCCGCGTTGTCCGTCAAGGCGGGCGCTTTCAATATCGTTTGCTTCACGAATAGTAAAACCGGTTTTACCATCTGATTCCCAACACCATATTTGGTCTGAGCCTGCTTTATGGCTTACAACTTGTATCTGACTGCCGACCATATAACCGGCATAGAAACCAACACCAAACTGACCGATGAGTTTTAGACGGTCATCGCCATCATTTGTTTCTTTCATTTGCTCCATCAGGGCGGCTGTTCCCGATTTTGCAATTGTACCAAGATTATCGGCAAGTTCTTCATCTGTCATGCCGATGCCGTTATCAACAACGGTTAATGTGCGTGTTGTTGTGTCTTTGTAAACGCAGATGCGGAAGTTGGGATTATCTGCGATAAGGTTTGGTGATTCTATTGCATCATAGCGCAGGCGGTCACAGGCATCTGCAGAATTTGAGATTAACTCACGTAAGAAAACATCATGGTTTGTGTACAGAGCATGTGCAACGATGTCGAGTAGGCGCGAGACATCTGCACCAAATTGTTGCTGTTGCTGTTCTTGTGGTTTTTCCTGTGCGCTCATGATGTTTGTACTTTCGCAATTTCAATTTTTAAATCAGTGTATTTTTTATGTATGGCCTTGTAATAAAAATCAAGGGTAAAGGCGTGTAACGTCCCACTCTCCTGCATTATTCTTTGTATAAAGCAAGCGGTCATGCAAACGATCGGGATTATCCCACCAGAACTCGATGTTTTGCGGGATAAGGCGATAGCCAACCCAGTATGAGGGACGCGGAACTTTTATGTCTTCGGGGTATTGTTCCTGCATTTTTTTTATATCGTTTTCCAGAGATGCTCTACTTTTTAGAGGGCGTGATTGTTGTGATGCCCATGCACCGACCTGTCTGGCGTAAGGGCGGTTTTCAAAATATGCGTCCGCTTCGGATTCGCTAACATGCTCTATTTTTCCTTCTACCCTGATTTGTTTGCGTAGGGATTTCCAATGAAAACATAGGGCTGCATATGGGTTCTCGTGCAGTTGTATGCCTTTTTTACTTTCACAATTTGTATGGAATTTGAAGCCGAGCTCGTCTACTTGTTTTAGTAATATCATGCGTACGGACGGTTTGCCGTTTGCATCTGCTGTTGCCAAGGCCATCGCGCCGGGATCATTGATTTCACTGTTCTTGGCTTCTTCTAACCATTCTTTAAATAAGGGGATAGGTGGGGTTGAAATATTTTTATCCATTTGAACAAAGGGTCCTTATGTTTTATACGTATATATCTATGAATTCCATTTATAAAGCGATATAGTCGGAATTCAAACATCTCAATTAATACAGCATAAAGGTAGAAGCTGATGAAGAATTTAGCGTTAATAATGATGGTTGTTTCGACATTTGCATTAAGTGCGTGTCAAACACTTCAAGGAACAGGTAACAAGCAGTTACTTGGTGCCGGTACAGGTGCC
Organism: Alphaproteobacteria bacterium; assembly: GCA_050633285.1. Taxonomy (GTDB): domain Bacteria; phylum Pseudomonadota; class Alphaproteobacteria; order Micavibrionales; family Micavibrionaceae; genus UBA1672. The sequence goes on from JBOEGG010000005.1 coordinate 298,429, forward strand.
ATTTTGGGCGGTGTTTTAGGATCTAATGTTGGTGATGGTTCAGGTCAGCTTTGGGCAACCGGTGCTGGTGCGCTTCTTGGTGCATGGGCTGGTAGTGAAGTTGGTAAGTCTCTTGATAAGGCGGATCAACAATATATGTCTAATGCGACATATGAAGCACAAAGCGCACCAGTTGGTGAGCCTATTTCATGGAATAACCCGGAAAGCGGTCATGCTGGTGAAGTTGTAACAACAAAAGACGGTTATAGCGCAAGCGGTAAATATTGTCGTGAGTTCCAACAGACTGTCTTTATCGGTGGTCAAGAGGAAACAGCCTATGGTCAGGCATGTCAGCAGCCTGATGGTAGTTGGCAGATCGTTCAGTAAGTTTTTAAACTTATACATTAATTAAAAGAGCCACCTTCTTGATTTAGAAGGTGGTTTTTATTTCTGTTTTCTTCGCGTAATTATCGCTGATGAAGTCAGTAATGTTTTTTTCTGCTTCTTTATTTTCGGCAGCGCGTTTTTGAAATTCTTTTTCTGCGGTTATAGTGTCGTGTATTGGGGTGTATTCTTCGTGAGAAGCGCAGAGTTGTTCAAATTGTTCTTGTGTGATTTTCCCCTCGGAACGCTTATGTTCAAATATTCGTGTCGAGAGGCTTTGTAGAGTTTCCCAGCTGATGGTCTCTAGGGCGTTTTCAAAGGCTGTTTTTGCTTTTGTAATAATATCATCCCAATTTTTTTGGCCGGTACTATTTTCAATAGATCTTACTGCTTGTAACAATGGGTATGCACACCACCCGATTGCTGAGCCTTGTTGTAGGTATGTATTTTGTTTTTGTATGATTTCATAAAACAGGTTGGTTTTTTGTTCTTCTGTTTTGTCTATTATTGATTGGATTGTTTTTGTGCAGATTTTTTTATGGAGGCGTGTATTTGCCTCACTTTCGGTGAAGGGGTTATAGGAGTTAAAATTTGTAATGTAATCGGGTTTTATATTTAAGCGTTCTGCAATCATATCTGCGATGGATTGGTCATATGTGTTTTCTGCGGTGTAAATTGCCGCGCCCAGAATTGTTTCAGGGGCGTGTGATTGCCATGCGAGTGTTTGTGCGGAGATGCTAAAATTAACCCATTGTTCAATTGATTCGCTTTCGTACGTTTTACCGATATTATTGGTGATTGTCACAGAATCAATAACGGGCTTTTTAGTCTTTTTGAATTGGCTTGTATTACTTTCAAATAAGAAATCCAGTGTTTCAAGGCACATGGGGAATGGAAATTTTTCTGCCTGAAAACCGGTCTCAGGGGTCAGTGTATCGTGCATACGCTGTGTTGCCAGAGTTTCTAATGCGCATTCTTTTCCTTGTAGTGTTTGAACACTGGCGGCGAAAATATCTGCTTTTAAATTTTGGTGGTAGAGTTTTTGCTTTGCTAGTGATTCCGTTAAAATGTGGTTTCTTAGAGAAAAAGAGGATGTCTCTTCTCTTCTGTTGTTTAAGAAATCAAGATAGAGCGAGATGGCGTGCCATGTGAGGTGAAGTGCGTGGTTTTTTAGATTGTTATCATTATCGAAACGTTCGTAATTTAAAAAGCAAAGAGCAAGAAATGATTGGTTTTTGAAGAAACCTAAAAAACCGGGGCTGTTGTTACGAGCCATTGCGCAAAATCGTGATTTATTTTTTGCTATAACGTTATGAGATTCAACGCTATTCAGGTAATTGACCATATATTTTCCGGCCGGATGCTCTAATATTAATTTTTCTTCTTTTTTATATTCCTGCTCTCTTTGACCCTCGCCATGAACGACAAAGTGCATGAAGAGATCTGGGTATGCTCCTTGTATTTGTCTTCTGATGACATTGCATGTGTGTTTTGCTGTTTTATGGTCTACAGACATTGATTTAACTCATGAAGAAACTGGCATTGATTATGCCGTAGTGGAGAAATATAGCAGATTTTTTTTTATTACAGAACAGGAAAGCATTTTTTTCGCGGTTAATTTACAGGAATGTGCCTTCTCGCTCTGGACGAACTCTATTAAATGTGTAGGATAACACGCATATCAAGTATCATTTTAGGTAAGAAGTAAACGTGATGAATAGTGATTTTTTAAAAGGTAAACGCGGTCTGGTTATGGGCGTTGCAAATGACAGGTCTATTGCATGGGGTATTGCAGAGGCGGCGGCGCAAAGTGGGGCGGAACTTGCCTTTACTTATCAAGGCGATGCTTTGTTAAAACGTGTTAAGCCTTTGGCAGAGCGTGTTGGTGCATCGTTGCTATTACCATGTGATGTTACGGATGAAGAAAGTATTGATGCTGCTTTTTCTGAAATTGAAAAAGAGTGGGGTCAGATTGATTTTGTCGTTCATGCAATCGCATTTTCGGATAAAAATGAACTGGATGGCCTTTATTTGAATACAACGCGTTCGAACTTCTTACGCACGATGGACATTTCTGTTTATTCATTTACAGCCGTTGCGCAACGTGCCGTGCCGCTTATGAGCGAAGGTGGGTCGTTGTTGACGTTGACGTATTATGGGGCAGAGCAGGTGATGCCACACTATAATGTAATGGGTGTTGCGAAGGCCGCTTTGGAAGCGTCAGTTAAGTATTTGGCTGCGGATCTTGGTAAGGATAATATTCGTGTTAATGCGATTTCTGCTGGACCAATTAAGACGTTGGCGGCAAGTGGTATTGGTGATTTCCGCTTTATTTTGAAATGGAATGAATTGAATGCGCCGTTAAAGCGTAATGTTACGATCCAAGATGTCGGTCGTTCAGGATTGTTCCTTCTTTCTGATTTGGGGAGCGGTGTTACGGGTGAAACGCTACATGTGGATAGTGGTTATCACACGGTTGGAATGTTATCGGTTGATAATGTTGCCAAGACAGCGGAGCTTCTTGCAAGTATGAAGCCTAAAGATAAAGGTGAGGCGGCGTAAGCGCCGAAGAGCAGACGTGTCCGATCATATATGGTTTAAAGATTATAACGTCGAATTTTTGGATAACCTCCGTAGTGCAAATATGGGGGAGCATCTTGGCTTTGAATTTACAGAAGTTGCAGATGATTGTTTAAAAGGTCGTCTTCCTGTTGATGAGCGTACAACACAACCCTTTGGAATTTTACATGGCGGTGCCAGTTGTGTGCTCTCCGAGACATTAGGAAGTGTTGCTGCATGGATGACAATTGACCCTGAGCAATATCGGGCTGTTGGTTTGGAAATTAACTGTAATCATATTCGCGCTGTGACCGAAGGGCATGTTATTGGTGTGTGTACACCATTACATACGGGGCGTCGGACACAAGTCTGGCAGACAGATATGTTTGAAGAGGCAACGGGTAAAAGAACGGCTATATCCCGTTTGACTGTTGCTATCATTGACCATGGGACACTTTCTGCGCAAAAAAACACGATAAAAATAGGATAATCTTATGTCTGGTAATCGTTTTGGAACGCTTTTCCAATACACAACTTTTGGAGAAAGCCATGGGCCGGCTATTGGTGCAGTTGTTGATGGTGTACCGCCGTGTATTCCTATTGATGAAGCATATATTCAGCAATTTTTAGATTTACGTAAGCCCGGGCAAAGCCGCCATACAACGCAGCGGCGAGAGGCCGATGAAGTTAAAATTCTGTCTGGTGTGTTTGAGGGGAAAACAACAGGTACGCCGATTGGGTTAATGATTGAGAATACAGATCAGAAGTCTAAAGATTACGGTGATATTAAGGATAAGTTTCGTCCCGGACATGCAGATATTACGTATCATGAAAAATATGGTATCCGTGATTATCGTGGAGGAGGACGTTCTTCTGCGCGTGAAACCGCAATGCGTGTTGCCGCAGGAGCAGTAGCGCGTAAGGTTTTGGAACATGAGATTGGCGCAAATGTTTCTATTCGTGCGTGTGTCGTACAAGTAGGGAGCGAGAAGTTATCAATACCATCTGAAAAGTGGGATTGGGGGCAAGTGACGCAAAACCCGTTCTTTTGTCCTGATGGGGAAACAGCACTCGGTTGGGCGGATTATCTTGATAGTATTCGTAAAAAGGGATCGAGCGCAGGGGCGTTGGTAGAAGTACATGTTAGTGGTATTCCTGCCGGGCTTGGTGCACCTGTTTACGATAAGTTAGACGCAGATATTGCCAAGGCGATGATGAGCATTAATGCGGTTAAGGGCGTTGAAATTGGTAATGGTATGGATGCTGCTGTTATTGAGGGAATTGAGAATGCAGATGAAATTCGTGTTGATGCCGATGGTAATCCTGAATTTCAGAGTAATAATGCAGGCGGTATTCTTGGTGGTATCTCATCTGGGCAGGATATCGTTGCACGTGTTGCGTTTAAGCCAACAAGCTCTATCCTTTCGCCACGTAAAACAATTACCAAATCGGGCGAAGAAACTGATATCATTACAAAAGGGCGTCATGATCCATGTGTTGGTATTCGTGGTGTTCCAGTTGTTGAGGCGATGATGGCATGCGTGTTGGCAGATCAATGGTTAAGACATAAGGCGCAGTGTCGATAACATCATTTTTGTATTAATGTAATTTCAGAACTATGCGTTTCGGATTGTTTGAAAATGTTAGAAGGGCATGTGAAAGAAAGAAATAATGCTACTGAAGTTGCGGTTCAGTCTTCTGTACTTGTTTCTTTGAAAAACGCTGCTTTTTATTTTTTGGCATTCGTAGGCAGCATTGTTTTATTGTTTTTTATTTGTTTCTGTTCTGTCATTGCTTTCGATTATTTTTTTAACCAAGAGCATATAAAATATGATTTTTCGTATTCTGATGGCGAATATTTATATATAGAAATGCAATTTATTGAAGAACGGCAGCAGGTAGAAGATGCCGCTGCGCGAGATGCCGTATTTGAGCATAGAGCTAAAAGAGTAGTGAAATAGTAAGAGTCCGGTGGGGTATTTAAGTATGAGAAAAAATCCATGGTTGAAGCGCAAGAATTTGTTTAGTTCACCTGTACCTAAAGTGGTTGAAAAACCAAAGGTGAAATGGCGTATATTGCCTATTTTATGGATGGCATTTAAGCGTACATGTACATTTGTTGGCGGTGTTGTGCTGATTACTGCAATTTTTACGTCTATGATGGTTTCTTCGGTTATTGATAAGGAAACCAATGTCTCTTTGCCGGAAAAAATGGTTCTGGTTATGAATTTAGAGGGAGAGATTGGGGATCTTCCCAAGAAGGTAAGTCTTGTTGATCCGCTGGCAGAGCGTGGTGCCATGATGAAAAGTTTTATTGATGCAATATATCGTGCAAAAGATGATCCGCGTGTTGATGGTATTTATGCGCGCCTTGGTCAAATGCAGTTTTCTCTCGCGCATATTCAGGAATTAAGGAAAGCTCTGCATGATTTCCGATCAGTAGGGAAGTTTACGTATATTTACGCACCGTCGTATAGTGGTGGGTTAGGGCAGTATTATATGGTTTCTGCATTTGAAGAAATCTGGATGCAGCCCATGGGCATTGTTGCGATTACAGGTTTAAATGCAGAAATGCCGTTTCTCCGAAATGTATTGGATAAGGTGGGAATTGAACCACAATTTATGCAGCGTAAAGAGTATAAGAGTGCGTATGAAAGCCTTACTAATGCACAAATGTCTGATGCATCAAGGGAGGCTATGAGCGCGTTAATTGGTGACATAGCAGATACGATTAAGGCTGATATATCAAAAGATCGTGGTATTGCGGAAGGTGATGTTAAAAAACTTGTGGATATGGGTGTGTTGCTCTCGCAAGATGCATTAGATGGTAAGCTGATTAGCGTTGTTGATTATGAAGACCAGCTGATTGAGAAAATTAATAAGGATATGACAGGAGACGCACATAGTGAGGCTCCTTATGTAGATTTTTCTGTTTATGCGCAAGGGACTTCTCCCGGCGAAGATCAGGATATGTTGATGCAAGCGTTGCAGATTGAACAAGAAGATGAGCAGACCGGAGGCGTTCCCCGGGTTGCTTTGATTTATGCGGTTGGCGCGATTATGGATACGGATGGTTCCAGTGCGCGTGTGGGCGGTGTTGATAATGGTATTGCTGCGGCAGATGAAATTTCGGCAGCATTATTAGAAGCAGCGGAAGATTACACAATTAATGCAGTCGTTTTGCGGGTGAATAGTCCGGGGGGCTCTCCTATTGCCTCAGAAACTATTTTACGGGCTGTTGAGAAGGTAAAAGAGCAGGGTAAGAGTGTTATTGTATCTATGGGGCCGGCGGCTGCGTCAGGTGGTTATTGGATTTCTGCATCTGCGGATCAAATCTTTGTTCTTCCTTCGACTTTGACCGGCTCAATCGGTGTGTTGGGTGGTAAGGTTTCTGCGCAGAAGTTATGGGAAAATATTGGCGTGCAATGGGATGGCATATCTTGGGGAGAAAATTCAGGCATATGGTCAATGAATACACCATTTTCGGAAAGTGAAGCACAGCGCATGTCTATTATGCTTGATCATATTTATGATAATTTTATTGAGCGTGTTGCAAAGGGGCGTGATATGTCGATTCAGGATGTTGAAAAAATTGCACGTGGGCGTGTCTGGTCAGGTAAGCGTGCCGTTGAGATAGGGATTGCAGATCAGTTTGGTGGTTTGAACGAAGCATTGGATTATGCAGCCAAACAGGCGGGGGGTACGAACCGTCATGATGTTGATACTGTGATTCTGCCTAAGCCTTTAACCGCTCTTGAGCAGTTTATAAAGCTTTTAGAAGGGCAGGTTATTGCCGGTGAAATGATTGGAAGTTATGGCGTTTATTTGAAGCAGATTGAGCCGATTATTAGAGAGTGGAATATTGTTAAAGATCCACAAAATCACAGTGTTTATAATCCTATAAGATTGCAGTAATGTGATTGTGCAGGATATTCGTTAAGCGGCAGCTTTATCCTTTGTGCTTTTTTTATCCGAAGATGTTGTCTCTGTCGGTGCTATTTTATCAGTTTTTTTTTCTGCTATATCCGCTTGGTTCAGGTCATTGTCGAACATTGGTTTTAATTGGTCGTACATGTCGTGGTAGGACATGATGATATGGTCTGAGCCCAAATTCTTTTCCAGAACGGCAACGGCTGCGTTAAAGGCAACTGCGATGGGTATAACCGATGCGTCTATCGCTTTTGAAGCGGCAAGTGCGGCAACGACATCTTTATGACGGTCGCCCAAATACCAGATAACATCATCTGTTTGTGGCTCTACGCCCATGCGTTTCAATGCAAGAAGAATTGGTTCAGGGTTTGGTTTTGAATGCGTTATATCTTCGCGGAACACAGTTGTCTTGAAAAATTCATCAAGGTCAAATTTTTGCAAAATGTCGTGCCCATACCCTTTGCCTAAACCGTTGCTGACGAGGGCTAATGGGATATTATTATCAGATAGGAGGTTAAGAACATCGTAGAGTCCTAGGCAGGGTTGGACGATTTGTTCTACCGGTTTGCGGCGAACCTTATGAATGGCGCGGTGTACTAAGAGGCGCGGTTTTTTCTTATTGGCGTTGTTCCATTCAGGATCATGCCATTCGGGAACGATTGGGCCTTTTGCTCTTCTTTTAAAAAGCCATGCGAAGAGCTTTGAGGTCTTATAGCAGACGTTATCCAGAAATTCTAATATGTGCAAAAGCCGCGGATTAATGTGCCGTACGGCAGTTCCGTCCATATCAAAAATAACAATTGTAGGCTTCTTAATGCTCATATATTCAAAATTCTAAAGGTAAATTTGTATAATATCAATCTGATTAGCTTAAATTAATGCCGAAGCAAGGGTGGCAATGTTATGGGCATTAAGTCCTGCTTGTTCATATTGAGCTTCCGGCGTGTCTTGGTCTTGGAAAATGTCAGGTAATGTCATGGTGCGTACCTTTAACCCTTTATCCAATAGACCGCTTTCAGATAGAAATTCGAGAACAAATGCGCCAAAGCCTCCGCGAGAGCCTTCTTCTATTGTGATTATTGCATTGTGTGATTGGGCAAGCTTTGTGATGAGTTCTTCGTCTAAAGGTTTGGCGAAACGTGCATCAGCTATGGTTATTTCAATATTTAATTTTTCTTTCAAAATGATTGCAGCTTTTTTGCATTCTTCCAGACGTGTACCGAAACTAAGGATTGCGAGTTTTTGGCCTTTTTGAATAATACGGCCTTTACCAATCGGAATAGCTTTGGGCGTTTCGGGGATTGTTTCACCAGTTCCTTCGCCGCGTGGGTAACGCAAGGCGATAGGGCCATCACTATATGCGGTTGCTGTGGCAACCATATGTGATAGTTCGGCTTCATCAGATGGTGCCATAATTACAAAGTTAGGCAGGCAACCAAGGTAGGATATATCAAATGCACCTGCATGTGTTTGACCGTCTGCACCGACTAGTCCCGCACGATCAATTGCAAAACGTACAGGTAGGTTTTGGATTGCTACGTCGTGGACAATTTGGTCATAGGCGCGTTGTAGAAATGTTGAATATATTGCAACGAATGGCTTATAGCCCTCTGTCGCCATGCCTGCGGCGAATGTTACGGCATGCTGTTCGGCAATCCCAACATCGAAACAGCGGTCGGGGAATTCTTGTGCGAATGCGTCAATTCCAGTTCCTGAAGGCATAGCGGCGGTAATACCAACAACTTTACTATCTTTACGCGCTTCGTTTAACAGGCTATCCGCGAATACTTTTGTATAGCTAGGGATGTTAATTTTACTTTTAACCTGTGCACCTGTGACAACGTCGAATTTTTTGACGCCATGCATTTTGTCTTTTGAGTTTTCCGCAGGAAGATAGCCTTTACCCTTTTGTGTAATTGTATGGATCAGGATAGGGGTATCGTGGTCGCCATCTCTTACATTTTGTAGAATAGGGATCAGGTGATCTAAATTATGTCCATCTACGGGGCCGATATAATAAAAGCCCATTTCTTCGAACAAAGATCCACTGCCCAAGGCCATACGTGCGCTTTCCTCAGCACGCTTGGCGGCGTGTCTGATTGGAGAGGGAAGGATTTCTGTGATTTTTTTGCCAATTTCACGCGCGGAAATATATGGTTTTGATGAAACAATCTTAGTTAAGTGTCTGCTCATTGCGCCAACAGGTGGGGCGATGGACATTGCGTTGTCGTTTAATATAACGATTAAACGGCTTTTTTTACCGTCAATTGTCTGCGCACCGGCATTATTGATTGCTTCGTAAGCCATACCGGCAGACATAGCACCATCACCGATTACGGCGATAACGTGGTTATTTGCTTCTTCACCATTTTGGCGTGATAAATCACGAGCAACAGCCATTCCTAATCCTGCGGAAATAGAAGTGGAACTGTGCGCTGCGCCAAAAGGGTCGTATTCGCTTTCACTTCGTTTTGTGAAACCTGAAAGGCCGCCACCCTGACGTATTGTGTGAAGTTTTTCTTTGCGACCGGTTAAGATTTTATGCGGGTAAGCTTGATGTCCGACATCCCATATAATTTTATCTTGGGGGGCATCAAAAACAGCGTGGAGAGCAACGGAAAGTTCGACAACACCAAGTCCTGCGCCTAGGTGCCCGCCTGTCTTGGATATACACTCAATTAAGTGTGTGCGAATGTCTTCGCTTAATCGTGAAAGCCCCTCAATAGAGAAGTTTTTTATATCGTGCGGTAGGTTCACTTCGTCAAGAAGTGTGCCGTCTTTTTTTATAGGATCTGCTATCTGTTTATTTTCTAATGCTGTCATAGTGTGCCTGTTGTAGCGTAAAGAAAACATTCGGGCAAAGTATTTTTGCCCGAATCGGTATTCTCTTTATAATTTTTGTTAATAAGGCTATGCCGTAAAGGTTGGTGCCATCGGCTGACCGATGTCCATGGCATTATCCATAGCGTTTTCCATGTTTGCATTTAGTTCTGCGCCCATTGTCGGTGCCATTTCATCCATTATACCTGGCAATGTGAGGCCGCCGCCCATACCACCGACTGTTTCAAAGGTATCTACTGCTATATCCGCCATTAAAGATAAGCCAAGGAAATTAAGGACAGTTCCCATTGGATTGTCTGCACTTCTATCATCCGCTTGAATGGGGAACAGGTCTTTTTCATCCAATGTAGGTGATTCCTGCTCATTTTGATTTGGTGCTAAGTTGTCCATGTCTCTACCCCTTGGGTTTTCTTATCTTTTGTTATTATAGATGTTACTTGTTGAAAATTCAAACTTTACCCTAAATTTGCTGCGCTATCATTAGCGGCACCCAGTTGGTTGCCTGAACTTTTGTGAAATCATTTTCTATCACGTAAACAAGTAGGATGCGCGTATCAGGCAGAATACGTTCGTATATCTCTGTTTTTATTTCATCAAGTATGAAGTGTTTACCATCACCGCTTTCATCTGAATTTGCGATAAAAATTTCGCCACGCTCAACATCAATGGATGCCCATTCAGGTATAAATTTCAGTGGATCGCCGTAGAATAGGGCGATTTCATCTGATTGATTAAGGATGAGGGTTGCCTTCATGATTGTGCCAATCTATACGCGGCGTTCCAACACATAATATGCCAAGCTTTTCATCATATCAGCGCGTTTTTCAAATATTTTGAGGTGCGATGTTGCTTGGGTGACTAGCATTTCGGCGCGGTCGCGTGCTTGCTCTTTACCCATAGCCGATACGAAAGTGGCTTTGCCGGCTTGTTCATCTTTACCGGTGTCTTTACCGGTGTCTTGCGGGTCAGCTTCTACATCTAAGATGTCATCAGTAACCTGAAATGCCAAGCCAAGGTCGTGTGCGTAGTTACATAGGGCGCGTCTTTGCGGTTCACCAGCTTTACCGAGTATAGCACCTGCTTCACAAGCGAAAGCCATGAGCTTACCGGTTTTCATGCGTTGGAGACGAGAGATCGTTCCAAGATCAAATTCCGTATCTTCGGCGATTAGGTCAAGCATTTGTCCGCCAACCATGCCGTGACCACCTGCGGCGATGGCCAACTTTCTGATAAGTTCGCATCGTACGCGTGGGTCTTCATGTGTTTCAGATTCGCTTAGTACTTCGAATGCCAATGTTAAAAGAGCATCACCAGAAAGAATGGCCGTTGCCTCATCATATTGTCTGTGAACTGTTGGCTTGCCACGTCTTAGTGCAGCATCATCCATTGCAGGCAAGTCATCATGGATAAGTGAGTAACAGTGCACAAATTCAAGAGCAGCAGCAACGCGTCGCGCGCGGGCAGGGTCTACATTAAAGAGAGCGGCAGATTGCATTACTAAAAATGGGCGTAAGCGTTTTCCGCCGCCTAATGTACCGTGGCGCATTGCTTCGTATAATTTGTTTTCTGCCAATTCTGTTTCAGGGAGTAGGCGTCCGATTGTTTTATTGATTGCCTCGGAAACTGAATCTATTTCTAATTGTAGCTTTGGGTCTGCATCTCTTGGGGATGGTGCCATGTTCTTTTACTCTTTTTCTTTTGATTATTTTTGTGAATCTAAGGGTTGGGTTGTAAGCGTGCCATCTTGGGCAAGAGATATTTTTTCAATCTTTGCCTGTGCATCGCGTAATTTTTTTTCACAATGCATTTTTAATTGTATGCCACGTTCATATGAAGATATGGAATGTTCCAATGATGCTTCACCAGTTTCAAGGCTACGTACTATATTTTCCAGTTCGCCTAATGCTTCTTCGAAGCTTAATGTCTCAATAGCGTTTTGTTCGGTCATCTAACTCTCTACAATTAAAGTTTGTCAAAGCGCACGAAAGTGTATGCCAGACGGAAAGAATCCTCAAGCGTTATTCCGCATTCATTCTAAGAGTTGATATTTTATACTAAGCCAAGCTGTTGTTCGAGGCCACCGCAAAGCATATGACCAAGGAGAATATGCATTTCCTGAATACGTGATGTTGTCTCAGACGGGACAATTAGCATGTGGTCACATAAAGCGGGCATGGCTCCGCCATCACGGCCGGAAAACCCAATTGTTGAGATGTTCTTTTTATTTGCCATTTTCAATGCATTGATAATATTGGGACTTTTTCCTGATGTGCTGATGGCTATGGCCACGTCACCATCCTGCCCAATAGCATCAATTTGGCGTGCGAAAATATTTTCAAAGCCAATGTCATTGCCTGCGGCGGTTATTGTCGAGGTGTCTGTTGTTAAGGCTATCGCGGCGATGGGGGCACGATTTTCTACAAACCGTACTGTCAGTTCTGTTGCCAGATGTTGTGCATCTGCGGCACTACCACCATTGCCAAAGAATAAAATTTTCTTATTGTTTTTAATCGCTTCAACGCAGGTTTTCAGTAGTTTCGTGAACTCAGGCTGTAGGGTTTGTGCTGTTTTGGAGGCACAATCGGCGTGAGATTCCATTTCATTTGACCAGTAGGCCTGTAAGTTAAACTCAGTCATTATTGTTTTTTTGTATCCGTATCTTGTTTGGTTTTTGTGGCCTTTTTTGCTGCATCGGCGTTTGCAACAGGCACCATGTGTTCCCGATTATAGGCAAGTTGATCTGGTGTCACCTGAAAACCAACAAGAACTTTATATAAGTTGGCTTGTGATTTTTTATTGATGGGAATGATTTGTCGCATTTTTTCAAAATATGAATGCGATGTTTCATTCGGGCCATAGGTAAGGGATGCCGCAAATATTTCTTTGGCCATTATTTTTCCACTAGGCGCGGTGACTGCAACAAAGAAGGGGTAGGAATAGAATTGTTTGTCGGAGGACTTCTTCTTTCCTTTTGCTCCGAGTTTTCCGTCGAATATCAGCTGCAAATCTACAATGGCGCTTCTTGAGGCTAACTTACATGTGCTTTCTGCCCTTTTTAGGTCAACACGGGATATGAGATTTGTTTTTGTTTGTTTCTTAGGATTTTTAAAGTCACTGATAGAGCTTAAATCATCGACAATTTCAACTTGTGGGCAGGGGCTTGCCAATAATTGTTCGGATTGCCCGCTATGCGCAAGGTAGGGCGGAAGGGTTCCATCCTGAAGGTCGTGGATGTCGCCTTGTACCGCGTCTAGTGTTTGGCATGATGACATTAATGTCGTGCTTAGTATTAAACAGATATATTTTAGGTGTTTCATCAATGGAGTTGTCCTGATTCGAAAGACTATGATTACACAAGTAGATTACGCAACATCATGCAATTACGCAAGGGGATGGATTATTTGAAAATAATTCCTTATATAAAGAGCATGGAAAAGACAGTTGAAGAAAAGAAAAGCCTGAAGATCTTATTGGCTAGTCCGCGTGGTTTTTGTGCAGGGGTCGATCGTGCGATTCAAATCGTTGATCTGGCGTTGCAGAAATATGGCGCGCCGGTTTATGTGCGACATGAAATTGTTCATAATAAATTTGTTGTGGACTCTCTGCGTGATAAGGGGGCGGTGTTTGTTGAGGAATTGGATGAAATACCGGATAACGGACGTCCTGTAATTTTTTCTGCGCATGGTGTACCTAAATCTGTACCTGATGATGCGCAAAAGCGTGAGATGTTTTTTATTGATGCGACCTGCCCGTTGGTGAGTAAAGTTCATAGGGAAGCAGAGCGTCATTATAAAACCGGAGATCATATTATTCTTATCGGGCACGCAGGGCATCCGGAAGTTATTGGCACGATGGGGCAACTTCCCGAAGGTGCGGTTGTTTTGGTTGAGACTGTTGATGATGTGCAGGCGTTGGATATTGAGGATGAACAGAGGCTCGCTTATTGCACACAAACGACACTTTCTGTTGATGATACATCTGCGATTGTTGCTGCATTGCAGGCGAAATTTCCGCATATAAAAGGCCCTAAAAAAGAAGATATTTGCTATGCCACGACGAATAGGCAGGCTGCTATGAAGGCTATTGCGCCGTTGAGTGATGCGGTTATGGTTATTGGTGCGCCGAATTCATCTAATTCCAACCGACTTGTTGAGGTCGCGGCGTTGAATGGCTGTGAAAAGGCCATGTTGGTACAACGTGTTACGGATATTGATTGGGCGTGGCTTGATGGTGTTGAGGCTTTGGGGTTAAGTGCGGGGGCTTCTGCGCCGGAAATTCTGGTCGATGAAGTTATCGCAGAAGCGCAAAAGAGGTTTGATGTATTATTGGAGGAAATTCCGATCACGCAGGAAAATATTAGTTTTAAAGTTCCTAAAATATTGAATACGGCATAAGCGATGAAAATAACAAAAGAAGAATTTTTGAACGCACCGAAGAAAAATATCACTTTGATTGGTATGTCAGGCGCAGGAAAAACGCATATTTCATGCATGCTTCAAAGATGGGGCTGGAATAATTATTCGTGTGATTATGTGATTGGTGAAAAGTACCTAAAGGATGACCTTTCCAATGTAGAAAACTTAAGCGCGGAAGATATTTCGGCTCTTTCCGATTTCTTGGGTAAGCTTGGTGGAGCGCAGTATGGTGGCTTCTCATTGGATTTGTTTAAGGAACGTCAAAAAGCGTATTACGATGCGGAATGCCAAGCGTTAGAGGCCATGGGCGCGGAGATGAGGGCGGAAAGTAAACATTTTGTACATGATTCTACTGGGAGTTTCTGTGAGATCGAGGATGATAGTCTTATTGAGAAAATAGGGCAGGAAACATTGTTCGTTTATTTGAAGACGGGAGAGAAAGAGGAGGCGGAAGTTTTGCAAAGAGCGCATGATTACCCCAAGCCTTTATTCTTTCCACCGCAATTTTTGAGTGAGAAATTGGTACAGTATTTATCTGAGCATGGCCTTCATGAGGTCGAAGATATTGTGCCAGATGAATTTTCACGGTGGGTATTTCCGATATTATTTGAGGCGCGTAAACCTAAATATCAGAGGCTTGCTGATCTTTATGGGGTTGCTATATCTGCGGCAGAGTTTATCAATATGGCATCCGATCAGGACTTTATCTCAATAATTGCAAAACATTTGGATTAGGATTGTATGTCTGTTTCTACGATAGAAATTTATACTGATGGTGCGTGTAGTGGTAACCCGGGGCCAGGTGGCTGGGGCGTTTTATTACGTTATGGTGCGCATGAAAAAGAACTCTGTGGTGGTGAGAAGGATACCACTAATAACCGTATGGAGATGATGGCGGTTATTAAAGCTTTGGAAGCCTTGAAGAAACGTTCTGATGTTACTTTGTATACAGATAGTAAGTATGTCATGCAGGGAATTACGGAATGGATGGATGGGTGGAAGGCCAAAAACTGGAAGACTGCCGCCAAAAAGCCGGTTAAAAATCAAGATTTGTGGCAAGAGATTGATGTGCTTGTACAACAGCATAATATTGAGTTTCAGTGGGTGAAGGGACATGCTGGCCATCCTGATAATGAGCGTGCAGATGAGCTTGCAAGAGCAGGAATTCCGCAGAAATAACCTTTTTTATATATTATCCATTTTCTATGATTCGTAATTTACGCTTTACGAAAACACATGGGGTAGAGGGTGTTTTTCTGTATGGAATTGCCGTAATCCACAGAAATTTCGGTGTTTTTCTTCTGTATTTCCTTACTTTAACTTTCTATTAACAACTCCCGTTCAGGCTTTATGTATGAGCCATTTCTTTCGAATTAGGGAGGTCTAAATGTTAAAAGAGCAAGAGCAGATTACATTACCATTTCTGGAACTTGAAAATGTAGAAGATGATGCGCAGGAAATTTATTCCCGTTTTATGGGGCATTTGCGTCATGTGCCGATTAGTCGTATGGAAATTAAAGTTCTATCGGCGTTACAATTTACCGCAGATATGATGGATTGCAGCGATGCACATGTATCTAAAGTTCTCGTCGATATGGGATTGCGTGCACCACGGGGCGCTTTTCCAATGGAGTTTTTGGATTATATGGACAGGGCAATAATGCGTAGCGGATGGGATATAGGCGCGCCGAGTAAAGGGATGGTTGCGCTTCGTGATCAATGGTTTTCCTATCAAACAACGCGTAATAATACGCCGTTTCGACACCTTCATTCAGTAGTAGAAGATGATGTTCTATGCCGCTGATTTTTAATACAGATCAATCATTCAAATTTGAATAATCATTTTTTCTTTTTGGTGTTGGCGGAGTGTTTTTATTCTCACTAGAGAAGAGGCGTTTTAAAACAGTTGAAAATCTGTTGTCTTGATCTGTATCAGATTTTTCAAAAGATGCTGCTGAAACTTTGTTATTTCCAAACATCATGACATCACGCCATATCATAGCCGGTAAATTACCGCCGGTGATTGATCGCATTGGACTGTTATCATCATTGCCGAGCCAAACGATAGTTGCCATTTTATCTGTATATCCGGCAAACCATGCATCGCGATTATTTTGTGATGTGCCGGTTTTTCCTGCGGCGGGGAATGGCAGGCGTGCGCGCTTACCGGTACCGCTTTGTATGACGTCTTGTAGCATGTAGGTGAGTTTGCTTACGTCTTTTGTACGGATAGTGTGTGGATAGGATTTTGGTTTTTTGCGTGCATATAACAGGCGCCCGTTATTTTCAGTAATGCGTGTAATTGCATATGGAAAAATACGGTACCCTCCGTTTGATAAGGTGGTGTATGCGGTTCCCATTTCTAATACAGAGACACCGGAACTTCCCAATGACAGGCTTAAATCACGTTCTAAAGGGGATATAATACCAATCTTTTTCGCGGTTTTTAGAACGTTACCAATCCCTACCTCTTGTGTAAGGCGGACACTGGCGGTGTTCATTGATTTTGATAAGGCCTCGGTGAGTTCAACTTTACCATGATACTTTCCGGCGAAATTTTTAGGGCGGTAAGAGCCTTCGGTTATTTTCTCATCAAGGATTATATCATCAGGGTCCCATCCTTGCTCTATCGCGGTTAGGAATACAAAGGGTTTGAAAGATGATCCGGGGGAACGAATAGCTTGGGTTGTACGGTTGAATTGGCTTTTGCGATAGTCATAGCCCCCGACCATTGTCAAGATTGCGCCGTCTTGCGCCATGCTGAGGATTGCACCTTGTGATACGAAGGACATCTCATCCGCATTATCAATTGTTTGCTTTAACGTATTTTGTGCATGGTTTTGTAAGGGAGATATAAGGGTTGTTTCGACGACCATATCTATGTTTGGTCTTCCGACAAGATCGTCTAGTCCGTCCACGACCCAATCTGTGAAGTAGCGGTAATTTTGCCCTGATTTTAATGGCTTTTGTGGCAGATTGAAGGCGAGTTGCTCATCTGTTAATTCTGATTTTTTTAGAAACCCGGCATCAACCATGGCAGAAATGACAACATCGGAACGTTTCTTTGCTAGCTCAGGGTTGCTGTGTGGGGAGTATCTGGATGGTGCTTTCAATAGTCCTGCAAGGACAGCCGCTTCGCGTATTGTTACGTGCTTTGCGGACTTTCCAAAGTAAAGTTGAGAGGCTGCCTCGAACCCATATGTTCCTGCACCGAGGTAGACACGATTCATATAGGCACTTAAAATTTCGTCTTTTGTCAGTTCTCTTTCAAGCCATAGGGCAAGAAGGGCCTCTTGGATTTTTCGTTTTAATTTCCGTTGATGTGTAAGGAACAGGTTTTTTGCGAGCTGCTGCGTTATTGTTGATCCACCCTGTACAAGGCGTCCTTTACTGATATTCGTAATCATCGCGCGGGTAATACCCAATGGATCTATACCGGGATGAGAGTAGAAACGTCTGTCCTCAATAGAGAGAACGGCTTGCACTAAATGTTCGGGCACATCGTTTACGCTTATGTTTTGCCCTTTGCTTTCGCCATATCTGGCGATGACTGCTCCGTTTGATGCTTTGACAATGATAGAGCTGCGTCTTTCAAAGGTTGCTTGTGCCGTTACATCGGGAAGGTCTTTGGCAAACCATAATAATATGCCTGTGCAGGCAATCGCGCCCCATAGTCCGAGAACAACCATCCACTTACATAGGCGCATAAAAAGCGAAGGTTTTTGTTTTACCTGCTTTTTCTTTTTCGTTGCGCTCTTTTTCTTTTTTGTTTTTTTCTTTGATGCCATGGAAATGATGATAGGGGATTTTTATAAGAATTTTAAGGGTAATTCTTTTTATGTGCAATCAAGCCAGTAACGATTGCGTGCAGGGAATTTATCTGTTGCGGGGAGGGTGTCTTCAAATTTTGCGCCGCAGAACTCAATGATTTTATTACCAGCCTCGTCTTTTGGAGAGATGGTGATAAGTGCACGATCAATGCCAAGGTATGAGATGTAAGGGATGGCTTTTTGTAACAGTTTTTTTCCGAATCCTTTTCCGCGCATAGAGGGGCGGATGATGAAGTTTAAATGCCCACCCCATTTTTCTAAATGCCAATTTAGGCGGTGGCGGATGTTTAGTGTGCCGATAAATTCATTTTCTTTAACAAGCCATAGAACTGTCTCAGGTACTTGTTCCACCCAATCAGCGTAAGGCTTATGTAGGTTACGTTTTCCGTCATTCAGCTTGTTTATGAAATCTTCGAAGTTTTCTTCTATTTCTTGCACATTCAAAAAGGTATAGCGCCCTTCGTCCTGAAATTCTTTCAGAGCTTTGATATAGCTTTCTTTGTGCTCAATACTTGGTTTTTCTAATTTTGCAGCAGACATATCTTTATTCTGGTTGTTCTTCTTTTGTTGAGGTTCTTATATGGTATTTCTATTCAAAATTCAAATGATTGCGCGTTTTACTTTAAATCATAAGCAATGCAGCCAAGCCCAAGAAGGATAAAAAGCCGACTACATCGGTAATAGTTGTTAATAATACGGTAGAAGATACGGCGGGGTCACTGCCCATTTTATGTAGTAAAAGAGGGATGCCTGCGCCCGATAATCCGGCAATAATTAGGTTAATAATCATCGCCATCCCGATGACTAGCCCTAATATGGGTGATGCAAACCATAGTGCGGCAAGGATGCCCGTGAGGGTAGCGAATAATATTCCATTTAATGTTCCTACAAGCGTTTCTTTCCATATGACACGCCATGTGTTTAAGCCGGTGAGTTCGTGTGTTGCAATCGCGCGCACCGCTACTGTTAGGGCTTGCGTACCTGCGTTTCCACCCATAGAGGCGACGATAGGCATGAGAATGGCGAGTGATACTATTTCCTGAATTGTGGCATCAAAAAATGATATAACAACAGAGGCGAGCACGGCGGTTAGTAGATTAATGAATAACCAGCGAAAGCGTGTGCCTGTGGTTGATATTACGGCGCGGTATAAATCCCCCTGATCTACACCAGCCATACGTAGGATGTCTTCTTGTGCTTCTTCATCAATTACGTCAACAATATCATCAATCGTAATCACACCAATGAGCCGTCCGCTTTCGTCTACGACGGGGGCAGAGATCATGTCATCGCGGCGGAACATATGTGCGACTTCTTCTTGATCTGTATGAGAGCGCACCTGGTGGATTTCTTCAAGGCTAAGATCGCGAATTTTTTCAGAACGTTTTGCGCGTAACAGGCGGTTTAGTGGTACTTCGCCTGTTAAATGATGCAGGGGGTCAATGATGAAGATATCAAAGAACTCTTCGGGTAATGTATCGGATGCTGTTCTTAGGTAATCTATTGTTTTACCGACTGTCCAGAATTCGGGGATTGCGACAAGTTCACGGCGCATCAGGCGACCGGCGCTATCTTCTGGGAAGCTTAAGCCTTCTTCAAGGACCAGTCTGCTTTTTGCAGATAGCTTCTTGATAATGTCTTGTCTGAAATCGGTGTTGAGGGTTTCTATTAGAAGCAATGCATCATCACTGACGAGTTCAGATATGATTTTTGCGACATCGGTGGCAGACATTGCGGAGAGTACGGCACGGCAAAGTTCTTGATCTAATTCTGCAAAAATTTCAGGATCTATGGCATCGCCATACATTGATAATAGCTCTTGGCGATCTTCGTCCTTAATTTTAGAAAGTAGCTCAGCCATGTCGGCAGTGCTAAGGTCATCTAACGCTGCGTGTACGATGTCAGTGTCCTGAGAATAGACAATTTCAACGATTTCCCTGATTTTTTCATCAGGCAAGTGGGTGTACACGTCTTCTGATATTTTTGCAGAAGTTGGGTCGATATTTATGTCTGTGTTATCCATTGAACCCACCAGATATCAAGGGTGTGCGATCTATTATCGCAGCAGTATAAAGCATCCTCATATGAGGATGCTAGTGTCTGGTTTCTATATTTTAGTGTTATGCACTTTGAATAAGGCGGTGTGTGACATTGTCTGTCATTGATTCTTCAAAGATTTGTGCGCCAACTGTTGCAAGTGAAGTGATATTCACAATACCGCGTGTTGTTGTTGCAGGCGTTAAGATATGCGCCGGACGTGCTGCTCCTAAGAGGAGTGGGCCGATACTTACGCCTGATGCAAATGTTTTTACCATGTTGAATGCGATATTTGCAGATTCAGCATTTGGCATGATGAATAGATTTGCTTGGCCCGTTAGTCTTGAGTTTGGCATAACGCGTTGACGGATTTCTTCTGATAATGCTGCATCAGCTTGCATCTCCCCGTCGATTTCAAGTTCAGGGTCTCTGCGACGGATATCTGCGTATGCTGCACGCATTTTTGTCGAAGATTCGCAGTTTATTGTTCCGAAGTTGGAATGTGAAAGAAGTGCGACTTTAGGTTTGATACCAAAACGTCTAACTTCTTCGGCTGCCATTAATGTCATTTCTGAAATTTGTGCAATTGTCGGATTTGTATTGATTTGCGTATCACAGAAGAAATATGTACCACGAGAAATTAATAGGGGACTAAGAGCGGCAGGTGTCTCAACGCCTGCTTTTAGACCGATAATGTCTCTTACATCTTTCAAATGCGTATGGAACTGCCCTTGTGTACCACAGATAACAGCATCCGCTTCGTCTTTATAGACCATAAGAGAGCCGATAACTGTCGCGCGTGTACGTACAACGGTTTTGGCATCTTCGGGTGTTACACCGTTACGCTCCATGATGTTGTGATATGTTTCCCAATATTCACGGTAACGTGGGTCATCTTGTGGGTCAGTAAGGTCGAAGTCTTTACCGGCTTTTAAGCGAAGGCCAAGGCGTTCAATACGTTCATTAACGACGTTCTCACGACCGATCAGTGTTGGGCGCGCAAGATTTTCATCAATAACAATCTGTGCTGCTTGAAGTACGCGCTCTTCTTCACCTTCACAGTAAACAACGCGCTTTGGATCTTCTTTTGCGCGTGAATAAACAGGGCGCATAACAAGTTGGGAGCGGAAGAAATACTGTTGTAATTTATGCTCATATGCTTCGAAATCTTCGATTGGGCGTGTTGCAACACCGCTTTCCATTGCTGCTTTTGCAACCGCGATTGGCAAGTCAACGATAAGGCGTGGATCAAATGGTTTCGGGATAAGGTATTCGGGGCCGAATGTTAGGTCTTCATCTGTATAAACGGATGCGACTTCTGCCACGGCTTCTTTACGTGCGAGGGATGCAATTGCCTCGACACATGCCATTTTCATTTCTTCGTTAATTGAAGTTGCGCCAACGTCCAGTGCACCACGGAAAATGAAGGGGAAACATAAAACGTTGTTTACCTGATTAGGGTAATCGGAGCGACCTGTACAGATAATAGCATCAGGTTTTGCTTCGCGTGTCTCTTCCGGCATAATTTCCGGTGTCGGGTTTGCCAGAGTTAGCATTAATGGCTCATCTGCCATTTTCGTAACCCATTCTTTTTTCACTGCACCAGCAGCAGAAAGGCCAAGGAATACATCTGCACCGTCCAGAGCTTCTTCTAATGTACGGAGCTCTGTATCAACGGCAAACTTTTCTTTTTGTGGGTCCATGCCCTCATTACGGCCTTTGTACACAACACCTGTGCGGTCACAGACAAGTATATTTTCTCTTTTCACACCTGATTTTAGAATCAAATTTAGACATGAAATTGCAGAAGCACCGGCACCTGATGTTACAAGGCGGATTGTTGAAGGATCACGGCCTGAATATTCAATCCAGTTACGGAATGCAGCGGCAACGATAATCGCCGTACCATGTTGGTCATCATGGAATACAGGGATATTCATACGCTCTTTCAAGCGGCGTTCAATTTCAAAACACTCAGGTGCTTTGATATCTTCAAGGTTGATGCCACCATATGTGGGCTCTAATGAAGCAACAATATCAACGAATTTTTGGATGTATTCTTCTTGGTCTGCTGTTTTACGGTCAAGCTGCGTGTTCATGTCGACTTCAACATCCACAGAATCGATGTTTGCGAATTTTTTGAAGAGGACAGATTTACCTTCCATAACCGGCTTCGCGGCAAGTGCGCCGATATCACCAAGTCCAAGAACGGCAGTACCTTCGGTTATAACAGCGACGAGATTACCACGGGATGTGTAATCATATGCGGTTAAAGGGTCTTTTGCGATTTCTTCACATGGTGCGGCAACACCCGGTGAGTAGGCAAGAGCAAGGTCACGTTGTGTGGCCATATCTTTTGTTGCGCGTATGGCAACTTTTCCAGGTGTTGGCTCTTTATGGTATTTTAGAGCGCTAATTCTGAATGCTTCTTGTTCTTGCTTCTTATCCATTAATCTTAATCCCGTGATGTGATTTTTTAAAAATAGTGCAGTTACGCCTAATCGTTGTTCACAATTATATGTGTTTTAATATGCTTTATATGTTTGGTGCGACCGAGAAGACTCGAACTTCCACGGGATTTAACTCCCACAGCGACCTCAACGCTGCGCGTCTACCAATTCCGCCACGGTCGCATTCCAAACATATAAAAACACCAACAATGATGTTGGGTGAGGAATAACAAATCTTTATAGGCAGAGCAAGTGAGGAAAGCGTTGCAGCGCAATAAAAATCATGCTTATTAACAAGGCATGATAGATTGGATTGTTGAAAAAGAGCACGTTGCTTATGGGCATGCTGTGGAGCTCATGGAAAAACGCGTAGCTGCTATTCGTGAAATGCAAGGCTCGGAATGTGTTTTATTGCTTGAACACCCTCCTTTATATACGGCAGGGACAAGTGCGGATGAGGGAGACCTTCTTGATACTCGTTTTCCTGTTCATAAGACTGGTAGAGGCGGGGAGTATACATATCATGGCCCCGGGCAACGTGTTGCCTATGTTATGTTGGATTTAAAAAAGCGTCAAAATAAGCCGGATATTCGTGGATATGTCAGCTCATTAGAAGAGTGGATAATTCGTGCTTTAGCCGAATTTGGCGTTACGGGGGAACGTCGTGAGGGACGTGTTGGTATTTGGGTGGATATGGCGCCATATGGTGGGCGTAAGGGCGAAGAGTCTAAAATTGCGGCAATTGGCGTACGTATTCGTAAGTGGGTGACGTATCATGGTATATCATTGAATGTTAAGCCTGAACTTTCACATTTTGGTGGCATTGTCCCATGCGGTATAGCCGAGCATGGTGTTACAAGTTTACATGCCTTGGGCATAGATGTTTCTATGGACGAAGTGGATCGTGTTTTACAAGATAAGTTTGTGGATGTCTTTGAACGATAACTTAGCGTCCTAGGCTCTATTGGTATGTAGCTTTAGTCTGCGGCGATACGGGTTAGGGTATTTTTTGCATAGGATGTACAGAGGAGCATCATTTCGGTGCAGTGACTTTTTATGACTTCAAATGCTTTTGATTTTTCACCGGTTGTTTCATCCATATAAAGAGAGCGGTTGATTTCAATTTGCAGGCTGTTGCGACCGCGTGTTGGTTGTGAGTAACGATGGATAAGCTCCACTCCTTTGAAGGGATCGTTTATTGTTACGCGGTAGCCCTTATTTTTCCAGAAATCGCGAAGAATATGCAGGAATTCAGTATCACAAGTTGTTCCATCACGATCGCCTAAAACAATGTCACTTGGTTGTGTCATACCACCTACTAAAGACATTTGATGTTTTGGGTATGCACTGTTGTTTGGCATGGAATGGCAATTGATGTGCCAGAATTTTCCGTGGTTATAATATGCATTTTCAAGCGCGGTGCATAACGTGTCATGATACGGTTCATAATAAGTTTTGATCCGGTGCATGATCTCATCAGGGGGGAGATATCTATTATATATTGGTTGTCCCGGTTTGAGCAGGCGTGCGATTAGACCAATGCCGGAGTCAGACCTTGCGGAAGGGTTTATTTCTCCGTGTGGCTCATTTGGCCAATCACCGTCAAAGAGGTTCTCGTCAATATCGCATTTGGCGCGATTGGCATCTATATAACTGCGTGGGAATAAGGCATGAAGGAACATTGCACCGCATTCAGGTGCGTTTTCAAATAGCTCATTCACATATGTATCTTCGATCCGCCTTAAATCATCGCGGGGGCAATGGTGATTAAAATCAGTGGGGTATATAAATCCGCTATGTGGAGAGTCAAAAATTACCGGAAGTGGATTTTCCGGACTTTCAAAGACAAAGATATTCTCTTTTGTTACTTTTTTCACGAATATTGCCAATTTTGCATCTGTTCGTTGTTGTCTTTTAGTCTGCCACCTTTTAGGTATAAAGACCAACAGTAAAAATAATAAGTATAAGGTTAGATTATGTTTGATATACGTGCGATCAGAAAAGAACCCGAATTTTTTGATAAGGGATGGGCGCGCCGCGGATTGGATGCGCAAAGTCAGGCTATTCTTGAGTTGGATGGGAAAAAACGTGCGATACAAACATCGTTGCAGGAATTGCAGGCTAAGCGTAATGAAGAGTCCAAGAAAATTGGCATGATTAAAAAAGAGGGCGGCGATGCGCAGGCTCAAATGGATGCGGTTGCGGCTATTAAAGCTCAGATGGGTGAAATGGAAGAGCAGGAACGTGTTTTAGGGGAAGAGCTTAAGGCGTTGTTATCTTCTTTGCCGAACCTTATGCAGGATGATGTACCCGATGGTGCAGATGAAGATGAGAATATCGAGTTGCATAAATGGGGTGAGATTAAATCACATAAAGGCCCTGACCATGTTGAAATTGGTGAAAAGCTTGGTTTGATTGATTTTGAGACAGCAGCAAAAATGTCAGGTGCGCGTTTTACGTTGTTGAGTGGTGGGATGGCGCGTATGGAACGTGCGCTTGCGCAGTTCTTTCTTGATACACATACGGCAGATCATGGTTATATGGAGGTTTCTCCACCGCTTTTGGTCCGTGATAGTGCGCTTTATGGTACGGGGCAGTTACCGAAATTTGCCGAGGATCAATTTAGTACGAAGGAAACAGATCACTTCCTTATTCCAACAGCAGAAGTGTCATTGACGAATATTGTGGCCGATCAAATTGTGGATGAGGAAGAGCTACCGCGTCGTTATACCGCCTTTACCCCTTGTTTCAGGTCAGAAGCAGGATCAGCAGGGCGCGATACGCGTGGGATGCTACGTCAACACCAATTTTATAAAGTGGAGATGGTGAGTGTAACTGCGCCTGAAAACAGCAAAGATGAGCATGAACGTATGCTTGGCTGTGCCGAGAATGTTTTGAAGAAGTTGGAAATTCCGTTCCGTACTGTGAAGCTTTGTAGTGGCGATACGGGATTTGGCGCAACGAAGACTTATGATATTGAGGCATGGTTGCCGGGGCAAGAAACGTACAGAGAGATTTCATCTGTTTCTAATTGCATGGATTTTCAGGCGCGACGTATGAATGCACGTACACGTCCTAAGGGGACAAAGGATACACGTTTTGTTCATACACTAAACGGTTCGGGTGTTGCGGTTGGGCGTGCTTTAATCGCGGTTATCGAAAATTACTATGACCCGACGGATGGTGGTGTGTTTGTGCCTGAAGTGTTAAAACCATATATGGGTGGATTAGAGAAAATCGTGAAGGATTAGATTATGGGCATACAAAAACTGATAGATCGTTTGTTACCGTTTGATGAGCTTTATGCGACTGTGCGGCGGTTTCCTCTATCGGTTTTGTGTGCCGTTTCTTTGTTTATTATCAGTCTTCTGATTGTTCATGATGTTATTGATGATGATGAAGAGTTTATCCTTCGTGTTATATCGGTTCTTGGATGTTGTTATTTTTGGTTTGGGATCTCAACCCTGATCGGGGAAAGTTGCGTTTGGAGCAGGGGGAAAAGTTTTGCCCTTAGCCTTTGTGGTGCCGGTGCGATAACGGCTTTGCTATGTACCAGTGCGATATGGGGTATGCATCTTGTCTTTTTAATTCCTGCATTGTTACTTTTCCTTATGTTTGCGCCATATATGACGCGGGGGGATGACCTTTCGATTTGGTTTTTTAATCGCTGTTTATGGTTTGGTGTTATTGTTTCTTATGTCGCGCTGTTTTTATTTGCAGGGGGATTAAGTGTTGCGTTGACGGCGATCCATACTTTGTTTGATGTAAAAATTGAAGAAGAGGTCTATGCGGATATATGGTTATTTGCGTGTCTGGTTTTGGGGCCGTTATATGCTTTATCATGGGTGCCGAAGCGTTTTGAATTCACCGAAGAAGATTGCAATGATCCGCCGGGCTTAAAGTTCATTGTTAATTGGATTTCGGCGCCGATGGTGTTTGTTTATCTGCTGATCCTTTATGCGTATTTCATTAAAATCGTGGTGAGTGGTGATGTGCCAAATGGTCATCTGGCCTATATGATTACCGGTTTTGCAGGTGCGGGGATTATAACGTATTTAGCGGCATGGCCATTGCGTGAAGAGGGCTCGTTACAGCTCCGTTTATTTTATAAAATATTCTTTCCTGCGTTGCTTATCCCTGTAGGGTTTCATTTTTATGCAATATGGGAGCGGGTCAGCGCGTACGGTATTACGGAGCAGCGTTATCTTATTCTGCTCTCTGCCGTGTGGTTTGCGATTATTACGATTAGTAATTTGTTCCAGAAAATTCCGATTAAGGCTATCCCCATGACGCTGGGGATCTTGATGGTGTTTGCTTCTTTTGGCCCGTGGGGTGGGGTGAATGTCTCGGGGTATAGTCAATTTTCTCGTTTAGAAACATTGATGGCGCGTAACGGTTTGTTGGTTGATGGTGAAATTGTGAAAGCTGATGATGGAAAGGCTATTCCATTTGAAGATCGACAGAGCATAAGTTCTATTCTTGATTATTTGTGTCAAAGTGAGCGCGATGCGATGCTTGCGCCTTGGTTTGACACGAAAGGTGAAGAGAAGTGGAGTTGTTACGGTGGTTATAAGATGACCGAACAGCTTGGCTTTGAGCATGTCGGTAAATGGGCGCGCACTCCGGATGATGAGTATTTTTATATATCGTCCTCTACGAAAGAGTATATGGATGTGCGTGATTTTGATTTTATCTTTCGGAACTTTAATGCGTATTTTCATGGATCGAACAAGGATGATGTGCGTGATCGGACATGGGATTTAGAAGATGGGCGTGTGGTGCGTTTGGAAATGCGTCATAATACGCGTCATATTCTTTCCGTTTTTCTTGATGATACGAATATTGCAACGATTGATCTAAATGATTTTATTGTAGAAAAGGTCAATATTGGCGGTAATCAGACGTTGGAATATGATGGTGAGAACGCACAAATCTTTTATCGTGTCTCTATTCATAATTTTAGTGGTCAAATGCGTGAGGGAAAACCAGAATTGAATAATATTAACTTTGATTTCCTATTTCGTTTAAAAGGTCAAAAGGGCGAATAATATGAATACGCAAAATGCAAATAAACGCATTCGCCTTATCATGGATCTGCGTACTAAGGGGATTACAGATACAGACGTGTTAAGCGCGATTGAGCGTATACCGCGTGATGAATTTGTTTCTCATCAAATGCGCGATCAGGCGTGGGAGGATATGGCTCTTCCGATTGGTTTGGGGCAAACGATTAGCCAACCTTTCGTTGTTGCCAAAATGACGGAAATTTTACGTATCTCTGATCGGGATAAGGTGTTGGAGATTGGTACAGGATGTGGGTATCAATGTGCTGTTCTATCCAAATTGGCGCGGCGGGTTTATTCAATTGAGCGGCATAAGCATTTGCTTATCGATGCGCAGGAACGGTTTGAGCATTTACGTCTGCGTAATATCACGACGATTGCGGCGGATGGGATGAAGGGGTGGCCAACGATTAATGGTATTGATCAAGCTCCGTTTGATAAAATAATTGTAACTGCGGCGGCGCGTAAAAAACCACCTGAGGCATTGTTAGATCAGGTTAAGGTTGGTGGTATGTTGATTATTCCGGTTGGCGAGCCTGGGGATCAAGTCCTGAAATGTTATAAGAAAGAAAGCGAAGAAGCGTACGCGGTGCGTAGTGTTATGCCTGTGCGCTTTGTTCCTTTGCTTCCCGATGTTTCGGATGAGCGTAATGATATGTCTGAAATCGCTGTAAATTCATAATGACCTACATAAACGAGATGTGTATCATATGCGCATGAGTTTGCGTGTTCTGTTTTGTTTATCTTTATCTTTGTTATTAACGTCGTGTTTGGGCATGGGCGCGCGTGCGCCTGCCCCTGTTGTTCATCATGGGCAGAAAAGTGGAGCGGGTAGTGCGGGTGTGCATAATGTTGTCGCAGGAGATACGCTGTACAGTATATCGCAGCGTTATAAAATTCCGATGCATGATATTGCGGTTTTAAATCGTGTGCAGCCCCCCTTTAAATTATACCAAGGGCAACGTTTAAAATTACCTCCACCGCAGGAATATCGTGTGCGTGCGGGGGATACGCTTTATGGTGTGTCACGTTTGTTTGGGGTTCAATCTTCACAGGTTGCACGGCTTAATAATATTCGTGCGCCTTATACATTACGTGTCGGGCAGGTTTTACGTTTACCATCAGTCGCGCGACAAAAAACACAAGTGGCGGAAAAGAGGCCTTCCGTTGAGGTTGCCTCTGTAGAGCGTGAGGGGGTAGCGCCGACACCACAAGGGAAGCCACTTGCTAGTCAAGAGGGTGTTGTTACACCGCCTAAGAAACCGCAAAACTCGATTGTAAAGGACGGTGTTCCTGTTCCGCAAGGGAAGCCACAGCCACGTAAAATAACCAAGGTTTCGAAAGTAAAAACCAAAGCGCCAAAACGCTCATCTTCTAAATTTTTGCGCCCGCTACGTGGACGTACACTTTCTAATTATGGTGCGAAGAAAAGCGGGCTTCATAATGATGGTATTAATATTGCTGCGGCGCGTGGAACGCCTGTGAAGGCGGCGGAAAACGGTGTGGTTGTTTATACAGGGAATGCACTGAAGGGGTCGGGGAACCTTGTGTTAGTGCGTCATGATAACCGGTGGATGACGGCGTATGGTCATCTGGATAAAATTACGGTGAAAAAGGGACAGGTTTTGAAACGTGGATCGGTGCTTGGTAATGTGGGGACAAGTGGTTCTGTCTCAACACCGCAGCTGCACTTTGAAATTCGTCGCGGAACTTCTGCACTTAACCCTGTGAAGTACATGGAGTAGTTTCTTATGGATTTTGTTTTTGATGCTTTTTTAGCATGGAATCAAATTGGCTTGATTGTTATGGCTGTTGCTTTTCTGGCTATTGGCGGCGGGATTATGGGCTATGAAATCTATTGGCGGACGCGTGCAACACGTGTTTTAGGGCGTATTTCGGGCATACGTATGAGTAACGAGGTCTCGGCGAAAGAGCGTAAACGTAAGCGCCGAGAGCGTGAACTTGCTAAAGAGGCTAAAGAGCCGCTTGATATATCTGAAGAATTTCAAAAAAATCCGGGATCAATGCTTGTGGCGGGGATTGTCGTTTGCTTGTTTATTGGCCTTCCTTTGGTTTTTTCAGGGATTGGCGCTTATATGGGTTATAAGTATATAAACCTAACGCGAACAGGTGAATATGCGCAGGCCATTGTGGTGGATAATGAGCGCTCTTATGATAGTGAAGGTGGAACGACTTATAAGGCGGTTTTACGTTTTACGGATTATCAGGGCCAAGAGCATAAGGTTAAGGATGGGATTAGTTATGGTGGTTCTCCATCTTATAAAAGAGGTTCGCAGGTTGGTGTTTATTATGATGCAAATGACCCGACGCATTTTGTGACTGAGGATTTTTGGCACAATATGGGCATTGCCTTGGCTTTCTTTTGTTTTGGTTTGGTCTTTATATTGTTTTTGACGTCAGGGCTTTGGATTAAAAAATTCAAAAAGAAGAATTTAACCAGCTTAAAAGATAGTGTAGATGATGCCCCGACGCGTGGCACTTATTATGCTGTTTTTGAATATAAAACTCCGGATGGTGTGCTGCGTGAGCAGGCGAGTGATATGGGGTCTAATTGGATATTGAATAAGATGCCGGGCAAGGCCGTATGTCTTATGGTTTTTCCAAATAATCCAGAGAAAGTCCGTCGCCCGTCTCATATGTTACTTATTTTTGGTTTACTCTTCTTTTTACCGGGTGTCTTTATTGCCTATATCGCATTTTCAAGCTTTGAGGCTAATTACGCGTCAATTTTGATGATATTGGGTGGATTTGGTTTTGTTGGTTGGAAAATATGGAATGTGGTGCGTAAAATTCCTATGGATGAGTTGCGCGATGGTTGGGCACATTTTCAAGAAGAGGGTGTTCAAGTTACCTCATCATCAGGTGGGGGAAGCGCTAAGGGGCGCTTGCTTGATGCGTCTGAAATTAAAGTGCGGGCAAGGTTGCATGCGCGACATGCACGTATTGCGGCATATATTATGTTTGTTGTCGCGCTTGGGTTATCAGGGGGGGCATATTACGCGGGTGTTGATATGCTGTCTCGTGTGAATGATGGTGTTCGTACAAGTGGTGAAGTTGTCGACTTTGTTCGTCGTAGTTCGACCTCGGATAGTGGCACAAGCTATTCCTACTATTCTGTTGTGCAGTTCGTGGATATAGAGGGTCGTAAAGTTCGGTTTGAGGATAGTGTCGGGTCAAGTAGTCGCATGCATACGCGCGGAGATCAGGTTAATGTCCTTTATATGTATGAAGAACCGGAGGATGCGATGATAGATCGAGGGATCTTTAACTGGGGTTTAAGTGGTGGACTTTCGTTGGGTGGGGTGTTGATGTTCTTTTTTGCATTTCGGAATTTTACTGCTTCACGTCGTTATGGTGCGGGGCGTTATCGTCAGCGTGTATAATTTTAGGTGCATGAATGGCTTATGAGTGTCAGAAGCCTCTTGCCTTTATTGCGATTGTCTTTATAGTCGCGAAATTATAAAAATTGAAAATAATATTATTCTTGGCGAAGAAGGAGCTTTTATATGCTTATTTCTCAGGCTTATGCCGCAGCAGCAGACACAGCAGAACTTGACCTTGCAGGTGCACCTACACCGGGTGAAGCGTTGTTTATGAACCTTGGTCTTGTCGTTCTTCTTGTTGTTTTATTTTATGTTTTGTTGATTATGCCGCAGCAGCGCCGTTTTAAAGAGCATAGCAGTATGCTTTCAGAGTTGAAAAAAGGCGACCGTATCGTGACAAGCGGTGGATTGGTTGGAAAAATCGAAAAGATTGTTGATGATAGTGAAGTTATTATCGATCTTGGGAATAGTGTTAAGGTTACTGCTCTGCGCTCTATGATACAGGGAAAAACACAATTGAAGCCTAAGGCCGCTGCGAATGACAGTAAAACGGATAAGAAGGCGGATAAAAAGACAGATTCTAAAGCGAAAAAAGACGCAAAGAAAACTGAAAAGAAGTAAAACGGACTGCACTGAAAAAGTTAAACCATCATGATACAAATTGCCCCTTGGAAGATTGTTTTAATTCTCGCAACCTGTTTGTTTGGAATTGCGTATAGTTCACCCAATTTTATGAGTGAAAAAACAAGAACATGGGTACAAGCAAGCTTGCCTGACTGGATGCCGAAAAAAACGATAAACCTGGGTTTGGATTTACGTGGGGGTGCGCATCTTTTGTATGAAGTAGACATGGATAAGGTTTTTGCAGAACGTGCGGAATTGTTGGAAGATGATTTCAATAAAATTATTCAAGAAAAGTCTCTATCAAAGCAAAAAGTTAAAGCGGTTGGTCGCGACGTACATGTTGCGTTGTCATCTGTTGAAGAGGTCGGAATTTTAAAATCTGAAATTCGGAAATCAGATGCGCGTTTGTTGATTACGACAGAGGCAGATGGTTTGTCTTTTGTTGTTTCTATGGATTCTGCCTATGTTAAAGAGGTGCAGGATCAAACGATTGCACAGGTTATTGAAGTTGTTCGCCGCCGGGTGGATGAAATGGGAACGACTGAGCCATTGATACAACGTCAGGGTACGAACCGTGTTGTTATTCAGGTGCCGGGCGCAGATTCAGAAGATATACGTCAGATTATTGGTAAGACTGCGAAGCTTGGTTTTCATCTTGTGGGAGAGCAGGGACGGAAGAAAGTAACAGAGCTTTCTTTGCCTTTTGTTGATACTCCGGGAAGAAAGTTAAATGTAAAAAGACGTGCGATTATATCAGGAGAGATGCTTGATGATGCGCGTCCGACGACAGATCAATTTGGCGGCGTTGTTGTGTCGTTTCGTTTAAATTCGGTTGGTTCACGTAAATTTTGTGAGGTTACACGTAAGCATGTTGGGCGTCCGTTTGCGATTGTCCTTGATAATGAAGTTATTAGTGCACCTGTAATTAATGAAGCGATCTGCGGTGGTCGTGGTCAAATATCAGGTGGATTTGATTTTGAAGAGGCAAATAACCTCGCGCTTTTATTGCGTGCAGGTGCTTTACCGGCCGATATGGATGTTGTTGAAGAGCGTACAGTTGGGCCATCTTTGGGGGCGGATTCTGTTGCGGCGGGTAAAATCGCAAGTATTATTGCTTTGGCGTTTGTACTTGTCTTTATGCTAATCAGTTACGGTACTTTTGGCCTGATGGCGAATATTGCTTTGCTTGTGAATATTTCACTTATCTTGGCATTACTGTCCAGTTTGCAGGCAACATTGACGTTACCGGGAATTGCCGGAATTGTGTTGACCGTTGGTATGGCGGTTGACGCGAATGTTCTGATTTTTGAACGTATTCGTGAAGAAATTGCCGCGGGACGTTCTGCGATATCTGCGATTGATATTGGATATTCACGGGCGATGTCGACGATCGTTGATTCAAATTTAACAACACTTATTGCGGCAATGATTTTGTTCTCTCTTGGGACAGGGCCAATTAAAGGGTTTTCTGTGACATTGGGTGTTGGAATTATGACGTCATTTTTCTCTGCCATTATGGTGACACGTTTGATGATTGTTTTGTGGCTGAGTAAGAAAAAGCCAACAGCTTTGCCGATATAAAAGGTAGAAGGATTATAAATATGCGCGGACTTAAACTTGTACCTCAGGATATTAACATTAACTTCATTGGCCTTCGGAAGTTGGCCTATGTTGTTTCGGCATTTATCGTGATTGCATCACTTTCTTTGACTGTGCAGCGTGGTTTGAACCTTGGTATTGATTTTACGGGTGGTACGGTGATTGAAATACGTACACCTGTTGAACCTAATCTGGAGGGTTTGCGCGGTGCTTTGAACGATCTTAATTTGGGTAGTATCTCTATTCAAGAATTTGGAAAAACCGATGATTTGTTGATCCGATTACCTGAACAAGAAACACCAGATGGTTGGGTGAAGGGTGATGAAGAGCCGAATAAGGCCGCTATTGCCCTTGTACGTGAGGCGTTGAGCGAGGCTTTTGAAGGGCAAAAAATTGATTATAGACGTGTTGAGTTTGTTGGGCCGCAAGTTGGAGAAGAGCTTAAACTTAAAGGGCTTTATGCGATTTTGTTCTCTCTCTTGGGTATTTTGACGTATATTTGGTTTCGTTTTGAATGGCAATTTGGTGTCGCGGCGATTGTTGCTTTGACACATGATGCATTGGCCACGATTGGATTATTTGCTTTAACGCAATTAGAATTCAATTTATCCACGGTTGCAGCGATTTTGATGATTGCGGGGTATTCAATCAATGACACTGTTGTTGTTTTTGATCGTATTCGTGAAAATTTGCGCAAATATAAGAAAAAGCCTTTGCCGGAATTATTTAACTTCTCTGTCAATCAGACACTATCCAGAACATTGATGACATCTGTGACGACGCTACTTGCTTTGGTTGCGCTTTATGTCTTTGGTGGTGAAGTTATTCGAGGGTTTGTTTATGCACTGATCTTTGGAATTGGGATTGGTACATATTCCTCTATCTTTGTTGCTTCGCCAGTTCTTTTGATGATGAATATCAAGCGCGGAGAAATTGCACCTGAAAACAAAGATGCGACAGCCGGAGAGCCTGAGGTCATTTAGTTATGGATGTTACCCCCCTTGTTCCGAAAGGGCAGCAGATCATTCAATCTTATGCGCAGAGTCGTTTTAAGGTCAGTGGTGAAACATATGATAGTGCCATTATTGTTTCACCGGAGAGGACTGTCGCATGGGATGTTCATGATGTTGATACCCTTCAGGTGGATGACTTTTCGTCTTTGATTGCGTGTAAAGGCCAACATGATGTGGTGCTACTTGGTGTTGGAAAAACGATGATGGCTATACCTGCGGAGCTCAGGTTATCTCTTAAAAAACAAGGTCTTAATGTGGACTTTATGGATACGGGTGCGGCTTGTAGAACGTATAATGTTCTGATGGCAGAAGGGCGGCGCGTTGTTTGTGCTTTGCTGCCTGCATAAATTATTGTTTCAAAATTTGCATTCATAGTAGGTTTAAGGGTATTATCCTCTGATAATAATAAAAATAACGAAAATGTTATTAGAGGGTTTTTATGGGTGATGGATCAGGTGTCGTATACACGTCCGATGATGTGAGTGCTCTGACACAAGAATTACAGCAGATTGTAAATGAACAGAAGGTGTCTGAAGGATATCCTTCTGATTATTTGTATCATCGATTAAGTGGACAGGATGGGCAGCCGGTTATTACTAAAGTTGGTGATGATCATTATGCAGCATGGCTGAAACGCGATGATGGTCAAGTAGGAGCACCTTTCACTGATGTTGTTTTATTAAATGCGCCACAGGTGCAGGAGATTTATGGCTCTCGCCCTCCTGGTAGTGATAGTGCGTATGAGTCGACGGGACGTGATGTCTATGTTAATTCTAATCTGCATGCGGATGATCCTGCTAGGCGCATTTCTGCGGATGACGCTTCACGTGTTTATTATGATGTACAAAGTGGTGCGGTTATTGACACGGCAGAGCCGGGGCAGTTCACAGGCTATGCGAGTGCGTTGTTGCCTAATGATGCCATTAAAGACGGGCATGTTTCTAGCGCGGATCTTGAGCAGGAGCTAAAAGGGTATCAATTATTTCCTGAGTTGGTGGCAGAGCATACGGATAATGACAGGGCAAAAATTGCATATGAACGCGTTGTTGCCGAGGAAGTCGGTGCATCTTCTGCTGCTTTATATAACATAGACACTTATGGTGGAAACCCTACATTCTCAGTTGATAACATTGAGATTGTTTATAGTATTGATTTTTTAGATTTTGAGGACGGGTTACAAACCAGAACATTTACGCCTGAAGCCGGACCTATGATTATTCCGGGGCAGTCACAAAATGATTTTGCACAAATGATGCGCTCTGAAATAGATAAAGGGCCTGAAATACGTGAGACAGCGAATCCTTTAGTAGGTAGGGAGACGCTTTTATTATCCAATAGCTTTCGTGCTATCTCTGGATATTTGGCAGCGGGACCATCGGGAGAGCAAGCCGCGGAAGAAGCGGTTAATAATGCAATTAAGTTATTCCCTGAGCACCGGGATGTTATTGCCGGTTATGCTTTGGCGGCTTCGGATAATCCTAAAATAAATCCTAAGAGTTATTTGCAGGAAATCTCACAACGTAGTTTGGGTGGGCAAGCAAATGATGTCTCAGGCATTTTGGTAGAGCAGGGACAAAGCACACATGCGATATCGGCCATTATGGAGAAATGGGTACAGGGTGCAGAAGATTCTTTGGGAAATAATGGAGGCGGTGATGTTACGCGTGTCTCGCAGGATGCTATACGTCATTTAGCGGGCGTAACGGATCGCACTGCGTTAGAGCACTCTGCCGCACAAGTGGTCGCAATGTTAGAGAAGAAGGGGCACGATCTTCAGGCACAAGCGATAGAAGCTTATGCCCAAAACCCGTCAAGGGATGCGGAGCGCGAGACAATGCAACGTCTTGCCGAGCTTGATAGTCTTGCTCCTGCTATGGCTGCTCAGGTTACAGACGCACTGAATAATCCGCAAGCAGGCTCACAAATTACGTCTGATGAAGCATTGGCCAGTGTTCAGGAACGTTTGAATGCTTTGGATACAGCAGGTTACTTTTCAGAACAAAAAGTTAATGA
This sequence comes from Alphaproteobacteria bacterium, assembly GCA_050633285.1. Classification (GTDB taxonomy): domain Bacteria; phylum Pseudomonadota; class Alphaproteobacteria; order Micavibrionales; family Micavibrionaceae; genus UBA1672. The sequence goes on from JBOEGG010000005.1 coordinate 334,510, forward strand.
AATGATGGAGGCTTCAGGGATGGATCCGGCCTCTTTAAATCAGGAACAGAAGTCTGGTATTGCACAAGATGCGCGTGATTTTATTATGCAGAATGTGACTGCGGATCAAATCTCAGGAATGGCCGCAGATGCAGCGGATCAAGCGTTGAAGGATATGCCGCAGCAGGTTGAGGGTGCAATTGCTTCTCGGCTTTCTGATGTTAAGCAAGCCGTGCAGGATCATTATAAACCTGAGAATTTGCAGCGTATTTATAAAGATGCGGTTGAGCGTAAAATGGCAGAGAGTGGCCCGGCGCCTACGGCCGAAGAAATGGTCGCGAAGTTTAGTGCAGCTGAGCAAAATATGGTTAATCAGTATGTCGCACGTTTAAGGCCTATTGCGGAAACTAATCCAGCATATCTGGATGCTTTAAAAGAACAGGCAAATGGTAAGAATCCATTGATGGATGAAGCGGTTCGTATTTTAGCAGAAGAAATTGAAGGGAATAGCCCTGCGGTTGTTAATTCTGGAAGTGGCCCAAGTGGCCCGTAAATGAATATATCTTTGCGGTATAGAAAAAGGAGCGTATGAAGCGCTCCTTTTGTTATTTATGTATCATTATTTGATTATGATCCGATTTTAATTGGGCCTTTTTCAAATAGCTCGGTTACGAATTCCCAGTTTACAAGGTTATCTACGAATGCTTCGAGATATTTAGGGCGTGCATTACGGTAATCTATGTAATAGCTGTGTTCCCAGACATCACAGCCAAGAAGTGCTGTTTGTCCGTTAATTAATGGGTTCTCGCCATTTGGCGTCTTTGTTATTTCTAACTTGCCGTTTTCATTTAAAACCAACCAGCACCAGCCAGAGCCGAATTGTGTTAGGCCAGCTTGGATAAATTGATCACGGAATGCGTCGAATGAGCCAAAGCTATCTGTGATCGCAGCATCAAGGTTGCCCGGACGTGCACCACCACCATTTGGTTTCATCCAATTCCAAAATAGCTTGTGGTTCCAGTGTTGGCCTGCATTATTAAATAAGCCTGCTTCACCTTTTTTGTGGGCATTGATGACAACTTCTTCAAGTGAGTCACCCATGTGATCTAAAGATTCGATAATTTTGTTACCATTTACCACGTAGGCGTTGTGGTGTTTGTCATGGTGAAATTCCAATGTTTCGGCGGACATATATGGATCTAGTGCATCATATGCGTAAGGTAGTTCGGGAAGATCGAAAGCAGACATAATGTTTCTCCTTATTTCAAAAACTCTGAATCTTATAAATAGATAGCTTGCAGTTTGTTCGTATCCTTATAAGGGCACAGTGATAGTGCTTTGCTTAAGGATGAAAAACTGATAAGTCCCTACAGTAGTGATTTTAGAGAAACACTTAAAGAGTTTAATTGACCGTATATGCAGAAAAATACACTTTCTTATTGTGGGCAGCTTGTTCGAGATGTTGAGCCGGATCATTTTTTAATCTCTATGTTTATGCATAGTGAGGTGAGAGAGGCTCTTTGGGCTGTTTTTGCATTTAATTACGAAATTTCAAAAACCCGTGAAGTTGTGAGTGAGAGTACACTTGGCCTCATACGATTGCAGTGGTGGCGTGATGCGATTAAGGGGATTTATAATGGTGATACTGTCCCTGCGCATGAGGTGTTGAAGCCTTTATCCGAAGTTATTCATAAATATGATTTACCGATAGGCGATTTTGAAAAGCTGATTTACGCGCGGGAATTTGATCTTGAGGATGTGTTGCCCGGTGATATGGACGGCCTTATTAACTATGCGGATTTTACAACATCCCCTTTATTGGCGCTTGTTCTTCGTATATGTGATGAGAGTGAAGATGAGGGTGTTATCAGGGCGGTAGCGGTGAATTATACATTGATCGGAATTTTACGCCGCACGAGTTTGTATGCGCGTCAATGTCGCTGTTACTTTCCTGCTGATGTTATGGAATTACACAAGCTTACGGCAGATGATATATTTAATTATACAAAACCGGATGATATAAAGAGTGTCGTGCGACATGTTCATGATAATGCATTAGACCGGATGAAAGTACGTAGTCGTGTTTTAAAGTCTTTTCAGGCATTAAGCGACATTTACATGAAACAGATACATTCTGTGGATTTTGATATTTCTGTTCCCTTATTAGAGCGAGAGCCTGCGTTTAAGGTATTGCGGATATTTTGGAAAATAAAAATACTGTAAGTGCTTCATAAATAATGTATTATGGGAAGATAAGATGATGCAGGTTGGGCATGTCTTTTTACTTGAGTAATATGGAGAGCACTTAACATGGTTGATTCAATATCCTCTGTGTCACAAACGCAGTCTTTATCTTCTGTGAATAAATCACAGAGATCATCTGATAATCAACGCAATGATGAGGCGCAAGGGCGCTCTACGATTTCTGATGATGTTTCATTATCTGATGAAGCGTTGAGTTTAGCGCAAGCAGAAAGTAGTGCGCGTGCAATTTCCGCGAACCTATCTGATGATGAGAGTTTGGTATTATCATCAGATCCAAAGCGTTTAGCTCTTCTGGCTTAGCTTTTTTATTCTGTTAGATAGAATGTAATTGTTGTTACAACGCGAACGTCTTTTTCGATTTTCGCGGTATCGCCGTACTCTTCACCAGCATCACGGATGAAGAAATTTCCCTGACGGGCGCTTCTTATACCGCCGACTTGTACGCCTGCATTCTCGGCAAATTCATTTGCGGCAAGACGTGCATTTTTGGTCGCTTCGCGTAGCATCTCAGGTTTGATTTGGTTTAGTTTTGTAAAGCGGTAGGTAGGTGCGCGGTTTTCAATGCCAATACCTTCGGCGATAAGTTTGTTTACTGCCGCTCTGACTTTTGCGATTAGCTGTACTTTATCTGTTTCAACATGGATTGAGCCGGAGAGTTGGTGGCGTGCATCAACAAGTTTGCGGTTATCATCGCGGAATTCTTGATGATAATAATTAATGATCCCAAGTGTAATTTCTTGTTCTTCTAATCCATGTTTTTGTAGGAGGTCAACGATGATTTGTTGGTGGTTTTCCGACTGTTTGTAAAGTGCAGGAACAGAGGCATTTCTTGCGCCGGCAACATTAAAGGCAATAACCCAATTTGCGCGGTCTGCTTGCACTCTTTTTTCTGCTAGACCTTTGGCTTCGGCCGTGTTGAGTGCAACTTTTGCATTATACATTGTTTGGCTGATGAAATATCCGGTAGAAGCCAATCCTAAAGACAGGAATATTCCAAGAAAGAAGAGGCCTGTGTTACTGCTTTTCATTTGGATATCCTGTTTTTATGGTTATACGGGTAGGGCTTATTTATACTCTACCTTTAAGATTTCGTAATCGGCACTACCTTTTGGTGTTCTGACGGTAACGGAGTCACCTTCGGATTTCCCAATTAGGGCGCGTGCGACAGGGGCACTTTTTGAAAGTCTGCCTTTTTCCATGTCAGATTCGTTATCTCCAACAATTTGGTATGTTTCTTCTTCGTCAGTTTTTTCGTCAACGATTGTCACTGTCGCACCGAATTTAACGGTGTCGCCACTGAGTGTTGTAGGGTCGATAACTTGGGCGCGGCCTGTTACGGCTTCAAGCTCCAAAATACGACCTTCGATAAAGCTTTGTTGTTCGCGTGCGGCGTGGTATTCGGCATTCTCTGAAAGGTCACCATGCTCGCGTGCTTCGGCAATTGCCTGAATTACGTTTGGGCGCTGCACTGTTTTTAAATCATGCAGTTCGTCGCTTAACATTTTAAAACCATTTTTTGTGAGAGGGATTTGATCCATTGCCTCGCCCTTTATGTCTTATCACTTAATATTAAAAAACAACTCCCGCCTGATAAAGGGCGGGGGAAGATAAACCTATTAAAATAGGAAGGGGAAAGGCTACTGCAATCTATTAAATGCGTCAAGCGTGTTTACGCTTGGCATTCATCAGGTATGTATAGAGCCTTTCCGGCTAATTATTACGCTGCTTCTTCGTTTTTATCTTTATCTGTGAAGTAGCTTTGTAAGGATGCAACATCCAGGTCACGATCTTTCAATGCCTGTATTGCACTAACCGATGCTCTTGCAGCGGTCATTAATGTGTAATACGGGATTTTGTTCATCAAAGCCATGCGGCGTATTGATGATGAGTCCGATACGGATTGTGAGCTTTTTGTTGTTGTATTGATAACCAAGTCAATATCACCATTTATAATGGAATCGATGACGTGTGGTTGGCCTTCCATCACTTTATTGACGCGTGTGACTTCAATATTATTGTCTTGCAGAATTTTACATGTTCCGCCAGTTGCAACGATTTTAAAGCCGATTTCCGCCAATGTACGTGCCAATGGTATGATTTCTTCTTTGTCTGCATCTTTTACAGAAACGAAGACAGTACCACTTGTTGGCAGGCGGAAGCCTGCGCCGATCTGTGATTTTGCAATTGCGTGTGCAAGATCAGAGTCCAAACCGATGACTTCGCCCGTTGATTTCATTTCCGGCCCTAAAAGCGGATCAACACCGGGGAAGCGATCAAATGGGAATACAGGAGCTTTAACCGCGTAATGCTTATCACTCATGCCGTAAAGCATGTGTTTGAAGTCCGATAATTTTTCACCAGCCATGAGGCGGGCAGCAATTTTTGCAACCGGAACGCCTGTTGCTTTGGCAACGAATGGGACGGTTCTGGAGGCGCGTGGGTTTACCTCAATAATATAAATTTCTTCAATTCCTGTATCGTCATTTTTACGTACAGCAAATTGAACATTCATCAGGCCTACAACACTTAATGCTTTTGCAAGTTTGATGGTTTGTTCGTAGATATCTTCCATTATCTCTTTTGATAAAGAGTGAGGGGGGATAACACATGCGGAGTCGCCAGAGTGGATACCTGCTTCTTCGATATGTTCCATGATACCTGTAACATAAACTTCATCACCATCGCATAATGCATCGACATCCAATTCAATTGCGCTTTTTAGATAGCGATCAAGTAAAACTGGTGTATCTCCAGATACTTTGACGGCGGTGTTAATGTAACGGTCTAACTCGCTCATGTTGTGAACGATCTCCATCGCTTGTCCTCCAAGAACGTAAGATGGACGTATTACAAGCGGGAAGCCAATACCTTCTGCAAGGCCTAGAGCCTCTTCTCTTGAATGTGCTAAGCCATTTGGAGGTTGCTTTAGGTCAAGGTCTATCAAAAGCTGTTGGAAGCGCTCACGGTCTTCGGCAAGGTCAATCGCATCAGGATCTGTGCCTAAAATCGGGATGTTTTCTTTTTGTAAAGCTTCTGCCAATTTCAAAGGCGTTTGACCGCCAAGCTGTACGATGACACCTTTTACGTTTCCGTTTTGTTGCTCAGCTTTTATGATTTCGATAACATCTTCATATGTTAACGGTTCAAAATACAAGCGATCAGATGTGTCGTAATCTGTTGAAACTGTTTCAGGGTTACAGTTAATCATAATGGTTTCGTAACCGGCATCTTTTAGAGCGTATGCGGCATGAACACAGCAATAGTCAAATTCTATACCTTGACCAATTCTGTTTGGGCCACCGCCTAGAATGATAACTTTTTCACGATCCGTTGCGTCAATCTCATTTTCCGCAGGTTGTAGGCCGTTTCCTTCATATGTTGAATACATATATGGTGTTTCAGATGGAATTTCTGCGGCACATGAATCTACACGTTTAAAGACGGGGTGGATGTTGTGTGTGTTGCGTGCACGACGTACGTTTTCTTCGGGTACGCCAACTAGCTCTGCAAGTTGGGCATCTGAGAAACCCAAACGTTTTACAGACATCCAGCCTTGTGCATCAACAGGCAGACCGTGCTCTTGAATGCTTTTTTCTGTATTGATGATATTTTCAATACGCTCAAGGAACCATGGGTCATATTTAGAAATTGTTTGAATTTCTTCTAATGACAGACCGTGGCGGAAGCCTTGGGCAATGAATAGGATGCGTTGTGGTGTGGGTCTTGCGATAGCTGCGAGAAGGGCATCACGTGTTGCGTCTGTATCCCCATCATCCGCGCCACCAACATAAATCGGATCAAGTCCGTTCATTCCTTTTTCAAGGGAGCGCATTGATTTTTGCAGAGATTCTTCGAATGAGCGACCGATAGACATGGCCTCACCAACTGATTTCATTGCAGTTGTCAGAGTTGGTTCACTGCCTCTGAATTTTTCAAAAGCGAAACGGGGAACTTTTGTAACAACGTAATCAATTGTTGGTTCAAAGCTTGCCGGTGTTTTACCGTCTGTGATGTCATTGCCCAGTTCATCAAGCGTATAACCAACAGCGAGTTTCGCCGCAACCTTTGCAATTGGAAAACCTGTGGCTTTTGATGCAAGAGCGGATGAGCGACTAACGCGTGGGTTCATCTCAATCACGATCATACGACCATCTTTTGGATTTAGAGCGAACTGAACATTTGATCCGCCTGTTTCAACGCCAATGCCGCGTAGAACAGCCAAAGATGCGTTACGCATGATTTGGTATTCTTTATCGGTTAAGGTCAGGGCAGGGGCAACAGTGATAGAGTCGCCTGTATGTACACCCATTGGATCAACGTTCTCGATTGAACAAACGATAATGCAATTGTCAGCTTTATCACGGACAACTTCCATTTCATATTCTTTCCAGCCAAGAAGGGATTCTTCAACCAGAACTTCTGTTGTTGGAGAGGCATCAAGGCCATCGCGTACTATGCGTTCATAATCTTCGCGGTTATAGGCAATACCGCCACCTGTTCCACCCATTGTGAAAGATGGGCGCATAATTGCAGGCAGACCGATTTTCTCAAGAGCTTCACGGGCTTCATCCATACTGTGGACGCTCATGGAGTTTGCAGAGTCTAAACCAAGTTCATCCATGCATACTTTGAATTTTTCACGGTCTTCTGCTTTATCAATAACCTCTGCGCGTGCGCCGATTAATTCAATCCCCAGACGTTCAAGCGTGCCATCTTCGTCCAGTGCCAAGGCAGTGTTTAGCGCAGTTTGTCCGCCCATAGTCGGGAGAAGGGCATCGGGTTTTTCTTTTTCGAGAATTTTTGCCACGATTTCAGGTGTAATCGGTTCCACGTAAACTGCATCCGCCGTATCGGGGTCAGTCATAATTGTGGCGGGATTAGAGTTTACCAGAACAATGCGGTAGCCTTCTTCGCGTAAGGCTTTACACGCCTGTGTTCCTGAGTAATCGAACTCACACGCTTGCCCAATAACGATGGGGCCTGCGCCAATAATTGCAATGGTTTTGATATCGGTTCTTTTTGGCATGATTCTCGGTTCTTTGTTTATTAATTAACACATACGTACCGAGACCCACTGAGTATATTAATTTTGATGAGTGTGCAACGAGAAAATGACTTGGTTTACCCCTATATGCAAAATAATTTTATTGGATGTCCATAGTGGTCGGTTTTGGAATGTCGTATTTTTGCATCATTTTTTCTAACATTCTCTCCGGTACGGCTAGAGTATTGGCAGTTTTTGTCATGTTTTTACCTTGTTCAATTAGTGTTTTTTCAACAATAGTTTTCTTTGCTGAATCAAATAATTTTGCGAGGTCATTATATGTTTCTAATGCAGGTAGAATATCGTTAATTACAGATTGATGATCTGGAGTTAACGTGCGTTGTCTTTTTTGCAGTGATGATATGTCGCCATCATTTACGCCTTTGAGATAATTACGGCAGCCATTTTCGAAGGTTGGTTGATGCATTCCTAGTAGGTCTGCAGCCTGTTTGAAATTACATTCAGTTTTTTCCAGTGTGCGTTTTAGAAGCGAACGTGTCATATCAGATTGTAGTTTTGAGACTGTGTTGAATGACATATGTTCGGAGAAAGCTTTTGCAACTTCTTCCATATTATATTGTTTGGGCTCTTCTACTGTTTCAACTTCTATAGGCTTTACGTCTCTTTGTTCTATAATGGGTTTGTCTTCGGTAGGAGGAAGTGTCTCCTGTATTGCTATTGCTGCGAGAGCTTCTTGTGCATGAGGTTTTGCCTTGATGGGAATTTCAATAGGATTTCGTTGGTTTTCTATAATTTCTTGTGTTTGTTGCTCTTGTACAGGCGGGCTGTCCGTTTTTACGTGCTGTTCTGTGTTGTCATTATTGAGCAGGTCATAACGTTTTAGGTGGTGTTTTAATGTCATGCGATCAATGCCAAGTTCTTGTGCTGCTTTTGTTTGGTTTGATCCACTTTCGTTGAATGTTTGTGTAATGATAAGCTTATGCGTGGCTTTGTACAGTGCATGCGCGGTTTGTGGTGTTGGGGCTTTTTTGAGGAATAGATCCAGAGCGGGGCTTTGTAATTGTCCGTTTTCTTGCCAGCTTTGTATTGCGTTATCTGCGGTATCAACATCAAATTTAGGAATGTCGAAGCGGCGTTCAAAATTTTCTTTGAGTGTACTGCGTCCACATATTAATGCATTGGCCGCCTGACCAATATTGAATCCTGATTCGTTTAATGCGTCGGCAAGATGATGTTTGCGCACTTCATCATATATTTTGTTTAGATCATTATATGAGCATTCATTCTGTAATTTGTGCGAGAGCTCGTATAGGTCTGTGTCACTTAATTTTGGTGCGGGTGGTGGAGTTGGCGCTTTTGGTTGCGTTATGTCATGAAGTTGGCGTTTACGTGCAATCATTTTACGGCCAACACCTAAGATTTCTGCTGCTGTTGTGTTGTTGTAGTCACAATGTTTTAACGTCGAGAGAAAGAACGCTTTTTCTGCGGATGTTATTGTACTTTCTAGCTCTTTTCTGTTTTGTGCGTGTGCGAGAAGGCTTAACAGAGCTTCTTGATCTTCAGAATAATCAGGTGATTTATAATCTTCGAAATAATCTTTGATGATATCCGCTTTTGATGCAACGTCATGCGCGCTGAATAATGTTTTAAACAGTCCATACATTCCGCCGTTACTATAGCCACTTTCGCGGGCGGCGAGATGAAAACTGTATTTGTTCTCTTCCAAAGATTTATGGACTAGGCGCCTTTTTGCCTCGTCACAGAGCTCCGTGAACTCGGCGTAGGTGTTTAGCCCTGATAGTTCGTGCATTGTGTCTAAGCGATTGTTCACGGTCTCTATGAGACCTTGTTTTGTGGTGAATTCTTCGTATTTCATTTATTTATTATTACTCTGGTATTTTTTATTTTTATAATCCCGTAGGAGGTGGCTATTCTTCATATATCTGTGGTTATGTCAAGGGTGAGGTGTGTTGCATAGCAAAAAGCACCGCAAGTATAGTCACTTATACGGTGCTTTTAATTCTTTGGTTTAAGAGAGTTTAGGCTGCTTTTGCCATCTTTATATTCTCTACGAAGCGTTCAAACAGATAGTGACTGTCTTGTGGGCCGGGGGATGCTTCGGGGTGATATTGTACGGAAAAGACAGGCTTGTCTTTTAGGGCGATCCCTTCATTTGATCCGTCAAACAGGCTGACATGTGTTTGTTCAACATTGTCCGGTAGATCTTCTGCAATAACTTCGAACCCATGGTTCTGGGATGTGATCTCGACTTTCTTTGTCAATAGATCCTGAACCGGATGATTTGCACCGCGGTGTCCCAGATGCATTTTCCGTGTTTTACAGCCGAGTGAGCGAGATAATATCTGATGTCCAAGGCAAATTCCAAAGATCGGCATATTCTGTTCTAATAATCCTTTTACCATAGGAACCGCATATTCGCCGGTTGCTGCCGGATCGCCGGGGCCATTGGATAGGAATACGCCATCAGGTTTGTGTGCTAGAATATCTTCGGCTGTGCTGTTTGCCGGTACGACGGTGACATCGCACCCTACGGCGGCCAAGCAACGCAAGATATTACGTTTTGCACCAAAATCGACGGCAACGACTTTGTATGATGGGTTTTCTTGACGCTCATATCCGTTTTTACGTGTCCAAAGAGCTTCATCCCATGTATAAGTTTGTGTGCATGATACTTCTTTTGCAAGGTCTGCGCCTTCCAGCCCGTTCCAGTCTTGTGCCATTTTATGGAGCTTCTCAAGATCAAACTTTCCATCTTGGCTATGTGCAATAACGCCATTTGGAGCGCCTGTATCCCTGATGCGACGTGTTAGGGCGCGTGTGTCGATGCCACTGATCCCAATGAGATTATGACTTTTTAACCAGTCGTTCAGGTGCTTTTGTGCACGCCAATTGGATGGGGATGTTATGTCTTCGCGAATAATCAAGCCACGGGCGGCGGGATTGATTGTTTCGATGTCTTCATCATTCGTACCGATATTTCCGATATGCGGGAATGTGAATGTGATAATTTGTCCAGCATAACTCGGGTCAGTTAAAATTTCCTGATACCCGGTTATAGATGTGTTAAAACAAATCTCACCGATTGATTGCGTTTCAGCGCCAATTCCATGGCCCCAGAAGAGAGTACCATCAGAAAGGACGATAACGCCCGTTGCATTTTGGGGTGGTTTTATATTAGAAAAGTCAGACATTATGTGGCATGCTCCAGCGAATAAATTTTTCGTACCTGCTAGAGACACAGTTCCTAATAGGTTTTGAATGAAAAGAAAAGGAAAAAAATGGATAAACGTACAGAATTAAGTGCAGCGTTGAAGAAATCCCTTAAAAACAAGGAAAAAATTGCTGTATCTACAATCCGTTTAATTTTAGCGGCGTTGAAGGATCGGGATATCACTGCACGTGAAAAGGGACAGTCCGAAGGGATTTGTGATGCTGAGATTTTGAACATGCTTCAATCAATGATTAAACAACGTCAGGATTCGTCGAAAACCTACAGTGAGGCAGGGCGAGATGATTTGGCCGAACGTGAAGAGACAGAGATTGATATTATTCGTTCCTTTATGCCAAAGCAATTATCAGAAGATGAAATCGCAGAAGTTGTCGAAGGATTGATTGAGAAAACAGGTGCGCAATGTGTAAAAGATATGGGCAAAATTATGGGGGTTTTAAAATCCGAATATGCCGGGCAGCTTGATATGGGGAAGGCGGGTACTATTGTACGTGGGAAACTTTGTTGATGGTTATTGCTCATAGTTTTACCCAATGAAAAAAACCTGAAACTAAATTCAGGTTTTTTCTTTGTGAGCATTCTTATTTTTTAAAGAGCGTTTTGAATTTTATCGCTATTCGATCCCATAATGGAAATGAACTGCAATTCTCTCCATACTCAATGACATTAAATTTTGTATCTTTCGAAAATATGTCAGGCATTTTTCTACTCCTTAAAAACCGTTTATCACCACAGAATGTTGAATGCGTAACTTAAATATGTATTCTTTTTATTATTTTTGTTACATCAACTATATCTAATGTACTCCTATCTAATATTTTATGCAAATTTGATTCGTATTTTTTTCAAATGTTTTTTTAAGGTAAAATAGACAATCTGTGTGGCGTGGCAGGGATTGTTTTGCTAAGAGTAGTGATAATGTCAATTGATGCACAGTTTTTAGATGAGTTACGTAACCGTTTATCTCTTTCCGAAATTATTGGGAAACAGGTAAAGGTGACGCGTGCGGGGCGTGAGTGGAAAGCTTGCTGTCCGTTTCATCATGAAAAAACGCCATCCTTTACTATTAATGATGATAAGCAATTCTATCACTGTTTTGGGTGTGGTGCGCATGGTGATGTTGTGCGCTTTGTCATGGAATATAAAAACCTGTCATTTATTGATGCGGTGGAGACGCTTTCTGCGCAAGCAGGGATGCAAGTGCCAGAACAAACACCGATGGCCGCGGCGAAGGCAAAGAAGCAAAAAAATTTATATGATTTGATGTTGGATGTGAGTGAGCTGTTTGAGCGTAATTTACATGATTCTGTTAATGCGGATGTTTTGGCTTATATGCTTGATCGTGGTTTTTTACCAGAGACATTAAAGCAGTTTCGTATTGGTTTCGCGCCGGAAGATGGGCAGGTTGTGCGTAAGCATTTGCTTGAAAAAGGGTACACAGATAAAGACATGATAGATGCAGGTGTTGTTAAGCCATCTACCCGTGGAGGAGAGCCATATGGTTTCTTTCGTGATCGCGTCATGTTTGCGGTGCCGGATCGACGTGGGCGAATCGTTGCATTCGGCGGGCGTGTTTTGCCAGATCATATCAGGCCATATAAACGTCGTGATTTTACACCACCTAAATATATTAACTCGTCTGAGACAGTGTTGTTCCATAAAGGTAATATGCTTTATGGGGAACCTACGGCACGACGTGCGGCCGCGGATGGGCAGCCTCTTGTCCTTGTTGAGGGGTATCTGGATGTTATTGCATGTGCTCAGGCGGGAGTAGAGGGGGCGCTTGCCCCGATGGGGACATCTGTCACAGAAGAGCAAATTCTTACAATGTGGAAAATGATCCCTGATTTTACCAAAATACCGATTTTGTGTTTTGATGGTGATAATGCGGGACGTAAAGCCGCGCAACGTATATGCGATAGGGTGTTGCCTTTGTTGGAGCCGGGGCGGAGTGTTAATTTTGCTTTCTTACCTGATGGTGAGGATCCGGATAGTTTGATTAAGTCATCTGGTGTACAGGGGTTCAAAAAAATTCTTGGGCGGGCGATGCCATTGTTTGAATTTATCTGGAATAGCTATACGCAGGGTAAAGAGTTTAAAACGCCGGAGCTTCGTGCGGGGGTTATTAAGCAGTTGGAGAATGAAGTCGCAAAAATTTCGGATCGCGATGTGCAAGTTCATTATCAATCGCTTTTGCGTCAGAAGGTTTCGAAGACGTTCTTTGCAAGGAAATCATTTCAGGGACGTAATAGTAAGGGCGCGGGACGTGTGGCATTAAAGCCACCTGTGCCTACTGCCAGTCGTGGTAAGCGGTTGTTTCCGAGAATTTTACTGGCGGGGGTTATTAATCATCCCAATATTTTTGATGATATTGAAGAGCAGTTAGGGGCGTGGCACATTGATGATCCTGCACTCGAATCACTTCGGCAGTCTTTGGTCGGTTTTTTACTGGATGAAGAGGCTATAACACGAGAAGAATTAGTGGATTATTTGAAAAAATCAGGTTTTGCACAAGAAATTGGTGACATTTGTAATGAAAATGTATATCTTCACGCATCGTTTTGCTCTCCGCTTTCTGATAGTCACGTGATTCGTGATAAGTGGCTGAAATATTGGGAAGATGGGCAAACGAAGGATATGAACGCGGAGTTGCAAAGCGGATGGCGGCGGGCGTATACGGATGCAAACCTTGAGCAGGAAGAGATGCTAAGGAACATGTTGGATACGCAAGAGTCAGAGGAAACATCTTGATTTCTACTATAGAAGTAAGAGATATATCTTAACGTTTTGAAACTGTAGGGTTTTGAACTATCTTAAATAGGTTTTAAAGAACGGGCACCACGAATATGGTTGGAAATACTGCTGTGAACGATAAACAGAGCGAAGAGAATCAAACATCATCATCAAAAGGCTCTATGGCTGAGGTCGTGAAGAAGCTTGTTGGTGAAGGTAAGGAGAAAGGCTTTGTTACGTATGATACTTTCAATAAAGCGCTCCCTGCGAAGAACTTTTCTTCAGAGCAAATAGAAGATGCTATGGCGGCTCTTTCTGATATAGGCATTCAATTGGTTGAGAATGAAGAAGATTCGTCAACGAGCAGTAAAGAAGCATCCGAGACAGATAGTGACTATGAATCAGGCGGTAATATCGCTGATGATGATACGGGGCGTACTGATGACCCTGTTCGTATGTATTTGCGTGAAATGGGTGCGGTTGAGCTTTTATCTCGTGAAGGCGAGATTGCAATTGCGAAACGCATTGAGGCCGGACGTGAGATGATGATTGGCGGGATGTGCGAAAGCCCGCTTGCTATTGAATCTATTATTGCGTGGTATAAAGCGTTGCAAGAGGGTGATATCCTTTTGCGTGAAGTTATTGATCTTGATGCTACATACCGTGGCCCTGAAGTCGAAGCTGAGGCTTTGTCCGAGGATGCTGAGTCTGAAGAAGATTCTGAGAAATCAGAAGAATCCGAGGAAGAGGGCGAAGAGAATAGTGACGAAAATAATGATGACGATGATATAGATGATAGCGAAGAAGAGGGCAGTGTTTCTCTTTCCGCTATGGAAGAAGAGCTTGCTCCGCAAGTTTTCGAAGTATTCGGTGGCATTGAAAAAACCTATAAAAAAATGCAGAAGGTTCAAAAAGAGCGTTTGGATATTTTGCAAAAAGGTGGGGATGTTCCAAAGGCAACAGATACAAAATATCAGAAGCTAAGAGATGATATGGTTGCACATATGAACGAAGTTCATTTGAATAATGCACGTATCGAACAATTAATTGATCGCCTTTACAGCATTAACAAGGAACTTGTTAGTATTGAAGGTAAGATCATGCGTTTTGCGGTTGGCTCTAAAGTTAAGCGCGAGGAATTCCTTAAAGAACATTACGGTTCAGAACTTGACCCAACATGGGTTGAGCGTGTTGGTGGCCTAAAAGGTAAGGGCTGGGCTCTCTTTGTGGAGAAGCATGGTACACAAGTTCAGAAAATGCGTGACCAGATCGGTATGATCTCTGAAGAGGCCATGCTTCCTGTTTTTGAATGGCGCCGTATTGTCGGTACTGTGCAAAAAGGTGAAAAAGAAGCGGCGCGCGCGAAAAAGGAAATGGTTGAGGCGAACTTGCGTCTTGTTATTTCAATTGCGAAAAAATATACAAACCGTGGATTGCAGTTCCTTGATCTTATTCAAGAGGGGAATATCGGCCTTATGAAGGCAGTTGATAAGTTCGAATATCGCCGTGGTTACAAATTCTCTACTTATGCGACATGGTGGATCAGGCAGGCAATTACACGTTCAATTGCGGATCAGGCACGTACAATTCGTATTCCTGTACACATGATTGAGACGATTAATAAGCTTGTGCGTACTTCACGTCAGATGATGCATGAAATTGGTCGTGAACCAACGCCGGAAGAGCTGGCAGAACGTTTACATATGCCTTTAGATAAAGTCCGTAAGGTATTGAAAATTGCGAAAGAACCAGTTTCGCTAGAGACTCCGATTGGTGATGAGGAGGATTCTTCATTGGGTGACTTTATTGAAGACAAAAATGCAATTTTACCGGTTGAAAGCGCGATTCATTCGAACTTACGTGAGACAACGACGCGTGTTCTTGCGTCGTTGACGCCGCGTGAAGAGCGTGTTTTGCGTATGCGTTTTGGTATTGGTATGAATACAGATCACACTTTGGAAGAGGTCGGACAGCAGTTTAACGTTACACGTGAACGTATTCGTCAGATTGAAGCTAAGGCACTGCGTAAGTTGAAGCACCCAAGTCGTTCACGTAAGTTACGTAGTTTCTTGGATACTTAAGATTCAGATACTTTATCTATTCACTCTTGCGGAGGGCTTTTTATGCTGTCGGTTCGTCTTTTTGTATGTTTAACACTTTGTCTTATTCTTCCTTTCTCTGCTCAAGCGTCCGGCTATGAGCCGTTGAAGGACTCTGATGTTATTTCTTTCCTTGGGTCGCAAGATGATTTGTTAGTTTTGGCAAAGGAAATGGAACTGGCGGGGCATGAAACATTTTTTAAGCCTAGGCCATTGAATATGAGTGCTTTGGGTATTCCGCTTTATGTGAATAATGTTAGTGATCTGAAGGAAGAGCATCCACAATATTATGCGCAAATGACTGAGATTGTTAAGGCTTATAGAACGGATGAAGATAGTCCCGGATACTTTAGCAGTGCGGAAGATTGGGCGAAGAATGCAGACCGTGTGATGCTTGCGTTCTATGCGGCGACCAGTAAGGCGACCAATAGCGGGTATGATGATATGAAAAAACATATGAATCCTGCGACGATGGCAATGCTTCCTGCTGAGGCGAGGGCTATGTTGGAAAATGGGCCTTTGGCAATGATGAGGTCCCTTCAGAACGTTCCAGATCATGATAAGGCTGTTGTTCTTAAATATAAAAAGCCAATATCGTTGTATTTCTCTACGACTTCCAAGCATTAAATATTACTGTTATGTATTGCTGAAAATCTGTTGATTTCCGCGGTGCAACATGCAATTGTTCTTCCATAAAAAAAGTTGAACAAGGAGTTTTTAATGTCTAAATTTACGCTAGCTGAATATATTTGGCTTGACGGTGCGGTTCCAACGCGCCATTTGCGTTCGAAAGCGCGTGTGGTTAATGTTGGTTCTAATCCTACTATCGAAGATTTTCCGGAGTGGAGCTTTGATGGTTCTTCTACGAATCAGGCCAGTGGCGATGATTCAGATTGTATCTTGAAACCTGTTATGTTTGTTGTTGACCCTATTCGTGGGGAAGGCAATTATTTGGTAATGACGGAAGTTTATAATCCGGATGATACTGTGCATGAAACAAATTCGCGTGCACAATTACGTGCGGTTTTGGATGCCGGTGCGGCAGATCAAGATCCATGGGCTGGATTTGAGCAGGAATATACACTATTTAAAGGGCGCCAGCCTTTAGGATGGCCGGAAACGGGTTTCCCAGGGCCACAAGGGCCGTATTATTGCGGTGTTGGTGCAGATGAAGCCTTTGGCCGTGATATTGCGGAAGACCATGCGCAGGCATGTATGGATGCAGGATTGCTTTATTATGGTTTGAATGCCGAAGTGATGCCTGGTCAATGGGAATTCCAAATTGGTTATCGTGGCGATGCGAAGGAAAAGGCAGATGTCTTGACTGCGTCTGATCATACATGGTTGGGGCGTTGGTTGCTTTACCGTATTGCCGAGGATTATGGTGTAACAGTTTCTACACATAATAAGCCTGTAACTGGTGATTGGAACGGTGCGGGTATGCACACGAACTTCTCTACAAATGATACGCGTGATAAGGCAAAAGGTAAGGAAGCTATTGCTGCTGCTGTTGATGCTTTGGCTGCTAAACATGATGCTCATATTAAGCTTTATGGTCATGCGCTTGATCGTCGTTTGACGGGGCAACATGAGACGTGTGATATCAACACATTTAAGGCTGGTAATGCGGATCGCGGATGTTCTATTCGTATTCCACAGCTTGTTGCGCAAAAGGGTTATGGTTATTTTGAAGACCGTCGTCCAGGTGCAAATGCCGATCCTTATTTAGTTGCAGCACGTTTAAGTGCAACAGTATGCGGTGTCGATGAAGGTGTGATGCAATTCACTTCATGGCCACGCGACGGTGCAAAGCTTTCTATTGCTGCTGAATAAGGTATTTTAGAATAATTTTAGGAAAAGCGTATGGCGGTGTTGTCTGTACGCTTTTTCTTATGTCTCATTTATAAGTATTTATATCAAATTTTAACTTTTCCCCTATAAAAGTAGATATATGCCTTTCGTTTGTGGAGGCATGTTTCCTCTCTGCGTGTTTTTTGGTAAGTTGTAAGTAAAGTAATAATTAGGCAAGGTTAAGCGTGGCTGACGATATGGATGATGTAGAATTGGTAGTTTCTTCGGAAGAAGGCAATCATGAGGAAAATAAGTCGGAAAGCTTGAAGGATGACGATGTTATCGAAGTTTCCGGTGAGGAAATTGACTTCTTTGTGAATAGTTTGGATGAAGAAGCGTCTTCTGCGGAGCGCCCATCATTTTCCGGGCATGGCACGGATGATTCTGGTGATGAGGAGGGTGCGTCTCAAGCTAGTCCTGCGACGGGAACGGCATTGCAGACGGTTGCGCGTGAATTGCAAGCTCTTGACGATGAGGATGGTCCAGGTATTGGTAAGGGGCGTATGGGCGAACGTATGGTCGCCATGGGCTTGATTACTGATGATCAGCTTAATGTTGCGCTACAAGAGAAGAAAATTTCCGGCAAGATGATCGGTGAAATTCTTGTTGAGCTTAGCTTTATTGATGAGGATGCGTTAACCCTCTTTTTGGCAGAAAAATCAGGTTTTTCTGTTTTTGATCCGCGTAATACAATTGTGGATGGTGAGGCCTTGGCTTTGCTTGAAAAAGCGATCGCGCAGCAATATCAAATCTTACCTGTTTCGTTGGGGGAGGATTCCATTCATGTTGCGATGTCCGATCCATATGATGTTGTTGCCTTGGATACGCTTCGTCGTTATTTGCCGCGTAAGAACCTTCAGATAAAGCCAATGGTTACAACAGGCGCCATTTTATCAGATGCGATTGATGCGGCATATGGTTATGCCAGTTCGATTAAGGGGATTCTTGATGAGCTGGAGGAGGGCTCAGAGCAGAAGGATGTTGCTTCACTGAATGAGAAGGAAGCATTTTCTCATCCGATTGTACGTCTTGTGAATGCTCTCGTTTTTGATGCTGTGAAAATTGGTGCGTCTGATTTGCACTTTGAGCCGGAAGAGAACTTTGTGCGTTTGCGCTATCGTTTGGATGGTGTTTTATTTACCGCACAGATTTTGCATAAGCAGCATTGGAATGGTATATCGCAGCGTATTAAAATCATTTCTGAAATGAATATTGCGGATAAGCTAACGCCGCAAGATGGACGTTTTAACCTGAATGTTGGAGGGCGGGAAGCGGATTTTCGTGTGTCGTCTTTGCCAACAGTGCATGGTGAAAATATTGTTTTACGAGTTTTGGATAAAAGCTCTAGCATTCTGCCGATGGAAGCGTTGGGCTTTAGTGAGTCCAATCAAGAAATATTGAAAACGGCGATCTCGAAGCCGGAAGGTATCATTATTGTTACCGGCCCGACAGGAAGTGGTAAGAGTACATCGCTTTACTCGATCTTAAATGAGATTAATGACGTTGAAATTAATATTCAAACCTTGGAAGACCCAGTTGAGTATTCGTTACCAATGATAAGGCAGACCCCTGTGCGTGAAGGGGTTTTGGAATTTGCTGATGGTATTAAGGCTTTGCTTCGTCAAGATCCTGATATTATTTTCATTGGTGAGATCCGTGATAAGACAACGGCGGAAATGGCATTGAAGGCCGCGATGACAGGGCACCAGGTTTATACTTCGCTGCATACGAATGATTCTTTTGGTGCAATTCCGCGTTTGCTTGATTTGGGTATGAAGCCGGGCATGTTGTCCGGTGCGATTATTGCAGTGTTTGCACAGCGTTTGGCGCGTCGTTTGTGTTCTGGTTGTAAGGTTGAGTATGTGCCGGATGAGCATGAGTGTAAAATATTGAACGTTGATGCCGCAAATCCACCACCTATCTTTAAGGCAGCGGATCAGGGGTGTGATTCTTGTGCTGGTAAGGGATATAAGGGACGTGTTGCGGTGGTTGAGATCCTTTTATTTGATGATGATCTTGATAATATTGTCGCGGCAAATGGGTCAAAAGCAGAATTGAAGACTTTAGCAGTAAAAAAAGGCTTCAAAAATATGAGAGACGATGGCATTCTTAAAGTGCTTGAAGGTTTAACCGATCTGAAAGCTATTTCCAAAGTTGTTGATCTAACACGATGAATTTAATTTTGAGGTATTATATCTCAATCTTCCGATGAGGGCAGAGCAATAGAACGTTATAAGTATAGAGCAGTAAATGCGAAGGGTCGTCCGGTGCGGGGGACTCTTTCTGCTGTGAATGAAGTTGATTTATATAATCAGCTTAATAATGCTGGTCTTGAGCTTGTACAGTGTAGTTCCCTTAGTAAAAAGGGCGCTAAAATTCCCGGGATCAGCCTTAATAAGATTAAAATCAGGGACTTAATTCAGTTCTTTATTCATATGGAGCAAATGCAAAGTGCCGGTGTACCAATGCTTGATGCGCTTTCAGATATTCGTGATGGCGCGGAAAATGATCAGATGCGTGATATTATGAGCGAAGTGCATAGGGATGTACGCGATGGAGCAGCGTTATCTGAGGCGATGGAGAAACATCCAAAGGTTTTTAAAAGTCTTTTTATCTCTTTAATTAAAGCGGGAGAGGATTCCGGAGACTTGACATCGGCTTATATGCAATTGGTGAGTTATTTAAAATGGATGGATGAAATTCAATCAAAGATTAAAAAAGCAACACGTTACCCAATGGTTGTGACTGTAGTTGTGATTTTAACAGTTGTTTTCATGATGAGTGTCGTTGTGCCACAAATTGTAGGGTTTTTGAACTATCTGGATATTCCATTGCCTTGGTTTTCACGGTGGCTTATTGCGACATCAAACTTTTTTGTGGAACCTCAATTTTCTTTAATAGGAATTCCGATTTACGGAACGATTATTGTTCTTGTGACACCTGTATTGATTTTTGGGTCTATATGGGGGGCGCGTAAGCTTTCTGATGATATCGCATATCAGTTTGATTCGATGTATTTACGTTTGCCTGTTGTTGGGAATATCATCCGAAAGATAACAATTGCACGTTATGCACAGACTTTTGGAGCATTGTTTGCGAGTGGTATTGATGTGATTAGTGCATTGAGGTCGTCGCGTAATACTGTGTCAAATTTGGCTCTGGAAGATGCTATGGAGGGGGTTGAGATATATGTTCAATCCGGTAGTCCTCTTTCTGATGCGTTGAATGCGTCGGGGGAGTTCCCAAGTATGGTTGTAAGGATGGTGAAAATTGGTGAGGAGTCTGGTAAGCTTACCGAGGTTCTGGATCAGGTTGCCTCTTTTTATACAAAAGATGTGGATGATGCTATTGACGCGTTAATTGAAATGATTCAGCCTACATTAACAATTATACTGGCATTGATCATTGTCTGGATTGCTGCCGGTTCTTTGGGGCCGATCTATATCAACCTTGGTAATATGGTCGATTTTTAATCTATTAGGTGCTTACGTATGTCTTTGTCGTTTCTGACACCATCAAGAACAGTTTTAATGATATCTGATGATGCTTTATTCATCTATATGATCAGTTCTAAAGGTGTGAAGCTAGTTGAGGTTGTTCCTTGGTCTGCTGAAAATTTTGAGGATAATGTTTCCGACATTATTGCAAAGGACTGTGGCGGTAAGCCCGTCCTTATCCTTAATGATATGGT
Organism: Alphaproteobacteria bacterium; assembly: GCA_050633285.1. Classification (GTDB taxonomy): domain Bacteria; phylum Pseudomonadota; class Alphaproteobacteria; order Micavibrionales; family Micavibrionaceae; genus UBA1672. The sequence goes on from JBOEGG010000005.1 coordinate 355,383, forward strand.
TGAACAACATTACCGTAAGGAGAAAGTTCCGCGGGTTAGTGTTCTTGATAAACAGAATGTTCTTAAACGTAAATTGAAAGTGGCATTCCCTAATTATCCTGTCCGTGCAGCTTTGCCGTTGAAGGAAAAGATTGCGAAGACATCGAAAACGTTGGCTGCGTCTGTTTATATTTTTGCTGCAATTCCTGCATCAGATGCGTTTGCAAAAACTATGTCGGCAACACGTCGCTCGCTTGCACCTGTTGCGGGTTTTTGTCTGTTACCGGTTGAATCTTCTGACATGATTAAAAAGTTGTCGGAGAAGGTCACGGCGAAGGGTGAGAAGGCTGCAAAATGGACAATCTTTATTGGCCAGCATCAAAATGGTGGTTTGCGCCAAGTTGTTATTAAGGATGGTGAACTTGCTTTAACCCGCATGACGCCAATTGTTGAGAATGACGACGATCCTGCTCTTTGGGTGAGTGAGGTTCATCAGGAATTTCAGGCAACTATGAGCTATTTGACACGCTTTGGTTTTGACCCTGATGACGGTCTGAATGTTATTTTAACAGCAGAGCATTCTACCGGTGAGATGGTCGGTGATCTTATCGAGGCGCAATGTAATTTCTATAGTTTAACATCTGAAAAAGCGGCAAAGCTTTTAGGAGTTGCGGTTGGTGCGCAGGATACCGGATATCATGCAGATGCTTTAAATGTTGCATGGATAGGGCGCAAGAGCAGATTTATTCTGCCAATGAAGGCGCGGCAAATTGATAATGTTTCCAAGCCACGCCAGGTTGCTATGCTTGCATCTTTGTTACTTTTCCTTGGGGGGGCGTTCCAGGCTTATCAGCTTTTGGATGTTTATCAGATGTTAGAGGAAAATAGTGGCGAGATTGAAGATGTATCTCGACGTAAAGCGCAGCTTAGCCTTCAATATCAAAAGGAAGTTAAGCGTAAAGAAGATTTAGGTTTTGACATTAAATTGATACAGAGCTCTCTTTCTGTTTATGACAATCTTGAGAAGAAACAGCTTCAGATATTGCCGTTATTTTATAATATTGGGCGTGCTTTGGGGCGTGATATGCGTATTGATCGTGTGCGGGTTGATCGTGGGCGCGTTTCTTTTTCCAAGAAAGTTTTATCAGGAAGTAAAAAAGTTGCTCTTTTTACGGCTGGTATGCAGTTAACATTTCCAAGTACAACAAATGCAAAGAAAGGAAATGCAGAGGTTCAACGTTTGCGCTCTCGATTACAGCAGGTTCTACCGGACCATGTCATAAAGGTGACAAAGCTATTAGAGGATTATGAGTATAGTGAGGAAATCGTTATTGAAACGGGAAGTGTTTCTAAGCAAACTTCTGCACAGGATTATGTAGCTGAGATAACAATCGAAGGGCCGATGATAGAATGATACAAGTTATTGGTTTAAGGCGTATAATTACTTTATTTGTGTTGATAAGCATCAATGCCGCTTTAGGGGCTGGGGTTTATCTTTACGTAATGCCGGAAAATGAGCGTAGCGAGCGTGAGTTGCGCGGACTGCGCGCTGGTTTGTCTGGTGTTCAATCTGATATTAGGCGTATGCAGGTAGAGTTTGAGCAACTGGATAAGCAACAAAATCGTTTTGATAAACTAAAAGGGGATGGATTTTTCTCTGCACAAGTGCGTAGTGATGCCAAAGATCTCTTTAGTGTAATTCAAACGGAGTCAAAAGTTATCTCTGCTCTGGCAAGTGTTAAATCGGGAACTGTTGAAGATAGCGTTGAGGCAAAAAAAGCCGGATATAAAATATTAACGAGCTTGATAGAAGTTGAAGTGAAGGCGTTTGATGATGCCGATATTTATTCATATATTGATATTGCTGATATGAGATTCCCTGGGCACTTGTCTATAGATAGTGTTGTTATTACACGCTCGCGCGATGTGACCTCACCTGTTTTGCGATCTATAGCAAGCGGAGCAAATCCAGAGTTGGTAAGTGCAGTAATTAATATGTCCTGGAGAACTATGATCCCTGAAGATCAAGTTTTGCAAGATAATAAGGGAGGCTAAAGAATTTTATGAAAAAGCTGATTGCTTACTTTGTTATTTTTACGACATTTGTCTGTTTTTTCGGAGGGGAGGGGGCTTTTGTATATGCTGCTTCTGATCGTGTTGAAACGAAGGCTGCGGATGTAAAAGAGATGCCGGAAGATGGCAGGTTTAATATTAAAAAAATCCCATCTTTATTTTTCACCTATTGGCAACACCAAGCAATACTTGATGCGAAAAATTCACGCGGTGTGGTGCGCCCACCAACGCAGGCTGAGTTAGATGCAATGGAAAATGGCGAAGATTTCAAGCCAGACCCCGGAATACGTGAAATTTCTCTTGGCGGGATTGTGTATAAGGCAGATAAAGATTGGACGATTTGGTTAAACGGCCAACGCGTTACGCCGTCGGCTGTTCCGAAAGAAGTTTTAGATCTTCGTGTGCATAAAAATTATGTTGAGGTGAAGTGGTTGGATGAATATACCAATCGTGTTTATCCTATTCGTATTCGCGCACACCAGCGCTTTAATCTTGATACGCGGATTTTCTTGTCCGGAAATTAACCAGTGAGTATGAGATGACAACACATAATACGTCCCTTCTTATTGATGGCATGTCTGTTTCCTATGCAGGAAAGAATGCAATCAGGGAGATTAATCTTGATATAAAAGAGGGGGAAATATTTGGTTTAATGGGTACTAATGGTGCCGGTAAAACCACAATGATTAAAGCGATATTAGGGCTTCGTGATCAAGATCAGGGGCAAACGTCTATTTTTGGTGAAGAACGGGACGCTTTTAGGGCTAAAGAACGCTTGTCATATCTACCTGAAAAGTTTGAGCCACCGTGGTTTTTAACCGGTTTTGAGTTTTTAAAATTTTCGATGAAGTTGTATAAACAAGATTTTTCGAAAGAGAAAATGATAGAAGTTGCAGAAAGTCTTGCGCTTGATCCGGCCGCTTTGGGGCGACGTGTGCATACCTATTCCAAGGGAATGAAGCAGAAGTTAGGGCTTATGGCGACGTTGTTGACCGGTGCATCTTTGTTTATCCTTGATGAACCTATGAGCGGGCTTGACCCTATGGCACGCGCATTAGTCAAAAAGATGATTAGTGCAATGCGTGATAAAGAAAAAACAATTTTTTTGAGCTCACATATTTTGGCAGATATGGATGAATTATGTGATCGTGTGGCATTGCTACATGGTCAGACTATCCAGTTTGTTGGGTCACCTGCTGAGCTTAAAAAGCAAACAAAAGCCGAGAACCTTGAATTGGCATTCTTGCACTATATTGAGAAAAATATAGCAGCGTGATATAATGATGTTAGGTTTTCTATTGCCTGATTCGTATCTCTTCTTTGTACCGTTCCGTGTGCGCTTTAATTGAAAGTAACTATTATGTCTGTGTCACAGTCTTTCCGTGTATATGCTTTATTTGCTTGTACCGCTTCGTTTGTTTTTGTCAGTCAGTTGGCTTATGCGCAAACACCCCCAATTCAAGTGCAAGAGCATGGATCCTCTGATGTGGTTTTTCCTGATGCTGAGGAATTGACGACAGAGGATGGTGCTGCAGATAAGAATATGGATGAGGTTGCGAAAGACGGGGCGGATAATAAGGGGTTTACTGAGGTTATACAATCTGTTTCAGGCCCTTCTGCTTCTACGGAAGCTCCGGATGATTTTTTTGATGCAGAGGACTTGGTTCCACAAGGAGAGATGCAAAAGAAGGGGCCGGTTAAAGTTGACCCTTCGACACAGCCGGCATCTAAAATGATTATTGTTAAAAAGAGTTATGAAGCAAATACACAAAGAGCGCGTCTTGTATCAGCAGAGCGTGCTATGGCGCTTGGGCGTTTTGATTCTTCGTTGCAGCTTTACGATGACCTTTATACAGAGTCGAAAAAGGATGCTCGTGTTTTGATGGGGCGTGCGGTGGTTTTACAAAAGGTCGGGCGTTTCGAAGATGCCATGGACATGTATGAGGTTTTATCAAAGGTGGAACCCGATAATGTTGATGCGAAGGTGAATATGTTGGGGCTTCTTTCAACGAAATACCCGTCTGTTGCGCTGCGACGTTTGTTGGGCTTGTATGAGACACATAAAAATCATACTGGTTTAGTGGCGCAGATTGCAGTTGCTTATGCAAAGGCAGGGGATGCACAGTCTGCATTACGGTATTTGGGTGTTGCTGCAGGGATGGAGCCGCATAATGCTAATCACCTTTTGAATATGGCGATTATTGCGGATCGTTCAGGGCAATCAGATGAGGCATTGGCGTATTATGAACATGCGTTGGAGGTGGACACAATACATGGTGCCGGGCGTAGTATCCCGCGGGAGAGTGTTTATCAAAGATTGGCGCAGATGCGCTAATTCACAAGATGTGAATAATGGTGGAGCCCTTTTTGCCTGTATTTGAAATTATATTGATTTTTTATGTTGGAGCGGTTTTGGGGAGTTTCTCAACCGCTCTTATTTATCGTGTTCCACGCGGTATAAAATGGTGGGGGGCAGAGCGTTCAAAATGTCCTTCGTGTAAGACTATATTATCTTTTTTTGATTTGATTCCTATATTGTCGTGGTGCATGTTTCTGGGGAAGTGTAGGCACTGCAAAGTACAGATTTCTGCGCGTTATCCTCTTGTTGAACTCAGTAGTGCTCTTGTCTGTGTCGGGGCATATATTGTTTTTGGTCTTAGCTATGAATTGTTGTTTATAATTGCTGCATCACCTTTTCTTTTCTCTCTTTTCTTTATTGATCTAAAGCATATGATTTTGCCGAACCAGCTGGTTTTTATTCTGTTGGTCATTGGTGTTATGCGTTTATTTTACTTTTCCGCTGTGGGCGTTTTTACGCAGGTAGAAGACTTAGTCATTCCTTATATTTTAGGGGCGTGTCTTTATGCTGTTTTACCATGGGGGATTGGATGGGGGATGACAAAAATATTAAAGAAGGAAAGCTTAGGGTTTGGTGATGTGAAGTTTTTTTTCGTGTCAGGAATCTGGTTGGGGCTTGAGGCATTACCGTATTTTATGATGCTGTCTGGTGGGCTTGCTGTTTTTTATGCTCTGGCTTTAAAAATGTTGAATAAGGGAGAGCAGTTTCCGTTCGGGCCGGCGTTAATTGCATCTTTTTATTTTTTAATTCTCTTTCAAGGTTCTTTTTTGGCATAAAAAAATGTAGAATAAGTCTACCGTTTTTACCTTCCCTTCATACTCTTGCGGTACAAATAATACTCGGGGCATAATATTTTATAGGAGCTGACCTTTGGATCTCACACAACTTCTGGCTTTTACGATGCAAAATGATGCATCTGACCTGCATTTAAGTGCGGGGAACCCTCCCATTATTCGTGTTAGTGGCCGTATGAAACGAGTGAAGGCTGATCCACTTGGAAGTGATGATATCAGGACTATGTTGTATTCCGTTATGACGGAAGAGCAGCGCGCCGAGTATGAAAAAAGTATGGATATTGATTTTGCGATCGCACTTGGTGAAAAGGCGCGTTTTCGTGTGAATGGGTTTGCTACACGTTTAGGTGCTTCGGCCGTGTTTCGTACTATTCCGACTGAGATACCGACGATGGAACAATTGGATTTACCGCCTGTTCTACGCCGTTTGTCGGAGCTTGAGAAGGGGATTGTTCTTGTAACTGGTCCTACAGGATCGGGTAAGTCGACAACGTTATCGGCGATGATTAATCATATTAATTTGCATCATGCAAAGCACATATTGACGATTGAAGATCCGGTGGAATTTTTCCATACATCAAAGAAGTCATTAGTGAACCATCGAGAAGTTGGGCAAGATACAAAATCATTTTCACGAGCATTGAAAAGTGCGCTTCGTGAAGACCCTGATGTTATTCTGGTTGGTGAGATGCGTGACCATGAAACAATTTCTTTGGCATTAACTGCGGCGGAAACCGGACACCTTGTATTTGGTACGTTGCACTCGAACTCGGCATCAAAAACGATTGATCGTATTATTGATGTGTTTCCGAGTGGTGATAAGGAAATGGTACGGGCAATGCTCTCTAGTTCATTGCAAGGGGTTGTTGCACAGACGCTTTTGCGCCGTGAAGGTGGGGGGCGTGTTGGTGCGTTTGAGATTTTGATGGGTACGAATGCCGTTCGTAATCTTATTCGTGAAAACCAAGTTCCGCAGATGTACTCTATGATGCAAACAGGTTCACGTTACGGCATGGTGACGATGGAAGATGCCATTATAAACCTTCGTGACGGTGGTATTATTAGTAAGGATGAAGCTCATAAAGCGCTTCTTAAGACTGCGGACGAAGATGAAGATGAGCGCGATGAGGATTATGCATCAGGTGCGATGGGCGGTGGTAAGCTCAACGAAGATGATGGTGTTGACATATCAGGCGGAAGTGTTTCCGGTAGTGACAGTGAAGAAGGATATTCATTTTGAGTGCTCCAGTAATTTTTAATTATCTCACGGCGATGAACAAACATGAGGCGAGCGATATGTACCTCACTGTTGGTTTCGCACCGACTTTGCGTGGGGATAAGGAGCTTATTAAGCTTGCTGATGATGTTCTAACGCCTGATGACCTTAATGAGATGTTGAATACGATTTTAACAAATCGGCAACGGCGTGATTTTGATACTCATATGGAATTGAATACAGCGTTAGACATGGGAGAACATGGTCGTTTTCGTGTGAATGTTATGCGCCAAAGGCAGTTTCCGGCACTTGTTATTCGTCGCATTGTTTCAGAGATACCAAGTTTTAGTGCTCTTCGTTTACCACCAATTCTGGAAACTCTTGCGATGGAGAAGCGTGGGCTTATTCTTGTTACAGGAATGACGGGGTCTGGTAAGTCAACAACCCTTGCCGCGATGATTGATAAGCGCAATACTAACTCTTCGGGGCATATTATTACCATTGAAGATCCTGTCGAATTTTTTCATGCGCATAAGGGGTGTGTTGTTACGCAAAGGGAGGTCGGTGTTGATACTGAATCATTTGCTGTTGCGATGAAAAACTCTTTGCGTCAAAGGCCGGATGTTATTTTGGTTGGAGAGATACGCGACCGTGAAGTTATGGAGCAGGCATTATCAATTGCAGAAACGGGGCATTTGTGTCTTGCGACGATACATACGAATAACTCTTATCAAGCGATTGAGAGAATTGTGAATTTGTTCCCTGAAGAGTTTCATAATCAAATTCGTTTGAACCTTTCAATGAACTTAAAAGCAATTATCTCACAACGTTTATTGCCGAATATAGCGGGCGGATTAGCGCCTGCAATTGAGGTTATGATCAATCAGGGGTTGGTGCGTGAGCTTATCCTTAAGGGAGAAATTGGGAAAATTCATGATGTGATGGAGCAAAATAACTCTATCGGTATGTCTACGTTTGATCAGTCCCTTATGAACTTGTTCCTTGATGGTATGATTACTGAGGATACGGCCATTAGTAATTCAGATAAGCCATCTGATATGAAGATTAAGGTACAGCAAGCGAAATTGATTAAGGAATCTCGTGGTGGGCAAAGAGATGCCCTTGATACGGTGGATACATCGCGTATTTCATTTAGTGAATAAGTTAATCTTCGTGCGAAGATCAATTTTATACACAGATCTTGTACAGGCTTTTTGGAAAATATCTCATTCTTTCATGCAATTTATGATCTTATAATTATTGATGGAATCACCCATTTGGCGTTTTCTCGCCGGTTTTCGTATTTTATATCTAGATTTAGGAGTAATCTGAATCATGTTTTCTTTTCGCGCTGTTAAGCCATCTCCCTGTAATACTTTGTTAAAAGTATCATGCGCTTTCCTTTTAAGCTTTTCGGTTGTTTCTTGTGATTTAGCCGCTAATTATACGAAAACTGATAGAGCTGCTAATCTGGATTTCCAAGATTTTAGGGATGGGATGGCCGAGCGCTTGCCGGAGGCTGAGGATGATAAGAGTACAAAGGCTTCTGCTGCTATACCTGCGCTACAGCCCTATATTACGACAGATACACAAGGTGGAAAGAAAGCTTTTCCACTTGTTTCTGTCTCTGTTAACCAGACTGTTCCTATTCGTGATGTGCTGTATGAGTTGGCTCAACAAGCAGAATATGATTTGGAATTAGACCCTAATATTCGTGGTTCTATTATCTTTACGGCGCGTAATAAGCCATTTGATGTCGTTATTGAGCGTATTTCCGATGTCGCAGGATTACGTTATAAGTTCGAAGATGGATTTTTACGTGTTGAACTGGATAGTCCGTATAATAAAACTTATAAAATTGATTATTTGAGCTTTATTCGTTCTAGCACAGGTGGGGTCACGACCAGTGTTTCTGTTGTTTCAGGTGAGGGCGCGGATACCGGCTCTAACTTTAGTTCAACAATGGATAGTACTTCTGATTTTTGGGGGGAGCTGGAACTTAACTTGGAGCAAATTATTACGGGTGCTTCTACCGGTGCGTTGAAGACAAATCGCGATCCTCGTATTACCGCTGTTGCACAAAACCCGGAAGTCGCGGCAGTCGCGCCGACAGAAGGTGCAGATGGACAGACACAAGTTCAGCCTCCTGAAGCTGTATTGCGTGTGGAGTCTTTGCCTGTTGATGGTGATAGTGCGACAAGCGGAGCTGCAAATGATGAAGAGGGGCCTACCGGTTCCTTTACGATTAATAAGCAAGCCGGACTTGTTAATATTTATGCATCGGAGAAGGCGCATGAGGAAGCAGAAGCATATTTGAAACTTTTGAAACGTGCTGTGTCTTCGCAGGTTCTTGTTGAAGCGAAAGTTTTTGAAGTGAGTTTGTCTGATGAATATATCACTGGTATTGACTGGCAGGCCTTGAATGGTGAAGGCGTTGGATCTTTCCTTTCTACTGCTGGGGGAACCGGTCTGAATACAATTGATACACCAAGCCCTAGAGTTGGTGGTGAAGACCTTGTTTTCCTTCCTGGAGGTGATGTCGCGGCCTTATCAAGTTTTGCATTGGGCTGGGTTGGTAATGATTTCCAAGCACTGCTAAGGGCTATATCAGGATTTGGAACAGTGCGTGCATTGGCATCACCACGTTTGACTGTTTTGAATAATCAGTCAGCAGTTTTGAATGTGGCGACAAATCGCGTGTTCTTTGAGTTGGATGTTGATCGTGAGACTGATGATGATACAGGTGATGTTACTGTTGAAATTGATTCAGAAATTCGCAGTGTTCCAGAAGGGGTTCTTATTAATGTGCAACCTTCTATTGATCTAGATAACCGTACTATTTCTTTGTCTGTTCGTCCGACGATAACACGTATTGTTGGTGAAGTTCTTGACCCATCTGTGCAGTTTGTTGCAGGTGATTTGGGAATTCAGTCTGAGATTCCGGAAGTTAATGTTCAGGAAATTGATACTGTTGTTAAAGTAAAATCAGCACAGCCAATTGTTATGGGTGGTTTATTGCAAGACCGTATTGTGGATACACAAGAGACAGTTCCTGTACTTGGTGAAGTGCCATTGCTTGGTAACTTATTCAAGAGGCAGAGTGATGGAATTACAAAGACTGAGCTTGTTATTTTCTTAAAGGCGACTTTGATTGAATCACCAGATCAGACAATTCATAATACGGACCGTGATCTGTATAGAGCCTTCTCTGGTGATAGAAGACCGTTTAAACTATAGAGCTATTGTACAGAAGACTTTGTGGAGTAGATTATTATGAGTGTGCCCCTTATTCAGTATGTGTTGATTGCTGCACTAAGAGATAAGATGGTTATGTCTCTTATCCTTATTTTAATGTTAGGGAGTAGTTTAGCTGTCTTTTTAGGGAGTGCAGCTATTACGGAATCTGATCAGTTTACGGCTGTTTTTGCGGCAGGTGGTTTACGGATATGCTCTGTACTTAGTTTGGTTCTTTTTACTGTTTCTTTTGTGCGGCGATCTTTTGATAGCAAGGATATTGAATTTTTATTATCGCGGCCGATTAATCGTTTAAGCATTTTATTTTCTTATGCCTGTGCCTTCTCCTTTTTGGCCGTTTTGATGTCTTGTGCGGTTTGTTTTGCAGTTTATGCTGTGTCTCCTCATATGTTTAATAATGGTTATCTTTTATGGGGGCTGAGTATTGTAGTTGAGAATGTGATCATGGTGAATACTGCTTTGTTCTTTTCTATGTATTTATCAAGCTCTGCAACTGCTTCACTTGTTACATTTGCGGTTTATGTTTTGGGAAGGATGATGGGACAATTATTGGGTATTGTAGACTCTACTCTGGTTGAGGGAACCGGGTTGTATGCGATGGCTCTACAGGTGGTTTCTGTTATCACACCGCGCCTTGATCTTATGGGACAGACGTCTTGGTTGTTATATGGGGTTGGGGACAGTATTGGATTTATCGAAGTTTTGTTGCAAGGTTTATTATTTTCTTTTCTTGTATTACTTGCGGCATGTTTGGACTTTGTTAGGCGTCAGTTTTAATCATTGGGTTTTTTATGATCTTTTCTTCTATAGAAAAACGAGTGCAGTTTTGTCTAGCAATTGTGTTGATCGCAAATATTGCTTTGTGGTTTGTATTAAGAGGTGAACAAAGTGTGTGGAGTAATGTACCACCAGCACCTAGTCTTAATATGGCGATAATGTCCGGGCTTGGTGATGCTGGTTTTGTATATAGAGTTAATGGTTTGCAGCTTCAAAATTTGGGAGATACAGGTGGTCGGGTGACGTCGCTGGATGAATATAATTATGAGGAGCTTGGGCGTTGGTTCTTTTTACAAGATAATCTGGATAATCGTTCTAACTTTACACCATATTTGGCGGCGTATTATTTTTCTGCAGTTCAAGATCCGCAGTTATTAGGGCCTGTTATTGATTATCTATCTCATGTTGGTACGGTGCTTAATGGAAATAAATGGCGTTGGCTGGCTCAAGCGGTTTATTTGGCACGTTTTCGCATGAAGGATTTTGATAAAGCCTTTTCCCTTGCAGAGACCCTTGCGGGTATGGATATTGAGAATGCACCGGGATGGGTGCAACAAATGCCTGCTTTTGTTAAAAATCAAACAGGGGATAAGGCTGCAGCTTATGCGCTTATGTTGCAAATTTTAAAAAGCAGTGGTGAAGAGTTACACCCAACAGAAGTCTACTCAATGCGGGTGTTTATGTGTACGCGTTTGTTAGATGAGGAAAGCGCCGTAAAAAATCCTTTATGTGAAGGCTTATAGGGTGTAGTTCTATTGATGGAATAATAAAATATAAAATTAGTCAGGGTGTTATGGATCAGATTTACTTCACAGTGCCTGAAGTTTTATCCCTAATAGGGATTGTTCAATGTGTTTATGTGCTTGTGCACTTGTCTTTTAAAGGGTGGGGAAGCCTTCGGCACCTTCTTGCTCCGCTTTTGTATTTCTTTGTACTTGGGATTGCATTCTTTGTAGATTTTGCACGATCCTCCATTTCGGAACTTACATTATACTATGATATTATTAGTTGGGCTGCATGGGCGATGGGGCCGCCGCTTAGTGTGCTTGTTATTATTCAAATGTCACAAATAACGAAATTTCCATCTCTTATGAAGTGGTGTGTGACGCTTTTTGTTCCGCTTGCTTTTATTTTATCGTATTTCGTATCAGTATATACTGTTGAAGAGTGCGGCAGTTCTTTGCAATGTCCTGAAATGATGGAGTGGTTGAATATAACCGGGTTAATCGCAGGTGCGGCCAGTTTGTTGGTTATATGGTCAGGGCGCAATATTTTTACTGATATCCAGAAACAAAAAGCGGGGAGGGAGCGGTATTGGCTGATTTTATCTTTACTGATTGTAAATGTATTTTTTCTCGCGCTTATTGTTTACGGAACGAGTGGTTATGATACTAGCCATAATGTCAGTATGCTGCGTACCGTTCTTGGGCTTGCGTTTATCTATCTTGTTTCTACTAGTTTGTTTCGTATTTACCCAAGCGCATTATCTCAAGCACAAGGCAGAGGTAAGGGGGATGTGTTAGATGAAGGTGAGGTTCTTTTAATTAAGAAGATCGATGATTTGTTGGCTTTGGATAAAATTTATCACGAGGCTACATATTCTCGTTCTGATTTAGCACAAGAGTTAGGGGTGCCGGAGGCGACTATATCGCGTGTTATCAATCTACATTATAGCAAATCTTTCCCACAACTGTTGAATGAGTTGCGTATTGAGGATGCAAAACACCTCCTTTTGGATACAGATGAGAATATAAAAATTGTGGCAGAGGAGGTTGGTTTCAATTCTTTGCCATCATTTAACCGCGTCTTTAAAGATATTGTTGGTCAGAGTCCAAGTCTTTATCGAAAAAACACAATTAAATAGATAAGTTTTCCCCAGCTAGCGTTGCATAAAAATGCAATGAGTTATCATTTTGTCAAAATGATAAATTCGCAGGTATCTTTTAAGCCTTTTTTTAGAGGTTTTGACCATTCTAAAGGGATTAAGGACTGTTATAGATTGAAAAAGATGTGTATGATTCGTTTCGTGCGTTCGCACATTCTTTATATCAATCTCAACTTTTAAAACTACATTACAAAATCTTTTTTGAGGAGAAACTACAATGAAATCTATTCACGAATCTATACGTGACGAAAAGGGCTTTACTCTTGTCGAGCTTGCCGTCGTTATGGTTATTGTCGGTCTTTTGATCGGTGGTATTCTTAAAGGTCAGGAAATGATCGCCAACCAACAAGTTAACTCAACAATTGCGCAAATTAAGTCAGTGGATGCCGCGCAAGCAACGTTTCGCGATATCTATGATGCTTTGCCTGGTGATATGGTTGATGCATTAACTCGTGTTACAGGATGTGTCGCTCCTTGTGCGAATGGTGATGGCGATAATACGTTAGAAACTGCGCCGATGGTTGCTGCTCCAGATGCGGAGGCTCTTAACTTTTCTCGCCATTTAGCTGGTGCGGGTCTTGTTGCTGGTAGTTCTGCTGTTGATTTAAACTTTATGGAGGGGACAATTCGTGATATTGAGTTTATTCCTGGTACTCAAGCAGCAGCAGCGCTAGGACAAGCGGCAGCTGGTGTTGCACGTTCTGGTAACTATCTTGGTGTGAATTCAACAGGTGGTGTTGGTAATGCTGTTGGTTTGACACCTTTGCAGGCTGGTCGTATTGATCGTAAACTTGATGATGGTGTGTCCAATACAGGTGGAGCAATTGCAGGTGGTACGGTTGCAGCTTGTGCGAATGCTGCTGGTGCTTACCTTGAAAACTTAGGTGCTTCTGGTTGTACAATTGCTATTTTGATGCAGTAGTCTAATAAGAACAAACATAAAGAGCCTGAGGATTTCTCAGGCTCTTTTTTGTGCTCTGTAATATGTTTATTTCTTTGCGGCGATCCCTTTAACGACATCCGTTAATCCGCCGATTAAATCTAATGGTAATGGCAGGACGATTGTGCTGCCTTTGGAATTTGTGAATTCAGACATTGTCCCAAGATAGCGTAATTGCATTGTTTCAGGACGTTTTGCGAGGATCGTTGCGGCTTCGTCCAATTGTTGGGCAGCTTGTAATTCACCTTCGGCATTAATGATTTTGGCGCGGCGTTCACGTTCTGCCTCGGCCTGTTTGGCAATAGCGCGTATCATTGTGGAATCTAAATCGACGTTTTTGATTTCGACATTTGTGACCTTAATACCCCATCCCTCAGTTTGTTTATCTAAAATGTCCTGTACGTCTTTGTTGAGTTGGTCACGTTTGGAAAGCATTTCATCCATTTCGTGTTTACCAAGTACGGAGCGTAGTGTTGTTTGTGCGAGTTGGCTTGTCGCCATCATGAAATCTTCAACTTTGTTAACGGCGAGACCTGGATCAATGACGCGGTAATAAACAACGGCGTTGACCTTAACCGAGACGTTATCTTTTGAAATGACATCTTGTGAGGGGATATCTTCGGTTCTGATACGCATATCGACCAAAAGGACACGTTGTACCATCGGGATTATGATTTGAACACCGGGGCCGCGGTTACTTGTATAACGGCCAAGGGTGTAGATGACGCCGCGTTCATATTCCTGAATAATTCGTACGGATGAGAGTAGGACAATTACGATGAATACCAGAAAGGGTACAAAAAAGGACATGGTTTGTTTCTCCTTAGATTTTATAAAAAGTTTAAACTGAAATTTTAAGGCTAAGCTTATTAATAGCTTCGATGATTACGTCTTCGCCTTGGTTAAGTTCCATTACATCGTCTGAATGTGCTTTCCAGATTTCTCCTTCAAACCGGACATTTCCTTTTTGTCCGCTCCAATCAATGATGCTTGCTTTTTCGCCAATCATGGCTTCTTTGCCAATTGTATTTTTTTGATTTCTAAGCCATGCAAAAACAGACACGATTATTACGATAATCATGACCTCAACAAAGGCAATACCAAAGAGAACTGGCCAATCGACAGTGACACCGAAAATTGCGTCATTTCCAGTTTTTAAGGTATATGCGGCATAAAGTGCAAGCAGGCCGTTTAAGGCAACCAGGCCGAAAGATATAACGGCAAGTTCTGCAATAATCAGCAGGACACCTGCAATAAATAAAGATGTTACCGCGCTTTCTACACTTATTACGCCGAATAAGTGTAGAGCGATGATAAGGCTGGCGATCAATTTGGCCTCCCTAATAGCTACATTATTTTTCTAATGCGGCTATTAAAGCATCTCCCATTCCTGATGTCGAGGTTTGCGTGCAACCTTCTGCCATAATGTCGGGGGTACGTACACCTGATGTAAGGATGTCTTGTACTGCGGCTTCAACGCGATCTGCTAGTGCCCCTTGGTTTAGGGAGTAGCGTAAGCACATTGCAAAGCTCAGGATTGTTGCAAGGGGGTTTGCTTTGCCTTGTCCGGCGATATCAGGTGCGGAACCGTGTACCGGCTCGTATAGAGCTGTTGCACCTTCTGCGCCTAATGAGGCGGATGGTAGCATACCAAGGGAACCTGTGAGCATGGCGGCTTCATCAGACAGAATATCACCAAACAGGTTATCCGTTACAATGACATCAAACTGTGAAGGATTACGGAGCAATTGCATTGCGCAATTATCTGCGTACATGTGTTCTAGTTCAACATCGGCGAATTCTTTTGCATGTAGGGCGGTAACATCTTCACGCCATAATTTTCCTGATTCCATTACATTTGCTTTTTCGCAGGAAGTGACCTTGTTATCGCGTTTTTTCGCAAGATCGAAGGCGACGCGTGATACGCGCTCTATTTCTGATGTGGTGTAAACTTGTGTGTTGATGCCGCGACGTTGACCATTGCCGAGGTCTTCTATTCCGCGTGGTTCACCGAAATAAACACCGCCTGTTAATTCACGTACAATCAGGATATCAAGGCCACGTACGATTTCCGGTTTTAATGTTGATGCATCGATAAGTGCATCAAACACAAGGGCGGGGCGTAGGTTTGCGAATAAATCAAGATCTTTGCGGATTTTAAGTAGGCCAGCCTCGGGGCGTAAGTGATATTGTGCATCTGACCATTGAGGACCACCAACAGCGCCAAGCAATACGGCATCTGCGGCGCGGCATTCTTCGACTGTTTCATCTGTTAATGGAACGCCGTGTTCGTCAATAGCGGCACCACCAATAAGGCCATCACGTGTCTCGATGGTGATATCAGTATTTTTATTGAGCCAACCGATAAGCTTTTTTACTTCTGTCATGGCTTCGGGGCCGATACCGTCGCCGGCAAGGATTTGTAATATATAGTTCATCTGGGAATTCCTTATATCCAGGGTTTATCTGATTTTCTTGCATCTTCGAAGGATGAAATAGCGCCTTCTTTTTGTAAGGTTAGTCCAATGTCATCCAATCCGTTAAGCAGGCAATGTTTGCGGAACGGGTCTATGTTGAAGGTGAATGAAAATTTATTACCGCGTGTGACAGTTTGTTTTTCAAGGTCCACTTCTATGAGGGCATCCGGATTTTCTTTTGTCTCTTGCATCAATGTATCAATTTGTTCTTGCGGTAATTGAATAGGCAGGATGCCGTTTTTGAAGCTGTTATTGAAGAAAATATCGGCGAATGTTGGTGCAATGATACAACGAAATCCCATATCAAGGATTGCCCATGGTGCGTGTTCTCGTGATGAGCCACAGCCGAAATTCTCACCAGTGATGAGGATTTGTGCACCTTGATGTTCTTTTTTATTCAATGAGAAGTCGGGATTTTCATTACCCTGATCGTCATAGCGTAGGTTATAAAAGGCACTAATACCAAGGCCTGTACGCTTTACCGTTTTTAGGAATTGTTTCGGAATGATGATATCTGTGTCGATATTAATCATATCAAGGGGCGCTGCGCGCTCAGTTAATTTTGTAAAAGCATCCATTTATTTTGTCCTTTTATAACAGTTTTCTTACATCTGTTAATTTTCCTGTGATTGCAGCAGCGGCGGCCATTGCGGGGCTGAGTAGGTGCGTGCGCCCGCCACGTCCTTGACGGCCTTCGAAATTCCGGTTTGACGTTGATGCACATCGTTCGCCCGGGTTTAGTTGGTCGGGGTTCATGCCAAGGCACATGGAACAACCAGGTTCGCGCCAATCAAAGCCGGCCTCAATCAGAATATCGGCGATGCCTTCTTCTTCGGCCATTGCTTTTACAAGGCCAGAGCCGGGAACCACCATTGCTTCTATAACGTTATCAGCAATTTTTTTACCTTTGGCGATCTCGGCGACGGCACGTAAATCTTCGATGCGGCCATTGGTGCATGAGCCAATGAAGACTTTGTCGATTGTGATGTCCTGAATGGTTGTGCCTGCTTCTAGCCCCATGTAATCAAGCATACGCTCTACGGATGTTTGTTTGTTAGGGTCATCGAAGTCTGTCGGGGCAGGGACGCTGCCATTAATTGATACGACATCTTCGGGGGTTGTACCCCATGTTACGGTGGGGGTGATATCTTTTGCTTCAATTACAATTTCTTTGTCATATGTAGCGCCATCATCAGAGAAGAGTGTTTTCCAATAGGCAACGGCTTTATCAAACTCTTCACCTTTTGGAGCCATAGGGCGACCTTTGATGTAGTTGAATGTGGTTTCGTCGGGTGCGATTAGCCCTGCGCGTGCACCGCCCTCAATTGACATGTTACAAACAGTCATGCGTCCTTCCATAGATAGATCGCGGAAAGCCTCACCTGCATATTCAATGACATGGCCAGTACCGCCAGCGGTGCCAATCTCGCCAATAATAGCGAGGATCATATCTTTTGCAGTTACGCCTGTGGGGAGTGCGCCATTTACGGTGATGCGCATATTCTTGGCAGGTTTTTGAATGAGTGTCTGTGTTGCAAGGACGTGCTCAACTTCGGATGTACCAATACCAAAGGCAAGTGCGCCGAACGCACCGTGTGTTGATGTGTGGCTGTCACCACAAACAATGGTCATGCCGGGTTGGGTGAAGCCTTGTTCCGGGCCAATAATGTGGACAATACCCTGTCTTTTATCTGTTAGGTCGAAAAGCTCAACGCCGAAGTCTTCACAGTTTTTGCGCAAAGTTTCGATTTGGATACGGCTGTCCTCTTCTTCGATAGGTTTGCTACGGTCTGTTGTCGGGACGTTGTGATCCATAACGGCCAGTGTGTTGTTTAACTGGCGCACCTGGCGACCTGCCATGCGTAATCCCTCGAATGCTTGGGGGGAGGTCACTTCGTGCACGAGGTGACGGTCAATATATATTAAGCATGTGCCGTTTTCATCACGTTGTATAACGTGGTCATCCCAAATTTTTTGATAGAGTGTGCGTGGTGTGCTCATCGCTTAATACCCGTATTTGTCTGAATTATTGGATTATAGGGTATAATTTGAAATTATCAATTTGTCGAGGTCTGGAAAAAACTATTTGCATTTATATTGCGTTTTAGTGCATTCTTGAAAGAAAATTATGTGGTTATTGGGTGTAGCCATTATAAAATTAAGAGGGTGAAATTATGGCTGGCTTAGATTTAGCTGAATTATTTGAAAGCGATACAGATGCAAAAGCGTACGAAATTCATGTCGTGGCGCAGGATCGTGATGGCAATTTTGTTGATGTTAACCTTGGTCTGGATCAGAGAATGGCACAGTATTATAAGGAACACCAAAACTTACCAGAGCTAGATGCACAAAAATTGAAGGCGGATTATCCTGATAAGTTTCCCGGGCAGCCGGAAGAAGGCGTCACTTATGTTGATTATGAAGCTTTTAAAGAAGCTGTACGCTCTGATTATAATCAGGCAATGGGCGATGCAGGTGCCTCTCTTGTTACGATGAGGGCAGAAGCGGGTGTTGGTGATAATTCTTATGCGTTTGAGCATGTTGAAGATATTACCGACCCAAATGCACTTGATTGGGAAAGTACGCATCGTTGGCTTGATGGTTTGACACATTATGGTGATGATGAGATGCAGGCCACTGCGAGTGATGCTTTGCAGAGATTAGAGGATTCAGGTTCTATGGCGCAGAAGGTTGCGGTGTTTAATTTTGAAGTTGTTAAACCTGAAACACCTTGGCATGAGGTTCCGGAGCAATTCGATTTTTCTGAATATCGTATTGATGAAACGGTTGGCGGAACCGGCATGGAAATTAAGCCACAGTAAGGCTTTATCTTAACACTGTATAAACCTCTTTGTTCTACACTGGCTTAACAGTTTAGAGCAAAGAGGTTTTTTTATGGGCTGCATTACAAAAACACAACAGAGTATTAATGCATCTTTTGATGTTGATGGAGGGGATGGGGAAGCTTCTATTAAGTTCTCAGATCCCTCATATACACGTTCGGAGGCAATTCTCTTTAATCCAATATGCCAATCTGTTCATGCCGTATTGCATGAAGGTGTATTTTTTGTAGGGCGTGCGCCGGATCATTTTGTAAAAGAATTAAAAACTAAGAATATTGTTGGGCTTCGGGCAAATCATTTTTCAGGAAAAGATGTGTGTTTGTCCGTACCTGTGACGTTTGTACAGCATTAATGTGTGGTAGAGGGAAGATTGAATTATGGAACTAAAAGATACATTTGCGGATAAGGTTATTGATCCTGTTTGTGCGGGGCCAAGTGGTTTTGCTATGACAACAATCATTAGAGAGCCTGAAAACACAGCAGAGTTAGGTATGTAACCTGTTTTTCTAAAGTGGAATATAAAAAAGAGCCGTCAAATATTTGATGGCTCTTGTTTTTTTGTAAGGTAACAATAAAGGTCGCTTATTTCTTAGCTGACTTTTTCTTGCTCTCTTTTTTCTCAATGTCGTGACCACTTGTACGTTCTGAGATACGTGCAGATTTACCGCGACGATCACGTAAGTAGTATAGTTTCGCACGTCTAACAGAACCGCGGCGAATTAATTCGATTGAGTCAATGCGTGTGCTCCATAGTGGGAATACACGTTCAACGCCTTCACCGTAGCTGATTTTACGTACTGTGAAGCTTTGGTTGATGCCAGAGCCGCCGCGTGCAATACAAACGCCTTCATACGCCTGAATACGCTCACGTGTACCTTCTTTAACTTTTACGTTAACTTTAACGGTATCGCCCGGGTCGAAGTTTGGAACTTCTTTTTCGCCCTGTAATTTTTGAAGCTGCTTTGCTTCGAATTTTTGTAGAATGTTCATTTTCTAATCCTTTTATAAGAACCCGATTTCGAATACTTTTAAATAAATAAGAGTACCGGCGGTTCAATTGTATTTTTTTATAGATGACTCTAGGTCGCGGTCTTTCTATAGTATTTAATCATATGTGACAAGTTTTTTTTCATGCGCTAGTGTATTTCTTGAAAATGAATAAATAGATAAGAAATGTGATGGTAGGTAAAATATGTCGAGAATTGAAAGAAATAGTGTAGACCCTGATTTTGATGAGGCGCGAGATGACCTGTTTAATACATTATCGCTAGGGTTAAGGCCGATATATTTGAAGTTGAAGGATATGTTTGGCGCATCGGGGAATGATAACTCTAATCTTAATCACGCCTCGGAACATGATGCGAATAACGATCACAGTCTATAAGGCTTAATCTTCTTTAGGATATCTATCCCAGACATCAGGGCGACGATCTTTTGTAAGTTGTTTTGATTGATCTAATCGCCATTTCTCAATGTTCTTATGGTGACCGGAACGCAAAATCTCAGGTACATCGTGCTTTTGGTCGTTCGCGTCCGTCCATTCAGCCGGTTTTGTGTAATGTGGGTATTCTAAGAGGCCGTTTGAAAAGCTTTCTTCATCTGGCGTTGTGTTATTGCCCATTACGCCATCTAATAAGCGAATACATGCATCCATCAGGATCATTGCAGCAGGTTCGCCGCCCGATAAAACGTAATCACCGATGCTGACTTCTTCGAAACCATGTGCATCTAAGAGGCGTTGATCGACACCCTCATAGCGACCACAAAGGATGGTTAAGTCAGGTTCTTTTGTTAATTCTTGTACGAGCTTTTGTGTTAATGGTTTTCCGCGTGGGCTCATATAAATTTTTCGCCCGGGCTTAGGAATGGATAGTAATGATTTTTCAAGGATATCTGCGCGCATGACCATGCCCGCGCCACCGCCGAATGGTGTGTCATCCACTGTTTTATGTGTGCCCTCACCAAAGTCCCGAATGTTGACGCAATTATATGACCATGTGCCTTTGTCTAGGGCTCTACCACTTAAAGATTGACCAAGTGTGCCCGGGAACATTTCGGGGAAGAGAGTTAGGAGGTTTACGTGCCAGTTGCTCATTACATATCCATGTACGGTTTCATATCCATAAAATCGTCTATAACGATGTGTGCACCATGTTCTTTAAGTGCTTTACAACGCTCAGGGGCATTTTCTTTGCCTTCTATCACAAACCCCACAGGGACCATTCCTGCATTTTTTGCGGCTATCATGTCGTTTGTATTATCACCAATATAGGCGCATTCATAAGGCTCTGTTCCTAATTTAAGTGCAGCGGCGAGTAGGATGTCGGTTTCAGGTTTTCCACGCATTGGTGGGTCGCATGGGACAACGCGATCAAACAGGTTGTCTAGGCTCATGATCTTTATATCCATGTTTAGTTTGTATGTCGTTTTGTTTGTCGCAAGAGCAGACTTTCCGTCTATTTCTTGTAGGAATTCACGGATATTTTTGCCAAGTCGGGCAGGGTTATCAATGAATAATGTTTTACGTTTTTCGGTGCGATCTTGAATGAAATCGTCTTTGTAAATGTCTGCATTAAATCCAAAACGCTGTGCGATTGTATTGAGTTTTTTTTCACCGCTTTGTCCGGACAGGTCCCTTACGTCTTGTACGTTAAGGCGTTGTGTAATGTTGGCTTTTTCTAGCACATTATTAAGTAGTTTATGGTCAAAGTCCGCGAAAACACTTTCTGTGTCTGCAATAACCCCGTCAAAATCAAAAATGACGTATTTTACGTATGGTTTGATGTCTGGGGTAGGCTTATTCAATTCTAAACATCTCCGCATTTTGAAGGGTGATTGTTTGCTCGTTTAAAGAGATATTTATTATATACTCATTTTTGAAAGGTACAAAATAGGATGCGCCGCTTTTAGGTTTTATTTCCAAAAGGTCGCCTGCGCCGTAATTTTGTATTGTCGCAATTGTTCCGATATTTTGGTTATCTTCGTTTAAAACGGATAGTCCTTGTAAGTCCTCGATATAATATTCATCTTCGTTATCGAGTTTTGGAAGGTGTTCACGAGAAACCCAAAGCTCTGTTCCTTTGATTTTTTCTGCATCCTCACGGGTATTACAACCTTTTACAGATGCCAGAATATATTTCCCCATTGCGTTTTTGAGCGTGACGGAGACGGTTTGCTGTTTGTCTTTTGAGGTGAATATTGGATCAATTGTGCCCAAAAGTTTGGGGTCTTCGCCATATGGAAAAATTTTGACCAGTCCCTTTACGCCATGTGGGGATGTTATCTTGCCTAGGCAGGCACGTTCATCCGTTTTTTTTGTATCGGAACTGGTCATATTATTTATACGTCAGATAAGGTAAATCAACCTTATTCTGCGGCCTCTTCAGCTGGAGCTGCTTCAGCTGCTGCTTTTGCTTCTTCAGCTGCTGCTTTTGCTGCTTCTAGTTTCTCTTGTTTATCAGCGATCTTCAGCTTTGTCTTCTCTGACTGTTCTGATTTCTTTGGACGAACAGGTTGAGCAGGCATGTCGATCAGGCCAGCTTTAGCCAAGAAAAGAGCAACACGCTCAGAAGGTTGTGCACCTTCGCCAAGCCAATATTTCACGCGATCTTCAACAAGTGTCACACGTTGATCGTTGTCATCAGTTAAAAGTGGGTTATATGTACCCAATTTTTCGATGTAACGGCCATCACGTGGCATACGTTTATCCGCAACAACAATGCGGTAGAATGGGCGTTTTTTACGGCCGCCGCGAGCCAGTCTGATTGATAGTGCCATTTTATATACTCCTTTTAAAAACGATAATAATCAGATTAACGGATGGTCTTGTATTTTAGGCCATCTGGTAATTTGAGGTTTTGGTTTCTATCTTTTCTTCTTTTTCTTTCTGTTCTTTTTAGTACCGCCGCGTAATGCAGGCATAGCGCCGCCCATTGGGTCTGCGCCCATACCGCCAAGCCCCGGCATGCCACCCATACCAGCAAGAGGGTTTGTGCCGCCTGCGAATGGATTTGCGCCCAGTGGACTGCTGTCTGCTTGTGATAATTCTGCGCCTAATGCGTCGGGGTCCATGCTTTGTGCCATAAGGTCAAGTTCATCTGCTTTACCGCCCATCATGTCTTTCATCATGCCCATCATTTGGCCTTTGCCCATTTTGCGCATTTTTTTCATCATTACTTGCATTTGTTTTTGCTGTTTGATGATCGCGTTGACTTCTTGAACCGTTGCACCTGCACCTGCGGCGATGCGTTTTTTACGTGAACCATTCAAGAGCTCAGGCTTGGCGCGCTCTTTTTGGGTCATTGAATAGATGACTGCTTCTTGTTTTTTAATTAAGTTATCGTCGAGGCCTGCTTCTTCAAGCTTACCTGCCATGCCACTTAGGCCAGGCATGAGTTTCATGAGAGAGCCCATGCCACCCATTTTGTTCATTTGCTGTATTTGTGAAAGAAGGTCGTTAAAGTCGAACTTACCTTTTTGGAATTTCTTCGCCATTTTGGCGGCTTCTTCCTGATCGACGTTTTCAACGGCTTTTTCAACCAATGAAACAACGTCACCCATACCAAGAATACGGCCTGCAACACGCTCAGGGTGGAATTGTTCTATTTCTGTCCATTTTTCACCAACACCAAGTAACTTGATTGGTTTGCCTGTTACGGCTTTCATAGACATCGCCGCGCCACCGCGTGCATCACCATCGACACGGGTTAGCATGATGCCGCTTATTTCAACGCGCTCATCAAATATCTTGGCGGTGTTTACGGCATCTTGACCTGTCATTGCATCGGCAACAAGAAGTGTCTCAACAGGGTTTGTTAGTTTTTTGATTTGTTCGACTTCTTGCATCAACTCGTCGTCAATAGAGAGACGACCCGCAGTGTCAAGCATGACAATATCATAGCCTTCTTTACGTCCTGTCTCCATTGCGCGTTTTGCAATGTCTAGTGGCTTTTGCCCTTCGATAATCGGAAGTGTCGCAATTTCTGTTTGTTCACCAAGGATTTTAAGCTGTTCTTGCGCAGCAGGGCGGTAAACGTCCAATGAGGCCATAAGCACTTTCTTATTGTGCTTTTCACCTAATATTTTTGAAATCTTCGCGGTAGATGTTGTTTTACCTGAACCTTGCAGGCCGACCATAAGGTAGGCGCATGGGGAGGTCGCGAATTGTAGGTCTGCACTTTCAGAACCAAGCATCTCAACTAATGCATCATGGACAATCTTGATAACTTGTTGTGCAGGGTTTACGCCTTTGGTTATGTCTTGTCCGACGGCTTTGTCTTTGATAACTGAGATAAAGTCTTTTACAACCGGAAGAGCAACGTCTGCTTCGAGCAAGGCAATACGGATTTCACGGCTGACGGCCATGACATCATTTTCACTTAAAGACGCTTTACCGCGTAACTTTGTGAAGACGTTTCCTAATTTTTCGCTCAGTGAATCAAACATCACAATCCTTTAATAACCCTTAATAAACAAGCTAAATACGCCACAGTGAGCGTAAATTCGCCGACTGCGGTGTACCTGCACCCCGAAAGTGCCCGGGCACTGACAAACATAAATGTCAGTGGAAATTTGCGGTAAAATATGCATATTGTGCGTATATGTCAAGGAAAGCTTTGTAAAAAGAGCGATAAATAAAAGGTACAGCGTGATGAAATTTTTAAAAATGCATGGTTTGGGCAATGATTTCGTTATTTTTGATGCGCGTGAGGATATGTTGATCCTGAGCGAACAAGATATTGTCGAGGTTTCAGATCGTCGGCGTGGGGTTGGTTGTGACCTTATTGTTGTGATTGAAAATTCTGAAAATGCGGATGTTGGTGTGCAGTTTTTTAATGCGGACGGCTCAGAAAGCGGGGCGTGTGGTAATGCAACGCGCTGTATTGCTGATCTCATTATGGGGGAGATGGAACAGGAAGAATGCTCAATCGAGGTAAGTGGTGGGATTTTGAATTGCCGTAAGCGCGGTGAGTTGATGGTCGAGGTTGATATGGGGGCGCCAAATGATATTGGCGAGCCTGAATTATCACGTGATGGTGTTCGCTCTCCTGTTACTGTTGATATGGGTAATCCACACTGTGTCTTTTTTGTTGATGATTTGTCGCAAATTGATATTGAGACGTTAGGATCATATTTCGAGAATCACGAAATTTTCTCAAGCCGCAGCAATATTGAGTTTGTTCAAGTTATGGATAAAGGTCATGTGCGTCAAAGAACGTGGGAACGCGGGTGTGGTCTTACTGAGGCATGTGGATCAGGCGCGTGTGCAGTTACCGTTGCGGCGGTGACGCGTAAGCATACGGGACGTAAAATTGATGTTGAGCTGGATGGTGGCGTATTACATATGGAATGGCGCGAGAGTGATGGGCATGTCTTGATGACGGGGCCAGTCGCGTATGTTTTTGATGGAGAGTTATAGCACTATATATGTGCTAAGAATGATCAATAATATGCATACTTGCTCTTGGTATGTCCGGTACTTTGTGTTTTTCATTACCAGTAAACACAACGGCGTGTTTTGGAGCGGGAAGCGAGCCCAAGGCACCTTGAAATAAGGTTGTTAGATCATGGTCTTTTAATGTCAGAACGCCAACAACCTCTTCGGATCCATCGTAATGCCAGTTTGGTATACCTGTAAGATTCTTACCAAATACCTTAAGGGCGAAATCTTCACTGACGCAGGGTTTGGTAATGTTTAAAAACGCGTCCATAAGTGGCCTTGCGTCTTCGTGTGTTATTACATGATGTTGAGAATTTTCATAGCCTTCAGAACCTTTATAGGCTGTGTACAAATCAATTAACCGTCCATTTTCAAATTCTGCTGTAAGTTCAAAATTGTCAGCATGCTCCGGATCAAGTTTTTCCTGCAAGTCAGAAAAGCTTTGGTAGACTTCATCCAGTTGCTCTTTACTTGGGTGAAGGAACGCCGCTTGTCTGTTTCCTTTTGCAAAGAAATGCTCATGGATGGTTTCAGGTTTGTCTGTCTCGAAGAAGCGGTTCTTGAGAAGTGAGGATAGTTGCCAATTTATTTTTTGTAAAAATTTCATAGAAATGTAATCCGCTTATTATTTTTATGCGTACATTCTATATATGTTTGTATATTTTATGTCAAAAATTGACTTCTCAGATTAAGTTGTTTATCCCTGTCGCATGACAGAACATAGCCCAAAGCCAGAACCGCAAATGAAGACCTTCGGGTGTCGCCTGAACTTTTATGAGTCTGAGGTGATGCGTGACCATGCCAAGAGTGCGGGTATGGATGATGCGATTATTTTTAATACGTGTGCTGTGACTAAAGAGGCAGAGCGTCAGGCACGTCAATCTATTCGTAAGGCGCGACGTGAAAATCCGGATGCGAAGATTATCGTTACGGGGTGCAGTGCGCAGATTGATCCGGATCGCTATGCCGGTATGGATGAGGTCGATCAGGTTATTGGCAACGATTTGAAATTAAAGGCCGAAAGTTGGGGCGTTGATAGTCGTGAAGCCAAGGTTATGGTCAATGATATTATGTCGGTTAAGGAGACTGCGAGCCATTTAATAGAAGGGTTTGAGGATAAATCTCGTGCTTTTCTTCAGGTTCAAAATGGCTGTGACCATCGTTGTACGTTTTGTATTATTCCATATGGGCGCGGGAATTCGCGTAGTGTGCCGATTGGAGTGATTGCAGAGCAAGTGAAGGCTCTTGTTAAACAGGGCTATAATGAAATTGTTTTCACAGGGGTAGATGTTACCTCTTATGGGCCTGATTTACCGGGGAAGCCAACATTGGGGCAGATGATCCGTCGTGTATTGGCGATGGTGCCGGAATTGCCACGTTTGCGTTTATCTTCACTTGATCCCGTGGAAATTGATGAAGACCTTTGGACATTGATTGCCGATGAACCACGCCTTATGCCACACCTGCACCTGTCTTTACAGGCGGGTGACGATATGATTTTGAAACGTATGAAGCGCCGTCATTTGCGTCAGGATGTGATTGATGTGTGTAAGCGTGCACGGGATTTACGTCCTGATATGGTGTTTGGTGCGGATATAATTGCCGGATTTCCAACGGAAACAGATGAAATGTTTGAGAACTCCCTACGTATTGTAGAGGAGTGTGACATTACTTATTTACATGTGTTTCCATACTCTGAGCGTGACGGTACGCCTGCGGCACGTATTCCTAATCAGGTGCATGTTCCTGTGCGTAAAGAACGCGCGGCGGCTTTACGGGCGCTTGGCGAAAAGCAGGTTGAGAGTTTGTTACGCCGTAATGCGGGTAAGGACTTTAATGTTTTGGTTGAGAAGGGTGCAGTCGGTCGGGCAGAAAATTTTCTTTCTGTTATATTACCTCAAGACTTACCTGTGGGAAGTTTGGTGAATGTTCGCACTTTAAAAGTTGATAAGAGTGCGCTTTTATCTGAAATCATTTAATATTTGACCGAAATCAGGTGCGCTTCCTTATGAAAGGGCGTATAATATCTAAATCATACTAATAGAGGTTCACATGGTTTTCTGGCGTCGAAAAAACAATATTGCCCAGCAAGAACAAGAAGAGCAGGAACAGGAGCTATTGCATCCGCAAGGCGAGCCTGAACTTGTCTCTACAGATGTTGATACTGACATCGTTGAAGATGATGCCGTGCAAGAAGAGCTTCATGAAACGGATAATGATGTTCTGGATGAGTTGGACTTTGTTCCTACGCCTGAGCCTGAGGTGCTTGATAAAATTCAGGAACAAGAAGAAGTGGAAAATGATCACTCTGATGAAGGTGGTTGGTTTTCTCGCCTGACCAAGGGGCTTGGTAAATCTACAAATAAAATCACCCAAGGGCTGAGTGACATTATCACGAAGTCCAAGTTGGATCAGGATACGTTGGATCAGCTTGAAGATGTTTTGATTGAGGCTGATTTAGGGCCGCAGACGGCTGCGCGCGTTATTGAAGAATTTGCAAAAGACCGATTTGGAAAAGATATATCCGACGAAGAGATAAAAATTGCCTTGGCGGAGACTGTAACCACAATCCTAGAACCTGTGGCGCAGCCGCTAGATATTCAAAAGCGTGAGGATGGGCCATATGTTGTTCTTGTCTGTGGTGTGAATGGTGCGGGTAAGACAACAACAATTGGTAAGTATACGCAACAGCTTCAAAAGGAGCAGGGCTTATCCGTTATGATTGCGGCGGCGGATACATTCCGTGCGGCGGCGATTGAGCAGCTTGGTGAGTGGGCGCGCCGAAGTGGTGCGCAAATGTTTTCTAAAGATGTTGGGACGGATGCGGCGGCGGTGGCTTATGAAGCGTATGAAAAAGCGGTGGCCGATGGTGTCGATGTTCTTTTGATTGATACGGCTGGGCGTTTGCAAAATAAGTCAAACCTTATGGCGGAGCTTGAGAAAATTATTCGTGTATTGAAGAAAAAAGATGAAAATATCCCACATTCTACCTTGCTCGTCTTGGATTCAACAACGGGACAGAATGCGTATTCCCAGTTAGAGACATTTAAAGAGATGGTGGATGTGACGGGACTTATCGTCACGAAACTGGATGGCTCGGCTAAAGGCGGTGTTCTTGTCGGGCTTGCAGATCAATTTGGTGTGCCTGTTCATGCCATTGGTGTTGGTGAGAGCATTGATGATTTGCGACCGTTTAAGGCGCAAGATTATGCACGTTCTTTGATGGGGCTTTCGCCCTGATGTCTTTTTGTGCTATATTTATGTTATAATTTTTGCGTAATTCACTGAATCTTAACATAAAAACGGCATTATTGTTTTATGGTGAAAAGACTGGAAGCTTTTAAAGCGAAGCGTTTTAAGGATGCCGATCAGGCATTTGATGCGCTTAAAAAAATATATGATACGCATCGACAATTTCTGTGTGATGCTTTTACGGAATATTGTGATGTTAATAACGGCGGTAATGGCAAGTTCAAGCGCGTGTCTGCGTATTACCCTTATGTTCGTATTACAACAAAGTATGCAAAGCGTTCTGATACGCGTTTTGCATATGGGTTTGCGCCTAGGCCGGGGACATATGTAACAACTGTTACACGCCCCGATATTTTCGAAGAATATTATAAAGAGCAATTTAGATTACTGTTAAAAAATCATGATATCCCAATCGAAATTGGGGTAAGTGATACGCCTATTCCATTGCATTTTGCGCTGGGTGAAAGTTTTCACCTTGAAGCCGATTTGAATGAAGAGCAGGTTAATGCTCTACCGGATTTCTTTGATGTTCCTGATTTGGATATTATGGATGATGAGATTGCAAATGGTGCACATACAGGTGCTACACCGGATGATGAATGTCCGCTTGCATTATTTATCGGGCCGCGTGTGGATTTAAGTTTACAGCGTTTGAAGCATTATTGCGGAACACGTTCGGAACATTTCCAAAATTATGTGCTCTTTACAAATTACCAATTTTATATTGATGAGTTTATCTCGCTTTGTCAGGACATGATGACAAAGACAGATGACCCGGAATTAAAAAAGCAACGGAGCGAGTATACCGCCTTTGTTCAGCCCGGTGATAAGGTTATTCTTAATCAGAACCTTAGCGAAAATGGTGAGAGTGCGAGTGATGGCGTTAGTCTGAGCCGGATGCCGCAGATGCCGGCTTACCATTTGAAACGCGCCGATGGGTCGGGTATTACGATGATTAATATTGGTGTCGGGCCATCAAATGCGAAGACAATTACCGACCATGTTGCAGTCTTGCGGCCGCATACGTGGTTGATGCTTGGTCATTGTGCGGGTTTAAGGAATTCACAGCGTTTAGGTGATTATGTTCTTGCACATGGGTATTTGCGCGAAGATCAAATTTTGGATGAATTTATCCCGCCGAGTATTCCTATCCCTGCGTTAGCAGAAGTTCAGCAAGCGTTGGAGAAAGCAGTAGGGCAAGTAACAGGGCATGAGGGTTATGATTTAAAGACTGTTATGCGTACGGGGACGGTTGCAACAACGGATGATCGTAACTGGGAGCTTAAATCCTATTTAACGCAGAATAAGCGTTTAAGTCAGAGTAGAGCAATTGCATTGGATATGGAATCTGGGACGATTGCGGCGAATGGGTTTCGTTTTCGTGTGCCATATGGAACGTTGCTTTGTGTTTCTGATAAACCTTTACACGGCCAATTGAAATTACCCGGAATGGCGGATTCATTTTATCGTGAGCGCGTGGAACAGCATTTAAAAATTGGCTTGTTAACGATGACATTTCTGCGTGATTTATCACCAGCGAAACTACATAGTCGTAAGCTTCGTTCTTTTGATGAGCCAGCCTTCCAATAGCCTTTATAGCTATTGTATTTGCTTTCGGGCAGCGTTATTCGCTTCTTACATGGTAATCTATGCTGCAGCGCTCATGCCTTGTCCGAAAACAAAGCCAAATGGCTATATAGAATAGAGGGAATGCATTTGTTTATCAGTATCTTTGATCTTTTCAAAATCGGGATAGGCCCGTCGAGTTCTCATACTATGGGGCCGATGGTTGCTGCTGCACGGTTTTTCTCGGCTATTGAAGAGTTTGGTGGCATAGAGGCGGGGCGGATAAGTGTCGTGTTTTATGGTTCTCTTGCCTTTACAGGAAAAGGACATGCGAGCGATCAGGCGGTTGTGCTTGGCCTCATGGGGGAAATGCCGCATATGCTTAACCCTGATGCTGTGGCAGGCCTTCTCTTAAGGCAGAGGGAGGATCGAGTTATTCATCTTTCCAGTGATATTTCCTTTCGTTTTGATCCTGATGTGGATTTGATCTTTGATTATGGACCAGCGTTGAAGGCGCACCCTAATGGTATGGTTTTTACACTGTATGATGAGGTCGGTGGCGCTGTTTTTAGTAAAACATATTATTCGATTGGTGGGGGCTTTGTATTGTCAGAGGGCGAAATTTCTGTGCGCAACGAAGTAGGGAATCAGGGTGATGAAGATGTCCCGTATCCATATAATAACGCGGTTCAGTTATTGGCTGTGGGTGAAGAAAGTGGTTTATCCATTGCACAGATAAAGGCCGAGAATGAAAAATCGCTCTGTAGTAAAGAGCAACTGTACAATGGAATAAATGATATTTGGCAGGCGATGGATGGCTGTATCACACGAGGACTATCAAAGGACGGAGTTTTGCCGGGGGCTTTAAATATTCCGCGCAGGGCGTCTGAGATAAAAAGGCAATTAGATAATGAAAAAGGGAGTAATGCCCAAAGCGCGCATGTGTGTAATGAGTGGTTATCCCTTTATGCGATGGCGGTGAATGAAGAAAATGCATCTGGCGGGCGTGTTGTTACTGCGCCGACGAATGGTGCGGCTGGTGTTATTCCGGCAGTTTTGCGATATTATCTTGATTTTATACCTGATGCAGATGAGGCGCATATTCCTGAATTTTTACTAACGGCTGCGGCTATTGGTGGGATAATTAAGAATAATGCGTCTATATCAGGGGCAGAAGTTGGATGTCAGGGGGAAGTCGGTTCTGCTTCTGCTATGGCCGCGGCAGGTTTATGTGCGGTGATGGGTGGCAGTAATGAGCAAATTGAGAATGCAGCGGAGATTGCATTGGAACATCATCTCGGCATGACGTGCGATCCTGTTGGGGGGCTTGTTCAAGTGCCCTGTATAGAGCGCAACGGGCTTGGTGCGGTGAAGGCAGTGACTGCCAGTGCGCTTGCACTGCGGGGGAATGGTGTGCATTTTGTTCCTTTGGATAGTTGTATTGAGACGATGCGCCAGACAGGTGAAGATATGCGCGCGCGGTATAAGGAGACCAGTCGCGGGGGATTGGCAGTGAATGTGATTGAATGTTAGGCGTTGTTTTAAGCAATAAAAAAGCACCTTAAATTAAGGTGCCGTTTTTTGATCTATAATTTGTAAAGCTTAGATTACAATATCAACCACAGAACCTCTGCCTTGAGCGCCATTCGCTGTGTTATTGTTGCTTGCGAGGGCGAAGTTATCTTCTTCGCGTGCGGTCACATCGTCTTGTGTTGTATTTGTTTCCTGCGACTGTGCGCTGGGCGCTTCGCGAACTTGTAATTCATCTTCGCGTGGCTCTTGCTCGGCCTGTCTTACATTGCGCGTTTGATCTGTTCCACCCGGCTGAAAAGGTTGTGCGAGTGGTATTTGTTGTTGCCCAATTCCTGATAGTGGTGCTGCCATTGTCTAAATCCCTATATTAAAAACCTACCCAGTATTATGGTAACATTCAATTATTAATAAATCCTTGACTACTAATTTTGCCATGAAAACACATAAAGTGCAAATTTGATAATTTTTTTTCATGAATTATACAAATATTCGTCATAGTTAACTGATTGGTAACGTTTGCCCTGTATAAAAGCATCATATCAGGCATTTTGGTCTGTGACATAGATGACACCGCGTTTATGCCATAGTGGAAAATATCAGATTATATAAATACTGCGTAAAGTTAGTAGTTTAACGTTCGTACTGCATTGTGGGGCAAGGAAGTAATGGACATACATTTTATTGAGGGAGATACTCGCTCTGCCGCGTTATTGCCGGCACAGTTGAGTGATATTCAAAACTTATGCGAGTTGGCGCGTGATAAAGATCCGTCTGCTCGGGCAGAACTTGCACGTTCTGTTGGCTATATTCTCGAAGCGGAAGTTTCACCGCGTGAGAGTGAAATTATAGCAGATATTCTTATAGGTCTGTTACGTCAGGCCGAGGCTGATGTACGTTACGCCTTATCAGAACAACTTTCCAAGATCGAGGATGCGCCGTTGCGTTTAATCCTTCAGCTTGCAAATGATGATATAGATATTGCACGTCCGATTCTGGTGAACAGTGATGTTCTTGGGGATATGGACTTGATGTATATTATTAAGTCAAAAACAAATGAATATTGGCAAACGATAGCAACGCGTGATCATCTTAGTGACAGTGTAATAGATGTTCTTGCGGATACCGAAGATTTCGATACAGCCTTAGCGTTGGCGGAGAATGAAGGTATTAAGCTTACGGATCATGCGTTGATTATTTTGTCAGATATTGCACAAGGTTCAGATATTTTGGCCAAGCCGTTATTGCTTCGTGAAGAGGTTAGTCAGGATATTGCCGTTAAACTTTATAAGTTCGTTGGTGAAGAGATTAAGAGCTTTATCGGAGAAAATTATAATTTTGATATTCAAAAGGTATCTAAGGCGGTTGATGACACTGTTGCGGATCTTAGTGATACATCATTCCAAAGTGGGCTTGAGCCTGAGCCATATATGATTGATGCTGCGGAAACTTTCAAAGAGCAGGGGCTTCTTAATGTTCAGATGTTATTGAATACTCTTCGACGCGGGCATATGCGCTCTTATATTGCACAATTCTCGGTTTATACGGGGCTTTCTGTAAAAGCAGTGCAGGAGATTTTATCACAGTCGAATGGCCAAGGGCTTGCGATTACATCACGCGCTTATGGTATCGAAAAACATGATTTTGTATCTATGTTTATGTTGAGTAGCCGTATTTGGAATAATGGCCGCTTGGTTGAAACAGACGATATTAAAGCCGCTATTGGCTATTACACGAAAGCAACTCCGGAAATTGCAATGCATATTGTAAAAACTAAATTTAGCGGGAGTTAAGGCTGCGTAACACAGATTTCATTTAAAAACCTCCATTATTGCCGGCCTAGTGCCGGCATTTTTTTGTTTATTTTTTGAGGGCTTGTACACCGGGTAATTCTTTACCCTCTAGCCATTCAAGGAATGCTCCGCCAGCAGTTGAGATGTAGCTGAATAGATCGGCGGAGTCCGCGTTTTCAAGTGCGGCAACGGTATCACCACCGCCGGCAATGCTTGTGCATTCTCCGTTTTGTGTTTGTTGTGCGACTGCTTTTGCAATTGTATTGGTTCCATTGTCAAATGGCTTTATTTCAAAGACACCCATTGGGCCGTTCCAGACAACAGTTTTTGATATGCGTACTTTCTCACAGACATATTCGATCGTTTTATTACCAATATCTATGGCCATGTGGTCGGATGGAATTTGGTCTATATCTACAATAATGTGTTCGGCATTTTCTTTTAATTCTTTTACCGCAACAACATCGCGTGGAAGAATAATTTCACACCCGATTTTTTCTGCTTTTTCCATGACCCTGCGGGCTGTATCCAACATATCTTTTTCAAGAAGGGAGCGTCCCATGTCATAACCTTGTGCACATAAGAATGTATTAGCCATGCCGCCGCCAAGAACCAGATAATCGACTTTTTCGATTAGGTTTTCCAAAACGCCAAGTTTTGTTGATATTTTTGACCCGCCAGTTACGGCAAGGACAGGTTTTTGTGGTGTTTCTAATGCTTTTGTCAGTGCGCAGAGTTCTTCTTCCATTAGAAGGCCTGCGGCACTTGGTAGGAAATGCGCAATGCCGGCGGTTGATGCGTGTGCTCTATGGGATGCAGAAAATGCGTCATTCACATAGATATCGCCTAATGATGCGAGTTCTTTTGCAAAAGTAGGGTCATTTGCTTTTTCTTCTTTATGAAAGCGAACGTTTTCCAGTAGGGCAACATCACCTGACTTTATGTTTTTTGCTGTATCTTGCGCAATATTTCCTACGCATTGTTGAGAGAAACTAACTGGTGTTTGCCATTGTTGTTCCAGAACAGGAGCGAGAAATACCAATGACATTTCCGGATTTTGTTCACCTTCGGGTCTACCAAAGTGTGAAAGGATTAAAACTTTTGCGCCTTGTGTACGTAGATAATCAATAGTGGGTTTCAGGCGGTCGATGCGTGTTGTATCTGTAACAACATTATTTTGCTTTGGGACATTCAAATCGGCACGTAATAGGATTGTTTTATCTTTTACATTTAATGTTTTGATTGTTTGAAAACTCATTCTTTATTCCATCATCACTTTTAAGTCAGTGTTTTTGCGCTTTGCGTTGCTTCGATTAAACGAGAGCGAAGCGGGGCATCTAATGCAGAATGCCCTGCATCCGGTACTACGATATAATCTGCTTCCGGCCATAATTGGTGTAGTTTATTTGCCGTTTTTATCGGGCATATAACATCATACCGCCCTTGAATAATTGTTGTTGGAATAGAACGCAAGCCCTCAATGTGGTTAAGGAGGCTTTTTGCACCAGAAAGGCACTCATTTTTGAAATAATGTGCTTCTATTTTTGCAAGAGCAAGAGCGTGTTCTTTTTGCTCTTCTGTTGTGATTGTTTCATAGTTTGGAATTAAAGAAGAGCAGGCTCCTTCATAAAGGCTCCATCTGACGGCGGCTTCCATTTGTAATGTGGGGTTACTGTCATCAAGCAAGCGGGTGTAGTAGGCATCTAATAAGTTTTCTTGCTCATCTTTGGGAATTAGGCCTGCAAATTGTTCCCATGCTTCGGGGAAGATGGTTTGCATACCGTATAGGAACCAATCAATTTCATCTTTTTCGCATAGGAAAATTCCGCGCAGGATTAAGCTTATACAATGTTTTTTGTAATGGTGCGCATAACTGATTGCTAGGGTACTTCCCCATGATCCGCCGAATATGTGCCATTTAGAAATGCTTAGATGTTTTCGTAACACTTCTAAGTCATTTACCAAATGTTCAGTCGTGTTGTCTTTTACAGAGCCTAATGGGGTTGACCTTCCTGCGCCGCGTTGATCATAGATTATGATGCGGTAATGGTCTGGATCAAAAAAGCGACGATGCGTTGGAGTTGCACCTGCGCCCGGGCCACCGTGCAGTAGAATGATAGGCATTCCATCCGGATTACCGCTTTGTTCCCAATATAAATTATGGGTATCATCTACGGCTAAAAAACCACTGGAGTAGGGTGTTATAGGCGGAAATAGGTCGAGAAGGGGTTTGCGCCGTAAGGATGAAACGGCGGAATCATTTTTGTTGTCTGTTTGTTTTTTTGGTGGTGCCATATATCAGACTATTAAAAAATTAATATTTTAAATATGTAGCATACTCGTACGCTTAAATCCTAATCATTTAAGTTTGGTAATGCGCTTGATGATTTTTTCTTTTTGGATTTTGTTTTCCTTGGGCTGTTCGGTAAGGCCGATCCGTCAAGGGTATTGGTTTTTTGTGATTGCTTTGTTTGAGGGGTTTCAAAGCGTTCAGGGTGGTCTACTTCAATATATGGACCATTGCGATAGCTGAGCCAGCCGCGTACACGTATTTTTTTTCCGTTCCATGATTGTGTGTCGATGCCTTGTTTGTTAAAGCTCCGTAAATTTGAAGATGATAT
This sequence comes from Alphaproteobacteria bacterium, assembly GCA_050633285.1. Taxonomy (GTDB): domain Bacteria; phylum Pseudomonadota; class Alphaproteobacteria; order Micavibrionales; family Micavibrionaceae; genus UBA1672. The sequence goes on from JBOEGG010000005.1 coordinate 391,182, forward strand.
GGATGCGGTAAAGTCATCTCGCCAATTATTTCCAAAGTTTAAGTATACTCTGTTTTTACGCATAGCGGCGCTTCGGACTGTTCCTTCAACGACTTGGTAAGATCCGATATGGTTTTCTGCTTGCTCGGGGGATAATATAGGGAAATCGGTCATTGCCCATAGGCCATGTTTTCTGGCTCTTGCTAGAGATTCCAGAGCGTACATTTGCGTGGCCATTTCCGGATTGTATTTGGTAGTGCGTACGCGCGCAATCCCAAGGGATATAAGCATACCTTGTACCCAGACATTATCATCTTTGCGTACGATATGTGCAATGTGATGGTTCAGGCGGTTGATGCGGCCACGATTGGATGATGTTGTTTGGTATATTGTGATTTCCTGTCCTTTTAGGAAGTCATTTAAAATATTAATAGCGGTTTCGGTGAGTTCTCCGGGATCATGCACGTCAAAATCGGGTATATCTAATCCGGCGAGGTGAATGAACTTTCCATTGTTCAGGCGCAAGGTTAGAGGGGATATAGCTTCATCAACGAAGGCTGTTCCGTCTTTCCTTAAGGTCTCAAAGTTCCCCTCGGGAAGTATGAAATCCTCTTGGGCATATGATATATGCGCAAAAAAGAGGGTGGTCAGAGCCAAAATTATTGTTACTATATTTTTCATTTTAGTATGAGAGCTGTTTCCGGGATGATGATCAAGCGTTTCTTTTATATTTTTTCTGTTTTTGCATGTAGTGCTTTACTGACTGGGTGTTCGACGAACCCTGCGACGGGGAAGCAGCAATTCACTGCGTTAATGTCACCGCAGCAAGAGGTACAGGTTGGTGCGCAGGAGCATAAGAAAATTATTGGTCAGTATGGTTTGTATAATGACAAAAATTTACAAAGCTATGTATCACAGGTTGGTAAACGTGTTGTAAAAGATACGGAGCGTACGGATGTGCAATATAAGTTTTACTTGTTGGATAGTCCTATTGTGAATGCTTTTGCGTTACCGGGGGGCTATATTTATATTTCACGAGGGTTACTTGCGCTTGCAAATAGTGAATCGGAAATGGCATCTGTTCTTGCGCATGAGGCAGGGCATATAACTGCACGTCATTCGGCGGAACGTTATTCTCATAGTGTTGTGACATCACTGGGGGCAATGATTTTATCTACTGCCATTGGTAGTTCCGGTGCGTCGGAGGCGTTAGGGGTTGGGTCTAACTTATATTTATCTTCTTATTCGCGTGGTCAGGAAAATCAGGCCGATAGTTTAGGGATACGATATTTATCGCGTTCGGGGTATACGCCTAAGGCGATGAGTGCATTTTTGCAGAACTTGAATGCTGATAAGCAATTGGATAGTCAGTTGGATGGCAAAAAAGGGCAACAAGATAAGGCTGCGAGTTATTTCTCTACGCACCCTGCAACTGCGGATAGGGTGAATAAAACGGTTGTTGAGGCGCGCCAATACCCGCAGGGTGGTGATGTTCGTGAGGAGGCTTATATTCGACGCCTTAACGGTATGGTCTATGGTGATAGTGCGAAGCAGGGGTTTGTCAGGGGGCAGACATTTTATCACCCTGAGATTGGGTTTAAGTTTTCAGTGCCGAATGGTTTCAAAATTACAAACCAACCTTCGCGTGTTATTGGCTCTTCAAAAGATGGGACGCTTGTAATTTTTGATATGATCTCGAACAAGAACGGTTATTCACCTATGCGGTTTATGAAAGATGAATGGGCAAAGGGTAAGCCGGTGGATGGGGCAGAGAATATCACTATTAATGGCATGAGTGCGGCGACTTCCTCAATTGTGGGGAGTGTTAATGGTCAACAGGCGCATGTGCGGCTTGTCGCTATTCGTTGGGCGAAAGATCGTATAGCACGGTTTCAGGTTGTTTATCCTTCGGGAACAAGTTCCAATGTGTTGAGTGCGTTGAAGAAATCTACATATAGTTTTAAGCGCTTGGGTGCATCAGAGAAGAAGTCGTTAAAACCATATCGTGTGAAGATTGTGACCGCGCAGCGTGGGGACAGTGTTGGTAGTTTGGCACGTAAGATGGTGTTTGATGATTATCGTGAAGAGCGCTTTCGTGTTTTGAATGGTTTAGCACCACGCGATGGTCTTAAAGCAGGACGGGCGTATAAAATCGTGGTGAAGTAGTCTTATTTATTAAAACTCGATACTATCGAGGTACGCGCCAGTAGTATCAAAGCATGCACAAATCAGATTTCCGCCGAAACCGGCACCAGCGTCTATTGTTGCCTTTATATCTTCAATTTTGGCGCCACGATGGAATGGATCATATCCGCGTATAATACGGGAAAAAGGTGCATATGGTTTGTCCATTGTATCAAACATTTCATAATCCCACCAAAATCCATCGTCCTGATCTTCTATTTCGTGATTTGTATTAATTCCGGCATTTACAAATAATGTTGCGGGGATGTTTGTGTTTTTGCTTGTGTAGGCTGCGCGGTAATATTGGGTTGTGAATTTTTGATGGCCGGCATGTTTGTCTATTGCCTTTTTAAATCTGGCTGTCCATTGCGCAATACCAATTGTACCTTGATGGCATGCTTCAACACCATCGTGCGGAGATAGGCCATAGGATGTTAAAGTATTACTGAGGCCATTACCAAGCATCCAAAGATATGTGCCAAGGGGATCAGATGTGAATTGCAGCTGTAGAAGTTTTTGATGCATTTCTTCTTGCATACCGCGCAAATAAATTATGTCTGAGGGGATCATCGCCTGTTTGGCGAGCGTGCAGCGTCTGAATGAGAGGAGTTCATTTACGACCTCTTTTGAGTGCGCGCCATGCCCTGTATAATTACCGAGATAGATTAAACGATCTCCAGCGTGGATATGTTCATATATGGCATCATGTATTTTGGCGAGCCGATCTATATCGCCATGGATAGCAGCGACAGCCCAAATGCGTTTAGGGGTGCCGATATCGATAAATCGGTTTTTATAATGCTTAACCGTGTAGCGTTTTTTATTTGATGATGCCTGCATGTGTTCCGCAGATAGTGGGAGGGGATGTTATTCTTATTATAGTACAAAAAAAACAGGTGCACCGAAAGTAAATAAGGTGGTGCACCTGAATAATAAATATATTTTATAGCAGTTTTATTTGATTATGCTGCTTTTGCACTGTCAGTATCTGTGTTTGCAACATCAGTATCTGTATTTGCAGTCTCAGTTTTGATTTTACCAAGAATGTCTTCTAGTTTTTCTGTTGCTTTAATTTCTGTAATATCATCAACAGCAGCAACTTCACGTGCCAAACGCTCAAGAGCGGATTGGTAGATTTGACGCTCACTATATGATTGTTCAGATTCATCGTTGCTACGCTTCAGGTCACGAAGAACTTCTGCGATGGATACCGGGTCGCCGGAATTGATTTTCATCTCATATTCCTGTGCGCGACGGCTCCACATTGTGCGACGAATGCGTGCACGGCCTTTTAATGTTTGTAATGCATCATCAATGCGCTCGCTTGAGCTGATTTTGCGTAAGCCTGAATTTGCGGCAGATGTTACCGGAACTTTGATACGCATGCGGTCTTTTTCAAAACTAATGACGTATAGTTTTAATTCCATACCTGCAATTGTTTGCGTTTCTATTCCCTCGATCTGACCAACCCCGTGTGCTGGATATACTACATTATCGCCTGTTTTAAAGATCACGTTATCGTTATCAGCCATGTTTTTATCACCTTATTTCCAGTTAAGAGAGTATTCTTGTCATCGTTGTTGAAAGGAGAAAGTAAGTAGGAAACCTTTCGAAATGGTTGCCCACCTTGCTTTTCAGAACTACCAATCAACGCGACATAGGAAGGATCATATCAAAAAAATGGACTTTTTTCAACGGAAATAGTGCGAAAATCTAAATTATTTACATAATATTAACGAATTGCTGTTTTATATGTATGTTTTAATGGGTAAGATAACTGTTCATTTTAGTGATTCGTTTTTTATGAAAAAGACTAGATTATGAGCCTTATAGAGCCTGACCTTCACCTTCAAAAGCCGTTAGAAGATTATTGTGAAAGCCTTGAAAAGCTTAACCGTCGCTCTTTACCTGTTTTAACTTCTTTATATTCGCCGCTTATTTCATATAGTGACCCGTACCACACTGCTCAGGGGCTTGAGGTCATTGAAGCATTATGGATGCGTAAGATTAACTTATGTGGGGGAGTGGATTACCGTGTGCATGATTTTATGTGGGGAAGGCGCGCTGCAACAGCAAATATTGTGTGGAGTTGTTGTTACTCTTTACGCCGTAAGAGACTTTTAAAAAGAGATGAAGAGGATCGGTGTGTGATTGAGGGGGTAAGCGAGCTTGTTTTTGACATGGATGGGAAAATCCTTTCAAATACTGAGTTCTGGGGTAAGCATTCACATTTTGATATTAAGGCATACTCTTTACCACATTCATCTAAAGGTTAGTTGTTGCAGGTTCACTTAGTGCAAAGTTGTTCTCATGGGTATTAATTTGCGCGCGTGTTCCTATAGGCATCGTATACAGGTTTTCACCGTGTCCGAAAGGCATGTCGTATAGGATAGGGATGTCTAAGCCTTCTGTATGCTCTTGAATAATTTCCTTGAGTTGGTAACCGAAGGGGCGGCCACTTTCCGGCATATCTGTAAATTCACCAAAGATAAGGGCTTTTGCCTTATTAAAGATACCTGTGCGTTTTAAGTGTAGGAGCATACGGTCAATGCGGCTTATTTCCTCGTTACAATCTTCTAAAAAAATGATGCTGTTCGTAGTGAAATTATTAGGCAATGTTTGGGGTAGGTATTGGAAGAGGCTTAAATTCCCGCCAATCATTACGCCCTCTGCTTGCCCATGATTGAGGATATTGTTGTTCGATGTTGGGTAGGTAACTATTTCACCTGCCAGTATTTGTAACAAATGATCCAGTTGTTTGTATTTATGCAGGTTTTTAAAAACAGGGCCATGGAGCGTTGTAATCCCTGTATGCGCATATACTGCGTTTAGGAGGGCGGTGACGTCACTAAAGCCGATTAGAATCTTTGGTGTGTTCTTTAAACGATCAAAGTTAATCATTTCAAGTAAGTGCATGCATCTATTACCGCCACCTGCCGCCCATATTGCTTTTATATCTTTGCGTTGCCATAGCCCTTGGAGGGCAAGTGACTTTTGTAAGTGATTACCTGCGGACTGATGTTCGCGTTCATATGTTTGGGGGTGAATGAATACTTTGAAGCCTTGTTCTTCTAAAAGAGATTTTGAGCGTTGGATATCTTCTTCTTCTACCCAACTTGATGGCGCAAAGACACCAACTGTATCGCCCGGAAGGAGTTGTGGTGGTGGTGTACTCATATCGTGATGTCCTTTTAGGAGGCTTTTTCCTGTGGCTGTTCCTCAATGTCTGTGTTTGAGGGCGCGGCATGTTCAATTAGTTTTGCTTCTATTTCGTCGGCAAAACCTTCTTTTCTATCTACGACTTGAAAGTTGTTCTCCAAAACTTGATCTGAAAAGGTTTTAAATTTTATATCGATATAATGATAGTTGGCGAAGGTGTGGCTTAGAATCTCCCATGCCATATGTGCGATCTGTTCGTTTTTCTTTTCATGCTCTACAACGCAATGCAGGCGTAAATATTGTTTTCCGAACTTTTTATCGTGGCGTACAGAGAAGAAACGGATTGGGTCGTTCATTGATTTGTTAATTCGGTTTACAACATCGTTGAAGTAACTTGTAAAGAAGAGGTAATCCTTACTGTTTACAATATGATTGTCTGCTTTGCCTTCAAGGGGTTGGATAGATTGAGTGCCGTTTTCGTGTGTGACAATGCGTCCTGTGTCCGTGACCTTGTAGCGTATAAGCGGGAATTGACGCGGATAGAATGAGGTTAATAATATTGTGTTGTCTGGACCTTGCTCAAGGTGAACACGGTTGCTCATCACATCATATTCGAAAGAATTTAAAGCTTTTTGGTGCGCGATACAGCCACAAGTTAATGTTGTATAGGATGATTGTATGTCACTCTCGGGAAAGTGTTTTTGTATAAAGAAACGTGTGCAATCTGCGAGAGGCTGGCCGGATAAGTTTATTTTAAGTGTTTGGGTGTGTGGTGCTGTAGCTTTTTTACTCATATTTTGTGCAATATAAAATAGAGTGGCTGGATTTGTGATGAGCATTTGACATTTATTATTATGCAATTCTTGTGTTACGAGCTCCCCAATATTGTCTTTGGTTTCATCATTTATGCATAAGAATGATGTTGCGAAGTAGCGTTTTAAAAAATCTTCATGATTTTTGAAGAAGTGTGGGACAAGGGCGCTATGCGCATATACGAAGAGAATAGGTTCGCCTATCTTCCAACCTTGTTGTTTATATGCATCCAGATAGCCGTTTATGTAATGGCAGAGTTCTTTACGAGATGTATATTTTAAGGATAGTTCGTCTTCTTTTGTTTTATATGCGGGGAACAGGGTCATATAGTTTTTATGACTGAATGCGAATTTTAACAGTTTTGTGATTGATTGAGGGTAGAGTTTATTTTCCTGAAAGATGGCTTCTGCAGGATTGAGGGGTCTTTTTTGACGCTCATAAGATTCTATTAAATCGTCTTTTTCTAAAATAGGTAAATGGCTAAATGCATAGAAGAACTCTTCATCCGTAAGATCTGGTTCTGACTTTAAAAAACGACTATATATTGTTCTATATGGAGACTTTGTGTTCTGTGCATGATCTATGACGCGAACCAGTTTCGATCGCACAGGTGTGCCCTTATCGGCAATGCTTGCCGATTTGATAAGGTTCTGTCCTATAAATTTACGCAGAATCTTCATTAAAACCCTGACGATGAGAAAAGTTTATGTGTGTAGAGGTTAAGGCGGATGCCTTAACCGTCCGTTGTTATACGTTCGATTAAGCCTTGTAGTATTTCTTCTGATTGAAGGTTAGGTACCTGACATGTTCCTGCTGCATGGTGGCCACCGCCGCCATGTTCTAACATTAGTGTACCAACATCTGTTTCACTAGAACGATCAAGTATGGATTTACCTGTGGCAAAGACCGTATTTTGTTTGTTTTTACCCCAAAGAACATGAATTGAAATATTGCATTGTGGGAATAGGGCATAGATTACGAATCTGTTTCCTGCCCAGATAATATCTTCTTTTCTTAGGTCAAGAATGACGAGATTTTTATGTACTGTTGAGCAGCGTTCAATTTGTTCACGGCACTTTACTTGATGTTCAAAATATAAGTCTACACGCTCTTTTACATCCGGTAGGGCGAGGATTTCTGTGATGTTTGTGTGCTCACGGCAGAAGTCTATTAGTTTCATCATGAGCTGATAGTTAGAGATGTTAAAGTCTCTAAAGCGACCAAGTCCGGTTCGTGCATCCATGATAAAGCTAAGGAGTACCCAACCATCAGGGGATAATATTTCTTCTTTTGTGAAGTTTGCAGAGTCTGCTTTGTCGACTGCGCTCATCATTTCATCTGAAACACGAGGGAATGTTGTTGCCCCGCCAAAATAGTCATAGACAACGCGTGCCGCAGATGGGGCATTTGCATCGATAATGTGATTATCCGGTTGACCATCTACACGTTCTGTCTCGCTTGCATGGTGATCGAATGCGATATGCGCGCCTTCTACATAAGGAAGGTTTGTTGTGATGTCCGATGGGCCAACTTCGATTAAGCCATCTTGCATGTCTTTTGGGTGTGCAAACATAATGTCGTCAATAACATCCATCTCTTTTAGAAGGATACCACACACTAGTCCATCCATATCACTACGTGTAATAAGGCGATATTTCTTGCCTGGCTCGGGCATGATTTTTTTAGTGTTTTGTGACATGGGATAGAAGACCCTTTCAAAATTGAATTAGTGAATTTATATGTTTGAACACATCCATCATAGTAGCGTTTTACGCGCAGAAGGAAAAGTGTTTATGCGTGTTGATATTGCTTTTACTTACTTTTTCCACTTTTTTTCTCATCTATAAAATACAGTGGTCTGCGTTTTACTTCGCCAAAAATACGTCCGATATATTCGCCGAGTATTCCGATACTAAGTAATTGTATACCACTTAAGAATGTGAGCATTACCATTATAGATGCCCAACCGGGGACTGCTGTGCCTAAAACAAGCGTTTTGATTACGATATAGGCTCCAAAAACAAAAGAAAACAGGGATATAAGCAGGCCACACATTCCGGCAATTCGTAATGGAGTGGTACTGAACGCGGTTATTCCTTCTTGCGCGAAGTGCCATAGTTTTAGATAGTTCCATTTTGTGGTGCCGGCGGCGCGTGGTGCGCGATTATATTGAAGGCTGACTTGTTTATAGCCGATCCATGCGAATAGACCTTTCATAAATCTATGTTTTTCACGTAGTTGTATTAACGCATCTATTGAGCGTCTGTTCATTAAGCGAAAATCACCAGTGTTTTTTGGAATTTCTACGTTGTTAGCTATGAAATTAATGACGTTATAAAACCCGTTTGCTGTGAATTTCTTAAACCATGTTTCTCCTTCACGCATCATACGTTGACCGTAGACGACATCAGCATCACTTTGTTTCCATAGATCTATCATGTCGGGGATTAGCTCGGGTGGGTCTTGTAAATCCGCATCTAGGATTATCATGGCATCGCCGTTCACATTATCTATACCGGCTGTCATTGCGGCTTCTTTTCCGAAGTTACGAGAGAGGTTTATGATGGTAATGCGTTTGTCTTCTTTACTCAGCTTTTCCAAAAGCTCTTGCGTTTTATCTGTACTACCGTCGTTGATGTAAAGAATTTCAAAATCATAAGACATATCCGCTGTGACTTTGGCGACGCGATCATGGCAGAGCTCTATAACTTCCTCTTCATTATAGCATGGGATTACGATGGAAATGAGTTCAGTTTTTTGTGTCATGTGTCCTATGCCCTTAATCATAGAAAAGTTTATTCTATATGTTCTATCATAAATGACAGTTTGTGGATGAGTAATTTTTGTACCTGTTTAATGTTAATGAGGCATTAAAATACGTTATTTTATCGTGCATGGTATGCAAAACTATAAAAATAGAATAAAAGTTATTGCGACTTTTTAGGGGTGAAAGTGTTTATGAAAGAAATCGTTAAAAGACATTATAAGACATTCAGGCGGTTTTCGGCAGTTGGTACAATTAATACAGTTATCGATTTTGCGGTGTTTTTCTTTTTATATAATTGGTTTGGTGTGCCTGTTTTAGTGGCGCATGTCTTGGCATTTTTTACTGCCATGGCGAATAGCTTTATGATGAATGCGCTTTGGACTTTTAAAAAGTTAAAGCGTGAGCAGCTTGTAAAACAGGTGAGTAGTTTTTTTATTCTTAGTCTTATGGGGTTGGTTTTAAGTAGTTTGGCTATATATATCGCGAGTTTTTATATGCATGGTGTTCTTGCCAAGGTTTTGGCGGTGTTTGTATCATTTGCATGGAACTATGTCGGGTGTAAATTCGTTGTGTTTAAGGATTAGTTGCGAAGAGTATATACATCGTAGGTAATCATGTTTTTGGTATCTAAGGATGTGCCTTTGAAATATTCTGCGCGATCATATTTGAATGGTTTTGTGTATTCATAATCTCTGTATAGAATTTCTGTAAGTTCTTTGTTTACAGAGAAAAAGTCTATTAGGTCAAAACTTTGTGTTTCACCAATTTGTAGCTCTGTCGCGATGAGTAAGATATTAGGCTTATGGTGTTTTAAGTCTTCTGTGAAATACCCAGCATATTTCTTTTGAAGGGATTTATAATATTCTTTCTCATCTTTATCTTTGCTTTTTAAGCCTTCTAATATTTTCGGAATAAACCAGAGCGTTGGAAAACGTGATACATGTTTGTAATCATCCATATATGCATCTGTCGGGTTTATAATTTCGATATCACTATGGAAGACGAGGAAATTACAAGGGGCAGGGCAGTTTTCTTGCAAATATTTACCTGCAGGGAGGTTTGGTAACTCTGACTTCTTTGGGAAGTCTGTGTTCAAGGGCATTGTAATGCTTACGATTGTGCCCAGTATTAAAATGGGGGCGGCAATCTGTAGTGCTTTTATTTTGGGAACAAGCCGTTCCATTCGGAAGCTTAAAGATAAAGCAAAAGCAATGATAAAGAAGCTGTTTAAAGGAATGACGTGATTGTAGTACCCCTTCATTTGCACAAGATATGGTATCATACACAACATACAGCAACTATATAAGAACATCAGCAGGCGTTTTTGTGTTTTCTTTAGGTCGTTGCCTGTGTATTCCATAAAATATAACACGACGTATACGGGGAAGTATCGGCGCATAGCATTCCAGGATCCTGCTATATTTTTATCAGTATCATAGAGGCTGAATGCATCCGGTAAAACTGCGTTAATGTAATCAGGAAAGAATGTGAAGATTGCGGCGATATATGCAATTGTTGCTACTGCTAATATTACGAAGTCGCAGTCTTTGTATACGGAAATACGTTTTTGTACCTTGTATCTTTGTAAGAAAAGTATTGTTGGTAAAATACCGTAGTGAGGTTTTATGAGAATACAAACAGCGCCCATAATGAAAACAGGAATAAGAAGTGTGCGAGATATTTCTATTTTATGCGTTAGGGCGTATTGACCAAGTATGAAGGGGATGAGGCCCAACATCATTATGTTTTCTCGCTCAGAGAAAAAAACCGTTGTTGCAAGGGTCATTGCAAGGACATAGCCAATACAGAACGTGGCCTTTTGTTCTTCTGTCATATCCGGAAAATGCCGAATAATTGCGTATGTGATACCTGTTGAAAGCAGTGTTAAGAAAAGCGTGAATATGTAAGAGGCGCTTGTTAACGGGATGCTCATCAATTTTGAAAGCAAGACATGGGGAGTATAGATTAATATTGATAAGGGTGGGTTTGTTTCATAGAAGTTTTGTAGATATGTGCCGCCATTCAATAGTCGTTCTGCGGATATTAACAGCCATGAAATGTTACCGTTTACAAGGTATTGCCCTTGTATGCTCCATGATGTGTAGAGGATGTCTAAGAGCAGAAAAAGAGCGACGCCCCATGATAACCATCTGAATATACCGATGGTTATTGAGGTTTCTGGGGAGGCGCTTTGTTCAATGTCTTCAGTGACGTCCGTTTGGCTCATTTATACGCTGTATGATAATTGGAAGGCTACTATGTGTTAGCTAGCCTCTTTTTCATCATCCTCTTTCGTATCGCCTGTACCTTCAGCTTCTTTCAGAGAAGATTCTTTTTTGGCTTTTTTCTTTGCTGTCTTAGACTTTTTGTATGTTGGATTTTTACCCTCATTAACAGTGTCTTCTTCAACAATTACCTCGGAGATATTATCTATATCCGGAACTTCAAACATTGCATCTAATAGAAGGCCTTCGATGATAGAACGTAGTCCACGTGCACCAGTTTTACGCTCAACAGCTTTTTGAGCGATCGCCATGAGAGCATCATCTGTGAATTTAAGGTCTGCATCTTCCATTTCAAACAATTTTTGATATTGCTTGATAAGTGCGTTCTTAGGCTCTGTTAGAATTTGCACAAGGGCATCTTCGTCCAGGTTTTCCAGTGTAGCAATAACAGGTAGACGACCAATAAATTCAGGAATTAAACCATATTTATGTAGATCTTCCGGCTCGACATCTTTGAATACTTCACCAACAGAACGTTCATCAGGGCCCTGTACTTCGGCACCAAAGCCGATTGTTGTGCCCTTACCACGCTCAGAAATTACTTTTTCAAGTCCAGAGAATGCACCACCACAAATGAATAGGATATTTGCAGTATCAACCTGTAAAAATTCTTGTTGTGGGTGTTTTCTTCCGCCTTGTGGTGGGACAGAGGCAACTGTTCCTTCCATAAGTTTTAGAAGAGCTTGTTGAACACCTTCACCGGAAACATCACGTGTTATAGATGGATTGTCGGATTTACGGGAAATCTTGTCAATCTCATCAATGTAGACGATTCCTTTTTGGGCGCGTTCAACATTATAGTCTGATGCTTGTAACAGTTTCAGAACAATGTTTTCAACGTCTTCACCAACGTAACCAGCTTCGGTTAATGTTGTGGCATCTGCCATTGTGAATGGAACATCAAGGATACGTGCCAGTGTTTGAGCGAGGAGCGTTTTACCGCAACCCGTTGGCCCTGCGAGCAATATATTAGACTTGGCAAGTTCGATTTCGGAACCATCGCCACCATGTTCTAGACGTTTATAGTGGTTATGTACGGCAACAGATAGCACGCGCTTAGCTGCTTCTTGCCCAATCACATAATCATCAAGGACTTGTTTGATTTCGCTTGGTGTTGGTACGCCTTCACCTGTGCGGACAAGCTGCGTCTTATCTTCTTCACGGATAATATCCATACAAAGTTCAACACACTCATTACAGATGAACACGTTTGGGCCTGCAATAAGTTTGCGAACTTCGTGTTGGCTTTTTCCGCAGAAAGAGCAGTAGAGTGTATTTTTAGAATCTGATGAACCGGAAGATGATTTACTCATGGTGATAAGGCTTTCTGTCCTTTTATGAATCTTTATATCTTCAATCTGCCAATTGCAGCGCGTCGACGCAAGCCCCTATATGAAGGAATATGAATTTTTATGCAGGATATCCCGCATTAATTTATTTTCCGGCTTGATCTTATTGTATGTCTGAACCATAACCAAAGAATGAAATGACGTACAAAAGGTTAAGGAATATGTCAGAATCTGTGGCATCTATAGAAGAACTGGTCGAGAATTTTTCATTGTTTGATGATTGGGAAGAGCGTTATCGCTATTTAATCGATTTGGGGCGCTCTTTGCCGCATATGGACGAATCTTTAAAAACGGATGACCGTATTGTGCGTGGATGTACGTCTCGTGTTTGGTTGATTGAGGATATTAAAGACGGAACTTTTCATTTTCAGGCAGATAGTGATGCGCATATTGTGCGTGGCCTTGTAGCACTATTGGATGTGGCGTATCAGGGGAAGGCGATTACAGATGTTGGCAATGTTGATATTGATAAGATGTTTGCCGATATCGGCCTAGATCAACATTTAAGTGCCAACAGACGTAGTGGTTTCTTTGCAATGGTTGAAAAGATTCGTAATTTGTCTTCTACAGTTTAGGTGTTAGTCTGTCTGTGTTTCTTGAGTAGGCTCTTCTGCCGGCTGTTCGCCGTCTTTGATCGCAGCCATAATCTCTTTGGTGTAGCCAATATTACGCAAAAGCTCTGCAAATAGTTGGTTTGCGTCGTCGCGTTCACCTCCGCTTAGTTCTGCTTCTACAGACATAATTGAATTTTCGGCGACCCATAGCTGGGCGATATAGATACTTTCGTCCAGACCTTTGCGCCCTTTGCCGAGTAAGCTTGCAAGGCGGTAGCCGTCGGCTTGTTTAGTTTGTACTTTGAAGGCTTCAATGACGCTTGTTTGTGTCATTGCGCGCACTGTCTTTTCCATTGTTTCGGTCGTGAAGTGTTCGTACATCGCAGGTGTTGCAGGATTACAGATAATGCTTACGCTTACGGTGGAGGATAGCTCAAATACTTTTGTATAAGAAACAAGGTCGTAACATGTCTCTTGTTCATTACCCTCACACTTATGTGTTCTATATGGCTCTTCGGGGAATTGTGCCATGAATTGGCAATATTCCGGAGAATAGAGTGTTGTGTCTAATTGAATGGGGGCTTCTTCGCTTTGTGCATGCGCGGTAAGGGAGAGCATAAGAGCGCCTGTAAGCAGAACTGAAAATTTAAGCAAGGCATGCAGTTGTCTTATCATGTTACTTTTCCCAATTATCGGCATCTGCGGCGGATTGTTCACCACTTGCCATATTTTTCACTTCGTGATCCTGCCCATCTTCGAATGGCGGGAACCAAACATAGGGTATCCCTTTTTTCTCAGCATAGGCAAGTTGTCTTTTCAGTTTTGACGGGCTGTGGAATGTTTCTACATTATGTCCGTTTGCACGTAATTTTTGTGCAGTTTCAAGGACAAGGGGGCGTGCCTCTTCGTTTGGTAAGATAATCAAAACTTTGGCCGATGATGTTCCGGTTACAGGTAATTTCCCTTTATTTCGGATGCGATCAAACAAGCGTGAGAAGCCGATTGATATGCCAACTCCGGGGAGGTGTTTATTGATATAGTTTCCTGCTAAATCATCGTAACGTCCACCTGAACAGATAGAACCGTATGATGGATCGTCTGTAAAACGCGTTTCGTAGACAGTGCCAGTGTAGTAATCAAGGCCACGTACGATTGCGAGATCTGCAACGATTGCTGTTTCAGACAGGTGGGAGAGTTGATCAAGTACAAAAGAAAGTTCTTCTATTCCTTCTTTCATTGTATCGTTTTGCGGCTCTATTTTTGATGTATGATTTCTAAGCTCTGCCGAAGAATTTGTTTTCAGGTCGGCAAGGGCAAGGATAGATGAGATGTTTTCATCAGATAAGCCAATGTTTGTTAATTCATTTGCGACTGCGTTTTTATCCATTTTATCGAGTTTATCAATCCAGCGTGTGACTTCTGTCACATTTTCTATTCCAAGTGCTTCAAGAAATCCTATTAGAATTTTTCTGTTTGAAATTTGAATTTGAAAGCTTTCATCTTCCATACCGGGGAGGTTGGAGAGAATTTCCCAGATGATGGCGGGCATTTCGGCATCAAAGTGCAGGGGAAGCTGATCGACATTAATGACGTCGATATCGCATTGGTAGAATTCGCGGAAGCGTCCGGCCTGTGGTCTTTCACCACGCCATACGCGTTGCATCTGATATCTTTTGAACGGGAATACCAAATCATTGAAGTGTTGCGCCGTGTAACGGGCGAGGGGCACGGTTTGGTCAAAGTGTAGGGCAAGGCGGGCTTCTTTATCGCCGTCCTCTTTATGTAAGCGTTCAAGGACGTAGACTTCTTTATCCACGTCTGCGCCACCATCACCGCCCTTGGCGTTAATGGCATCAAGCTCTTCTACGCTTGGTGTTTCGATATTACAAAAGCCATAGCTTTCGAAGACACGACGAATTTGGTCGAACCATTGTTGTTCGGCGCGTCTTACTTCGGGTAACCATTCCGGGAAGCCACTAATTGGCTTTGGTTTATATATTTTTTTCTTACTCATAGGGTTTTGTTACTGGATGTATCTGTGTTGTGCAAGGGGATAACGAATTACAGTGGCCAAATATGGCGAATAAAATGGCATGTATAGCCGTTTGGGTGTTTTTCAAGATAGTCCTGATGGTTTTCTTCGGCCTCGTAGAATGTCGATGATTCTGTGACTTGCGTGACAACAGGGCCATCAAGGAATGCGGCGTTATCAATGTCTTTGATGAGTTGCTGTGCTACATTTTTTTGCTCTTCATTACATGTGAATATGGCAGAGCGGTATTGTGTGCCAATATCATTGCCTTGCTGATTCACAGTTGTTGAGTCGTGCATTTGAAAGAAGAATTCTAGAACTGCACGATATGTTGTTTGTGCAGGGTCGAAGGTTATTTCAATTGCTTCGGCGTGGCCTGTTTGCCCGGTGCAAATGTCGGGATAGGTCGGGTTTTGTGTATGCCCGCCTGTATAGCCAACACGGGTGGATATTATGCCGGGGCGTTTGCGGATTAAATCCTGCATGCCCCAAAAACACCCACCTGCCAGTATTGCTGTTTCTTTATTCATATCGTTACCTTACTGCGAAGTATTGGTTTACTCAATAGTTTCGTGCGTTTGCTTTTAGAGGGGGGATCAGATATATATGGAAAAAACTTTATAAGAATAAACAAGGGGGAGAAGATGGGTAAGGATATTCTACCATTACAATTCCAGTTTGAAAAATCGGCTTTTCAGGATTTTGAAAGTGCACATCCTAAGTTAACACGCGCTTTAAAGAGTTGGGATATTGATGAATCAGTGCGTAATGAAACAATAAGTATTTCTGCGCAGTCTCCGTATAATAAGGCTATCGTTGCATTATATATTGCGAAATATGCGCCGGAAGGTGACAGGATTAAAAACTTTGCGGTTAATGCGATGCGTGATTTTTATACAACGCTTTACGATGAGGAGAACCCTATTGTTCCGCAGCATGTACGTGAAGAAATACAAGATATTATTGGTGATTTCTTGATTGATAATAAGGCCGCGTATAATGAGTTCTATGCGCAAACCAAGGCGTGGGATATTTCCGAGAGCTCTTGGAAGCGCGCACGCCATAACGCAGGTGATGAGGATGTTGGTAATATGCCTGATGTCGGGTGATTATGCTTCTTCGAAAAGCGCGGTTAGTTGCTCGGTGAGGGCTTCGGCAAGTTCGTCTGCATCTGATATTGTGATGGCTTTTTCATAGTAACGTGTTACGTCGTGTCCGATACCAATGGCGGTAAGCTCTGTATCAGACTTTGTTTCAACCCAACGAATGACACCGCGTAAATCCATTTCCAGTATGTTGGATGGGTTTACGGATAATGTTGAATCATCGACGGGGGCGCCGTCAGATATCACGATGATAATTTTTCGTTCTTCAGATCGGCGGGCAATGCGGTTATAGCTCCATGCCAATGCTTCCCCATCAATATTTTCTTTTAAAATACCTTCTTTAAGCATCAGCCCCAAGTTTTTACGGGCGCGCCTGATTGGTGTGTTTGCACTTTTATAAATGATATGGCGAAGGTCGTTTAGGCGGCCTGGGTGCTCGGGACGACCATTTTCTAACCATAATTCACGTGCATGACCACCTTTCCATGCGCGGGTGGTGAAGCCGAGGATCTCTGTTTTTATGCCACAACGCTCTAATGTTTGGGCGATGATGTCTGTTGTTATGGCAGCAATGGCAATTGGACGCCCACGCATAGACCCTGAGTTATCGATAAGAACAGAGACTACGGTATCCTTAAAGGGGGTTTCTTTTTCCTGTTTGAATGTTAGGGGAACACTAGGGTTTGCGATCACACGGGCAAGGCGAGAGGAATCCAGTGCTCCTTCTTCTAAATCAAATTCCCAACTGCGGCGCTGTTTTGCCATGAGTTTGCGTTGCAGGCGGTTTGCGAGTTTGGTGATAATATTGTGGTGATTGTTGAGTTGTTGATCTAGCATTCCACGTAGGCGTTCAAGTTCAAACGGATCGGCAAGTTCTTCTGCGTGAACTTCTTCATCAAACTCTGTTGTATAAACGGTGTATAGGCCTTCGCTATAGTCGCCAAATTCGTCCGGTCTACCGGGTGGTGCGAGGCTTTCTTCGGACATCATTTCTTCGGAGTTCAGGTCGTCTATCATTTCGTCCATGTCCATGTCGAAATGTTCATCTGTTGCGGTGTCATCTGATGTGTCTGATGCGCCGTCTTGCATGTTCTGGTCTGGTGTATTTTCCTGATTATCGTTTTGGGAGGTGTCTTCTCCGGTTTCTTGGGATTGAGTTTCCTCCTCTTGTGACCCTTCTTCTTCGTGCGTTGTTTCATCTCCATTATCATCGATATTGAGATTTAAACTCGACAGGATGTGTTGAGAGAGCTTTGCGTATTTATCCTGATCTTTGAGGTGGTTTTTTAAATCATGAAAGTCCGTTGTTTTTAGGTGTTCTTCTATCCAAGGTTTCCAGTATTCTATTACTTTTTGTGTTGAGGGTGGGGGCGCTATTCCGGTCAATTCGCTGCGCACTACTATATGTAGGGCATCAGATAGTGATATATCTTCACGCGACTTTATGTCTGCGAATCCTCTTTTGCGGGATTTTTCATCTAAAACAGTATTTAGATTTTGTGTCACACCATCCATGGACAGCATCCCGATAGAATCGCAGCGCGCTTGTTCTAGTGCATCCATTGCTGCTTGTGCTTGAAGGTCAGTTTGGCCGTTGTGACGGTGAATATCAGGATCATGGTGTGCAAATTTGAGGGCGTATGTATCTGCGCAACCACGTATTAAGTTACGTGTGCGTTTGTCCATATTGGCAGATGGTGCGGGTAGGCGTGGAATACTAACAGTTTTAATATCATCGGAGGCTTTTTGAATGTCTGAATATGTGACCTCAAGGTCGTGTTTGCGCGACATGGCGCGCATTGTTGATGTGGTGTTTCTTTTGAAGTCTTCTTTTTGATCTGACATGTCTTGGGTAACTTTTTCATTCTTCTAGCGAAAGATACACAAAAGTACTTTATTTGACGAGTGATTAATAAAGGTGTTAAAACGGGGTAATTAAAAATATAAGGTGATATTATGGCATTCGGAAAAGTTTTTGGTGGAGTATTAGGGGGCGCGGCGGCTATTGGTACGCTTGTTGTGTTGCCTATTGTTGCGGTCGTTAATGGATTTAATAATGCTTTTGAAGACAATCCGCAGGGAAAAGATGATGTCCTTACTACGGAGTACCATGGACATAATTTAAAACAATTTGGTGAAGGTGTGACATTTGGCATTTATGATGCGGATGATGGTCTAACTGCCGAAAGTGTGGCGGACACCGTTTATGATGGCGGTAAGGCAACAGTTGAAAGTGGAGGGAAGTTTCTTGAGCGTATAACAGAGCGTTTGCAAGATGATTTTTCTGACACAAACATATTGCCGCGTGATTCATCTGATGGTGCTGATAAGGATTATTGTAAAGACCCTAAAAAGATTGATGCAGGCTGTCTTGAGGAATTACCCGAGCCACCTGAATTTTAATAAGGTTTTATTTTTTTCTTATGTAGATGTCATATGTGACAGCGGGCTTGTCTTTGAATAGAGAACTTCCGTATTCTTCTGCGTTTAGTGTGAATTTCCCATCATATTTATAATTTCCCCATTCATCTTGAAAGTCAGGATGTCCTCCAAAGAAGGCTAGGAACCCTTGATCTTCTGTTTCAGGTGAGAGCAGGCCTATTAATGCAGGTTTATGTCTTTCTAGGTCTTTGGCAAGCAATGTGCCGAATTTCATCCAAGTATTTTTTTGAATGGTTTGTGATTTTTCATTGAGGTTATTTAGAAACCAGAAGTTTGGAAATCTTGAGCCAATCTTATTTTCAAGATAAAGCGCGTGTGTATGAAAAATATTTGTTGTGCTGCTTTCAAAGAGGTAGCTGCCGTTGCTGGCTCTTTCTTTTAACAGGGCGGTGAGGGAGGAAGTCGTGTGGTAGGTATTTTGTCTTGGGATGGGGTTTGAGAACGTAAGGTAACTATATAGAACACAAGTTAATATTATTACGGGGATATAGGTGATTGCGTTTTTTGCTTTGTATTCTTGCTTTTCGAGGAAGCTTAAGCTGTTTAAGAGTATTGCGACGCTTATGAATGCGATGCATGGAAAGAGGTGTAGCGAAAACCCCTTATTTTGAATTATGAAGGGGATGATTGTTATACAGGCGGCAAGTGATGAGAATATGGATAGTGTATCTCTTTCAGTTTTATCTGTGTTTATCAGGGAATAAAACAGGAGGAATGCCGTAAATACCAAAAATGCTATTCCGACCTTTAATTGCGCAAAGTCTATGCCTGTTTCTACATAAAGTTCCAAAGAATTTGGCAGAATAACTGT
This sequence comes from Alphaproteobacteria bacterium, assembly GCA_050633285.1. Lineage (GTDB taxonomy): Bacteria > Pseudomonadota > Alphaproteobacteria > Micavibrionales > Micavibrionaceae > UBA1672. Next base: position 410,663 of record JBOEGG010000005.1, read on the forward strand.
TATAAAATCGGGCGTTATGATTTGTATTAAAATTAAATATAAAACGCCTGTAAGGGTTAGTATCCATATGTCTATGGCCTTTATCGTATCGCGTAATGATGTTGTACAGGCGCGGTAGACTATCAATGTGCAGGGCAGTATCAAATAATGTGGTTTTAAGAAAATAAAGGGTGTGCAGCATAGCATGATAAGAGCCGGCAGTTTTTTGTCGGCATCGGCCTTGTGCATAATTGTTAATTGGGCAAGAGCAAATGGGAGTAGAGCGATTGCCAGAAGGTGATCTTTTTGTCCGAATTCTTTATATGGAAAGATACATAAGACAGCGGTATAAGCGCAAAGGATTGATAGGCTGTCTATAAATTTTAAGCTTTGCCAACGTGCCAGTAATGCTGCGCAAAATATCGATGATGTTCCAATAATCATAAGTGTATATATTTGCAATGCATCGTGTTTTGCTAAACCCATTACGCTATGTAGTAAAGCAGCAGGGATATAGATCATAAAGCTCATAGGTGGGTTGTTGTCGAAATAATATTCCGACATGCTTTTCCCTTCTAGCATCATATTCGCGCCTGAGAATAGGAACGCGGCATCTGCGGGAATGCGTAGATTATATTGCAGTATGAGCCATGGGCTTAAGCATAAAGCTATCAGGCCAAGAGCGTAGAATGGAGCCGGGATGCATTTTTTATCCGACATATTTGTGTTATTCCGGTACGACGATTGATTTAATTGCGCTTTGTGGTAATTCCACTCCGAAACAGCGTTGGTAATATTCGGCAATAATTTCCCGTTCTGCTTCATCACATTTATTGAGGAATGATAAGCGGAATGCCAGCTCACGGTCATTGAAAATTAGCATATTTTCTGCCCATGCAATGACGGTACGAGGGGACATTAAGGTGGAGAGGTCTCCGTTTACAAACCCTTCTCTTGTTAGGTCTGCAAGGGTTACCATTTTACTGATGTTTTCTTTCCCTTCAGCATTGTTTAAATCTTGCATTTTTGCAAGTACGATGGAGCTTTCTGTATCATGCGGGAGGTAGTTAAGGGTTGTTACAACGTTCCACCTATCCATTTGACCTTGGTTGATTTGTTGTGTCCCGTGATATAGGCCTGTTGTATCACCCAAACCAATTGTGTTGCTGGTCGCGAATAAACGAAAAGCGGGGTGGGGGCGAATAATCATGTTTTGGTCAAGGAGGGTTAATTTTCCTTCTGCCTCCAAAATTCTTTGAATGACGAACATTACATCGGGGCGTCCGGCGTCATATTCATCAAAAACAAGAGCCACAGGGTTTTGCAGTGACCATGGAAGAAGGCCTTCTTTCCATTGTGTGATTTGTTTTCCTTCTTGCAGGACAATCGTGTCCTTTCCAATTAAATCGATACGACTGACATGACTGTCGAGATTGATACGAACGCATGGCCAATTAAGGCGCGCGGCGACTTGTTCAATATGTGTGGATTTACCGGTTCCGTGGTACCCTTGGATCATAACGCGGCGGTTAAATGCGAAGCCTGCGAGAATGGAGATCGTTGTATCATGGTCGAAATGATAGGTGGGATCTATATCCGGGACGTTACCGCTTCCTTCGCTAAAACCCGGAACGTCCCAGTCAATATCAATGCCGAATGTTTCACGCACATTATATTTCATGTCAGGAATAGTCGTATACTTTCCTTCTTTTGCTTTAATCTGGGTAATGTTGAATGTGATGCCGCGGTCGGCTTCTTTTTCTTTATCCAGATGGTCGGATGTATGTGTCATGTCAGTTGTCATTGTTTGTTATCACTTAATTAATGTGCGGTATTATTGTTTGTGATCCGGAAGATTTTTATAATCTTGGAAAGCAAGCTTTAGAATTGTATACGCCATATTGATCTTTTTGAGAAGCTCTTCGGCATCGGGGCTGTTTTTATTCAAGTCAGGGTGGTGTTTTTTAGCAAGGGTTTTATAGCGTGTTTTGATTTCATCTAGCGTTACAGGGGGGGCTAGGCCCATGATTGCCATGGCTTCGTGTTCAGGGCCGCGTTCGATATCCGCGTTTGAGCGTTTGAAGTTTTCTTTTTGTTGATTGATTGGCTCTTCTTCACTCTCTTGATATGTTTTATGGATTTCTTCTCGTAGTAAATCTTCAGGAGTGTCGGTGTTGCTATATTTCCATGTTGGTCGGTCACCATAATGACTTTTTAACATGTGCTCTTGTACTTCTGTTTCATTCATACCTGAAAAGAAATCCCATGCTTTATTATAGTCCTGTGCATGTCTGAGGCAAAATGCATAATATTCATTGAGGGCACGGTGTTTTGGTGCTTTATGTTGGGCGTGCTCTGGGCAGCCCGGCATTTCACACTTATCAGTATGGTTTTGTGTTTTGCTGTCTGCAAACTCCGGTGATTTGTGCTTTAAAATAATTCTGGGCATCCTACAATTATATAGATAATCTTTGCCTCTCGCAAAAGAGGAAAAGTGTAAAAAGGATCATTTAGTTATGTCGATGAAAAAACGTATTGAGGATAAATTAAACACAGCATTAAAGCCATCACACCTAGAAGTTGTTAATGAGAGCCATGAGCATCAGGGACATGCAGGAGATGATGGGTCCGGGGAAAGTCATTTTAAGGTTGTAGTTTCATCCTCACAATTCAATGGTGTAGATAGAGTTGGATGTCAGCGTATGATTTATGATGCGTTATCGGCAGAAATGCGTGTTGTGCATGCTTTATCTATCGTTGTAAAAAAATAAAATCTTATAGTTGCAATATATTTTTCTATGCTATAGCATGTTTTAAAATTTGTAGTGAAATATATTGTAACTTTTTCTTGTGTGGGGGAAAGATGGAAAATCCTAAGTATGAAGGATGTGACGATGGTGTCGCTCCTATTCAAAGCTCTTTAATTAGTCGTAACATTACGATTTTCGGCAGGCGGACGTCTATACGTTTGGAACCGGATATGTGGGTTGCACTAAATGATATTGCCGATCGTGAAAGATGTTCAGTTCATGACATTTGTGCGTTAGTTTATGTTAGGAAGAGTGAGGCAACCTCTTTAACGGCGGCTATCCGCGTGTTTTTGATGTTGTATTATCGTGCTGCTACAACAGAGCAGGGACATGGTAACGCTGGTCATGGCGATTTTAATGAAATGAAAAAGCGAGCACGTATTCCTGCGGAATATGATTCTTTCTTCGGGCGTCATAGAGCGCGTAGAAGAGGAGGGAAGTTTCAGCAGGTGAGCGAAAAAGTAGTCGCTAATGCTTCTTGAATACATAAAAAAGCCCTTCTTTAATATAAGAGGGGCTTTTTTTATTAGGGTTTGAACTTGTTTTAGAAATGGCGACCATATTGTAGGAATTTTTGTCTGCGTGCTTGCAGTAGATCTTTTCTATTCCATGGTGTTAAGTCATCAAGCCCTTTTTGTATTTGTTCTGCTACTGCTTGGATGGTTTCCTCTTTTTTACGATGGGCACCGCCAATTGGCTCTGCAATAATGTTGTCGATTAATTTGAGGTCGTGTAAGTCTTGTGCCGTTAATTTCAGTGCAGCTGCGGCGTCTTTTGCATAGTCTCTGCTTCTCCATAGAATGGACGCACAGCCCTCAGGTGAAATTACGGAGTAGATTGAGTGTTCGAGCATGTATATCTTATCCGCAACAGCAATTGCCACAGCACCACCTGAACCGCCTTCACCAATAACAACTGAAATGATAGGTGTTTCAGTTCTTAGGCATGTTTCTATTGATTTTGCGATAGCCTCTGATTGACCACGTTCTTCTGCGCCAACACCTGGATATGCACCGGCGGTGTCAATTAATGTGATAACGGGAAGTTGAAACTGCTGTGCCATTTTCATAAGGCGTTGTGCCTTACGATAGCCTTCCGGACGTGTCATGCCGAAATTATGTTTTAGGCGGCTTTGCGTGTCGTGGCCTTTTTCGTGGCCAATAACAACACAAGACTGTCCATTGAAGCGACCTAAACCACCAATAAGTGCGTGGTCTTCTGCGAAGTTGCGATCACCTGCAAGTGGCGTAAAGTCTGCAATCATGCTCTTAACATAGTCAAGCATATGTGGGCGGTCTTGATGGCGTGCAACCTGAACTTTTTGTGCTGCGTTTAATTTCCCGTATGTTTGCTTTAAAAGCTTATCTGCTTTGGTTTGCATACGTGTAATTTCGTCCGCTATATTCAGGTCAGCGTCACTATTTACATGGCGTAGTTCTGCAATTTTTCCTTCAAGCTCAAGTACAGGCTTTTCGAACTCTAACTGGCTCATTGGCTTATATCACCTTATTTGGTTATTTGTCTTTTTAGAAGGAGGCGTATGTGACGTACGCCTCGTTTTTTTTATTCGTTTGTTCCTGTTTTTGCAAGCGGATGCTTTTCTTTCACAGTTTCCTTGACGCTTTCGCTTAAGATATGTGTATAGATTTGTGTCGTTGCAATATCAGCATGCCCAAGCATTTTTTGAACTGAACGAAGGTCTGCACCATTATTTAAAAGATGTGTTGCAAATGCGTGACGTAGAACGTGTGGGCTAACGCGTGAGCCATCTATTTTGGCTTCTTTTGCAAGGTCTTTCAGGAGTTGTGCGAAACGTTGACGCGTTAAGTGGCCACTGTCCGATGTTCTGGAAGGGAACAGCCATTTGTCCTGTTTATTCGCGCTCTCTACTCCGACATGTTCTTTGCGTACATTTAGATAGTTTGTCAAAGAATTTTGTGCAGGTGTAGAAAGTGGAACCATGCGTTCACGTCCTGCTTTACCTTCTACAATTAAAAACTCTGTGTTTTCACCAATTGCGGAAAGCGGTAGGCCGACAAGTTCAGATACACGTAAGCCAGTTGCATAAAGCATTTCGATCAAGCATACGAGGCGTGTGCTTTCTGCATTGCCTTTTTCACCGGCAGTTTTGATGAGCGTATTTACTTCATCTTCACTGAGTGTTTTAGGAAGCGTACGCCCTTGTTTCGGACTTTCGATTGTTGATGTTGGATCATCTTCACGAACGCCTTCAGAAACAAGATAGCGGTAGAATTGACGAAGAGCAGACAAGCGACGCGCGATTGTACGTACTGCCACTTTTTCTTTATTGTCGCCCTTGGTATTCGTTTTTTCACCAAGGTTTTTCAGATATGATTTTAGGTTATCTGTTGTAGCCTTATCGATATCCGTACTTTGTTCATTTTTCAGATATAGAGAAACATCTGCAAGGTCACGCCAATATGCCTGACGTGTGTTCATTGCCGCACCGCGTTCGGTTGTCAGCATATCAAGGAAAGACTCGACAAGCGGATTGAGGTCCGGTTTCGGCATTGCTGGGCGTCCTGGTCTTGCCATATTTCTTCTCCTTTAATTGTCTCTTTCGAGTACAGCTTGCGCCAGTATACGATAAGAGACGTCTTTAAAACCAATTTTATTCATAGCGACGATAACGTCACTTAACGTTCCTGAATATAACTCATTAGGGGCTATGTTACTCAGAATCAAAGATGATAACAGCAGTGTAGCCCCTATATCCTGATTTCGACTTGATTGTTCCAATGCATTTATCAGAACGAACGATGGCATCTTATAGCCATTATTATTCAATAAGTCAAAACCACTGTTATAGACATAGCGCAATTTATCACCATTATTTTGCTGGCTGTCAATATTTTCTATAATATTTTTGAGGTCAGCTGTGTATGATCCTGATGAAAAATAGGCCGATAAATCGTAATCTTTGAATGAGAAGTCTTTTTCAAGAGGGGTATCAGAGAGTAAAATGGCAAGGAACAAGAACTTTTGTAAGTCTTCCTTAGTCTTTTGTTCCTCTTCTTTTTCTGAGAGTTTTTGAAGCTCTTTAATCCACTTTTTGGGAACGGGTTTACCGGCATATAAGAATGTGTTTAAAGCTTCGTGCATGTTCGTAATTGATATTTCTTCGCCAACATTTGCTTTTTCAAATGTGGGTACAAAAGGAATGAGAGAGGCTGCACCGTATTGGGGTGACAGAGTGAATGCTTTCTCCAATGTTTGTTTGCGCTTCTTATCGCTCCATGTTGCATCAGCGTGTGCTTGCAAAAGGGAAAGTTTTGCTAGAGTGTTTTTAGGTGCGGCGTTCTTATCTTTATAATGTGTATGTAGTGCTTCGTATTTTTCTGTGATGTCATCTGGCGGCGTAATGGCACCTTTTGCCGCATGTAATGATAATAGAGTTTTGTTTCTTATATTGATTCTGGTTTGTTGCAAGAGTGGCTGTATGTCGCGTGGTGGAAAGGTCATATCTGATGTGGCAGTTGATATGGTAATGCGGTCTTCGGCAGTTAGAATTGCTTTTTCCAGAAATTTAAGGCTTGCGAATGTTTGGGGTGTGTATTCAAAGGTATAGTCAGGTGATGCTATGATACTTTTAACAATGTTACTGCTTATTTGAATATTTTCAGATGTCTCATCTTTCATTGAAAGAGTGTGAGAGCAGTAGCCGTTTAATTCTTGCCATAAAGCAATGTTTTCGAAATCAGTAAAACGTGCCTTAACTTCTAAACATGCGAGTGCTTTTTCTTGATTGAAGAGCATGCTGTAGACACCTAGCCTGACAAGTTTTTCGTGATCTTCTATGTCGGATATTTGTGTGTATAGAGCAAAAGCCTCGTTGTTTAGCCCGCGTTTTAGCAAGGCATTCAGGCGTAATGTGAACAGGTTATTTGTGTCTTGCTTTTCAATATCATTATTGAGTGCAGATGCATCTGCACTTGTTAGTAGGAAATCGTTGATTTTGCGTTCCAAAGAGATCCAGCGTCCCAGCCCAATATGCTTTAGTGCGTTGGATAAGCCGGAGCGTGAGGCGTTGTGGTAAATACCGGGGCCTAAAGATTTGGGGTGTCCAGGTGCGTATGTACCGACAGATTCTATATCTTGTGGTGGTTCGTTATGGTCGTGTGCATGTTGCGCCTTTGCAGGTGATGCAAGGAGAGCCATTGTCACAAGAAATGCTAAAAAATATATTGGGTGCTTCTTGGTCATTTAAGGTAGCGCTCGTTCGGTATTGTTTTTGTGACATCGTTTTGGGTTATGTTTACATCTTTTAAGCTCAGTAATGTCATTGATCCTACGATCATAAAAACGAGAGCAGCGAATAATATTTTAATTAAGAAGGGCATGCGCGCTTTCTTTATGTTGTAAAGTGTTGATCGTTGTAAGCAAACAAGATAGCTATAGCAAAGCTTGATGCATTTTGGAAGTATTGCATATCATTTATGAAGGTTTTAGGGATGGATGGCTTGATAAAGAAAATTCGTGAGTGTTTGGATCAGCCGATTGCTTTAGTCGGTATGATGGGATGCGGAAAAAGCCATGTTGGGAGTGCTTTGGCATCTTATCTCGATATTCCGTTTTATGATTCTGATGCGGAAGTTGTGATGGAGCAGGAATGTTCTATTCAGGAGATCTTTGATGAGTATGGTGAAGCGCATTTTCGTGAGCTTGAGGTGCAAAAAATTGCAAGTCTTATGAAGAGTGATAAGCCGTGTGTTATATCAACGGGTGGTGGTGCTCTTGTGCGGCCAGAGACTCTTCAGCTTATTCAGGAGAGGGCTATATCTATCTGGATAGAGTGTGATGTCGATACGATATATGAGCGTGTTAAGGATGATACAGGGCGACCTTTGTTGCAAAGCGATGATCCGCGTGGTGTGCTTGTATCTTTGTTAGAACAGAGGGAAGCGCTTTATAAGCAGGCAGATATTCGTGTTGATAATAAAGCGCGTAGTATCGAAGAAACATTAAGAACAATAGGGCAAGAAGTTTTACCTCGGTTGTGATATATACGTGTGCTATTGGGTTTAAGAATTTAAGATAATTTGAGATAAGAAGAATGCAAAATAAGACAGTTCATATTGGTTTGGGTGAGAGAAGTTACGATATTACAATCGGCAGTGACGTTTTGGGTGCTGTTAATACGTATTTACCGTTTGATATTAAGGGGCGTAAGGCATTTATCGTTACGGATGACAATGTGGAGCCGTATGCAAGATCTTTGAAAATAGCGCTGGATGAGGCAGGGGCTCGTTTTTGTGATGTTTTAGTTATGGCGCATGGAGAGAAAACAAAATCTTATGAGCGTTTACAGCAGTGCCATGAATGGATGTTAGAACATAATGTACACCGGAATTCGATTGTGTTCGCGATTGGTGGTGGTGTGATTGGTGATTTGGCGGGATATGCGGCGTCTACTGTTTTGCGTGGTGTGCCATATGTGCAAATTCCAACAACGCTATTATCACAGGTTGATAGTTCTGTTGGAGGGAAGACGGGGATCAATACGCGCTATGGTAAAAATCTTGTCGGGAGTTTTTATCAGCCGACATGTGTTATTGCCGATATCGCGGCGCTTCGTACATTACCGGAGCGTGAACTGCGTGCAGGATATGCAGAAGTCGTGAAATACGGTCTTATTGGAGATATATCGTTTTTTGAGTGGTTAGAAGAGCATGGGGAAGACGTCCTTAGTCTTGATGAGGCTGCTGTATCTCATGCCGTTGAGGTGAGTTGTAAGGCAAAGGCCACAGTTGTTGAAGCGGATGAGCGTGAGGGCGGTAAACGTGCCTTGCTTAATTTGGGGCATACTTTCGGGCATGCCTTGGAAGCGGCTGCGGGATATGATGGAACATTGCTGCATGGTGAGGGGGTTTCAATCGGTACTGTTATGGCGTTTGATATGTCTGTACGTATGGGGTTATGCCTTGCGGAAGATGCGCAGCGCGCTCGTGAACATTTTGAAAAGGTCGGGCTACCTGTACATGCCGGTGATATAAACGCCAATGTTGATGATTTAGTTGCGACTATGCAGCGCGATAAGAAGGCGATTGATAATTTGATGACGTTTATATTGGTCAAAGGTATCGGGCAAGCATTTGTTACACAAGATGTGGAAGAGGCACTTGTACGTGATGTTCTGTCTGCATCATTGGAAGGAAAATAACCCACATGGATATGTCTTTAATATTCTCGATTGTTGCTATTCTTATTTTGTTGGTTTTATCGGGGTTTTTCTCCGGTTCTGAAACGGCATTAACGGCGGCATCGCGGGTGCTTCTTCTTGCTCGTGAAAAAGACGGGGATAAACGCGCGGGGCTTGTAAACCGCATTCGCGATCAAAAAGACCGTATGATCGGTGCGTTGTTGCTTGGTAATAATTTAGTGAATATTCTTGCTTCGGCTTTGGCAACGAGCGTGTTGATGAAGATATTTGGCGATGCGGGTGTAATCTATGCCACCTTAATAATGACGATGTTGGTTTTGGTCTTTGCGGAAGTTTTGCCAAAAACATATGCCTTTCATTATGCGGAGACTATGGCTATGCGTATTGCGCCAGTTATCCGTATGGTTATTTTGATTTTTGCGCCAATTACAGAGGCGGTGACATGGATTGTGCGTCAAGTTCTAAAGGTTTTCGGTGTTGATATATCTCGTGTTTCTGCGGGATCACACCTTGAGCTGTTACGTGGTGCTATTGAAATGCATGAAGGGGAAGATAAAGGCGTGCAAGAGCAGCGCGCCATGTTGCGTTCTATCCTTGATTTGGCAGAGGTTGATGTTGAAGAAATTATGGTGCACCGTAAGAATGTGACATTGATTGATGTAGATCAACCGGTTACAGAGATTGTGGATGACGTTTTGAACAGTCCTTACACACGTTTACCGTTATGGAAGGATAACCCGGATAATATTATTGGTGTTATTCATGCAAAGCAGCTTTTACGAGAGTTGCGAGAGCTGAACGGGGATGTTGATAAGCTTCAAATCTCCGGAGCATCGATGGAGCCATGGTTCATTCCGGAAACAACTAACCTTTATGACCAGTTGCAGGCGTTTCGTGAACGTAAGGAGCATTTCTCTCTAGTAGTGGATGAATATGGGTCTTTCATGGGGATTGTTACGCTGGAAGATATTCTGGAAGAGATCGTTGGTGAAATTGATGATGAGCATGATGAATCTATGACCGGTGTTCGTCGTTTATCGAATGGTTCTTTTATTATTGATGGTAGTGTGACGATCCGTGATTTGAACAGGGAATTTGAATGGGGATTGCCTGATGAAGATTATGCGACGATTGCCGGGCTTATCCTTTATGAGTCGCAGATGGTGCCCGATGTCGGGCAGGCGTTCAGGTATCATGGCTTTCAAATGGATGTCGTGCGTAAGCAGCGCAATCAGATTACGTTGATTCGTGTTACGCCACCTGAGGAGCCAGAGCATGAAGAAGACGGTGCGTACAGCATCTAGCTTTTATAGCAGGGCATTCTTTAATGCTTGGACATTTTGTTTTAAATGTTGTGGATTTATAGTGCCTACGATGGCGCTGTTTATACCTGCATGGCCAAAGGCGAATTTGAAGGCATCATTAACATTCGTATTGTGACCACTTGAGAGCACTTTTTTTAATATTACAGTTTTGTTATTTTGTTGCGCGTAATCAAGAACGGGTTTTTCGTCTGTATATTCTTGCGTATACATTGCCATGACAATGTCCATAAGCTCTAACGTTTTAATGCCGCCTTGTGCAGTTTTAGTGGACGCGCCAATTGCTTTGACCAGTCCTTGATCCTTGAAATCATGCATTTTTCGAATGAGTGAATCATTTTGCAAAATATCCATGTCTGAACCGTCAGAGTGAATGAGGAGGGCATCTATATAATTTGTATTTAACCGTTTTAAAGAGCGTTCAAGGCTCATTTCGAAATGATCGGGGGTGAATATGTATGTTGATTCCCCGTCTTCAAACTCTTCACCGGCTTTGCCCACGATAACCCAGTCATTTCGTTGGTTTTTTAATAATTGCCCTAATCTTTTTTCACTGCTGCCGTAAGAGGGGGCGGTGTCGAGTGTATTTATGCCGAATGACTTTGCCAGAGATAAAAGGTCAACCAGAGCATTGTCTGTTGGAAGCTCGAATCCTTGGGGGTATTTTATGCCCTGATTACGGCCGAACTTTACTGTGCCTAATCCTAACTTGGATATGTTCAGGTCGGTAGAAGCTATAGCGGTTTTTTCCATTTTGCTTTATCCCAAGGCGTTTGTGTATAGTCGGCATCTTCAAGGAATGAGAAATCGGAAGATGTATTGGATGGTGTGATATTTTTGTTCTGTAGATCTGTAAGGATCATGTCCGAGAGCATAGGCGCAAATGTTAGTTTTGTTGGCCAACAATAAAGTGCTTCATCGGTGTGGTGAATTGTTGGGGTATCAGGCATCCAACTATCTGTTTTTGATTTTCCCTCTATACGATCAATGGGCAGAACATCCCACTCTATTTGTGAGAAATCAATGTTTGGTAAATATGTCTTAAAAGCCTTTATTGCGGCGTTATAAACATCCGTTGGATCATTTTCTTTCTTGCGCTCTGCAACGGCGCCGCCGAGATACCAGACCAAAGAACCGTCAGATGTTTTGTGTGTTGTTATGGATGCAACGGGCTTATCTGATGTACCAACCAAATGTGCGAAAAGCGGGAAAGGTGCATTCTTAATCATCCCTTGTAAAAGGGGGCGTTTTTGTGTCTCTAAGCCTTTATTATGGCTATGACTATGGGCAATATCGTGATTGTTTGCGGCACTTGTGAAGATAATTTGCTTTGTGGTGATATTATTATCTTTTAGAAACTTGAACGGGGATTGTGCTTGTTCCGTTGATATCTTTTTTATGCATTCTTTATAAGGTTGAGCTAAGGCACGTAGTACAGATGGTATGTCCAATACGGGTTCATCCATAAATACGACGGAACCTTTGAAGCCAGAATCTTTTATATCCTCACTCCAGTCCTCTTGCAGGACGTCGTGAACATTATTGCCTAGGGCGCGTTGTGTTACCAGTTTTGTTAACCCGCCCATAAAGCCGGAGGGGATAAGGAGTTGTTGGGACGTTGCTGCGACTTTTGCAGATGATAGGTTAACACCGACTTTTGAGTTTTTATCACCGTCTAAGGCTTCGCGCCAAAGGTCTGGCATCGCACTAATTGATTTTGCGAGTTTGTTTACTTTTCCTGCTAATGAAAATTTGAGCCCGGAATGGATAATACCCTGTGATGCGATTGTTTGACCGCACCCAATAGTATCCATTTCTAATAGCAATACATCATAACCTAAGGATTTTAATCGGTTGAAAGACCACAAGCCTGCAATTCCTGCGCCGAAGATAACGATATCCGGAGATGTTTGGGGTGCAGGCATGCTGTTTGGCTTTCTCTTATCCGATTTTCCCATGGCATTGTTTGTATTTTTTGCCTGATCCGCATGGGCAAGGTGCATTGCGTGGTGTTTTTGTCCATGTTTCCGGGTTGTTTTGGTCAAACTCCGGACGTTTTAGCGGGCGGATATTATTGGCTGCGGGGGCGTTTTGTTCCGGTTGTGCCATTGCAGATTGCTTTGTGGCTTGACCTGTTCCCATAAGGGCAGGGTCCATGCGGCTTTCTTGGATTTGCTGTTCTTCTTGTGGAGCACCCATTTGCATTTCGCCATTTGCATCCATGTTGAATTCGACCATAGATAATGTTTGGGTAATGGTTTCACGCATTGCCTCTAGCATACCTTCGAATAGTGCGAATGCTTCGGTTTTGTATTCATTGAGTGGATCTTTTTGACCGAATGCACGTAAGTTAATTCCCTGACGTAAGTGATCGAGGTTTAATAAGTGCTCTTTCCAATGTTGATCCAACATTTGCAGAACGATCGCTTTTTCTACCTGACGCCACATGTCTGGGCCTGTGTTTGCAACTTTTTCGGCCATTTTTCGATCTGACAAGTCCGTTAGGCGTTCTTGTATTTCCTGATCTGCGATGCCTTCTTCTTTTGCCCATTCTTTTGCAGGTATTTGCATAAGGAGGACGCGCATTACTTCATTTTCAAGGCCATCCGTATCCCACTGTTCGGCGTATGCGCCGGCAGGTATATGGCGGGCAACGATTTCATCAATCATGTCATGGCGCATATCACGTACCATTTCATTTAAATCTTCGGAATTCATGATTTCGCGGCGTTCTTCGTAAATTTCTTTACGTTGATCGTTCATGACATCGTCAAATTTAAGCAAGTTTTTACGCATTTCAAAGTTCATGGATTCAACTTTTCCTTGCGCACGTTCAAGCATTTTGGAAATCCATGGGTGTTCTAATGCTTCACCGTCTTCTAAACCAATACGTTTATTTGCCAATAAACCTTCAAGCTGTTTTCCGGCGAAGATACGCATCAAGTCGTCATCAACGGATAGGAAGAATATAGATGCACCCGGATCACCTTGACGGCCGGCACGACCACGGAGTTGGTTATCAATGCGGCGTGATTCATGGCGTTCTGTACCAACGATATATAGACCACCAACTTCTTTTACTTGATCTTTTTCTTTTTCGACTTCTTCGTTGATTTTATCAATGGCTTTTTGCTTTTTTGCGTCATCCCATGATGGATCAACTTCTTCTTCGACGCGCATTTCTGCGTTACCACCGAGTTGAATATCTGTTCCACGACCTGCCATGTTTGTAGCAATTGTGACTGCAGCTAAACGTCCTGCTTGTGCGACGATGTATGCTTCACGCTCGTGGTGACGGGCGTTTAGGACATTGTGTTTGATTTTTGCTTTTTTCAAAAGAGCAGAGAGTTGTTCAGATTTTTCAATAGATACTGTACCGACCAGAACGGGCTGCTTGTTTTCTTCGCACTCTTTAATAAGTTCAACAATGGCAGCTTCTTTTTCGTCGATAGATTTGTAAATTTTGTCTTCATAATCCTGACGAGAGACATCTCTATGTGTTGGGATTTGGACAACACTTAGTTTATAGATTTCATCAAACTCGGCTGCTTCTGTCATTGCTGTTCCGGTCATACCGGCAAGTTTCGGGTACATGCGGAAATAATTCTGGAAGGTGATAGATGCCAGAGTTTGGTTTTCGTTTTGAATTTCTACGGATTCTTTTGCCTCGATTGCCTGGTGTAGGCCTTCTGATAAACGACGGCCATCCATCATGCGCCCTGTAAATTCATCAATGAGAATTACTTTATTGTCTTTCACAATATAGTCTTTATCCGCATGGAATAGTTTATGTGCACGTAATGCTTGATTAACGTGGTGCACAACGGAAATGTTTTGCATGTCGTACATGCCACCTTCTGAGAGAAGGTTGTGCTCGTTTAAAAGTTCTTCAACATGTTCTTGCCCTTGCTCGGTCAGGATAATGCTTTTGTGTTTTTCTTCAATATCGTAATCGGCAGGTTCTAAGGATGGAATTATTTTATCTACAGAAATGTACATATCTGCATTTCCCTCAGAAGGGCCGGAAATGATGAGAGGGGTACGTGCTTCGTCAATTAAAATTGAGTCAACTTCATCGATAATGGCAAAGTTGAATGGGCGTTGCACCATTTGATCCAGACGGAATTTCATATTATCGCGCAGGTAGTCAAAGCCGAATTCGTTGTTCGTACCGTATGTTACGTCTGCTGCGTATGCTTTGCGTCTGTTTTCTTCACTGATGTTGCTGGTGATGCAGCCTGATGTCAGGCCGAGGAAGTTATAGACCTGTCCCATCCATGCGGCGTCACGCTCGGCAAGGTAATCATTAACGGTAATAACATGCACACCTTTACCGGATAGTGCGTTGAGGTATGCGGCAAGTGTTGCAACAAGTGTTTTACCTTCACCTGTGCGCATTTCAGCGATTTGGCCGTTGTTTAAGACTAAACCACCGATAATCTGTACGTCGTAGTGACGTTGCCCTAATGCTCTTTTGGCGGCTTCTCTGACTACTGCGAAAGCTTCGTGTGTCAGGCTTTCTAATGTTTCGCCTTTTTCAATGCGTTCACGAAAAATGTTTGTTTGATTTTTGAGTTCTTCATCGCTCATAGGCTCATATTGCGCTTCCAATGCATTGATCGGATCGATGTGTCTTTGATGCTTTTTTAAAGCGCGGTCATTTGTTGAACCAAAAATTTTTGTAGCCAATCCTAGCACGAATACTCTCCTAACGAACTATTGAGTTGTTCTGGTATAAGGTGGAAAAAGCACTCCGTCAACAAAAGGTCTGTGGGTAGGTGTGTTAATAGGTGTTGAAAACACCAATTTCATTGTTTAGTGTCGTCTCTACCCAAGTATTTTAGAAAAGTAGTTAGAGGATATTATGACTGATCGTAATTCATGTCGCCATAATGGTGATCATCGCGAAGGCGGTAATGCCGTTGTTGTTACACTTATTATTTTGATTATTGGCGCAGTTGGTGCGTTCGCTGTTATGTCTGGTAAAATTGATGTGCCCGGTATGAACATTGAGAGTAATAAGGCAGAGAGTGTTGCATCATCGGATGATGCTGTTGATGCGGAAAAGGTTGAAGAAAACGCAAACCCGATCTTGGCGCGTGTTGAAGGTAATGAAATTAAACGTCAGGACGTTTTAGACTTTATCAACACAATGCCTGCGCAAATGCGTCAGATTCCACCACAGCAGTTATTTCCTATGGCTTTGGAGCAATTGATAGGTAATCAAATTGTTGATAAGCAGGTTCAAGGTACAGATCTTGCGAATAATGAAGATGTTAAAGAGCAAATCGCCGTTGTGACTAAGCAAATCATCCGTACAAAATTTTTAGAGGATGCAATTGCAGAGAGAACTACCGATGAACGTATTCAAGCAGAATATAACAAATATCTGGAGAAATTCCCGAAGGTGGAAGAGGTACGTGCATCCCACATTCTGGTTGATGATGAGAAACTATCGAAGTCTCTTATTAATAAGCTGAATAAAGGAGAGGCATTTGATGTGCTTGCGAAGGAAAACTCAAAGGATGGTTCTGCAGAGCAGGGCGGAGATCTTGGGTATTTTGCAAAAGAAGATGTTGTTCCGGCGTTTGCTGATGCTGCGTTTGCAACAGAAGTTGGTGCATATACGAAAAAGCCAATCAAGACTGAGTTTGGTTATCACATTATTCTAGTGAAGGAAAAACGTGATCGTCCGCCTGCACCTATTGAGCAAGCTAAGCCCTATATTGAAAAAGAGCTACAGCGCGTTATCCTTGATGAAGTTGTGACAGCATGGAAGGAAGAAGTTGAGATTGAGCGTTTTGATATCAATGGTAACCCTTTACCTGATCAAGAGCCGGCAGCCGGTGAAGCGGAAACTCCTGCGGAAGATGCTCCTGTAAATGCAGAAGAGAATACAGACGCAGAATAGTTTTTATACGTCTTAGATAAAAAAAGCCGTGATGAGTTTTCTTGTCACGGCTTTGTTATAGGGAGTGAATTTTATGGATACAAAAATGAATTGTGCGCAGGCCTTGGAATTACCGATGCCGGAGAAACCTGCAGGGTTACCTATTGTGTTGGTTGCGGCGGCGGCACTTGTTGATGCGAAGGGACGTGTTTTATTAGCGCAAAGGCCGGAGGGGAAATCGATGGCCGGGCTATGGGAATTCCCGGGTGGAAAAGTTGATGAGGGGGAGAACCCTGAATTTGCGCTTATGCGTGAATTGAAGGAGGAGCTTGGAATTGAAACGAGAGAGTGTTGTTTTTCTCCGATTGGATTTGCCTCACATAGCTATGATACGTTTCATTTATTGATGCCCTTATTTACTTGTCGTGTTTGGCAGGGGGAGATACAGGCAATGGAAGGACAGATGTTTGAATGGGTTCACCCACAGAATATGTATGATTACCCCATGCCTGCGGCGGATATTCCGTTAATTTATCAATTACGTGATCATTTATAGTATGATGGATATATGTATCGTTCAGTGTATGATTTAAAAACGTTCTATTTAAGCGAAATCGGTCAGATTGTGCGTGATATTTTGCTTGGTCATATACGTGATTTTTGGCCAAGTACTCATGATTTACGTATTTTGGGCTGCGGGTATCCTTCTCCTTATCTTGAAGAACTTTCAGAAGGGTGTGAGCGGGTTTTTGCAATGATGCCACGCAAGCAAGGGGCGGATCATTGGGGGTATCGTGGTGATAAGAACGTTGCTTTCTTGTCTGATGATCATACTTTGCCTATTGAAACCTGTTCTGTTGATCGTGTTTTGTTGATACATCATTTGGAATGCTGTGATCATTTGCCGGATACATTACGTGAAGTATGGCGTGTTTTGAAGGCGAATGGTCGGTTGCTTGTTATTGTTCCGAATCGAACAGGTGTATGGGCGCGGGCAGATTGGTCGCCATTTGGACAGGGTAGTCCGTTTACGCTTTCTCAAATCTGTCATTTCTTGAGGGATAATTTATTTGTTCAGGAAAATGTTAAGAGTGCACTATTTGTTCCTCCATTGCCCGATTCGCCAGTCATGATGCGTTCAGCTCATTTTATTGAGCGTACAGGGCGACGTGTATTACCCTTTGCGGCAGGCGTGCATATGGTGGAGGCGAGTAAGCAAATTTATGCAGGTGTGAATAGGACGGGCTCAGGCTCTAGTGTTTTGTCGCAAGCTCCGCAAATATTGGGGGTAAAGGGCAATCCTGCCGCGCAGAATTCTTTACGTAAAAAGTTTTGATTTCGATTTTTACAGACCAAGTGGGTTGTTTGGGTTTACGCCGTCCATAAATTGCTGACGTCTATCAGCATTGGTTATTTGATAAACAAGCCCAATCCAGCTGGCAATAATACTGCGTGCGCTGTCTGTCCATGTGTTCTCAAGTGTGTTTGAGAGAATTAAGCTCAGTTCATTTATCTCTTGTTCGTTCATGTCCTCAGGATTATGGAGCATAAGTTTCTCAATTGTTTCATCTTTGAAGTAATTTAAGGGGAAAGGTGGCGGCGTATCACGTCCACCTGATTTGTATAGTTTTATCTCACGTTGGTATTCTTTTAGTAAGCTGATCGTGTCATATTCAGGGTGCCCTTGCATACAAACAAGTCTGAAACCGTCCGGACTGACTGCGATATGTGTACCGATATTATTATCACCGGAGACTAATGTTTTCATTCCCGCTTGTTTGAACTGGTCCGGTGAAATTTGATTAAAGCGAGAATGTGGAACATCAAATACAGTGTTCATATTTCGGACTAGCGGGTGCGTACGATCGGTTACATGGTGTTTATATACGCCCCATAGTTTTCCATTTGAAAGAGCGTTGCGTTTTTGATTATAGCGGAGTTGCATGACGGCGTGTGTTGCCAAGCAAGAGCATAGGGTTGATGTCACATTATCCCATGACCAATCAAGGACATGTTTCAACGGTTCCCAGAAAACTTCTTGTTCAAGGTTTGGCTGCGATACATTTGCGCCTGTAATGATGAGTGCGTCTAACCCTTCTTCTTTTAGTTTTTCGAAGGGTTCATAATATTGTTTGATATATTCGGTTGTTTCGGAGTTACGCTCTAATTCAGGTAAAGTGAAGGGGTGAATGTAGAGTTGTGCGATTTGGTTACTTTCGCCGACAAGTCTGAAAAATTGGCGTTCTGTTGCAGCCATCGCGGCATCGGGCATCATATTAAGTAGGCCGATATGCATTTCACGGATATCTTGATGTTGTGCGCGTTCGGGAGGAAGGATTGTGCGCCCTTCGTCTTTTAATCGTGTGAAAGTTGGTAAATCTTTGTAAGCAACTAAGGGCATATGTATTTTGATCCGTTGATTTATCTATATTTACCATGTAATAAGTCATAGTAAATTGGGGCAAAAAGAAAATAATGTCAAAAACATTAAGCGATATACGCGTGAAAATAGACGCGATAGATAATCAGGTGCACGATCTTTTGATGGAACGGGCGTCTCTTGTGTCGTCTGTGGCTGCGGCTAAAAAACGTGAGGGTTTGCAAATTGTTCAGCCTGCACGTGAAGCACGTATGATGCGCCGTTTGCTTTCACGTCACAATGGGCCGTTGCCTCGTAACACAATTGTGCGTATCTGGCGGGAGCTTGTCGGGTCAGTTGCTTTGTTGCAAACGGGTTTCAGCGTTATTGTTGCCAGTGGTGAAGCTGATATGGGGCTTTGGGATATGGCGAAAAACTATTTTGGTAGTTCTGTGCCTATGAAAAAGCTTCAGGGAACGCAGAATGTTTTACAAGATGTACGCGACACTAAGGATTCTTTTGGTGTTATGCCATGGCCTGATTTTACACTTGATGCGCCATGGTGGGGCCACTTATTGACGCAAAATGCCGATGATAGGTTGTCGATTATTTGTGCGCTTCCTCATGGTATGTATAAGCAAGATGAGACAGATGCGTTTGAGCGCGGATTGATTGTGTCGGATATTCGTTTTATGCCATCTGATGAAGATGTTACGTTCATTGGTATTGAAACAGATAGTGAGTTTAGTCGTGATAGGTTGGCCGACTGCCTTGAAAAAACAGGTTTAAATTTGTTGAATATCTATAGAGGGCAACGTTTACAAGAGGGAAACAAGACACTCCATCTTGTCGAAGTGCGTGGGTATTATGATGATTCCTCTTCTGAGGTTTTAGAGATTGAAACCTTGTTGGGTGACCAATATGTTTATTGCTGCGTTGTTGGTGGTTATCCGGTGATACCGGATATTAGAGCAACAGAAAATTCGTCACAGGGCGATTAATAAACATAGATTAAATATTATATAATTCCTAAGAGTATGAAAATGATTGATACAATTACGATAATTGGGATGGGGCTTATTGGCTCTTCCATTGCACGAAATGTGCAAGAACATAAGCTGGCTAAGACACTTGTTGTGGCAGATGTTAATGAGGATGTTTGTAAGAAAGTTATTGAGTTAGAAATTGCAGATTATGTGACGAATGACTTAAAGCTTGGTGTTGAAAAGGCCGATGTTATTATACTGGCGGTGCCGGTTGGTGCTATTAATGCCGTTGCGAAAGTGATTGCTCCCTATGTTAAGCCGGGTGCAATTATTTCAGATACAGGTTCGGTTAAGTTATCTGTTATTGAAGCGTTAGAGCCGTTGCACCGTGATGACCTTGAAATTGTACCTGCACACCCTATTGCGGGAACGGAATTTTCAGGGCCGGAGTCTGGTTTTTCTGCATTATTTGATGAACGTTGGTGTATTTTAACACCTTTACCGGAGACAAGTATTAAAGCGGTTGAGGTGATTACACAGTTGTGGGAAGGCTGCGGTGCGCAGATTGAGATTATGGATGCCAAACATCATGATCTTGTGTTGGGAATTACATCACATTTGCCGCATTTGATTGCATACACCATTGTTGGAACGGCGAATGAGTTGGAAGATGATATTAAATCAGAAGTGATTAAGTTCTCGGCCTCCGGTTTTCGTGATTTTACACGTATCGCATCTTCTGATCCAACGATGTGGCGTGATGTGTTTTTAAATAATAAAGGCGCTGTGTTAGAGGTCCTTCAACGTTTTACTGAGGATTTAACGGCCTTGCAAAAGGCTATCCGTAAGGGCGACGGGGATTATCTTTATGAAAAATTCGATGAAACACGTGCGATCCGGAAAGCAGTGATCGACCAAGGTCAGGCGTAGTGGTTTTATTTCTGCGCTGTTGTCAGTAATGGTTGTTCACGTTTTTGTAATTTGAAAATTTTGAGAGGGCCGAGGTAAACATTTGCTCGGTCACTCTTGATAGATGTTTGGACTTTTCCGTCTTTTTCCATTGCCTTTAATGCCATGCTTGCAAACATTGATGCTTTTTGTTTTACAATTTTTTTCTTGGTGATTGATTGTAAGAAAGGGGCAAAGTCCGTAATGGCTAAATCGAAATTTATAACAGGATATGGGTAGGTGTTATCAAGGTATGTTCCGGATACCTCTAATGCCGTTTTATCTGACTGTATGCGTGAATTATGTATGGTTAGTATGCCATTGGCGTAGGTTAAGTTTGCGGTGAGGGTGTCGAATGTCATGGCTTGTGCCCATTTATGTGTGTGGGCTGTTATTTTTCCTGTCGTTATATCAACTGGAACGCCTAATACCGGCCAGCTTTGCACGACCATGGATTCAACTGTTATTGTTCCTTGTGCTGATATGATTTTTTGTGCGGGGAAATGTAATTGCAGTTTCTTGGGGAAGCCTGTGATGCTTGGTACAGTTAGCTCCGATCCTGCAAGTTGTGGATCGTTACGCATATCATTCATTGTTTTAATGATATGTTGTTGTGTTAGGTATGCGGCAAAAGCCCAGTATCCTGAATATAAAGCAGAGAGAAAGATGAGGGTGATAACTAATCGTTTTATCGGTGATTTCTTGCGGGGGATGGTCTTTACTCCTTCTTCCATAAGGCGACTGGTTTTTTCTTCTACTTGCATTTCGATTGAGCGCAATATATCTGATGCTTTACCGTCAGGGGGAATTGGCGGCAGGAATTCAAAAATAACACGTCCAGGCTTTTTGCACCATGAATGTTTACGATAGAAAATTCCGGTGTTCATTGCCAGAGGAATTATAGGGAGGGCAGTTGCTTCTTGGATACGAACTACGCCAATTTTATAGGGTTTTTGCTGCGCGGATACTTCTGTGGCGACACGTGTTCCTTGTGGAAAGATTACGATTTGACGACCTTGTGCCGCAACACGCCTTGCACCATCTTGAATCGACTTTATTGCTATTTTGGGGGAAGAACGGTCGATGGCTATCACATCGCTTTTCGCCAAATATTGTCCCCATAGCGGGATTTTAAGAAGCTCTTTCTTTAAGACAATGGCAGGGTCGTTGAACAGGATATGAAGTTTGAATGTCTCATATGCGGATTGATGTTTTGCGGCGATGATACAGGCAGTGTTTGAGGGAAGGTGTTCTTTACCCCTTATCTCATATGTTAGGCCAAGAATATATTTTTCAAGGAATGCTGCTGTGTGTACAAAGCCATGTACTACGGTGAAAAAAGCTTTACGCGGTAAAAATAGTGTAGGGAGCAGTAAGATACAGGCAATTGCCGTTAAGGTGTAAAAGCACAAGTTAAAGATTGTCGAGCGTATAAAAAAGCGTGGAAACATATAAGTTAGCCTTTATTCGCAAGTGTAAGGACGGTGGTGCGGAATATGAACTTGTTATATTCGCTGAATGTTAATTTCCAAAATGATGGTGTGTTTAACGCATTGCTATTGTCCATTACGGGGTAAGGGGTAATCGTTACTTTATGATTATAGAGGGCGTGGTTGAATTCCAATAATGCTCTGTCCATGTGATATGCAGACGTAACCAATACTATATTGTTTATGTTTTGTTGCTGGTCTATCCATTCTTGTGCTTCAAGGGCGTTTCCGCGGGTTGTTTTTGCTTTTTGACCAAGGATAATACAGCATTTTTTTAAGGGTTTATTTCCGTCCCACATTTGTAAAATATCATCTTGTGATACATCTTTATGCACGCCTGTGATGAATAACTTGTCTGTTTTGCTTTGTGCAAACAATTGAAGAGCACTGTCTATACGGTTTTGACCGCCGGTTAATACAATAATTGCATCCGTTGTGTTTATGTTTTTTATTGGTGTTTTTACCGATACACTGAACACGAATAGAGTGTATCCAATCAACCAGATCAGAACACCTATTGTCATTCCGTATTTCAAAAGCTTTTTAAAAATCATTATAGTTTCTTTTACGGCATCTTGGATAGGCTGCGCAAGAGGGTATAGCGTGCGCTTAGCAATGTAATGAGTGTGATAAGAATAGGGATGGATAAGAATATCATACTGTGACTATAGCTGATCTCTATTTTAGGGAGGAGTTCGCTTTGCGCATTATTTGCTATCATTGTGATAATATAGGTGAGGAATAGGCCAAGAATTGTGCCAATCATACTTCCCTTTAATGCAATAATCATGGCGTGCCGTTGTAATTGTCTGGCAATATAACTGTCTGTTGCCCCGATAGCGTGGAGGAGCTCTATTTCTTTATGGTGGATTGCCAGTCTTGTGCGTATTCCTGTAATAATAGCGATGATGGTTGTTGTGATAATAATGAGTAGAACAATGATTGCTATACTTTTTAAAGTCTTTACAAATTTTATGAGATCGGCGAGCCATTCGTGATGTGTTTCCAAATTCGCGTAATCAGAAATTTCCATTATATCGCGTTTCAGGACTTCAATATTTTCTGAAGCAGAGTTTTTTAGTTCTAATGCAAGTAGGCCGGGTAAGGGGATATCATCGAGCACAAGGTTTTGCCCTATCCATGGAGAGAGCAGCTCTTGGATATCATCTTGTTCCAGAATTTTAACCGATTTGATTAGGGGGTGCTTTTTCAGGTCTTTATAGAGCTTTTGTGTCTCTGATTGTACGGTGTCATCAGAAAGTAGGTATCCGCTTTTTGTTTCGACGGGGATCTCAATTGTGACCTTGTTTTCAAGGCCGGTAGACCAACGCTCGGCCATGTTATTGAGGGATATCATACCTGCACATGCGAGGACGGCCAGTAGGCTCATGAGTGCTATTAAGAGTGTTAGGAACTGTGTGTCGTCACTTTGTTCCAGTGGTAAGTCATAATCGCGCAAGCCCAAGCGATTCATAATGGGTGCTGTGGCCTTATTCTGTAATAGGGCATTAAAGGTTTGCTTTTTTTTATGTGCAAAACTTTGTGCGAATGACATTTTTTTTACTGTTACATTAGAAGACATTACGGATTTTCTGCATTATTTTGTTGTTTGTTTGAGGTTCTTCGTTATGTGTTGTGCCGTCGCTTAAGCATAAGCAAGGGTGTGCAAATTGTTCTATTATTTGCGGGTTGTGGGTTGCTATTACGATTGTTGTGCCCATACGGTTTAATTGTTCAAATAATCCCATTAAACGGAAACCGATTTCATCATCCAGATTTCCTGTAGGCTCATCTGCAAGTAGGAGTTTCGGGCGTGCAATAACTGCGCGTGCGATGGCTGTGCGTTGTTGTTGTCCACCTGAGAGCGTTGGGGGGAGTTTGTTTTGGTGATCGCCAAGCCCAACCCAATCAAGAAGCTCTGCTACGTGGCTTTTTATTTCTTTGTCCGGGCGACCAAGAATACGTAAGGGCAGGGCAACATTATCGAATGTTGATAAATGATTGAGCAAACGAAAATCCTGAAATACAATGCCGATACGTTGGCGTAGTTCAACAAGATCTGTGCGTTGCAGGGATGATAGTTTTTTGCCAAACATCGTGATTGCACCACTCGTGGGCATATGCCCGAGATACATCAGGTTCATCAATGATGTTTTCCCTGATCCGCTGGGGCCGGTTAGGAAATGGTACGATCCGGGGTTGAGGGTAAAGTTCACATCATGGAGAACCTTCTCATCATTGGAGTCGTATTGAAATGCAACATTTTCAAATTTAATCATAATATATAGTGACCCTAATGCTTCATCTCTTTAGTTCTTAGTTTCTCTGGGGCTTTGTTTATCAAGCATGTATTGTAGTGTTCCTGTACGCTTATAGGCATTTGTGATTGCCGTCGCAGCGGCGTAAGATTCTGTGTACCGTGCATTATCTGCCAGAATTTTTGAGACGATGCTATATGCTTTATTACGGAATGCAAGGGAGTCTATGCGTTCAATGCTTACTTGTGCAGATTTATAATCTCCTTTTTCAGCTTGAATTTCGGCTGTTTCACCGTACGCTTTGTTACGTAAGGCATGGTTTTTCATATCGCTTGCCGTTTTCCATGCGCCATCATTATCCCCTGCAAAAGCTTGTGCCATTGCAATATATGTCAGGGCAATTGCATAAGAGGGGGGGTGATCGAGTTTTTCTGCTTCTGTGCGGAGTGTTTGAAACATGGTGTCATGTTCTGCTTTTGTATAATCGATTGCCGCGATGGCCATACCAATACCGCGGATTGTCATAGCTTTTGTATCTTGGTTGGATATCTCGGTGATGACCGTAACGGCTTTATCAAACTTTTTATCTGCTGCATATGTTTTTGCGATTTCACGAAAGCTCTGATCTTTCCAAATCGTTTTTTCAATCGTGCGTGCGGTATCTGTCATTTGTGCCAAAATGCACGTGCGGTCTGATGATATGCATTCTGGGCTTTGAGCTTTAGAAATGTGAGAGGATATAGAAAGTGCGGTAAAAGTGAAAAAAATCAGCAAAAAATGATGTTTTTTGTGGTACATGTAAATATCCTACTGCGTGTTGTGGTGCGGCACTGTCTTTGTACCGTTTTGCTTGCCCATATTCCTTTGTACTAAACTTGGTAACGAAAAAGAAGAACGTGATTGAAATGATTCTGACTTGTCCCAGTTGTAATACAAAATTTAATCTTGATCGTTCAATTCTTGGTGAAGAGGGACGAAAGGTTAAGTGTACGTCTTGTTCCGATATCTGGTTTCAAGAGCCGGAGGATGTTGAGGAAGAGAAGGTCAGTGAAGCTGAGGCAGAAGATAATGCGTCTGTGGATGTTGCTTTTGTCGAGGGGGGTGATGGTGAAGACGATGTTCAGGATGTTGAGGATCCTGTTGATTATGTTTCACAAGAGGTTCGTCTGGAACAGCCGCAAGGGTCATTTCTAACAAAGTTAAAAGGCCTAACATCTTCTGCTAATTTATATGATAAGCGTCTTGGTTACGGCCTGCCTGCGGTTGTTTGTTGTTTATTTCTTATTCCGTCCTTATTTAATAGCCAAGCAATTATGCGTGATGACCCATCGATGCAGGCATTTTATGGGCTATTTGGTATTAGTATGGATATTCCGGGTGAGGGCTTGGTTTTTGACCAAGTTCAGGCGGAAGATATGGGGGCTTCTGTTAAGGTGAGTGGTAATATCCTGAACCTTGCGGCAGAGGGGGCAGATGTTCCGTTTATAGAGGCTTCTTTAAAGGATGGTAAAGGCACCGTTGTGTCAAAGTGGTATATACAGCCGCCTTCACATGTGATGGAAGGTGAGGCAACAATGTCGTTTGAATCTGTTTATTATAAGCAGGACAAACATGAGGGGGGGCATTCTGAGGCAAGCTCTCATAGTGACAATGGGCATGGAGATAATCACGGTGACGCACATACTGATGACCATGGGCAGGATGGCGACCACGATAGTGGTGAACATGGTGATGAGCACAAGGTTGAAAACGAGCTACAAATACGTTTTGTCCTGATCCCTAAAATTGGCGGAGCAGGCGACGATAGTAATCAAGTTCATCCTGTGGGCGAGAGCGATCACCAGAGCGATCACGGAGCGTCCGCAAAATCTCGTCTACACGCTTCTTCTCCTGCTCATCAGGGATCTTCACAGGAGAGCCATGGGCAGAACCATTCTCGTCCTGATCCCCACCATAAGGACGACCAAGCGGGTCATAGCGTTGAGCACCACTAAAGCCGATACCAATCATTTGTTGTAAGCGTGCCTTTAATTGTTGGCTGAGTTGTTCTTGTGCTTCTTTTAGGTGTTCTATGGCTTTTTCCTGATGTGGGATGGCACTTTTCGGATCGACTTGTGCAAGTGCTTCTTCTGAACCACGCATTTCTTGTTCCGCATTGCCCATATTTTCCGGTATTTCATCCAGTTTCTCAGATGCCTCAAGCATGAGCTGACCAAGGATGTAGCGTAGAGCCTGTTGCTCTGCTCTATTCTCAGAGGTGTCGATGTTCATAGGAGCGTTTTGCTCTGTGTTTTTCTGATCTGTTGGCGGTGGCGTTGGAGTATTATTTTCTTGTTTTGGTGTTGGTGGAGCGTTGTTCATACCAAAATCTTTAAGAATTTCATCCATTGTAGGCATGGAGGATGGTGCATTCTTCTTGCGTTGTTTTTGATGTTTGTTCAGTAGTTTTTGAAGGTTCGCCTGTTTGTTTGTTTTTTCAAGAAGCGCCTCTTGTTTTTCAATAAGCTGTTGTAACTCATTTATGCCTTTTTTCATCATTTGCATATCTTTGGGCATTTGCATTTGGCCGGCATTTCCCATCATTTCCATCATACGCTGAAGCTGTGACATAAGCTCTCGTGCTTTTTCCTCATCACCTGATTTCATTGCATTTTCAATTTCTTCCATTAATTTGGCTAGGCTGTCAGGGGATATAAGCTCGCTGAACTGATCCGGGGAGAATTGCGGGAAATCGTCACCATCTTGCATGCGTTTTTGTGCATCGCGTTGCATCTCAACAAAATACTCCATCATTTTTTGGCGTAAGTTGTCCATGAGCTGTGCGATTTCTTCGTCGCTTGAGTTTGGATCTCGCATAGCGTTTTCAAGAGCGCGTTGTGCATCGCGCAGTTCTCTCATTGCGAGGGCGAGGTTGCCATCTTCGATGGATATGGCGAGATTCCATAGTAAGTCTATGATATCTTCTGCTGCGGTAATGCGGTCTTCTTGTGGCTTTTTATCGACATAGTATAAACGTGAACTTGCCGTACGTAGGCCTAAGAAAATAATAGGATTGTTTTGGAAGTAATCGGGTGCAGACAGTAAAACCTCAAGGTTTTGTGCGACCTCTATAAAGCTGTCATTGTAATCCCATGCCAGACGTTTGCGCAGGGCGATTATGGTTTTTGCCATAGGGTGTTCAAAATGCCGTTCTGGTAATACCAAGGATATTTTTTGAAGTGATGATGTTTGTTTTTTATGGTCATGAGCAATAAATTCAAACGTAACTGGGAGGCCTGCCCATGTATGCCATGCAAGGTCATATGTGGGTGATATTTTAAATTCCGTATTGGGGCGTGACATGATAAGGCGTATATCGGTAAACGAACCACCGAGTGGCTTGTCCTCTACCATTTTATCTATATCCATTTTCATGTGTAGTTCGGTAACGCTGTAGTCATCTTTTACGGCGAGCGGAAAGCGTAAACGGAAGTCACTGAGCTGTTCGTATTGCTCTTCAGGTTTAAGGTCTTCTTCTGTTGTTGTTGGCTCAGTTGTATCTTGTTCTTGTATCGTGTCTGTGTTTTCGGTTGGAATCTCAGTTTCGACTATAATGTCTTCGACCCCATCGAAAGATTGACTGTTTGTACTGTCCTGTTCGTTGTGGGAGGTGTAAATCTCAGGAGGGGTATCGTTGATATAATTATAATTTATTTTTGCGCGTGAAATGCCAAGTTGTGTAACGGATAAGCTGGTGGCATCAGTAATGGTTGTTTCTATGCCATATAACCCGTTTTCAAGGTTCGGAATGATATGGCTGTCTTGTCCTATTTTTAGGTAGGGGGTAAAGAGCTTTCCGAAGCTGCTATAGAGGCGGAGTTTGACTTCACTGCCTTCGGGAATGTCTATTGTTTGTGCGTATGTGCCGTGTCCACTGATGTAGATTTCAGGCTGTAGGGTGTATTCGGGGGGCTTTATCCAAATTTGTGTATCTTTGCCCTGTGATATTGCAAAAGATGGAGATATGGGCATAAGTCCGGCAGATATTCTATCTTGCCAAGCATTTCCGGAAACCATAAGTCCGGCGATAAACATGATTAGAGCGATAAAGCGATAAGCATATGGATCGCGGCGTGATAGGAAAGTGCGAATTGATGGAGTTTTTAGGTGCGCCATCGTGTGAAGGGCGGTTTTTTGCGATAAATTCCATAAGTCTCTGGTTTCATGTTTACGAGGGTTTGCGAGCTTATCTTCTAATAATGCGATTTGACCGCGTGGTAGTGCGCTTTGTTTTTCCAGCTGTAGGTTCAGTGCTTTATCATGCGGAAATTTAAATAAGAGGGCATCTTTTCTTAGGAAATAAATACATCCAATAACAAAGATGAACGTTGTAAGTATGTTTGCGGCTTGTCCGAAGAAGGACGGTATGCCAAGCATCCAAAGGCCACATATAAATAATACCCAAAAGAATAAACGCCATATGCCCTGAATAATGCGTTCAATTGTTAATGCAACAAAGGCTTTACGCTGCTTTTTAGCCAGTGCATTCAGGAATGGGCGGTTTTCGAAATCTATAGGGTCAATGGCCATATTTTATGTATCCCCCAACATCGTTGTTCATTTTGTATAGTTATAAAATATACTGCGCCGTTTATACCTTGTTGGGGTATAAGCAAAACGACTATATGCATAGGGGTAGGATATCGTGTTTTTGCACGCTAACCCATCATTTTTTATATTATTCCACCGTTTTGTGGTGTGGTTTAGAGCCAATCGGGAACGTTTTCGCGGGCTATTAAGTCTTCTAATGTTTGTGCTTTGTTGATTAATGAAACGTTGTCTCCATCAACAAGTATTTCTGCGGGTAAACATCTGGAGTTATAATTTGAGGCCATGGCAAAACCATATGCGCCTGCGGATTCAATGACCACAAGATCGCCTTTGTTAACCTCTGATATTTCGCGTCCTTTTGCGAAGATGTCGCCGCTTTCACAAATTGGCCCTACAACGTCATATGTTTCTTTTTGGGCGTTATGGCTCATCACTGCGCGCACACCGTGATAGGCTTCGTACAATGTTGGACGGATTAGATCATTCATTCCTGCATCAAGTACAAGGAATTTACGTGATGGTGTGGTTTTAACATATTGTGTTCGCGTAAGTAGTACGCCGGAATTACCAACCATATAGCGTCCGGGTTCCATCTGTATTTTTGTATCCAGAGGTACAATAATCTCGGCCACCCATTTTGCGTAGGCGTCCAAATCCAAAAGTTGTTCATCATTATAGATAATGGGAAAACCACCGCCAATATCGAGATGCGTAACTGTGTGTCCGTTATTACGCAGTATATGAACAAGTTCTGCCACTTTTTCAAAAGCAGGTTTGAATGCTTCTACGTTTGAAACTTGAGAGCCGATATGAACAGATATACCAGACGGAATAATATGTTCCATTTCTTCGGCACGTTTGTATAGGGCAAGAATGTCATCGGCAGTGTTCCCGAATTTATCTTCTTTGCGGCCTGTTGATATTTTATTATGTCCGCCACCGGTGATGTTAGGATTTAGACGGAACACCACATTCACTTTTTTACCTGATTGCGATGCATATTTATTGATGTTGTCGAGCTCTTCCGGTGCTTCTATATTAAATTGAAGGATATCAGCATCAAGGCATGCTTTGATCTCAGATTCGTTTTTTCCGAAACTGGTGGAGATTATTTTATCGCCTGTGAAACCGGACTTTAGGCCACGGAAGAGTTCTCCTTCAGATACAATTTCAAGTCCGCTGCCGAGTGTTTGCAGAAGTTTTAAAATTGCTAGGTTGGAGTTTGCTTTACATGCATAACAAAGGAGGGGCTGTCGATCTGCCGGTATTGCTTTTTGCATGGCGTTTTGTAGTGCCTCGAACTGTTTTTTAATTACAGAAGCACTATAAACATAGCATGGCGTGCCATATTCTTTTGCAATTTCGGTCAAGGGAATGTTATCGGCATGTAATATGCCGTTTTTTTCTGTAAATCCGCCCATTTTTCGATCCTTAATTAAAAGCTTTTATTTTCAAGGCCCGGCTGTGGGTCTGTTGACGGGCTTGGGTATGTGCGCGGAAACTCTGTATGTTCCGCACCCGCAGGTGGATCAACATATGGCGGTTTGATTCCACATGCGCTTAGGCTTATGCTTGTGAAACAAATCATGATATAGAATAATAATCTCATTGCGTTCATCTTTTACCTTTTCCTTCTTAGATCATTATGTATCGTGGAATTGATAAAAAGAAAACCCCAAAGACGTATATGGGATGAGAATTACAGAGGTATAATTTTACGATGTTGAAATCAGTGGCTATGATTAAAGGTGTGTTCTTGTTCTTTCTTTGGGCTTGTTCGTTGTTTTTTGTGCAGCCATCATTTGCTGATGAGCAGGATATGTCGGATCTTTTCAGGAATATTACCAAGATTGAGGAAGAGACATTCTTTCCTGAGGGGATCGAGATTGAAGATCGTGATGGCAATATGGTTGCGTTATTTGATTCGGGTGAAGGGCAGTTTACGGTCTTAAATCTTTGGGCAACGTGGTGTCCCTCATGTATTAAGGAATTACCATCTTTGTCGCGACTAAATTCATCTGTTGTCTCTAAAAAGGGGTGGCGTGTTATGGCCGTTTCCATTGATATGAATGATCAAAGAGGCAAAGTGTTGGACTTCATTGAAGAGCGTAATCTCTCGGAAGTTGCTGCTTATTTTGATAGTAATTTGTCTTTACAAAAAAACATGAATATACGAGGGCTTCCCGTGACATGGATATTAGATGATAAGGGAAGAATTCTATATGAAATAACCGGTATAGCCGAATGGGACAGGTTGGCTATTATTTCGTTCTTACTTGGTATGCATTCTTGATATATTTTATCAACTGTACCGTTCTGTTATCTTTTCTTTATATGCATTTCTTTAACAGATATGTGGTATATTCATGGCTTAAATTCCTTTCGGAATATGTATTAGATACAAAAAATAGATGTTATGCGCAGGAAATTTTTTAGATGATGGTGGAGCAACAAAATAATCTTGAGACGATATCTCAGGATCAGTTGGATGCGTTAGTTGGTTTGCATAATCGTTTTTTAGAAGGGCGTATTGGTGGGCGGCGTGCTGTTTTGGAAAAAACAGATTTACGTGAGCTATCATTGAGTGGAAAAGACCTGAGGCAAGCGAGTTTTACGGCATGCCTTATGAATAAAATGGATTTGTCTTTTTCGAACTTTCAGGAAGCTGCGCTTTATGCATGTGACCTTAGTCATTCCAATCTTTTTCAAACCTGCTTTACGCGTGCAGATTTGCGTGGTGCGCGTATTGAAAATGCTAATTTAGAGGGGGCAGATTTAGAATCGGCAGATTTACGGGTTGGTGGCATTGCTAAGGATGGTGATTTTGCTTCAAATCGTAAGGCAGTGAATTTTAAGGGCGCAAATTTGAGCGGTGCTAAATTGGCCGGCTCGATGGCTTCGAATGCTGATTTTTCGGATGCAACATTGACTGGTGCAAATATGGCGAAGGCCGATTTACGTGGTGCGACGTTGGAGGGAGCCAATTTATCGAATGTTGATATTGTCGGTGCACAAATGCGCGGGGCGAATATAAAGTCGGCTATTCTGGTTGGCGTTGAGGTTAGTGAGTTACGTAGTGGTGGTGTTGATCTCAGTGGAGCTATTACTGATGAGAATGTTGGTACATCTGTTTCTGACCTGACCGAGCCATTACCAACGTTATTGGAACATCATCGTGAATGGTTGAGGAGTAAGGGACAAAATGGTCAGCAGCTTACTTTGGACCATGTGGATTTACGGATCTTGGGTAGTTTAAAGATGGAAAATCTTACTGCTATTAAGGCGGTTAATACTCAATTTTTTAGTATGAATCTTTATAAGGTACAGTTGCAAAGTGCCGTTCTGGACGGTTCAGATTTCCGAGATTGTGATATCGAAGATGCGGATTTACGGAGTAGCTCGTTCAAGAACTGTAATTTTTCACATGCAAATTTATCAGGCGCGAATTGTTCGGCTTTATTGCTTGGAACAACTGCGACGCGACGTTTTAATCCGTGTAACTTTGAAAATGCACGTTTTAGATATGCGAGTTTTGTCGGGGCAAATTTAAAGGATGCTATTTTTAAAGGGGCTGACCTTTCTCATGCTGATTTAACAGGAGCGGATTTGCGTGGTGCGGACTTTAGTGGTGCAACCCTTTCCAGTACAGTTTTGGATGATGTGCGAACTGATAATACTATCTTTGATAGAGATGAGAGTAAGCCGGTTTTTCGTATTCCCACGGGCACTGATGAGTAAGCGTTATTGACATAATTGTGCATTCTTAGGTATGCTGAGTAAAGAGTAGGAACACTTTATTGGAACGGCATATTAAAAAAATATTGGCGCATACGCCAAAGATACAAGATGTACCGCACGTGTTTTGGTCATCGGAAGCGGATGTAAATACAGGCGGTAGTACAACTGCATCACTTGTTGATGAGTTTGGTGAAAATGTAAGCGCAAATTTTATTGGGGGTGTATCAATTGATCATCGAGGAAATATTATTCCTAACCCTGATGAAGAAGCATTGGATGCGCCGTCTGATAGTTATAACTTTATTGGTTATATGGATGAGGAAACTGGCAGAGTTATTCGGTCGGATTATACACCGGAAGTTCCGCAATATTATGTGGAAACGGATGATAGACCGACTGAACCGGAAAGCGATTTCAGCTTATAATTACTGTTTTTTATAGCTTATCTGTTAGCTCAGGTACAGCATCGAACAAGTCCGCAACCAACCCATAATCCGCAACAGAAAATATTGGCGCATCTTCATCCTTGTTGATTGCCACAATGACCTTTGAACCTTTCATTCCTGCCAAATGTTGAATTGCGCCGGAAATTCCGACTGCGATATATAGGTCTGGTGCAACGACCTTACCAGTTTGTCCAACTTGGTAATCATTGGGGACATAGCCGGCATCAACTGCGGCACGGGATGCGCCAACGGCTGCGCCAAGTTTATCTGCCAGTTTTTCGATTATGGCGAAGTTTTCTTCTGACCCAACGCCGCGCCCACCTGAAATAACAATTTTAGCCGCGGTTAGTTCGGGTCTTTCAGAAACGGAGAGTTCTTGTTTGACGAAACTACTCAATCCAGAAGGTGTGTTTACGTTGTATTCTTCTATACTCGCATTTCCGCCACTCGTTTGTGCCGCGTCGAATGTTGTCCCGCGCACCGTAATTAGTTTGATTGCGTCAGAGGACTTTACCGTTGCGATTGCGTTGCCTGCATATACAGGGCGTTTGAATGTATCCGGAGATTCTACTGCGATAATATCGGAAATTTGTTGTGTATCTAATAAAGCAGCCGCGCGTGGTAGTATATTTTTACCAAATGTTGTTGCAGGTGCAAGAATGTGCGAATAACCACTCGCTAAATCCACGAGGATAGGGGCAATTTCCTCTGCTAGTGGGTGTGAAAGGCTATCTGCATCTGCTTTTATTACTTTTGATACGCCTGCCACTTGTGCCGCACTTTGTGCCGCAGCATCACAATTTGCTCCTGCGATAAGGACATGGATATCAGTATCGATTTGGCTAGCCGCCGTGATTGTGTTGAGTGATGCGGATTTTAGAGATGTATTATCATGTTCTGCTAAGACGAGTATGCTCATTATACTTCTCCTTATATTACTTTTGCTTCGTTCTTTAATTTATCGATGAGTTCATCGACGCTTGCGACTTTTGCGCCTCCTTGACGAACGGGTGGTTCGCAAACACTCACAATTTCAAGGCGCGGTGTGTAATCAATGCCAAGCTCTGTCGGCTCTATTATTTCCATAGGCTTTTTCTTCGCCTTCATAATATCGGGTAGTTTGGCGTAGCGCGGCTCATTCAGACGTAGGTCTGTGGTCACGATTGCGGGGGCTTTTAGTTCAATTGTCTCAAGACCGCCATCAATCTCACGCGTTACTTGTAGTGTGTTGTCGTTCACGTCTAGTTTTGATGCGAAGGTTCCTTGTGCCCAACCAAGAAGCGCGGACAGCATTTGTCCGGTTTGATTTGAGTCATCATCAATGGATTGTTTACCCATGATAACAAGGTCGGGTGTTTCTTTTTCAACTAATGCTTTTAGTGTTTTTGCAACGGCAAGTGGTTCTACGCCGCCTAAATCAATAGGGGTGTCTGTTTTTACTAAAATCCCGCGATCTGCACCGATGGCCATTGCCGTTCTGATTTGTTCTTGTGCCTTTTCAGGGCCAATTGTTATCACGATAATTTCAGAGGCTTTTCCAGCTTCTTTCAGGCGGACGGCTTCTTCTACTGCGATCTCATCGAATGGATTTACAGACATTTTAACATTGGCGAGGTCAATACCGCTTTCATCCGATTTAACACGGACTTTGACGTTGTAATCGACGACTCTTTTAATTGGGACAAGTATTTTCATTAAGATCACTCCAGACTTAAAGTGAAAGAGGTTTATTCAATTTAATTTTGGGATAAAACGTACGAGAGTGCAAGGAGTAATATGGCTAACCCCTGTAAAGCGACGCGCAATCGCATGAGTTTATTTGCATATTTATCATTGAACTCACCGCCTTTTGCCATGGCATAAAGGCCAAGGGTTAAAACGCCAAGTACGGATAAAAGGGAAAGCCCCAATGCGATATGTATAATGTTCATGGCAGGTATCCTAGTGATTTGGTGATTGTTTGTATAGGGGAATGCGTAAGAATATATTCTATATAACCTTAAGATAATTTGACATAATCACTATTTTTCTGTATTAACTATCCCTAATATAAAAAGATTTAGGTGAGAAACATGGTGACGGAATTTAAAAAACGAGCGACTGATGTATATTGGAGCTATCGTTGGACATTTGGTGATAATCCAATTGCATTTTTTGGTAACCCAAAGGTAAGTACAAGTGTGATTTATACACTTGATGAGTTACGCTCTATTTTAGAGCGTAGTGATAGGGATAATCAGTTTATTCCAGTGCCTCGTAATGTACTTCAAAGTGCATTGGATGTTTTTGATGGTGAGTTAACCCTAGTCGCATAATGTGATTAGATAATTTACATCCAGATCTGTATTGGATAATTCAAATTCGTTTTTTATAGGATTAAAAATTAACCCCGTTACGTCGTGCGGGGTTAAACCGTATTGGCGTGCATAGCGTGTAATTTCTGATGGTTTTAAAAATTTAGACCATGTATGTGTGCCGCGTGGAACCCAGCGTAATAGATATTCTGCCGCAATAATACCTAACGCATATGATTTCGGAGTACGGTTGAGCGTCGACATAATAAGGAGGCCGCCCGGCTTTAGTTTATCCTTGCATAGAGATATGAAGTCGTTTGGGTCTGTGACATGCTCTATAATTTCAAGAGCGCAGACAACGTCGAATTTATTATCAATATCTGCGGCATTGCCACATTTGTATTCAATCTCTAAGCCTGTTCCTTCTGCATGCGCGCGTGCGGTGTTAATTGCATTTTCGTCTGCATCTGCACCGGTTATCGTTGCGCCCATACGAGCAAGGGACTCACTTACCAATCCACCACCACACCCAATGTCGAGTATTTTTAAGCCATCTAGTGCATTCAATTGTTCGAAATCGTGTTTGTAGTGATCGCATATCTGTTTTTTAATGTATGACATACGGACAGGGTTAAGGCGGTGCAAGGGTTTGAATGGGCCATTTTCGTCCCACCAACGCGATGAATCCTTTGCAAAATTTTGAATTTCAGAGGGGTCTATCGTTGTATTATTGTTATTTTTTTGTTCGTTATGCTGCGCTTGCATAATAAATACCTTTGATTTTTCTGTTTGAGGTGAGTATGGATAAGCATTGTTATAAATACAAGAGCGTTAAAGATATAAAAATGGCATTGATTGTTGCAAAATTTGGTGGAACTTCTGTTGCGGATATTGAACGTATTGAGCGTGCTGCAGGTAAAGTTGCGCGTGAAGTCGAGGCGGGGCATAAGGTTGCTGTGGTTGTTTCGGCAATGTCGGGGGTGACGAACCAGCTTGTTGATTATTGTCGTCAAATTAGTCCGATGCATGATGCACGTGAATATGACACTGTTGTGTCTAGCGGTGAGCAGGTTACAGCGGGGCTTATGGCTATGGCGTTACAGAAGAAAGGTGTCGCTGCGCGTTCATGGCTTGGTTGGCAAATTCCTATTTTAACGGATAATGTGCATGGTAAGGCACGGATTGAAGATATTAATACAGATAATATTTTGGATCGTTTGAATAGTGGTGAAGTTGTCGTTGTGCCGGGATTTCAAGGTGTGACGGAGCTTAACCGTATTGCGACGCTTGGGCGTGGGGGGTCGGACACGTCTGCTGTTGCCTTGGCCGCAGCACTGAATGCGGAGAGATGTGATATTTATACAGATGTGGATGGTGTATATACGGCCGATCCACGTATTGTGCCAAAGGCGAAGAAAATTCATAAGATTGCTTATGAAGAAATGCTAGAGCTCGCATCTTTGGGAAGTAAGGTTTTACAAACGCGCTCGGTTGAAATGGGTGCGAAGAGTGGTGTGCCTATTCAGGTTTTATCGAGTTTTGGTGATGAAGTCGGAAGCGCGCTTAAAGGTACATTGGTAACGACAGAGGATAGAATAGTGGAACAGGAACTTGTTAGTGGTATTGCACATAGTAAGGATGAGGCGAAAGTAACTTTGGTGAGTGTTCGTGACGTTCCCGGAGTTGCGGCGCGATTGTTTGAACCTCTTGCAAATGCGGCAGTTAATGTTGATATGATTGTTCAGAATATTTCGGCGGAAGGGCGCACAGATATGACGTTTACTGTGCCGAAAAATGAGGTTGATCTGGCGGTTAAGACTATCAAAGAGAGTGTTGATTTGACGTATAATGATCTTGTCGTTGATGAGAATGTTACAAAAGTATCTGTTGTTGGTATTGGTATGAAAAGCCATGCGGGTGTTGCGAACACTATGTTTAAAACGTTGGCAGATAAAAGTATCAATATTCAGGTTATTTCTACATCTGAAATCAAGATTAGTGTTCTGATCGGAACTGACTATACGGAGCTTGCTGTGCGTTCATTACATGCAGCTTATGGACTGGATCAAGAATAGAAAATATCGTATGATCTTCATATCATGAAAGATCAATTACCTGTTAAAGAGCTAGAGGCTCTCGCGCATGAGGAAGTGGGTGAAGCACTTCGGCGGACGCGGCTATTTTATGGACAAACATTAGAGGATGTCCAGAAGGCCTTACGCATACGTGCGTGTCAGATTGAGGCAATTGAAAATGGCGATCTGACGGATTTACCCGGGCGGGTTTATGCGATTGGGTTTGTACGTAGTTATGCGGAGTATCTGGGGCTTGATGGTGGCAAAACTGTACAGCTTTTTAAGGCGCAGTACATGGATGGTGCGTCAGGGAAGGCCAAATTATCTTTTTCTGTTGCTGCCTCTGAAACGAAAACGCCTGTTTTATGGTTTGCTGTGTGTATGCTGTTTATGGCGTCGCTATTTCTTATTTTTTGGCATTACGATAATAAGCCTGATCGCGGTAACATTGCGTATATTGAGGCAGTTCCCGATTCCATTCGTCAGCATGTTGAACAGGACCTTACCATTCAATCAAGTGTTATTGAGGAAGACCCGATTGTTTCTGACGTTCATGAAGTGAACGATGTGGAGAATATGAGTAGTGATGAGAATCAGAGTGGCATTATTCTTAATATTATCGGGAATAGTTGGGTTGAGATAAAGAATGAGAATGGGGAAGTCGTGGTTTCTAATATCCTTGAGAGTGGAGATCAATATTTTGTACCGGATAGCCCGGGGTTAAGTATGTCTTTGGGAAATGCGGCGAATGTTGAAATTATTGTACACGGGAAAACGCTTATGCCGCTTGGTAAGAATGGGGATGTACGGCGTGATATTCCGTTGAATATTTCTTATCTCAAGACATTGGAGTTTAGGGTCGAGAAGGCGGGTGATCCGATTTCTGAAGAAGGCTCTTTGCAATAGCGTTCTTTTCATGACGTAAGGTGCCAATGGCATTCGATATAATTAGAAATAATCCAAAAGCGATACCGGGCAATGACATAACGAGAATAGAGTAAAGGAGCCACAAGCTTTCTCCTGCAAATTGGATTAGGCGGAATGTGAGGGGCTTTTCTCTGGCTATAATAGAGATGTTGTTCAAGATGTTTCCGCCGCATGCAGTTAAGTATATCCATGACTCGGCTGCGTATAGTCCAAGTGATAGTGCTAATATACAGGACGTTATTGCGATTTTAGGAAGATGTTTTTCAGCAATAAGACAAGCGCTAGAATTTCTGAAGAGGCCAACGCAGCTCATTAATGCACCAACATGTGCACCAATTAGAAAAAAATGTGTAAACCAAAATATGTTCATGATGGATTGAACGGCGAGCATGGCCTTGCTCTCTTTGAATTGGTAGGCGATGACTCCAAGGAAGAGTGCAATGTATCCGCATGCTTGAGGGAGGAGTTCTGTGCTTTCCAGAAACATATTTCTTACTTTATTTGCTATTATTTTCTTTTAAAAATGAAGAAGGTAACGTATCACATACTTTCCGAGACGATAAGATAAAGAGAATAATAATATGTCTATGCAGGAAAAATTATCATCAATTCGTACGCGGCATGAAGAGCTTGCATCATTAATGTCTGTTGGCGGCCTTAGTGGTGATGAGTTTACAAAGCTTTCTATGGAGTATGCAGAGCTCTCACCTGTTGTTGAGGCGATGAGTGAGCTTCAAGATGCGACTTCTGAGAAATCGGATCTGGAAGAGATGCTTTCAGACCCCGAAATGAAGGATATTGCCGAGGAAGAAATACGGGCGTTAAATACTCGCATTCCTGAGTTGGAACGTCAGATCAGGCTTGTTCTTATCCCAAAGGATGAGGCAGATACCAAGAATGCTATTCTTGAAATTCGTGCAGGGACGGGGGGCGATGAGGCCGGTTTGTTCTGTGCTGATTTATTTGGAATGTATAAGGGCTATGCTGCAAAAATGGGGTGGCGTTTTGAGGTCGTTGAGGCATCACAGAATGATGTTGGTGGATATAAGGATGTGGTCGCGCAAATATCCGGCCAAAATGTTTTTGCGAAAATGAAATATGAATCAGGTGTGCACCGTGTGCAACGGGTTCCAAAAACCGAAACGCAAGGGCGTGTTCATACTTCGGCGGCAACTGTTGCTGTTTTGCCGGAAGCCGAGGAAGTTGATGTTCAAATAGAAACAAAAGATCTGCGTATTGATACATATCGTGCGCAAGGTGCCGGTGGACAGCACGTTAATACGACGGATAGTGCGGTTCGTATTACACATATTCCAACCGGTGTCGTTGTTGAAATGCAAGAGGAGCGTTCTCAGCATAAGAATAAAGATAAAGCGATGAAGGTTCTACGTACGCGTATTTATGATTTGAAACGTCAGCAATTGGCAGATGAGCGTGCGGAAGATAGAAAGTCACAAGTTGGTTCAGGTGACCGTTCTGAACGTATTCGTACGTATAATTTCCCGCAGGGGCGTTTGACGGATCACCGTATTAATTTGACGCTTTATAAGTTGGAAGATGTTGTGCGTGGTGAGGCGTTGGATGAGGTGATTGATTCCCTTATTGCGGAGTATCAAGCAGAAGCACTTGCGCAGCTTGAGAATTAGTAAAGAATCGTTTTATGGCTTCTTCTCCCAAGACGCTTGGTAGCGTTTATAAATATATTCTGGAATGTTTTTTTGAGGGTAATATTGAGTCTTCTGAATATGCCGCGCGGATGATTATCACGGAGCGTACGTCTTATGACTGGTCTGATTTGATTGTTTGGCCGGATAAAAATATTTCTGAGGATTCTTATAAACTTATTTGTCGTGATGTTGAACAACGGCTTAGTGGTGTTCCGTTGTCGCGTATATATGGTACGCGTGAGTTTTGGGGGCTTCCTTTTACATTATCTAAAGACACGCTTGATCCGCGCCCTGATACCGAATTAATCATTGATTTGGCTTTGCAGCGTTTTGACGTTTCTAAACCTTTGCGAATTTTAGATTTAGGAACCGGTTCAGGGTGCATTTTGGTGTCATTGCTTCATGAATTTAAAAATGCATTTGGTGTTGGTGGTGACCTGTCTTTTGGATCAATTTCATGTGCGCGAAATAATGCAGTGCGCAACCAGTGCAGTGACAGAAGTACATTTTTCTGTGGTTCATGGTTAGAATCAATACAGGGAAGTTTTGATTTAATTGTATCTAATCCTCCTTATATCTCGAATCAAGTTATTCCGACCTTGTCACAGGAAGTGCAGAATCATGACCCGATTCTGGCACTTGATGGTGGGGATGATGGTTTGTCTCCCTATAAAAATCTTTTTCCCATTTTATCACGCTATTTAAATAAGGGTGGAATCGCACTTTTTGAAATTGGCTATGATCAGGAAAATAGTGTGATGCGACTCGCGGAAGAATCTGGATTTGCGCAACGCACCGTCCATATGGATCTGGCAGGTAATCCGCGGGTTGTGGAAATCTCTAGTGGGGATAAATAAGTTTTTTTTAACGATACGGCTTGATTGGAAAATGCGGTTAGATGTACTTTGAAGGTGTTCGAGGCAACAAGTCGCAACATGCGGTTTGGAAGAATCAAGATAACAACAAGATGTTGTGTGTAAGCGCATAAAACATATTTATGTGGGGTGTATTTACGCTGACTTGTTGATTATAACATGATTTGCGCTATGTCGAGCTGTGCTGGAGTTTACAAACCTTGTGAAGAATAACGGATAAAAAATGAGACACGGAACATCAAATAATAACAGAAGACAAAGAAATCGTGGCGGTAATGGTGGCGGACATGGTCGTCGTAATAACCAGCCGCGTACACAGGTTTATGACAGTAATGGGCCGGATGTTCGTATTCGTGGAACGGCACATCAGGTTGCGGAGAAGTACCTTGCTCTTGCAAAGGATGCTGTATCTGCGGGAAATCATATGGTTGCGGAAAATTATTTTCAGCATGCAGAGCATTATATTCGTGTGATTAATGAATTTAACGGTGGCTTTGATGCGAAGAAGGTCACTGGTGAGCGTTCTCCGAATGAAATGAAAGAGAACGAAGGAAATGAAAAGTCATCCGCGAAGGCTGAGAGTAAAGAAAAGGTTGAGGATCTATCCTTGCCTGCCAGTATTCTAGGCGGATCTGTTGCTGATGCAAAATCGTCTACAGAAGTTGAGACTGTAGAATAGTATTTTTATAAGAATTGCGTACGAAGCGGGGGGCTGGTCTC
This sequence comes from Alphaproteobacteria bacterium, assembly GCA_050633285.1. Taxonomy (GTDB): domain Bacteria; phylum Pseudomonadota; class Alphaproteobacteria; order Micavibrionales; family Micavibrionaceae; genus UBA1672. Next base: position 452,218 of record JBOEGG010000005.1, read on the forward strand.
CTCGCTTTTTTTATTTTTTATCGTCTTATTCTTGATAAAAGTCATATAAGAGATATGCTTGATTATTGAATAATTGCGGTGTGTTTATGCTTTGTATTATAGGTGAGGGATATCAATGAATTTCGATAAGCTGACAGAAAAGACAAAAGGGTTTATTCAACAAGCACAGACCTTAGCGGCACGTTCTAACCATCAATCTTTAGAGCCTGAGCATATCTTGTCTGTAATGTTGGATGATACGGATGCTGTTACGGCGAAATTAGTCCGTAGTTGCGAGGGTGACCTTGCGGGACTGAAAAGCTCAATTGAACTTGCCATTGCGAAGTTTCCGTCTGTTGAGGGACCGGGGGCAGGGCAGATACGCTTATCTGGCGATCTGGGAAAGATATTTACAGAGGCAGAAAAAGTTAGTGAAAAAGCGGGTGATAGTTTTGTTACTGTTGAGCGTGTTTTACAGGCCATGATACTGGCCAAGCGCACGGATGTCTCAGGATATCTACAAGATGCAGGTGTCACGGACTCTAAGCTTAATCAGGCGATTAATGATATTCGAAAGGGACGTACGGCGGATAATGCAACGGCGGAAGATCAATTTGATGCCTTGCGTAAATATGCACGTGATTTGACGGAGGATGCGCTTTCGGGGCGGCTTGATCCTATTATTGGGCGAGATGAAGAGATTAGACGTACGGTTCAGGTTTTATCACGTCGTACGAAAAATAACCCTGTTTTAATTGGTGAACCGGGTGTTGGTAAAACGGCTATTATTGAAGGGCTTGCACAACGTATTGTGAACGGAGATGTGCCGGAAGCATTACGTGATAAGAAGCTTATGTCTCTTGATTTGGGTGCGCTGCTTGCCGGGGCAAAATTTCGTGGAGAGTTTGAGGAGCGTTTAAAGTCGGTCATTGATGAGATTTCAGCGGCGGAAGGGGAGGTCATTCTTTTCTTAGATGAAATGCACACATTGGTTGGAGCAGGTAAGAGTGATGGTGCGATGGATGCCTCTAACATGCTTAAACCGGCTTTGGCTCGTGGAGAGTTGCATATGGTCGGTGCGACGACGTTAGATGAATATCGTAAGCATATTGAAAAAGATGCTGCTTTGGCACGTCGTTTCCAGCCCGTATTTGTGTCCGAGCCAACAGTTGAGGATACGATTTCTATTTTACGTGGTTTGAAGGAAAAGTACGAGCTTCACCATGGTGTACGTATTACAGATGCGGCGATTGTTTCGGCGGCTACGCTTTCTAATCGTTATATTACTGATAGGTTTTTACCTGATAAAGCGATTGATTTGGTTGATGAGGCTTCGTCACGTTTACGGATGCAGGTTGATAGTAAGCCTGAGGAAATTGATGAGATAGACCGCCGTGTTGTCCAGCTTAAGATTGAGCGAGAGGCGTTGAAGAAGGAAAAGGATAAAGGGTCAAAGGATCGTCTTGGAAAGTTAGAGAAGGAATTACAGACACTTGAGGCACAATCTGCGGATCTGACAAGTCAGTGGAGGGCGGAAAAAGAGGAGCTCTCCGCAGGGCAACGTTATACAGAGCGTTTGGATAAGGCGCGAGGCGAACTTGAGCAAGCGGAGCGCGAGGGGGACTGGGAAAAGGCGAGTGAGCTTAAATATGGTGCTATCCCTGATTTAGAGGGAAAGATTGCAGGTGCGGCAGAGGCAAATCATGCGGGTGGGGGCCTTATTAATGAGGAAGTTACATCTGATGATATTGCCTATATTGTGAGTAAGTGGACGGGTGTGCCTGTCGATAAAATGATGGAAGGTGAAAGGGAGAAGCTCCTTTCTATGGAAGATAAGTTGCGTGATCGTGTTGTTGGTCAAGGCGAGGCTGTACGCGCGGTATCTAATGCTATTCGACGCTCACGTGCGGGATTGCAAGATCCAAATCGTCCGATTGGTTCGTTTATGTTTTTGGGGCCAACCGGTGTTGGTAAAACGGAGCTTACAAAAGCTTTGGCAGAGTTCTTGTTTGATGATGAGAGCGCGATGGTGCGTATAGATATGTCTGAATACATGGAAAAGCACGCTGTATCACGGATGATAGGCGCACCGCCTGGTTATGTGGGGTATGAAGAAGGTGGGGTACTGACCGAAAGTGTACGCCGCAGGCCGTATCAGGTGATTCTATTTGATGAAATTGAAAAGGCACATCCTGATGTTTTTAACATTCTCTTACAGGTTCTGGATGATGGTCGTTTAACAGATGGGCAGGGGCGTACGGTTGATTTTAGTAATACTGTATTGATTATGACCTCAAATCTGGGGAGTGAGTATTTAGTCCATAAGAGTGAAGATATCAGAGAAGAAGATATTCAAGAGCGTGTGATGGAGGTTGTGCGCGGGCATTTCCGTCCTGAGTTTTTAAATCGTGTTGATGAAATATTGCTGTTTAACAAGCTTAATCGTGAACATATTCAGGGGATTGTTGATATACAATTAGAGTATTTACGTGATTTATTGGAGGCACAGCGTATTCGTTTGGAATTGAGTGATGTTGCATGTCAGTGGATTGCGGATCAGGGGTATGATCCTGTATATGGAGCGCGCCCTTTAAAACGCGCTATCCAAACATATTTGCAAAATAAACTGGCGGAATTAATTCTTTCTGGTGATATAGAATCGGAAAGCTCTGTCTATGTTGATGTGAAAGATGATGGTTTGAGTTTTGTTTCTGAAAAAAAGGTCGAAGTTCAAGAGAAAACTGTGGCTTAAACGTATTTGTATGTGTTTACGAATTGTCGGTTTAAATGGAATTATATATCCTTTAGGAACTAGTGTTTTTTCTTCGGGGTTCCCTCATGTCTATGGTTTTTAAAAATTTAAATTTCTGTCTTTTAGCCTCTGTTTTAGTTTTGTCTTCATGTGGTTATACGAATAAATCATCTCATCAGAAGGTTACGTTTATGACGCCTGATGCCAAGGATGCCATATGTTATGTTTATATAAATAAGCTGAAACATAAAGTTTATCCGCCTGAAAGCCTAACAGTGACGAATTCTTCAGATGATATGTTGGTAGAATGTGAAGCCCCCGGTAACCGTGCGGTTTCTATTAAGGTGCCTGCAAAGTTTTATAATAAGGCGATATGGGGTGGCCCTGCAGGGGTGGCATGGGATTATGCATCACGCTCATCGCATTCTTATCCATCTGTTGTGGCGATTGATTTCTCACAACAAGAGGTCATGCCGAATGAGCCGCCAAGCCATAATAATAGTGACATTATGCAGCCTGAGGATCATGATCTAGAAGAATTTAGACCTTCTACCCCGCGTATGAATTCAGATAAGAATAAGGGGCAGGCACCGATTTTACATCGTGGTGAAGAGTACCCATCCGAGATGGAAAGTGTGTTGGAAGACACGTTACCATCAGATGAAATTATCGTACCGGAAGAGCAAGCAATTGATGCCGTCACGGATGAAAAAGTTGATTTGCAATCAGTTATCGACTCTTTGCCGCAAGATGAGGTTACATCTGATGTAAGCAGTGTGGAGGCCGAGACGGTTTTAGATACACCTGCTGTTGGTGCCTCTGAAACAGTGGTGGAGTCCGTAGAGGAGGAGAACCCTTCGGATGTCGTTGCAGAGCCTGTTCAAATTTATCCCGGACAATAGTTCTATTATATAGAAAGTCTTTCATATGCGTGCGGCTCAATCCTATTTTTTCTGTGGTATTGGCGGTAGTGGTATGATGCCTTTGGCTGTTCTTTTGCAGAAAAAAGGCATGCGTGTTTATGGTTCTGATCGGTCATATGATCAGGGTAAAACACCGGATAAGTTTAAGGCATTGCAAAATGCAGGACTTATTCTATGTCCGCAAGATGGTCGTGGAATCTCAGATGAAATTGATGTGCTTGTTGTTTCAAGTGCTATTGAAAGTTCAATCCCTGATGTTAAGTGTGCACTTGATTTAGATATACCTATTATGACCCGTGGGGAGTTGTTAGCACAGTTTTTTAACCTGTCTAAGGATAGTGTTGCAGTTGCCGGTACGAGTGGGAAATCAAGTGTTACAGGGATGGTTGGTACTGTTCTTGCGGAGTTAGGTAAAGACCCTACTATCGTTAATGGTGGTGAGATTAGAAATTTTCGTACTTCGGATAATGATAAATTTTCAGGTGTGCGTAAGGGCGATGATGATTTATTCGTTGCGGAGATGGATGAAAGTGATGGCTCTATTGCGCATTATAGGCCGTCTGTTGCGGCGCTTAATAATATTGCGCTAGATCACAAAACTATGGAAGAGCTCGAGCAGCTTTTTGGGGATTATGTTGCGTGTGCGCGTGATGGTGTTATTGCAAATTATGATCAGTCGCGCGTGAAATCATTGTGTGATCTGCGTGCAAATGCTCGTGTTATTAGTTATGCAATTAAGGATATGACGGCGGATTTGGTTGCACAAAATATTAAGCCACAGGCAACAGGTATTGATTTTGACCTATTGATCGGTGGGCGTTGTTATCCGGTTTCATTGAATGTACCGGGGCGGCATAATGTTGAGAATGCGTTGGCTTGTTTTGCGATTTGCTATGCGATGAATATGGATATGGCGGCGTGTGTGAAGGGCATTCAGGCCTTTGGCGGTATACATAGGCGCATGGAGCTTGTAGGGCAGGCCGGTGGTGTTACTGTGCTTGATGATTTTGCACATAATCCGGATAAAATTGCGGCAAGCTTGCAGGCCTTACGTGAGTTTGACGGGCGTTTGATTATTATGTTCCAACTTCATGGGTTTGGCCCTTTGCGTATGATGGGCGCGGAAATGGCGGATGTCTTTGCGCGGTATTTACAGGCAGATGATCAGCTCCTTATACCAGAAGTATATTATGCGGGGGGGACGGTTGATCGTAGTATTACGGCGAAGGATTGGGTTCAAGATTTACAAGGTAAAGGTGTTTGTGCGCATTGGTTTGCGCAACGTGTAGATACGTCTAAGTTTATTAGTGAGCGTACGAAGGCTGGTGATCGTGTTGTTATTATGGGCGCACGCGATGATACGCTGCATATTTTTGCGCATGAAGTTTTGGATATGTTTGGTTAGAGCTGCTATATAAGCAGTATGCTAAAGAAGGTTTCTCTTTTTTCATTATTATTATGTTTATGTGCCTGTTTTCCGGATAAAGCGCGAGAGCAGGTTATAGGGTCGCAGCAAGCTACTTTTCGTTTGGTGCAGGTGGTGAATGGCCTTCATCACCCATGGTCACTTGCCTTTTTACCGAATGGTGATTTTTTGGTAACTGAGCGCCGCGGGCGACTGATCCGTATATCTGCTGACAGTGCTAAGAAAACAGAAATAGGTGGTGTGCCAACTGTTTATGCACAGGGGCAAGGTGGGTTGCTTGATGTTGTTTTAGAACCTGATTTTAAAGATGGAGGATGGGTTTACTTATCCTATTCCGGTTCGGCGCAAGATGATATTGATGTCGTGAGTACAGAGGTGCTACGAGCACGTTTGGATTTGCGGAATAATCGTTTACGGCATTCTGAAGTTATGTTTGTTGCTAGTCCTAAAACGCAAGGGGGGCGTCATTTTGGTGGTCGTATTTTGGTTACATCAAAGCGTGAACTATACCTAACCGTTGGTGAACGTGGAGATTATATGGAGCAGGCGCAAAACCCACATAACCATTTAGGGTCTGTTATTCGTTTGGATGTTGAAGAGGGGATTGCAGATGATAACCCGTTTGTTGTTCATGAGACGAATATGTCTGAGATCTTTACATATGGGCATCGTAATCCGCAAGGCATTGCCCTGCACCCCAAAAGCGGTGAGGTTTGGGTGCATGAGCATGGGCCACAAGGTGGTGACGAGATTAATATTCTAGTGTCAGGTGGAAATTATGGTTGGCCAAAGGCAACCTTTGGGATTGATTATACTGGAGAGATTATATCGGGTAAAACCAGTATAGAGGGTATGGAAGATCCTGTTTTACATTGGACACCTTCTATAGCGCCAAGCGGTATGGCGTTTTATACAGGAGATAAATTCCCTGAATGGGAGGGGGATTTATTCGTTGGGGCGCTTGTTTTACGACATTTACGGCGTTTAGAGCTTGACGGTTCGCAAATTATTGCACAAGAGAAGATGCTTGAGAGTAATAAAGAACGCATCAGGGATGTTCGTGTTTCCCCTGACGGTTATCTTTATATATTGACGGATGATACAAATGGACGGTTGCTTAGGCTTGAACCTGTGCAGCAGTAAGCTGTTGCTTGTCTATTTACTATATCGTTCTTCCAATAGGGCAAAAATTGCACGCATTCCTGTATCAGAACCACCTTTTGGTCGTCCGGCTTTACCAGTTTGTTCCCATGCATAAACATCCATGTGAATCCATTCAATATCATTATTGATGAATTCCTGAAGAAATAGTGCGGCGTTGGTTGCACCTGCGCGTCCTGCACCTGTACTACTGATATCGGCGCAGGGGCTATCTAAATCTTTGCGATAAGGTTGCCATAGAGGAAGTTGCCATACAGGATCGTTTATTTCTGTTGTAGCGGAGTTTACTTGTATCTTATGGGCGGTATCATCATTGTTGCTGAATAGAGCAGGGATGTCGTAGCCCACGGCAATGCGCGCTGCACCTGTTAATGTTGCAAAGTCTATGAGAAGTTCAGGTTCATCTTCGCATGCATATGTCAGGGCATCGGCGAGGACAAGGCGTCCTTCTGCATCTGTGTTGCCCACTTCTACTGTTATTCCTTTACGGCTGTTTATTATATCAGACGGACGGTATGCATTGCCCGAAATTGCATTTTCAACCGCAGGGATTAAAACGCGTAAGCGGATGGGTAAGTTAAGGCGCATAATCATATTTGCCAGCCCTAAAACATGAGCAGAACCGCCCATATCTTTTTTCATTGTGAGCATAAATTGCGAGGGCTTGATATCCAACCCTCCGGTGTCAAAGCAAACACCTTTACCAACGAGGGTAACTTTGGGGTGATCTTCTTGCCCCCATGTGAAGTCAATCAAACGCGGACGGCGCGTACTTGCTCTCCCGACGTCGTAAATCATAGGGAAGTTCTCAGTTATGAGGTCTTCATCCTTAATCACATTTAGCGCACAGCCATGCTCTTTGGTTAAGGTTTCTGTGATTGTTTGTAGCTCATCCGGGCCCATATCGTTTGCGGGAATATTTACAAGATCACGGATCAGGCATATAGATTCGACAAATGCATGTATGCGCTTTTTATTGCTTTTAGGAGGTAGGACAAGTGCAGGGACGGTCTTTTCACTGTCCTGCTTGTAAAAGGTGAAGCTATAGCATGCAAGAGCCCAGCCAATGTGTAGGGCATTGTTCTCAATATCTGTTAATGTGCCCTCAATAGAAAAACTAATATCTTTTAAGCTATCTTTTGAGAATGTAGCAGCAATGGCATTTTTAATTTTACTGCCATCTGTATAGGTGATGTCGTTTTGCGTGCCTGTGGCAATTGCTTCGCATTGACCCTCGTTATTATAGATTAGAAAAATTTCACCGGACTTTGCCTTAAACCCCTGATCTTTTGCGCGACTCTTTATTTTGTCATTTTGTGCGTTTAGCCAATCATCAAATGTGCATTGTTTTATAACAGTAACCGGAATATGGCGTTTCTTTTCTGATTTTGCAAAAGGGCAGAAAAATTCAATGTTTTGTGCGGGCATGAGGTGTTCCATTTATGTATGAAAATGATGAGCTTAAGATTTATACCAAAAAGAGAGGGGGATTTCGAGGTGTAAGGGTATAAAAGATATTGCTTTTGCACTTTTTATACGCCATAAAAGGCGTCTATGCAGCATTGATTACTTTTTGCTGCATCCAACGGTGGGGGCGTGTAGCTCAGTTGGTTAGAGCAGTCCGCTCATAACGGATTGGTCGCTGGTTCAAGTCCGGCCACGCCTACCATTTTTCATTTTATTCTAATTTATATTTTATGCTTAGAGCTCTAGTGGAGTATTTGGGTAAATTACTCTGTGTTGTAGTGCGGTGTGTGTACCGTTTTTCTTATCCTTTTATTCATGTTCAGCATAATGATTATTATATATATGCATTAGACGTATATATGGTGGCTGCTACTCTGTGAAAGATTAAGGTAATAGGAGTTTAAGGAATATGTCTATATTGCGTAGGATATCATTTGGGTTTTTGGCGTTTTTTTTTGGTATAGGCTTCCTGTTCAACGTTGCTCCGGTTTTGGCACAAAGTAAGGATGAACAAGCTGCCGTTAAGGAGAGGTTTGAAGCATTAGATAATAAACAAGATATCGATGGTATTGTCGTTTTATGGCAAAATAACCCAAGTGTAACAGCTTTTGTTATTGATACATATTTAGAAGGTGCTTTGGCATTATTTGAGCAGTCTAATGGAGAAAATGAGAATAAAATCAAGGCAATGTATGATCGAGGATTACGCGGAGCTTTAGCTGCTGATAAAGCTTTTGGCAGAAAAGTTTTTAGTGATTATGCATCTTCGTTTATAGGTTGGGATGATCAGCAAAAGAGACAGTTCCGATCTGGGCAAAAATTTTATGGTGATGCGAAAGAGGCATTAAAGGCAAAGCGGTATGAGGACGCTTTTGCATCAGCTAATGAAAGTATTAGCGTGGCGCGACCATTGGGTGATTGGTGGGGTGTTGCAGTAGCGCAGGCCGTTTCAGGTATTGCTCAAGAGGAGATGCTTGATTTTCAAGGCGCATTGGTATCTTTCAGTGAGGCACGGTTATTGTTTCATAATTTCGGAATGATGGAAGATTTATTGCGCTCTGAAATTGCAATGGCAAGGGTGCTTATAGAGTTGAAACGTTTCCCACGCGCATTGGTTAGTATTGATTATGCAGAACCCTTGGCTTTACAGCTTAGGGACAAGGACGGGCAAGAGGAGCTTAATGTGCTTCGTTCTCTTCTTCATGAGAAATAAGAGGCTATGACAGAAGAATGTATATAGGAATATAGTTCTCTCTCATCATTCTATTATTTGAAATGATGAGAGAGAAAACTTTGTTTAGAGCTTTTCTTTTAAAAGCTTATTCACGATGCCCGGGTTTGCTTTTCCTTGTGATTTTTTCATCACTTGCCCTACAAAGAAGCCAAAGAGTTTATCTTTACCACCACGGTACTTTTCAACGTTATCCGGATTTTCTGCAATGACCTCATCGATGATCGTTTCGATTGCACCTGTGTCGGTTACTTGTTTTAGTCCTTTTTCATCAACAATAGCAGTTGCCGTTTTTCCTGTTGTATACATGTCTGCGAAGACATCTTTTGCAATTTTCCCTGAAATTGTATCATCGGAAATTAATGCGATCATTTCACCTAGTTTTTCTGCACTGATTGGGCTTTCTTCTAGTGCCTTTTCGTTCTTATTTAAGATACCTAGGAGTTCATTTATAACCCAGTTTGCGGCGAGTTTTGCATCGCGCCCTTTTGCAACAGTTTCGTAGTAGTCTGCGCGGTTACGTTCTGCTATTAGGACGCTAGCATCATAGGCGTTAAGGCCAAAGTCATCCATAAAGCGGTGCTTTTTTTGATCTGGAAGTTCCGGTAGGGTTTCTTTTAGTTCTTCTACCCATGAAGATTCGAACTCTAGAGGGAGTAGATCTGGATCGGGGAAGTAACGGTAGTCGTGCGCTTCTTCTTTTGAACGCATAGAGCGTGTTTCCATTTTAACGGGATCCCATAGGCGCGTTTCCTGATCAACTTTGCCACCATCTTCGAGTATTTCAACTTGTCTACGTGCTTCATACTCAACACATTGTTGAACAGCTTTTACAGAATTTACGTTTTTAATCTCGGCGCGTGTACCATATTCATCTCCGGGTCTACGCATAGAGATATTGACATCGGCACGCATAGATCCTTCATCCATATTACCGTCACATGTTTCAAGGTAACGTAGGATCATACGGATTTTGGAGATATATGCGGCGGCTTCTTCCGGCCCTCTGATATCTGGTTCTGAAACGATTTCCATTAGGGCACAGCCACTACGATTTAGATCAACATATGATTTTTGTGGGTGTTGGTCGTGTACTGATTTTCCGGCATCCTGCTCAAGGTGTAGGCGGGTAATGCCAATGTCTTTGACGCTTCCATCAGGTAGGTCAATTTCAATTTTTCCTTCGCCAATAATTGGGTCTTCAAATTGAGAAATTTGATAGCCTTGTGGTAGGTCAGGGTAAAAATAGTTTTTACGCGCAAAAACAGAATATGTATTTACTTTTGCGTTTAGGCCTAAGCCTGTTCTTACCGCTTGTTCTACGCATTTCTTGTTTAAGACAGGAAGCATACCGGGCATAGCAGCATCAACCAAGGAAACTTGATTGTTCGGGGCGGCACCAAATTGGGTAGAGGCACCAGAGAATAGTTTTGATTCTGCGGTAATTTGTGCGTGAATTTCCATGCCAATTACGATTTCCCAATCGCCTGTTTCGCCTTGGATTAATTTTGCCATTATTCTATTTTCCTGATTTATCTGTTGTCTTTTTTGTATCTAAATTTTGCGTAGCATTGACCAATTGTATAATCACGTTGCGTTATATAGCCATTATTTCTGAAATAGTGTTCCAGTGGATTCAGTATCATTTTGTCTATTTTTACTGAATGCATTATAATATCCACCGCATTTCGATTTACAAAGTTTTTAAAGCGTTCAGTTACGCATTTACATATGCTTGCTTTACCGACGATAATGGATGAAAGTTTTTTTGATTTCATGCATTCATAGCGAACTTTATCTTCAACCACGTATTCCATGCATGGTGCGTAGGCGTGGGCTCTGAATTTATCTCTGGCGTTTGCCCCTGTTCTTGTTTTTTTTTCAAGGTGTTTTATTTCTGTCGATGTGAGAAGTGTGGACATCTCGGAGGCTGTACAGCCACACAAGATTTCTTGTTCCTTGGAAGTGAAAACAAGCGTCTCTTCATTAACACATTTGTGATAATAATTGCGCGAAAGGTCAGCGGTTGTATTGCCAGTTGGAGGTGACTGTTGGTTTAAAATTTCCGGTAACGATTGGACATCATCATTCGTGTCTTGTGCTCTCGTTGAAGAAAGTACAGTTAGGGATAGTGTGCAAACTGCTAATAATAGCGCGAGAAATTTTAATAAACGGTGTTTCATGCGGCATCCTTCAGAATGGTTTTTGGTACACCATTGAATTGTGCCAGATTTTCTACCACGCCCGCAACTTTAAACACAGTTTCCTCATCCCATGGGCGGCCTATAACCTGCAAACCTAGGGGAAGGCCTTGTGTATCAAATCCGGCAGGCACAGACATTGCCGGTAGACCTGCAAGGGATGCGGGGACTGTAAAGACATCGTTTAGGTACATTTTGATCGGATCATCTTCATTTTCGCCAATTGCAAAGGCGGCAGATGGTGCGGTTGGTGTGAAGAGTGCCTCACATTGTTCAAACGCTTTCATAAAGTCATTGGCAATTAAGCGGCGGACTTTTTGAGCTTTGATATAATATGCATCATAATAGCCGGATGATAAGGCGTATGTCCCAATCATAATACGACGTTTCACCTCATCACCAAAACCTTCGGCGCGAGAAATTTCGTACATATCTGTTAGAACGTTTTCATCTGCTCTATGGCCGTAACGTACACCGTCATAGCGCGCAAGATTTGATGAAGCCTCTGCGGGGGCAATAATATAGTATGTTGCCAACGCATGATGTGTGTGTGGCAAGCTTACCTCTACTGTTTTGGCACCGGAATCATGAAGCCATTGAATTCCTTTTTCCCAAAGGTCTGCAATTTCTTGTGGCATGCCTTCAACGCGGTATTCTTTTGGTATACCGATTGTTTTACCTTTTATGTCACCATTAATGGCAGCGGCAAAGTCAGGTACTTCTTTATTTGCAGATGTGCTGTCCTTGGCATCATAACCAGACATTGATTGCAGCATTAGCGCATTGTCTTTTACAGTACGTGCAAATGTTCCGGCCTGATCCAATGAAGATGCAAAGGCCACAGTTCCCCAACGTGAACAACGTCCATATGTTGGTTTAATACCTGTAATTCCGCAGAATGATGCAGGTTGTCTGATTGAGCCACCTGTATCTGTTCCTGTTGCGCCAAGACAGATGCGTGCAGCAACCGCAGCGGCAGATCCGCCGGATGAACCACCAGGTGTCAGATCTGCGTTATCATTGTCTCTTTTCCAAGGATTGATAACATTGCCGTAGTGGCTTGTTGTATTGGATGAGCCCATTGCAAATTCATCAAGGTTGGTTTTACCAAGCATGATTGCGCCGTCATCGAATAATTTTTGTGTCACTGTTGATTCATATTGTGGGATGAATCCTTTTAATATGCGGCTGGCCGCAGTTGTTTGGACATTATTTGTACAAAACAGATCTTTAATCGCCAGCGGAATACCGTCAAGCGTACCTGCATCGCCTGATGCACGTCGCTTATCAGAACTTTTTGCTTGTTCAAGCGCAAGTTCAGGTGTTTCAGTAATGTAGGCATTGAGGTCTTTATGCTCTGCCATTGCATCGATGTGCGCTTGTGTTAGTTCTACGGCTGTGAACTCTTTGTTTTCCAGACCAGTTAGGGCGTTTTCAATTGTTAAATCTGTTAGTTTGGTCATCGTGTCTCTCTTTTCCGAAATACGAATAGTGCAATTATAATATCTGACACGCCGATTATACCGGCAGCCAATCCAAAAATTTGTGCGTTCTCATTATCCAAATCAATATGTTCTGTTATGATTTGTGGCTCTATTAATAACAATGCAGACATACACAGAAATGCAAAGCCGGTTGTAACCAGCATGAGCTTAATCGGTGTTTTATTTTGCAGTGTTTCGTTATTAGTCACATGAGCCTCTATTCAACAACCTTTGGCACGACAAAATATCCTTGTGTGCTTTCAGGTGCGTTTTTAAGAACTTTATCTACACAATCGCCGTCATTTACGACATCGTCGCGTAGTTGCAAGGTGATATCAACAACATTGGCCAATGGTTCAACATTGTCTGTATCAACTTCTGCAAGTTGTTCTACAAATCCGATGATTTTTGAAAGTTGAGGAGCCATTGCCTCAAGTTGTTCGTCATCCATGCGGATACGCGCTAATGACGCTACTTTTTTTACTGCTTCTTTGTCCAGAGACATTTATGTTTGCCCTTATGAATTTATCCATGTGTCTTAATTCATGTGAATTGCGTACATAGACATTGATTTTTAACCCTTGGACTTCTATCACTGACAGGTAAGAGGTGCAAGAGCTTATGATAAGGTAATAAACAGCATGGATTTGCTCAAGAACATAATCGTCGATTCTCCAAAAAACTTACCATTATTAGGTATTGATGTTGGAAAGAAGACTTTGGGTATTGCCGTTTCAGACGGAATGCAGTCTATCGCTGTGCCTGTTGGGACGATAAAACGGACTAAATTTTCTAAGGATATGAGGCTTTTGGAGGCGCATATTCGGGATTATGAGGTGTGCGGTGTTATTTTGGGCTACCCGATTAATATGGATGGTAGTGAGGGGCCAAGGTGTCAGTCTATCCGTGATTTTGGGTTGGAAATGAAAAACCAGATTTCTGATGATATTAAGGGGTGTGATGGCCTTTGGGTTGGCTTGTGGGATGAAAGGTTATCCACAGCTTCTGTGGAAGACTTTGTGGATAATACTGTGGATATCTCAAGACAGCGTGCAAAGGACAGGGGGATTATTGATAAGTTGGCGGCGCAAGTTATTTTACAAGGTGCGTTGGATTATATTCAGGCCAATCGATATTAAGTGCCTTTGCCATAGCGCATAAGCTCATTCCCATGATTTTGCATCCAATATTTTCCTTCAACAAAATTGCAGGATAGGTCACGGCACAGTGTCCAGAAGTCTTTGCTATGATCCATATGTACGAGATGTGCGACTTCGTGTGCGACGACGTAATCTATTGCATCGTAGGGTGCAAAAATTAAGCGCCACGAGAATGATATATCTCCGCTTTGAGAACAGCTTCCCCAACGGCTTTTTGTATCGCGTACAGAAACAGAAGATATCGTCTTTTCTATCTTGTCTGCTTTTTCACTCGCCATATCTGCAAGTCCGGCGCAGGCGAGTTTGCGTAAGTGTGTTGTTATACGGGTTGTTGGATCGTCCATATATGTCTGGATGTGTAGGGCATCATCATGCTGTTGGAGCTTTGTACGTTTTAATGTGGGGTTGTGTTCGATATGTAGGGATATTGTATCCCCAAAAATAGGTAAATTTGTTCCATCTTTGAATGGAAGTGGTGGTGCGAGTTTTTCTAAAGTCTTTGTGACCCAATCTTCGTGCACGCGGGCAAATTTATATGCCTTACCGAGGGACATCTTTTCCGGAACGACAAGGTTTATTACACGTTCAACAGGATCGAGGCGTAGGGCAACACGCTTTGCCCTTTTGCTGCGCTTAACGGTGACTAAATCCTCTATCATGTATTTTCATGCGCTTTTTTGTCAGTTTTTTTCTTAGTCACTGTCTTTTTTGTTGTCGCTTTTTTAACCGAAGGTTTTTTACTTGTTACCTTTTTCTTTGGGGCTTTTGGCGTGGTCTTTTTTTTCGTTGTTTTAGCTGTTGTCTTTGTCTTAGGGGATGGCTTTTCTTCTATAAGATCAGCGGTAATTGTTTTGCGGGGCTTTACTTTTTTTACAGTTTGTTTTGCTTTCGATGGTGGGACAAGCTTCTTTTTGGGGTAATGTGGCTTTGGTTTATTTAGCTCTTTGTAGCTTTCCGGTTGGTGTTCTTTTAGCCAACGACGAATTGCAATAATGCCGTGTTTATCGTGATCGAAGCGTTCGGGTGCGATATCAGGGATTTGTTTTAAATCTTTTGCAGGAACAGGATCTTTGTTGGTGTCGAGTTCGCGGATGAAGTTACGGATGCGAGGCATAATTTGCTCTCGCCATCTACGGCCGTTGAAAATACCGTAGTGACCGCATTGGAGTTGGAAATGGTGAAATTGCTTTTTTTGAGGTAGGGAGTAGCAGAGTTCATGCGCTGCAGTTGTTTGACCGCGTGCGGAGATATCATCAAGCTCTCCTTCTACTGTCAGGAGGGCGGTTTTTTGAATATCTTGCGGGCGTACATCTACAAGGCGATCTGTATATGGGTCACGCCATTTCATGATGCCGCGTGGTAGGGAGTGCTTTTGAAAGACTTCGGCAACAGTTTGTAGGTAAAATTCGGCAGGGATATCCATAACAGATAGGTACTCATTGTAGAATGTGCGGTGTCTTTCGCTTGATTCGCCATCACCTGTGATGAGGTGGTGGTAAAATTTCATATATGAGCCGACATGTGTGTCTAAATTCATAGACATAAAGCCGGAGAGTTGTAGAAAACCCGGATAAACGCGTCTATGCGCGCCTGGGTAGAAGAACGGAACGCTATGTACGACAGAGTTTTCAAACCACTTTAGGGGGCGTGTTTCTGCAAGCTCGGTCACTTCGGTTTTAGAAACACGCGTATCAATTGGGCCGCCCATTAGGGTCATTGTAAGTGGTTGGTTCGGATCATTTTCAGATGCCATCAGTGATATTGCGGCGAGTACGGGGACAGCCGGTTGGCATACGGCGATTACGTTTGTTTCGGGGCCAAGGAGGCTCATGAATTCACGTAAGTAGGTGATGTAATCATCAAAGTTAAACGAGCCTTCTGATAGGGGGACTTGGCGTGTATCTTCCCAATCTGTTGTGTAAACATCATGGTGCGGTAGGAGAGCCTCTACAGTGCCACGCAGGAGTGTCGCGTAATGGCCGGACATAGGTGCAACGAGCAGAACTTTCGGGTCATTGCGCTTTGTGTCTCGTTTGAAGCGTAGAAGAGTACCAAATGGTTTTTCGGCTATGATTTCTTCTTCAATATTAACCGTTTTGCCGTCTATGATTGTTTCGTGTAATCCGAATTCAGGTCGCCCGAATCGTTTGGTGAGGCGTTCGGCGACTTCTGCGCCTGCCCCAAGTGTTCGACCTAACGGGGTATATGAAAGCGGGTTGAGGGGGCTTTGGAAAATTGTTCGTGCAGCTTCGGCCTGTAAACGTAGGGGGGTCATTAATGCATGTTGTAATTCGTACAAGTGGTAAAGCATTTTGATGTGTTCCCTTATATTGTCCGTATGGCAGTGGGTTTTCTATGTGTAATCATAGTCTCAGATATTGTATGTGCGGTGCACAAAAATGATTATACTACGCATTGTTCTTTTATACAATATAGTCAGAAAAACGTTGGCTATTGCAGTCATGAGCATGTTGTAGATTCCTGACATGTGTATAGTTTCGTATAAAGCTGCTGTGTTTTTATATGGATTCGGGTAGTGTTGGGAACGATGTTCGAGATGCTTTCAAATATTCACGAGAACCTAATGGATGTGCAGCGTATTCCTGTGCTTGCATTGGCTTATCTATTAACTGTTGCGACAGGAATGGTCACAGGGCCGTTTCGGGGGAATGCAAACCCGTTTGCATGGGAGGCCTTAGACCTTTTATTTGGAAATGCGGGGGATAAGCTTAATAAGGCGAATCGCAGTGTGCGAGATTTACTCACGCGGGGCTTATTGTTCTCTATTATTCTTATTTCATTATGCTTTGTCGTTGCGCAGCAGGTTGATGTACATTTTTTGAGATATGCTGATCTTATATGGGAATCGCTTGTTATTTCTTTGTTTATAACAACAGGGGCGGTGTGGTTTTCTGTATTGCGGGTGTTCTTTGCTATGGATAAAGATGTGATTCTTGAGGGGGCGTATTTCTCTTTGGCACGTTCAAGTCGCATGAATTTGAATTCAACGGATCGTTATGGAATCACGAGAGAAGGTGTTTCATATTTGGCTGTAAGCTTTGATAAGGGCTTTGTTGCGCCATCTTTATGGTATTTGATTGGTGGGTTTCCATTGTTGGTGCTTTATGCTGCGGCATCTTTTTTGGCATGGCGTTATGGGCAGTTTGGCGTAACCAAGGGATTCGGGCGTGTTGCTTTGGCGATTGAAAAGGTTATGGGGTATGCGCCTTCGTTATTATCAGGATTCTTTTTGTATTGTGCATCATCTGTGACGCCGACGGCCAAAATGAAAACCGCAATTCTTCAATGGTGGAGAAATAGAGATGCATTTTCATATGAACAGCATGGGAGTGTTGTTTCTGCGATGGCGTGGCCACTTGAAATTAGTTTGGGCGGGCCGATACAGGATTTGTCCGGTAAGGTCTATAAGCGTGCGTGGATAGGGCCTGAGGGGGCAAGTGCGCAACTTGAAAGACATCATTTGAAGCGTGCAATATTTATGAATGTGATTGCGCATCTTTTGTTCTTTGTAGCCCTTTTAACGGTGTATGTTTATGCAGGAAAACTTGGGTAAATAATTTTTATGCATTTTTTAGGATAGAAATGCTTGACTTTGCGGGGGGACTTCGACTATTTTCCCCAAATCTGTTTTCAGACTACTGAAGCAAGGTTTTAAGAATAAGGAATAGGGCTATGAGCCGTCGTTGCATGATTACTGGAAAAGGCGTGATGTCAGGAAACAATGTTTCTCACGCGCTAAATAGAACAAGACGTCGTTTTCTTCCAAGTGTACAAGATACAACCTTGTACAGTGAAGCACTTGATAGTTGGGTTAAAGTTCGCGCGAGTAGTGCGGGTTTGCGTACCGTTGAGCATAAAGGTGGATTTGATGCCTTTTTGACTGGTACTGCGCCAACGAAACTTGACCCTGCATTACGCGGTGTTAAGGTGCAGGTAGAAAAAGCATTAGCTGCAAAAACTGCTTAATTAAAGTCGTTGATGTAGTAAGCTTGATGTCAATAACCCGCTCGATTAGGGCGGGTTTTTGTATGTTGGTACTGTAAAGGGACTTTCAAATGCCTTCTTATCCCAATTTTTCTTTTGATATCAAACATCGAGATCGTAAAACACGTGCGCGCGTGGGGGAGTTAAAAACACCTCATGGCACGATTGAAACCCCAAATTATATATTCTGTGGGACTAAGGCGACAGTTAAGAATTTGTCGCCTGCGCAGCTTCATGAGGCCAAGACTGACATTATCCTTTCCAATACATATCATTTGATGTTGCAGCCTGGTGCTGATCTCATTGAGAAAATGGGGGGCTTGCATAAATTTATGAACTGGAACGGCCCAATGTTGACGGATAGTGGCGGGTTTCAGGTCTTTTCATTAGGTGAAGGGACGATGGCAAATGAGATTAAGGGAAAGAATAGCAAAGGGCACGATAATCGTAATTTAAGTGCGATTACGGAAGAGGGCTGTGTTTTTAAATCTTATGTTGATGGTAAAACGATAAAGCTAACGCCCGAATCTGCCATGGATATTCAGCGTAAGCTTGGTGCGGATTTATTGATGCAATTTGATGAATGCACTCCGTATCATGTTGATAAGGATTACACTGCGCGCTCTATGGAGATGTCGGTACGTTGGGGTGATCGTTGTCTGGATGAGTTTGTACGTGGTGATAACGGTGCACAGGCCTTATACGGTATTGTTCAGGGTGGTGTGTATGATGATTTGCGTAAGTTCTCTGCTGAATACACAAAGGATCGCCCATTCTTTGGTACGGCGATTGGTGGTTGCCTTGGCGGGACAGATGAGGAAATGCATCGTGTTGTAGCGTCTTCTGTGCCACATATACATGAGGATCGGCCTGTACACTTTTTGGGTATAGGTCGTATTCGCGATGTTTTCCGTTTTGTGCGTTTGGGGATTGATACATTTGATTGTGTTATTCCAACGCGTCTTGCGCGTCATGGAACAGCATTTGTAAAGGGTGGTGAGCGTGAGACTATCAACCTTAAAAATGCACGATATAGAGAAGATCATAGTCCGTTAGATGAACGCATTGGTATTCCGGCCTCATCAGATTTTTCAAAGGCGTATATTCATCACCTTATTAAAGCCGATGAACTATTAGCGGCGCAATTACTTGCACAGCATAATGTTGGCTTGATTAATATGTTAATGCGCGAAGTAAGGGAGGCGATTAAAAATGATTGTCTTGATGAGCTTGAAAAAGAATGGTTAGGCAATCTTGTCTAAAAAAGTGTAAAATTTTAGCCCGAGTTAACACTTTTCCTGTATGATCATCTACGTGATTGTGGGTATCGAAGGATTTTTAAGGGCATGTCATTAGAAAATCAAAATGATAATAGGCATTGGGATATGTTACTTCCGGTTTTGGAAGAGCATGCAGAATGGTTTCATGAAATCACGCAATGTTTGTTTTATGCAGAAGATGATAGCGTTTTTGTATCATTAAAAAAGCCAACATCTTTTGCGCAATGGATGGTGTTCGCAAATAAAGAGGGTGGTGTTCAGCCGGAAGGTATTGAGAAGCTCGCTTCGTTGCATGCTGATTTATTTAAGGCTGCGGATGTGCTTGTGCATCATACGCAAGAAACACGTGTTAAGCCTTCTTATAAAGATTTTAAAGGCTTTTTGACGATATATGAAGAGTTTCTTATTTGCGTAAGGCGTATGGAAAAAGATTTGCATCTGGAGGGAAGTGGTTACGATTCCTTTACAGGATTGCGCAGCAGTCGTTTGATGGCGAGTGATGTTAAGCGTGAATTGCACAGGCTGGCACGTCAGGGTAAGAACTTTTGCATTGCTATGGCGCGTATTGATAATTTTGATGTTATTAAAGAGGCTGCTAGTGATGAGGAGCTTGGTGGGTATATTAAGCTTATCGCCGGGTTAATTAAGCTGAGTATTCGTTCATATGATGATGGGTATTACATGGGGGATGATGAGTTTGTTCTTTGTGTTAAGCAAGCGGAGGTTTCTGGTGGTATATCTGCCCTTGAACGTTTGCGCCGGGAACTTGAACAGCAAAAAATAGAATTTGTGTTAAAAGATGGCAGTAAGGTTCCGTTAAGTATGTCTTGTTGTATTGCCGAGCCGGTGGAATCTGATGATGTTGTCGACCTCATAACAAATTTGCGTAATGACCTTAATGATTTAGATAAAGAGAAGACTGATACGGTGCTTGAGTTTATGGAGCTTAGCCCGTTGCAACGTTTTGTACAGGATGGCGGGAATGCCTGATTGCTATTTGAAATAATTTAACAACAGTAATAGTATGCCTTATGGATATATCTGAAGATCAAAAAGCTTTTGATTTCGGTAGTCTTTTTCAGATGATGCCTATCCCTCGACTGGTTATTAGTGTTGAGGGTAAAGATACTTTTAAAGCGATGAAGATTAATAACCAAGCGCTTAAGTATTTTGATTGTCCTGAAAATCACGTTATCGGACATAAAATTTCGGATTTTATGGACTCGGAGAATGCGCGTCACTTTGACCAGTCATTCAGGGTTTGTATATCGCGTAAACGCACGGTCACGATACAGGCTTTGCCAACGCTATATGGTGGGGTTAAAGTTTATGGGTTTTGGATTAGCCCGGTGATGGATGATGTGACGGGCGAGGTTTTGTATCTTGATGTGCTTGGTCAAATTGATGTACGGGATCAATCTATTCTACAGCGTGAGCGCGATGATGCGATGTCTATGCTTGCCTCGATTTTTGAGGTTAGTGAGGTTGGTATTATTGTTACGGATGAGAGTGGAAGTGTTGTTCGGGTGAATGATAGCTTTATTCGTACATATGGTTGGTCTCGTGATGAAATTGTTGGACATGATTTTATTTCGCTTGTTTCTGATGATGAAAAAGAAAAGACACGCATTAACCATAAGAAATTTATTAGTGTTGGTGTGCGTAGTACCGGTGAAGTTAAAATGCTGCGTAAAGATGGTGGTGTTGCTAATATTTTATTTACATCAGCGACGCTGCGCTTGAGCCAGAATAGAAAGTTTCTTGTTACCACGGTTATGGATATTACTTTGCGTAAGCAGATGGAGCATTCATTGAGGCTTGCGAAAGAGCAGGCGGATACGGCAAACCGTGCAAAGTCGACTTTCCTTGCAAATATGAGTCATGAACTCCGTACGCCTCTAAATGCCATAATTGGGTTTTCTGAATTGATTATGAAGGAAACCTTTGGACGCATTAAGAACGCAAAATACAAAGAATATATGGATGATATCCATATGAGTGCGGAGCACCTTCTGGGCATTATCAATGAAGTTTTGGATATGTCAAAGATCGAAGCCGGGCGATTGGAGCTTGTGGAAGAAGAATTTGATATTAACGACATGATTGTTTCCGTTTGTCGAATGGTAAGCTCGCGTGTTTTTGCAAGTGATATTGAAATACAACGTAAAATTCAGGAAGACTTACCGATTATTAAGGCAGATTACCGTCTTATCAGGCAGGTGTTGATTAATCTGATTTCAAATGCAATTAAGTTTTCGGAGCAAAGCAGTTCAATTGTTGTTTCTGCCGTTGTTGATGAGGGCGGGGATATTTTGATTTCAATTATTGATCAAGGTATTGGTATTGAAAAGGATAAGATTGTACAAGCTCTAGAGCCTTTTGGGCAGGTTAAGGAATATCAGGATAGGCGCAATATTGAAGAGCAAGGAACGGGACTTGGTTTGCCACTTGCTAAGGCCATGGTTCAAATGCATGGTGGGAAATTTGATTTATTCTCTGAAATAGGTGTGGGAACAACTGTTTCTTTTACTCTTCCTTCCAATCGAATTGTTCAATAATTATCATCGGATAAATGTACTTGCGTGCGTAGAATTGCCGTCTTATGATGTGGTTCTTAATTTTAAATAGCCGTTAATTACAGTTATATGAAGGATGAATTATGTCTGATCTTGAACAAAAATGTGCGAATGCGGGTCTGAAAATGACCGGGCAGCGCCGTGTAATCCTGCAAGTGTTGGGAAGCGCGGAAGATCATCCGTCAGTTGAAGATGTGTATGACCGTGCGAAGGAGATTGATAATTCTATCAGTATTGCGACTGTATACAGAACATTGAGCTTATTGGATGAATTGGACCTTGTCATTCGTCATGAGTTTCAAGAGGGGTATTCACGTTATGAGGTCAATGATGATCATCACCATCATTTAATTGATTTGGAGACTGGTGAAGTAGTGGAGTTCCAAAATGATGAGTTGGAACGTCTGAAGGAGCGCATTGCGCGCGAACTTGGTTATGACTTGGTTGACCATCGTTTAGAGCTTTATGGGAAGAAAATACAAAAGGGGTAATTGATATGTGCCATGTTCCTGAACAGATGAATGTAAAAATGCCATCTGATTGTAAGTGTTATAAAGCTGTTATGAAAGCCTATGGTTCTTTGATGCATGCCGGACGACCGGATTCTATTGCGTTAGAGGCGGCTGTCATTGTGTATGGATATCATCATCCTGAGGATTCAAAAGAGGATCGTACGCTGACTGTTGAGCGATGGGTGAATGAGCAAAGTATCCATTAGGCGGGGTTGTCTTAATTATGTATGAGTCTGAAGCTGAGGCTAGGTTACCTGTGCATTTATGGGTAGATGCGCAATTATCTCCATTAAACGGGCGGGGAATATATTATTATATTCAGCAGCGTGGAGATAAAAACACAGGTATTATTCTACTGAAATTGAGTGATATGCGTGGTGAGTGTAAATTGCTTATCCAGCAACGTGATCTTGATGGTAAGATGGGGTGGATGAATGCCCTTCGTAAGGATTTGATTAGTGAGATGGATGCGAATACTTATATTGAGCGTTCTGTCAAACGAGACCCAGATCTTTGGGTTATAGAGATTGAAGATAAAGAAATGAATAACCCCTTTGAGGGGAAAATGATTGTTTAGTATCTAATTATTGAGAAAGGTTTTTTTAATGAAAAATATTATGCTTATTACGTCTTTTATGATTATTGGTGGTGCTCTTAGCGGGTGTTCCGGTACTTTGGACGGGGCTGGTCGTGATATTGAAAAAGCCGGTCAGAAAATCCAAAAGACATTTTAGAGCTTTTTACCTTATCCATGTGGTATGATGGCGTATATTTAAGGGAATAGTTTAGGAATTTTACAATGAGTGAATGGGTGCAAAAGTGGACTGAGCACGCACAAGATATTATTGAAAAACTGAATAATGATACGTTTGATGATGCTCATCAGGCGAGTGGAATGAACGATGCGCAGCTTGCGGTTCAGTGTTTGGAGCATTTGTGCGTTGAAGATGGTACGGATGAGGTTATTCTTAATTTGTTGGATGAGCTTGAAGTTTCTGTTGGTGATGATTTTTATGATGCCGCGGTCTCTGCTGCGCGCACCGTTCATAATGATGCATTGATAGAAAAAATTGAAGAAATCGCGGAAACAAACACTGATTATACCGTGGAAGCGTCAGTAAATATGTCAGATGACAGCTTTAGTTTATAGAAATCCATTGACTTTCAGGGCGTGATTTTATCTATTCGGATGCGAAAGTTTGAATAGGTAGATTTTTAATGAGCGCTCTGGAAGCAATTATCCAAAACCGACGCACGTTCGGTATTATTTCTCACCCTGATGCAGGTAAAACCACACTGACTGAGAAGCTCCTCCTTTTTGGGGGTGCTATTCAGATGGCGGGTATGGTTAAGGCCAAGGGTGAGCGTAGGCGTGCGCGCTCTGACTGGATGAAGGTTGAGCAAGAGCGTGGTATTTCGGTTGCGTCATCTGTCATGACGTTTGTGCATGAAGGCATTACATATAATTTACTAGATACGCCCGGGCACGAGGACTTTTCCGAGGATACATATCGTACGTTAACGGCAGTTGATAGTGCGATTATGGTTCTTGATTGTGCAAAAGGTATTGAAACGCAGACCTTGAAGTTATTTGAGGTGTGTCGTTTGCGCGATATTCCAATTACGACCTTTATCAATAAGATGGACAGAGATGGGCAGGATCCATTTGATTTACTTGATGAGGTTGAGCAGAAGCTTGCGTTGGAGATCGTACCTGCAAGTTGGCCAATCGGCATGGGGCGTGATTTTAAGGGGTGTTATAACTTACTGGAAGATAAGCTTGTCTTGTTTGATCGTGCAAAAGGTGACGCGCTGACTGAGTCTATCGAATGTTCGGGGCTTGATGATCCGAAGATTGATGAACTTATTCCTGCGGAGCTTGCAGAGAAACTTCGTGAAGATGTTGAAATGGTGCGGGGAGTTTTTCCTGAATTTGATTTAGAGAGTTATTTAAGTGGCGGCATGACGCCTGTTTTTTTTGGTAGTGCGGTTAATAATTTTGGCGTACGTGAATTGCTTGGCGGCTTAGAGCGGTTTGCACCATCACCGCGTCCACAAAAAACCGAAGGCCGGGATATTGAGCCGGATGAGAAAAAGGTTTCTGCTTTTGTTTTCAAAATTCAAGCAAATATGGACCCGAAGCATCGTGACCGTATTGCCTTTACCCGAATTTGCGCAGGTAAATTTCGTAAGGGTATGAAGTTGAAGCATATTCGTTCAGGTAAAATGCTTACTATTCATTCACCGCAGCTTTTTCTTGCGCAAGACCGTGAGGTTGCGGAAGAGGCGTTTGCGGGAGATATTATAGGTTTGCCTAATTATGGTGGCTTACGTATTGGTGATGCCCTTACTGAGGGTGAAGACCTTGTCTTTTGTGATATTCCGAACTTTGCGCCTGAATATATGCAGCGTGCCCGGGCAGAAGACCCATTGAAAGCAAAGCATCTTGGTAAGGCGTTAGAGCAGTTGGCCGAGGAAGGGGCAGCGCGTGTGTTTAAGCCGTATAGTGACCCTGATTGGGTTGTTGGTGTTGTCGGGCCGTTGCAGTTTGATGTTCTGCGTGATCGTATCCGTAGTGAATATGAGATTCCTGTGAAGTTTGAAATGACGAGCCTTTATACGGCGCGTTGGGTGTCTTGTGATGATGCGCAGGCGTTGAAGAAGTTCATAGATGCAAATCAAACGGCAATTGCACAGGATCATGATGGTGATCCTGTTTTTATGGCGCGTAACGCATGGCATCTTCAGGATGCAGAAGATAAGTATAAAGAGATTACATTTTCTTCGACTAAGTAGGCGTTATTGGTCTTTTTCTTTATCTGATTGTGGTGTTAGATTCTTGATGAAGTCAGAAAGAGATAATGACTTGAAAGCACTGATAATATCAGAATATTGGTCAGTCCATGGTTTTAACCCTTCTTTAGAGCGCGCGATGTTCCAGTCCGTTGATCGTAGGTAGTCTATCGCCGGTGTGTTCTTGGTGAAGGATACATAATGTGCGGGGTGTGATGTAATGCCTGTATCTTCTAGTTCAATACCTTTCCCAACTTTTGCGTAAGCTGTTAGCCCTAAATCATGACTAATGGCGGCGAGCTGTGGTTCGAGGTCAAGATATCTGTTGCTGATATGTATGGTTAGTATTCCGTCCGGTGTGAGTTTTTCAAGATATGTCTTTATTGCCTCTTTTGTGATGAGGTGCACAGGAATGTTATCTGAGCTGAATACATCAACGACGATAAGGTCGTATATCTGCTCTGGCTGTTCTGATACTTTTATGCGTCCGTCTCCTAGGATGATCTTATAGGGGCTACCGCAATCAGAGAGGAATGTGAAGTACTCTTGATTTTCTGCCATATCAACAACCGCTTTGTCGATTTCGTAGAAATCATAAGTCCTGTTTGGTGCTTGGTAACAGGCTGTTACACCTACACCAAGGCCTAATACGGCCACTTTTTGTTTTGTTGTTTTTGATCTGTCTAAGATATCGAATATATCGGCAAGGGGGCTGCTTTTTGAGTAATATGCCGTTTGTATTAAGCGATGACCTTTGTTTATCAGCTGTTCTCCATGCACTGTTGTTCCGTGAAGGAGCAGGCGTTTTTTGTCAGATTCCAAAACGGTCATTACACCAAAGAAATTCCTGCTTTTGTGTAAGGTTTTGTTGGTATTTTCTGCTTTAGGACCGCTGATTACAGGAATTAGCATGATGAAAGTGGCGAAAAATGGGAAAGCCCATCTGGACTTTAATACAAAAATAAGCGGCGATACGGCGAGCAGGGTTGTGATTATACGTATTTTAGTGTCCCCGATATTGGGGGCGGCATAGCCAAATGCGCAGGCTGCCAGAACTAGGATTGCGGTGTTTGTATTGAATATGTTGTTTGGGTTTTTAAGAATCTTTTCTTTAATGTTGTTGAGGTGGTGTTCTTGATTACCGCTATAACGCACAAAAACAGTGAGGGCGAGTATGAGGGGGTATTCAATGGGGACTGTGAAAAAGTTTGGTGCGATAATGGAATTGGTAAAGCCACCTAATGCTCCACCGAAAGACATGATGAGGTAGAATTCAGTTAAATGTGACGCGCGTGGCTTTGCATTTGCCAACTCGCTGTGACAGACAAGTGTGGCAAAGAAGACGGCAAGCAAGTGTAGTGCTACGATCATCAGCGGGTTTGTTTTTGTCACCAGATTGGGGAGTAGTACCTCCAGAACTAACAGGATAATAAAAATGCCTGATATGAGTGAGGCTTGTTTACTGTCTAATATAGGTTTGCGCGCAAATACAATAATGAAAGTACCAATGTAAAATGCGAGTGGTAATACCCACAGTAAAGGGGCCGATGCAATATCTGTTGTGATATGTGTTGTCACGCCAAGCATGAGCGATGCGGGGAGGAAGGATAAGATAACCCATTTGATGCGCCGTGCTGCTGTGATGTGTTCTTGATCCTCAGGGCTTGTATGATCAGATTGTTTTTCTTTATTGTTCCATACAATGCTTAAGCACAATGCGCTGAATCCTATTAGGGCGATATAACCGACTTTCCAGAAATGCGTTTGTTCAGATATGGCGAGTGCCGGCTCGATAAGAATTGGATAAAGGAGGAGCGCGGACATTGATCCGAGGTTACTTGCGCCATATAGGAAGTACGGGTTGTCTGCACTGCTGTGGTTACTTGTTGCGAACCAGCGTTGTAGCATTGGTGCAGAGCCGGAAATTATCAAAAATGGTCCCCCTAAGACAAACAGCATTGTGGAGAGTTGCCAAATTGTCGGGTTGTCTGTATCTGATGGATACATCGTGTCGGGAATTGCAAAGGGCAAAATAATTGCGAAGGCCGCTAGTAATAGAATGTGTAGGCAAGCTTGTACCCTAACACTAAAAAATCGTGTTGTTGCGTGAGCATAGGCATAACCACCAAGTAAACAAACCTGAAAGAAGAGCATGGATGTATTCCATACTTGCGGTGTACCACCCAGTAGGGGTAAAACCATTTTTGTGAACATTGGCTGTACTGTGAAAACGAGTACGGCACTTAATAAAAGCGCGCTAGAATAAACTGGTATGTGTAATTTCATTGCCCTGTATCACTTTATTTGAAAGCGCTATTGTCTAAGAAAAGAAATAGGATGTAAAACATTATTTTTCTATTTAAAAGTAACGATTTCTCTTGTGTTTGTGTTGTTTAAATGAGAAAACAGCACTGATTTTGTACCTTATGTGGTGTAGCATGATTAGAATTTCAAAATTAGCAGACTACGGTGTTATTATTTTATGTGCTCTTGCGGAGTGCAGGAATGATGTTGTTAGTGCGTCTATTATAGCGGACAGAACCTCTTTGCCTGAGCCTACTGTTGCGAAGATATTAAAGCTTTTGACCAAGGGTGGTTTGATTAATTCAACACGTGGAATACGTGGTGGTTATGCTTTGGCGAAAAATCCTCGAGAGATTTCAATCAAAAATATTATACATGCGATTGATGGGCCGATTATGATTACGGCCTGTGTTGATGGTGCGGAACCTGATTGTACATTGAGTGGGTGTTGTACTGTACGCGGACGTTGGGATGGTGTTAATAGTGCCATTCAAGATGCGCTTGAGGGTGTGACCCTTGCAGATATGTTGGGTGAGTCTGCAATGACGACTACAAACGAAGATATAAGTAACGAAAAGGACGTGTGTCATGGTGGCAACTGAAGAAACAATTGCACAGGTTGAAGAACTTTCCGGCGTTTATGAGGCAGGATTTGTTACGGACATTGAAACGGAAAAAGCGCCTAAAGGCTTAAGTGAAGATATTGTTCGTTTTATATCTGCCAAGAAGAATGAGCCGGAGTGGATGTTGGAGCGCCGTTTGAAGGCTTATGCGCACTGGCTTAAAATGCCTGAACCGGAATGGGCAAAAGTTGATTTTCCACCCATTAATTATCAAGAGTCGTATTACTATGCCGCGCCGAAGTCATTCGAAAATGCACCGGAGAGTTTGGACGATGTTGACCCGGTTCTGCTTGAGACATATGAGAAGCTTGGTATTCCTTTGCGTGAGCAAGAAGTTTTAGCAGGGGTTAAAAACCGCACACCTGTTGCCGTGGATGCGGTCTTTGATTCTGTTTCTGTTGCTACAACTTTTAAGGCGGAGTTAAAAAAGCACGGCGTTATTTTTTGTTCTATCTCGGATGCTATTCAAGAGCATCCAGAATTGGTGCAAAAATATATGGGGTCAGTTGTTCCACATTCGGATAATAAACATGCATGTTTGAATAGTGCGGTCTTTACCGATGGCTCATTTGTTTATATTCCTCCGGGCGTGCGTTGTCCGATGGAGCTTTCAACGTATTTTCGTATTAATGAGCTTAATACAGGGCAGTTTGAGCGTACCCTTATTATTGCAGATAAAGGATCATATGTTTCTTATCTAGAGGGGTGCACCGCGCCGATGCGTGATGAGAACCAACTTCATGCTGCTATCGTTGAATTGGTGGCACATGAGGATGCGGAGATTAAATACTCAACCGTACAGAACTGGTATCCGGGTGATCCGGATACCGGTAAAGGTGGTATTTATAACTTTGTGACCAAGCGTGGTTTGTGTGAAGGGCGTAATTCAAAGATTAGTTGGACGCAGGTTGAAACCGGTTCGGCGATTACGTGGAAATATCCATCTTGTATTTTGAAGGGCGATAATTCTCAAGGTGAGTTTTATTCTGTTGCGATTACGAATGGACGACAGCAAGCCGATACGGGGACGAAAATGATCCATATTGGTAAGAATACAAAGAGCCGTATTATCTCCAAGGGGATTAGTGCGGGGAAGAGTGATAATACGTATCGCGGTGTTGTAAAGATTTTGCCAAATGCAGAAGGGGCGAAAAACTTTACAGTTTGTGATTCTCTTTTGATAGGGGATCAGTGTGGCGCACATACTGTTCCATATATTGAGAGCCGTAATAAAACCGCATCTTTGGGGCATGAGGCAACGACCTCTAAAATCTCGGAAGATCAGTTGTTTTATTGTATGCAGCGTGGCCTTAGTGAAGAGGAAGCCATTGCGTTGATTGTGAATGGTTTTGCCCGTGAAGTGATGCAACATCTGCCAATGGAATTTGCCGTTGAGGCACAGAAGCTTGTCGGTATTTCTCTGGAGGGGAGCGTTGGGTAACGCAAATTATAAGGGGCTGTAGAATGTTTATGATGATATTGGGTGTAGTTGGAGCGATTATATGTGTGCTCGCCTATATGTTAATTATTATAGAGCGTATTAATCCAAAGGGCGTTTTATATTCGGCTATGAACGGTTTTGGTGGTTTGTTTTTGTTGATCTCTATTGCAGCAAATTATGATGTTGGTGATACAGGTGGATTGGTTGTTGAGAGTTGTTGGATTTTGATTTCTATATATGGAGTTATGAAGGCAATGAAAAGCGAGGCTGTGAATGTCTGATTTAAGTGTTATTGATGGTGAAGAGCTATCCACTTGGTTACAGACATATTCCAGATGGTCTGTTGAGGGGGATGCATTAACGGCGGTATTTACGTTTAAGGACTTTGCCGAAGCATTTGCGTTTTTAACTCGCGTCGCAATTATATCTGAAAAGCTAAACCACCATGCACATATCGAGAACATGTATAACCGCGTGACATTGACCGTTACGACACATGATGCGGGGAATAAGGTTACGGATAAAGATCGTAAATTTGTACAAGAGGTAGAAAACGTTATTTTGGAGGGAAAAGCCTGATGTTTACATTGTTGCGCAGTCTGTTTGTTGCTTTGATCGTTTTGCCTTTGTTAAGTAAAATTGGGCGTATAGCATTTTCGATATTTGTTGTGGTGCTATTGGGTATTTTTGTTTTGGATTGGTTTGCACAAGGAGTATAGCGTTGGGCAAAGTTATATCATCGTATTAGTTGGGAATAAAAGATGAAATTAGGGGAATATAATCGTCGGTTATTACGAGATAAAGGCATTCATTATGTTGTGGTGATGTTTACGGTTATGCTTGTTGTATTGTCGCTTTGTATTTGTATATGGGCTCTATACGGAAGTGTAGGTCAGGCAGGTGGTAATGCTCCTGTTATAGATGAGGGATCAGAATTACCGGCGAAGCCTTTGCCGGATTATATAGTTGATAAGGTTGAACCAAACGAATTGGAGCAGTTAAAGCCATGATAGAAATTAAAGATTTGAGAGCGTCCATCGAGACTGATGATGGTCAGGAAAAGGAAATTATTAAGGGATTGAACTTGTCTATTAAGGCAGGTGAGGTTCATGCGATTATGGGGCCGAATGGTGCGGGTAAGTCGACATTGTCTTATGTCCTTGCGGGACGTGATGAGTATGAGGTTAGTGATGGCTCTGCAACATTGGATGGAGAAGACCTTCTTGAGCTTGATCCAGAAGAGCGTGCGGCGGCGGGTTTGTTCCTTGCATTTCAGTATCCGGTTGAGATACCCGGTGTGAATATGAGCACATTCCTTAAGACATCTATTAACTCAATCCGTAAACAGCGCGGTGAAGAGGAGCTTGATGCGCTTGGCATGTTGAAACTGATTAAAGCAAAAACCAAAGAGCTTGGCATATCTGATGATATGATGAAGCGTGCGGTGAATGTCGGTTTTTCCGGTGGTGAGAAAAAGCGTAATGAGGTTCTACAGATGGCGATGTTGGAGCCGAAGTTCTGTGTGCTTGATGAAACGGACTCGGGTTTAGATATTGATGCGTTAAAGATTGTTGCCGATGGAGTGAACCGTTTGCGTGGGGAAGAGCGTTCTTTCCTTGTTATTACACATTACCAACGCTTGCTTGATTATATTAAACCGGATGTCGTGCATGTTATGGCAGATGGTAAAATCGTTAAGAGCGGTGGGCCGGAACTTGCGCTTGAGTTAGAAGCAAAAGGGTATGCCCAATTTGTAGGAGAGGCAGCGTAATGGCTTTACGTGAACTTGAACAAAATAATTTACCTACGCCAAAGGTGGAGGAGTGGAAATACACCAATCTTTCACGTGCGCTGGGTGTGTTAAAGGATGCTTCCGCGGAAACTGTGCAAGAAGTAGTTATCCACAAAAAGCGTGGAGAAGTCTGTGAACAACATGAGGAAATCGTGTGGACAGGTGTGGATGGTGTGCATCACAGGCCGCAGCTTAAGATTATCTTGGAAGATGGTGCGCAGGCGACTGTTATTGAACGTCATACCGGTACAGGTGCGTATTGGAAGAATATGAGTACGGAAATTACATTAGGCGCGAATGCGCGACTTAATCATATACGTATTGTTGAAGATAGTGCGCAGGCCGTACAAAGCAATATGGTGCATCTTCAGATGGCGCGTGATTCATATCATAATAGTTTTTCTTTGAACCTTGGGGGGAAACTTACGCGGCATGATATTCATGCGGTTTTGAATGGCAGTAATATTGATTGTAGTTTGAATGGTGTGAATCTTTTGAAGGATGCACAACATGGGGATACAACAATTGTGATGGAACATGTGCAACCGCATTGTGTTTCAAATCAGTTTTATCGCACGATTTTGGATGATGCAGCGCGTGGTGTGTTCCAAGGGAAGGTGCATGTTCATCAGGCGGCGCAGAAGACGGATGGGTATCAGCTTGCCAATACGTTGTTGCTTTCCCCTAAGGCAGAGATGGATACGAAGCCTGAGCTAGAGATTTATGCAGATGATGTGAAATGCTCACACGGTACAACGACGGGGGCGCTGGATGAAGAGCCTTTGTTCTACCTTCGTTCTCGTGGACTTAGTGAAGCGCAGGCACGTATGTTGCTTGTGCAAGCTTTTGTGGATGAAGTTGTTGATAAGGTTGCGGATGAGGCTTTACGGGATGAGATTAAAGCGAAGGCGGAAGAATGGCTTCATGTGGCTCTAGGGTAATGTAGTATGACCAATAACTCCTTACAATCTCCATGGCGTGATGATTTTCCTGTGTTACAGACCAAGGCACATGGGGATAAGCGTCTTACGTTTTTAGATAGTGCGGCGAGTGCGCAAAAGCCTAAGTGTGTTATTGATGCTATGGATGCAGTGTTAACAGGTGGGTATTCCAATATCCATCGTGGACTGTATGAGATCTCCCAAAACTTAACGCAAGGGTTTGAGGATGCGCGTAAGAAGGTAGCTTCCTTTATTGGCGCTTCTTCGGATAAGGAGATTGTCTTTACGCGTAATTCAACGGAGAGTATTAATCTTGTTGCACAAAGTTGGGGACGTGCGCATTTACGTGCAGGGGATGAGGTTCTTATCACAGAGATGGAACATCATGCGAACATCGTACCTTGGCAATTATTGGCAGAGCAGGTAGGCATTGTTGTAAAGGTTGTTCCTGTTACGCAGGAGGGGACACTTGATCTATGTGCTTTTGATCGTTTATTGAGCAAGAAGACGAAGCTTGTTTCCTTTGTTGAGATATCAAACGCGCTGGGTACGGTTAATCCTGTGAAGCTAATTGTAGATAAGGTGCGGGCGTTTAATACCGATATTAAAATCTTGATTGATGGGTCACAAGGTGTTGTTCATGGCGGTGTTGATGTCGTTGTAATGGATGCGGACTTTTATGTGTTTACGGGGCATAAGTTATATGCGCCTACGGGGATAGGGGTATTATACGGTAAGTACGATATTCTTGATGCTATGCCACCATATCAGGGTGGTGGTGATATGATTGAGCGTGTGAGCTTTAAAAGTGGAACGGTTTATCGTGAAGCCCCTTATAAATTTGAGGCGGGAACGCCTGCGATTGTTGAAGTTATTGGTCTAGGCGCGGCTGTGGACTATCTTGTGGATATATCTATGGATAAGATTGTTGCGCATGAGTGTGCCTTGTTGGAGTATGCGACGAATGAGATTACTCAGATTGATGGTCTAACATTACACGGGCCAACGGATATAACGCGAAAGGCCGGAATATTAAGTTTTACTATGGACCAAACCCATCCAAGTGATATTGGGATGATATTGGATCAATGTGGTGTTGCGGTGCGTAGTGGCCATCACTGTGCTATGCCATTGATGGAGGCGCTGGGGGTTGATGCCACGGCGCGTGCGTCTTTGGCTATGTATAGTAATAAAGATGATGTTGATGCATTGATTGTCGGATTGAAGAAGGTTCGGGAGTTATTCGGATAATATATGTGTATAATTATTCTGTTGGCTTTGGCAAAGGTAGAGAGAATTGTATATATGAAACCTTTAGAATGTTATTTTTTAGTAAGGAAGGGTTGGGTGCATGCTTTATATAAGGCTTCTTGTGGTCGGTTGTGTGGCTGTTTTTTCATTAGTTTTCTTTTTCTCTCAAGGGGATTTGAGTAAGGGAGCTAATTATTTAAATTTTTTTAAAATTGCTTCAAGTGTAGAAGAGGCAAGTGTTGGTAATTGTGTCCCTGAGAGTATTGGTAATCAGTATTTTCGTATCAATAAACCAGATGGTTTTTGCTCTTGTATAATGGAAGGTAAAAAGAAGCAGGATGACATTATTGCGGGTGGTTCTACGTTGGATGAATATAAAAAAATGTGTGTGGAGGTATTTTATAAAGATGCGTCTTTAAGAGAGTGCTCTAAAATTAATGCCATGTTGGCTAAGCATAAGAAAAAAGGGCGTGTTGATTGTGAATGTTTTTCAATGATTGTGAAATCTACCGTAGTTAACCTTGCAAGTTTTGACAAAGTATATGCCGATAAGGGCAAGGCGACATCACCCTCAGGAATTGGTAAAGAGGATGCATTAACCAAGGGGTATAAAGAGGCCACAAAAATGAAAGGGTTTTCTTTAAAAAATTCTAAGAATAAACAGAAAAATACTCTTCCGGATGTTGACTATGTGGTGCAGGACACTTGGGTTCATCGATGTATTAGATAGTATAAGTTAGTAAGGAATTTTATTATGTCTGAGGATACTAATGTTCAAGAAGAAAATTATGATCATTTGACGCACCCACCGCATGTGGATAAGCCGGATGACCATGTTTTGTGGCCAGAAATTCTAAAGAATTTGAAGGAGATTTATGATCCTGAAATTCCGGTGAATATTTATGAGCTTGGCCTTATTTATAAAGTTGAAGTTCTGCCTGAGGAAAAGGGTGTTTCGGATGTGAAGGTGCAGATGTCTTTGACCTCACCGGCCTGCCCCGTGGCGCAGGAAATGCCAAGTTGGATACAGGGGGCTATTCTTCCGATTGAAGGGGTTGGTGGTGTTGAAGTTGAGGTGATTTGGGAGCCGCAGTGGAATCCTTCCATGATGGCGGAGACTGCGAAGATGCAGCTCAACATGTTTATGTAGGAGAGATATGATGAAAGTGCCTATCCAAATTACAAATGAGGCCGCGGGTCAGATTAATAGTTTGATGGCTCGTGCGCCTGATGGCGCGCAGGGTGTGCGTTTAAATATTAAGTCAACCGGGTGTTCAGGGCATAGTTATGCAATGGAATATATTGGTGTAGAGGATGATCTACAAAAAGATGAGAAGTTTGAAGAAAACGGATCTAGCATTTATATTCCAAAAATATATTCATGGATGTTGTTTGGGATGACTGTTGATTATGTTACGGATGAGCTTGGTAATGCACGTTTTGACTTTATCAATCCGAATGAGACGGGGCGTTGTGGCTGTGGTGAGAGTTTCCATGTTGGTGGTGATTTACCGGGCTCGAATTAAATGGTGTGTGTATGAGTGATTTGACGATTAAGCTTAAGCAGGATTTTGATAAAGCACTTGTTTTACCTGTAATTGAACAGGTTTTTACGCAAGCAGCTGATGTTGATAATTTGCCTAAAACCCCAGATGAAGCATATGAGAGCGACGATTGGGTGATTTTATTTGGTACTGCCGAGGAAAGGTATGTGCAATACGCAAATAAAGCGGCACAAGAGGTTTTTGGTTATTCTTTAGATGAATTTGTGGGGCTTGATTCTTCGTTGCTTGCCGGAGATCCGGAAGAGCGCGCGGTAAGAGACCAGTTGTTAAAAGATGCTGCGGTTAGTGGTGATGAGGCTGTTTCTAGTAGTGCGATTGAGCGTATGACAAAACAAGGGAATGTGATTTTAATTGAAAACCCACAGGTAATAACGTTGGATGATGGGCGTCAGGGGGCATTTTTTAAAGTCTCTGATGTGTCTGAACCAGGTTTGTAATGCTATTGTTGATTTTGAAGATAGGAAAAATAAAATGTCATCGAATTATTATACTAAAACTCTATTAGGTGTTTTTGATACGAGCAGTGATAAAAGCTGGAAGCGTTATGAGAATGAAAAAGGATTTTTAAAATTTATTAGTCCGATTGATGGTAAGGATTTCAGTAGTGGTGGTGCGGATGTTTATATTAGAAACCTGTCCTTCTACAATGATGTTGAATTGATCCAAGTACGTAGTATTGATGAGTTTGGTGAGCCAGTCTTTCATTTCTTTTTAAAGTATGATTCTCAATATGCGCAGTTAAAAGGTTCATCAGATACTATTCATGAGGTGAATGCAGAATCCGAAATTTGTATTACGATTGATACTGTTTTTGATTATTTGAAATTCTTTAGCTTATTTACCGTGAATGATGATGGTGATGCATTTTATATTGTCGAAGGGCAAGATTCTGAGTTTATCAGAGATTTGAGTGCATACGAAAAATCACGCCATTTGCGCAAGTTCAATGGCTCTGTTGTTGAAGATGCGCAGGAAATGGGTGTGTATAAAATCTCTACACGCGTTTTATGTGCGGGGGCTTTATATGATTGTCGTTTTGATGTTACATCGGATGGTGATGTTCAAATGGTTGATGACCATAGTGTAGGGTCTGTTTGATTACCCATTATTTATTGATTTCAAAGATTCGGTGATGACGTGAGCATCCGCGCCATCCTCATGGGGGAGGGTGCTTAGAAGTTGTCGCCATTTTTTTGCACCTTTTATTCCTTGAAACAAACCTGTCATGTGACGGGTTATTGATTTTACGGGGGTATCAAAGTCACACATTTGTTTTTCGATATATGGAATCATTGCGAGTGCTGCTTCTTCGCGCGTACGAATTGCTTGTGTGTTTAAAATCTCAGTTTCCAGCTCTGCTAAAATATATGGATTTTGGTAGGCTTCGCGACCGATCATGACGCTATCAAAACGTTTTAAATGCTCTTGTGTATTGTTTACTGTCTTTATATCGCCGTTAATTGCGATATTTAGGTGCGGGTATTTTTCCTTTATTGCATAGGCGCGTTCGTAATCAATTGGAGGAACGGTTCGGTTTTCTTTTGGGCTTAATCCTTTTAGCCATGCCTTGCGTGCATGAATGATGAAGGTTTTACAGCCTGCGTCATGTATTGTTGATATGAACTTATCTAGAAATTCAAATGAGTCTTGTTCATCAATACCTATGCGACATTTTATTGTTACTGGGATATTGATGGCGCTTTGCATTGCGTGAAAAGATTCGGCTACGAGGTTTGGTTCGGTCATTAATATTGCACCGATTTTCCCTTTTTGAACGCGATCACTTGGGCATCCACAGTTTAGATTTATTTCATTATAGCCACTATGCTCTCCCATTTTTGCGCATGTTGAGAGGTCTTTCGGATTGCTGCCACCTAATTGTAAGGCGAGGGGGTGTTCGGCATTGTCATGGCGTAAAAAGCGCGGTGAATCGCCATGGATTAATGCGCCACTCGTGATCATTTCTGTGTAGAGCATTGCGTGTGGAGATATTAAGCGATGGAAGTAACGGCAATGGCGATCCGTCCAATCCATCATTGGGGCAACAGAAATAGGAATAATATTGTCGTTATTGTCTTGATTCATCTTGCGTTCTTTATCATAAAATAGAGGTGATGCGACTCATTTTTTTTAAATTTACTGTTTTGATTGGTTTTCTCTTGTTTGGTGTGGGCGGGATGTCTTTGCCTGTTTCTGCACAAGAGAACAACGTTGCACCTGAGGCGTTCAGTCATAGTGGTTTAAAGTTGCCGCGTTTTGTTTCTTTGGGGAAAAGGCAAACAAATGTTCGTGCGGGGCCGGGGCAAAGATATCCGGTTAAATGGGTAATGCATCGCAAATCACTTCCTGTTGAAATTGTGTTGGAATTTGAGAATTGGCGAAAAATTCGCGATCATGAGGGGCAAAGTGGTTGGGTTTATCATACTCTTTTATCAGGGAAAAGAACGGCATTAATTCGCGGTGAAGTGGATGTTCCTGTTCGCGATAGGACGTGTGCGGATGACGGAAAGTCAAGAGTTTCTGCGTATTTTGAGCCAATGGTGCAAGTCGGTGTTGAGCG
Organism: Alphaproteobacteria bacterium; assembly: GCA_050633285.1. GTDB lineage: Bacteria > Pseudomonadota > Alphaproteobacteria > Micavibrionales > Micavibrionaceae > UBA1672. The sequence continues at coordinate 489,645 of JBOEGG010000005.1, forward strand.
TTGTGATGGGGAGTGTTGTTATGTGAATACTGACTCTTTTTCGGGATGGATCAAAAGAAAATTCCTTTGGGGTGTTTACGAAGACGAAAAATTTGATTAGAATCATATTCGTAACATCCTGTTGCGATTTCTTTCCTTTTAAACCTTAGACAATGTCTTCTCTTTAATCTTAAGGTTCTTATATAAAAATGTTTGCTTTAACGAATAAGCCCGAAATGGGTTCACGTTTCTATTCTGCCTTGATTCAAATGGCTGCGGATCATGACCGTGGTGTTGATGGAATGAAGGTTCTTATGCATATGGCTGGTACTCTTGTGGAAATCTATATGATTTTTGAGGATTCCGGTCAGGCTATGGAGGCTAGCTTTAGAAAGCTTGGTTCTATGCTTGAGTGTCATCCGGCCGGTGGTATGCTTGCGCCTGATGCTTTGCCCCCATCACATATTATTGATCAGGAAACAGAGCGTGGGCGTTTGGCAGCTCGTGTGTTCTGTGAGGAATGGCTTGATTGTGAATATGAGCTTCATGAGCTTGTATTAAGTGTATTCCAACATGTTATTGTTGGATGGGAAGATATGGGCGTGCCGCGTGGTGAGACCTTTAGGCTTCTTATTGAGTGTACAAAAAAATGCATGGCGTTTGAAATTGCGGCGCAGGAACTTTGTGATATTGCAATTGAGAGCCAGACTATGCGTAGGCAGTCAACGATTGGCGATTGCATTTCTGCATTAAGTGGTGTGGCGGGAAGGCGTTTGGCCATTTCTTTAAATTCTTCGGAAGCGTGTGATCTTTTTAGGGGGTCGGAATTGCCGAATAACCTCGATCAAGTTGTCTTTAGTATGACGCAGGAAGCTGTTCGTCTTGGTGTTCCTGCGGGTAGTGATTGGCGTTTTGGTTTGCCGGCAAATGATATGCCGATTAATGCACCTGTTGATCTTATCAGGGAATTAGAGCCTGCTTGTCTGCGATTTTTCAGGGTTGTTAGTATAATGGGGCCATATGATCAGGCTGTTTCGTGTGCGAAGGCTGCGGGACGTATGATTGCAGTGGCATCGGGTGGTGAGTTGCCAGAAATAGAACCTGCAATTGCAAAACCTTTGGCGATGTCCGCTATTACAGAAAGCTATAAGCATGTCTGTATGGATTTTGATATGGTTTCCTATTAAAAAAAACGGTAATGACGTTTAAATAGTTCATTTAAAGGGGATTGTGGTAAATCTCCTCTTGCTCCTGAAATCAGAACTTCGTATAAAACTGTTTGAAGTTACAAACGGTAGGGAACTATGACTTTCGAACCAAAATCAAGTTATTCGTATGAAGATATAATCTCCTGTGGAGAGGGTAAGCTTTTTGGCCCTGGTAATGCGCAATTGCCTTTACCGCCTATGCTTATGTTTGATCGTATTACCAATGTGTCTACCGAGGGTGGAGCATATGGTAAGGGTATTATCGAAGCAGAATTCGATATCAATCCTGATCTTTGGTTTTTTGGTTGTCACTTTAAGGGTGATCCTGTTATGCCCGGTTGTCTTGGTTTGGATGCTGTGTGGCAACTGTTAGGATTCTATCTTGGTTGGACTGGTGCACCGGGTTCAGGTCGTGCGTTAGGTCTTGGTGAATTGAAATTATCCGAGCAAATTCAACCGACATCTAAACTGGTTAAATATGTTGTAGACATTAAACGTGTGATGAATGGCAAGCTTGTTCTTGGTATTGGTGACGGTACAGTTTATGTTGATGGTGAGGTTGCCTGTAAAGTTAGCGGTATGAAAGTTGGATTATTTGATAATTCAGCTGCGGAATAATTAAGTATATATCAGAAGAAGAGGAGTGCATTATGCGCCGTGTTGTTGTTACTGGGATGGGGATTATATCTTGCATCGGGAATAATACAGAAGAGGTATTAGCTTCTCTTAAGGCCGGGACTTCGGGGATTAGTTTTTCTCCTGAATATGCAGAACTTGGTTTTCGTTCACAAGTGTATGGTAAGCCGGACATTAACCTTGCCGACCATATTGATAAGCGTTTGTTTCGTTTTATGGGAGATACTGCGGCGTATAGCCATTTGGCTATGGAGCAAGCGGTTGCTGATTCCGGTTTAGAAGATAGTGATGTTAGTAATGAGCGTACGGGAATTATTGTAGGCTCTGGTGGCCCATCAACGCGTGCGCAGATTGCGGCGGCGGATATCACACGTGAGAAAGGACCAAAACGTGTTGGGCCTTTTGCTGTTCCAAAATGTATGAGTTCTACTTGCTCTGCTACGATTGCTACAAATTTCAAAATTAAGGGTATTAATTACTCAATCTCGTCAGCTTGTTCTACATCTGCGCATTGTATCGGTAATGGCGTTGAACAAATCCAATGGGGAAAACAGGATATTGTTTTTGCCGGTGGAGCAGAGGAGTTGGATTGGACACTTTCTGTATTGTTTGATGCGATGGGGGCGATGTCTTCTGGATATAATGATACGCCGGAGCGTGCAGCGCGCGCGTATGATGCAAACCGTGATGGTTTCGTTATTGGTGGCGGTGGTGCGATTCTCGTTCTTGAGGAATTGGAGCATGCCAAGGCACGTGGTGCAAAAATATATGCAGAGGTTACAGGATATGGTGCCACGTCTGATGGTGCAGATATGGTCGCGCCAAGTGGTGAGGGTGCGTATCGTTGTATGAAGCAGGCATTATCGACTGTTCAAACGCCTGTGACTTATATCAATTCACACGGAACGTCTACGCCTGCGGGTGATATAACGGAAGTGAACGCTATTCGTGATGCATTTTCTGATTTGGAAATGGATGTGCCTTACATTAGTGCGACGAAGTCTATGACCGGTCACTCATTAGGTGCAACGGGCGCACAAGAGGCCATTTATAGCTTGTTGATGATGCAAAATAACTTTGTTGCACCAAGTATCAATGTTGAGACATTAGATGAAGGTGCAAAAGATGTACCGATCGCTACGACGCGGGTTGATGACGTTAAACATGAAACTGTAATTTCCAACAGCTTTGGTTTTGGCGGTACAAATTGTACATTGGCGATGAGCCGTTATAAGGATTAGGATGACGGTCTCTTTTGATGATTTTTTAAAAGTAGATGTGCGTGTTGGTACCATTATTGATGCCCAAGAGTTTCCCGAGGCGCGTAAGCCTGCGTTTCAGTTGTTTATAGATTTTGGTGATGAGATAGGGCAGAAGAAAAGCTCTGCGCAAATTACTAAACACTATAATAGAGATGAATTGGTTGGTACGCAGGTTATGGCCGTTGTTAATTTTGAACCACGGCAAATAGGGCCATTTATGTCAGAAGTTTTGGTACTTGGTGTGCCTGATGAAAATAATGAAGTCGTGTTGTTGCGTCCAACTATGGGTGTTCCAAATGGCGGACGTTTATATTAATAAAAAGGATAAAAAGATGAATGACCTTATGAAAGGTAAAAGAGGGCTTGTAATGGGCGTTGCTAATGACCACTCGATTGCGTGGGGCATGGCAAGGGCATTGCATGACGCAGGCGCAGAAATGGCCTTTACCTATCAAGGGGATGCATTTGGCAAACGTGTGAAGCCATTGGCGGATAGTATTGGTGCGGAAATTGTTATTGATTGTGATGCATCAAGTGAAGATGATCTGGATAATGTTTTCTCTATTTTGGAAGAAAAGTGGGGTAAGATTGATTTTATTATCCATGCGATCGCATATTCCAATAAGGATGAGCTTCAGGGGCGTTATGTTGATACGACACTTGATAACTTTTTAAAGACTATGCATATCTCTTGTTATTCATTTACGTCTGTTATGCGTCGTGCCAAAGATTTGATGGCGGAAGGTGGTTCTGCTGTTACTTTGACGTATTATGGTGCGGAAAAGGTTATGCCGAACTATAATGTAATGGGTGTTGCGAAGGCGGCGCTTGAGGCGTCTACACGATATTTGGCTGCAGACCTTGGGCCACAGGGGATACGTGTTAATGCAATCTCTGCGGGGCCGATGCGTACATTGGCCGGTGCGGTTATTGGTGGGGCGCGTAAGACGTTTAAATATAATACATTAACATCTCCGCTTCGCCGTTCTGTTGAATTAGATGAGCTTGGTGGTACTGGCTTGTATTTACTGTCTGAGCTGTCAGGTGCGGTTACAGGTGAAATTCACTATGTGGATTGTGGTTTTAATGCCGTTGGTATGCCACCACATGATAGTTTGAAGGAGCTTGCAAGCTAATGTCATATGTAACACAAAATCTTTTAGCGAATGAAGTCGTTGAATATAGCGCCAGCCCTAGTGTTTGGTCTTTATTACCGAAAATTATTCTGGGATTTCTTTTGTTGTACTTTTGGTATATCGGTGTGATTTTCTTTATTCTTGCGGCGATCTCCTATTTCACAGGGCCGGAACTAGCAATAACTAATAAGCGTGTTATCGCAAAGTTTGGTTTTATTAGTCGTAGTACGATTGAGATGAACCTTGATAAAGTTGAGAGTGTGCAAGTTGAGCAGAGCATTCTTGGCCGGATATTTAATTATGGTAGCATAATTGTTTCTGGTGCAGGAAATCCAAAAGCGCCAATCCCGGGAATATCACATCCGGTTGTTTTCCGCTCACGTGTGTTTGAACTGCAAGAAAAATTGCAAGAGGTGCAGAAAGCTGCTTGATTTGACGGTATAATATATACTTCCTTAGTATTTTAAATATTATTTAGTTTCATAGCCACTGCACTGCACAAACATTATTTCTGGCGTTCTTATCTTCATTTCTTCTAATATTCGAGAGATGATTTCAGATAAGGCCAAAATCTAGATGAAAAAAGTTTTTGATACACTTTCCATTGGTAATAGTGGTAAAGGGCGTTCACCTGTTTCAGATAATGGTGCGCTACAGGTTCGTATTGCTTTGCAAGGTGGTGGTGGCCTTGGTGCTTATGAGGCAGGTGTTTTACAGGTTCTTGATGAAAATCCGATGATTGATGTTGTTGAAGGGACAGGTTTGAGTGCGGGAGCAACAAACCTTTATGCTCTTAAATATGGTGGTAGTGTGGGGCTGGGTAATGTTTGGAACAAGGTGGGCGAAGTTGGGGACCTTGCAGGCGTAATGAATAAGATCGCTTCGTTTACCGTATTGCCACAACTTCTTGGGCCGACTTATGCGCGTGTGTTGCAGGGGGCGGGAGTAATGCCAACAACTCTGGACTATATTCGTAATATATTAGATAAAAGTACGGATACAGATAATCCGGCCTGTCCTAATATGAAAATGCATATTACGACTGCGCAAAAAGTTGATTCTGAGTGTGGTCTGGAAATTGAGAATGTGCGCGAGGTTATCCATAGTGGGTATGACCTTGACCTTGATGTCGTTATGGCCTCTTGTGCGTTAGAGGAGCTTGCTTCCTATGAGCGTGGCGGTGTGGTCACAATTGATGGTGAAGCGCATTGGGATGGTGCGTATAGTGGTAATAACCCGAGCCTTAGCATGTTTGAGAATAAGGATAAAACACCATTGATTATTATTAGTGTGGATGACACAGAGGTTCGAGCTTCTGCAGAAGATCCGAATATTGTGTATGGCCGTATCCATGATGATGTTGTTGCACTGAGAGATAAAGTTAAAGCGCCTGTCTATCATATTGCGTTAGAGCATGGAGACGGCATTGGTGATCATCTTCGTCATCAGCCATCATCAGATGGTGTTGCTGCGCTTATGGAGGCGGGACGTAGAGATGCGCAAGAGTGCCTTCTTGAAATTGAACATGATTTAGGGATCAATTTGATGCAGGAAATTGAAGAAGAAGAGCCTGCTGTTGTTTAGTCTTAAAAAGCGTTAGCCGACTATGGATATAGCCGGCTATGCAAAGATTATTATTTATGTATATGTCGATTATTCTGGTGTGATGTCAATCTCAACACGGCGGTTTGCGTCGCGGCCTGCTTCTGTTGTGTTATCTGCGACCGGGTGTTCTTCACCATAACCAATAGCAGTTAGGCGGTTACCTTCGACTCCTTGAGCTTGCAAATATGCTTTTACATTATTTGCACGGTTTTCAGAGAGGTTTTGATTATATGCTGCTGAACCTTTGCTGTCGGTGTGACCGCCGATTTGGATATCTGTGTTATCGTAATCATTTAGGACTGTTGCTACAGAATTCAGAGTTTCGTAGAATTCTGGTTTAACATCTGCGCTACCACTTGAAAATGTTACATCACCATCCATGTTCAATTGGATACCGTTTTCATCTCTTGTAACAGTTACGCCTGTTCCAGCTAATTTTTCACGTAAAATTTGTTCTTGTCTGTCCCAGTAGTAACCCGCAGCTCCACCAACAGTACCAGCGATTACGGCGTTTTTAGCGCGGTCTTCTTTGTCGGAGAATATGACTGCTGCTGCTGCTGCACCACCTGCTAAAATTGCAGTTTTGTCATATTCTTTAACAGTTTCCATGATTTGGTTTGTTGAACAACCAGTATTTGCTGCACCACCAACTCCGATTAAAATAGAGAGGGCTGCTGCGTTTTTGTATTCTTTTGCTTTATCTATGAATTGATCTAACATATTCGTTTATCCGATTAATAGTTGTAATTAATGGCACCGCTATAGCATATTTTTTTATCAAAGTGCAAACTTGGTGTACATATTGTTACAACTTTATGTGGTGAAGGAATGTTTTGTGTTGGTGTTTAGTGCACCATAAACATACCTTCTTTTATAACATCAGGTGTATCGGAGAAGAAGCCGTCTACACCCCAGCTTTGCAGAACGCGGGCTTGCTCAGGTTCATTGACTGTATAGGCAAGAATTTGTTTTTCCATGTCCATCGCGGTTTCAATTTGGTCGCGTTTTATGGATGCGGCATTCACATGAATAGTTGAAACTTGCAGATACTCTGCCATTTCTGCCCAGTTTTCCGGCCATTCTTCTGGCAGGAGGAGGCCACGATGCCAGTCTTCGGCAATCTCCATTGCGCTTTCCAAGCTAACATGTTGGAAGGATGAGATGAGGAGGCGATCATGGTCGTCCCATATGGTTGAGAGTAAGTCCAGTGCAACTTCTGCAGTGTCTCTTTCACGTCCGGGGCATGGTTTAATTTCAAGGTTTAAGCCAAGTTCACGATCAATCAGAACGTCTATCGCTTCTTCAAGAGTTGGAATTTTAACGCCTATAAAGCTTTCGCCGTACCAGCTTCCACAATCAAGCTCTTTTAATTCTTTATATGTTTTGTCTGCGACGTTACCAGTTGTATTTGTTGTGCGCTCTAATGTGTCGTCATGGAAAACGATGGGAACCTCATCTTTTGTGAGTTTTACGTCTAATTCGACCCAATCAATACCTAAATCTGCGGCGGTGTGAATGCCTTCTAATGTGTTTTCGGGTGCATAACCTGCACAGCCACGGTGACTAATTATTTTGGGAAGTTTTAATGACATTATCTGACCTTACTCTTTCTGATCGCACCTTTTTAATGCCCATAAAGTCCGATATTTTGTAAACAAAATCCAGCTATTTTTCTGTGTTTGTATGAAAAAAGAGAGGGTGTTATCGCATTATAGGAGTGGAGCGTATAATGTCACGGTATAGTGCTACGGAGGGTTCGTGCCCTTTTTGAGCGAGCGGGAAGAGTAGGTCTGCTGCTGCCCCTGTATAAATTTTTGCATATCTTGATTTTCTTAGCATTTCTTGTGCGATGGCATGTCGTTCATCCATATCGGATATATAGGCACGAATTTGATATTGGACGATATCAATTGAATGCAGTACGGGGCTTACATTGGCCAGTTTTTCAGGGTTATTACGTGTTGTGACATAGAAGTAAGCGGCTATAGAAAAGAATGATAATGCAAATATTAGAAGCGTTATCAGGAAGTGGCGGAAAAAGAGCCGTGATTTTGAAATAGCCATGTATTGAGTATAGCGCTCTTTTATTAAGGAACGGTATCTTTTTGTTTTTCGTGAAGTGTGGGTATTCCTTTTTCTTCACATAGTGGTGATAGAAAACCCCATAAAGCAAGCTGTAACGATACATCTGTGTTTTTCACAGGCATCGTGATGAGTTTTGTTTCGGTTTGTATGCACTGAGTGAGAGCGCTCCATGGGATGTATAATGGATTATGGGACATCATTCGTTCAGACGTCGGATCTTTTATAATTCCACCAGAATAGTTGAGTGGTTTTGAGATATTAACACCAGTGTTGTTGAGCATTAGTTTTATATGGAAGATGTAATTCTCGTGCTCTATTCCTTTTCGTACTAATCGGAGGTTATATGTATTGGGTTGATATTGCACAACAGCACTATTGGCGTAATGGGTCTGTAGTTGCGTCCATCCTGACCTGTAGCCATCGTAGGTAGAGGTGGTTATTAGCAATATAAGGATCGCGAGTATTAGAATAACGAAAGAATATATACAATTTTTTAGGAACGTTTGTGTGTCGAGGTCATCATTGGAATTTACACCAATGCGAAAGGTACCTTTTTCAAGAATATTCACCCAAAATATAAAGAGATGTTTTAACAGCATGTGATGATTGTAAAAGAAAAAGCCGGATAATCAATACCCGGCTTTTATAATCTTTAGTGATAGAAGAGGGGTTAGCCTGCTTCTTGCACTTCTTCTTTACCTTCTTCGATAAGCTCACCAGTCTCCTGGTTAACGCTCTTCATAGAAAGTTTGAATTTACCGCGGTTGTCGATACCAGATAGGAGAACTTTTACTTCGTCACCTTCGTTAACAACATCTGTTGTTTTGGCAACGCGCTCGTTCTTAAGCTCAGAGATATGAACAAGGCCGTCATTCGGACCCATGAAGTTCACGAACGCACCGAAATCAACGCATTTCACAACTTTACCGCTATAGATTGTGCCGACTTCAGGCTCATCAGTGATGTTTTTAATCATTGCCAAAGCTTTGTCGATGCTTTCCGCATTAACAGCAGCAATTTTCACTGTACCGTCATCTTCGATATCGATCTTAGTTTCGCTTACTTCGATGATTTCACGGATAACTTTACCGCCTGTACCGATCACTTCACGAATTTTGTCAGTTGGAATTTGGATCGATACGATCTGTGGTGCATTTGCGTTTAGTTCGCCGCGACCTTCAGATAGTGCTTTGCTCATCTCGCCAAGGATATGGATACGTCCGTCTTTTGCTTGGTCAAGCGCGACTTCCATAATTTCCTTTGTGATTGATGTGATTTTAATGTCCATCTGAAGTGCAGTAATACCTTTTTCAGTACCGGCAACTTTAAAGTCCATGTCACCAAGGTGATCTTCATCACCAAGGATATCTGAAAGAACGGCAAAATCGTCACCTTCTTTGATTAGACCCATTGCGATACCTGCAACAGGTGCTTTCAAAGGTACACCGGCATCCATAAGCGCAAGTGATGTACCACAAACAGTTGCCATTGAAGATGAACCGTTACTTTCTGTAATTTCAGATACGGAACGCATTGTGTACGGGAAGTCTTCAGCGGACGGAAGAAGTGGGTGAAGTGAACGCCATGCCAATTTACCATGACCGATTTCACGACGACCCGGAGGGCCCATGCGACCAGCTTCACCAACAGAATATGGAGGGAAGTTATAGTGAAGCAAGAAACGCTCTTTATATTCACCTTCTAAACGATCCATGATTTGTTCATCTTGACCTGTACCAAGTGTTGCAACAACAAGAGCCTGTGTTTCACCACGTGTGAATAGGCAAGAACCGTGTGTACGTGGAAGAACGCCAACTTCTGATACGATTGGACGCACTGTTTTTGTGTCACGCTCATCAATACGCTTACCAGTTTTAAGGATAGAGCCACGAACAACATCTGCTTCTAATGATTTAAATTTAGATGTTACAACCGCTTCGTTTAGACCGTTATCTTCGTCTAGGAAGCTTTCAATTGCTGCTTTACGTGCTTCACCAACTGCATTTTGACGCTCTAGTTTGTCTGTGATTGCGTATGCTTTTTCAACATCCGCAGCATATTTCGCCTTTAGGTCAGCGGCCATTTTTGTGATGGCTTCTGGTGTTTCGGCAATGTCCCACATATCTTTTGCACACATTTCGGCAAGATCGATAATGCCGGCGATTACGCTTTGGTATGCTTCGTGACCTGCATTAACCGCGCCAAGCATGATTTCTTCAGAAAGTTCAGAAGCTTCTGATTCAACCATCAAAACGCCTTCTTGTGTACCTGCAACAACAAGGTCGAGATCCAAATCTATAACATCCTGCATTGGTGGGTTTATAATGTATTCGCCATCTTTGTAAGATACGCGTACACCACCGATTGGGCCCATGAATGGGATACCTGAAATTGTCAACGCGGCAGAAGCACCGATCATTGCAATCATGTCAGGGTCATTTTCAAGGTCGTGTGATACTACTGTACAAACAACCTGAACTTCGTTTAAGAAGCCCTTCGGGAAGAGTGGGCGGATCGGACGGTCAATCAAACGTGATGTTAGTGTTTCTTTTTCGCTTGGGCGTGCCTCACGTTTAAAGAAACCACCAGGGATTTTACCGGCAGAATATGTTTTTTCTTGATAGTGAACAGATAGTGGGAAGAAGTCCTGACCATCGCGGATACTTTTTGAACCTGTTACGGCACAAAGAACGCTTGTTTCACCGATTGTTGCCAGAACAGCACCATCTGCCTGACGTGCGATTTTACCAGTTTCTAGCGTTAGCGTTTTACCGGAAAAGTCGATTTCTTTTTTGTAAACATTAAACATGTATATATATTTCCTTAGATTTATTGATTCCAAACCCCTCCTGCATATGCAAAAGCGATCTAACTTTGTGTTTGATGCTTTCTTTGGAAGGTCTTCGGTAGACTGTTAAAAGCAGTGTTTTTTCTGCCCTTAATTGTCAACCGTAAAGCCAAGCCAAATTACAGCTTTGCAAACGCTAATAGACATGGCATTATCCGCGGCAAAAGTCAAAGGTTTATAGACATTAGACTTTATTTTTACATGTCGTTACTCGTCGCTTATATATTCGTTATATACTGCGCTTTTCGTGCCTAATGTAAAAAGAAATTGTAATGTCTATTGTTTGCATCTTTCAAAAGTAAAAAGAGTTTAAAATGTCTGAATTTACACCGAAAAAAAAGCCTGTTGTTTTATGTATCCTTGATGGGTGGGGAATAGGTGATGGTGGGGAATTTGATGCTATCGCGACGGCAAATACACCGTGTTATGACGCGATGATGTCTGATTATCCTAATTCTACTCTTACAACATTTGGTGGACAGGTTGGTTTGCCTGACGGCCAGATGGGAAATTCTGAAGTCGGGCATATGAATATTGGTGCGGGGCGTGTTGTGATGCAATTTTTACCGCGTGTGACCAAGGCCTTTTCCAATGGAGAAGTCGCGCAAGATAAGGCAATGCAAAGTCTGGCGATAGATTTGAAAAATTCGGGTAAGGCGTGTCATGTGATGGGGCTATTATCTGATGGTGGTGTGCATGCGCATATGGATCATATTATAGAGCTTGCAAAAATTATGGGTGAGCAGGGTGTCCCTACGCATATTCATGGCTTTACAGATGGTCGTGATTGTCCTCCACAAAGCGGTAAAGCATTTGTTGAGAGTACTGAGGCTCAAATCTCAGGGCATGAGAATGTTTCATTATCTACGTTATGTGGGCGTTATTACGCAATGGATCGTGATAAGCGGTGGGAGCGGGTACAGCTTTCTTATGATGCGATTATGAATGCTAAGGGGGCGGTGTGCAGTTCTGCTCCGCAGGCTATGCAGGATAGTTATGATGATGGTGTAAATGACGAATTCGTAAAGCCGGTAATCTTGAATGATTATCAAGGTTTTGAAGATGGCGATGCGATTATATTTGCGAACTTCCGCAATGATCGCGCACGTGAATTGTTGCAGGCGATGCTTTATGAAGAGTTTGATGGATTTGAGCGTGAGAATGGTAAAGCTTCAATTTTTAAGGCGCTTGGCATGGTTCAATATTCTGATGAGTTGAATGCGTTGATGGAGACATTGTTCCGACCGTTAGAGCATAACGATATTCTTGGCGAAGTAGTTTCTGCACATGGTTTAACGCAGATGCGTATGGCAGAAACGGAAAAGTATCCGCATGTGACTTTCTTTTTCAATTGCGGGCGTGAAGTGCCATATGAGGGGGAGGATCGCATTATGGTGAATTCACCAAAGGTTGCGACTTATGATTTACAGCCTGAAATGTCTGCGCCGGAGCTGTCAGAAAAGCTATTAGACGTTGTTTTGAATAATAAGCATGACGTAATTATTGTGAATTTCGCAAATACGGATATGGTCGGGCATACGGGCTCTGTCGAGGCGGCACGTAAGGCGGCGGAGAGCGTTGATTCTACGCTTTGTAAGTTGCAGGCGCTTGTGTTGGAAAAAGAGGGTGTTTTGCTTGTTACAGCGGATCATGGAAATGCGGATCAGATGTTTGACCCAACTACAAATGGGCCGCATACAGCGCATACGCTTAACCCTGTACCATTTATAGTTATCGGTGCAGGTGATGTGAATGTGACAGAAGGTAAGCTTGCCGATATTGCACCAACTATGCTGCATTTTCTTGGAGTTGAACAGCCGGATGATATGGATGGAACGTGTTTGATTTCCTGATTTCTTGATCAATAAGCATGATGCTGATAGTTATAGTGTTATGATATTTTTGTGAAAGGGGCAGTGTCTGTGGTTCAATCTATTTTTAACGCGCCTGTTACGTTATTGCATAAATGCGAGGATGTTGCTGTTCCGCTTTTGAATAGTGTGGGTTTTTTTCGTGCGGATGCGGATATGCAGCAGGATGTAAAAGTCGATGATGATGCGTCTTCGCATTTCTATCAATCTGTTTTACGCGTTGCTGATACATTGAATATGTCAAGTCGATCTCGTTTAGAATCTTATAACAGCCGGCATTCTGATGAGATGCTAGATAACCCATATACATTCGGGTAATAAAAAAGCCACCGAATGAATGGTGGCTTTTGTAATTCTTATCTTGCGGGTCGTTATTAACGACGAATACCTAGAGCTTTAATAAGCTTCTGATAACGCTCTTCATCTTTTGATTTAAGATAATCCAAAAGTTTACGGCGTTTTGCAACTAAAGCCAAAAGACCACGACGTGAGTGGAAATCTTTCTTATGTGTTTGCATGTGTTGAGATAGGTTCTCGATACGCTCTGTGATGATTGCAACTTGTACTTCAGGTGAACCAGTGTCGCCTTTTTCTGTTGCATATTCTTTGATTACGTCTGCCTTGCGGGCTGCTTCTATCGACATCGTGTTTTCCTTTTTAAAAAATGTTAAATACGCGAACCGGCTTTATTTCTGCTCTTGCCTGTTCTACTAATGCGACTGGTTGGTCATCATATGTAGCCAGTGCAATGACAGCTTCTTTTTGTCCTAATCCGACTTTAGTTAAACGACTAAAATCAGGTCTTGATACAAATTGAAGAGCCTGTCCATTACGAAGTCTTACTGTTTCTTCCTCTTTCAAGGCGAGAGCCGGGATATCGTCCAGCACCGTCTGAAGTGGCAATAAAGCTTCGCTTCGGGCGGCAACGTAATCCATCTCTTCTATAATGTCCAGAGAAATCGCGTTTTGTTCTGTGAAAACACCAACTTTTTCGCGCCTGAGCATGGAAACATAGCCCACGGTTCCTAAATGAATGGCTAAGTCTCTGGCAAGGGATCTTATATATGTGCCTTTGCCGCATGTTGTGCGTAAAGTTGCGCTTTGTTCGTCATGGGAAATTAAATCCAATTGTTGGATACTTACTATTCTGGACTTTAATTCCGGTATTTCACCTGCGCGTGCCAAGTCGTAGGCACGTGCGCCGTGGATTTTTATGGCAGAGAATATAGGGGGTGTTTGTTCAATATTGCCTGTAAAGGTGGGAAGGGCGTTTATTATGTCTTTTTGTGACGGTTTGTGATCGCTTGTGGCTATGACTTCGCCTTCTGCGTCATCTGTTGCACGTTGCTCTCCCCATGTAACAGTAAAGAGATATGTTTTTATTGCGTCTTGTGCAAAGGGAATTGTTTTTGTTGCATCGCCTAATGCAATGGGCAATATGCCTGTTGCCAAAGGGTCGAGTGTGCCGGCATGACCGATTTTTTGTGCGTTTAAAAATCTGCGTACTTTGCCGATTGCCTGTGTAGAGGTCATGCCGTATGGCTTGTCTAAATTGACCCAGCCTGAAATTGGATCACCTTTTTTTCGTCCTCGTGCCATGATTTTCTATAGCCTGCTATTCTGAATCCGCTGCCGGAGGAATATCACGGAGTAATTTTTCGATATGTTGTGCCTCGTCAAAGGATGTGTCTGTAACAAACTTAACACGCGGGGTGAATTTTAGGTTTACTGACTTACCGATGTCTTTTTGAAAGACATGAGCGTTATCGTTGAGTGCTTCTAACAGTTCTTCTATTGCCTCGCCATTGATGGACATGACATATGCCCGTGCATGACGTAAATCGGGAGAAGGGCGTACTTCCGAAACTATTACAGTATTAGACTTGTTCAAAAGTAATTCACTGTTGAAATGTCCGCGTTGCAGAGTTTCGGCGATAATATGTCTGATCTGTTCGCCTACACGTAACTGTCGTTGTGAAGGGCCTTGATCTTGGTTGCCTTTACGATTTTTCATGATGAAGAACCTTTATTATACTCAAATTCAAAAGATCGCCTTATTCGACAATGCGATCTTCTGAAATAACTTCGAAACATTCAATAACATCGCCATCTTTAATGTCGTCATAGCTTTCAAATGCCATACCACATTCCTGACCTTCTTTGACGTCTTTTACTTCGTCTTGGAAACGTTTCAGTGTTTTTAGCATTCCCTCATGAATAACAACATTATCACGCAATAGACGCACTTTTGAGCCGCGTTTAACGCTACCTTCTGTGATTTCACAACCTGCGACTTTACCAACTTTTGTGATGTTGAAGACCTGTCTGATTGCGGCTTGACCAATATATTCTTCGCGAATTGTTGGTTCTAGCATACCTGTTAGGATTGCTTTTGCATCATCAATTACATTGTAAATGATGCTGTAGTAGCGAATATCAACTTGATCGCGTGTTGCCATGTCGCGTGCCTGTGTATTTGCACGAACATTAAACCCGATGATGAGAGCGCCTGATGCATTCGCAAGAATTACATCAGATTCTGTAATACCACCAACGCCGGTATGAAGAATTTGTATCTCTATATCTGCGTTATCTTCTTCCATTTTCTTCAATGAGCCTGATATCGCCTCAATAGAACCATGAACGTCTGCGCGAATAATCACAGGAAGTTTTGTCACTTCCCCAACTTCACGTTGAGCCAGGATCTGTTCCATTGTTGTGCGGCCTTTCACAGCTTTAGCTGCGTCAGTTTCCTTGATTTTATGCTGACGATATTCTGCAATTTCGCGTGCTTTTGATTCTTCCTCGGTTACGTTGAAGATATCTCCCGCAGATGGTGTTGTATTTGCACCAAGGATCTCAACCGGTTGACCAGGGAGAGCTTCTTTTACGTTGCGTCCCTTATCATCAATGATCGCGCGAACTTTACCGTAAACAGGGCCAGCGACGAAGATGTGACCAATACGCAATGTTCCTTTTTGGATAAGAACAGTGGCAACAGAACCGCGACCTGTTTCCATTTTTGATTCAACAACAAATCCTTGTGCACGGCGATCAGGGTTGGCTTGTATTTCAAGCATTTCTGCTTGTAATAGAATAGCTTCTTCCAGTTTATCTAGGTTTGTTCCTTTTTTGGCGGAAACTTCAATACACTGGACATCACCACCCATATCTTCAATGACCAACTCATGTTGAAGTAAGTCTTGTTTTACTTTATTTGGATTGGCGTCTGGAAGGTCAACTTTGTTAACTGCAACAATGATCGGTACACCAGCAGCTTTTGCGTGATTAATGGCCTCAATAGTTTGTGGCATGATTGAATCATTTGCTGCGACAACCAATACAACGATATCTGTAACATTTGCACCGCGTGCACGCATTTCAGTAAAGGCTGCGTGTCCCGGTGTATCAAGAAATGTGATTTTATCACCGGATGAGAGTTGTACCTGATATGCACCGATATGCTGTGTGATACCACCGGCCTCACCACCAACAACATCTGTTGTACGTAATGCATCAAGTAATGAAGTTTTACCGTGATCAACGTGGCCCATAACTGTAACAACAGGTGGGCGTGGTTGTAGTGTTTCTACCGGATCTTCAATATCATCAAGGCCAATCTCGACATCGGCATCTGTAACACGTTTTACTTTATGCCCGAATTCAAGAATGATAAGTTCTGCTGTATCCGCGTCAATGCTCTGAGAGCTTGTCGCCATAACACCCATTTTCATGAGTGATTTAATGACATCTTTTCCGGCTTCTGCCATACGATTGGACAGTTCCTGAACTGTAATTGTTTCAGGAAGGGTAACTTCACGGATACGTTTTTGTGTAGGCTCTTGAAACGGTTGTGCGGCAAGGCGTGCTTTTTCACGGGCACGTTTTTGTGCAGCAAGACTTTGAACGCGGTCGCGGTCATAATCTTTGTTCAGGGCTTGTGTAATTGTAATACGTCCACCGCGTCTGTTATCAACGGTAGGTTTTTGTTTTGCTGCGGATTTCTTGATTTTATCGCGATAGCTTTCAGCAGGCGCGGCATCTTTTGAATCTGCAAAGCTTTTTGTGCGCTTTGGTGCTTCTTTTGCAGGTTCAGGCGGTTGAGCCGGTGCGTCAGCAGGGCTAGGCGCAGAAGTAGTCGGTGCGGCTGCTTGCTCTTTTTTGCGTTGTTTTTCTTCTTCTGCTTTTTGTTTTTCCTCAAGCTGTTTTTTGACAGCAGCTTCTTCAGCTTCTTTTGCCTTTTTGTCTTCTAATGTCGTGATTTGGCGTTTTGGTAATGCACGTTTTTTATCACTACCGGCAAGTGCTGCTTGTAGTGCTTTCGCACGAGCGTCACGTTCATTGTTTGTCAGGGTTTTATCCTGTGCTTGTGAGGCTTTTGGCGCGGCTCTTTTCCTGCGAACTTCAACCGAGACAGAGGCACCACCAGCAGAAGAGGAAGAGCGAGATGGAGCTCCACCTTTCAGACTTAGTGTTTTGCCTGAAAGACTTAATGTCTTTGGTGCGCTTGTTTTTTTATCTTTTTTCTCAGTCATGCGATCTGCCTACAAAATTACAGGTTTAGGTATACACCACGATGTTCGTAGTGCAAAAAGTTTGTTGAATATCTTTGAAGATTTTTTTGAGGTACGAGACAGGGGCTTCCCGCCAATGAGCGGGAAGGTGCAAGGATTGTGATTTATAGTTTTGGAATATGTTTCCAAAATTCTTCCTTTCCTGCGTTTACCTTACGCATCGTCTGATGCGCTCTCTTCATTTTTAGCTTCAGCTGTGGCTTCTTCCGCAGCTTTTGCCGCTTCTTCAGCCTCTAAAGCTTGTGCTTCGGCGGCAACGACACTTGCTTCACCGGCTGCATCTTCTTCTGCAAACCAGTGCTCACGCGCCTTCATGATGATTTCATTTGCTGCTTTTTCAGTGAGTTGACCTTCACCAAGCATTTCAACAAGTTCATCACCGGCAAGATCAGCAAGGTCATCAAGTGTTTTCACGCCTTGTTCACCCAGTTTCAAAATCTGATCCGGACGTAAGCCTTCGGCCTCAACAAGATCATCTTTAATGCCAAGTTCATCTTGTTGCTCTTTCAGCTGCGCTTGTTTTTCTGCAATCCAACTTATGGCACGTTGTTGAAGTTCAGTTGAGATTTCTTCTTCAAAACCCTCAATTGTGTTTAGTTCTTCAATTGGTGTTTCTGCAATTTCTTCTGCGGTTGTGAAACCTTCTGCAACAAGTAGGTGCGCAATAACATCATCAACATCCAGAGCTTCTATAAATAGAGCTGAACGTGTTTTGAACTCTTCTGCACGGCGTTCGGATTCTTGCTCTTCGGTAAGAACATCAATATCCCAACCTGCAAGCATAGAAGCTAGGCGAACATTTTGACCACGACGACCGATTGCCAGACTAAGTTGCTCTTCAGGAACAACAACATCCATACGGTTTTTCTCTTCATCCAAAACAACTTTCGTTACTGTGGCTGGTTGAAGGGCACTTACGATAAATGTTCCAAGATCCTCTGACCAAGGAATAATATCTACTTTTTCACCGCCAAGCTCATTAACGACGGCTTGAACGCGGCTTCCGCGCATACCAACACAGGCGCCGACAGGATCAATTGAATTGTCGTGTGAAATAACTGCGATTTTCGCGCGGCTACCTGGGTCACGTGCAACAGCTTTGATCTCAATGATGCCGTCATAAATTTCAGGTACTTCTTGTGTGAAGAGTTTTGCCATAAATTCAGGGTGGCTACGTGATAGGAAAATTTGTGGGCCACGGTTTTCTTGGCGAACTTCATAAATGATCGCGCGAACACGGTCATTTGTATTTAATGGTTCGCGTGGAATAGTTTCGTCGCGGCGTAGCAGGCCTTCTGCACGGCCTTGAATATCAATTGTAGCATTTCCGTATTCAACACGTTTTACAACGCCATTGATGATGTCACCAACTTTATCTTTGAATTCTTCATACTGACGTTCGCGCTCTGCTTCACGTACTTTTTGCATGATAACTTGTTTTGCTGTTTGTGCAGCAATACGACCAAAGTCCAGAGGAGGGAGTTCATCAATTAAATAATCACCCGCTTCTGAACCGGGTTTGATTCTTGCAGCTTGATCAACAGTCAGTTGTGAAACTTCGTTTTCGATTTCAACGTCGTTAGCAATAACTTCGCGGTAACGTTTTAGCTCAATAATACCGCTTCTACGGTCAATCTGAGCACGAATGTCATGCTCATGACCATATTTGGAACGTCCGGCTTTTTGAATAGCCTCTTCCATTGCAGAGATAACGATCTCGCGGTCAATATTTTTTTCACGTGCGACTGTGTCGGCGACTTGCAACAATTCCATTTTTTTCTCCTAATGTGCTGCTGTAGCTTTTATTAACTCATCAGTTAATACCAGTTTGGCTTTTGCCAACGATATATGGGAAATTTCTACATCTCCCTGATCTTCTGTCGTGACAAGAATTTTATGGTCTTTGATACCTTGTATAACGCCGCGGAATTTCTTTTGTCCGTTATCGTTGGGAACAAGTGTTTCAATTTTTGCTTCAAATCCTTTAAAGTTTTCGAAGTCTTTTTCGCTTATTAAAAGGCGATCAATACCCGGTGAGCTAACCTCAAGGCGGTAGGCGCCATTAATTGGGTCTTCTACATCCATAACGGCAGAGATTGCGCGGCTTATCTTGGCAGCATCATCAACCAGTAAGTTACGTGTTGCAGGATCTTCTGCCATTAGCAGAACCTTGGATGCACCAGATTCACCGGTTATCTTTATACAATGTAGCGCAAAGCCAAGATCTTCGATCACGGGCTGAGCCAATTGTATAATTTTTTCCTCTAACGGTGAGTATTGCATAGTTAAATCCACATATTCGGTTGGCCTTTTGTATTAAAAAAGGCGGGTCTCTTTTTTGAGCCCACCGTCTTAATAAGACCGTATATTTGCGTGTGTTATACGCCTTTGTGCTTGGGAATGCAAGATTTAATTTATAGGCGTGTGAAAGTCATATAAACCATTTTTTTTGCGCCTTTTGCGCCTTTGGTTTCGTATCGTGTGGGTATCCAATTTTCGGGTGGTGTGTGCCAGTCTTTTTTACTGCTTGCCTGCCATTGGAATTCAGGGTGAGTGGTCGTGTGGGTGCACATCCATTCTGCAAGGTCTTCGACATCGCTTGTCAGGATGAGTGTTCCTCCGGGTTTCAAAGCCTTGGCAAAAATATCTAAATTTTTATGATTGATGATGCGGCGTTTATGGTGACGTTTTTTGTGCCATGGATCAGGGTTCAAGATGTAGATTCTATCAAGCGAGTTCTCTTTCAAAGAGCGCATAAGAATCATCCCGTCATCCATGAGGACACGTATATTATCCTGCGAGGCTTTTTCTATGCTTAAGAGGAAAGCAGACATACCGTTGATAAATGGTTCAATTGCAAGAAAACCGTTTTGCGGGGCTTGTTCCATTAAGCCTGTAACATGTTCTCCATGGCCAAAGCCAAGCTCTAGCCAATATTCTTTCTTCTCGTCATTAAAGAGAGTTTTTGGGCAAAGGCTATGATCTTCGGTTAGTTGATCTGGTTTTATCTCTAATTTTGGTAAGAGTTCATCCATAGATCGGGCACGTGTAGGGGAGAGTGTGCGCCCTTGTCGGCGACCAAAAAGACCCCGCTTTGATGCGGAGCCTTTATAATCATTTATAGATTTGGTATCAGAAGACACGTGATTAACCGATAATTTTTTGCAGTTCATCAACGATGTCAGTTTTCTCCCATGAGAAACCACCATCTTCTGTTGGTGTGCGGCCAAAATGTCCGTAAGCGGCTGTACGCTCGTAAATTGGCTTGTTCAGTTGTAGGTGTTGACGAATACCTTTTGGTGTTAGGTCAACAATTTTTTGAACAGCATTTACAATAACTGTTTCCGGAGCTTTACCTGTACCATGTGTGTTTAAGTATACAGAAATTGGCTTAGACACACCGATTGCGTATGAAAGTTGGATTGTACATCCATCAGCATAACCGGCAGCAACAATGTTTTTCGCAAGGTAACGCGCAACATATGCAGCAGAGCGGTCAACTTTTGTTGGATCTTTACCAGAGAATGCACCACCACCGTGAGGGGCTGCTCCACCATATGTATCAACAATGATTTTACGTCCTGTTAAGCCACAGTCACCAACCGGGCCACCAATAACAAAACGACCTGTTGGGTTAACGTATAGCTCTTCTTCAGGAACTGTCCAACCTTCTGGCAAAACTTCGTTGATGTATGGGCGAACCATATCTTTTACGTCGTCTTGTGTAAGGCCTTCTGCGTGTTGTGTTGATACAACAACAGATTTTACGGCAACAGGTTTGTCATTCTCATATTGTAATGTGACCTGTGATTTTGCATCAGGTTCAAGTTGAGACAGGATACCTTTGTGACGGTCTTCTGCAAGACGTCGTAGGATTTGGTGTGAGTAGTGTATTGGTGCAGGCATAAGTGCCTCTGTTTCACGGCAAGCATAGCCGAACATGATACCTTGGTCGCCAGCGCCTTCGTCTGTGTCAACGCCTGTACCTTCATCAACACCTTGTGCAATATCTACAGATTGTGCGTGTAGTTTTACATCGATATTCGCTGTTTTATAGCTAAAGCCTTCTTGATCGTAACCAATGTTTTTGATTGCTTCGCGTGCAGCTTCTTCAATTTTTTCTTTTGTTACGCTTTCCGGTCCGCGTGTCTCACCGGCAATTACGACAGTATCTGTTGTTACCAATGTTTCACAGGCAACACGTGATTGTGGATCTGCTTTTAAATAAAGGTCAAGAACGGCATCTGATATGCGGTCACAGACTTTATCCGGGTGGCCTTCTGAAACTGATTCACTTGTAAAAATATAATCCTTCAAACCTGCTTGGCTTGCTTGGTCTTCTTTGACATTTTGCATGACTTGTCCTGAATATGGCATTTTTATTCGCCTCTTTTGGGTTAAACATAGTTTAGAAGATGAACCCTAAAGCAAAAAAAAGGCTTTGTTCAAGCCTTAATCTCGTTTTTATGTATGTTAAGCAATATTTTTTACCATTGATTTAACAAATTTCAGGATGTCTTTGCGCATTTTAGGGTCTTGCACTGAATAATAAATGCGGACAAGGTCCAACGTTTCTTTACGTGCCATAAGATCTTCGGGCATGCTTTTTATTTTAGCTGAGGTTGAACCGAACTCTTCTTGGTCATTGTCAGCCATTCCATAAGCACTTTTTGAAGATGTCGCGGATTCGATACCTTCGTAGAAATAGTCTATTGATACTTCAAGAATTCGACTAAAACTGAATAGGCGACTTGCACTTATTCTGTTTGTTCCGCGTTCATACTTTTGGATCTGTTGGAATGTAACACCTACAGATTCTGCCAGTTTTTCCTGACTTAATCCCACGAGTGTGCGCCTGTTTCTCAGCTGCCTACCAACATGTTTGTCGATAGTATCCGGAGTACCTTTTGTTTTTCTTTTTACTTCTGCCATAGCGATATTTGCAACTCTTTATTAATAGTTAGTAACTTACGGTGTTTCTCTACATCCGTATGTATCTAGTACTACACGAGTACTGAGGTATGCAACTGATCTTTGGTATAAGGTGGGTTATTGCCCTCAATCATCATTTGCGTTTTCTGTATTGAGTGCCCAAAAAAATAGTGTGTTTACTGTAATCATTTGTGTAATGGAGGCATCAACACTAGAAGTTCTGTATAATTACTTTGATATCATTTAGCAAACGAAATCGGAATTTTTTCTTGTAATACATCATCTTTATTTAAAACCGCGCTGTGAGTGCTATATCCTAAAGGATTGATGATCGCGCTAATTCCTGTATTTGCGCTCCTAAGGATAGGTATTCCTGTCTCAATAGATCGGAATTGTGTTTGTACTAAATGCTGTCTCGGGCCGGCGCTGTCTCCGTACCACGCATCATTCGTTACATTAATAAAAAAATCTATATTAGTTGTGGGTATTTCTTCGGGGAATATAATTTCATAACATATCAAGGGGAGTGCCGTTATGCCTGTTGTTAAGGATATAGCTTGTGGGCCGTTGCCTTCTTTAAAGCCGGAGAAGCCGACTATGGGGGCGATATTGATTATATCTTCGAGGGGCATGTATTCGCCGAAAGGTACGAGGTGGGATTTATCGTAGGTGTTGGTTATTTCCCCCTCATTATTATATAGGATAACACTGTTTTGGAATTCAGTCAGTGTGTCGTTATAGCGTAGCGCGCCAGTAATGAGGGTTGCGTTTCCGGGGTAGTTTTGTAGTAGTTTGGCAATCATGCTACTAACCCAGGGGCTGTTTATAAGGTCTTGGCTGATGGCTGTTTCAGGCCATATTATATAATAGGCGTTATTTGGTGACTGGTTGGAATGGTTTTCTTTGTATTTTGAGAGCTCTATTAGTTTTAGGAAATTTTTTGTTCTGTTCTCTCTTTTCCATTTTTCAGATTGTTTTATGTTTGGCTGAACAATAACTGCAATTTTATCGTCATGAAATGTTGGTTTGTATGTGTTTATTCGGTTATGTCCGTAAAGATACGAGCCAGCAAAAGTCGCGATGGTTAATAATGCTATTAATGTTCTTATATATAGGTGTTCCTTTGAAACAATCAGGTAACCCCAAATGCTTGCCCATAGAATAGTCAGAAATGTTAGAAGGTATATATTGTAGAGTGAGGCAGCTTGTGCGATTGGCATAACGGATATCCATGTATATCCGTATAAGTTCCATGGGAATCCGGTAAATAAATGCCCCCGAGCATATTCGGTTATAAAAATGAGGCATATGAATACTATAAAGGAGAGTGCTGTTCTTTGTTCGGCACAGATGCATTTGTAGAGATAACATGTGATCGCGGTGAATAGTGATAGGATAAGGGGGAGGCCGGCGACCGCAAATGGCCATACCCACCAATATGGGTTATCTTCGATTAGTAGTGCATTTCCAATCCATGAAAGGCTAAACATGAAATAGCCAAAGGAGAATGCAAAGCCTGCTATTGAGGCTGCTTTTCGTGATGTTTTTGTTGTTAGCAGTATATATAGGCCACTTAGCCCAATAAATAAAGCGGGGGGAAAGCTATGAGGTGCCATGGATAACGATGAAATGGCACCAAGGGAGAGGGCGATAATAATATGTTTCATATTGATCTTTTTGCAGATTGTCTGTGAAAGGTCAATTTGAGAATTGGTTTGATTTCTAAATTGATTCCGGGATGTTGCGAATACGTACGCGGTTAACACGGCGTGGGTCGGCATCTGTAATCTCGAAAATGACCCCTGAGCTATGGGTTAGGACTTCGCCTCTGGCGGGGACACGACCGGATATTGTAAAGACAAGTCCGCCAAGTGTATCGTTCTCATCACGCTCTTCACCTGTTAGAATTTGGCCAAACATTTCCTCAAACTCTTCTAAATCATAACGCGCATCGGCAATGTAGGTGCCGTCTATTTGCTGTTTGATCTCAGGTTGTTCATCCGGGTCGTACTCATCGTCGATTTCACCAACGATTGCTTCTATTACATCACCGATCGTTATTAGGCCGTCAATCCCTCCATACTCATCAACGACAAGTACCATGTGTTTTCTGCTCATACGCATTTGAAGGAGTAAGTCCAAAACGTGGAGGGATGGGGATATAATTGGTACATTGCGAATAAGTTCGTTAATCTTGAGCTCTTCGCCTTTGGTTAATGTTGAAAGTATATCTTTAATATGGATTGTGCCGATAACGTCGTCCAATGTCTCCTTGTAGACGGGGATGCGACTGAATTGTTTTTGGGAGAGCATGTCAAAAAGCTCATCCTTTGTTGTCTCATGACTAATCGCGGTGATATCGACGCGCGGAATCATGACATCTGCGGCGGTCATATCGCGCAGTTCTAAAACGTTGGAGAGAAGTGTTTTTTCATGCTCAGATATTGATGGAGAGGTTTCTTCTGATGCATCATCTATATATTCTTCAATTGTTTCGCGTAATGTCGGGTCTGACTTGGGTTTGAATACCCGTTTAATTAAAGAGAATATGCTGTTTTTTTGCTCTGGCAGAGCTTGTGTGGAAATAACATCACCCTGTTGTATTACAGGGGATGTGGTTCTACTTGGAGGCTCTTCTTTTTCTTCTGTCTTCATAAGCATATCTGTATCCTATTGTGCCATAAAATTATGCACATTCATATGGGTTTTTTATATTCAAATCCTGAAGTATTTCGATTTCAAGGCTTTCCATTTCTTGTGCTTGTTCATCTGTTTGGTGATCGAAATGTAGTAAGTGTAAGCACCCATGGATAAGCATGTGTGTGTAGTGATTTTTGAATGTTTTGTTTTGCTGTGATGCTTCGTTTTCTATTGTTTCATATGCGGCGATAATATCCCCTAAACTTACAAAGGGTATATTATTATTGATTGCGTCGCTTTCTGTTTGTGGGAAAGATAGAACGTTTGTTGGTTTATCTTTGTCGCGATAGTTTTTATTTAGATTTTGTACGAAGTCGTTATCGGCCAGAACGATGCTAATATCAAGAGTTTTTGCATCCCATTCAAAGCCGTTTAAGACTTTTTGTACGATATTTTGTGTGAACGTCTCTATATCAGGAATTTGTGAATTCCAACGTTTGTCATTTATGGTGATATCAATTTCAAAGGGGGGCATGGTTGTATTTATTACTTATTACTGCGTTCATAGGCTTGAATGATTTTTCGAACAAGGCTGTGGCGAATTACATCAGTATCTTCGAATGTGACAAAGCCGACTTCTTTTACATTACCAAGAATATCAATTGCTTCGCTTAGGCCTGATTTTACGCTTTTAGGTAAGTCGCTTTGTGTCGCATCGCCTGTGATGACCATACGTGATGATTCCCCCATACGTGTTAAAAACATTTTCATTTGTGAGCATGTTGCGTTTTGTGCTTCATCCAATATGACATATGAGTGTGCAAGGGTACGGCCACGCATGAAGGCGAGGGGAGCTATTTCTATTTCGCCGACTTCCATCTTTTTCAGTAGAAAATCCCAAGGCAGCATATCTTGTAATGCGTCATAGATGGGGCGTACATAGGGGTCTATTTTTTCTTTCATATCACCAGGTAGAAAACCTAGATTTTCACCAGCCTCAACGGCGGGGCGACAAAATACAAGCCGTTCGACTTCGCCGCGTAAATACATATCAACGCCAGCCGCGACGGAGAGGTACGTTTTTCCTGTTCCTGCCGGGCCAAGGCCAAAGACCATATCTTGTGATTTAATCAATTCCAAATAGCGCGCTTGATTAGGAGATCGAGGGGCTATTGTTTTGTTTTTCGTCTTAATAACAATTGATTTGTCGGCTTCTTTCTTTTTCTTGGGTGCGCCTTTGGATGAACCGTTTTCTAAAAATCGTAATTCTGCATCTATATCCGCATGGGTGATGTTTTGCAGCTCTCCGTCTTGCAGTCGTGTATATAAGGACTGGAGAGATATTTCTGCTTTTTTTATCGCTGCTTTTTCGCCACTGATGCGCAGTAGATTCCCACGATCAGATATGTGGACACCTAGCTTTTTTTCTAAATAGGATAAGTGATCGTTATATTCACCGAATAGAAACGGAACAAGGTCATTGTTCGTGAACTCTAAAACCAAATCTTTAGACAAATTATTTCCTTTAATTTCCTCTATAGCCTTTATTTTACCTCATAACTACCTCCTGAGTATAGGGATTTCCAAAGAAAATGAGCAAAATTATTTTTAGGCCACATAATCCATATCGGGGTAGTCCGGTGTATTATCAAGGTTATCGAGATTGGTAATATCGCGTTCTATCTCTCCTTTTGAATGGCGTACAGCCTTTTTGTCGTCTTTAGATTCTTTGTTGAACGGCTTCATTGCGCCATCTTGTGCCAGTTGGTGTGCGGTCTTCATGTGTGGGTGGTCATCTTCATGTGTATAGAAAGCGGTAACTTCTTCGTGTTTTTGTGTCGCGCGCTCCAGTTTCTCCCATGATTTTCTGAGGGGTTTGTTTTTTCGTGATTTTTTTATTTTATCGTAAAATTTATTAGTTGCGATGGCTTCACATACTGCGGCGCTATCGCTGTGGATCGTAACTTTAGAGTTTTTTCTGATGTGCTCTAATGCGTCTGCTGCCGCGTAGACTTCGGCTGCTGTGGAGCATGCTTTTGCAAATGGTAGTCTTTTGCTTTTCTCTGAAGGTTGTTTATCTTTATGGTTGGTTTTAACCCAACCGATGCCATAGCGGTTTGTATCCGTCATAGCACTGCCATCCACGTAAACGTGGAAGTCATTCTTTTTGCTCATTTTCGTTCTCCGTTTTTTATATGGCGTAAGAACTAAAATTTCTAAACCGTTTAATTCTTACGCGATTTCATCATTGTAAATTATGATGTCACCTGTCAAGAAATTGTCATAAGGTTTTATTGCTATAGTGAATGTGTTTGGGAGTGGGGGGCGTTATGATGCTTTATAAAGTCGATTATTTCCGCCGTATATGATTCTGCGGGGTATTGTGTTGTTGGTTGAGGTTGGCTGTTGAAAGAGAATTTTTGTCCGTCTTTTTTGGCAATAAGCTGAAATATGTCTTCTGAATTATCATATATGTAGGCAAAGTCACAATTCTCTAAGAGGTTCTTTGCGCCGAGTACGGAACAGTCCCAATTCGATTGTAAATCAATAAGCCCTGTGCCATGCCCGCCTTGAGATACTCTGTCTTCAACGCGTTTTTCGGATTGTTCTAATGACGATAGGCCGATAAGGATAGCACCAAGTTTCCAGCCTTGTCGATGGAGGTTGGTGTATGATGTTGCCTGTGTACCAAGGCCACCATTGCTATATACGCTTTCTACTACGAAGCTATTACCGTTGGATATGCACTGATCCATGGTTTGCGCCTTCATGGTTGCGGCTTTTTGATAGAGTTCATCAGCGGTAAGGTGTTCTGTGCTTGTCTGCGCTATTTTTGTGGCATAATCGTCGAGATTTATTTGCTCTATATTACCCATGCCGCTTAGATGAGGCATGATGTTCTTTCGGAAAGTGCTTTTTCCTGCGCCATTTGGCCCCATTAACATCCAAGCCCATTTGTCGCTCATGCCTATTGCTCTTTCATTCACATCTCAATTATGCAGCTTCATCATCGTAAATTTCGATATCACCTGTCAAAGAGTTGTCATAGGCTTCTGTAATCTTCACGTTTACGATGTTGCCGATTAGGCGTTCGTTCCCCTTAACATAAACAGATTGGAAGAAGGGGCTGCGGCCTGAGAGTTGCCCTTCTTTTTTACCCTTGCGATCAAATAGAATAGGCAATGTTTTGGCTTCACATGTTTTGTTGAAGGCGGCTTGTTGTTCATTGATAAGTGCTTGGAAACGCTTTAGGCGTTCTGATGCAATATGTGGTGGGACGAGCCCCTGCATATTTGCAGCAGGTGTTCCGGGACGGGCGCTATATGTGAACGAATAACAAGAAGCGTAGCCGATATCTCTTGCCAGTTGCATACTATCTTCGAAATCTTGTTCCGTTTCACCGGGGAAGCCAATGATGTAGTCAGATGAGAATGCAAGATCAGGACGACTTTTACGTAAACGTGCAACGACGTCTCTATATAGATCGGCATCATGTTTACGGTTCATGGCTTTTAAAATTTTATCAGAGCCACTTTGTACAGGGAGGTGTAGGAAGGGCATAAGTTTTTGTATTTCACCATGCGCAGTAATTAAGTCATCATCCATATCGCGTGGGTGAGATGTGGTATAGCGAATACGCTCTAACCCATCAATTTCACCAATTTTGCGGATAAGGTCGGCCAGTCCCCATGTCGAGCCATCAGGCCCTGTGCCGTGGAATGCGTTTACATTTTGACCAAGTAGAGTAATTTCCAGTGCGCCTAAATCAACAAGGCGACGCGCTTCGTCAACGACTTCTTGCGCGGTTCGTGAATATTCACCGCCGCGTGTATATGGAACAACACAGAAGGTGCAAAACTTATCACAGCCCTCTTGAATTGATAGGAATGCCGCAGAGCCCTCTATCGTGTGTTCATCAGGGAGGTGATCGAATTTTGAAACAGTTGGAAAATCTGTATTAATAACGCGCTGATCACCGCTGGCTTTTAAAACCATTTCAGGGAGTTCATGATATGTTTGTGGCCCGAAAACCATGTCAACATATGGTGCGCGTTCTAAAATGAAATCACCTTCGGCTTGCGCAACGCAACCTGCAACGGCGATCAGAACTTTTTGACCGCTTAATTCTTTTTGCTCTTTATAAGGGCGCATTCTTCCAAGTTCGGAAAATACTTTATCCGTTGCTTTTTCGCGAATGTGACATGTATTGAGAATCATCATGTCTGCGTCTTCGGGTGTTTGGGTTTGTACATACCCTAAACCGGAGAGGATGTCTGTCATACGGTTACTGTCGTAGACATTCATCTGACAGCCCCATGTTTTAATAAAGAGTTTCTTGTGTGCCTGTGCCATGATAGATTACAGTCTTAATGTTATTTTGTTGCGTGCAGTGACATAAACCATAAATCTTGAGAAGAAATCAAGGTTTTTAGGCTTTGTTTATCAGTTTCAAATCAGGAAAACCCTCTATGACAAAAACTATTCTTGCACTTCAACCCTTATTGCCGTTGGAAATGGAAGAGTTGGTGAGACAATATAAGGTGCTGCGTTTGTGGGAGAATAGAGACCCTGAAAAGTTTATCATTGAACATGCGCATGAGATATCAGGTGTTTTATCTACGTATAATTCTCATGGTGTAAGTGAGCGTTTGATTGAAGCGTTGCCTAATCTTGAGATTATTGCGCAGTTTGGTGTTGGCTATGACAATGTTGATGTGGATGCGGCAAGCCGTAGGGATATTGTTGTAACAAATACGCCGGATGTTTTAACGGATGATACGGCGGATGTTGCGATGATGCTTTTGCTTAATGTTATGCGTCGTGCAGTTGAGGGAGATATGTTTGTTCGTGTCGGAAGATGGCAGGGGGGCGCGATGCCGCTTGGTACATCTGTTTCGGGGAAAACTGTTGGTATCGTTGGATTGGGTAAGATCGGGCAGGCTATTGCGGATCGTGCTTTGGCATTTAATACAGAGATTGTTTATCATAGTCGCGAGATGAAGGATGTCCCCTATACGTATTATGAAAGTTTGGAGGATATGGCGCGTGCGTCAGATGTTTTGGTACTTGCATGTGCGGGGGGAGAGGAAACTCATCATTTGATTAATTATAAAATTCTTAAGGCACTTGGCCCTAAAGGATTCTTGATTAATATCGCCCGCGGGAGTGTTGTTGATGAAGATGAATTGTTGATTGCTTTACGTAATAAGGCAATTGGAGGCGCGGGGTTGGATGTGTTTGCCCATGAACCGAACGTTCCACAAGAAATGATAAAGATGGATAATGTTGTTTTATCTCCGCATGTTGGTTCTGCTACAATGGAGACGCGCGCGCTAATGGGGCAGCTTGTCATTAATAATTTAGTTGCACATTTCAGCGGGAAGCCGTTATTAACACCTGTGAATTAGCTATAACTGTTTGGTAAAGACATCATATGAAGCATGTATTTGTATTTTTATCCGTATTATTATTTTTAACTCCTAATGTTTCGTGGGCGAAGGCTTGTTATTCTGATCGTGAGGCAGAAGCAGAACAAGGTATTCGTATTCATAGTGAGCTTATGGTTATTGGTTTGAATTGCGCCCATATGGCTGATGCAAATGGTAATAACCTGTATTTAGAGCATAAAAAGTTTACGGCAAAACATGGTGATCTATTTTCGACCTATGAAAATATATTGATTGATTTTATGCGTAAGCATGGCGATGGTAATCCTGAAAAATCCATGCATGGATTGCGTACTAAATTTGCGAATAAGATATCAACTGATGTTGCGGTTATGCGTCCGGATATATTCTGTCGTACTTACGCAGAACGTATTGAAAAAGTCTCTAAAATGGATCGTGATAGTATTCGGAAATGGGCAACGATGGATTTCCCAAATCACCCTGTTTCACGTCCTGTATGTAAGTAATAATACTCGTCGATTCTGGATAAGTGTTTGTTATTTTATGGGTTTACCTTCCTTAAATACGTAAAAAGTACTAAATTGCTTCTGTTTTAATATTTATAGACAGCAGGCATATTCTTATGAGCATTGATGAAAAGATTAACCAGTTTTTCGAGCCAATTTCTAAAGCCGTAGAGGGGGTTATTTTATACTCCGTTCCTTTGGTAGAGGGACAAGAGGCAAGTTTGATACTCCTTTGGCTCGCATCAATTGCAATTTTTTATAGTCTTTATTTGGGTTTCTTGAACGTGCGTTACTTTGGCTATGCAGTAAAGTTACTGTTTGGCAAGGGGATGAAAAAATCAGATGACGGAGAAATATCCCAGTTTCAAGCTTTGATGACATGCCTGTCTGGAACCGTCGGTTTGGGGAATATTGCAATGGTTGGGGCGGCAATATTTATTGGTGGTCCGGGTGCCGCATTTTGGATGACAATTATGGGGTTTCTTGGCATGTCTTCTAAGTTTGCGGAGGTGATGTTGGGGGTGAAATATCGTATACATCCTGATCCTGAAAATCCTGCTAGAACGGCGGGAGGACCTATGTATTATCTGCGTGTTCCTTTTGAGAATATGGGGATTCCTGTTGTGGGATCAATTATGGCGGTATCGTTTACATTATTTTGTATTATTGGGGGAATTGGCGGTGGAAATATGTTGCAGGCAAACCAAGTGTTTGCGCAGCTTGTTGCTGCAAGTGGTGGGGTTGATGCCAGTCCGGTTGCAAAATACGGGTGGGCTGTTGGTCTAGGTTTAGCTTTCTTGGTTGGGATCGTTATTATTGGCGGTCTAAAATCTATTGCTGCCGTTTCTTCTAAAATTGTGCCTTTTATGGGGGTACTTTATGTGTTGGGTGGTGTTACAATTATAGGCTTGAATGTTGAGTTTTTACCGCAAGCAATCTCGACGATTATTTCAAGCGCATTTTCTATGGAAGCGGGAATAGGTGGAGTTGTCGGGGGGATTTTAGTTGGGGTACAGCGCGCAGCATTCTCTAACGAGGCTGGGCTCGGATCAGCAGCAATTGTGCAGTCTACTACTAATACCGATGGTCCTGTTGGTACAGGTATGGTTGCGATGCTAGGGCCGTTTATAGATACAATTATTGTGTGTAATATTACTGCTTTGGTTATTGTTATTACGGGGGCGTATTCGGATATCGCGACAGATGGTGGGTTGAAGGCCGTAGAGCTTACCTCACATGCATTTGAAATGGGGATTCCATATTCTCAATATTTACTTACTGTGTGCGTATTTTTCTTTGCATTTTCAACGATGATTGCGTGGTATTATAATGCAGCGATTTGTGTTCGTTATCTTTTTGGTGAGAAGGATGGTGTTGAATTGGTGTTTAAGGTGATTTACTGCCTGTGTATTATTGTGGGTGCATCGGCGCAAATTGATCATCTCTTTAGTTTTGCTGATGCGGTTTTCCTTGCGATGGCGATTCCGAATGTTCTTGGCCTTTATCTATTAGCACCTGAAGTTAAGCGGGATGTGAAGGGCTATATCCTAAAATTAAAAAGCGTAGAATAATTTACCTTTTGTAAAACTCTATTGATTACACTGCGTGATAGGATCATAATGCATTTGCACTTTTTTGAGAGTGCGTGCGTGGGTATGTGATTTTTAAACGAGGGTGAAATTAAAAATGCACGGAAACAGCTCTATTGCGAAGACGAAGTTTTGCGAAGGTTTATCTGATATCTCAGATAGTTATTCAGGATTTATTATAGATCAGTGGGGTGTTCTTCATGATGGTGAGGAAGTTTATGACGGTGTCATAGAGTGTCTGAGAAATCTAAAAGAACGCCAAAAATACATTATTATTCTGTCGAATTCCGGGAAGAGGGCGCAAATTAATCAGGAGCGCTTGGCGGATTTGGGTATTGGCCCCAACTTATATAATCAGATCATTACATCAGGTGAAGTGACGTGGCAGGGGCTGCATCACCAGGATCAAGGGTATTTTAAAGATATCGGTAAGAAATGTGTCGTTATTAGCCGGGGCGGGGATCGCTCTATTGTTGACGGACTTGATATTACAGTTGTGGATGACCCTAAGGATGCTGATTTTTTAATTATTAGTGGTACTGACGCTCCGCATAAAACATTAGAGGATTACGAGCCGTTAATGAAACAGTGTGCGCGTTATAATCTAAAAGCAATTTGTGCGAATCCAGATAGTCTGGGAATTATGGGCAGTATGAGTATTATGGGGCCGGGGACTTTGGCCGCACGTTATAAGGACTTTGGTGGTATTGTTGAGTATATTGGTAAGCCGCACCAGATGATTTTTAATCATTGTATTCGTGTGTTACAGGAACATGATATCTATCCGGGGCAAACGGTGATGATTGGCGATACGATGGCGCATGATATTCTTGGCGGGTCTTTGGTTAATATTGATACGTGCCTTGTCAAAAATGGTATTCATGCTCCTGCTTTTAACAGCTGTGAAAACCCGGCAGAAGTGGATAAAACGTTAAACCTGTTAATCAGGCAGTATAATAATGTTCGTCCGAAATACCTTGTTGATCAAATGATGTGGGGGCGTGCTTTACCGGATCGTAAGCATAAAAAGCGTTCGCCAAGAAAACAAGCGTAAGCAATTTATGCTGGTTTAAGTATTTTTATTTTTTGAATTATTCGTGGTTATTGTCACTTTCGTGAGTTTTGGCGCTAAAGTAGGCTTGGCTTACTTCTGAATGGAGGAGCACCGACATTGCTGCTTTAATATCGGGAATAAGTTTTTCAGTTGCTTCTTCGCCAAGCTTTATAAGCTCTTTTGCCTTTTCAAATTCCAATAGTCCTATATGCCCAATTGAGGGTTTAATATGAATATCGGGCGGCTCTCCAGCAAGGCGGGAGCGTGTAAGGCGGTCTTGCAAAATACCCAAGCCTGATATCATTACACCAAAGAGGCTAGGGTTGTTTTCTTCGCGTCTGAACAGGCGTCTGGTGATTGAAGATGATTTGAATTTCTTTTGTTCTTCTTGTGGGACATCGTCATCGTTGAAAACATCAAAACCAGCAACTGTTTGATAGTTCGTTCCGGGCTTTGCTGCTTTACCGATTAAATCTGTGTTGAGGTCAACTGCAATAGTCATACGTGCCCCCATTGCTTGACACGGTGATATAGGGCACGGGTTAACAAGTGCGCCATCAACCAGTTGTCTTTCGTCTATATGAACAGGTGGAAAAACACCAGGAAGGGCAAATGATGCTATCATGGATTCTATGAGGTCGCCGCGTCTAAGCCATACTTCGTGTCCGGTTGCCAAATCTGTCGCAATACAAATGAGGGGGTGTGGAAGTTCCTCGATCTGCATGCCTTCGAAGTGTTCTGTAAGTGTTTCTTTGAGACGTTTACCCCCAACGAGGCCGGCACTGCGTACCCGAAAATCTAAGTAAGAGAATATTTTGAGCCTGTTTAAAGTCACTGCCCATTCTTCGAAATCATCCAATTTTCCGGCTAGATAACAGCCGCCAACAACTGATCCTATTGATGTTCCGGCAATGAGTGATGGATATATGTTGTGACGATTGAGTGCTTTTAGTACGCCAATATGAGAAAATCCACGTGCAAGGCCACCACCAAGTGCCAAGCCTAAGCCGGGTTGTCCGTTTTCAGGGGTAAAAACCATATGTTCTCCTGTTGGTCGTAGTTTCGCCTTTTCTCTTTGTATTTTATAAATTATAACACAAATACGTTAACATAAGGTACTATGAGCGCTGCTGCACTGCCGCATGCGAATTAGAAAAAATATATGTCTAAAAAACAAAAGAACACAGAAACACATGCATTGATCAAAAGGTTGGTGAGGGATTACCTCTCCTCTTATCGCGGGTCTTTGTTTGTAGCCATTTTCTTTATGGCTTTTGCCAGTGCTATGACGGCGGCTGTGGCGGGATTGATGCAGCCTGTACTTGATGATGTGCTGTATGGCAAAAAGGAAGAATTAATTATTCCAGTGGCTTGCGGCCTTTTACTGGCTTTTGCGGCGCGCGGTATTACGACATATGTTCATACAGTTATGATGAATAAGATTGGACAGTCGATTGTTGCAGATGTGCAGCGTGACCTGTTTTCGCATTTTATGCGTTTGGATCTTTCATTTTTCCACGCAAATCCAAGTGGTCATTTAATATCGCGTGTTGTTAATGATGTAAATGTGATGCGTTCTGCGGTGACGGATAGTTTAACCGGGATTGGGAAGAGCTTCTTTACGTTACTTTTCTTAGTTTCTCTTATGTTTTATAGGGATTGGAAGCTTACTCTGGCGGCATTTATTGTTTTTCCATTGCTTTCGTTCTTTGTGATTTATATTGGCAAGCGTTTACGAAAGCTTTCAAAGAACATTCAACATGAGCTTGGCAGTTTGTCTGATTTGCTCTCCCAGACGTTTCAGGGGATACGCTTGATAAAGGCGTATAATATGGAAGACCATGAACGTACACGCGTTGGTAAGGCCGTTGATAGTGTACGAGATCTTAATATTAAATCTGTTCAGCTGCGTAATTTATCTACTCCTGTGAATGAAATCCTTGTCGGTTTCGTTTTGTCGGGGATTATTGTTTATGGTGGTTATGAGGTTATTGCAGGTAATACGACGGCTGGTAGTCTTGCTTCTTTTCTTGCGGCATTTATTATGGCGTATGAGCCGATGAAAAAATTAGCCAAGCTTAATAATTCATTACAAGTAGGCTTGGGAGCGTCTGATCGCGTTTTTACCATGCTTGATACTGAACCGACCCTGATTGATAAGGATGATGATGTTAGCTTAGGGAGTGAAGCGCCGGATATATATTTCCGCGATGTTGATTTTTCTTATGAAGGCACAGAGCTTAAAGCGTTAAACTCAATAAGCTTTACGGCGCCTGCCGGAAAAGTTACCGCTTTAGTAGGGCATTCGGGAAGTGGAAAAAGTACGATTATGAACCTCATACCGCGTTTTTATGATGTTAGCGGTGGTAGTATTGTTATTGGGGATCATGATTTACGTGATTTAGGTATGCATTCATTGCGTTCTAATATTGCTCTCGTCTCGCAGGATAATATGATCTTTAATGACAGTGTTTTTCAAAATATTCATTACGGTCGGCCACAAGCTACGGCTGCGGATGTTTATGAGGCTGCGAAGGCGGCTGCGGCGCATGATTTCATTGAAGAGTTTGAAGAGGGGTATGACACTGTTGTGGGTGAGAATGGTGTTAAATTGTCGGGTGGACAAAAACAGCGCATTTCCATTGCACGCGCAATTTTAAGGGATGCCCCAATTCTTTTATTGGATGAGGCGACTTCTGCGCTTGATAATGAGTCGGAGAAACTTGTGAAGGATGCATTACACACGTTGGAGAAAGGTCGTACAACGTTGGTGATTGCACACAGGCTTACAACGGTGAAGGAAGCGGATCAAATTCTTGTTCTGGATCGAGGTAAGATTGTTGAGCAAGGCACTCATGATGAATTATTGGTGCAAAAAGGTGTTTATGCACATATGTATAATACGGGCTTACGAGAATGATAAAGGTTTTGGTAAGTGTCTCATTGGTGTTTGTTACACTTTATTGTGCACTGGTTTTGTTTTTGTATATTACGCAGCGCGCGCATTTGTACTTTCCAAATGTGCAGCGACCTGAGCCTTCTGCTGATCCTGAAATAGTAGAAGTGGAGACGCATGATGATGTTGCTCTACGAGCGTGGTATTATGCGCCTAGAGTTGAAGGCAGGCCTGTCATTGTGTATTTCCATGGGAATGCTGGGCATTATGGAGACCGGCTATATAAGGCATGGGATTATATAGAAGATGGTTATGGTGTCTTGTTGGCAGAATATCGTGGTTATGGCGGTAATGAAGGATCACCGAGTGAGGATGGGTTATATTCTGATGGACGTGCTTATATTGAGTGGCTCTATCATGAACATGATTTAGATGCGAGTGATATTGTGCTGTATGGCGAATCTTTAGGGACGGGCATCGCAACGCAGATGGCTACTGAATATGATGTTAAGGCGCTTATTTTAGAAACGCCGTTTTCAAGTATGGTAGAGCTTGCGCAAACGCGCTATTTTTTTGCTCCTGTTTTTTTACTTCTTAAAGATAAATATATGAGTATTGATAAAATTGATGATGTTAATACGCCGATTTTAATTATGCATGGGCATAAGGATGAGGTGATTCCGTATGAATTTGCCCGAAAATTGTATGATAATGCAAAAGAACCGAAAAAATTTGTAGATTTTCCTCTCGCGAATCATAACAATCTATATGAGTATGGTGCATCGCAAGATGTTTTAGAGTTTCTTCGGGGGCTGTAAGCGAACTTGAAATCATCATGATCTATTAATATAATCCAGTGTGTGGAGTATAAATTATGCCTTGTCATTCAGCGATAATGAAAAAAAGTGTCACTGTATCTCCTGAAGATACAGTTGAAAGTGTTTTAAAAACGATTCGAAAGGCAAAGGTTTCCGTTGCCGGAGTTATTGATGAGAAGGGAATTCTTCTTGGTATTTTCTCTATGAAGGCTTTGTTACAAAATTTGATCCCTGTATCCGTTGCTATGGCGGATGGTGTGCAGCTTGATATTAAAATGACTGCCGCGCCGGGGGTTGCCAAGCGATTAACCAATATGCAGACTTTGCCGGTATCAGATATTATGGATAGAAAACCTTTAACCGTTGTTCCTGATACACCCATATGGGAAGGGGTTAGTTTGCTTGTTAAGCATGGTGGGCCACTTGTCGTGGCGGATGATACGGGACGGTTCCATGGTTTTATCACATATGATTCCTTTGTCGAAGATTTGGAAAATATGAAAACGACAGACAGTTAAGTTCTGATGATACGTTTTTCATATAGGCTGCTTTTTCTATTTTTTGTGTCATTGGGCTGTATTCATGTTGTTGGTTCTTCGTATGCGGATACGCGTATGCAAGAACCGCAGGACCTTGAAAAGATTGTTTTAAAGGTTATTAGGTCTGGTAATTCATCGATTTTGTTTAATGTTGAAGTTGCCGATAGTGCGCGTGAGCGTGCGATTGGCATGATGTTTCGTAAGGATGTTAAGAAGCAGAGCGGAATGCTTTTCCTTTTTCAGGACAATAAAGAACGTTTTTTCTGGATGAAGAATACTTTTGTTTCTCTTGATATTTTGTTTTTGGATACGCGTGGCGTTATTCAACATATTCATGAGCATGCAGTGCCACGGAGTGTTGCGCGTATTCCTTCTAACGGGTCAAGTGTTGCCGTGTTGGAGATTGGTGCGGGCGAAGCAGAGCGTCTGAATATTGATGTTGGTGATCGTGTTATATATCCTGAATTTTTTAAAGTTGAGGAATAAATATCTTTTATGATGAAAAAAGCTCTTGCTGATTTTGTTTTCTTCGTGTAAAACCCCTTCATCTTTCGTGTCGGAGCGTGGCGCAGCCTGGTAGCGCACCTGTTTTGGGAACAGGGGGTCGGAGGTTCGAATCCTCTCGCTCCGACCACTAAGAAAGACTTACAGAGCATCCCTAAAAATAATTTGTCCCATAGATTGTTATTTGTCCCATAGATTATTTTACTGGCTCTACCTTTTCTGCACCTCGTCTATAGCTTCTTAGTGTTGTTTTCACGTCTGTGTGTGTAAGAATTTTTTGTGCACGCTGCGTGTCTTTGGCATCACTACCAACTTTCCCGCGTATATCATGTTCAGTGAATTTTTCCGATACTTTTGTTTCTTCT
The DNA here is from genome assembly GCA_050633285.1 of Alphaproteobacteria bacterium. GTDB lineage: Bacteria > Pseudomonadota > Alphaproteobacteria > Micavibrionales > Micavibrionaceae > UBA1672. The sequence continues at coordinate 528,100 of JBOEGG010000005.1, forward strand.
AGTACTCGTTTCATAAACCTACGCCATATTGAATTGAACCCTGAATATTGACCGCGTTCATTAATATAAGCTTCTCCACGTTTCGTGCAGAACAGGTGCGGTGAAATATCTACTGGGCGACATGCTTTTGCATTTTCTATGGCTTCCTTGAGAGCATCAGTCCATGTGAAAATGATTTTCTTGCCTGTTTTGCTTGTCGTGATGTGTAGGCCATCATCTTTGATGTCAGACATGGCAATGCTTAGCATATCGGTTTTACGTAGCCCTGTAAGCAGCTTGAGCCGAATGTATGCCTGTATTACAAATGTTTTGTCCCATGGGTATGCAGAGGGCAGGGAGAGGCATTCTATTACTTCCCAATCTTCCACGTAGCGATCTCGTGGTTTTTCACCGCCTATGACGACCTCGCCTTTGAATGGGTGTGCATCTATATACCCCCATTCAACGGCTTTTTGATAGGCATGAGATAGCAATGAGATTTCACGTTTAGCTGATACCTTGGCAGTTCTTTTGTCATGATATTGGTATATATGCTTGGGCTTTATTGCTTCCAGTGGCATATCACCAAATACATCACGTATTAACTTGACGAAATAGTGGTCATTGTCCTGTGTTCTTGGTTTCTTAGTAGGTGTTACCTCGGCAATATATCGATCAAGGATATTGCCAATCGTTTTATTGTTTGTGTATTGCACCTCTTTCTCTGCAAGGGCTATGTATGCTTCTGAGAGAGTTTTGCCAAGGGTGGCCTCTGTCTTTCCGTCCCAGTGATGTTCAAGGCCTGCGGGTACGCGGTAACGGATCGCGCCGTTTTTCCAACGACAACGTGCCGGTAATCCTTTATTTTCAGGTGTCCTCTTTTTAGGCATTTGCCAATGCATCCCAATCTGGCGTGTATTCTTGCTCGGTTTTATCAGTTTTACTGATGGTGCCACCGAATTCAGTTATTACATGCTCGCGCAGTATCTTGATATCGCCTGCAGGCGTTTCACGGAATGTAATACCGAGCGCATGTAAAACGGCCTTTTGTGCGGCTCTGCGTTTTTTACCTGTTAGCTGCACAACTTCTATTTTTTCAAGGAACATTTTTAGTGACATGTTTTACTCCTTATATCGTGAGTTATAATCTGGTTTGAAAAAGCTAAGTGCGCCTTTGCATACGCGTAAAGTGCAAGACTGAGCATTTTCAAGAACGAATCCGTATTTGCCGAAAAACCATGTGCTGTCGCTTTTGTCTACACAGTCAGTTATTTCAACACTCCCAACAATGCCGCCCATCATATTTGATTTGAATTCTTCGATGAGTGGTAGTTTTATTTCTGGAAATTGGCTTTGTATGAAGCGGTATCCATCTTTATCAAACTTCTTACCTGCATGTATTAGTATGGTGCCACGGCGTTTTGTCTGCCAGTCACGGTTTTCAATATCTTTATGACCGTTTACTATCGCCCATGCCCAAGGTTGGTTTACTGATATAGCCTTATCCATTGCAGATAATCCCTTTTTCTATTAAATGGCCTAGCATTACCTCAGCAGCTTCAAAGGCCAGTCGTCTTTCAACTTTATTGCATGACTGGGAGGGCATAACTATCTCTGGTATATCTTTCCTCACCCCCTCAACATCGACAGGCTTCGGGAGGTCTGCGCGGCGGTAGTGTGTAAGCTCACCGTCCTTGTGTTCCAAAACTATTGGTGTTGGTGTGGTAAGCCATCCATTTTCATGAAATCCTGTCCCATTGTGATAGTCATTATCTTTATATTCCCACGCATATATATTATTTGGCATTTCATCACTCATCATCATTACCCTGCGTTGCTGTGTGTAGTAAGCGTATCGCGTCCCATGCCTCAGTACTGGTGTATAAAGAGTTAGCAGCTAGACAACCCTTTAATTTTTCTGGCTCATTTATAGGCTTCGGCACATCCTCAAGGAGCGCATCCAGACGGTCGAGGGCTTGCTTGTGTTGATCTAGCGCCTGTTTACCCAGCCATCCACTATCTTGAAAGGGCTCTAATAGCTCAATACCTTCTAACAGTGCATCACGCACCTCTGGTAAAACGCCTTTATGTTTATCTTCACTCATCACAGCCGCCTTTCAGTGCTTCTACAAATTTTAAAGTATCGCTAGGGCTATCAAATTTTTGCCAATACTCCTCTTCATTCTGAGAAACCACAGTTAAATATTTTTCTGTCTGCTTCCATATAAAGTTGCCAAATTTATAGGTGTAACGTTGTTCTTTAGTTGCTTTGCAGGGTGAATCTATGACAGTAAATTGTATATCAGGGTTTCGACTAACGACTGCAATACGATCCCAACGCGTATTTATTCTTACTTCGATTGGCAGATCATCGCCACCGTCAGACCAATGAACGATATGGCCCTCTTTTATAGCAACACCATTCATATCTAAGCATCCAGTTTCATTCAGCATATCCCGCAACCGTCTATTCTCGTCCTCAAGCGCGGCGTGTTGGGCTAGGGTAGTGCGGATTCTTGATATCATTGCAGGTGCAAGAGCGTACTTTTGGGGTATAACCACACCCTCAATCCAATTTAAAGCCCCCTGAATATCCGTGTCTACTGGGGTGGGTTGGTGGCGGGTGTTCCACGCTTCAATTGCTTGTTCTTGAGTTTGGTATGTACCGCCATGCTCACTATTACAAGCGTTGCACTTTCCCCAGTAAACACTGGTGGAGGCTATTACTGCCTTCTCACTCCCACAAAACGGGCATTCTTTTAATTCACTCTGCGTCATCTTCCTGTTCCTTTGTTGGGGGTGGCAGGGTTACCCTACCGTTCAGTGACTAACTGATACTCTGTGTCTGTAGTCATGGCCTGAGTGCGTATGCGCGACATAGCCGCACCCCCATGTTAAAATGCTAACCCATGCTTTGCCCAGTATGAGAAGAGAAGGGCGAATGCGCCGACTATCAGAATGACACCTGATAACAGGCATGCTGCTATCAAAAAGCATCCGTTTGGTTCATCGCTGTATTGATTTCCTTCATCCTCATACATGGAACAATCCTTTACGCAGCTTTTGCCACACTGGTTACGAAGTCAGCGACACTCTTGCGGGTATCGTGATTTAATTCTTGATACGCGCGCATTAAGCGTACGGCTTGCTTGTCTTCAAATACGTTATTGGGAATGCTTGCCTTGTTAGCAGGTATATTGCGTTTCTCTGCATTTATACCCTCGTAGAAGTAGTCAATTTTTACATCTAGGATGGCTGCGAATTGGAATAGGCGGGAGGCACTAACGCGATTTGTCCCGCGTTCGTATTTCTGGATCTGTTGGAATGTTACACCTATGGCCTCAGCTAGTTTTTCTTGGCTTATGCCTGCAAGGTTGCGACAGATTCGAAGTTGCGCGCCAACATGCTTATCAATGTTATCCGGTGTGCCTTTAGTCTTACGTTTCATTTTACTCTCCTTAAGTTATTGTTGGCCTGTAGCCAGTCCGTAGTCACGAGGGAAGGTGAGCATCACCTCCCTTGAAAGAAATTCAGATTCGATTTCAAGTAGGTATTCTGAGAATTCACCTACGGTTAAATCTTTGGTACTTTTAACGGGAAGTTTGTATTCATTTCCCGCAACACTGAGCGTATTCACGCCTAAAAACTTAAGTGCGCACATATAGTGCCATTCTTCTTTTTCGAGATATTGACCATCGCTTGTAGTGGCTTGGTCTGCAATTTCTGTCATCCAAAGCCAGTACAATGAGTTTTGCGCCATAGAACGCTTTGTCTTATGTTCGCTTATACTGACTTCCCATAGTTTACCTTCTGGAAGCTTCTCTATGGCAATGATGCAGCTCTTGCGCACATCCTTATCGTGGAGTGTGTATTTATTCATGTGAACCCCGCTATAAGCCTTAGTGCATCAATATTATTGCCAGTAACGTTGAATAGGGCATTTGCTAGCCGTGTGGCGTTCTCAATACCCCCATAGTAAGACCAGAAAGTACGTTCATTCATGCTGTGCTGCTTTGTGTGGTGTTTAACACATAAGGGTACTACGCAATCGTCACCAGATTTTAAGCCCATACCTGCGCCGTTACCTGAGCGAACATGAGCAGCTTGAACGTCTGTTTTGCGGCATATCACACAAGGTAAGTTCGCAATGAACTTAAGGTGTTTCTTTGAACGTATTTTCGGGGTCTTTTGCATCGGTTTCTTCCTTAAAATAAGTTGGGGTCTTTCCCTCCTGTCATTGGGGCTTCGCACCCAATCCCGTGGCGTTTTTAGTGCCGTATGTTCCCAACTTCTTACATCCATTATCTGTAAAAATTGCCTATAGGTATTTACAAATAGGTTGGGTGCTACCACGTTTCATTCTGTCGCTTTAAAATGGGATTTCATCGTCCAAGTTATCTACTTGATTGCTTTGCTGTTGCTGTTGGCTCGATTGCTGTTGATGCCCTCCATTATCAGAAGAATTACGACTATCAAGCATGGTTAGAGAACCGCCGAAGGCTTTCAAAACTATCTCTGTGCTGTATTTGTCTTGTCCACTTTGATCCTGCCATTTGCGAGTTTCTAACTGTCCTTCGATAAAAACTTTTGCACCTTTTCTCAGGTAGTTTTCACATACGGATACGAGGCCTTTATTGAAAATCACAACACGATGCCATTCCGTTTTTTCACGGCGTTCACCAGTGTTTTTATCCTTCCAATTTTCGGACGTTGCGACTGATAAAGTCACGACTTTATCGCCTGATTGCATGGTGCGGATATCTGGGTCTGCACCTACATTTCCAACGAGTATTACTTTGTTTACTGAGCCTGCCATTGTGATATTTTCCTTTCTTAGAACCAAACGTCTTGCGCTTTATTGAGTGTTTTATTGTCCCAATAAAAACTATTTGTGTCTCTTGGTGGGTAAAGTGTAGTAAGGGCGTTTATGCCTTGCTTTTCTTCAATATCGTATGCTGACGAAATTGCCTTAGATGCAGCTAATAATTCTTTTATGGCTCTATCTATTTGTTCATCTGATACTTGGTAAACTGCATGCTTTTTGGGTGTTACATATGCGAGTTTTTGTTTTTTCCCTGTTTGCAAAAAGTAATATGCAACCTGTCTTTGGTGCTCAACTGATATTTTGTCAGCTTCGGATGGGCATCTTTCAGTGGTTTTTAAATCAACCATGAAATCTCCAAAGTCATAATCAGCTATTCCCAAGGCAGGAACATTACCAATAACGCCCTCAAGCCTAATTTGATTTTTTTGTACTTCACCAATGTTCAGAAAACATTCAACAGCTTGCTCTAGGTATTTAGGTATATTGTCACGATTTTTTTCAATTTTATCGCAGTTTAAACCCTCTGTTTCTTCATCGTAAATTTTTAGGGCACGATCTAAAGCGGTGCTGAAATCAAACCCGTTTATTATTATTAAGTCTAAGCCTAATTCTACGACGTTTCCTCTTTTGGCTGCTGACCCCATCGTCCCGTATATACCGAAGAATTTATTCAATACCCATACTGCGGGTTCATTCAAAAAGGTGTTTATCTGTGAAGGGGATATTCTTATGGTGGTCATTGTACTGTTGCTCCTTGTTGGGATTGTTGTTGAGGTGCTGCTTCTATTATCTGTTTTGCACCGTCTTTAAGTTTGGATAGGCCGTCGTATACTTTTCTATCTAGGCGTTTGGCCTTATAAGCTGTACTTACGTTTGCCCAAGCTCGACTTAAATCGTCCATGGTGCCGGCACCTTCTATGGCTGCTTTCATCATTTCGAATTCATCTTGGTTAACTGGATTTACCCCATTATCTGTTTTTTGAGGCTCTTCCGGGGGTGTGTAATCGAAATTTCCATTCTTTAGAAAACCGCTGTAGGCCTTCTCAAGTTTTGAATATTGGTCTTTCTTAATTACATTGCTTTTGCCGCGCTTCTCACACTCAACCCACGTATTTTTAAATTCGTACAGATAGCGGCCTATGCCCCATGGAACGCCTGCGCGCTTTGCTGAGTCTGAGAAAGCCCCTTTTTCGGCCTCCACTTGTGTGTCGCCTGCGCCGTTTGCTTTCCAGACCCACTCGCCATTGATGAGTATGCCAATTTCTGCACATGTCTTAGCATTGGCGTGAGGGTATCGAATTTGCCAGTTTTCAACTCCGCACACTTTATCCAAGCGTTCATATAAAAGTCTGGCATCGTAATAAGCCAAGGCCATACCAATTAGCTGCCCGTTTCTATTTATGCAGGACTGTAAACGCCATTGTATTTCGTCATACGGGAATGGCTCGCTTAGTTTTTTAAAATCAATTTTCTTTGCAGGCATTTTCTAGTTCCTCTTTGCGAGCTGTTAATTCCATTATTTGATGCTCGATATATTCAAGCTCGTTTATTTGTTTATCCATTACACACCTAACACTGTAATTATGCGCTTCATCGCCTTGCGTATTCTCCGCATTAGGCCTTGTTTGTAAGGGGTGATAGGGACGCACTGGGCGTTATCAAGACGAGCCAGAGACGCGCCCCTATCGGTATCCAAAGGGGGTTGTGTATGTGAGGGAACACCCTTTGAATTCTGTTCTTTATCTTGTGGCATTGTGTCTACGGAATAACCGTCAAAACCCATTGCCCATAAGGTGAAATTGCATATAGTCATTAAGAAATTCCCCATGTGATAAGAAGTGTTAAAGCGGAGGAGGTTAGGGCGGACGCAAGTATCATGCGGATAAGCCCCTTGTGGCCTCGGTACGGAACATACGAATAGCTCTTAATTGGCATCATTATTCTGTTCCTTTTCTTGTCTACGGACATCGCACATCATGCGTCCGCTTACAGGGTGGGGGTCGTACCATTTGAGGTGGTCAAGGCCGATTGAGGTGTCGTTAAAAAGTCCCATAATTGTTTCTCCCAGTGAGGGGGCTTAAAGCCCCATCTGTGCTGCTGTTAATGTGCCTTGACTAACGAGAAGGGCGTAATCTGCTTGTGACACCGCTTCCTCAATTTCGTCCTCTTCTCTGCTTTGTTTAGAGGCTGCTTCTTCGAGGGCTGCTGTAGCATCTTCAAGGTGTGAATATGCATTGTTGCTGAGGTCTGAACTCTGCAGGAGTGCGTCAGCTTGCTTAAGTAGCTCTTCGATTTGTTTTGAAATTGTCATTGTCTCTGCCCTTGTTTCGTCTTGATAACTTAATGTACAAAATGTTCATATTGAAGTCAATATAAAAAGAACAAAATGTTCATATTAATTTTTAAGGCAAGCAAAACCGCGCCATACAGCGCGGAAAAAATGTGCATATTTATTGAATTGTGGTGATGTGGAGTGGGGAGGGGCTAATTTTATTTGTGATATAATAGATATATAAATAACAACTTGAGGATTTACCAGTAATGCACCTACGCACACCTACGTTTAAGCTACACTTATGCAGTTGGTTTTTTATAACCGTGATTATACTTGTGTGTATATTCTATCTTGGGGAGTTGCCATTTGATAACTATGGTGAGTCTTTGGTGAATATTGATGTGCATATGTCGGAGTAGGGCATTAAAAAACCTGCGAGGTGCGGGTTTGGTTTTATTTCTTTGTTTTAAATAGTGATTGTGTGATTACAAGCGGCAGGCCAATAATATTTACTGTTGTTGTTGTAAGGAGGGTAATTACAATGCTTGGCTCAACAATATGGTGCTGGCCTTTCATGTCTATGCCTGTAAGGAACAGCATTGACATGAATACTATTATGAAAATTAACCATGCAGAAACAACACACATTACCCAAAAGAACATTTTACCGCGGAGCTTGATATTTTGATTATCATTTTTTTGCTTCAAAACCTCTGCTTTACGCTGTAGGCGTTCAATTTCAGTCTCGTGGAGTTCTCTTTCCCTTTGCCTAGTGGCTATTTCTGCTTGGTCTTCACTAGGTTGCCTGATCTTATCCTTAGTGGATAGGATCTTCTTTCTTATTTTTTTGAGATCATCTTCTAAAGTGCTGTCAGGTATTTTGTCATTGGGAGGCATAGTGCTTATTAATGCCTTCTAAGCTGCGTTGTTTTATATCATCATCGTCAAGGTCAGCTCTTAGGCCTATTTTAATAGCCTTGCACCATGCGCTATCATGCTCGTGAGTGATGTCACTCAAGGTCATTGCAGATTTATCCTTATATAATTTCCAAATTTCAGAAATGACAGAAAATAAGTCTGTATCTTCTTGTTCTATCATTGGGTGTACTACTTTATGGATGTCGCCAGTTTCTGGGTTTAAGAGCGCTTGGCTCGCAAACCCTTCAATGTAGCTTTTACCAAAACGTTGAAACTCGTAGTACAGTGATGGAATGACCGGACCGTATTGCCACGCTTGTATTTTTTCTTCGAAGATCTTTCTTTTAAGAATTACCAGTGACCATCCATATACAAAATAAACAAGTTTCAGGAGCTTCATAGGGCTAATTCTAATGCCATCTTGTTGTGCTAACCATAAGATATTATTGGCTATAGCTGCTGGAGTATATTGTTTGTTTTCTGCGTTTGACATGATCCCACTTCCATGATTGCAGTTGACTTGACCTGTTGCAAATCAGGGTATTCTTCGTTTAGATGTGTTCGTCATATAGATGTTGATATGGTGTTGCAAGAAAAAAGAGTTTCCACACCGTTACCCTGATTCTGATTGTAAGTTAGCACAGTATATTGATTTTACAAAATCAATAGAGTTTGGTATCCCCATCTAGGGGCAGGATTTGAACCTGTATAGTTACGCAGGAGCAACTGCACTATGTTCAAGTACGTTATCTCTGCCTTGTAAATAGTCGTTCATAACTTGTAATAGTGCTGTAGCGTGTTGCGTATCAGGCTTACTGTATAGCGATAGGTACGCTTGCATAACGTGTTCACTATCTCCGAACTCTACACCGTTAGACTTAAGGCTTGTCAGCATCTCTTCATCGGGCAGGGGATTGTAGTCCCGCTTTTCAGATGGACTTTGCTTAATTGACGGAACGCCGTTGTATTCTTTTCGTATTCCCATCGCATCAATAATCATGGCATTGCCGACTTCGCAGAGTTCAAGATATGTATCGAATATGGGTTGCTGCGGATTAAACGGGATCTCTTTACGCATAACAATGTCACCCGTATCTATGCCGTTATCAATCTTGTGTAAGCTCTGGCCTACGGTCTTCTCTCCATCTAATGCGGAGTGAAAGGGGGTCAGTAGACCTTTGTACTCAGGTAAAAGACCAGGATGTAAATTGTAGAAAAATTTATCACCTGATAGCGCATCAACCAGTGGAGGTTCAAATATTGTGAGGCCGCGCACATTGATTGCGCCGTCAAAGCTGTCCATTTCATCAATGAAGGACTGATGGTTTACATCCGTTACATCCACAACGTTAATGCGGTGCATTTCTGCTAATTGATCCAGTGTGTAATTTACGCCCGTAATGGGGTCGCCATCCGCAGTAAGTGGATTATCATCAAGAAACGGTGCAACGGCATCGCGGTATAGTCCAGTCTCCATTTTGGAAATATGCTGATGTTCGGGGCTATCCATGCCCTTTATATCTGGATCGCTTGTTACATAGACTGTCGGGTCGTACCCTTGGTCTATCAATGCGGGAATGGCTTTATTCAGTATTATGTTCCCGAATACATTTTCCCGCGTGATGATGGCAATTTTACTCATAGTCAGTAATTGCCTTTCCTGCCGGCTTTAATGTTTGGTGTTCCCACATAAAGTCAAATGAATGTAATTCTGTGTTTAAGATGTCTTGTGACTGGATATTAATAATACGTATGTTGTTTTCTTCAAAAATAAGGAAGGCAACATTGTCCCCGTACATATATATGGACTGCTCATTAAATATTTCTTTTTTGATCCACCTGTATTCAGCGAACCCGGAGGCTATCTGGTAGGGATCACCTTCGCAGCTCGTAATTTTAAATGATATTTGACTATCTTCTGGGCGACTATCAGCAATGGCCTTCATGCGTGTCGCGTGTGACGCATACCATTCTTTTCCAAGAAGTCTCTCCCAATTTTCGGGACGTGCGTTTCTAATTCTAAATTCACAGTATCCATCAAACGCCGCTTTATATACGCGATCCATAAACTGACGAAAACCATCTTTGCCTTCAAACTCTAACACTTGCGCTTTAGATTTTTTGCGTATGCCTTCGTTATCAGTGAACTCTACACCTTGGCTTTCTATGGCAATTTGTATTTTCTTGATTGTGGATGTTTTAACGTCTTGACCATTCAGGAGGCCTGTTATGGTTCCCTGAGATACGCCCGATTGGTGCACTAGGTCATCTTGTTTCATACCTGCAAGTGCGAGTGCTGCTTTAATTTGTGCGGGTGTAATTGACATATTTATATCCTTATGAAGTTTTTATTACACACAATAAATTGTTATTCAATACCAAATATATAAAATTAATTATCAATTACGCGCATAAATTATGCATAACTTTACTGATATATTGCATAATTGGTAAATAATACCAAAAAAGTAATAATAAATAATAAAAAAGTTTGACATAGTTTAGTCGTTTCTCATATAACGAAATCAGTCGAAGGCAGTTACGTAAAATAAATAATAAATGCCTTCCAACTGTATTTGAGTAAGAAAGGCTTGTGTGATGAGGAAAAGAAATGAGGCGTTAAAAATGGATGAGTTCCATGATGTGTTAGATAAATTTGAGGTGACGTTGGCGGCGAATGTTGAGGTGGCAAAGGCTACTTTGGACTTAGCGAATGACCATTTGTCTACATATCAAGTAATTTTGAAATCAATTAAAGAATAGCAAAGCCCCCACACATATTTGCTATCGCCCCTGTCAGAACCCCACACTCTGGCAGGGGTTTTTATTAGCTTAAAATCTCTTGTGCTTTAGGTGTGTTTTTGTCGATTAAAGTCTTTGTGTTGCATACTGCGCAGAACTTATTTTTATTACTTGATCTCCATAATGTGTAAACAATGCCGATTGGAAAAAATAGAATCCATAGGCAGATTTCCATTAAGAAGCTTCCCGGAGTTTTTACATTATCCTGTGTGTGGCAGGTGGTGCAGATCATTTTTTATCCTTAACAGAGCTTTTTATCTCTTGTAGGTCGTCTTGGGTGTTACGTATTTTCTTGATTGTGTCCATCATGCCATCAAACATTTGACGTTCTGTTTCATTGAAGCTTGCTATAACAGGGGCATGGTCTTGTGCCCAATCAGGGAGAGTATTACTTCCGGCAAGGTCTGGTAAAATGTCCGTTGGGTTACAGTCTAATGCGGACGATAGTTTTTCAAGCCAATCTGGAGAAAGCTTCCTTTCCCCTTTTTCCAAAAACTGTATTTGTCGCATTGATGTGTCACACAAGTCAGCTAATTGAGTTTGTGTGAGTTTCTTCGTTTTTCTAATGTTCTTCAAATTATTCTGCATATTTGAATCTATATCTTATTGTACAAATTGTTCATACGTACAAAATATTCATATTTTCGATTGACGAAAAAGAGAACAGAATGTACATATTTAGTTATGAGCAATCTAACTGACTTCAAATCAATCATAAACCTTTGGCCTACCAAGGCAGCCTTAGCAAGCGATTGTAAGGTTCAATATGGTCAAGTTAATCAGTGGGATAGGCGGAATAGTATTCCATCTAAGTACTGGTCTGGCTTAATCAAATGCGCCTTAAGCAGAGGAATTGTAGGGATTACCTCTGATCTGTTGGTCAAAATAGATTCTAAATAACAACTCCCCCATGCATTCCGCATTGGCGGGGGTTGTTTTCAAAATAGGAACAAAGACATGATGCAATACGCACATACATCTAACTGCTTCGCTTTACCCATATTTTCGAATTGGGGGAGTATTAACTTATCCACAGTTGTAGCGTCAAGCTTAAAAACCACAATTTATCTTTTTTTGTTTTTGATGTTGTTCAATTTATCCGGTTGTGATGCAGCGTTAGTATTAGGGGAGGCGTTATAATGTCTCTATCCGAAGAAACAAAAGACCAAATCCATAAAATCATCAAAAATCGCGGTGTTTCAATAGACATGCTCCGTACAGACATGGATATGAAATCCATTGCCACACGTAACTCAATCATCCTGCTTATGGGGACTATGGGCGTTTACCAACGTGATATAGCCGCATACCTGTATCAATCAATTGAATACGTGCAGAGGGTTATCGATGCAGCAAAAGAAGACTGCACAGAACCCAAAATCAGAACCACGAATTACACCCCCCGAGGAAGCACTGGCCGCAAGGTTGGTGGTTCAAATCCAGTTTAATTTTAACCTTAATGAAAGTGAATAAAATGTCAGAAAACGGAATAGGTCATAACTCAGCAGGTGAGCGCATTCGTTCATTCGTTGAAAGGGTAGAACGTTTAGAGGAGGAAAGGGCAGCTCTTGCGGAGGACGTAAAAGAAGTCCTTGCAGAAGCTGAAGGTGTCGGATTTTCGAAAAAGGTTATTAAAACTGTTGTGAAGGTGCGGAAAAACAAGCGTCAATTTGAAGATGATCTTTCTCTAGTTGAAACTTACATGGCAGCAATGGGTGAGCAGTTGAATTTTGATTTCAATGCTTCTTGCGTTGATGCAATGAATGAACTGATGGAGGAATAAGTTGTTTGAGGCCTTCATTCCAGTACCACCTTCTGTTAACGCCGCTTACCGTTCTGCTAGTCGTAACGGTAGGACGGTGGTTTATAAATCATCTGAATATAAGCGTTGGGAACAAGTGGCGATGAAGGCCTTACTTAAGGCGGGGATAAACCCTGATAGGCCTATGCTTGGCTCTTTGATCGTTCGTTATAATTATCATTTTCGCGATGCAGGACGTAGAGATATTGGCAATTTTGAAAAGGCACTTAGTGATTTTCTTGAAACAGTAGGTGTTTATAAAAACGATTGCCAGATTGATGAGCTGATACAGAGGCGCGGGAATATGTGCCGTGATAATCCATGTGTTCATGTGCTGATACATGAGAGGGAAGAGTTCAATGAATAACTTTCCGTCAGGGCAGTATGGTTTGATTTACTGTGATCCCCCATGGTCATACAAGATGTGGGGTGATGATACAGGATACGAAAAATCACCTGATAAGCATTATAGCTGCATGTCACATGATGATTTACTGGGTATGCGTGACAATGTGTTGTTTGCCACTGCACCTGATGCTGTGTGCTTTATGTGGGCTGTCTGGCCTATGTTGGATCAAGCTCAAGCCTTAATGAAAGCATGGGGGTTCACATACAAAACTGGTGGTGCATGGCATAAGCGAAGTAAGCTTTGGACACCAGATTGTGAAGAACCGAAAAGTGCATTTGGCACCGGCTATATATTCCGTAGTGCGTCTGAGCCTTTTCTCATCGGTACAGTGGGCGATCCCAAAACTAATAACAAGAGTACCCGTAATATCATAGAAGCTGCTGTGCGTGAGCATAGCCGTAAGCCTGATTGTGTTTATGACATGATTGAGGGGCTGTTTGATGGCGCGTATTTGGAACTGTTTGCACGTAATGAACGCCCTAATTGGGCGTCGTGGGGTAATGAAACGGGTAAATATTCGAACCAAATCATAGGAGGTGAGGTTTGTATTTAACTGTGCACGCTACGTCTCTTGAGGGATTTGTAAATGGATTCTTGTATTTCTCTAATAAGGTTGTGTCCAACTGCTATATCATCGTCAATACGATGTCTCCATTCGTGTGGATTGGTTATCAGTTCTTGATACATGTCATGCAAATTATGCTTGAGTGTTTCCATGGCAAATTGAATTTCATTTGCTGCTTTTATTTTGGCGGGTGTAAAGCCAGATACAAATTCATAGTTAAAAAGCTCTCTGTCATATTGCTCAACAAGATGCTTAAGAGCCAGAATCCTTTCCTTAGTAGCTTGAAAATTTTGAAAGTTCTTGGAAAGAATGTTCAGGTCAATGTCGATATTATCAAGCATAGTATCATAGTATTTATTTCTATTTGCCAGTTCTATTCGGGTTTTGTACGTAGCAGCAAAATAGGCAATGCCAGCACTAAGGAGCGCGATCATGGATGCTATAAGGGGTTGGTAAGAGTATATAAAGCTCTGTCCATTTGGAACTGCAAAATAAGTTTCAAGATCAATCATAAAGTAATATGTAATGATTCCCTTTTTGCAATCAAGGGGGGAACATGAGTTTTAACGCTTTCACATGGGTAATGGACTTAGACCTACCGAATACGAACTGCTTTGCGGTTCTATCCTGTATGGCCTCATACGCTGATGAAAAGGGTGTGTGTTGGCCATCTCAACAGACTATTGCAGATAAGACAAAGCTTGCTCGTGAAACTGTCTCACGGACTATCAAAAAACTACGTGATTTAGATCTGGTTACACAGGAGGGGCGTGTCTATGTCCTGAACCTAAATGTGACACAGGATCACAATTGTGTGACTGACGATCACAATTCAGAAAATGGAAATGTGACTGACGATCACACTACTGTGACTGAGGATCACACCGATGTGACTGACGATCACAGCCATCTTAATCAGTCAATTAATCAGTCAATTAATCCTACTACTGAAATGTCTCCCCCTGACATATGTCACAGTGAAAATAAAATTCAAAATGTGAAATCATCAAGGCAAGGAATTACCAATTCGCGCTTTGAGGAATTTTGGGAACTGTACCCACGGCAGAGGCGAGGAAATAAACAAAAGGCTCTCAGGTCATACCTGAAAGCTTTGAAAGAAGATCGAGCAACCGAAGAGGAGATTATCAATGGGCTTCAATCATATCGGATCAGTAACGAGGTCAAGCGAGGCTTTGCCAAAGGAGCAGCTGCATGGCTCAGCGATGACAGGTGGTCAAACGACTACGGCAGGGGGGCAGGCCAACAGCAAAGCGTTACCGAACACGCAGAGCAGTGCGTCGAAGACGTCCTTGCCGAGTACGGAGTACCAACGGAAAGTGTGCCCGGAGAAAGCCAGTATGATAGCCAGAATGGTTCAACAACTGTTCGACATTCAGAACACCTACGGGTTCAAACCGGATCAATTGAAAAACAAGATGAGAGCTATGATCGAGGTGCTTTCCCAATTCTCGAAGGATGAGATTGAACATGCCTTTCGTGTATGGCAGCAGGAGTCTGAAAACCTACCAACGCCAAAAGGGATACTCGATATTATTCGTAGGAGACATAGGCACTTGAGAGACATGCAAACACCGGACAATCCCGAACTATCACGCCCACGGTGCTCTAAGTATGACGATTTGCCACAGGCAGAACAGAAACATTTCGATAAATGCTTTTCACAAGCTAAAGCCTATCTAGGAGGTGCATAATGGAAAAAACATACGAACAGAGAATCCGTGATGAGTGGAAGAAATTCATGCCTGCCGATAATGGTGAGGTAATGGTTGAGCGTAGGCATGGTAGCAAGACCGTCCTTATGCCCATGAGGGAATCACAGGCCAAGCTTGAGAGCTTTCTTGATGGCGATCAAAGGTCTGCATTGAAAGAAATACACCTTGCATTTGAAATTCTCACAGCGCAGGTGAAAGAACGCTCTATGAGCTATGGGGCTGTATACGGTAAGGCCAAGGATGAATATAGCCAGTACACCATACGGCTCTTACAACGTTATAGCGCATGGACTGATTTCTGTAAGAAGCAGGGTAAGTGTCCTATGGGCATGATGCTTATCATGGATACGCGCGATAGGGGGCTTAATGAGATCGGCTTGCGTGAGGGCATGAGGGTTACGACCTTCTGCGCTATGTATGTGGCTGCATTGGATATCTATCTGGATATTAAGGAACGACAGGCCAAGGATAAGCCTATGCGGTTGTCTTTAACTGAGCGTATGCAGGAGTGTAAGGATTATATGCTGTCATATGCCGATACACATGGATATGACCCTAAGGTAGAGGAGGTTGCAGCAGCTTTGAGTACGCGCGTTAGTAATGCTTTCCGATTAATGGATTGTCTTGTCGAAAGAGGTCATGCATTTAAGCGTTGTGGGGTATCGAGGGGGACTACAGCTATTCCTTAGTAATTTTTCCTTTTATTTTTTCGTAGTTTGCATGCTTGTTTCCAAAAAACGCTGTACCAGTAGCAAGTGAGGCTAATGGGGGAACACCCATGACGTTTAGTAACCCTAATGCTATGTATGTAAGTGTAAATGAACCTGCTGGGCTGTCTGTTATTTTATCTACCACGCTATCAAGTTTTTCTAAATTTTTTAGAAAACCATTTACTTTATTGCCGGTAACTTTGTTAGCAGCGTTTAACTCATCTTTAGTTTTTATTTCGTTCAGGGTATTTGAAAACTCAGTCAGGCTGTCTTTAAGCTTAAGGATTAAATCTTTGAGATCGCGATGTTCTGGAGCATTTTTTTTGCTCAGGTTCCCACAGATAAAATCACTCATCTCTACTATCTCAGAAACAATTTTTCTAAGGTTGTTTATATCGTTATGTATTTCCTCATTATTTGAGATAGTAATGGGTTTTACGTATGGACTAGTATCTACTATCGTTTTTTTTGTATTAGTACTTAAAAACTCTGGAACATTTATGTAATAAAAGTCATGTGCTGTATTATTGATATCATATTTTTTTATGAATTGTTCCATTATATCTTTTATTAGTATATCTGTTTTCTCTATATCATTATCGTTATTGAAGCAAAGTATACTTTTGAAATTGCTAGTAACTAAATCTCTCAATGTTACTTCTGCCTCTCGATCATTCACCGTGTACTGCTCTTTAAAATCAGGAATCTCTGGTGAGTAATAAGTACGTACTTCTGCAATAAACATATTATTTAAATTTAGGGGGTTTATATTAGGTATTAGTTTCTTCAAGTTTGTAAGTTCAAAGAAGTCACTTTTATTTTTATGAACAAAGGTGACCATGTTATCCGGGTGGTACCTTCTATTTGCTAATGCTGATATCCAATAAGTATTATAATTAGATTTAATTAAATGCGTAAACAATTCTAAATCACTTACTTTTCTGGCTACGTAGGAATTATGTGCATCGTGAAGCATACTGCATACTCTTTAAATTTTGATATTCACTATATTTTCACTTTTATGTTCTCATTTCCAGTTATATAATCTACCTAAGATCGAATTTTTGTATTTACACCTCATCGCTTTCGCAGATGGGGTTTTTTAATGGGGAAATCCTATGGCTAAATTGACTGTTATTTGCTATCGGGAAACAGCGCATCATAACTCTATACCTGTACGAGATGATATAATTGGCAAAGTGTCTATTGATGCATTGTCGCAAGTGTCTGATCGTGTTCAATTGCCTGAGGGTACGCGGTATGTGAAATTGGTAACAGACCATACGAATACTGTTTACTTTAAGTTCGGCGATGAGCTTGTGGTATCTGATAACGGTAATGATGAGCTAAACGCCGGGCTTGGTGAAAAAATTATGGATCGCGGCACTGATGGGGATAACCGTTATATTGCAGCTATTATTGATTAGTATCTTTTTCTGCAATATCTCGTGCTAAGTGTCGCAACATTTCTGAGTGTTGTTTTATCCATTCAGGCCAAGGGCTATTTTCTGAGAATTTATCAAGCTTATTTGCTAGGGACAGGCAATCATTCCTCAACTCATTGAGTTCAGGGTCTTGCTTGTCCTTCGGTGTAAGTTTTGCAATGCTCATAGGGAGGCATTTAACCCTATTTATCATAACAACACAAGAAGCGAGTGAGGCTCGTGGCCTAAGGGGCGGTGATGTATGCCAAAGAAGAAAAGTAGGGGGCAGCCCACAAAGTACAAAACTGAATATAATGAAATTGCTCGAAAGCTTGCTTTGTTGGGTAAAACTGACGTGGAAATAGCGGAAATACTTGGTGTATCCGAAAAGACTTTAAATAATTGGAAGAAAAATCATGCTGAATTCTTTCAGTCCTTACGTGCGGGGAAGGATATATCCGATGGTGAGGTAGCTAACTCTCTTTATGAGAGGGCGATAGGCTATGTTCATGATGACCTTCATATTACAACACACTTGGGGAAAGTGAAGAAGACCAAGGTTAAAAAGCATTACCCACCTGACACTCAAGCAGGAATGTTTTGGCTCTGCAATAGGCAGAGGGATAAATGGAGTAAGGCTCCGTCTGTTGAAGATGATCCGGGTTTAGCTACGCCAGTTCAAATTAATGTAAATGTTGTGGATGCGAGTAATGGTAAGTCCGACTCTTAATATTCCACAAGCGAAGTTCCTAAACCTTGATAAGAAATTTAGATTATATGTTGCTGGTTTTGGATCAGGTAAGACTTGGGCGGGTTCTGCAAGTCTGAGTAAACATTTTTGGTCACATCCGGGTGTGAACGCAGGATATTTTGCCCCAACATATCCGCAAATACGTGACATCTTCTACGAAACTTTCGATGAGGTTGCTTATGATTGGGGGCTTAGGGCAGATATTAAAGAATCTAATAAGGAGATAGGGGTATACGAAGGTCGTAAATACCGTGGAACTATTCTCTGTAGGTCAATGGAAAAACCAACCACGATTGTGGGTTTTAAAATTGGTAAGGCATTAGTTGACGAACTTGATGTGATGTCAGCTGATAAAGCTCAAAAAGCGTGGCGTAAAATTATAGCTCGTATGCGTGTTAAGCGTGAGGGCTTACAGAACGGCATTGATGTTACGACTACGCCTGAGGGGTTTAAGTTTGTCTATAAGCAATTTGTGAAAGCTGTACGTGAGAAGCCTAGCCTGTCTGAGTTATACGGTGTGGTGCAGGCTTCAACATACGACAATGCAAAGAACTTGCCTGATGATTACATAGCATCACTTTTTGAAAGTTACCCACCGCAGCTTATATCTGCATACTTGAGAGGCCAGTTTGTTAACTTAAACTCTGGGAGTGTGTATCCTAATTTTTGTAGGATTAAGAACCATTCGAATGCTGTAATGAGAAATAATGAAGCCCTTCATATTGGGATGGATTTCAATGTTACAAATATGAGTGCCACGATAAATGTAATACGGGATGGAAGCCCTATTACTGTAGCTGAGATTACCAAGGTGCAAGATACACCTCATATGATCCGTGTCTTGGATGAACGGTATGATGGTCATAGCGTAATGGTTTATCCAGATGCAAGTGGAAGAAGTCGAAAAACTGTTGATGCTAGTCTGTCTGATATTAAATTGCTCGAATGTGCAGGTTATAAAGTTATAGCTAACAAATCTAATCCTTCGATTAAGGATAGGGTCAACTCTGTAAATGCCATGTGTGAAAATGCAAAGGGTGAGTGTCGTTGGAAGGTTAATACAGACCAATGCCCACAGCTTACAGAATGTCTTGAGCAGCAGGCATATGACGATAATGGAGAGCCGGATAAATCATCTGGTCACGATCACTTACCTGATGCGCAAGGCTACTTCATAAATAAGAAATATCCGATTGTTCGCAAGGGCATCAAAAAAGTTAAAATTACAGGTACGTAAATGTCACAGTACGAATTTAAAACTCACCCTAAGTATGATGAAATGAAGGGTGTGTGGAAAACATGTCGTGATGCCGCATGTGGTCAACGTGCAATTCATAAAGGTGGTGAACTATACCTATCTAAGCTTAATGGACAAGATGATAAAGAGTATAAAGCGTACCTGATGCGCTCTGTATTCTTTGGGGCTACTGGTCGTACAGTTGAGGGGATGTCTGGTCTCGTCTTTCGCAAGGCAATGTCTGTAGAGGTTCCTGATGCGGTTACGGGTTGGGGGGATAATATTACGGCAACAGGTAAGAGCCTTAAAGGGTTCTCTAAACAGGCAGTTAATGAGGTTATTACAGTTGGTCGCGCGGGAATACTGGTAGATTTCCCAAGCGTAAGTGAGGGCGCGAAACCTAAAACGAAGATGCAATCAGATAAGATGGGTTTACGCCCTTATTTATCTCTCTATCAAGCTGAGGATATTATCTATTGGGAAACAGCTACGCTTAATAATTTAAAGAAGTTGTTTTTAGTGGATCTGACAGAGAAGTATTATGAAGGTGGTGAAGAGAAGCTACAAGTTAGACGACTTACTTTAGAGGGGGGGCACTATGTTCAGTGTATATATCGTAAAGTCGGTGAAAAAGGTACTTGGGAAAAGCACGAAGAGTTTACGCCTCAGGTATCCGGAAAGAACATGTACGAAATTCCCTTTTACTTCCTTGCAGCCAATGAACCGGATACAGAAATTCAAGACCCTGTAATTGAAGAGCTTGCATATGTGAACATATCTCATTATCGCAACAGTGCTGACTTAGAAAATGGGGCGCATATATCTGGTCTGCCAACCCCGTATATAACTGGGATTACTTCATCTGGGGATGAGGAAGAGGACGAATTTTATGTGGGGTCGAATGCAGCGTGGGTAATTTCTGATTCAGATGCAAAGGTGGGGTATTTACAAGTAGGGGCAGAAGGGTTTGCGGCTTTAGAGAAGCTTATGGATCGAAAAGAAGGGCAAATGGCTGCGCTGGGTGCGCGTTTGCTTGCTCCTGAGAAAAAAGCAGCGGAAGCAGCCGAAACGGCACAAATTAAAAAGGGTGCGGAAACATCTGTGTTAGCTACTCTTGTTGGTTCTGTAGGGGATCAAATTCAAAAGGCTATTAAGTTTGCTGTTATGTGGGCTGGTTATGATGTGACTGATGTTCGCTTTGAGTTGAGTAAAGACTTTATGTCTTACCCAATGACCCCACAGATGCTTAAAGAATGGCTTGCCGCATGGCAAAGCGGAGGGGTTTCCGATCTTACTTTCTACGAAGGTTTGCAAACAGGTGAGCTTGTTGCGGAAACTTTAGGCTTTGAAGAAGAGCAGCAACGTAAAGAGGATAGTGTGCCGGCAATAGGTGGCGATGATGAAGACCGCGAATGAAGAAATATTAGACCGTCAGATACATCACGCTATCGAAATAGAGCGTTTTAAAACTGGTACTGTTCGTAAAATGTACGCTCTGATGCAAAGAGCAGAAACGGATTTGATAAATAAGCTTGCTGCTCGATTGGTTCTAATTGAAGATCGAGGACATGATTTAGGTAAGGCCTCAACAGCACGTTTGGATAAGTTGCTTAAAGAGGTTCGTGACACTCGTAAAGCTCTCTTTGATGCGTTGTATATTGATTTGTCAGGAGATGTTATTGCCTTCGCTGGGGATGAGGTAGAGTTCCAAGCAAAGTTACCTGAAACGATTATTGGAGCTTCATTAGGGTTGTCCATACCTCAAGGGAGTGCATTACGGACAATAGTACTATCTCAACCATTTCAGGGGCGCATACTTAAGGAATGGGCAAAGGGTGTATCCAGTGCGGATATCAACCGTATAACTGACCGTGTTAAAATAGGAATAGTTGAAGGTCAAACAACAGATCAGATTGTAAGGGCAATACGGGGAACAAAGGCTCGTAATTATCGTGATGGTGTGTTGTTAAAGAGTAGGCGCGATATCGAGAGTGTTGTGCGCACATCTATAAATCATGTTGCAAACAGGGCGCGTGAGCAGCTATGGAGTGCAAATGATAATATCATTGCGGGGGTGCAATGGGTAAGTACTCTGGATAGCAAAACGTCGTCTATTTGTTATTCGCGTGACGGTAAAATTTACGCGGTGAATAGTGGTGTTCGTCCACCAGCGCATTTTAATTGTAGGTCTATTATGGTGGCTTACTTTGCTGAAACAATCGTTGGTACTAGGGCAAGTTCTATTGGGGCTATACCGCAAAAAAGAAGTTTTCAGGATTGGCTGAAATTACAAAATATTGAGGTACAAGAAGATGTTCTTGGTGTTCGTAAGGCTAAACTTTTCCGACAAGGCGGATTAAAGCTAGATCGTTTTGTTGACCGGTCAGGTAAAGAACTCACGCTCGCAGATATGCGATCCCGAAATAAGGATGTGTATGAAAGAATTTTAGGTTAACCCGCTTCGGCGGGTTTTTTGTTGCTCGTTAGGCGGGCGAAGTTAATCCAACCCATAGGGAATGCAAGGCATGGATATTGAAGATTTAAAAAAGGCGCTTGAAAGTGATGAAGGCAAGGAACTGTTACAGGGAATTGTTGATAATGCGACAAGAGGTTTGAAAACCAAGAATGATGAATTGCTTGGTGATGTGAAAAAGCTCAAAGGTGAGCGCGATACACTCCGTAAGGTCTCTGATGATGCAGAAGCTGCAAAGCTCAAAGCTGAGGAAGATGCTGTTCTGAAATCTGGTGATTTAGAAAAAATTACAGCGCAGCTTAATGATAAGCATCAAAAAGAATTACAGAAACGCGATGAAATTAACCAAGGTTTGGAAGGTACGCTTTCTAAGCTGATTGTAGATGGAAATATTTCGTCAGCGTTAACAGAAGCGAAAGTTGCCCCTGAATTAATACCCGGTGCAAAAGCTTTAATTAAGTCTGCTCATAAAACAGAGCGTGCAGGTGAGAATGCTCTAATTGACGGAGCTGATGCAAAAGAATTTGTTAGCCAGTGGACGCAAAGCGATGCTGGTAAACATTATGTCGGTGCCAGTGATAATGGTGGCGGCGGGGCTGGTGGCTCAAACGGTGGGGCTAGTGGCTCTGGCGCAAAATCTTGGGATGAATGTAATACGACCAAGGAAAAAACTCAATTTTTGAAACAGAAAAACAATATTGGAGATTAATATGCCATTGTCAGATATGCAGGTTTTTGATGAATACCTGCTTGGTTCATACACAGAAACAATTGACCAGAAGGTTGAGGCTTTTAATGAAGCATCAGCTGGTACAATTATTTTAACATCCGGTGCTAATGTTGGAGATTTCTCGCATGAGACGTCATACAAACTTATTTCTGGCCTTATCCGTAGGCGTAATGCATATGGTTCTGGTGCAGTAACACCAAAGACACTTGAACAGCTACTAGCAACCTCTGTAAAGGTCGCATCAGGTACACCACCGATCGAATTTACGCCTTCGCAATTCACATGGCTACAAAAGAGTCCTGATGAAGCGGGTACTGTATTTGGTGAACAGCTTGCAGCTGCTGTTCTTGAGGAAAGACTTAATTTAGCAATTAGGGCTTCTGTTGCAGCTGTAAGTAATAATTCAAGTATGGTACATGACGGCTCAGCGGCGGCACTTGATTTTGGAGTGCTCAATAAGGGGGCTGCTTTATTTGGTGACAGATCATCGGCAATTGCAGCATGGGTTCTTCATTCTAAGTCAATGCATGACCTTTATGGTAATGCGCTTGCTAATGCAGAAAACTTGTTTGAATTCGATACTGTGCGTGTGTTACAGGATGGCTTTGGACGTAGAATTATTATGACTGATTCACCTGACTTGTATGTGCCCGGCAGTCCCGATAATTATCATACACTTGGTCTTGTGTCTGGTGCTGTAGCACTTGAGGATAATGGTGATTTTGACCAGAACCTTGAGCGTACGAACGGTGATGAGAACATTAAGCGATCATTGCAAGCGGAGTGGACAACCAATATCGGTGTTAAAGGGTATACTTGGGATGTCGCTAATGGTGGTAAGTCTCCTAATGATACTGCTATTGGTACTGGTACTAACTGGGACAAAACAGCATCATCCGATAAGGATACTGCGGGTGTGTTGATTAACACGCTTTAATATATTTTTCGTGAAGGAGGGTTTTGCCCTCCTTTTTTTAACTCAATAAGAAAGCATGAGATATGAAAAAGTCTAAACTATATTTTGTCACGGGGAATCCTAACAAAGAGCAGCTTGAAGAAGCTGAGAGTGTTGGTGCTAAAATCCGTGATGCAAGCAAGTATCATGAAGGGGACTTCCTAGAAAATTGCAGTGTTGTTTATGGTGATGTGCCTGATGCCTACAAGAAGATTGAAGGCGTTGAGGTGAAGGAAGCGAAGGCCAAGGCTACAACTAAGAAAAAGAAGTCCAAAGAAAATAAATAAGGTAGTATCAGATGGCTTTTACAGTAGAAGATGGCAGTATAATCGCAAGTTCAAATAGCTATGTGAATATTGCTTATGCAGATGCTTACCATTCAGATCGTTCTAATACGCTATGGGTTGGTGATGAAACTGCTAAGCAAGCTGCTCTTATAAAGGCCACTGATTACATTGAACATAAGTACAATAATAGATTTAAGGGAGAGCTTGTAGATGCCTATCAAGCTCTTTCTTTTCCCCGATACGATGTGCAGGGGGTGTTGGGCAACGAAATACCAACATCTCTTAAGGATGCTGTTTGTTTACTTGCCCTTGAGGCTTTGAGTACAGATTTGTGTCCTAATACTGAGACGGGTGCGATAAAACGTGAAAAAACTGATATTGTTGAAACTGAATACTTTGAGGGTGCGTCAGTTGGTATAACACGACCAGCTATCTCAGGCCTATTACGTGGACTATTAAAAAATAGACGTTGCGTAAAGGTTGTTCGAGTATGAGTTTTTATAATCGTTTGGCTGCAACAGCACTTAAGCAGATAGAAAAGCGTGGCAGAACGATTACCATTAAGCGGGCAGGTGGCACTTACTCACCTGTAAATGGTCTGATATCTAGTGATACTGTTAAAAGTCCTAAAGCCCTTTTTCGTGATTATAAAATTCATGAGGTTGATGGTAGTAAGATCATTCTTGGTGATAAGCAGATGCTTGTAGCTGGTAACGTTGATATCAGTGTGGATGATGTGATTACAGATGGTCTTGAATATAAGGTACTCCATATTATTGAGGTTAAACCCGGTGATCTTTGTATACTTAAAAAAGTTCAAGTTAGACGATGAATAATTTAAGGGCGCAGCTCGATGCGGCATATGAAAAAAAAGTAATTGGCACAGCTGTTGAGAAGGCAAAAAAAGTAGCTTTAATTGTGGATCGGCATCTTGTTTTTAATACGCCAGTCGATAGAGGGCGCGCGCGTTTGGGGTGGATGCATACACTTGACACTATTCCTACCAGTGAAGGTGAGGGGGAAGATTTAAGCACTGTGCTTTCTGCTTATAAAATTCATAATACGATCTATATCACTAACAACGTTCCATACATAAAGCCACTTAATGAGGGGCATTCTTCACAATCTCCTGAGGGGTTTGTGGATGGTGCTATTCAGGTTGGTAAGGATAGTATTCGCCGATGAGTTATGACTATGAGCAAGATATTAGAGAGTTCTTTGAAAACAACTGGAACTCTACTGAAATCGCATGGCCTGATTACCATTTTAATAAGCCCAGTAGCACATGGGTTAGTTTTACTTACAAAGAAAATGCGGGGTATCAGGCATCTATGGGATCGCCTGGTACTAATAGGTTCCGTACTTTGGGAATGGTTACAATACAAGTATTTGCTCTTTCTGGTGATGCATCTATTGATGCGCGCGAAAAGGCTGGGCTTTTAAAAGATTTGTTCCGTAGTGGAGTGACCTCTGGGAACGTGAATTTTTACGATGTTACACAGCAAACTATAGGCGTTAAGAATGGTTGGTATCAGATCAACGTAAAAGCTTATTTCAAACATGATGAGATTACTTAAAGGAGATTTACAGTATGACAGATTCATCACAAACAAGGCTGGCTATCATAGAGGAGGCCACTTATGGGGTAGTGGAAGCAACACCATCCTTTCAAAATTTGCGCTTTACAGGCGAAGGATTGAATGGAAATGTTGAGAACTCCACCTCAAATGAAATTCGGCCTGATCGCAATGCCTCTGACACTGTGCAAGTTGGATCAAATGCGGGTGGTAAAATTGATATAGAACTGAGCTATGGTTCATATGATCTTTTGTTGGAGGGTCTTATGTTTAACTCATGGAACTCTGATGTATTAAAGAATGGTGTTGAGCGTCATTCCTATGGTCTTGAGAAAACGTTTAAGGCGCAATCAAGTGATCAGTATCACCTTTTCACAGGGGCGATGGTTAATGGGTTCACATTAGCTGTTCAATCGAAAAATATGGTTACAGGTTCTTTTGATCTACTTGCGAAAGGGATGACAAGTTCTCAGGATGAAATTGCCGGTGCTACATATGCGGATGCGAATACAAATGATGTTATGAATGCAGCTGTTGGCTTTGCAAACCTCGCTATAACAGGTGCTGCGAGTTCTGATATTACCTCACTCAACTTGAGCATGACAAATAATTTACGCAAACAAGAGGTGGTGGGTTCAAGAGATGCAAGGGGCATTGGAGCAGGGCGTTTTGATGTAACAGGTGATTTGATAGCATATTTTGAAAGCTCGGAATTATACGACATGTTTTTGGCTGGTACAGCTACAGATTTGTCGTTTGATATCGGCGGGGTTGCCTCTAAGAAGTATAATTTTAATATGCCTAAAATTAAGTTTGAAAGTGCCGAGGTGGTTGCAGGGGGTAATGACCAAGATGTTATGGCCAAAATGACATTCCGCGCTCTGTACGATGCCACAGAGGACAGCACACTTACTATTACACGTACGCCATAAGAGGAGCGATATTATAATGACTAATCCATACGAAATTTTTGAAAACAATAGAGAGCTTGAATGCGAAAAAGGAGTTGTTATCGAATATCCGGGCTTTTCGTTTACGATTCTGCGCGCAGGTGGAACCAACACAAAATATGATGAAGCTTTAGCACGCAAGTTACGCCCTATTGCTAACCAAATTTCCTTTGGTTCAATGGAAGAGGGGGCAGCAAAAAAAATCTATGCTGAGGTTTATGCAGAAACGGTAATTGTCGGTTGGGACAATATGGCAGATCGGCAGGGTAACCCACTTGAATTTAATTTTGATAACTGTGTACAGGTTTTATTAGATTTACCTGACTTATTTATTGATATTAAAAAGCAGGCCAACAGCTTGGCAACTTTCAAGGCTGACAAAGATATTGAAAAAAACTAATTGATCTCCTCACTTGGCAACTTGAGTGGGGGGAGAAAGAGCAAGACCTTTGGGATTTGTGGGAAGAAGGTCGTAATATAAAAGCCCTAGAGGAAAAGCCGATACTTTTAGAGGGGTCGGCTTTTTATTTTCGCGCATTTCTACAGCTTCGTTCAGACAGGCCTGTAGGAATGTCTATAGGTAGTATTCCTTATTCATCAGTGGTGGCATGGTGCCATCATAACCACGTAAAACGAGAGCATTTTGAGTTTGTTTTTAACCTAATTAGGGTTTTAGACAAAGTTGAACTTGAGCATAAGAAAGGCAGCACATGACCTCTGATGCAGAAATTGTCATTGGTATACGCGCGCAAGATGCAGATGCTAAGCGTATTAAACGTAGCCTTGATGATATTTATAAATCTTCACAGCGTACCGAGAATGCCGTCGATGAGTTATCACAAGCATTTCGCCGTAATCAAGGTGCATCTCGTGGTATGGCAAACGCTTTGCAGGCTGCAATTGGGTATTTAGGCGGTCGTGAAATTGTTAATGCTGTTGATAATATGACCTTACTTGAGGCTCGTATACGAAGTAGTACCGAAACACTCGAAGAGTTTAACTTTTCGTATGAGGAGTTATTAAACACGGCAAAAGATACAGGTAGTGAATTTGCATCGTCTGTGGAAATATTCCAACGCATTAGTTTTGTTCGTGATGAACTTAAATCAACGGCATCGGAAATGACGTTGTTTACGGATAATGTATCTAAGCTTGGTGTAGTATCCGGAGCAGGTACACAAGCCTTAAATGCAGGTTTGAAACAACTTGGTCAGTCTTTGTCTGCCGAAATTGTACGTGCAGAAGAATACAATTCCATCATGGAGAATATACCTGTTGTTGGACGTGCTATAGCTGATGAATTGGGTGTGACTACTGGTGGTATGCGTCAGCTTGTCATTGAAGGTGAGCTTCTATCACGGGATGTTTTTGCAGCAATACTTAATCAGACAGATGAAATAAATGCAGAATTTGATAAATTTCCAGTTACTATTGGGCGGGCATTTTCTTCCTTTAAAATTGACTTACAGCAGTCTGCTCAGGAATTGGATGGTGTAATCAGTGGCACACAAATCTTAGTTAAAGGGTTTGAGATTGCTGGGAATGCCCTGAGCGCGCTTGTCTCACTTATTAAGGGGTTTGCATCAACTACCCAAGCCCTATTTTCATTCGTTATTGCGGGTGTCATTGATGCGTTTAACGAGGGTATGCGCCTTGTGGAAAGTGGTGTTAATACTATTATTGGCGCAATAAATCGGATTAAGTCTGAGCAGATTCCTTTAATTGAGATTAGTAGTAATATTTCTCGTGGCGATCTTGCACAGGCAGCTCTAGATTCTGCTAGTCAGGATATTGCAGATGCGAAGGAAGGATTTAAGAAAGCGTTTGATGACTCACTAATTCTGGTAGGTCTTCAAGAAGAAGCTGATAAAACAAAGCCAAAAGTACAAGGTGTAGCGCGCGAAATATCTCAAGAATACGCGGATATTGTTGAGGAAATAAAAAATAAAAATAATGATGCGGGTAAGGAAGCTAAGAAACTTGCAGATCGAATTTTTGGTGTCACTGACCAATTGCGTTTTAATATAGATCAGCTAAAACGCAGTAATGAAGAGCAAGAAGTTTATAATAATTTGCGCTCTGCGGGCGTTGCTATAGATACGGTCGCCGGGCAGGAAATTTCTAAACTTACTATTGAGCATGCGGGGCTTGAGGCACAGTTGCAAAGAGAACAACGTATTGCAAATGATACAGCGGATGCTTTTGGTCGCTTCTTCGAGGATGGTATCACTGGCGCGGAATCATTTGGTGATGCTCTAGGGAATTTAGCCGGTGAGTTGGCTGATTTGGTACTACAACTTACTGTTATCGAACCGTTGAAGAATAGTATTACGAATGGCCTTACAGGGAGTAACTCTTCTGGTGGAGGTATTTCACTTGGTAATGTGGGAAGCTCAATAGCTGGTATTTTTGGGTTTGATAGCGGGGGATCAATGCTATTGGGCGGTAATGGCGGCATTGATAACAATGTACTTTCTCTTAATGGTAGCCCCATTGCAAAAACCTCGCGAGGTGAAACACTCTCTATTTCTCCTAAATCAGATTCTTCTGGTGGCTCAGTTGTTATACATCAAACTTTAAATGTATCGACTGGTGTTCAGGAAACAGTAAGGGCTGAAATGGTTGATATGTTGCCTGAGATACAAGAGTCCGCACGGGCAGCAGTTCAAGAAGCACAGCTGCGGGGTATTCAGTAATGCCAGTATTCCCAATTGATTTACCTACTAAGATTGGCTTTTCTTCGTTTTCCGTTGGTATTGATAATGCTGTAGCTGTGGCAATGTCTGAATTTACGTTTGAGGAGCAGGTACAACGCCACCTGGGGCAAGCTTGGGAAATGACAGGTACAATAGAATTGTTAGATAGGGATGAGGCAGAGATTTACAATGCTTTCATTCTTAAGCTTGGTGGACGTGAGGGGACATTCACTATGGGGGTTGCTGGTTCCAACCAGCCAAGAGGTAATGTTTCTGGTAGCCCTGTTGTTGATGGCGAGGGGCAGTTAGGAGAAAACCTTAGTGTAAAAGGTTTTACACCTTCTTCAAACAACGTTTTGAGAGTCGGTGATTACATTCAATTGGGTGTTGGTTCCAGTGCGCGATTATATAAAGTTCTTGATGATGTAAATTCTGATGAAAGTGGTAACGCTACCTTAGAACTTGCACCAAGGATTGTGCGCGCACCAACCGATGAAGACACCGTTATTACGTCGAATGCAAAAGGGGTCTTTCGTTTAAAAACAAACTTAAGTCTCGTTGATATTAAACCACCATATATTCACAAGCTTAGCTTCTCAGCTAGGGGGGTTGTTTAATGCGATCTATGTCTAACGAATTTAAAAGTGCTGTTGTTGCCGGTACTGTCTTGCCGTTTCTTCTGCTCGAAGCATATTTCGATACTGAGGTGTTACGTTTTTGGAGTGGAATTGGCCATATAACGGTCGATGGAAATGTATATACAGGTTCAGGTAACCTGCTTAGCTTAAGTGATATTACCGAGACCCAAAAAATAGAGGCACAGGGTATTGCTATTGAACTAAATGGCATACCAAATTCTATGATTTCAGTAGCGGAAAATGAAGATTACCAAGGTCGTGATGTAAAAGTGAAGTTTGCGGCACTTGATAACTTTGGCGTAGTTGTTGCGGATCCAATTACAATTTTTAGCGGCAAAGCTGACGTAATGGAAATCACAGATGCGCGTGACAAATGTAAGATTAAGATGACTGTCGAGAGTGACATGATTGCTTTATTTCGTTCTAACGAACGTAGGCGAACACCAGAGGATCAAAAGCGTACTTATCCTAACGATACATTTTTTGACAGTGTTGCCGGGCTACAATCCAAACAAGTTATTTGGGGTGGTTAATTGAGAAAGCAGGGTTGGGAAAATCATTTTTCAGAGTTCTTGAAACGTCACAACGGAAAATCATTTAAGCGCGGTAATAATGATTGTGCTTTGTTTGCAGCAAACGGCATTGATGTATTAACAGGTAATGATTATGGGCTTAGTTTTAGAGGTCTTTATAAGAGTAAATCACAAGCCCAAAATATTTTAAAGGAACAGGGTTTTGAGGATTTAGAATCTGTAGCTGACGCATTCTTGGGTGATGCATATCACTCTGTATTTTATGCTCAGCGTGGTGACTGTGTTCTAATTGAATATGAGAGTGAAACTGCTCTAGGTTTAGTTGATTTGACAGGACAGATGGCTGTTACAACGGGAAAAGACGGGCTAGTGAAATATAAACCTGAGTTTTGGGTTAAAGCATGGAAGGTTTGATATGGGTATTGAAACTGCTATTGCAACGGCCATTTTAGGTAAGGGTATTATTGCTAGTACTGCTGCAGGTGCTGCATTAATTTCGTTTGGTGTTACAACCGCTGTTGGTACTGCCTTATCATTCGGTTTAAACGCTCTACAGTCGGCACTTGTTCCTAAGCCTTCTGGCTCTAAGGGGGGAGATTTATCAAGTCAGGCTCAAGGTATAACTCAGAATGTTAAGCAGGCTATTACGACTCGTCGGCACGTATATGGTGAGATGCGGGTAGGTGGCGCAATAACCTATATGGAGACAACTTCAAATAACGACTACCTTCATATTATTTTGGTAATTGCTGACCATGAAGTAGAAGAAATTGGAGAAATATGGCTTGATGATGAGTCGATACCTCAAGATTATGTTGATACAAATGGCAATGTTATTACCGGAACGTATAAAGGGGTAGCACGATTTAAAAAGCATTTAGGTACTTTAGATCAAAGTGCTGATTTAGATTTGATTGAAGAAACACTTCTGGATGTAAACTTTATTGGGCGGGGTGTTTCATATCTTTATGGACGGTTGGAATACGATAGAGACGTATACCCGTCATCTGTGCCTGTTATTTCTGCCTTTGTGAAAGGTAAAAGATTATATGATCCGCGTGATGGTCAGGTACGATTTAGTAATAATGCTGCCTTAATTGCGAATGATTATATGGTTTCTGGAATAGATGCTCTTGCTACGGGCGTAGGTGTAGATCAAGGGCGTATTAACGCTTCATCCCTAGTGTCTTCTGCAAACGTATGTGACGAGGATGTGCTTACTAAAGAAGTGAATGACACGATACTGTCGGCATCCGGTAATATAATAAGGTTGGAGGGTGTTAATGACCGTCTCCAATATCAAGTGGGTGATAAAATTATACTTGTTGGTAGTAATTTGCCTGCTGGTTTAAGCACTGGTATTGATTACTTTGTAATACCTTATCAACGAAAAGGTAAAATTAGAGTAAAACTTGCTTCTAGCTATGTAGATGCATTAGCGGGCAATGAGATTACTTTATCTTCTGACGGTGAGGGGACAATGAGAAAAATCTCTGAGCCTCGTTATTCTGCTGGCGGTATCATTGATACTGCAAATGATTTAAGTCGTAATTTGAATGATGTATTCACAGCTATGGGCGGGTACTTCGTGACTATTGGAGAAGATATCCATATTAACAGTGCGTCATATAGGAGTGGTTCAATTGAATTTGATGAGGGGCATATCATCAGTCCTATTATAACAAGGACGAAGAATAGCCGTAGAGATCGTTTTAATGTTGTGAAAGGGGTTTATGTAAGCCCTATTAATGACGGCGAAGCTGCTGACTACCCTTTAGTTAAGAATACTACATACATTGCGCGTGATGGTGATGAAATTGCCGTGGATTATGATTTGTCTATGACACAGCGTCATACTACTGCACAGCGTTTAGCTAAGATTAAGCTCGAAAAGCATCGGCAAGAACAGTTTATTGAGGCTGATTTTACACTGCATGCTTTATTGGTGAAGCCTGGTGATGTGATCTTATTCTCGAATATACGTCTGGGAGTTGATAAGAAAGAATTTGAAGTTGTTAAATGGGCGTTAAAAAAGCGTAATGTTGGTAATGCTCCTTTGTTTTACGTGCGTATGTCGCTTCAAGAAACTTCTAGTGCTGTCTATGATTGGAATAATGGTGAAGAAACTGTTGTTGACCCTGCGCCTAATTCTTATTTAGCAAGTGCGCTAGTGGTTGAGGTTGTATCTGGCTTTTCTTTGGATAGTGAACCTACATTTACACATGATGGAGATAAGATTTTTAATATTACCGCATCATGGGATATTCACGATAATAAATTTGTATCATCAGGCGGTAATTATGAAATTCAATATAAAATTTCAACAGATAGTATTTACAGTTCCATTGGCTTGGTAGATGGAAGTGTTACCCATCAGAGAATTACAGCCCTAAAACCAGACGTTTTGTACGATTTGAGAATATACGCGTACAATAATTTGGGTGTCCGTAGCCAACCGACGGTCATTACAGGTTTTCTAGTAGGGCAAACAGTTACATCTAACTCTGAGGACTGGGAACATGAAGAATTGTCTCGAAATGGAGATGATTGGGAAAGTGATGATTTAATTTCAGAAGATTGGGAAGCGTAATGAATTTATCTACTGCATCTAAGCCGGTTAGTGAAATTGTTAGCAATGAAATCACGGAAACTATTAAGCCTGCACGTAAGCAGAAAAAAGATGGTGTTGTCATTACATTACCACCTGTGACTGAGAGTAAAGTTGTATCTCGTGAGGTATGGGTTGTTCGCACCACCTATCAAGATGTAATCGAAAGCCACAGATTCAATGATGAAGATTCGGCGATAAAGTTCTACAAAAGTTTTAAATAGGAGGGGTGTTATGCCTGTTGATGTTGCAATGCGCGGTACTGATGAGGTTGCGCAAAAAGCTCGTACGCTCACCTCAAGAGAGGTGGACATTAATACCACTAAGAGCAGAATTAATGTTCATGACGGAATAACGCCTGGTGGTGTTCCCCATGCCACATCTAAAGACGTAATAGGTAGTTATTTTAACTATTCTAATGCCTCTGGTATTGATGCAATTTCTATAAGCTTGCCATATCCAATTTTAGCTTATGCGGCGGGTCAGAGATTTACTTTTAAGGCTCAGAATACGAACACGGGATCTGCTACATTTAACGTCGATGCTATTAGTGCGCTAACACTAAAGAAGAAAGATGTTTTTTCAGGTGCTTTATCTAACCTTAGTGCAGGCGATATTATTGCAGGAGGAGTTTATGATGTAGTTGTTCTTGATACAAGTACAGCTCTTGTAATGAGTATTGATTCTGGTGGCTTACAAGATGTAGGGCAAGGGGATTTACGTACAAGTACTGGTACAATTTCTTTAGCAACTCAGAACAATCAATGGGAGGTTAATAGCAGTTTAGATATAGCTCTTTCTTCTGTGTCTTCTAGTGTCGTTCTGCCGGGAGGGGAGTATGGGTTTTATCCGCTTTGTAGATGTAATGATATCAACCATAGCATGGGGTGGTGGCCAGTAAATAATACATCAACATATGTTGCTCGTGCGATGCCATATGCCTATGGCCATTCTCCCTCAGGTAAAATTGTAAGGGGGTTGCAGCGTTATGTCGCATCATCCCCGCCTTTCGATATGGGCGATGGTGAGGTCGGGGGGTTCTTATTCCTTATGCTTGATAAGAGTGGAAAGGTAGCTGGTACGTATTTTGCTGATGTACCGCCTTGGGCTTATAACGGGAAAACGAATATACAGGCTTGTAAACAATGTCCAGTCACAGGAAAAAAGTATCGCCGCGCAAAGAAAACACAATCATTAGAGCAAGTGATGGATGGTGAGGCAGCCGAGTATGAGCTTCAAGAAATCACTCAAGTATTAAAACAAGCCGACATGGTTGATATACCTCATCCGTTTGGTGATGTTTCTTCCGATTTAACACCTGTCCTAGTTGACCCTATGGATGAGAGAATTTCCTCTTTATTGTCTTATCAAAATGATGGTGGGGGTGATGATCTTCATAAGGCTATAGAAGATGGATTAATAACAGCGGATAACGAGCCTTTAAGTCGAAGGGGGCCGCGCGATGTTATGCAAGTCGGACTTAAATATAAAGGGTCATCTATTAAATCAGGTAAGAAGAAAAAAGGGGATTAATGTAAATGAATATAAGTACGGATGCTGCAATACCTGTTGGAGCGACGGTTTCAAGTAGTCTAATAACCTTACCTGTGTGGGTGCAAACGATGTCAGTCTGGGCAGCGGTTTTATCTCCTATCATTGGCGGTATTGTTGGGTTACTTACCGCATATCTGTTGTGTCTTAAAATAATGCAGAGGCATAGAAAAGATTATGAGAAAAAAAACTGATTTTATCGTAGTGCATTGCGCAGCTACACCACCACATATGGATATTGGTGCATATGAAATTACGCAGTGGCATAAAGATCGTGGCTTTAGAACAATTGGGTATCAGGACGTAGTTAGGCGTGATGGTCAGGTGGAGCAAGGGCGGCATTCAAATGAGGTAGGCGCGCATGTAAGGGGGTATAACGCCCGGAGTGTCGGCATATGCCTTGTGGGGGGAGTTGATGAGCAGCTCAAACCCCAAAATAATTTTACTGAACAACAATTTAAGAGCCTGAAAAGGCTCTTACGTTTTTATAGGGTCTTGTTTCCTGATGCAGAAGTTCTGGGGCATCGTGATCTTGCTCCATATAAGGCATGTCCATCTTTTGATGTGCGTGATTGGCTTAAAAATAATCCATTATAGAAAGGTTGGAATTATGATTAAAAATATTATTTTCGGACAAATACGTCATTTACTTACGTCTGCGGGTGGTGGGTTAATCACTGCCGGTTACTTATCTGTTGATGAGCTTTCTACGGTTGTTGGTGCAGCAATGATCCTTATCGGTATGGTTTTCTCATATTTTGAAAAGAGAAAGCGTGAGGGAGCTTCACTCATTCCTAAAGTTAAGCCGCATTACAATAGCTGCTTTATTCTATTGGCTGTTTTGCTTTTAGGTGGGTGTACAACGCTTTCACAGGTTATTGAGGCGGTCACTGATGTTAGCTGCGCAAAGCAAGTTGAGTTGTCTTCTGAGGTTGCTGTTAAGGCGGGGCAGGGTGTTGTTTTGGCGAATGTTGAGGGAAAGATTGATGTAACTAAGCGCAAT
Source organism: Alphaproteobacteria bacterium (assembly GCA_050633285.1). Classification (GTDB taxonomy): domain Bacteria; phylum Pseudomonadota; class Alphaproteobacteria; order Micavibrionales; family Micavibrionaceae; genus UBA1672. Next base: position 563,530 of record JBOEGG010000005.1, read on the forward strand.
CAATTACTAAACGCCTTGCTTGACGTTCATACATCAATTGAGAAGGCCAGTGCTGTGTGTGATCTGGGCGGGGAAGGGCAATCACTTGCCCAGCTTGAGAAAGTAGAGTTAGAAATTTCTAAAATCATTATGGAATCAGGAGAGTAATTATGGGTACTACAGATAACGCAATAAAAGTGATTAAAACAGCAGCTGACATGCTTAAGCTTGATGGTGGCAAGGTGAACGATGTCGTTGAATTTTTAGATGAAGCAGCAATTTATATTGAGGCTTCTGTACTGGTCGCGCAGGGGATTGAGACATTATATGATGCGCTTAAATCTAATGATCTTAGTGGTGAGGAGCGCGCAGCTCTTCTTGCGAATAACCGTAAGAAAATAGAGCTCATGCTTGTGGAAGGTTAATAATAATGAAACTTGGTCTTGGCTTACATCTTGGTGCGGGTACGGTGCTATCTGGTTTTAATATATCAACGTTCGTTGCTCTGGGCGCGTCACTGACAGATGGCGCATATAAAGTGGGTGGTGTATGGCAGTTGTGCGAGGATATTGCCAAGCTTCTATATGGTGAAGATGTAACGATATACGAACGCGCAACATATGGGCATGCCGTGGCAGATCAGGCGGCTTCGATTGGTGCGATACTTGCTGAATTTGATGGGCAGGAGAATGTTGTTTTTTCTAATCATATTGGTGGTAATAATGCGTCATACAACCGCCCTACACAGTTCCTAGACCTATCTGCTGCGCTTCAATCTGAAATGATTACCGATTATGAAAGTGTCATTGATGCGGTAGAGGCGGATGGTCATACCTTTGTTGCCACAGCCTTAACGTTCCGTGACTATAATGATGCGACGCTCGATGCTGACCCAAGCGTCAAAGTAAGCGAGCTTGGTGGCTCTTATACATATAACGAGGACTGGATTAAGTCAGTCGCCGCGAGTAAGTCAGTCAAGGCGATATCGCAATATGAATATACGCGCAGCATTTATGATATTTTTCTATCGGGCGATAATGTGCATGCAACGCCGATGGGCGCGGTTATGTTTGCGGTTAATCAATTCACAGACGTAATGCAATTATCAAAGGGGCGTAACCCTGTTCCGTTGCAAGAGGTAGACTTTACCACGGCATTTTTTGTGCCTGATACTCCTCTTGATATTGTTTGTGCGTTTGGGTCGGCAGGCGCGCCGAATAATGTAAATGTCAATTGGGTTGATGTGCCTGCAGGTGGAGGTAAAAAGGATATTTACGCGCAAAACCTACATCAAACGGATGGCAGTAATACTGGTGTGTCTGTCTTAATTTCGGGGGCTACAAATTCCAATGATACTGGGGTTACTAATCCCGCTGATGCTAGTGCCACTCTTACAAATAGTGAGCTGCTTAAATGTCAGGTAACGCGGGACAGTGCCACGCCGCATATGCTTGGTGTCATTTATGGCCTACAGCCTAACCGTTTATATGATATTGAAATGGTGCATGGCCAGAACACTGGCTATAATGCCTATGCGAATAGTGATGTTCATATCGTTGATAATTCGAATAATAATATCGTGACTATTGTCACGCGCGCAGATCCAAAAGGCCGTATTATTTTGCGCTTGGATCATGCGGGAAGCGTTGGTATATCTGGCCTTCGTATTAAAGATGGTACGCCACAACCGCATTACTCTATCGTTGTTGGGTTTGGTGATGCTGTGGCAAACAGCAATATAAACCATGCATCAGATGCCGCACAGCAAGCTTTAAATCTCATTGATACAAATGGCAATGTCACGCAAGTTAACGTCTATTACGCAGAGGATGGCACGAATAGGGATGGTATAGGGAATGCGGGTGATAGTAGTGACAGTGTGTCGAATGATGATGCATTGACATCATCTATTTATCGTAGCGGGGATGGCGCACAGGACAACGTCAATTTCACTGGCCTGCCTGCAAATCGTGCCATCAAAGTTAAGTTTGGAGCATCGCGCCCCGTAGTGGGTGGTCGGACACAGGATGTATCTGTCAATGGCGGCGCGCCTGTGTCTTACGATGTAAATGATAACCCGATTACTATTTTAGAATTTGATGCTGTAACGAGTGCTACAGGTACGCTTGATATTGATATTCTTGAAACTAATGGCGCGAATTATTCCTATAAGGGCGCAATTCAAATCGACGTTTATTAGGTTAAGAGGTCTCACTCTCTAATAATTGAATTATTTGTAATCTAAGTTCTTCAATGTGCCTTGCTGACTTCTCTGTCAATTGTTCTACTAGTGCGTTTATACTTGCTTGTAGTGCCTGAGAGTCTTTTTTGTTAAGTTTTTGATCAAGGCCGTTTCTCATTATAAATATAGCCTCGTAGATGTCTGGGTAAAGTGTGTTCATCAGTTCTATACCCTTTTTAATGAGCGCAATCTTTAGTTCAAATTCCTTTTTTACGGTAATACCGACCTCTTTCGTATACAAAGAGTAGTCCATTTGAGCTTTTTCGTATTGCTCGTCATATAACCTCAATAAACTAGGAATGTTTTCTTTTTTATCATTGTATTCCTTTCTATCTTGATTAATCTCTTCCATAATTCTTAGAGAGTTTTGTATTGCATTGTTATACTCTTGTTTTTGCGCTGTAACGTGTTGTACGTCTGTTACGACTCTAGTTAGTTCTATTATGGCATCACCAATTTTTGAGGATAGTGTAGTAATGGCATTAATTACTTCAGGAGGGGCTATTAAAAACAATTTGTAGTATTTTTCAGAAGCTACCGAGTCACTGGCTGTTGTTTCTATGACCCCTTGTTGAGAAATTGTGAGTATTTTGAATGTAAAATGATTAATGTATTCAACAGCACCAAAATAACCCTCTCTAATTAACTCATGTTCTCTATCTTTTTTCTTTCTTCTATTTTCCCAGTAATTGTTTAAGATTATTCCGGTTAGTGCTATTAGGGCACCAATTACAGCCCATGCGCCTGCCATGCTTTTTTTACTAAATAATAATTCTAAGAAGGTAGGAGGGGAAGGGGCTATGTCATTAATGATCGGTTCTAATAGATTAGAGAAAAGGTCATAAATCATCTGTATACTGTGCCTGACTACATGGTTTCTGTGAATCTGAGTGATGGATGCAGAATACTTTATTTTTTATATTACAATATATCAACCTTTGATTTAGCATTCTTCAAACGTTCTATCTGTGTATATGTCATATGTGCGATCCTAAATAGAAGTTCTCAGCCGTCCCCATGATAAGTGAAGCTGCGCAGGTGACCAATTTTCAAGAGCCTGCTTAAAGTCTGATACTTTTGCGCGTAAATCAGGTCGAGTGCGTTCTATATAATCTAATGCGTCATAGACGCTTGATGTTCGTATGTCGTACATACATGAATTCTCTACGGCTTCCTTGAGAACCTTTATGTGTTCTTCAAGAATGTAAAATTCTGGTACTACGTCTTTATTTGCTCCAAATGTCATGGGAGTTTTTATATACTGAAAATGAGAACATAGCAAGAACAAAAGTGTCCCATTATAAAAATGCGGTATCAATACAAACAATCAGTTAAAGGCATTACTTAAAGTATTCTTTGGGACAGGTCGAAAAGTATAAGTCTTTAATATAGTTGAATTTTTATACAGTAAAGCTACTGTTTTGGGAACAGGGGGTCGGAGGTTCGAATCCTCTCGCTCCGACCACTAAGAAAGATAATCTCTCCCTTAAATCTTTAAAGTTATTTATGTACCAATATCCATATGATGGGATATTTTGTGAAATCCACTATTTTGGTAGGAAATGTTTGACTTTTTCTGAGAAAACGCTATAAAGCTCAGCATTCTCGGGAAAGAAAGGGCGCGGTGCTCTTCGTTGAAAGTTAATTTCAAACCTAATGTGGTCTACTGGGACAACAAAAATATAGGAAAAAATCTATGAGTGGAAAAAGAGTTCAGGCGAAACATAAAATTGATCGTCGTATGGGCGCCAATATCTGGGGTCGTCCAAAATCACCTTTTAACAAGCGTCAATCTGCACCCGGTATGCATGGTGCACGCCGCAGTAAGCCTACAGACTATGGTCTACAGCTTTTTGCAAAGCAGAAGCTTAAAGGGTATTACGGTTCTATTGGTGAAAAGCAATTCCGTCGTTATTTCAAAGAAGCATCTCGTCTAAAAGGTGATGCTGGTCAAAACCTGATCGGTCTATTAGAGCGTCGCTTGGATGCCGTTATTTATCGTGCATGTTTTGTTCCAACTGTTTTTGCTGCACGTCAGTTTGTTAATCACAAGCACGTTAAAGTGAATGGTAAAGTTGTAAACATCCCATCTTACATGGTTCAAGAAGGTGATGTTATTGAAGTTTGTGAAGGTTCAAAAGAAATTCCAATGGTGACATTATCTGTTGAATCTGGTGAGCGTGAAGTTCCAGATTATATTGATGCAGATTTGAAAGCATTGAAGGCTACTTTCCTTCGTACACCTGTTTTGGAAGATGTTCCATATGCTGTACAAATGGAACCAAACCTGATTGTGGAATTCTATTCTCGTTAATCGGGATAATCATATTTATAAAGTTTTTGAAAGTCGCCGTTTGGCGGCTTTTTTATTTCTGTGATTTATTACCACGTAAAGCCGAGAGGATGCCGTGTAGTGTGCGTAATTCTTGATCGGTTATGTCTGCACGCGTGAATATATTTTGAATGTTCTTTTGCATTGTTGGTTTTAGGTCGTCACTACGATAGAAGTTCTTATCTTCAAGGTCTTTGTCCAAGCGGGATATAAAATTTTGTACTTCGCCTTGTGATGCGGGGAAGCTGTCACCCATATTCAGGTTTTGTGTGCTTGCGCTCAGGTCGGTGTGCTTCATCCATTCATAGGCGAGCAATAATACAGATTGGCCGAGGTTAAGGGATGAAAAGTCAGGGTTGGTCGGAATAGATATAGTGGATTGAGCGTGTGCGATTTCTTCGTTTAATAGACCTGTACGCTCAGCACCGAACAGGATACCTATTCCTTGGCCGTTAGATTGGCGTTTATGTCCCTCGATTGCGGCACCTTCGGGTGTGAAGCTTGGTTTAACCATGTCGCGTGTACGTGCTGTGGTCGCAAAGCAGTAATGTAGGTCGCTTGTCGCACTTTCAAGTGTATCGAAGACTTGGGCAGGGGGCATTTGATTAAGGGCGCCAGCGGACATTGTGTGCGCACGTTCATTGGGCCAGCCATCTCGTGGAGCAACGAGACGTAAGTCAGTTAAATTAAAATTTTGCATGGCGCGTGCTGCTGCACCAATATTTTCACCCATCTGCGGGCGAACTAGAATCACTGAAACCATTTTACCTTAGCCATTAAAGAACTTTACTCTATATTTGCTATCCTATTGTTTCTTTTGGAAACTTCAAGAAAACTTTACTTAAAGTGGTGAAAGATGTATAAATTTAGAACGATAAAAATAATAATAAACGTGTAAATACTGCATATAAATTTATTGCATCATATTTAAAGGGGGTAGCTTTCATGCTCATGCGTTCTGGATTGCGTGATATTGTCGAGGCAAGCGAAAAACAATTTAATATTATCGAAGAATTTTCTGACCTTACGCCGCGTCGTAAAGTTTTGTTATGTGACCACCTTTTTACAGAAGGTCGTCAGGCATTTTATAACACAGTGGAATTGCTGTGGCCGCAGGCGGCGGATGTAGATGCACGTAAGTTAGAGAAATTTTTGTATTCTCTAAAAAACAGATCTCATTAAAATCATCATTGGTAAAGTAGAGCCTAATTTACACGTAAAAGCGGCCTAAGATATTTAGGCTGCTTTCTTGTGGTTTTGGAGGCGTTCTTTTACCTTCTCTGCACCAATGAGGAGCATGAGGCTTGCAAGTTCAGGGCCGTGATCCATGCCGGTGATTGCTTGACGTAATGGCATGAAGAGTTGTTTACCTTTACGGCCTGTTTCTGCTTTTACCGCATTTGCCCAATTCATCCATGTATTTTCATCCCATGGAGTAGTGGGGAGTAATTCTAAGGCTTGTGCAATGAAATCGGCATCTTCGATAATTGGAGTAACGGGGCCTTTTGCAACGCGCCACCATTCCTGAACATCTGTGAGGCGTTCAAGATTTGGTCGTACTGCATTCCAAAATCCTTCATCCAAATCAGAAAGTTCCATTGAATCAAGACGTGGTTTGATTGCATTAAAGCTAAGCTCATGCAAGATTTTGGCATTGATACGTAGTAATTCCTCTGGATCAAATTTTGGTGTTCCACGAGAGAATTTTGTGATGTCGAAATTTTGAATCACAGTTTTAGTATCTGTAAATGCTTCGATCGGGTCGGATGAGCCAAGACGTGCCATTAAGCTTACGACTGACATAGCATCAAGGCCGTCATCTTGTAGGTCACGTAGGCTGAGTGACCCGATACGTTTAGAGAGTTTTCCACCCTCTTTATCTGAGAGTAATGGTAAGTGTGCAAAATTTGGTGCTTTTGCGCCCAGAGCTTCGAACATCTGTATGTGTGATGCTGTGTTTGATACGTGGTCTTCACCACGAACAACATGTGTAATACCGTATTCAATATCATCAACGACAGAGCATATGTGATAAAGCGGCGTACCGTCTTCACGAATTAGCACCGGATCAGATAAGTCTGCGCCATTAAATTTAACAGGGCCACGTACGGAATCATCCCACTCAATCGGTGCATGATCCATTTTGAAGCGCCAGTGTGGACGGCGTCCGTTATCTTCGTGGGCTTTGATTTGTTCGTCGCTTAAATTTAATGCTTCACGATCATAAATCGGCGGTAATTTACGTGAGAGTTGGCTTTTGCGTTTTAGATCCAGCTCTTCTGGTGTTTCATAGCAAGGGTACAGGCGTCCGTCTGTTTTTAATTGCTCAATTTTTGCGGCATAAATTTCTGCGCGGTCACGCTGGCGGGCTTTTTCATCCCAATCAATACCAAGCCATTTTAAGCCTTCTTCTATGGCCTGTTCGTATTCATCTTTTGAGCGTTCTTGATCGGTATCATCAACACGCAGTAAGAAATGTCCATTTTGCGCGCGGGTAAATAGCCATGAAATTAGTGCTGTTCTTGCATTACCAACATGTAGCATTCCGGTTGGGGAGGGGGCAAATCTTACTTTTACGCTCATTATTTTTACCTTTAAATCTTATAAGACCCTTTAAATAGCGGGATTATTTGGTTTTTTCAATAGAATTTACAAAACGGTTTGTCATTGGGTATCTGCGGTCACGTCCAAATGCGCGAAAGGTGATGCGTGTGCCTGGGGCAGATTGAAAACGTTTATATTCACTGATCTTTAATAGCTTGGCGATTTTTTTAACGTCGTTTGGATGATCTTCACATCGTTGTTTTCGTTTCAGAAGCTCAGTAGAAGCATTTGACCAGTCCTGTCCATCATATTCAATCAGTAGGGATAAAATGTCATCCAGAAGGTCATATGGGGGTAAGCTGTCTTGATCTTTCTGATCTTCTCTTAGTTCGGCGGTTGGTGCTTTGGTAATGATATTTTTGGGTATTACATAGCCTTGTTCATTTCGCCATTCACAAAGTTCGTATACTTGGGTTTTGTAAACGTCTTTAAGGGCGTTAAAGCCACCATTCATGTCGCCGTAAATTGTGCAATAGCCCACGGCTACTTCTGATTTGTTTCCTGTTGTAACGAGCATCGCGCCTGTCATATTCGATAGCGCCATAAGGATTGCACCGCGTATACGGCTTTGTGTGTTCTCATGCGCGAGGCCGTGCAAATCAGGGATCATACCTTCGAATGTTGCTACGGCTTCTTTGATTGATATTATATCGTATTTTACGCCTAAGAGGTTTGCACATTCTTTTGCATCATCAAGGCTTTGTGATGATGTGAATTCGGATGGTAACATAACGCATTGTACGTTTTGTTCCCCTAGTGCATCTACGGCAATTGCGGCAGTTAGGGCACTGTCTACGCCGCCAGAAAGTCCAATGATTGCTTTGTGAAAGCCGTTTTTATGGATGTAATCTTTTAAGCCTAAGACTAATGCATTATATGCGTGTGGTTTCCAATCATTAGACACTTGTTTTATGTTTTCGCCTTGTGTGATCTGGATGGTATCCGAGATATTTAGGCAAATGATGTCATTTTGAAAAGCGGGAGCATGGTGTATTAATTGCCCATTCTCATTCATAATGAAGGACTGCCCATCAAAGACCAGCTCGTCTTGTCCGCCGACCATGTTGAGGTATATTAGTGGTAGGCCTGTTTCCTGTACGCAGCGCGTTGCAATTTCATTACGAGCGGTAGTTTGGTTTAAGTTATATGGGCTACCGTTTATTGCGATTAGGGCTTGTGCACCTTTATCTTTCAGAGATAGTGGGATGTGGGTGTGCCAGACATCTTCGCAGATCATAATACCAAGCTTTGCACCGCGGAATTCTATTGGCTCTGTGGGGCGATCTGCACTGAAGGTTCTTGGTTCATCAAAAATATGCGTGTTGGGTAGCATTGATTTCGTTATTGTATGGGTAATTTTGCCATGTTCAATAAGAAGTACTGCATTATAAAGCTTATCATCTATACGCCATATCGTAGGGATAAGAGCAGCGGATGATAATGTTTTACTGGTGTGGGATATATGTTCGACTTGTTGTTCTATTTCACTCAGGAATGCCCGATTGAGGGTTAAATCCTCAGGCGGGTAGCCGCATAGGAACAGCTCAGGGAAAATGAGAAGATCTGTGCGTTCATCATACTCGTTCCATAGAGTGAGGATTTTTTCGGCGTTACCGGAAAGACCGCCCACAGTTGGGTTGAGTTGTGCCAGTGTTAGTCTGATATTTGTTGCCATGCGTTTATTCCGCCGCAGTCAAATCCTGAATTGTGAGTTTTTCACCACTGCGTGTGTTCTTTAGTTCTTCCGAGATCAAAAATGCCATTTCAAGAGCCTGATTTGCATTTAGGCGCGGATCACAATGTGTGTGATAACGGCTTGATAGATCTTCATCTGCTATTGCATCTGCGCCACCGATGCACTCAGTTACATTCTGTCCGGTCATCTCAATATGAATACCACCAGCGTGCGTGCCTTCGGCCTTATGAACGTTAAAGAAGCCACGAACTTCCGTCATGATGTTATCAAATGGGCGCGTTTTATAACCACTTGGTGATTTGATTGTGTTGCCGTGCATAGGGTCACATGACCAAACGACCGAACGCCCTTCTTTTTTCACAGCACGAACAAGTGGAGCAAGTGATTCTTCTACTTTTTCATGCCCCATACGTGCGATTAATGTTAGGCGACCCGGGATGTTTTCAGGGTTCAAAGTGTCAATGAGGCGTAGTAACTCATCCGGCTCTAATGCAGGGGAACATTTTAGGCCGAGTGGGTTTTTAATGCCGCGGACAAACTCAATTTGTGCATTTTCCATTTGATGCGTACGTGCACCGATCCATAACATATGTGCGGATGTGTCATACCAGTCACCTGTTAGGCTGTCGGTACGTGTCAGTGCTTCTTCATATGGTAGAAGAAGGGCTTCGTGAGATGTGTAAAAGCCGGTTTCTTTTAATGCAGGGACGCTTTCGGGGGTAATACCACATGCCGCCATAAAACCTAGTGCGTCGTCAATACGATTTGCTAAGTCCTGATAACGTTCACCGAGAGGGCTATTGGCGACAAAGCCAAGATTCCATTGGTGTACTTTATTTAAGTTTGCGTATCCACCATTTGCAAAGGCGCGTAGTAGATTGAGTGTAGAGGCCGCCTGATGATATGCCATGATCATGCGCTGTGGGTTTGGTTCTCTGGACTCTGCTGTGAAATCTAATGCATTGATGTTGTCGCCACGATAGCTTGGTAATGTAACATCGCCTTGTGTTTCTGTATCGCTGGAGCGAGGCTTGGCGAACTGACCAGCCATGCGACCAACTTTAACGATAGGCATGGAACCAGCATATGTCATAACAACCGCCATTTGCAGTATAGCGCGGAATGAGTCTCTGATCTTATTTGCGCTAAATTCGGCAAAGCTTTCGGCGCAATCTCCACCTTGTAAAAGGAACGCGCGTCCTTGGGCAACTTCTGAAAGTTCGTTTTGCAGGCTACGTGCTTCTCCGGCAAAAACCAATGGTGGTAATTTGCTTAATTCTTGTTCAGTATTTTTAAGAACAGTTGCATCCGCATATGTAGGAAGCTGTAGTGCCGGTTTGTTTCTCCAGCTATTTGGTGTCCAATTTTGAGACATGCTTTATCTATTCCATTATTAAAATTTAGTGGCATTTAATCAATCTGAATGACAGTTTATGCCTTAATCTGACAGGATTAGCAAATGCAAATGGCGGTAATATACGGTTTTTGTAATTTTTTTATGGACGCAACTATCAGAACGTGCGAGATAATATGCTGTTTTTTAAAAATTTATATATATAATTCTAAATTTCGTATATTCGTGGAATACTAATAAAAATGTTAGATAGCGTACTAAAATTTCTTAATACCGCAGAAGGTCAGTTTGTATCGATATCGGCTCAGAAGAATGATTGGGCGGATAGGGATACAGTTCTTGGAACTTTGAATAGTTTGAAAGAGGCTTTGCCAGAGAGATATTTAACTGTAAATAAGGCAATGGAATATATATTCACGCCTGATTTAAGTGTTGATGAAAATACGCGCAATAGTGTTGATTTAATACAAAAATGGCATGCTGCCGAAGAAGATTCATGTGTTGCCGCTATTCTTTGCAGTGCGATGACACAATTTGATTTTCGTGTTGGCGAGGATGATGACCTTATCCGCGGTATTTTATTTTCTTCGATTCTAGCGGAAGTGCCGAACGCCTTATTGTATCATAATAACTTACATTTCAGAAAAGTTGTGTTGCATGTTGTACGTATGATCGTTGCGCATAATGCAATGTTTGAGGGGACGAATCATTCTCTTGATAAAAGTCAGATTACTGCTTTGCTGATCGCGGCTGCTATTCACGACCTTGGTCATCAGGGGAAGGGGAATATCACAAACCGTAAATATGAGATGGCAAAAACAGAAAAGCGATCTTTTGAATTGGCTGCTCCATATTTAAAGGAGGCAGGTATATCTGAGGAATTGCTTTGTGATATTCGTACGATGCTTATTGGTACTGATGTTTCACCGTTTGGAGACCCTATCAGCCCAGCAAATCAGGTGCGTGCAGCATATGAATATCATTATGGCACTGCCGAGGATGATGAAGCATTAGAGCTGTGTGAAGATTTGATTGTTTTGGAAAGTAATGCTGATCTTTGTATGATGTGTCTAATGTTGCATGAAGCAGATATTATGAATTCTGCAGGGCTTAGTTATGAAATAACATGTCAGGAATCGATTTTTGTCAGTAAAGAAATCGGTCGTCCTCATGCTTCGCCAGAGGATACTTTATTGTTTTTGGAAAAAATTTGTTGTGGGGAGATGTTATCTGATTCTGCACGTTTTCTGGCGAGTGATAATTTACAAAAAATTCTTACACGTGTTATGCAAGATTTTAAAGACGGAAATGTTTCTTATTTTTAATCGCTTTCAGTGCCTTTAGGCGTTTTCTTCCATCTGCGGTGAACCCAGAGCCATTGTTCCGGCCTTTGCCTTATCCATTTCTCTATATGTTTATGGGCGGCGTTTATAACGTCTTGCGTTGGTAACGGCTTTCCTTGTTCATCGAGAGTTGGGATGGCTGGGTAGGCAGTTAATTTAAAATGACAGCCTTTAATACGTTCACAACGAACGGGGATTAAGGGGCATTTATATCTTTGACAGAGCTGTACGAAAACAGGGTTAGTCATTGCAGAGTGCCCAAAGAAGGGGACTTCTATACCTTCGTTATATTTTTGATCTATTAATATGCCCAGTGTTTTTGCATTTTTGAGTGTTTGAAGAAGTTTCTTTCCGCTTTCACGGGACTTGGGTAAGGCAGTTAGCTGACCGTTTAGGGTGCGAGATTTCTCTAATAGTTCTGCAACCATAGGGTTGTTTGGTTCACGGTATGTGAGGGTAATTGGCAGGTCTAATTGTGTATAAGAGGCAATACAATTTATTTCCCAATTTGCTAAATGTGCACCAATGAATACGGCTGCTCCGTCAGAGTGTAGCGCACTTTGTTCGCCTGTTAGGTCGTGTATTTCTGTGTAATCAGTGCTTAATTTTTTTAAGTGCGGGTATTCTGCAATAACACGGCCTAAATTGTCCCACATACCTTTGATAATTACCCTTTGCGCATTTTTATCTTTTTCGGGTAGTGCGGTTTGTAGATGTCTATAGGCTTTTCGACTGGCAGCCATACGGGGGCCGATAGTACGGCCGATAAAACCACCGACATTTGATGCTGTTTGTGGTGGGAGGCATTTGAAAAACACAAAAAGTATTCTAAGTAAAAGTGCCTCAATAATGTATCTAGTTTTTTTCATGTGGCTTATTCTTAAAAGGTCTGAGTGCGTTGTTCAAGAACGAAGTGATGTCCTGTGGTTTGTCCCATGATAGTGTAATAGGAAGTGTTTGTACTTTTGATTTGAACTCATTGGGAATACGTTGAAAATCTTTCTCGGTGGTTATGAGTTTTGCGTGCGCCTTGTGTGCTTCCTTAACGAGTTTTTCCATGTCTTTTGTCTTATATGGATAGTGGTCCGGGAAAGCGTGGAAGTTGTGTATGTCTAGGTTTATAGCGTTTAGGGTGTCTTGGAATTTGGTCGGGTGTCCTAATCCGGCAAAGGCGATATATGTATCATCCGGGTTAAGGTTATCTTTATGCGGTTTTATGCTCGCCTGAAAGACAGGTAGGTAAGGGGGGCATAATTCGAGGATGCTCTTTTGATCTTGGCCTATGAGTATAATAGCATCTGAACGTTGGAAAGCCTGCTCAATAGGTTCACGTAGTGGGCCTGCGGGAATGGTTTTTTGGTTACCAAAGCCTGTTTTTCCGTCAATAACCAGAAAGCTAATATCCTTTTTAAGTGACGGATTTTGTAATCCATCATCCATGATGATACAGGTGCAGTTAAGTTCATTGATCTTCTTTGCACCTGCTACACGATCCTTTGATATTATTGTTTTTGCATGATTTTTTAGGATTAAAGGTTCATCACCAACATCATGTGAACCGTCATGACCCGATATGACCCTAGGGCCGATTTCAGTGCCGCCATATCCGCGAGTAAGAAAACAAGGAGCGCTTGAGAGTTCAGATTCTTTGATAATGTTCATGATGGCAATTGCTGTCGGTGTTTTGCCACTTCCGCCTGCTGTGGCGTTACCGATACATATTACAGGGATTGAAGCGTTATGCGTCTTTTTAGAGCTTAGGTTTAATCTATGCCCTAATTGATATAGGCAGGATATGGGGGATAACAGCCCTGATATGAGGCTTGCTGTTTTGGATGTTGTGTACCAAAATTCAGGAGTTTTAGAGACCATTAATTTTATTGTTTATCTGTTTGTTATTTATTATTTATATCATTAATTTCATCTAATAAAGGAATGATTTCTTTCATAACAGTATCAATAACGCCATTTTTCTTTTGTGCGTAGGCTGTTGCGTTATCTTGTAACTCTTTGGATTTGTCGGGGTTACTTAGAATATCTAAGAGAGATTTATAGAGTTCTTCAATATTATTGCATTGTATGGCTGCATTCTCTTCATGCATTTCATCGAAGATTTGTTGTAAATTTTGCACGTTTGGCCCATGTAATATAGCACATTCCTGTTGTGCTGCTTCTATCGGATTATGGCCACCACCACCATCACTACTTAATGACCTGCCGATACAGGCTATGGAGCTAAGGCTATAGAATAGGCCTAACTCACCTAGGGTATCTGCGATATAAATATCGTCTGTAGGGGCAGGTAGTCTATGTTTTTCTCCGCGGACGCATAGCTCTAGTTCATAGGCGCTACATTGTTCTTTAATTTCTGCGCTACGTTCCGGGTGTCTTGGCACTATAATTGTTAATAGGTTGGGAAACTTGTTCTTGAGCCGTTGGTGGATTTCACAGGCAATTTTCTCTTCCGGTATATGGGTGCTTGCATATAACCAAATGGGGCGATCTTTGGTTATTTCCATTAAATCACTAAAGGATTTAGTATTAACCGGCAGGGGCATAGCACTGTATTTTAGGTTATCTGTAACATATGATTGTTGTGCGCCTAATTCATTGTAGCGTTGTTGATCCATTTGCGTTTGGCATAAAACATGACGGAATGCCATAAGCATATTATTGATGATAGAGGGGAATTTTTTCCAAGTGTTATATGACTTTTCGGACATATGTGCATTAAGGAGAAGTGCGGGAATATCACGTTCTTTGATTTGTGATAGCATATTAGGCCAGAGTTCTGACTCCAGCCAAATTACCATGTCTGGGCGCCAGTGATCTAAAAAACGTTTTACCCATGTTGGGTGATCGAGGGGGTAGAACTGATGGAATGCTTGTTTGGGTAACTTGGGTTCTATTAATTTTGCAGAAGTTAGTGTCCCTGTTGTTACAAGGATAGCCATATTTGGGTAAAGTGTCTCAATTTTTTTTATTACGATTAAGGTGGATTGAACTTCACCTACGCTGGCGGCATGAAACCATATTAGTTTTTTATGTGGTCTAGGAAGCGTAATGATAGATTTTTTTTCCTGTACACGGGATGCTAGTTCTTTACCGTTTGATAATCTATATCCTAGAAGGGCATGTAAGATGGGGCTGCTAAGGTAGGTTAATGTCTTATATATTTTGTACATTTGCGGATATTATGTGTTTTACATTGTAAAAAGGGGGATGTTTCTCCCCCTTTATATTTTTGTGCTTAAGTGCTGTTAACATGTATTTATGGAATTAGCGACCGTAACATCCTGCCGTTGATACAGTTCCGCCACCTGCTACAAGTGGTTGTCCGCCAGGGTGATAACGGCAGCCTGGTTGTAGGCAGATGTGTTCTTGATAATTTGTATTTCCTGATCCGGGTTTTAATACACGTACACCAGTAGGAATTGCTGGTGACACTACTGATGTGCCAGGAAGTGTGCAGCGACAGTTTCCTGTACAGGATGTTGGCGGCGTTAAATACTGTTGATATGTTTGAACCGGATCGTTTGTCCATGAACCTGAGGTTAGGGCGGTGGTTATATTACCAGACCAGCTTGTTGTGATTGGTGCACATGCTGTTGGTAGGTGTCTTTTATCGAGTGCAGGTGTTGTTGTGCCTGCATTATATAAATACTCATCGAATGTGTAAAAACCGTCAAACGGTGAATCTGTAACAAAGTTAATACATTTTGCAGCATGCCAAACACGAGACATAATATCACAACTATATGCGGATCCGCCAGTCACGTTGGTGATTGAATGGGTAATAGGTGAACCTGCGGTATGTCCACTTAGGAGGTTATAGGCTACTCCTGATGTTTTACTTCCGTAATTTAAGTTAATATAGGAAACGAGTGAATCGCCAACTAATCGTCGTAGAGCATTGTCCATACTAGAGCTGCCTAACGGTGTACCGTAACTGCTTGTTTCACTTAACATTTCATCGGCATGATCCGCTAATTCTCTTAATAATCTGTCAAAGCATGTATATTCGAATACGCTATCTGGTTTTAGGATAAGGTTCTGATTTTGTGTGATTTCACGTTGTGCTTCTAACCATGCACGAGCGGATAGTGTTTCATAATAAAGTGCATCGCATGGTGAGCTGGCGATAACGCTTGCTGCATTGGCTTTGTTGTTAATCGCGTGAAGCATTGATACAGACAATATAGCTGCTACGGCGATAATGAATCTCAATTTATTTAAGATTACTGTCATTATATTATCCTTTACTCACTTAACTGTCTTTGTTTCATTTTAATCAAATTTACTTTCATTACGCAAATAGCTTTTGTTTTTTAGGCGATATTTATGGCACCAGAGGTAGGCAGGCACCTGACGGTATCGTGTCTTGATCCGGGATTAAAGTGCCATGAAAATAGGGGACTCTTATAGGTTGGTAATAACAGCCCGGATTTGCGCAGAAGTGATCATAATGTATGGAGATTGTGCGCCCTGTTACCTGATCTAAGCCTGTTGCATGAGTTGTTAACGTGTTGTCATACCTGTATGTCAGAACAGGAACATACGTTGGGAATGGCGCGTTACATGTCACGACACCTGTTGTCGATCCTACTCCAGGTAAATGAGCGCCAACGCTTTTTATTAGCTCGGAATGTGTCTCAATAATGTCGAAAGAGGAATATGCGTTTAGATTAGTCCCGTCATCACAGTTGTTTGCGACACGAATAATATCGTTTGACAGGGTTGTGTTTACGCCTGCAGTTGGTGTTCCTGCGGTGACACAATTTGAGTCTATATCTCCTCCCGGAATTGCTGCGGGCTCATCACCAGGCATTCTATTACCAATAAGTGCTGTACTTCCAGTTGAGGTATTGTCAAGTTTTGTTGGGTCTGAACCTGCTGTAACGGTGTCAGAGGATGTGTTACCGGGGGAGCATTCGCGTGGTATAGAACGAGGATCAAAGGATACTAAATGTTCAAAGGACCTGAAACGATCATCTTCTCCAAAATCAATGCAACGTGCGACGTTCCATACGCTTGACATGTGAGAGCAGTTATAGCCGTTGCTGCCAATGCTGCTTGTATTTAGGTCATTGTCCAGTGTTATACTTTCCCCCATAAAGGTATGGCTGAAATTACTATCTACGTATGTTCTTAAACTGTCGAGGAGAAGAACACGTAGGGCATTGTCTATTTGAGTATTAGGAAACGAGACGTTGATTTGAAAGGTTGAGCCACCACTTGAGTCATTTGGAGGGATTTCAGCACTGGCACTGTTATCATCACCTGTCCATAGTGCAACATCAAGTGTTTGCCATTTGGTGCTTTCAGTGAAGCTACCTGCATTATGAGCAGCCATAGCGATATATTGGTCGAAACATGTGTATTCTAAAACACTGTCGGGCTTATGGATGATTTGCTCGGCCATAATCGTTTCACGAGATGCCTCCATATAAGCCTTACTGGAGATTTGATTCATAAAGTTTCCGTCACAGGCGGAATTGTTATAGGAGCTGGTTCCTGTATTCCAAGATGCGCCGGATTTTGAACCATTGAGGGATGCCGATGTGCCAGCGTTTGTGTTGTTATATATATCATAACCAGTACATGGAATTCCCGGCGAGCATGCACCTGCGTAGGCGTTTCCACCATAAAGCGTCCCTATTATAAACAGGGAGGTGATAAAAGTATTTTTAAATGAGCTATTTGTCTTACTCACGCGATTCTCTATTCCTACTACTCAGCCTTTAGTATATATGTCTTTTCCGAAGGCGACCACATATATATTTCAAAATCATAGTCATTCACCCCGTTTTTAAAGGCTAATATATCTTTTATTCGATGTGAAAACGTACCTGCTGCGACAAGTGTACGTGCTCTTATTTTTGATAATAGCAGAATTTCACTATCTTTTTCAGCAATAATGAGATGAGTACACACTTTTTTTTCAATATAACAGTTTTTACGCTGTAATATAAATTCGTCATTTCCATCATTATTGAGGTCAATGGGAGCGATCCTGTATATATCCGGATCAGATTCGTACTCAGAGGCTATATATGCATTGATATGAAAGCGTGAGGTGAAGGATATGTTTGTGTCGTATTTCAGTTCTTCTATGGCGCTTGCATTAGAAGAACTGAAAATTATTAAGAGTACGGCTATAAAAAATGGATAAACTTTGGCCATTATGAGACTCTGTGCAGGTTGTTTTTGTTTGTTATATGACATAGATGTCAGTGTAACACTCAAAAGCAGAAAGGTGGAGTTTTAACCTTCCAGATCGATGTCCAATATTGCCATGTTGAAGTCGAATGATGTTTCACCTTCATCAATGATTTTGTAAATTATACCAATAAATTCACCATTCACCATGACTTCAATTGAGTCTTCTGTTTTTTCTCTTTTTTTCACCGTGATGTCATTGCACTTGAATGTGCGCTCAAGGTGGTTTTTTAGTTGCATCATTTCGTCAGGGGTGAAGCTCATGTGTATTGATCCTTTTTATGAATTATCAGTCTTATTCTTTAAACCATTGGATACGGTGTTATGGCATGCTTTGGCAAGTGTTTTTCTGTCTGAGAAATCTTGTGCTCTTATCGGCTCATGAAAAGTTAAGGAAATTTGCGCTCCTTTACTTTTGGCAAAACGCCATAAATGATCCGCAAGTGGGGTGTCCATTTCGATGTGCCATGCGTATAAATCACGGTCTTCTTGTGTGTTTATAGGTCTTTTATCAACGTGATCCATGTTTAGGGTTATTGGCTGTATCATTAAATCAGGTAGATTGTCTTTCAGTGCCAATGAAAATAAACTGGATTTGAAGGGGATAACCTCACGCCCGTCTGTTGAGGTGCCTTCGGGAAAGATGATTAAACTTTTTTCGTTGTTTAACATTGTATCTAATGCATGTTTGGCTTGCGAAGCATCTGCGCGCTCTCTGCTGATGAAGGCTGTTTGTTGTAGTTTGGATAAAAATCCGAAAACCGGCCATGATGCCACATCTTTTTTTGCCACGAAAGATGCGGGTAGGACACTTCCAATAACCGGGATATCTAAATAGGAAATATGGTTAGACATAAAGATAGTCTGTTTTGATTTTAGTGGGGTGCCATGAATAACGACTTTTATTCTAAAAAGGCGAGACACACATTTTTGCCATAGGAAAGGGAGGATATATGCGCCTTTTCCTGTGTGAAACAGGAGGATGAGAGATTGTAATGGCACTACAAGGCAGCACAGAAGTGCAAAAATTATGAATTTTACAGAAGCTATAATGGTTTTCATAGTGATGCTATTATCCGGGCATAGTTTTTTGTATTTTTCGTTCGTAGTATTTTCTATACCGATCTGTCATTAAGCTTGTTTGTACAACAATACAGACATCGATTGTATTGAATTGTTCATCAATCACTGCGCCTTCACCGATTGTTGCACCAAGCCTGAGGTAACCTTTTATAAGGGGAGGTAGAGATGCAAAAAGCCTGCGCTCATTCAGTTCCTCTTTCGGATGTATATTCATGCTGACGTTACGTCCGTCAATGGCGATTGGTTTTACACTGTCAGCTGTTGAATGAAAATGGTGCAAGTAAGATAGGTGCGTGGATACTGCATCTACATCTGTGCCGTGGAAGCTTGCGCATCCAAATAATAAGTCAATATCATGCTCTGTGATGTAATCGGCGATTCCCTGCCAGAGAAGGTTTAGTATTGGTTTTGTTCTATATTCTGCCAATACACACGAACGCCCTAATTCCAAGAGTTTATTTTCACTATTTACCAAGCGTGTTAGGTCGTATTCGTCGCTAGAATAAAAGCGGCCTTTTTGTTCGGCAACTTTTTGTCTTAAGAGACGATACGTTCCAACAATTTTTTCTTCGGATGTGGCTGTGTTTTTTATTAAAACAACTAAATGGTCTGTAATGTCGTCGAAATCATCGAAATCACGTTCTTGAGCTTTCATATCCGGGCTAGGTTGGGCACCATATTCATCATAAAAGACTTTATAGCGTAGCTTTTGTGCTTCTTCTATTTCACTTTTGTTTTTGGCAAGGCGCACATATGCCGTTTTATTTTCGCTATTCGGGAGCTGAATTTCCGGCGACTGGATCATGCAATTTTCTACTGTTAAACTCTGAATTATTTCTTTGTGCATCCTAAAGAAGATGCGAGCATGGTCAAGCGAATTCATCTTGTCACATAATCTTTAATTATCTACATCTTAATTGGGTTTTATAATATAGGGAAATGTTATGCGTTCTGTTTTGTTTGTTTGCACAGGTAATATCTGTCGTTCTCCGACTGCTGAGGCTGTATTCCGATCTTATGTAAGAGATTTGGATTTAGCGGAGGAGGGCGTGCGCTATGATTCTGTGGGTATACAGGGATATCATATAGGTGAAAGTCCGGATGATAGGTCAATTAAGGTGGCAGAGGGGCATGGCATTGATATGAGCGGTCTTTTTGCACGTCAACTTGGAATGTCGGATTTCGATGATTTTGATTTTTTGATTGCGATGGATAAAGGGCATGAAAGCGCAATGCATAATATGTGCAATAATGAGGGGCAGCGCGCGAAGGTTAAATTGCTTTTAGATTATTGTGAAGATTGTCGCGGTATGGATGTTCCTGATCCGTATTATGGTGCTATGGATGGGTTTGAGAGGACTTATAACCTTATTGATAAAGGGGTAAAGGCGCTTATCAAAGCTGAATTTTAAAGTGGCTCTGTGTCATCTTGTTTAGGGGAGGCACCTGAATCAGGTGCATGTTCATCAGGGTGCGCTTCTTCCGGTTCGATTCCATCTTCTATATCTTCAACGTCTTGGCGGTGCATGTTGAGGATTTCACCAATATGCTCTGCCGCTTTAGCAGCTTTACTGTTTGCTTTTGCGCGTTCAGACTTTAATTCGTCTGCAAAACCTTTTAGTGGTCCCATTGCTGCGAAGAATGAATATATGTTTGGGGCGGCGGCGGATACATCGCCTTTTGATGCAATATTGATACCGCCTTGTATAATCTGGCAAACCTCAAAAAGGCTTTGTACTATAAGGCTGGTTCCGGCAACTTTTGCAGCACGCTCATGCTTGGCGATATCATCAAGTTTGATTTGCAGGTTTTCTCTGTCTTGTTCACTCAGTTCGATACTTGTTTTTTGCATGCCAACTAAACGAATATTTTTCAGTTCATTTAGGGTGACCCGCTGTGGGTGTTGTGATTCGTCAGGTTTATTTTCAACGTCTTCTTTAGGGTTATGTTTATTTCTTCGCTCTTTCATTTCTGAAAGTAGGATGGCACCTTCTTTATAGCCAGAGGCGGTATCGCGCATAATTTTATGTGTTCTGAACGGGTTTTGGGCGTATTCGGACATCACATTCATTATGAAAGCCACGCCTTTTTGTCCCTTGTAAGCAAGGTAAGAGAGTGCCTCGCCTGTCACTTCAAGCTTTTCTGTAAATGGTTTTTTTAGAAAGTCCCCACAGCGATTTACTGTTGCGGCAGCTATCGGTTCGCCGATTCCTTTTTTGCGGGCAATTTCAAGGTATTCATTCTTTTTGAAACGACTGTCATTGTTAGGCAAGTTTACGAATTGTAGTCCGCTATGTTTCATTTTTTCGCTTAGATTCGCTACAGCAACTTGTTTTCTGTCTTCTTTTTCTTCGCCATGATCAGGATTGTTTTTATCTTTTTCAAAGGCCGTGAACATTTTGAGGCCTTTACGGTATTCGTCTTCCTTCGCGGCACGTTGCATGTTGATACTGGACATTAATCCAATGGCTGCAACTGCGGAGACAATCGCAAACGAGTGGTCAACGACAGGGCTGCTGTCACCTTGTTCTATTGATGATGAGATTGCATGTCCGCTTTCCATTAATGCAAACACATCAGAGAACAGCTCTTCGGTGAAGTGGCGTTTATCGACTTCGATTAGTTCGTTTGTGTTTACAAGAAAGCGTTTTAACGCAACTTCCGGCCCTAAAGCTTTTCCTGATTCTGTGAACGCTGCTGTTAACGCGTCACTTTCTTTTTCATTACTCTGCAAATTTCACCCCATATTTTTATTGTTTTATTTGCATTATTATAAATTGTATTGCTCATTTAAATCTGGTTCTGGTGGATCGGAATTGTTGAATTCAATAGCTTCACCATACGTTAATTCTAAAACGGCAAGTTTTTGTATTAATTCTTCAGGAATTTCTATGTGCTCGGCGACTTCTCCATCATTACCTTTGTGGTATAGGATGGGGTCAATGGATGTGAACTGTGATAGGTCTAAGTCTGTATTATATTGCTTATGCTCACAATAGGCTTTTTCAAAAGCATCTACATTTTCTGTAGGGACTTCTAAAACTGCCCAGAATGGCGTTCCATCATGTTCTTCTATTACTTCTATGGCATTGTCTGATTCGATGTAGCCATTAATAATTACAAGCGACAAATCGCCATGGCCATCATTCTGTGTGTCTGTTTTCTCTACCACTTTTACTCACCCATAGAATTTATAAAATTATTATGCTCAGTATAATAGCGGGTGCCGCGCTATGTGTCAAAAAAACTATTCTTATAAAAAAAGTACTAATCATGTTAGTTCGTTGTTGACTTTAACCCCCGATATCCTCTAATCATTAGGCACTTATTAAGAAGGTGATGGCGCGGTGGCAGAGTGGTTATGCAGCGGATTGCAAATCCGTGTACACCGGTTCGACTCCGGTCTGTGCCTCCATTAAATTTCTTTCTTGACAAGTTAAAAACATACGGGCATAAAAGCCCACGAAAAACGTGTTCCCCAGTAGCTCAGTGGTAGAGCAGGTGACTGTTAATCACTTTGTCGGAGGTTCGAATCCTTCCTGGGGAGCCATTTTTCTTATTAGACTAAAAAAGACCTTTATAATGCGCCCGTAGCTCAGCTGGATAGAGCGCCTGACTACGGATCAGGAGGTCAGGGGTTCGAATCCTCTCGGGCGCACCACTTTTCTTTCAGTAATATCAATGGATTAGTGTATTTCGGTAGAGATGGGTGGATGCTATTGAAATAGTCTGGCACTTAACTAGCTACTTAAAACATATACGATTTAATATTGGTTTGCGTACATCAGAAAGCAGCCTAAGTGGTGAAATTCATGAGTTTGGTGTGACGCCGTATTAGATATATATGGTGAATATGTTGGTTGAGTGAGGAAGGTATGGTTCTCTGCTTCGAAACAGTACTCCCACCTATACCGTCGAAGGCTCCCAAACTTGTTAAGAGCGAAGGCAGGCAAGCTGCTTAATGTAATACATCAAAGCTTGGCAAGGAGGGAATTGTTGCGCATCCCCTATAGCGGTGGCGCACTTCTGGCACCCCGCTATCATGCACCATAAAACATATCGTCGTTTCACCACTCGCAGGGTTTGAAGATATCATCTCTCCACCTGTACAGAACCTAGCCAGAGCTTGGAGAGATACCTTTCCATCTGGACTGAACCATGTAGAAAAGGAAGGTGTTCGCTTTCCCTTATGCAATCCCATCAACCAATCGTCCGCCGATTGGATAGCGCAAACTGTTCAAAGTTTGATCAAAAAAAATGCCCATTTAGGATTGATGTTTGTGATTTACATACGATCAAGAATTGTTATGTTGTCGTATGTAAATAGCGTCTGCCCACGACCCAAAGCGGACGTTGAATAGTGACATATCAAAGAATTGAGTTTTAGAGATGAAAACGTTTTTATGGATTCCAGGTGAGGGCTACGATATTGCCGCTGTAAAACGTTTGCAGGAAAACTTTACATGTCCATCTAAGCCAATGGGAGAGCCATGGTTTAATACGGATAATCGTGTGATGTACGATTACTTGTCAGGTGATATATCTAAAATTAAAGTGAACGAGTTAATGACGCCTCTTGAAGCAATTTCAAGCGGAACAAGTAGTTTTGGTCATGAAGATGAATGGTGGTCTCCTTGGTTTCATTATCTTATGGGACAGTTAATGAGAAAAAATCACGAAAAATACGTAGATTATCTTTTGGAATATCTTATCACAGCATTTATCTCTCAGTATCCTGACTGTGTTAGCAATGAACCATATGTAGGCTTTAAAGAGGATGCGATTAATACTCTTGGTAAATGTATAATGGATGCTGAGTGTTGGAATGAAAATAAAATAGTTATGGGCAAAGTTCTCTGTTCGAGCAACAATAATCCTGCCCGATACTGGGGCTGGGACAAAGCTAGTGGAGACTTTTCTGCTTCTATGTTTTTTTGTTTAAAGTATTTACGGTCTGAACAAATCTCTGAATGGTGTAAATCTGTTTTAGAAATAGAATCCCCACATTGGAGCGCACAATTGATTGTGTGGCTTGTTGGAGCGCATAAGATACTGAATGGTGAACAAAAACACCCATCTGAGTTTTCTGGAAATCCTGATATAGGATGGGCTTGGTCACATGATGTGGATGGGTTTCAGAATTATTTACCTGAAAGTCAAAGAAAGCCCACTGTTTTTCTTCCTAAGGAAAATAGCTCTATTTTTCTAAGTACGGTGCGCTCATATATTAATGAGCAGGTGTATTTAGATTGGCTGACATCGATCTCTGAATATGATTATATTGAAGCGGAGATGGGTGGAATTCCAAATCAATTTGAAGAGTTATACATTTAAACAGGCAGTAATAAGTTTAATGTCCGCTAATGGTCGAAGTATCTACAAAAACTTGTATTTTAATTTAATAACGTCAATATGTTACCATGAGAAAATTGGCTGTTATATTTATTGTTGTTATTCTTTTTAAACTTTTAATGCTTATACTCCTTGGATCTTATTTTATTAGATCGGCAAATCGCTCAGTAGGAGAGCCACCAGACTTTTTACAAGCTGAATTAGTCGATATAGAAGGGATAAAAGGTTGGTTTGTACGTGCAAATATGCCAACTAGAAAATGTATTATTCTTATGCATGGTGTCCGCTCTGACAGAAGAAGTATGATAAAACGAGCAAAGTTTTTGAAGGCTAAGGGTTATTCTTCGTTATTATTTGATTTTCAAGCACATGGTGAAACAAAAGGAGAATTCATAACCTTTGGGTACAAAGAGGCAAGAAATGCTGAGAAGGTTGTAAGTTATACTAAGGCACTCAAAGAATGCAGCAGAGTAGGAATAATAGGCCAATCTCTTGGAGGGGCTGCAAGTTTACTAGGTAAAGCTCCTTTATCTGCGGATGCCTTGGTTTTAGAAGCTGTTTATCCTGATATTGAAGCTGCCTTACTAATAGGTTGGTTAGACGCTTGGGGCCTATGGGTAAAGTATTTATTCCATTCCTAGTTTACCAAATTCCACTTCGTTTGAAGATACCCTTACAATCACTAAGGCCTGTCAAAAAAATTCAAGAATTGAGTTCACCTGTGTTAATAGTTGCGGGCAGCAATGACAAATATACATTACTATCCGAGTCTAAGGCTTTATTTGAATTGGCTCCAGAACCTAAAGAACTTTACATTGTAGATAATGCAGAACATGTTGATTTTCATTCCTTTAACAAGGAGCAATATGAGAAGAAGATACTCAAGTTTTTTGAAGAGCATTTATAGAGCAACAGACTAATGGCTAAAAGGCAGCATACTATCGACCTAAAGCGGTTGCTCGTGCGAGGTAGAGTATATAAATAGTTGGAGTGCTAGAGGTTGGAACTATAAAGCATTCTAGTCATCTGGGGGGCGAGTTGGTATATCTTTAAGTTTCACTTAAGTGTAATGCTACATAATGTAAGTATTATACTCGAAGCGGAGGTCTATATTGAAAATCCTGCTTGTTGAAGATGATTTAATGATTGGTGAGGGTATACGGAAGGCATTACGGCAGTCCGGATATTCTGTTGACTGGGTGCAAGATGGAGAAGATGTTGAGCCATGCTTATCATCTGAAGAATATGACCTTTTGATCTTGGATTTAGGGATACCCAATAAAGATGGCGTACAGATATTAAAAAGTCTAAGGCAGCAGGAAAACAAAGTTACCATTCTTATCCTTACTGCGCGTGATAGTATTCAGGATCGGGTTGCTGGCTTGGATGCCGGCGCTGATGAATATATGATTAAACCGTTTTCTTTGGATGAGTTAGAGGCACGTATCAGGTTGCTTTTACGACGCAGTACAGGACAAAAAACAAATCTGTTAGAGGTTGATGGTCTTAGTATTAATGTAAATACGAACGAGGTTATTTATCTGGGAGAACATTATACGCTTTCTGCCAAGGAGTTTGCCCTGATGCATCTGTTAATGAAAAACCCGACACATATATTTTCTAGAGCTAAATTGGAAGAAAAACTATATGGCTGGAACGAAGAAGTCGAGAGTAATTCAATAGAAGTGCATATTCACCAAATCCGTAAGAAAATGGGAAAAGGCATCATTCAAAACACCAGAAACGTAGGTTATAGCATTGGTGTAGAAGCATGATCTCAATCCGAAATCGTTTAGTCGTAATGATATTTAGCGTGTTAATGCTGTGTACGGCTCTTATTGCTATGCTTGTTAGTTTTCATGCAAGTGAAGAATTTTCCGAGATTCTGGATGGGAGCTTAGAACAAATTGCTGTTTCCGCTGCGGCGCATAATTATGAAGGTAGCGAATATGAAGCAAGTGATAAAACATCATTATCTGAGGAGCATGAGTTTATCATTCAGGTTTGGAAACATGATGCGTTGGTTTATACATCTCACCCTCGTATTAACCTGCCTTTGCAACAGGAAAAAGGGTATGGAAATATTATAACGGAACAGCAACGCGTGCGTTATTTTCTGTATTATGTCGGAGATCGAAAGATACAGGTTTCCCAGTCTGTTGAAGAACGTCAGGAATTGGTTGAGGATACGCTATACCAATTTATTGTCCCGATTTTCATGCAGCTTCCGGTGATGATGTTACTTGCTTATATCGTGATTGGAAGAGGGTTAAGGCCATTATTAATTATCTCTTCAAAGATGCAGGAACGTGGAGGTCATAACCTTAGCCCAATTGATATTAAAAATATTCCGCAGGAGATATTCCCACTAATACAATCTCTCAACCTTCTATTGAGGCGTTTAGAGGACTCTTTGAAATTACAAAAGGAGTTCACAGCAGATGCAGCGCATGAGCTTCGGACTCCTTTAACGGCTATAAAGTTACAAATTGATTTATTAGAACGTGCCGAAAAAGAATCAGAACGACAGGAAACACAAGAAAGCCTGAAAGCCGCAATTGATAGGAGTATAAAGCTGGTTCAAAATTTATTACTTCTTGCTAGATACGAACCGGACGTTCTGACTATAGGGCGAGAGAAGGTAAACCTCGCTCTAATTGCAAAGAAAGTTTGTAAAGATCTTGAATCTTTAGCACAAGATAAAACACAGACACTGACATTTCGCAATGAGGCGCAAGAAACAACGATTCTTGGACAGGCAGAGAACATTTTCATATTAATCGAAAACCTTGTCCAAAATGCTATCCTTTATACGCAAAAAGGAGGGCGGGTAGATGTTAATATTCAATCTGATGGTGCAAAGGTGTATTTGCGTGTCTCGGATAATGGGATAGGTATTAAAAAAAGCGAGTGGGATAGGGTTTTTGATCGCTTTTACCGGTGTTTAGGAACAATGGAAACTGGTTCTGGGCTCGGTTTGTCGATTGTGCAAAATATCACTGAATATCATAACGGGCATATAGAAATAGAAGAGGGGTTGGAAGGAAAGGGCTGTTGCTTTACCGTGGCCTTTCCTTTGTTGTCTTAACCCTATCGTTTTATGTTTTGATATAGTTGTTGAACATTTGTTTTAAACACAGACTTTGAAAAGTGTTGCTCATAATGGTTTAGGCCACTACAGGTGATATGCGCCTGCAGATATTTGTCTTTTATTATTCTGTTAATGGAGGCTGCTAATCCGTCCACATCATCTATATCAACAAGAAGGCCATTTTCCTCATGTGATATATATGCCTTTGGCCCTTGGGATTTGGCAGCGACGAGTGGTGTGCCTGTCCCCCAAGCTTCTATAACAACCGCGCCAAAGGGTTCATAGCGAGATGGGAATACGCATATGTCTGCGGTGGCGAGTAAAGCTTCACGGTCATATCGCCACCCAAGAAAGCGGATGCGCTCTTCCAGTTTAAGGTCTCTCATTTGTGCTTTTAGCTTTTGTTCTAAAGGGCCGGAACCTGCAATCCACAAATATGCATCAGGAATTTTTTGCATTGCGGATATAAGAATATCTAACCCCTTTTTGGTATGTAGGCGTGATAAAGCAAGCAATAACGGGGCATCATCAGGAGTGTTATATTTGGCGCGATTAAGAGGCTGTGCTTCATTCAGCTCCGCATAAATATGCAATAGATGCACTTGTTTTGGGGTGACGCCTTGCCTGATGATGTGATCCGCAATGTCTTTGGTTACGGCAACATGATGGTGGCAGTTCTTAAAGCGTGTGGGCTTATAATAACCGCCATACCAACCTATATTTGTGTGTCTGCCATGTGTTGCATATGTTCCTGCGCGTCCCATCCAATGATGTACAATATCAGGGTTATGCTGATGGATGGCATTACTTATAACGCGTTGGGTTGGCCATTTCCATCTCTGGGCAAAGTTAGTTATCTTTAGAGGGATGTTTAACTCAGATATTGTTTGTATCTTGTGTGAGTTGTTATTTCTTGTCACCACATATTGTTCAATACCTGTTTCGTCTATGGCTTTGACAGCATCTACGAAGAAGGTTTCTGCTCCGCCAACATCGGCTCCGGCGATTGCGTGTAAAACTCTCATAGCTCTTTACTCTCCTTAATCAATCAGAAGAGTTGTGGGGTGGTAAACTTAAGCGGAGCTTAAGTCTTCTTTAGGGTTTCATTGATGGCAGTCGGCTAAGTTTCACCTAAGAAACTCTGTAGATACTACACATATCAAATAAAATAGGAGTTCAGATATGTTTAGTACGAATCGTTTTTATTTATCTGCTGTATGTGCATTTTCTTTTGTTGCGTTGGCGCTTGTGCCGATAACGGGTTATGCGCATATGACAGATGAAGTGCAAGAGCAAGTCGCAGTGAATACAGCAAAGCTCTCAATCGTTGATGCTATTCAAAAAACATTGGATCAAACTGGAGGCGCTGTCCTAAGTGCAGAGCTTGAATATGATGAGGGGCAGCTTGTTTACGATATTGAAGTTATAAAAGGCGGTCAGGAAACAGAATATTTGGTCGATGCGATAACGGGTACTATTTCCAAGGATATGAATGACTGTAATTGCTAAATTCTGTTCCAATATCTTTATTTAAGTAGAGTCTAAACAAGGGAGATTATCTCCCTTGTTTATTACGTGTAAGTAAGGGGTTTACATGACTATTTGTGATAAGAAGCTATTATTGTTTTTAGGGGTAATTTGGACGTTTATGATCGTCGCAAAGCTTATGACATCTCCTATAGCCTTAGTCGATATCTTAGTGAATGGTGTCGTTGCATTTTCTAATGTCGTTTTGGTTTATAGTCTTGCAAAGAGGCTATTTCCTAAAAACGAGGAGATCCCAAAGCTAGCATCTGTTATTTTCATGGGGTGTCCTCTATTTTTTATGTATATCGGGGAAACTGTATCCGGATTTTTATCCTCTGCCTGTATTCTTCTTTCGGTATTATTGATCTTAAACGCCGTTCAAACGGGGCGTTATCGATACTTCCTATGTCTTGGTACAGGCGTTGCAGTAGGTTGTATCACACACAACATATGGACTATGCCCCTGATTGAGGAGAGGCTGCCCCTGTGGTTCTACGCTCTGATACTTCTGTTCTCGTTCTGGCCGTTACTGTTATGGCCACATGCTTGGCGATCTATTACGGGCGCATATAAACGAAAGACGGAAGAGTACGGATTTTTGATATTGTGGAGTGTGGTGTCGTCTTTTGGTGTTGTTGTGTTAAGTGGTGGACAAGAATTATTCGATATAATCCCTGTATTGCCAATGTTTTCATTGCTTTGGGCGCGTTTAATATCATCGCAGCAGGCGGAAGATAAGGATATGTTAACGCCATTTGGAGCGGGCATTTTACTGTTTATTTTATTGGGGGTCTCTTCCATGTTTAATAATTTGTTCGTAACGATGCTTTTGGGCGTGTTCATTTTGTCTGCCCTTATACTCAGGGAGTTTTGTCAAAATAAAGCTTTGGCACAAGTAAGCTTGTTTCTTGTTATGAATGGTTTATTCGTTTTTCTACTATCGTAAATCAAAAATTTCACGATGAAAGTTTTGGGCAGATAACCCGCCTTTCTGTAGGTCTGATTGCAACATATCTCCTAAACCTTTAGGGCCACAAAACCATACACTGGCTGTTCTCCATTCAGGTAGTCTTTGTTGAATATCTTCTGTCCGTAGCCTGGCATTGTTGTTATTTGTAAAGTGATGCAGGGTAACCTCTGCTTTTTGTGAAAGACGTTCTAAGTTTTCAATAAATTCTACATCAATGTCTTTTGCGACATAGAATAAATCAATGCTCTTGTTGTTACCATGTTTTGCCAGAAACTCTAATTGGGCAAGAAAAGGCGTGATGCCGATACCACCGGCAATCCATATTTGTTTGTTGTTTGAGCAAGCGAAATTAAAATGTCCGTATGGTCCTTCGATAGTTACACTGTCTCCTACTGAAATATTCTTCCTTAGGTTATTGGTGTAATCGCCTAATGATTTTATCGTGAATGATATATGTGGGAAATCAAGGTTCCATGCTGAAGATATTGTGAAGGGGTGCGGTTCTTTATTATTGTTCAGGGTCAAAAAGGCGAATTGTCCACTGTGATGTCCTTGCCATTTCGTCGAGGGTTCTATAACAACTTCGACTGTGTTCATTGCTGTGTGTTCTTGAATAAGTGCAATTGTACCTTTACATTTTGCAGCCTTACCTTTGAAACCTAATAATATAAGAATAGCAGAATAGGAACCCGCTATAAGCAGTGCGGCGGTTAGGGGGCCGGTTAAGGTAATCCAGTATTCGAATTTCATAAGGATTACTGCGTGGAATGCTAATGCCAGATAAAAGATTGGGATAATTTTATGGGTCATCCTGAATATGTGATATGGGATACGCTTGATAAGGGCGATAAGTATAAGCAGAATAATGGCATAAAATGCATACTCTCCAAACGTGTGTGCAGGGCTTTCAAAGGATTCTAAGAAGCCTTCTACGCTTGTATAATCAATTTCTGAAAAATCGAAGGAACCTTCTTCACCTTCACCATCTTCATCACCATCCTCGTCTTCTTCTTCACTGGCACCGAAAAGTTCGGGGAACTCGCTCATGGTCCAGTGAAAAACCGCACCGATAAGCGTGGTTATACCAAGCCATTTATGTAAGTGATATCCTTTATCTAACCCTCCCGTATATACCTCTAGCCACCGTGCTCTGGTCGCTAAAACCATGGCAATGCTCATAGCTGATATTGCCAATATACCGGAATATTGTAATAAGGGGCGATTAGGTTCATCTGAAACATATAGGTTGGATATAATGACAACGATCGTTACCAATGTTGTTATTCCAAATAAACGGCCTGCTGTTTTACGCATATTATAGTCCCTATTTTATCAAAATTGCGCAGTACATTCACAAGACAGACTTAAACAAGACTTAAGTGTCATTTAAGTTTGGGATTCTACGCTGTTCTTTAGTGAAGAGATAAAGGACGTGTGTATTGAGTTTTGAACCGCATCACATATTAGTATTCAAGAAGTCGGCGCGTTCTTGTGCTGCGTTCATGATGTGCTGCCTTCTATCATCATGTGCATCCTTACCAAAGAGCATAACAACCAGAAGCGCTGTGTCTGAATTGCGTGTAGAACAAAGCTATGCAACTGAACAGCCACAGGAAGCCCAGATTATTGATGGGCTTTTACTCGTGTTTCAAGATGAGACAATAAATGAGCTGGTTCAACAGGCGCTGCAACATAATTTGGATATTCAGCTTGCCGCAAAACAAATGGAAGAGGCTGGTTTTAACGCATCTGCACAGTGGGGCAATATCGCACCACAGTTTTCCGGTAATATGGCTACAAACCGCATGCAAGGCGCGCAGGGGAAATCAGAAGGGGCGTATAGTCCATCCTTTGATGTGAGCTGGGAAGTTGACCTTTGGGGGAAGCTTAGAGGGCAAAAGGACGCATTAGACGCAACAGCATTGGCGCGTGCAGAAAATTATCAGGCTGCGCGTGATTCTATAGCGGCACAGGTGATGCAGGGGTGGTTTGATACTGTAACTGCTAAGAAGCTTGTATCCTTGGAAGAGGCGCGTCTTCAAAATTTACAAACAAATGCGCAGAATAGCCACCGTCAGTATGAGGCAGGACTTACCAGTCTTGATGATCTTGCCGTCGTAAAACGTGACATCGCGCAAACAAGGGTGGTATTGATCGCAAATACAAATGATTTGCATAGTGCTATTCGTACATTACAGGTTTTATTGGGGTATTACCCCAATTTAAAAATTGCGCAAAAGTATAACATGCCTGCGCTTATCGCTCCGCCTAAGGCAAATGCGTCCGCGGATTTGTTAACAAACCGACCGGACTTGCGCGCTGCCTGGCAAGATGTGTTGGCTGCTGATGAAACGGTTAAGGTATCGCATAAGGAAATGTACCCATCTCTCAACCTCACAGGTTCATTAGGAACGCAGAGTAGTGCATTTTCGGACGTCTTAAGTGGCGCCACGATTTGGTCATTGGCTAGCAACTTCTCCATGCCGTTATTCAATGCAGGACAGCTTAAAAACAATATGTTTGCGGCGCAAAGTAGAGCAGAGCAAGCGTGGATCGCATACTTAAAATCAGCTCTTATCGCTTTTCAAGAGGTAGAGCAGGCTTTGGATCGTGAAACGTTGTTAGCTGATCAGGAGCGTGAGCAGCAAAATGCTGTATCTCATGCGGTGAATAGCGCACGTATTTTTAAAGAGCGCTATAAGAATGGTCTTGTCAGTATTCTTGAATATTTAACAGCACAAAATACAGTTTTTGATATGCGCGCAGAGTTGTTGCGTATACGCAATGCACGTTTGAAAAATCGGGTGGCTCTTGCACTTGCTTTGGGGAAAGGAATATAGGGATGAAACGTTTTATTGGTATATTATCAATTCTAGTGTCCATAGCGTGTGTCACGGCACTGACTGTTATGAATGATGGCCCGGAAGAGCATCATGATGAAACTAGTCTGATGCAGGTGCATACGATAAGAATTCAGCCGCAAACAGTTACAGATATTGTAATTGGATACGGGCAAATCAGACCACGTTGGCAAACAACGACCTCAAGCGAAGTGAGTGGGCGTGTTTTAGAGGTTTCCGATAAATTTCTCTCTGGCAGTAGCTTTAACAAGGATGATGTACTTGCCATTATTGACAATACGGCATATGTCGCCGCTCTAAAAAACAGGAAGGTGGAGCTCGCCACTGCAAAACGGGTTTTAGAAGAGGAAGAACAAAGGTCAAAAATTGCGAAAGAGAATTGGAAATCGTCTGGCTTTAAAGGAAAGCCATCTGATTTAGTATTACGCAAGCCCCAAATGTCAGAGGCGAAAATGGCTATTGATGCTGCATATGCTGCTATTAAAAAGGCAGAATATGATTTAGAGCGTACAAAAATAACAGTACCTTATGACGGTATTGTTATTAATCGCAATATTAATCCCGGTGATTATGCGCAAGAAGGGGCTTTAATAGGGGCAGTCTATGACCGCAGCCTGTATGAAGTCGTTGTACCTCTTGGTTTAAATGAAATTACACGTTTATCGGATGATCGAAAAAAGCAGTCGGTCATACTACGCTCTGAACGGTCTGATAATAAAATGTGGCACGGAAAGGTAACGCGGATTGAACAAGTGGTTGATGCGCAGAATCGCTGGCAAAATGTCATTGTTAGTGTCGAAGACACGGAGGGTTTATTGCCAGGAGAGTTTGTGGAAGTAGAATTCACAGGACATTCTTATGATGATGTTATAGCCGTTCCTGAAAATCTACCCGCAAATGATGGCTACGTTTGGTATGTAGATGTTACGCAGAAACTACAGCGTTTTTCGCCTGATATTTTATTCCGCAAAGACGGATTGATTTTTATACGCATGCCATTCGATAGGCCCGGGAGCATTCAGCTTACAGTTGGGCGTGATATTTTTATGCCCGATCTACAAGTGACCCCTATAGCGAAGAGTGAAAGTAGTATTCACCAAGTGGGGAGGCTGTAATGACATCACAATTAGATAGCAAACTCGTAAAGGCTAAGGGGTGGATCGCATGGTTTGTCTATAATCCTGTCGCAGCAAACCTGTTGATGATTACCCTCCTTATTGTTGGTTTTATGACATTATCGGATATTCGAACTGAGGGGTTTCCCGAACCATCTCCCAATACAATTACCGTAAGTGTCGATTTTGAAGGGGGATCGCCCGAGAATGTAGAAGAGGGTGCAGCCATTAAGATCGAAGAAGCACTGAATGGTATTGAGGGTGTATATAGAATAGCGACCAGTATCACGAGCAATAATGCAACTGTGTCAGTGATGGGCGATGATGGGTATCCGCTTGCGCGGCTGAAAGATGCAGTGAAAACCCGTGTCGATGCGATTACAAGTTTTCCTGCTCAGGTTGACAGTGTTGTTATTACAGAGGCGCAGGAAGAACGTCATATCCTTTATGTTCAAATTTATGGTGATGCAGAACATGGCATATTAAAGAAAGTTGCAAAACAAGTGCGTAAACGCCTTCTGGCGTTGGGTACGGTTAATAAAGTTACAGTCAATGGTGCGCGAGATTCTGAAATGAATATCGAAATACAGGAAGATAAGTTGCGCGCTTATGGCCTCACCTTTGATGAAGTTGCGCGAGCAGTGCAGGGGGCATCAATCAATTTATCTGCAGGCGAGCTTAGAACATCTACAGGCACGATTACTTTGCAAAGCCGTGAGCAGAATTACTACGGCAAGGGGTATGAAAATATTGTTGTGCGTAGCTCGGTTGATGGAGGCGTTGTTCGTATAAAAGATATCGCAATTGTGCGTGATAGTTATACCGATCAGGGCATCTTGTCGTCATTTCAGGGTAAGTCTTCGATTAATTTGGATGTTGAGCTAATCGGGCGTGATAGTGTTGTAACGGCCTCTGATGATACAAGAGCATTTATTAAACAGCTTCGCCAAGAAAATTGGATACCACAGAATATAGAGTTGGTTGTGTGGTCGGACGAAGCGGATAACGTACGAGACAGTATCGGACTTTTATCTAAGAATGCAGCGATGGGTATGTGCCTTGTACTTGTACTTCTGGCTTTATTTCTGCATCCGAAAGTCGCGTTGTGGGTGGCGATTGGTATACCAGTGTCCTTTGCTGGTGCTTTTACCATGATGGGGCCGGAGGTTCTGGATTATTCTATTAATGATCTGACCGGTTTTGCATTCATCATTGTGTTGGGCATTGTGGTTGATGATGCAATTATTATTGGGGAAAGTATCTATACGCATAAACGGCGTGATGGTGGAGGCGCAGAAACAGCCATTCGAGGAGCGATGGAAGTGGCGACCCCTGCAACATTCGGAGTGTTAACGACTATTGCTGCATTTTATCCCTTAACTACGATTACTGGATTTTTTGGCGGCCCGTTTCGTATGATTGCTGTCGTTGTTATTCTGTGTCTTCTTTTTTCTCTTATTGAATCAAAGCTTATCTTACCCTCTCACCTTGCACATTTGGATGTATCGGATAAAGAGCCCAAAAAACGTAATATTATCTCACGTGGCTTTCATCGTTTCCGCGAAGTGACCGAAAACGGTCTTCAATATTTTATTCGTGAACATTATCAGCCACTGATAGAAAGAGTTGTCACGTATCGTTACCAGTCATTAGGTGTGTTTATTTCTATACTAATATTGGCTGTAGGTTTAGTCAGTAGCGGTACAGTACGGCTTGTTTTTTTCGGGGATGATGAGGGCAATCTTATCTATGCTGGTGTGAAAATGTATTCCGGTACATCGGCGCAGGTAACGCATGATGCTGCGTATTATATTGAAGAAACTCTGGAAGAAACCGTAAGCAAGCTATCCAAAAAATATAACTTGAAAGAAAACCCTGTCAGGTATTCCTATGTTGCGGCCAGTACGGACGAAGAGGCGACAGTTACCGTTGAAATTACTCCCGGCTCAACACGTCCATTTTACAGTGAAGAATTTCTAGAAGTATGGCAGGAGGAGGTCGGTTCGATTGCAGGCGTGAAAGAGTTGAGCTTTTATGTCGATTATGAAGGTTCGGAAGATTTACGTATTGAAATGTCTTCATTTGATGATGAGCTTCTTGAAAAGGCGATGGTATCATTAAAGGAACGGGTACGTGTCTATGACGGTATTCACGACATCAGAACGAATTTGGATAACGATGTATCTGAGCTTTCTGTGCAATTAAAGCCTGAGGCAGAGTTCTTAGGGCTTAAAAATGCCGATATCATCATGCAATTGAGGAATGCTGTTTTCGGGTTTGAAGCGCAGCGTATACAGCGTGGCGATGAAGAGGTGCGTGTGAAAGTGCGCTATCCGTTATCAGAGCGTAATAATGCGAGTGATCTTGAAAAAATCCGTATCCGTAATGATGATGGTGCAACTATTCCTCTTTCGCAAGTCGCACAGATTAGGCGCAGTACAATCCAGTCCGAAATAACAAGGATAGATGGCAACCGTGTACTAGCCTTAACTGCACAGCTTGATACAGATACCGTTTCACCATCCGAAATCATATCGATCATGGAGGGTAAAGTTCTCCCTGAGATCCTGAAATTATATCCGGGCGTTAAGGTTGATTTGGCCGGCGAAAGCGAAGCTGAAGGTGATGCAAAAAATGAATTAGGATCAGGGTTTATTCTTGGGTTACTGCTGATTTATGCATTACTTGCTATTCCTCTTAAGTCTTATATAGAGCCGTTTATCATTATGCTCGCTATACCATTTGGAATTATTGGGGCTATCGTCGGGCATATGATTGTTGGTATTCCAATTAGTTTGATGTCATTTTTCGGTATCTTGGCATTAAGTGGTGTTGTTGTGAATGACTCCCTCGTTCTGGTTAGTCGTTATAACCAGATTAGAAAGGCGGGGTTATCATACAAAGATGCGGTGGTGGAGGCTGGTATGTCACGATTCCGTGCAGTTCTTTTGACATCAATTACAACATTTGTTGGTTTGTTGCCTTTATTGCAAGAGAAGTCTGAACAAGCACAGGAGTTAATCCCGATGGCGGTATCGTTATCGTTTGGTATCTTATTTGCAACCGTTATTACCTTGCTTATTATTCCAGTGCTACTTGGCATCCGTTTGGATATTTCCCGATTTCTAACAGGCGCTCAGACAGAGAGTTAATATCTAAAATGTTCTATTTGTAATCTATTGATATCCAACGATAATTTATATCGTGGCTTTTGTTTGTGTGTAAAATATTAATGGAGCCGTCATCGACTGAGTCATCTGTGTATAACTTTTTCTCGTAGAGCTTCTTTGCTTCATTAAGCAGTTTCGAGTTTTCCTTCTCTTCTGCTAGATTTTGTGCCATCGGCAATAAGTTGTTCGATCAGGCGCGTTCCATCGGGAGGGTAGCTATACGTGATGGTTTCGGTGCTACTGGGGCGAATGGTCTCTACCGTTGTTGTACGCCCTTGATCCCATGTCAGGTTTTGGATGAAGTTCGTAGGTGCGCCAACATCGTATGTAATAGTGATTGGTTGGTTATTTCCGTCATAGGTGACTACCGCGCTTGCATTAGATGTTGCCGCAGGGGAGATATTTTCCGTGACCTCGCTCCAATCGCTGATGTCTTACGAGAGATGGTGAAAGTTTACCTAAGTTAGCACGAGATGTAACAGGGCTACCCGTTATTGCGAATGGGGGATTAGATAATTCGAGTGAAGCAGCCGTATTATTGAGGATGGTCATGCTGATTTAATCGCGTTATTAGGTACAGGCGCTTTAGCTAACCCTGATTGGCCTGCTCGATTGAAAGCTAAGGAGAAAATTATCCCTTTTAATCCTGATATGTTTTCTTTTGGGGTTACGGTTGAAGATCAGTTTAAATGGGAAGATGACGCTGTTGGTTAGCATCAAGCTGTAGCTTTGCCTTTAAACTAATGTTTCTCTAGACTCAAAAACCACCATGTTGAAAAGTTCCTTTTACAACTTTTCTAATCGAGTATTATCGAACACTGGTCAAGCTATAGGAGCTTGGCCAGTGTTTTGTGTATGTGCTGTAAGTTAGTGCGTGTGACCGTGTTCGCCTATTAAACTGAGGCTAGTAGGGGCAATTATCATCAGTAATATGATGATGACGACCGCAGCGATAGCAGCACCAATTATAATGTGTTTTTTATTCATGGTTCTCACTTTACTTCATTTCTTTAATATTGGAATATTCACCAGTCGTCTTTAACGTAATTGTCATGTTTTTGTCACTCCGATTACGCCAGAACCAACCATGTGAACCATCAAAGGCAGCTGTTATTTCGCCGGATTTGCGCGTGTCAGAGCCTTTATAGTAACGGTGATAACTGATCTTTAGTTTTTTGGAGGCGGCATGCACGTCGAAGTTTGCTTTGTCGCCATCTGTCCACCACTCATAGCTAACATTAGCATCTTTAGCCATTTTAACTTTGATCTCTGTTCCTTCATCAGGAGCAAGAGTAACCTGAATCTCATCGCTTCGGGTTTCCGCAAAAGACTGGGTTTCGGTAACGTTCTCTTCTTGCTTAATTGGCTCCACCTTTGTTGCAAGGTCTTTTGCTTTATCTGCGGCAGCTTCTTCAGCAAGAGAGGTTTTAATCTCTCCCATCTTTTTAAGACCAATTGCCTGACCTATCCCGGTCGGGTCTATACCGTATTCTGATGGCATCACTACGGTGATTAAAAGAACGCCAGCAGTAATCACGGCGATAATGGTGGACTTGATTAGCTTGCCGGTTGATGGAAGCTCTCTATCAGTTGGAATGTTTGTATTATACATTGTATTTCCTTTTAAAATTTGAATTGAATAGATTGTGTTTTAGGACAAGATATATCCTGTGATCTGGTATCCCATAAGAAGGAACCCCAACATCATCATGAAGGTATTTGCGCTATAAGCATGTTTCATAAAGCTGCCTGACTTACGCCAATAAGTAATGGCAATAAGTATCGCGCTAAGAGCTAAGATTTGTCCAATCTCCACACCAATATTGAAGGCAATTAAGTTTGCCAAAAGTCCATCTGGTGAAAGTTCATAATCTAGAATCTTAGTTGCTAAACCAAAGCCATGAAACAGGCCAAATACGAATGTTGCTACCTTGGTATTTGGCTGATACTTAAACCACCTTTGGAACGCACCCATATTATCAAGAGCCTTATACACGACTGAAAAGCCAATGATCGCATCAATGATATAGGCACTAATACTGATCTCCATAAGAACGCCTGATAAAAGCGTAATGACATGCCCAACGGCAAAAAGTGTGACATAGATGCTGACATCTTTTAGACGGTATAAAAAGAAAATGACACCGAACAGAAACAACAGGTGGTCGTAGCCTGTCATCATGTGTTTTGCGCCAAGATAAAGAAACGGTATAGGGTGAGTACCCGTTATTTCTTGAATATAGCCCTTATCCCCTTGGGTGACCCCATGGGCAAGCGCATCGGGGATTATGCCGAATATTGCTATCAAAGTAACTGCAAGCCCTGTAACGGCTAGCCATACTTTTGGGCTTGTTAAAGTTTGTAATAATTGAAACATAAAGTTTATCTCCATTTTGAAGAGTTTGAATTTAAAACAAAATAAATGGAACGCATTACTACAGCCACATGCCAAATAAGCGTGTGACTAAAGCGTTCCAGATTTTGTGTTTAAATACGTAAACGTCGTGTAGAGAGATAAAGAGGAGTGTTTGGTGATTGAAAACTCTGCCAGTCCGGCGGTGCACGACTTTGAACAGACGAGAGTTCATAGCGTAAGATAGGCTCAGCATTGGTTATAATATTAAGGTCAACGTTTTCTACATCCTGTGCAGGAGCTTCTATAATTCTGTGCTCAGGTAATTGAAGATCCGCATGTAAATATTCATCATAAAATGTGACAATATCCAAAGGAATTACGTGGTGATTGTCATCATGTGCGCGATGGCTATGTTTACTTAGGGTCTCAATGTTGTGGTTTTGAGTTTTGTGAAGAGCATGATCCACACCATGGGGCATTGCCTGCAAAAAAGCAGGAACCAACATAATCATGACTAAAAATGTAATAAATAATCTCTTCATTAATCCCAAAATATCTCAATCAGTAAATTTAGCAAGCAGTAGTTTTATAAAAAGTTCAGTATATAGATTGGGGGTATTGCTCAGTTATGTCCGCTTGTTCATAAGAGTTCATATGCTATAAAAACTCTAAGCAACGTTGAGGCGAGGTGGTGAATGAAGAATAATGCTGAGCGTAATAAATATCAAAGTCCATTTTTGTAATTACACTAAAGAGCGATGGCTTGACTAAATTTACTATAAAAATCTTAATAATGAAAAAGATGACAAATAAGAGATTAGCGACAATATAATGAATTTAGTGATAGATAGTATTTAAAGGCGTGTAGATGAAAATATATATAACTATGTTTGAGTGGAGAAGAGGTTAAGTAATTTGTTAGGCGCTGCTACCTTATTCTATGACGAGATGCCCATTGTTGATGAGGTCTGCAAGTGTTTGCCCCTGATCATCAAAAATGGCAAAAGACTGGTATGCAGTACCGTTTTCTGTGCCATCAATATCAACCATTAATGTTACATTACCTGAACCATTTGCCGGATCACCGTCACCGTCAGCAACGAGCTGTACGAAATCGCTGATAAGATCGCCGATGCTTGAATCATAGCTCAAAATATCAGAGATATCGATTTTATCTCCTTCACTTACGTCGAAGTCTGCAATGGTATCTGCCGTATGTTGTGCGGCATCAAACATAAATGTATCTGCGCCATCTTCTCCGTACAGGATGTCTATATTGCTGTCTGATCGTGTTCTGAATATGTCGTCACCTTGTGACCCATGGATTGTTTCGATTGAAACATCATCTGTCAGTGTTACATTAAGAACAGTACCTGCTGCGAACCCTGATAGGTCTAATGTCGTTCCATAATCAACGAGAATTGTATTGTTACCACCAGCCAGATCAATGTGTTCGATGTTTGATAGAGCCCTAATCCGAAGTGTATCATCACCGGCAGACCCGAGTATCTGATCTGTGCCGTTACCACCATCGTATCGATCATCTCCGTTCTGTATACCGGTTATGAGGAACGTGTCGTTTCCGTCATGTCCGTTGAAAATGTCATTCCCTGCGTCGGCTCTGACTTGGAAAATGTCATCACCTTGCGATCCTGTGATTTCTTCTGCCGAAACATCATCTGCAATGAAACTAACATTTAAGAAGTCTGCTGCTGCGAACGAGGAGAAATCAAAGTCCTCTCCATAGTCTACAATAATGGTGTTTGTTCCGCCACCAAGGTCAATATGCTCAATGCCAGTAATCATATCCAAACGCAAGGAATCATCACCCGCCGAGCCTAATATACGGTCATAGCCATTTCCCCCATGATAGCGGTCATCACCATTTTGTGTGCCGGAAATCATAAACGTATCATTACCTTCATCGCCGTAAATTTCATCATTCCCTGAGTCTGCGTTGATTTGGAAAATATCATCACCCTGAGAGCCTATAATATCTTCTGCTGATACATCATCTGCAATGAAGCTGACATTTAAGAAGTCTCCTGCTGCGATGGAGGAGAAATCAACACTATCGCCATAATCGACGGTGATTGTGTTTGTGCCTGCACCAAGGTCTATGTGCTCAATATTTGTAAGGACTATAATACGAAGAGAGTCATCACCTGCCGAGCCTAAAATTTGGTCATAGCCTGTTCCGCCATCAATACGGTCATCGCCACTTTGTGTGCCTGCAATGTTGAATGTGTCATTTCCACCTTCACCATAAAACCTATCATTTCCGCCATCTGCACGCATGTTAAATACGTCATCGCCTTGTGAGCCCGTAATATCTTCACTTCCGGTATCATCTGTAATGAAGCTAACATTCATGAAGTCTCCTGCCGCGAGCGCGGAGAAGTTAATATCATCACCAGAGTCGACGATGATTGTGTTTGTGCCACCACCTAAATCTATGTGTTCAATATTCGTAAGGGAGGCAAGGCGTAAGGAATCATCACCAACTGATCCTAATATTTGATCATGACCTGTCCCGCCATCAATGCGGTCATCACCACTTTGTGTGCCTGCAATGTTGAATGTGTCATTACCGTCATGGCCATTAAATGTATCATTACCGCCATCTGCACGCATGTTAAATACGTCATCGCCTTGTGAGCCGGTAATGTCTTCACTTCCGGTGTCATCGGTGAGGTAAGTAACGTTTAAGAAGTCTCCTGCAGCAAGGGAGGAAAAATCAAGATCATCACCAGAGTCGACGATGATGGTGTTTGTACCACCACCTAAATCAATGTGTTCAATATTCGTAAGGGATACAAGGCGTAAGGAATCATTACCAACTGATCCTAGTATTTGATCATGGCCTGTCCCGCCATCAATGCGGTCATCACCACTTTGTGTGCCTGCAATGTTGAATGTGTCATTACCGTCATGGCCATTAAATGTATCATTACCGCCATCTGCTCTCATGTTAAATACGTCATCGCCTTGTGACCCCGTAAGGTCCTCATTCCCGGTATGGTCGGTGAGGTAAGTAACGTTTAAGAAATTCCCTGCTGTAATAGAGGAAAAGTCAATATCATCGCCGCTATCAACGATGATGGTGTTTGTACCA
This sequence comes from Alphaproteobacteria bacterium, assembly GCA_050633285.1. GTDB lineage: Bacteria > Pseudomonadota > Alphaproteobacteria > Micavibrionales > Micavibrionaceae > UBA1672. The sequence goes on from JBOEGG010000005.1 coordinate 605,939, forward strand.
GCACCTAAATCAATGTGTTCTATACCCGTTAATACGACAAGTTGTAATGTGTCATCACCTGCTGTTCCTAATATTTGGTCGGTGCCATTACCACCGTAAATATATTTACGATTTGCGAACAGGGTGTCATCTAGTTGGAATGTATCATCACCACCCTCGCCATATAATCTGTCATCACCACTCTCAATAATAAACAAATCATGATCTTGTGATCCATGAATTGTGTCATTACCCGCGCCACCGTTGATATGTGTTATGCCGATGAGGGATGTTACGTTGGACAGGTCAATATCATTGCCACTGCCTGTGCCGACAATTGTATCTGTGCCGCCATTACCATTAATAATATCGAGATCTGTAATGGTGATGCCGGAGAAGTTAAAAGCATCATCTCCGGCTGTCCCCAATAATGTATCTGTTCCCGTTCCCATATCAATTTCTGATATGCTGGAGAATGAAGCAAGTGAAAAAGTGTCATCACCTGTACCACCCAGTATTCTGTCTGTGCCACTGCCGCCGATAACTGTATCTATACCTGTTAGATTGCCTTCAAAGATAAAGTCATCATCGCCGTTATCGCCTGTTAAAATATCATCGCCATTTCCGCCAATTAGAATATCGCGCTGATCGGTTCCTGTGATTGTGTCGTTACCGTCCAAGCCAATAAGTTTATGAGATGTGTTATTACCTTGGTGGGTGATGATATCATCACCGCTTGTACCGGTGAGCACATTGAATACACGAAGGTCAAAAACTGCAGTATCGGTAAGTCCATCAGTATCTTGTGCCGTATAAGTAAGGGTGGCTATACCGTTAAAGCTAAGGCTATCTGCGGGAGATGTATATGTCCATGTTCCATCACCATTATCAACGATACTACCTTCTCCTGCGCCAATAGTGATATTAACGATATCAAGTGGATCACTTTCCGGGTCCGTGTCATTGGCCAGAAGTTCTGCTTCTGTAATGATGACTGTTGAACCACCTTCATCTGTTTCGTTATAAATGCCATCATCTACAGCACTTGGCATATCATTAATACCAGTGACGGTAACCGTAACCGTTGCTGTGTTTGTGGCTCCTTGCGTGTCGGTAATCGTATAGGTGATTGTCGTATCACGTGTGGCACCTGTACCAAGATCCTGAAAATCATTATCAACGTTAAAGCTTAGTGCTCCGTTAGATTGTATTGTGAATGATCCGCCATGGCTTCCATCTGTTGAAACTGCAACATTAGCAACGCTTCCTGATACGGCGGTGACGGTGAAGCTGTCTGTTGTGTCAATATCAACATCAATGCCATTTCCGTTATTTTGGAATACGTTTCCGTTTGTATTTGTATCTTCGTCAGTTGTGAATGTATCGTTTTGGGCAACTGGCCCGTCATTCACCCCGGTTACGGTAACTGTGACACTCGCGGTATTTGTACCACCTAATCCGTCTGAAGCCGTGTAAAAGAATGTGTCCGTAGTTGTTTCACCTGCTGCTAAATAATCAAAACTATTTCCAGTAGCGTACGTAATCGTGTTGCCAATGTCATTAAAGACAATATTACCCAATGTACCAACTGTATTTACAGAAGAGATATCAAGAGCCTCATTATCTGTGTCATTAGAGAGTAGGGCGGTATGAATATTTGCAGAGACTGTATCCTGATTAACAGATAGGGTATCACTCATTGCAATAGGATCTGCATTTTGTGGGCCTGTATCAATGTCTTCATTGTTATCGTCTGCTATTGTAACATCTTGCGGTGTAACATGCGTTACGGCAGGTGATATTTCGCTATTCGTGTTACCTGAAATCAAAGCACCTGTGGATGTTGTGTCGTCGATATCTACCAACGTTCCTGTTTCGACCATAGGCTTTTCAAACAGCCCTAAAGCATCCAAAACAAGCTCAGGAGAGCCTTCTTGATTGGTGGAAGGTGATGGTGCAGATGTATCTTGTGTTTGCGCAGTGCTGTCACTCGAATTATTGGAAGTCTCTAATTGTACGACCAAATTATCAACGATTGAATCATGCTCATTACTTGATACTTCGGGGGTATAGCCTTGGTCACTATCTTCTGTTTTATTGTTGTATGTTTTGTTTTCTGAGGGGGGTGTTTCTACATTTTCTGTAGTGCTGTCGCTGTGACCTATACCCTCGATACTATTATGTATGGCTTGTAATACATTATCTGCTCCTGAAAGATGGATCGTACCATTATCAAGTATTTTTACTTGCGCACCGCTTTTGACAGAAATTTCTTTAATTAAACGTAGAAATTCCTCAAAGTTCATCTCGGAAGAGAGACCTTCGATATAATCTTTAGAATAGTATTTTTCTAAGTGTTCCATACAAAATTACTTCTTAAGCATATAAAAATATATATAATTACTATCTATACTTATTATTTTAGTTGATTTTACTTAAAATTGTATGAATTTGACTGTTTGCTTGCAACTTCTGCGCTATTGGTTTGTCTAAGAGGGGTTGATGATTTACAGCACCGATAGGCTAGGCTGTCTTCAGAAGGGTGATACCTTTACTTCCTTGTTAGGAGAGGCTAGGTTGTGTGTTCTTTTGTCAGAGAAAAATATAAAAGGAATTCCTATGTTAAAGAATGGTTTTTTTACCATATTAGTGAGTATGTCGATGTTATGTGCTCCTGTTGTTTATGCAGGATCCGGTGATCACCATGGTCATGGTTCTGCCGTGGCGGATACATCTGTGAAAGCGGTAACGCATAAAATTACAGATCAGATATATATGATTAATGTAAAAGGCGGAAATGTTGGCTTGTTTATTGGTGAGGACGGGAGTTTTCTTATCGATAATGAATATGTGGACGTTGTTCCGGCCGTTATGGAAGCTGTAGAGGAAATATCAAAGGATAATAAAGTACGTTTTGTTATTAATACGCATTGGCACGGTGACCATACCGGGGGGAATGAAGCTCTTGGTAAAGGTGGTAGTTTGATTGTCGCACATGATAATGTTCGAAAACGCTTGTCTGTCGATAATTATATTCCTGCATTTAATATGGAATCTAAAGCCTTCCCAAAAGTGGCTCTACCTTTGATCACATATAATGATCAGACAACATTTCATATTAATGGTGATACGGTTCATGTTGTGCATGTCAAAAATGCGCATACGGATGGGGACTCATTTGCACATTTTGAAAAGGCGAATGTAATTCATACGGGCGATGTTTATTTTAATGGCTTTTATCCATTTATCGATGCATCAACGGGTGGAAGCCTTGAAGGTGTTATTAAGGCAAGTGCAGAAATACTAGCATTGGCAAATGATGATACGGTTATTATTCCGGGGCATGGCTCGGTATCTAATAAGGCAGAGCTAAAATTATATCATGACATGCTTGTTGGTGTTCGTGATGTGTTAAAGCCACTTATTGATGCGGGTAAAAGTTTTGAGGAAATCAAGGCAGCTAAGCCTTTAGGGCAATTCGATGCGCAATGGGGTGGTGGTTTTCTTTCTTCTGATGTTTGGCTTAAGATTGCTTATGATGCTATGACCTCTTAATTTTATATAGTTTAGGTATAGTGATACATCTAAATAATATTTCGAATAAACGTGAAAAACCCATTGACATTGCGCGATGGGTTTTTTACACCAATGCATGAGTTTTTGCCGTATGCGGCACGTTTATTAAATTAAGGAGCATTTGATAATGTCTAAGGAAAAGTTTGAGC
>JBOEGG010000006.1:0-177740 GCA_050633285.1 Alphaproteobacteria bacterium
CCAAAGAAATAACGGCTTTTAATTGGTTTAAGGCCGGCATCCGTAATGGTCTTTTCCATCATCTCAATTGTGTAACGGCGGTAATGCTCTAAGAACACATCGTGCCCTGACCACATAAATTGAAAAGCTGGCACGGTAATTAAAACCTGACCATCCTCAGGCATAGAGTCTGCATATTCCTTAAGCAAGGCCACATCGTCCGGCACATGCTCTAATACATCCATCATAAGGGTTAAGCTCTGGGTGGTTTTTTCAATAGACTTAACAAACGTGATGGGCTTACCATTCTGATCCTCTTCACTCTCTTGAGCATAATTGGGATCAACACACACGGCACTCTGGCAGATGTCATGATCTAAAAGCTGACGAGAGAAAATACCGGATCCCGCACCGACATCTAAAACTTCTTCAGATTTTGTGTCACCAAGAAACTTACGCATCGCCTTACCTTTGGATACGTAATACCAATGATCATGTATCTTTTCACCCAGAATATCTTCTTCTTTTAAGTCCACGGCTCTATACCCTCACCTGTCTTATATTCATTTTAAAGAAAAGCATTTAAACATATGCAGGTATGAAACGCTAGAAATGTATAGCTTTATCATAGGCCGCCAAAACGCTTTCATGCATCATCTCAGACAAGGTCGGGTGTGGGAATATTGTGTGCATCAATTCTGCTTCTGTTGTCTCCAACGTTTTCGCAACGCCATAGCCCTGTATCATTTCTGTAACTTCTGCACCAATCATATGCGCGCCAAGGAGCTCTCCGGTCTTCTCATCAAATATGGTTTTGACAAGTCCCTCCGGCTCACCCAATGCAATGGCTTTACCATTTCCGACGAATGGAAAGCGGCCAACTTTGATCTTATAGCCCTGTTCTTTTGCCGCTTTTTCCGTTAGACCAACTGAGGCAATCTGCGGGTGGCAATATGTACATCCTGGAATATTCAATTTGTTAAGCGGGTGCACATCTTTTTGCGCCGCGATTTTTTCAATACAAATGATGCCCTCATGTGATGCCTTGTGCGCAAGCCAAGGTGCACCGGTAACATCACCAATGGCATAAACACCCTTTTCATCGGTTTCTAACCACTCATTTGTGATTATATGACCACGATCAAGCTTAACTTTAGTTTTTTCAAGTCCGATATCCTCGGTATTGGCCGTAATACCAACTGCAGAGATAACAACATCAACGGTAATTTTCTCCGTACCCTTTGCAGTTTCAACACTGACTGTTACATCCTTTTTAGATTTATCAAGCTTGGTAACTTTTGCACCCGTCATAATTTTCATACCCTGTTTTGTGAACGCCTTATACGCCATCGCGGATATTTCCTCATCCTCAACAGGAAGAACACGATCCATCACTTCAACAACGGTAACATCCGCCCCCATGGAACGGTAAAAGCTCGCAAATTCAATACCAATTGCTCCGGAGCCAACAACTAACAGAGATTTAGGCATCTCTGTAGGTACCATTGCCTCCTTATATGTCCAAACAAGCTTACCATCAGGCTCTAACCCGGGTAGAACGCGCGCTCGTGCGCCTGTGGCCACAATAATATGCTTGGCAGATAGTGTTTCGATTACTTTCCCGTCTTTTTCAACGGTTAATTTACCTTTGCCTTGAAGCTTACCCCAGCCATCAAAAACGGTAACTTTATTCTTTTTAAGCAAGTGACCAATACCGCCGGAAAGTTGTTTTGCAACGCCGCGTGAGCGTTCAACTATTTTCTTAATATCAAAGCTTATCTCCTTGGCAGATAAACCAAATTCTTCTAAGCGATGAAGCATATGGAATGTTTCACTAGAACGTAAAAGTGCTTTTGTTGGGATACACCCCCAATTTAAACAAATACCACCCAGGTGATTGGCTTCTACAACCGCTGTTTTCATGCCTAATTGCGCTGCGCGTATCGCCGCAACATATCCACCGGGGCCACCACCGATAACAATAACATCAAAATTTTTATCGCTCATGAGATATACCTTCTACTATTAGAATTTTTAAGAATACGGGAATTCGTAGGATTGTTTTTTAGTTTATTCACTCAAAACATCATCAAAAAACTGTTCAATATGGCTTAATGATTGTGCACGTAACGGGTCTTCCGGAAATTTGTCGAATGCATCATCAGGGCCAAATAAGATGAGAGGTTTATTATACATCAATGCAAGTGAAACTTCATTTCGCGTTCCAAACGATCCGGGTAAAATAACCAACGCCTTACTCGTCATAACATTTACGAGATTACGACTAAATGGCATAGTATCACTTTGTGCTTTCGCACTTAACGGGGTAATCATTGGGATTTCAATATAAGGATTAGGATATTCTTCTTCATCTAATTTTTGCCCCTTATAGTCCACAGCAGGTAAGATCCCGATTGTGACACCCTTACGTTCCGCCGTATTGGTATAGCTTTTGGCGACTTCCGTCATGACACCACCACCGGCGCCCGTCAAAAGATTGTATCCACGCCGCGCAATCAGCTCTCCGACAGGTTTGGAATATTCGTCCCATGAATGCTCATGAGAACCCATTACACCAACGATCGGATACCTGTTTACATTCATTTTTACACCAACATACTTACCGGGTTTTCTATATATTTCTTAAATATCTGCAGATATTCCGCACCGACTGCGCCATCAACACAGCGGTGGTCAACGGATAATGTGCAGTTCATAACAGTCTTGATTTCAATTTGACCGTTCACAACGATCGGGCGTTGCTCACCTGCCCCGATGGCAAGGATACAGCCCTGCGGCGGGTTAACGATTGCGGCAAACTCTTTAACACCAAACATACCCAGATTGGAAATAGAGAATGATCCACCCTGAAACTCTTCAGGTTTTAATTTATTCTCACGAGCACGTCCTGCAAGGTCTTTCATCTCACCAGAGATATCCTTTAGACCTTTGTTCTGTGCAGCTTTCACAATGGGAGTGATAAGCCCCGTAGGAGTAGAAACAGCAACTGAAATATCTGCATCAAAATACTGCGCGATTGCATCATCAGTCCATGAAACATTCGCCGCAGGGTAAGCCTTCAAGGCCATAGCTGCCGCTTTGATAATAAAATCATTTACAGAAAGCTTAAACGTGCCATTCGCTTTGTCATTAATGTCTTTACGCGCAGAAAGCAAACTGTCCAATACACATTCCACAGTTAAGTAAAAATGCGGCACATTTTGTTTTGATTCCGTTAGGCGTTTGGCAACGACTTTTCGAATGTTATTATTCGGTAATTCCTTATATGCCATACCATAGATGTTTGTTTTTACATCAGGATCATCATATGCCGTAGATGTTGGAGCGGCGGCTACGGAAGGTGCCGGAGCAGCTTTTGCATTCTCAACATCGACCTTAACAATACGACCACGTGGCCCTGATCCTTTTACGGTAGAGAGATCAATACCGGCATTTGCTGCTAAACGCTTGGCAAGTGGTGAGGCAAAAATACGTCCGCCGCTTTGTGCTACATTTTGTGGTGTTTTCGCAACTGTATTTTGTGCAGGTTTAGCTGTCTCTGTCTTTTCTTCAATGACGGGAGCTTTTGGTGTGGGGGCAGAGACATCACCAATATCATCTGCACTTTCACCGTCTTCCAATAAAACGGCAATGACATCATTTACCGGAACATTATCTGTACCTGATTGAACAAGGATTTTTCCTATAATACCTTCATCAACGGCTTCTACCTCCATTGTGGCTTTATCTGTTTCAATCTCGGCAATAACATCACCGGATTCAACTGAATCACCTTCGGATTTCAACCATTTTGCAAGAGTTCCTTCTGTCATTGTTGGTGACAGAGCCGGCATAGTAATATTTATTGGCATGAGCGATCTATATTCACATTAAATTTGATAAAACTAGTGCTTCTTTTATAAACTGTTATCAATGCATTTCCAACCATTCTTTCGTTTTTTAACATGCCTCGTGCACGAGCCTTAAGCACTCGGTTGTATAAAAAGCTAAGAAAGATAGCTGTGCGCAATATATTAGGTGAATTTGATGAATAACTTGCAATATTATTTCGTAAATACTATGGTTTTCGATCTAAATATGAGTAAAGGGGATGAAAATTGAAGAAATCAACAGATGATAATAACGGTGTAAAAGCATATAAAGCGCAAGCTGCATTCGATAGTGCTTCAAATTTCTTGCATACACAGTCCGGAGATCCGGAGAGAGAACATTTTCGCGACGTCTTACAGGCTGCTGAAAAGTCAGGGATGCCAAGGGATGAGTATATGCCAAGTGGTAAAACATTGACTGAACAACAGTTAAAAAGTGCTCGCCATGGTGATGCCGTAGATAATTTGACAGATAAAACGAAAAATAATATTGCACTAAGCATCTGTGAAGCTGCGCTTGAATACGGCGCACGCGAACCCGAAGCTATTAGTGGTCATGTTGAATACGCACAATCAAAATCTGATCCTGATTACAACGATCATTTTGAACTGTAATTAATCCGCATAACAAACTTTACGTGCCGCAGCCACAATGTCTTTTGGCTGTGGCAGCGCAAGAGCTTCCAGATTTGCAGCATAAGGCATTGGAACATCCGCTCCGCAAACACGTGTAACCGGCGCATCCAAATAATCAAACGCATGCTCACCGCACAACGCCGCGATTTCTGAGCTAATCCCCGCAAATGGCCAACCTTCTTCGATGGATACAATACGGTTCGTTTTCTTCACACTTTCCAAAATTGTATGGCGATCAAGTGGACGGATTGTGCGTAAGTTAATAACTTCTGCATCAATCCCCTGCTCTGCAAGTTCTTCTGCCGCTTCCAATGCTTTCCCAACCATAATTGAGTATGCAACAAGCGTAACGTCTGAGCCAGAGCGTTCAATTTTTGCACGGCCGATTGGAATTGCAAAATCCTCGGATGTAGGTACATCAAAGCTTTGCCCATAGAGCATTTCATTCTCAAGGAATACAACCGGATTTGGATCACGGATCGCGGCCTTCATCAGGCCTTTTGCATCTGCTGCCGACCATGGGGCGACAACCTTTAATCCCGGTACATGTGCATACCAACTTGCATAACATTGTGAGTGTTGCGCACCAACGCGTGAAGCTGCACCATTAGGCCCGCGGAAAACAATAGGACAGCCTAGTTTTCCACCCGCCATATAAAGGGTTTTCGCCGCAGAATTGATGATATGGTCAATCGCCTGCATACCAAAGTTCCACGTCATAAATTCTACGATAGGCTTAAGCCCGTTCATCGCAGACCCTACTGCAATTCCTGCAAAGCCATGCTCGGTAATTGGGGTGTCAATAACACGCTTTGCGCCAAATTCATCAAGAAGGCCTTGTGAAACTTTGTACGCACCTTGATACTCTGCAACTTCCTCACCCATTAGGTAAACGCGATCATCTGCACGCATTTCTTCGGCCATTGCATCACGTAATGCATCACGTACGGTGTGAACTTCTGTATCTGTAAAGGAGGCTTCATCAAACGGTGGTGGTTCAATAATAACGCCTTGAGCATAGAGAATATCACGGTTATCTATGATCGCTCCCGCTGGTTGTTCGGCATCTGAATGTGATATCGCTGCCGAAGTTGCATCTTCACTGTCATCATTCGATGGAGATGGGATCACAGCCGCAGAGGATGTATCTATGTCATCCGCACTTTCACCGTCTTCAAGAAGAACAGCAATAGGTGTGTTAACTGCAACACCCTCTGTTCCTTCATTGATCAGGATTTTCCCTAGGATACCCTCATCAACGGCTTCAACTTCCATTGTCGCTTTATCTGTCTCAATTTCGGCAATAACATCGCCGGCCTCAATTGCATCGCCCTCGGACTTTAGCCATTTGGCAAGGTTACCCTCGGTCATTGTTGGTGATAGAGCAGGCATTAAAATCTGTGTAGGCATGTTATGCAGTCTCCACTAATATATCGGTCCAAAGCTCGGATACGTCCGGCTCGGGGTTGTCTTGTGCAAATTGTGCGGATTTGTTGACGATTTCTTTTATCTCTTTATCTATCGCCTTGATATCAGCTTCATCAACGTTTTGTGCTTGAAGCATATCTTTAACCTGCGTGATTGGATCACGCTCTTCTTTCATCGTAGAAACTTCTTCCTTGCTTCTGTATTTCGCAGGGTCAGACATAGAATGCCCACGATATCGATATGTCATAATTTCAAGGATATACGGCCCGTTACCGCTGCGGATATAATCCAGAGCTTGGCGCGCAGCTTTTTGAACTGCAAAGACATCCATACCATCCACTTGTTCACCAGGGATACCGTAACCTTCACCACGGCGGTAAAGTTGTCCCGCGGATGAGCGTGCAACACTTGTTCCCATACCATATTGGTTATTCTCAATAACAAACAAAGTAGGTAAATCCCATAGAGCAGCCATATTGTAGCATTCAGCGACCTGCCCCTGATTTGACGCGCCATCACCCATATACGCAATGGAGACACCATTATCTTCTTTATATTTATGTGCAAACCCAAGGCCCGCACCTACTGCCGTACCTGCGCCAACGATTCCATGTCCGCCAAAAAAGTTCTTCTCAAGCGAGAACATGTGCATAGAGCCACCTTTCCCGCGACTATAACCATCCTTACGCCCTGTAAGCTCGGCCATAATACCGTTTGGATCCATGCCACAGGCAAGCATATGCGCGTGGTCGCGGTAAGATGTAACAACAGTGTCTTGAGGTTCTTGAACAGAGGAAATCCCCGTCACAACGGCTTCTTGTCCGATATAGAGGTGGCAGAAACCACCGATAAGCCCCATACCGTATAATTGCCCTGCTTTTTCCTCAAAACGACGAATTAGCAACATTTCACGATAAAGTGATTTCAGGTCTTCTAACGAAGGCTCTTTCGAAATATTCGATGCGTTCTTTTTAGAAGATTTCTTCCCTGATTTACTTTGGGATTTAGCTTGGGTTTTAGATGCAGCCACAGTCTCTTTCCTCCTGATGTATTTTCACATCAAAATACCGTTACAGTCATTAAGAGTGCTACACCATTTTATATTGGTTGGCTAGAGAAAAAAGACTATTTTGTGCGGTGCAACATATTGTAAAGAAAGGAAAAAATCAACAAAACAGTGACTTTGTAATTTAATTGCTCACAATTACAAACTCGCCTTGCTTGGTATAGCCTAGGATATCTCTGGCTTGCTCTTCAACAAGATCAATCGACAGTGAATCAGGGCGCATCATATGCACTTTTTCCTGAGCGTCACTTTTTTTGTTTTTAAGGTGATTTAATGCAATTATTTTTTGCTCATACGCATTTTTTAAGCTACTTAGTTGTGAATAGCTACGGTCTCCTGACACAGTATGGTATGAAAAATACAAACACAAACACAAACCCGCGATAATTGGCAGGTTTTTTCGTAAAGATCTGAATGTGTCGTGTTGAACTCTCATATGTGTATAGAATCATATATCGACCTGTGGATCAAGTTGAAAAATATAATAGAGTCAATGGGTTATACGGAACATATAAGGAACAAACATAGGTAAGTGACTCATTTGATTCGTTTTTCTAATTGGAAATATTTTTTGAAAAAAAACGCCCCATTTTCTCAATAGGACGCTTTTTGTATAAATAACGCAAGTTTGCTTTACTTCAATGGCGCACGGTAGAAGCTATCTCCCGCATATTTCGCCGTACAATCAAGCTCTTCCTCAATACGAAGAAGTTGGTTATATTTTGCAATACGATCAGAGCGTGACAATGATCCAGTCTTGATTTGCCCTGCATTCGTGGCAACAGCCAAATCAGAGATTGTTGAATCTTCTGTCTCGCCTGAGCGGTGTGAAAGGATAATACCAAAGCCAGCTTTCTTCGCCATTTCAATGGTTTCAAGTGTCTCTGTCAAAGTACCAATCTGATTAACTTTCACAAGAACAGCATTCCCTGCTTTTTCTTCAATACCACGCTTTAGGCGTTTTGCATTGGTGACATATAAATCATCCCCAACAAGCTGTACACGATCCCCAATCGCCGCTGTTAATGCTGTCCAACCTTCCCAGTCATCTTCTGCAAGGCCATCTTCAATAGATACGATAGGATAGCGATCACACAAGTCCGTATAGTACGCAACCATTTCATCAGAAGTTAGGGATTTCCCCTCGCCTTCTAATTCATATTTGCCATCTTTATAAAACTCCGTAGATGCGGAATCCAATGCAATAACGACATCTTCTTTTGGCTTATATCCTGCGGCTTCAATAGATTTCATAATAAAGTCTAAAGCTTCATCAGATGATTTAACAGCTGGAGCAAAGCCACCCTCGTCCCCAACATTTGTATTATACCCTGCCGCAGAAAGCTGTTTTTTCAAAGCGTGGAATACTTCTGCACCGACACGTAATGCTTCACTGTAATTTGGTGCGGAAACGGGCATTATCATAAATTCCTGAATATCAACAGGGTTATCGGCGTGCGCACCACCATTGATAATATTCATCATCGGTGTTGGTAAAACATGCGCATAGGCTCCGCCAATATAGCGATACAGCGGTGTACAGAGTTCTGCCGCCATTGCTTTTGATATTGCCAAGGAAACACCAAGTATAGCATTAGCACCAAGGCGACCTTTATTCTCTGTGCCGTCTAAATCAATCATTAACTGGTCGATATACATCTGCTCTTCTGCATCTACACCAAGTAACGCTTCAAAGATTTCTGTATTTACAAATTCAACGGCCTTCTCAACGCCCTTACCAAGGTAAACATCTTTATCGCCATCACGAAGCTCAACGGCCTCATGAACACCTGTCGATGCGCCTGAAGGTACTGCCGCACGTCCCATTACGCCTGTTTCTAATTGCACATCAACTTCAACAGTCGGGTTACCACGGCTATCCAGAATTTGGCGCGCGTGAATATCAATAATAGCTGTCATCTCTCAACAAGTCCTTTTGCTTATCTGCATAAAAATAATCTCGTGCAAAAGGTTGTAGCGAAAAATAGGAAAATATAAAGGGAAAAGTTTAAGGCTGGATGTTTTTAAGCTTCTTGGTCAATAATTGACCCACGCTCTGCATCGGCAGATTCGGCTTGTGCTGCTTCTACTGCTCTCGCATCTGCTGCTTCACGTGCTTCAGGAGTCGCGCGTGTGACAGGTGTTTGGGATTGTAATGCACGGATTTGGGTTATTGCAGCTTCTTCCGTAGCACTACCACCACCGGAGGCGGAGAATAATTGGTTTGCTGTTCCTGCATTTTGGGTAAGAAACTGCCTGTTTAAAGCACGTGCACTATTGGAGATACCAACACCAGGTGTTGCAAGGTTACGCCCAACATCTAATATACCAACACCACCAGCAGCCTCACCCAATACGTTAGTCGTCTGGGCAGAAACACCTTGTGTATTTGCAAGAGTGGCTTGGTTTAAGAATTGTGATGCACCTGCTACTAAGGCCATTTTGTTACGGTCTCCTACCGAAAATCAAGATACTTAATAATGATATCACGATTTGGCGATTTTATCAAACTGCATGAGTGTTTCCAAAAATTCAGGCATATCACTTAGTTTAAGCATGTTGGGCCCATCTGATGGCGCATTATCCGGATCTTCATGTGTTTCGATAAATACACCAGCAACTCCAACAGCAACGGCAGCACGTGCAAGAACAGGTACCATCGTACGATCACCGCCGGAAGAGCCCCCTAGCCCGCCGGGCTGTTGAACAGAATGCGTGGCATCATAAATAACCGGATAACCTGTTTTTTGCATAATTGGAATAGAACGCATATCAGAAACCAAAGTGTTATAGCCAAAACTCGCTCCGCGCTCACATAGCATAATTTTATCATTGCCGCTTTCTGCGATCTTTTTTGCAACATTTTCCATGTCCCAAGGGGCTAAAAATTGACCTTTTTTGACATTAATCGCCTTGCCCGTTTTCGCCGCAGCAACCAATAAATCTGTCTGGCGACATAGAAATGCAGGGATTTGTAAAACATCAACAACATCCCCAACTGGTGCACATTGGTCTTCACTATGAACATCTGTAATCACAGGGACGCCGAAATGCTCACGAATATCTGCAAGTACTTGCAGGCCTTTATCAATGCCAAGGCCACGTTTACCAAAAATAGATGTACGGTTTGCCTTATCGTAGGAACTTTTATAAATGAACTGTATACCAAGTTTCTGCGTTAACTCTTTTAACGCGCCACACATTTCAAATGCATGGTCCTTACTTTCAAGTTGGCACGGCCCTGCAATTATAGTTAAAGGCTTGGTATTACCAATTTCAAGTTGATCAACTGATACAGTTTTCATTTATGTGCTCCTAAACCAATCGTTCCTGTTCCATTGCCGCTTCTATGAATGACACGAATAGTGGATGCGGGTCAAACGGTTTGGATTTTAACTCTGGGTGGAATTGTACACCAACAAACCATGGATGATCTTTATGCTCTACAATTTCCGGAAGCTCACCATCAGGTGACAAGCCTGAGAAGGTCAAACCCGCGCTTTCAAGTTGTTCACGATAATTGATGTTAACCTCATAACGATGTCTATGACGTTCACTGATTTCATCTGTGCCGTATGCTTTGTAGACAACGGTATTCTCTTTTAAGCTACAAGGGTATGCGCCCAAACGCATTGTTCCGCCAAGGTCTTCATTCGATTTGCGCTGTTCTTTTTCGCCTTCTTTAACCCATTCGGTCATAAGGCCAATAACAGGTGTTTCGCATACTTTAAACTCAGTAGAACCCGCACCTTTAATACCACATAAATTGCGCGCAGCCTCAATAACGGCCATTTGCATTCCTAAACATATACCAAAGTAAGGAATCTTACGTTCTCTTGCATATTGAACCGCACGTATTTTACCTTCTGCGCCACGTTCACCAAAACCACCGGGCACAAGAATACCGCTAACGTCAGAAAGTTGTTCTTCCGGGTCTTCTTTTTCAAATATTTCTGCTTCTATGAATTTAAGGTTAACTTTGGTTTTGTTTGCAATTCCACCGTGAATGAGTGCCTCATTAAGGGACTTATAACTATCGGCCAGATTTGTATATTTTCCGACAATAGCAATCGTAACTTCACCTTCAGGAGCCTTGATATTATGAACAATATCTTCCCAAGTTGATAAGTCCAGTTTTGGCTTATCTTCAATGCCAAAGCCTTCCATTACCTGACGGTCTAACCCTTCGGCATGGTAGGTTAACGGAACTTCGTAAATCGAAGAAACATCAAGCGCAGGAATAACGTTTTTCTCATCAATATTACAGAACAGCCCGATTTTGCGGCGTTCATCGTCTTCTATCGGACGATCCGCACGGCATAATAAAATCTGCGGACGAATTCCATAGCTCATGAGTTCTTTAACAGAGTGTTGTGTTGGCTTTGTCTTAAGCTCTCCCGCAGCAGGTATATAGGGTAATAACGTCACATGAATGAATATTGAACGCTCACGTCCAACCTCATTACCAAACTGTCTGATAGCTTCTAAAAATGGTAAGCTTTCGATATCACCAACAGTTCCGCCAATCTCACATAGAACAAAATCCGCAGTTCCGTCTTTTTCACGGATAAAATCCTGAATTTCGTTTGTGATGTGCGGAATAACCTGAATAGTTGCACCTAGGTAATCGCCCCTACGCTCTCTTTGTAAAACGCTCGTATAAATACGTCCTGTTGTCGTATTGTCAGTCGCAGTTGCAGGAACACCTGTGAAACGTTCATAGTGACCAAAATCCAGATCAGTTTCTGCACCATCATCTGTTACAAAAACTTCACCATGTTGAAACGGGCTCATTGTACCCGGGTCTACATTCAAATAAGGGTCAAGCTTACATAAGCGTACGCTATAGCCACGAGCCTGTAACAATGCGCCAAGCGCAGCGGAGCCAAGGCCTTTTCCTAATGAGGAAACAACGCCGCCTGTAATAAATATATATCTTGTCATGGGTCTATTCTACCGGTGCAGTGGGTTCTTCTGCCGGTTTTTCCGACTGTATTTCGTTAACGATGCTTTCGCTCGCTGATTGTGTATCAATATCCAAGGATGGAATTTCTTCTGGTGTTTTATAGGTAATACCACTTGGTATCGTGTCTGTAGCTGCCGGAGCTTCTACTTCGATAGCACTGGCATCAACATTTTCTAAAATCCCCTGTCTCGCCTTACTACTTTGTGTCGCCA
Source organism: Alphaproteobacteria bacterium (assembly GCA_050633285.1). GTDB lineage: Bacteria > Pseudomonadota > Alphaproteobacteria > Micavibrionales > Micavibrionaceae > UBA1672. The sequence goes on from JBOEGG010000006.1 coordinate 12,178, forward strand.
TAACGCCAAGTGTTAAAGAGGTGATAAAAAAGCTAGCAGCACAAATCCAAGTCATTCTGGTTAATGCACTGGCGGTACCTTTCGCCGAAGCAAAGCCACCCATGCCACCGTTACTACCGCCAATACCCAGGCCACCACCTTCAGAGCGCTGTAATAATACAAGCAGGATAATAGCAACCGCTAAAATTAGATGAATAACAAGAACAACAGATTCCATTACTTTAAGTCTTTTCTTTTTATATGTTCTGCCTTTGCAAAACTGATTTATGTATAGTTCTTAACGCGCCGCGCGAGCAATAGCAACAAATTGATCGGCTTTTAAACTAGCTCCGCCAATTAATCCGCCATCAACATTCGCAGCAGCAAGTAATTCCTGCGCATTTTCAGGCTTCATAGAACCGCCGTACAAAATACGCATATTTTCCGAATCTGCAAGACGTTCTTTCAATTTGTTACGGATAAAGCTGTGCATTTTGGTGACATCTTGCACATTTGCGGTTTTTCCCGTGCCAATGGCCCAGACAGGCTCATACGCGATTACTGTGTTTGCGGCCGTGGCACTCTCCGGTAAGGATGCTAAAATTTGTGTTCCAACGATGTTTTCTTCTTGGCCTGCATCACGTTGCGTTTCAGTTTCCCCGACACATATTATAGCGATGAGTCCTGCGTCATGCGCAAGTGCGGCTTTTTGACGAATAAGTGAATCGCTTTCATTGTGATATTGTCGACGCTCTGAATGCCCTAAAATAACGTATGAGCATCCGATGTCGCGTAACATAGAGGGTGAAACCTCACCCGTATAAGCTCCTGAGTTATGTGCCGAGCTGTCTTGTGCACCGACTTGTATATGCTCATCCTTCTGCGTTGCATCGAGTGCCAACGGTATATAGACGGATGGTGGACAAATAAGAATATCACATAAATCCAATAGAGCAGGTTCGGAATTAACCTGACGCGTGATATCGGCAATAAGCTGCGCATTCTCTTTTGTTTGGCCATTCATTTTCCAATTTCCGGCAATCAATTTTTTCATCTATTCCTCAATACTCACAGACATTATTACATAGGTGTTGTAGGTCACTGTGTTACATGTCCCATACTAATAAATCAATATTTGTCGTTGATTTTTACACAAACTCTTGATTTGAGCTCTTGCCCCGTCGTATGTCGCTGCTTATAGTGCAGCATCATAATAACAAATCAGGTTTGAGTAACATCATGGTAATGCAGTCTTTACGCACAGGTACAGCAGGCGGATTTTTAAAGTATATTCTTTTTGGGCTTCTCGGAATGGCAATGGGTGGTCTGGTCGTTATGGATGTACGCGGCGTACTGCAAGGCGGCGGTGTCGGTGGTAATGATGTTGCAAAGATCGAAGATAAAACAATATCTATTCAGGAATTTGATGGTGCTTTGCGCCGCAATCTGGCGCGCTATAGAATATCTGTTGAGCAAGCGGCGCAGCTTGGGGTTATAAATGAAGTTCTGACCGGTGAGATTCGCGCACGGGTGCTAGAGCATGAGGCGGAGACCCTCGGTATTGATTTAAGCCAAAAGGAATTGGCAAAGCGTGTAGCAGAATATATTAAGCCCTATTCCCTCGATGATGAGAGCTTACAACAAACCTTGAATCGCCTATTGCAAACACAGCGTATGAGCGAGCAGGAGTTTGTATCATCTGTAAAGCGTGAAGTGTACGGTGATATAATGATGAACGCGGTGCGTGATGGTTATATGCCTGATACATCACTTGTTGCACAAGAGCTATATGAGTTCCAAAAACAAACACGTGATGTTGATATCCTCGTATTCCCACATGAGAGCGTGATTCTTTCTGAAACAGGGAGTGAAGAGGAAAAAACGGCATTCTATAACGCCATTAAACATTCACAATATGTAATCCCTGAATATAGAACTGTAGAAGTCGCTATCCTTTCGCCTGATGATATGAATATTGATGTGCAAGTTGAAGAGTCAGAGTTAAAGGAAATCTATAATACTTCCCCTGATACATTTATTGTTGGAGAGCAGTTGGTCATTTCGCAGGCCATGGTGCAGAATCAAAAAGATGCACAGGATATTTATGAATTGACACAATCGGGTACAGGTTTGAAAGAGGCAATGAAGAAGGTAACCGGAAGCGATGCGAGCTTTTTCCCGAATGTAAGTTTTGAAACGACAAAAATGTTACCTGCTATTGTCAAAGCGGTTGAAGAAAGAACCAATGGTAAAGTTTATCCACCTGTACAAACAACACTAGGACACCATGTAGTACGTTTGGATAAAATATTGCCACCTGCCGTGCGCCCTTTTGATGAAATAAAAGCACCGTTGGCAAAAGAGTTGATGGCAGTAAAAAAAGAAGAAGAAATTTTCAAATATGTGAGTGAGTTTGAACAAAGACTCGATGATGGAGAAAGTTTCGAGGATATTAAAACAACAACACCAATAACGATTATATCCATAAATTCTATCGATAAGAACGGACAGGCAAAAGATGGTCAAAATGCCCTGATTGCCTTTGATGAAACCCTGCAAGCAAGTATGCTGAGTTTTATACTTGAGAGTGAAGAAAATCAAATACCGTTATTACAAGAGCTGGATAATGGAAAGTTCGCTGCAATTCGTGTGACAAATGTAGAACCTTCAGGCTTTAAAGCATATGAAGATGTGAAAGATGATGTGAACATTAAATTTATAGCAGATAAGAAAACTGCGAAAAATGAAATTGATGTTCGTAAGTCTTTTGAGGAACTTAATGCCGGAGGCATTACATTTGAATTACTAGCACAGCAAAGTAATGCGAATCTTGAACAGCTAAAACAAATTCCGATTGCGGGAAATATTCCTGCTCCGCTTGTTCAAGAAACATTACCCACTGTGTTTAAAACACCATATGACGGATATGCATTTGTGCCTTTAAATGATGCATATGGCATCATGAAAATTGTCGGCTATAGCTTACCGGAAAAAAATGAAGAAGACGGTGATCTAGCGCAAATTCAAGGTAAACTTGATAGCGAAGCAAAAGATGAAGCTTTCTTGATGTATTTACGTATGCTTAATGAAAAGTATGACACGACAGTCAATGATGCTTTGATTAATCGCGTATATAAAACAAATTAAACAGTTGAACGGGTAAACTAGCAATGCCTTCTGGTCACATACGTCAGAATATATCTCCTTCTCAGGATAGCTTTAAACAGCATTTCATGGATGGAAAGTCACAGCTTGTTTGGCATTGGATATCCGCAGACCTTGAGACGCCGGTTTCTGCTTATCTAAAGTTATGTGGTCATAGTGCCTATTCGTTCTTGTTGGAATCCGTCGAAGGTGGCGCAACATTAGGGCGTTATTCTGTCATTGGTACAAACCCTGATATGCTTTGGAAATGTACACGCGGGGGACATGTCCAAACACGTGATGAGCATAACCGCTGGAATGATGATGAATGCGTGGACGCAAAAACATCATTGAAAAACGTCGTAAAAGGCAGTTCACTCGATGTAGTACCTGATGATCTCCCACCGATGTGTGAGCTTGGTATGTTTGGCTATATTGGCTATGACATGGTGCGTTTAGCAGAAAATATCCCCGATAATAATCCAGATGACTTAGACGTTCCTGACAGTGTTCTTATGCGCCCATCTTTGTTGGCGATATTTGACAATGTGAAGAATATGATCTGTCTGGCAACGCCCGTATATAATCACGCGAAGAATTCTGTATTGCCCGCTGATGTTGTCTATAATGATGCTTGCGCGCGTATAGAAAAAGCATTGGGTGCTTTATATGCACCATTGGATAGAAAGTTACTTGAGCATAAAACTGCGTTATCAGGTGATCAGGAAGCTGTCTCTAATACGCCAAAAGAAGAGTATAAAAACGCAGTATCAAAAGCAGTTGAGTACATACGTGCGGGAGAGATATTCCAAGTCGTCCCATCACAACGTTTCTCAATGGATTTTGACCTCCCTTCTTTTGAATTATATAGATCATTACGAAGTGTTAACCCCTCCCCCTTCTTATTCCATTTGTCATTTGAAGGGTTTTCCTTGGTAGGGTCTAGCCCCGAAGTTTTAGTGCGTGTACGGGATGATATGGTTACAATCCGTCCGATTGCCGGAACGCGAAAGCGCGGTAAAAATGCAAAAGAAGATCAAGAACTTGTAGATGACCTTCTCTCTGATCCAAAAGAACGTTCTGAGCATTTAATGCTGCTCGATCTTGGGCGGAATGATGTCGGGCGCGTTGCTAAAATCGGAAGCGTCAACGTAACAAGCCAGTTTGAAATTGAGTTCTATTCACATGTTATGCATATCGTTTCAAACGTCGAAGGGGTCTTGCGCGAAGATTACGACGTTATTGATGCGCTGTTTGCAGGCTTCCCTGCCGGTACGGTCAGTGGCGCGCCAAAGATTAGAGCAATGGAAGTTATTGATGAATTAGAACGTAGCCGACGCGCAACATATGCAGGTGGTGTTGGGTACTTCTCTCACAACACGATGGATAGCTGTATTGCACTTCGTACTGCACTCGTAAAAGACGGGAAAGTCTATGTGCAGGCTGGTGGTGGCGTTGTCGCCGATAGTGACCCTGAATTTGAATACCAAGAATCATGTAATAAAGCAAAAGCTGCGCTACATGCGGCAAGCTTGGCTATACAAAAATTTAAGTCATAAGAATTTAAAAACAGCAAAACTTAATGCATTGATTCTGCAACAGCATCACTTTGCGTAATGTTATCAGGGTGGTGAAGTAATGCGCTCGCCGGAACAAGGGTGAAGCCTTTATCCTTCAATGTTGGTATCCATGCTTTTAATGCTGTGATTGTCGCCTGATGTGGGTGCCCTATTCCAATAGCATGTCCTTTTTGAGATGCTACCCGTTCTAATTTCCTCAATGCACCGTTGATAAATTCCGGTGTAATCTCATGATCAAGGAAGATGTCACGCTCGGCGTAAGACAGGCCGGCTTGCTTTGCCATATCTGCCGCGACAGATGATCCTATTGTTTTAGAATCAACAAAGTATAAATCCCGTTTTTTCAAGGCGGCCATAACACGTGCCATTGCCCTTTTGTCTTGTGTTAAGCGACTTCCCATATGATTGTTAACACCGACATATCCAGTGAATTGAGAAAGGTCCCATTCGAGAATCTCTTGAAATTGTGCATCATCCAAAGTACCTCTTAAAACCTTCGGGCCACCATCTAACTTGGTATTCATCGCCTCCATCGGCATATGCACCATAATTTCATGTCCGTGCTTTTTGGCTCTTTCTGTGCGCTCTTGTAAATTCTTTCCATAGGGCAGATAGGCTAATGTTAATGGGCCATCCATAACCTCAACCAACTTACTGCGCAGGCCTAACCCCATATCATCGATAATAATGGAAATTTGCCCCTTGCCCTTTGGAGATTCATATATGAGCTCGTGAGAAGGTTTATCCTCATTTGAGGATAGCCTGATATCAGCAATATTTGAAGATTTCGGTGGGATAATGACATCATCAGACTTAAGGCCAAGATCAGAAATAACTTCAAGAACACTTTTATCGGTATTATGGTCGATGTGTTGCTGGCTCTGTATAGGAGAAGTAGCAGCTGTAGGTTTAAAGCTTGATCGTATCTCTGCCCCGACACCACTAGCAGGTTTTATATGGGAAAGCTCTGTTGCTTTTTCACTGGCAATAAGCTCATCAATACTAAGCTCTTCCACCAGTTCCATTTGCCCCAAAGAATCACGTCCTTGTTGTGATTGTTCATCTTCAATTACTGAGCCACTGGCAGGTTCAACTGCATTGAGCTGTGCAATGTCAGGTAAATAAGACGTTGTATCTATGCCCTTATCCATATAAAGCGCATGTTGCGCTCTTAAATTCGACGTACGAACGGTTTCTTGCTCTTGCACCGGTTTTGTTTGATTCCAGACATGTTGCTTTCCCCCTAAAATAAAAAGGTCAGTCGCAACAATAAGAACAGCACCAATCATAACAAAGATTAGTGTTTGCACCGGATTAATTTTGTTTCTATTGTATTTCATTATGACAAATTACTCGAAACTGTCTAAAATTACAAACTTCCCTTAATAGCAGGCTTGCATTTTGTAACACAGAAGGTCATAACAAATCCATGATAACCTTAATTGATAACTATGACAGCTTTACCTATAACCTTGTTCAATATCTTGGCGATCTTGGTGCACAGGTACGTGTCTACCGTAATGATGAATATAGCGCACAGCATGTCATTGATGAAAAACCAGCAGGAATCCTAATTTCTCCGGGGCCAAGCGACCCGGATCATGCAGGTATATGCCTTGAGTTAATTACCTTGGCAGCATCGCATAATATTCCCCTATTTGGCGTATGCCTTGGACACCAATCAATCGCACAGGCCTTTGGCGGTAATGTTATACGTGCACCAGAGCCATTACATGGAAAAGTCTCTGACATAACGCATAGCGGGAAAACAATGTTTAAAGGTTTGCCGGAGACATACGGTGTAACACGCTACCATTCTTTAATTGCAGAAAAAGAAACACTCCCTGAGTGTCTGGAAATCACCGCACAGACAGAAGATGGAATTATTATGGGATTGTCCCATAAGGATAAACCAATTCATGGCGTACAATTTCATCCGGAAAGTATCGCAACACAGCACGGCCACGACCTGCTAAGAAATTTTGTAGAGCTGACACAATGATCCCACAAGTTTTAACGCAAATACAGTCCGGACAAATATTATCTGAAGAGCAAATGTATGATGCTGTTTCTTCGATTATGGAGGGGCAATGGAGTAATGAACAAATTTCTGCATTCCTTATGGGGCTATCTGTACGCGGTGAATCTGTTGCAGAAATTACTGGCGCGGCCAGAGTGATGCGTGAAAAGGCGTTGCCAATTAGTGCCCCTGAAAATGCTGTAGATTGTTGCGGTACAGGTGGTGATAAATCCGGTACATATAATATTTCTACAGCCGTAGCAATCGTGGCCGCCGCATGTGGTGTGCCTGTGGCAAAGCATGGAAATAGGTCTGCCAGTTCAAAATCAGGCGCAGCGGATGTGTTAGAAGCGCTAGGTATTAATCTGGATGTTGAACAAGATAAACTCGAAGAAGCCATAAAGCGCTTTAACTTTGCATTCCTAATGGCACCACGACATCACGCCGCAATGAAGTATGTTGTTCCAGTGCGCCAAGCTTTAGGTATAAGAACAATATTTAATGTGCTCGGCCCTCTATCTAACCCTGCCAAGACACAGTTCCAATTGCTTGGCGTGTTTGATAAAAAATTACTTGTACCCATTGCGCAAGTTTTGCAAAAGCTAGGTACACAAACGGCATGGGTTGTACATGGGTCTGATGGCTTGGATGAGATTACAACAACTGGTGAAACATACGTTGCCAAGTTACAAAACGGTAAAATTACAGAAGAAATACTAACACCGAACGACTTTGGCTTACATACCGCCAATGCTCAGGACTTAACTGGTGGAGAGCCTGATGTAAATGCACGTGCTTTACTGGATGTTATGAATGGCAAAAAAAGCGCATACCGTGATATTGTTTTGGCAAATTGTGCTGCGGTTCTCATGGTATCGGAAAAGGCAGCTGATTTAAAAGCTGCTATGCAACTCGCATCACAAGCAATTGATAGCGGACGGGCTCTTGCTCTGCTGAATGATTATAAGAACTATACGATAGAACATGGAAAGAAGCACAGCTCATGAATACTTTGCAAAAAATCTGTGAAAGAAAGAAAGAGCATGTAGCATATAAAAAATCCGTACGCTCTTTAAATGATTTAAAATATATATCAAATGAAAAACCACTGACATCTGGTTTCCTTAACGCTATGAAGCGTACAAATGGCCCGGCATTGATTGCTGAGGTGAAAAAAGCATCCCCAAGCAAGGGTATTATCCGCGCTGATTTCGACCCTGTATCTATTGCGAAAATATATAAGGATAGTGGTGCATCTTGTTTATCAGTATTAACGGATGAACCATATTTTCAAGGGAAAGATGAATATTTAATGGCTGTAAAAGAGGCCGTTGACATCCCCGTATTGCGTAAGGATTTTATGATTGACCCCTATCAGATATATGAATCACGCGCGCTGGGTGCGGATTGTATATTATTGATTATGGCTGCACTGGATGATGTTTTAGCGCGTGAGCTGTATGAAACCGCGATTGCGCTACGAATGGATGTTTTGGTAGAGGTGCATGATTTGGCAGAATTAGAGCGCGCAATGCGCCTTGATCCTATGATGCTTGGTGTTAATAATCGTAATTTGAAAACATTGGATGTTGATATAACAACATCTTTTGAACTCCTTCTTAATATCCCTGATGAATGTTATAAAATTTCAGAAAGTGGGATTGCATCTAATGAGGTTGTTACAAAGCTTCATTCAGGCGGTTATCAGGGCTTTTTGGTTGGTGAAAGCTTAATGCGGCAAGACGATATTGCCGATGCTGTACACAATCTCTTGGGGCAATAAAGCTAAAATACCAAGCTCCATCTTGACACAAACGGTGAACTAAAGTAGAACAAATAGTGTATATCTATAATTGTTGCTGTATAAATAATATCAAAATATAACTTCTGACAAAGGCTGGAAAATGCTGACAAAAAAGCAAAAGGATTTATTGCTCTTTATTCATGAGAAGATGTCCGAAGATGACATACCCCCCTCTTTCGAAGAAATGAAAGATGCGCTGGGCTTAAAATCAAAATCAGGGATTCATCGTCTTATTTCTGCATTGGTGGAGCGTGGGTACATTCAACGTCTTCCACATCGTGCAAGAGCTTTGGAAATTAAAAAGCTTCCTGAAGGGTTCAAACCAAAAGAAACAGATAGTAGTGTTGTGGCACAAACAACACGTGAAATTACCGCAACACATGAAATTGCTGCAAACTATTCAACGTTTGATGAAGTCCCGCTTTATGGCCGTATTGCCGCAGGTACACCAATTGAGGCAATTCGCAATGAAGGTGAAACATTACAGCTGCCGCAAGGATTTGTAGGCACAGGCGAACATTATGCCCTTACAGTTGATGGTGATTCTATGATTAAGGCTGGAATACATGATCAGGATACTGTGGTAATTAGGCGTTGTGATCGTGCGGAGAATGGTGAAATTGTCGTTGCTCTGGTAGATGATTTAGAAGTGACATTGAAACGTTTACGCCGCGCGGGAAATAAAATTGTTCTTGAGCCAGAGAACGATGATTATGAGCCGCGCATTCTTGAGCCTGATCGTGTGAAAATCCAAGGTAAGCTCGCTAGTTTAATTCGTACATATCACTAATAAGACAGCGCCTTCGTATGATAGGCCGACCATGGGCGGTTTGACGCATCTTGTGCAACCGTTCTTACATCTATGCCACCATTCGAAATTGATACAGCATGTGCACCAAATTCCCATGTATCAAACTTTCCTATTGTCACAGTATCAGGACATAATCTCTGATTGATTTTATCGGGTGAAATAACTAAATCAGCCCAACGACATTCTTCTCTCAAAATATAAGAGCTACGAATAATAGAAATACGCTGACCCTTTATCGTAAAGCGACAACCCTCCGCGCCGCAATCTAAAAAGTCATGCGTAAGATACTTCCCCTCTCCCTTATAGGGGAGAAGTTGTGCTGATTTTGCAGGTAATCCGTAGTATTTTTCCCATTGTTGAATAACAAAACGCTCGCTACGACGTGACGAGACATAAAGAGTATCATCTGATCTAACTGCAAATAGTTTATGAGATGAAGATACAAGAATATCAGGGCGTGTTTGTGCGTTAATCAGTATAAGAGAAAGGCAAAGAACAGGAAGCCCAAGGAGTTTTCCCCAACTTTTCCACAAAATCATAAACAGGCATGAAGATGTTAAAAGCAAGAAAGAACCAAAGCTCCATGTACCTGCCTGTAATATTGCGGCGGGTAAAGATGCAGCCCAATATGAAATATCAAGAATATGCCCAATCCCGAAACTAACAAGCTGTAATGGCCAATATTCAAGTCCAATAATCATGGATAACAAACTTAATAAAGCAGCAGGCATTATTATAAATGCAAGCAAGGGCACGGCGATTAAATTTGCAATTGAACCTATGAAAGAGACTTGCCCGAAATGATAAAGTGAGAATGGGGCAGTTGCAATACTAGCAATAACCGTGGTGAAGCACACACCCAGAAAATAGAGGAGTGGTGCCTGATACCATTCCTTTTTTCTATACGCTCTCATCCAAAACTCACGCGTACACTCATAAAAGTAAATCAAACATGTCACAGCGGCATATGACATATGAAAACTTGCAGACATAAGGCTTTCGGGGGAATGAAGCAAAATTACAAATGCAGAGAACGCAACAAGGCGCAAAGAAAACGGATTGCGGTCTAAAAGGATCGCTAAAAATACAATTGCGGTCATAAGCGTTGCACGTTGCGTTGGCACAGTAGCACCGGCAAGCAACATATAGGTGATAGTCCCCAAAAGGGTGATAATCGCCGCAATATTTTTAATTGAATATCGCAGCGCAAATGATGGTATAGCGGCTAATACCAAACGAATGATATAGAATAGAACACTTGCGACAAGGCCAACATGCAACCCGGAGATAGCGAGCATATGTGCCAACCCTGCATCACGTATTGCCTGCCTGTCCGTACTTGATAGGGCGTTCTTTTGACCAACCATTAACGCCATGGCCACCGAGGCTTCTTGATGGGGGAGAACATCTAATATCCTCTGAGCAATGGCTTGCCGAACACTATTAATTATAGAAAAACTGTTCCTCTGGCCTTCAATTATTTCAGGCTTATTATAAATAAACCCAACAGCGCCAATACCTTGAAAATAAAGGTAACGCCTAAAATCAAAACTATCCGGAGCAAGCGGAGCAGATGGCGGGTTAAGAAGCGCTAAGGCGCGAATGCTCTGCCCAATATAAATACCCTCATCCTTACGAAGCCGTAATCGGATTTTACGTGGTGTTTCTTTAGCATCCAGATCTTCAATAGAAACAGAAGATAGGATGATACGGCTTCCTCCGCCCTCCTCCATTGTTTCTAGAGATTGGATAATGCCACTGACATTAACTGGCCCATGTTTTTTGGTAAGCATGGGCGTATGTATATGCTCTGTTCTGACTTTCCCGGCCAGAAAGCCACTGGAAATAATAAAAATGGCCAGAGAAAAGAGAGCAAGCATGCGGTTATTCGAATGCGCCCTCACGTAAAATAAGAAAATGAAGCTGATAATTTCTATAAATACGCATAATGCGATCGGTGGTTCAAATGGCAAAATGAAGTAAAGGCCAATACCAAATGCCAGAAAAACAGGCAGCCATAAAAATATATTGTCTTTTTGTTTGGATAATTCATACAAAAACCAAGAGCGTACGGAGGCAAGTTTTAAAAAATGCCCTACTCTTCCAATCCTGTCTATGCGCGCGGCATTTTGCATGCTAATGTCCGACAAAATTTATTTCCGTATATTCTTAAAAGGCGTCAGATTGATATGACTGTTGTAACACGTTTTCCCCCTTCTCCTACAGGATTTATGCATGTTGGTAATGCTCGTACGGCGCTACTGAATTGGTTATATGCGCGCCATCATGGTGGCGAATTTGTGGTTCGTATCGAAGATACTGACAGAAAACGCCATTCGGAAGAGGCTGTTGCGGCGATTATGGATGGACTGAAATGGCTTGGTCTGGATCATGATGGTGAGGTTACATCTCAATTTTCGCGTCTTGAGCGCCATGCTGAAGTTGCCAAGCAAATGGTAGAAAAAGGACAAGCTTATTATTGTTATTGCTCCCCCGAAGAGCTAGACGAAATGCGCAGCTCTGCTCGTGAAGAAGGAAGAAAAACATTCTATGATCGCCGTTGGCGCGATGCGGATCAATCTACAGCTCCAAGCGATGTAAAGCCTGTTGTGCGTATTAAGGCACCATTAGATGGGGAGACAACAATTAAAGATCGTGTCCAAGGCGAGGTCACAGTATCGAATGATCAACTGGATGATTTCATTATACTACGCAGTGACGGTACACCAACTTATATGCTGTCGGTTGTTGTAGATGATCACGATATGGACATTACGCATATTATGCGCGGTGATGACCACCTGAATAATACGTTCCGTCAAAAAGTAATTTTTGATGCGATGGGGTGGGACGTCCCTGAATTTGCCCATGTGCCTCTTATACATGGAAAAGATGGCGGGAAATTCTCTAAACGCCACGGTGCACAAAGCGTGCAGGAATATCGTGAAATGGGTTATCTACCTGAGGCACTGGTAAATTATCTCCTGCGCCTTGGTTGGTCACATGGTGATGATGAAATTATACCGCGCGATAAAGCAATTGAATGGTTTAATTTAGAGAGCATCGGTAAGGCGGCATCTAAATTTGATTTCGATAAATTAGAAAGCCTAAATGCGCATTACATTAAAGAAACTCCTATCGAGGAATTGATAGAGCTTGCAAAGCCGTTTTACAAACAACGTCATGGTGTTGAGCTTAATGATGAAATTATTGCACGTATTACGAAACATGGTGATGAGTTAAAGTCGCGTGCAAAGACATTGTTACAATTAACTGATGAGTCTGCATTTTATGGCTTAACTACACCGTTATCCTTTGATGAGAAAGCGCAAAAAACTCTTCAAGATGCTGCAGAGTTGGATATTCTCCCCGCTCTACAAAATGCATTACAGTCCATAGATAATTTTACAGCTGAAAATATTCAGGCATGTGTAAAAGAACTATCAAAGGATCTTGTTGACGGTAAAATGGGCAAAGTGGCAATGCCTTTGCGCGCCGCTTTAACAGGAACGACTGTTTCACCGTCTGTTTTTGTTGCTGCCGAAATTCTGGGTAAAGAGGAAACATGTGCGCGTCTTGCTGCTGCTTAGCAATTCTGACGCGTAATGCACCATACCTCATACGCACGTACATACACTAAAAAAGATGCAGATTGATACAATGTCCATTGTGTATTACAATGGCTATCCAACATGCTTTTTAATTCTTAAGAAGCAATCCTATCAATTACATCGAATTCTTTGGTGTATTTCAATTATTCATTAAGCTTTTATCGCTATTCTCTCGTGAAAGCTGTTTTTATGATTTTAACCTTACCGTGTGGGGAAACCAAGCTTATGGCGCATAATTCCGAAACTGATAAAACATTTACTTTAAAGAATGATCAAACGGGCGAAGAAGTTAAACTTCCTGTTCTTGATGGCGTGGAAGGGCCATCGGTTATTGATGTACGCAAACTATACGCACAAACAGGTCACTTTACATTTGACCCAAGCTTCACGTCGACCGGGAGCTGTAAATCAAGATTGACATTTATTGACGGTGAAAAAGGTATCCTGATGCACCGTGGTTATAAGATTGCTGATCTTGCAGAAAAAAGCAGCTTCATGGAAACTGCCCACTTATTACTCTATGGCGATTTACCAAACAGTAAAGAAAAGGCACAGTTTGAACATGATATCACTTACCATACAATGGTGGATGAGCAGGTAAACTACTTCTTCCGTGGGTTTAGGCGTGATGCCCACCCAATGGCCATTATGTGTGGAGTGATTGGTGCGTTATCCGCTTTTTATCATGACTCTCTTGATATATATGACCCTGCCCAACGTGAAATCTCTGCACATCGTTTAATTGCCAAGGTCGCAACATTGGCCGCAATGACACATAAATACTCTGTAGGACAGCCATTTATGTACCCACGCAATGATTTGTCATTCTCGGAAAATTTCCTTTATATGTGTTTTGCTGTTCCTGCAGAACCATACAAAGTAAATCCTGTTTTGGCGCGCGCGATGGATAAAATATTTATTCTTCATGCCGATCATGAACAAAATGCATCAACATCAACGGTGCGTTTGGCCGGTTCTTCTCAGGCAAATCCGTTTGCATGTGTTGCCGCGGGGATAGCCTCTTTATGGGGGCCGAGCCATGGTGGTGCGAACCAAGCTGTTCTGGAGATGTTAGATCAAATTGGTTCTGTAGACCGTATTCCTGAGTTTTTAGAACGTGCGAAGGATAAAGACGATCCATTCCGATTAATGGGTTTTGGCCACCGCGTTTATAAAAACTTTGACCCGCGCGCAAATGTTTTGAAGACATCATGCTATGAAGTTCTTGAAGATCTGGGTATTGATGATCCAAGGTTAAAACTGGCAATGGAGCTAGAGCGTATCGCCCTCGAAGATGATTACTTTGTTCAACGTAAACTATTCCCGAATGTTGATTTCTATTCAGGTATTATTTTAAAAGCCATGGGCTTCCCCACCAGTATGTTTACAGTTCTATTTGCTGTTGCTCGTACTGTCGGCTGGGTATCACAATGGAAAGAAATGATCGAAGAGCCTGCACTTCGTATTGGTCGCCCAAGACAGCTCTACACAGGCCCGATTGAGCGCCCTTATGTAGATCTTGATGATCGCTAGTAATATTTATGAAGTCTATTCCAATCACATAAAAGGAGCGCAAATATACGCTCCTTTTATCTTGCCTGTCTGGGGCATTTATCTTATGCAACCAATTTCATAATAAAATCCATGGCATTTTGTGATGGCTCACGCTCTTTGCCTTCACCTAATAATGTGCCAAGTTCTTTAAAGGCTTCTTTTTGTGCATCTGATTTTTCTTTATCCTGTAATAACGCCAATGCATCTTGTGCGATAAGGTTTGGAATGCATCTCCCTTGCAAAAATTCCGGGATGATATTTTTATCTAATAATATATTTGCCAGATGCGCGTATTTAACTTTTGCCAAAAACTTTATCAGTAATGCCGTTATTGCATTGGCTTTATATGCAATAACATGTGGCACACCTGCATATGCAAGCTCTAAACCAACAGTTCCTGAAACTGCAATCGCCGCATCACATGATTTAAATGCCTGCCATTTCATATTTGGGTTTGCGCTCACGTAAACGGGTAGCTCAAAGTCTTGCAAAAGGGACTGAACTTCATACTCCTTACTTGGTATTGTAGGAATAATGATATGAAGGTCTTTATGCACATCATTAATTAAAAGCATAGACTGTTTAATAGATTCGCTGACACGCTTAAACTCTGCTTCACGACTGCCAAAGAAAAGGCCAATGGTTTGCGCATCCTTTGGAATGTTATTTGCCGCACGAAATTCTTCTGCACTCGCATCACGCGCCCCGCTTGCAATAACTGGATGTCCGACATGCTCTGCTTTTAATCCGTGTTTGGTAAAATGTTCAACTTCCATAGGGAAAAGGCACATAATGCCATCCAGAAACTGTGAGACCTTCTTTGCGCGCTCAGGTCTCCATGCCCAAACACTTGGCGCAACATAGTGTATTACTTTACCCTTAAACTTTCCGCGCTTTTTTAATGCTTTGGCAACTAGAAAGTTAAAGTCAGGAAAGTCCACTGTAATGACAGCATCAGGCTGTTGTTTTTCAATCTCTTCAACAATCGCATTCTTTAGTTTTAACAGGCGCGGTATTTTTGGTAATACTTCCCAAATGCCCATGATAGAGATTTGATCCATAGGAAGTAATTCATCAAAACCACTTTCCTTCATTAATGGTCCGCCTATACCACTACATTCAATATTGTCTCCGTGTTTCTCCCTTAATGTAGAAATAAGCGGTGCAGCAAGCGCATCTCCAGAGTTTTCCCCTACAATAAAAAAGAACTTCATAATATTTTATACCTTATATTTTTTGAGAATTAGTGTCGTCTAGGTTAACACCGACAACAAACATTTTATATTGATCTGCATATTGTGCAACCTTTTTCGGGTTTACGATCAATACGTTATCTGCTTGTAAGGCAATGCCTCGCAAACCTGCTTTATGTGCGTTTATTATTGTATCAAGACCAATTGTGGGTATATCAAGATCTCTATCTTGCTGGGGCTTCATTGTTTTAACGAGAACGCCACCCTGCCCCGACTTTTGAAGCTCACCACAGCGTGCGATCAATGCATCTGTACCCTCAACCGCCTCTATGCCAATAACGAGGCCCTGTTGTATTATAACGGATTGGCCAACATCAAGTTTTCCAATCATTTGTGATGCCTCAATACCGATACTGATATTGAGCATATCCTCATCATTTGGCTTAACTTGCCCCAGTGTTCCTTCCGCGGCGAGTAAGTCCTGACAAAACGGACGTATACCATGAACTCTTAGACCATCACTTTCAAGTTCCCGTTTCAAAAGCGATAAGAGCGTGTTATCCCCCATGGGGCTTAAACCAATACGCGATAGAATCTTGGCCCCCCTAAGGTCAGGCTTTAACTCTCTCAGTGAAGGGCGTTTAATACCTCCAATTAAGACAAGATCTTTCACATCGTGCTTTTTAAAAAACTTTATGACCTTACCAGCCTTACCAAGGTCGGTAAAAAGATGGGGGTGTTTCTTTAAAATATCTGGGTCGGTATTATCATGAAACCCAACGATGAACGGCTCTATCCCCATCGCTAAGCAGCCCTCAACAAGGCATGTCGGTAAATCCCCACTCCCTGCTATAATACCTAATTTGGTGATATTCATTTCTTGCGCGGTTGGCATAAAGTAAACTTTGTTTTTTGGCGGGCAAACTCAACAATAGACATAATCAAATCATCATCAGAAAAGTCCGTAGAAACCATATCAATTCGCTGATCCATCGTACCTTCATTTCCAAATAACTGATTGAAAGCACGTTGCAAACGCTTAACTTCATCCCTTGAGAAGCCACGTCTTTCCAAACCAATAAGGTTTAAGCCTGCTAAAAAAGCGCGGTCACCTTTTACACGGCCATATGGAATGACGTCATGTTCCACACCTGACATACCACCAATAATCGCATGCTCACCAATACGTACAAACTGGTGAACCGCAGAAAGCCCTCCAAGAACAACGTAATCACCCACAATAACATGCCCTGCAATAGTGGCATTATTGGCTAGAATAACATTATTTCCGACAACACAGTCATGCGCAACATGTGCGCTCATCATAAACAGGCAATTATCGCCAATGACGGTCTTCATCGTACCGTGCTCTGTACCGGGGTTCATTGTAACATGTTCACGTATGACATTGTTTTTCCCAATAATAAGCTCTGATTTCTCACCTGAAAACTTAAGGTCTTGTGGCTGTGTTCCGATAGAGGCAAAGGGGAATATTTTTGTATTTTCACCAACAGATGTACGCCCGTCTATATACACATGAGCAATCAGTTCCACACCACTTGCAAGAGATACATTTGCACCCACAACGCAATATGGCCCAATGAGAACGTCGTCTGCTATTTGCGCATTCGGATCGATAATAGCTGTAGGATGAATATTATTTGTCATAGATATAAACTCTGGTTACTTGAATTAATCAGTGAATCTTAGCACTTATGATAAGTAATGTAACAAAGCGTAAGCAAATCACGCTTTGTTACGAAAAATTTCACTATTCAGATGCAGTGTCGGTAATCATCGCGCTGAAGGTAGCTTCTGCACAAACTTTACCGTCAACAGTAGCAACACCTTTAAATTTCCATACAGCACCGCGGGAACGTATTTTTTCTACCTTCACATGCATTGTATCGCCTGGTGTTACAGGGCGACGGAAACGGGCATTATCAATAGTCATGAAATACACAACCTTACCGGCCGCATCATCACCAAGGAAATCAACAACAACAAGTGCAGCAGTCTGCGCCATAGCTTCTACAATCAGAACACCGGGCATGACGGGAAAACCCGGGAAGTGCCCCATAAACTGTGGTTCATTCATCGTAACATTTTTAAGGCCAACTGCGCTCTCACCAGGCACATGCTCAATAATACGATCAACAAGCAAGATCGGATAACGATGCGGGATCATTTTCATGATTTGGTTGATATCAAATTTTATTTTATTTTCTTCGCTCATTTTATTCTTCTTACCCTCTATTTTAGAGAAGTTTATTATATTACTAAGTCGCAGTTAACTGCTTTTTTTAACCTTTATCAAGCGCTTTAGTGCGGCAACTTGCCTAAAAAACTGGCTTTTCGGAACGGCTGGTGACCCAAGATACTCTGCACCGGCAGGAATATCTGTCATAACGCCCGTTTGCGCACCAAGCCGAACACCCACACCTATATTAAGGTGCCCCGCAATACCTGTTTGTCCACCAATTGCAACATAGTCACCGATCTTGGTCGACCCTGAAATACCGACTTGCGCTACAATAACACAGCCACGCCCAATTTCTACATTATGGCCAATTTGAACAAGGTTATCTATCCATGCTCCATCACCGATCACAGTATCCGGCCCCGCACCACGATCAATAGTAGTATTCGCACCAATCTCAACATGGTTACCGATTATAACGCGCCCAAGCTGCGGTACTTTGACATGTCCTGCTGGGTCAATGGCAAAGCCAAAACCATCTTGACCAACGCGTGCACCGGGGTATAAACGTACATCATTTGCAACAACAGAATGTGAAATAGTCGCGTTACTTCCAACGCGAAAATTATCGCCTGCAGTGACGTTGTCCTGAATAGAGGCATTCGCATCAATCCACGCATTTTTTCCAATAATTACATTGTGACCGATATACACATGATGGGCGATATATGCACCTTCACCTATTTGCGCGCTATCTTCAATAACTGCTGTAGAAGCAATATTCTTTTCACGAGGAATCTCAGGATAAAAAGCCTGCGCGGTGAGCGCATAAGCTTTATATGGTGTAGAAGAAATAAGGCAAATCACATCGTCTGGTGCGTACTGCGCCATTTCCTGCGTTACAAAGCACGCTCCTGCTCCTGTTACCTTAAAATCATCTTTATATTTAATATTGTCCAGAAAACTGAGATGCTTTTTATCCGCCGTATGAAGCGGCGCAACATCCTCAATAACAACACTTAGGTGTTTATCATTAACTGTGTCTGCTCCCGAAATTTCTATAATTTCTGAAACTGTAAAGTTCTTAGCTTTCTTAAAAAAACGTGTATCAGCCATACTGTGTTTAGCGCCTATTTAACTTCAAGGTTTAATTTAGGCAAACCCTTATTCATACGCTCCATAACGTCTTTTGTAATATCTAAAGACATACTACCAACAATGATGTTTTGCCTTGTAATAACAAGGTCTATTTTGCGCTCATTCGCAATTTCCTGACATACATCATATATAGACTTTGTGAGCTTGTTCATGGCTTTCGTATAAGCTGAATCCAATTTCGATTTTTGAGACTGAATTCCTTTTCCTGCTTCCATCCGTTTTTTCTCAAAACCTTTGATCTTTTCAATGAGCTGCTCTTTGCTAAGCTCTGATCTTTTACTTTCAATCGCTTTCTGATCGGCACGAAGCTTATCTTCTGTCTTTTTGACTTCGGAAATAAATGACTTTCGCTTTTTCGCGACTTGCGATTTGATAGATTTAGCGGCCTTTGACTCCGCTAAAATGAGATCCACATCAACGACAGCAATATTCACTTGTGCAAATGCCGGTGTCGTCGCTACGACCATTATAAAAAGAGCAAAGATCAAGCCCAGTTTTATTTGAAAAACGCGCATAATATAATTCCTAATGTATTCGTCACTTAATGTTTGTATTAGAAGCGAGTTCCAAAATCAAATCGGAAATTCTCTTCTTCGTCAAAATCCTCTTTAGAGTATGGTATAGCAAAGTCCATACGGATTGGACCGAATGGTGAACGCCATGACACACCAACACCGGCCGACGCACGGATTGAGGTTTCTTCATCAATATTTGTTCCAACTTCGTCAATCTCCCAAAGCGAACCAAAGTCACTGAAAGTATGTGCCTTGATACCAAGCTCTTTTGGAAGGCCAAGTGGGAAAGTAAGCTCCACAGAACCTCTATAGAAGAAATTACCACCAAGAGAGTCTGATGTCGCACTATCCCTTGGACCAACACCAGAGCGCTCAAACCCGCGCAACGTTGAACCACCAAGGAAGAAACGTTCGTTAATTTCAACATCAGCGTCACTATATGCTTGGATACCGCCGGTTTCTCCTAATACGTTTACAACCCATTGTTCCGCCAAAGGATAAAAATATGATGCCCCTGTTTTTGCAGATACATATTTGGCATCACCACCTAGACCTGCAAGCTCTGTATCAAACCA
Organism: Alphaproteobacteria bacterium; assembly: GCA_050633285.1. Classification (GTDB taxonomy): domain Bacteria; phylum Pseudomonadota; class Alphaproteobacteria; order Micavibrionales; family Micavibrionaceae; genus UBA1672. The sequence continues at coordinate 32,322 of JBOEGG010000006.1, forward strand.
AGCTGTCATACCACTTGTCGTGAATAAGGAACTGTCACGTGTATCATATGTTAAACGTTGGGAAATCGCCGAAGTTGTACGAATACCTTCTTGGTCACGAATAAAACGTGAAGCATCACTATCGACATCCTGAATATCGTTACGCTCTAAATTATATCGTAATGTCTGACGCCAGTTCTCAGATAAAGGGTAACCCATGCGTAATGCGCCACCCGTACGAGTTAAGTCATAGGAGCTTTCATCTTGTAAGTCGCGTACAACATGGAATAGATCAACACCAACCGACAAATCTCTATCTAAGAAATATGGCTCTGTGAAGGATAAATCAAGTTGCGTACGCTCACCTGCGATTGTTGTTCCCAACAACAGATCCTGTCCTTTCCCAAGGAAGTTACGCTCTCTAATACGTAAATCTGCCAAAGGCCCGTCAGAAGATGAGAAACCTGCACCGATTGATAGCTCACCGGTTGATTTTTCCTGTACAGTTACATCAATCACTGTTTTATCAGGTGCAGAACCTTGTGAAACTTCTACGTTAGTCGTCTCAAAGAAGTCTAGATTTTGAATGCCACGCTCAGACTTTGCAAGTTTACTGCGGTTGAATGGGTCGCCTTCAACAAGTTCCATTTCACGGCGTATAACTTTATCAAGAGTACGTACGTTACCATTAACGTTAATACGTTCAACAAATGCTCTAGGTGTTTCATTAACTGTAAAGGAAACAACGATTGTCCCCTCTTCTTTATTTTTTCGGACATCCGGTCGAACATCAACGAAAGCATACTGAAGATCACCTAAATGATCAGTGATTTTACTGACATCTCTTTTTACACGGTCCGCATCGTACCAGTCACCTGCATCAATAGAGATGTTTTTGTTAAGAACAGATGCGTCAAAGTCCCGTATATGAGAGACAACTTCCGTACTTTCAACTTTGTACCTAACACCTTCTTCAACAGTAAATGTTAGAAAGAAATTATCTTTATCATTTGAAAGTTCTGCTACAGCAGAAAGAATCTGAAAATCTGCATATCCTTGCGAGAAGTAAAAGTCACGCAACAGTTCCTGATCAAAATGTAAACGGTCAGGATCATAACGGTCATTATTATTTAAAAAACGGTACCATGCACTTTCTTTTGTACTGATAGTGCTGCGGAGTTTATCATCGTCATAGCTTTTATTACCAATGAAACGGATACTCTCAACTTTTGTGATATCGCCTTCCTGAACTTCAAAAACCAAATTTACGCGGTTTTGGTCTAAACGAATAATTTTAGGTTGGATTGATGCAGAAAAACGCCCTTGTCTTCTGTAAACTTGATAAAGGCGAGCGACATCCGATTGTACCTTCGTACGCGTAAAAACTTGTCTGGCGCGTAACTGTACTTCTGCTAATAACTCTTCATCACCAATTTCATCATTTCCCTCAAACACAATTTCATTGATGAGTGGGTTCTCTATGACATCAACTTTGACAATACCATTTTCTTCAACAACACGAACATCCGCAAATAACCCAGTTGCAAAGAGCCCTTTTACAATTTCATCTGTTGAGTCAGCTTTAAGCTTGTCCCCGGGTTTCATATCCATATAGGAAGCAATCGTTGACTCTTCAATCCGTTGAGCACCAGAGATTTCAATCTTCTTGATAGTCTGCGCAGCAATAGCTTCCGCGGATAAAGATGTCGTTGCGAGTAACATCAATGATGCCAAAGTGCAGGATTTGATTTTTGCCGATATTTTCATAATCAACCTATAGAGTTTGTTTTAACAGAATCGTCAATCGGATTGTATAGAACTTAACAATGATATCAAGTCGCTAACGTTACCTAATATCATGATTCCCACTAAAATAACTAATCCTATTATCATTGCGATCTCTTGAACGCGCGTTGGAAGTGATTTTCGTGCAATAACTTCATAGAATAAAAAGACGAGATATCCACCATCAAGCACAGGAATAGGCAATAAATTAATAAACGCGATAACAAAAGAAAATCCGGCAAGGAACAAAAGATATGTGTAAATGCCCCCCTGCACAGCATCTGCTGAATGTTGACTTATTTTCATGACACCACCTAAAACAGGTTCGTCCGTCTTACCCTTGTGGGCAACGCTGATAAGTTTGTAGGTGCCTACGACAATGCCTTGCATGATTCTAAAAGATGTTACAAATGCCTCTATAACGCCCAATTTAACAAAAAGGTTTTCTTCTGGATTTCCTAAAAAAACACGATCACTAAAAGTGTCGTCTTTGCTTGGATCAATATTCGTTAAATGACTATTATAACGCTTGGGAAATAAAACCTGAAAATGGTCTGTATTTTCTTCTTTGTATTGCACCTCGATAACCAGATGCTTATCAAAATTTTGTAGGATAAACGCCTTCGCTTTATCTTTATTGTCTATTGGGCGGCCATCAATTGATAACATGTCTTCAAATAACAATGCGGCCATACGAACCATACCTGTTTGACCATGTTCTGTGACAATCCCTTTTTTACTTGTATATTTCACATGATTTGCAGCATAGGAAATTTGTATCTCCTGCCCGTTACGAATAATCTTGTATGTATGTTCTTCGGGCGGATTTTCATTCCATGTAATAGCATATACGTCATTAAGGCTTCTTAATGGCTTTCCATCCATTTCTAAAATCGTGTCATTAATTTTTATACCCGCCTCATGTGCCGCAGAGCCTTGCGCGATTGCTGTAACAACAACAGGCAGTGATGCTCGCCCGTGTATTGTAAATGTTGCTGTAATGATTAAAATTGTGAGAAGGATATTTATGCACGGGCCAGCCGCCACAATAAATATACGTTTCCAGACATTTTTTGTACAAAAGGAGCGTGCTAATTCATCGTCACTAAGGCGGCGTTCTCTTTCATTCACTTTATCCCAAACAATAGGATTATCAGGATCAACATCGCCGAATAGTTTCACAAACCCACCAAGTGGAAAAAGACAGAGAGAGAACCGTGTGCGGTATTCCCCTGCCTTTTGAAAGCCAATAACCTCTTTGCCGAAACCAAATGCAAATTGCTCAACATGTACACCACAAATACGAGCAGCGATATAATGTCCGAATTCATGCACCATGATCACTATGGACAGAGATACAATAAACATAACACCGAATAAAAAGATGTTCTCCATTGCACTTCCCAAAACATCATAAACTACATCCATGGGCGCAAGCTTTCTGTTGGAGTGTGCATGAATTTAGGGTTTAAGCAGCTGATAAAGATCGTTCAAATTCGCAAATGCCATAATACCAATAAGGAATACGAATCCTCCACGAAAAGCATATTCTTGTATTTGTTCTGGCACAGGACGCCCAATAACAGATTCAGTCGCATAAAACAGCAAATGCCCACCATCAAGCATCGGGATTGGCAATAGGTTGATAAAGCCTAAATTGATAGAGAGTAATGCCGCAAGAACAATAAGAGGAACAATACCCTGCTGTGCCATATCACCGGCAACTGCACCAATACGAATAATTCCACCAAGTTCTGTGGCACTTCGCACACCAACAACCATCTGCCATAGTGCCTCCAGAGAACTGCGCGTCATAACATAACTCTCCGCAATAGCACTTTGTACGGCTGTCATCATTGTGTGGGTTGTTAGGGTTTTCAATGGTAAGTTGGATAATACCAAGCCCTCTTCCTCAATAATTTTTGCCTCACCTAACGTGGCATTCTTATCTGCATATGGGTGAATAGCGATTGTTTCAATATTATCGCCCATCTTCCATCCGACAGAAAATGTTGTTCCCATCTTTTTTTGGATCTCTGCCATAACGTTTTGCGGGTCATTAAACTCTTGCTCGTCAATTTGTGTGATTTGATGAACAGCAATACCCAGCCCTGCCTCTATAATACCCAAACGCCCTATACTACTTGAGAATCCAAAACGATCAGTTAAATGAACACGTTCAGGGGTCGTATAAATATCTATAAGCTCTTCATCACGTTTAATTACAAAATGTTTTTCTTGGTCGAGGGCAACCATCATTTCACGTCTGATGTCGTTAAACTTCGAGATCTTCTTCCCATCAATAGAGACAATAATATCATGTGGCTTAAACCCGCTTTTATCTGCACTACTACCTGATATAACGCCTGCAACTGCCGGAGGGGATACCGGTTGTCCGTGTGTTACATATAATCCGGCGAGTAAAATTATTGCGAAAATATAATTAATAGCAGGCCCGGCAAAAACAACTGCGGCACGTTGCCATATCGGTTTTGAGAAGAAAGCTTCATCGCGTTCTTCTTCGGTCATCTCACGAACCTCACCATCATCCCCTTCAACCGCATCGGACGTACCTGCACTTGCAGGATCGGTGTCCCCAAACATTTGTACATATCCACCGAGAGGTATGAGGGAAATTTTCCAACGCGTTCCGGCTTTATCATAAAAACCCCAAATCTCTTTACCAAAACCGATAGAGAAAACCAAAACGCGAACGCCGCACATACGCGCAACAATGTAATGTCCCCATTCATGTACAAAGACAAGGATGCTCAAAACAAGGATTAATGATCCGCCATAAATCCATATATTTTGTCCAACCATCTGAATGACATCTGCAATATTCATGGGGGAATTGTCCTTTGTTTTCTTAAGTGGTGTTTTGCTTACAAGAGTGTATTCGTAAAATTATCAACTGCGTTTCGCACAGTGTTATCTAATTTTTCAATATCTTCAATAGTTTTCAACGAGAGATACGAGATATCAGGATATAAATCATCAACGGCATAAGATACGCACCTTATGATGTCTTTAAAGGATATTTTTCCATTTAAAAAATGCTCTACCGCCACTTCATTTGCTGCGTTCATCGCAATACAGGCATGCTGCCCCATATCTAAACATTTATATGCATAGGATAAAGCCGGAAACTTTTGAAAATCCGGCTGCTGAAATGTCAGGTTTGACAGCACGTCTAAGTTAATCTTCTCACCCGGACTATCCATACGCTCAGGCCACGCAAGTGCATACGCGATTGGTGTGCACATATCACTCGCCCCCATTTGCGAAAGGATAGATCCATCTTTATAAGAAACCATGGAGTGGATTGTGGATTGTGGATGGATCAAAACTTTAATTTTTTCGACAGGCATATCAAACAAATAATGCGCTTCAATGACTTCTAGTGCTTTATTCATCATAGAAGCACTATCAACCGATATTTTTTTACCCATTTCCCAGTTCGGGTGAGCAATTGCCTGTGCAGGCGTTGCCGTATCTATATCTTCTTTATTCCAATTTAGGAAAGGCCCACCAGATGCAGTTAGTATCAAGGTGTCTATTGCGTCCCTGTTGCTGTTTTCAAAAACTTGGAAAATAGCATTATGTTCACTATCAACAGGTAAAATTTTAGCATTATTTTGTCGCGCAATTGCCATTATTTCTGCGCCTGCTGCGACCAATGGCTCTTTATTTGCTATGGCTACATTTGTCCCCTGCTCCAACGCTTTGATAATTGGCCGTAAACCTGCAAAGCCCATGATCGCCGCCATAACCAAATCAACGTGATGGCTACATATATCCTCAATCGCTTTCATACCTGAAAGAACGTTGATATCAGTATTATGAAGAAGAGCCTCCAATTCGTCATGTAAACTATCATCAGCAATAATTGCTATTTTAGCATTCAGTGCCTTGGCATCTTTTGCAAGTTGCATAACATTCTTATGTGCTGTGATGGCATAAACATCAAACATCTCAGGCTGTGATAAAATAACTTTTACCGTACTCTGCCCGATTGATCCCGTAACGCCGAGAATTGTTATTTTCTTTTTACAAGACATAGGATAACAACGTAATAACAGTTAGAAAAACTGGTGTTGCGAGCAGCATAGAATCAATACGGTCTAACAACCCACCATGTCCGGGAATAATTGTGCCAGTATCTTTGACACTTGCTTGGCGTTTTAAAAATGAGACAAGTAAATCCCCTGCTTGCCCGACACTTCCAATGACAACACCAAGTACCGCAGCAATAGGTAGCATTAAATAAAGTGAGTGATTATCCATGGGCTCATGAATTCCCATAAAGGCAACCCATATAACAGCAAATAAAGCAGGAAAGAATAATGCACCACCAAAGCCCGACCATGTTTTATTAGGGCTAACCGCCTGAATAAGCTTCGGGCCGCCAATTGTTTTCCCTACAAAATATGCGCCAATATCACTGAACCAGATCATGCCAAGTAATAAAGCTATAATAGATGCGGAATACATCTCGCGAAGCGCCAAAAAGCTTGCGTAAGATAGGCTTATATAAACAACCCCTAGCACAAGCGCAGGTACAAAATAATCAACTTTTTTAGCAAGGTGAAACCACTCATAGACGGAAACAACGAATGCAATGAATAACCATATAAATAACGGAATGCCGCCATAAATAATCGCGAATAAAAAGCAAGGTGCCAGAATAAGCGCGGAAAGAATTCTTTTTACTAGGGTCGATGACATATTGAATCATTTTCAAAGTGGAAAACTGATGGAACTATACAAACTCCGATATAGAAATACAATTCTTATAACAATAAGAACTTATACTTGCTTTATCGCACCAAAACGGCGATCTCTATCCGCATATTCATTTAATGCAAGCAGCAGGTCTTTTTTACCAAAATCCGGCCATAATACAGGGGTAAAGACCATTTCACTATAGGCACACTGCCAAAGAAGAAAGTTACTGATCCTCTGCTCGCCACTTGTACGAACTAGTAAATCAGGATCAGGGATGTCAGATGTCATCAAATTTTGATTAAGTAAAACCTCAACCTCACCTGATGATGGAACTTGCCCTTGCTTAAGTGCATCTTCAGCTATTTTAAGTGTAGCCTGCGCAATATCCTGACGTCCGCCGTAATTCAATGCAATAATCACAGTAATCGCGCTATTGTCAGAGGTTAAAGCTTCCGCATTTTCAATAAGTTCAATAATGTCCTTATCAAAAGCGCAACGGTCTCCGATCACTAAAAGTCGAGCATTATTCTTATGCAGTTCCGCAGTCTGAGAACGAAGATACTGTCGTAATAACCCCATAAGGTCGTTAATTTCTTCTTCCGGCCTGCTCCAGTTCTCTGATGAAAACCCAAACAGTGTGAGATACTCAATCCCTGCTTCCGCAGCGTTATGGACAACTTTCCTTACGGATTCTGCACCTTTTTTATGCCCCATAGTACGGGGGAGCCCACGTTTCTTCGCCCATCGACCATTACCATCCATAATAATGGCGAGATGTCGCGGTATTTCTGCCGTACTATGATCGAACTGGTTGCTCATGATAAAACTCGCAGTACAGATTAAACTGTCATGATGTCTTTTTCTTTATCTGACAAAATTGTATCAATTGACTTGACCGCTTCGTCAGTCATTTTTTGAACTTCATCAGATAGTTTTTTGTGATCATCTTCGGAAATATCATTCGCTTTTTCCATTTTCTTCAGCATATCCATGCCATCACGACGAACATTACGAACAGAAATACGGGCATTCTCTGCATATTTTCCGGCAATTTTAGTAAGTTCTTGGCGGCGTTCCTCATTTAAGTCAGGAACAGGAATGCGGATGTTATTACCCTCTGGCATTGGGTTCAGACCCAATCCAGAATCACGGATTGCTTTTTCAACAGATTTAACTGCCGAAGCGTCCCAAACTTGAACGACAAGCATGCGTGGCTCGGGAACGCTGATTGTTCCAACCTGATTAAGTGGCATTTTACTGCCATACATATCAACAATAACAGGGTCAAGAAGGTTCGCAGATGCACGTCCGGTACGTAGACCTGAAAATTCTTTCTTTAATGAATCAATTGCCCCATCCATACGACGTTTTACGTCTTGTTTATCATATGACATTGTTTTACCCCTTAGTCTTTAGAATTTGAATAGTTTATGTGTTTGTTACAATAGTGTATTTGCCCTTGGCCTGCGCCACCTCCGCAAAATTACCTGTTTCCATGACAGAGAATACCACAATCGGAATATTATTCTCACGCGCTAAAGAAATAGCGGTCGCATCCATGACTTTTAAATCTTTTGTCAAAACATCAAGATAGGAAATTCTATCGTAGTGTGTAGCATCTGGGTCTTTTTTAGGGTCAGCGGAATAAACCCCATCAACTTTCGTACCCTTCATAATGACATCGCAGTCCATTTCAGACGCACGAAGTGCCGCCGCAGTATCAGTTGTAAAGTAAGGGTTCCCCGTACCGGCAGCAAAGATAACAACGCGACCGCGTTCCATATGCCTGAACGCCCGACGACGAATGTAAGGTTCACATATTGAATCCATACGGATAGCGGACTGTACGCGCGTATCAACGTCCATATTTTCAAGAGCATTTTGAAGTGCCAAGGCATTAATAACAATACCAAGCATGCCCATATAATCTGCCGTCGTTCTGTCCATGCCACTCGCAGCACCTGAAACACCGCGGAAAATATTACCTGCGCCAACGACCACGCAAATTTCCATACCAAGGTCGATTACTTGCTTAATATCGGATGCTACACGGTTAACAGTATCCTGATCTAAACCAAACTCCTGACTTCCCATTAAAACTTCACCGGACATTTTTAACATGATCCGTTTGTAAGGTTTCGCAGTTGCTACAATATCAGTGTCTTGGTTTTCGGCTGTCATACCCATGGCTCATTTCTTTCTGATGCGCAAAAATGGCATTTGTCTATATATAAAGACAGCCGCGAAAACTTGCAACGCGGCTGTACAAATTCAATTGTAAAAATTGTTAGCCGTTTGCAACAGCAGCAACCTCTGCCGCGAAATCAGCTTCTTCTTTTTCGATACCTTCACCAAGCTGAACACGTGCAAATGCAGTGAGCTTAATATCTGTACCAAGTGTTTTAGCAACAGCAGCAATAGCTTCTGACACAGTGTTATCTGTATCCATAATAAATGCTTGCTCTGTTAGGCAAATCTCTTCGTAAAATTTACGAATACGACCATCAACCATTTTTTCTGCGATTTCAGGTGGCTTACCCGATGCAATTGCTTGATCTTTCAAAACACTGCGCTCACGCTCCAGAACTTCAGGATCAACAGAATCTTTGTTCAAGAACTGTGGGTTAGCAGCAGCAACATGCATTGCAACTTGCTTACCAATTTCTTGAAGAGCCGCTGCATCCGCAGAAGATTCAAGAGCAACAAGAACACCAATTTTACCAAGACCATCTGCAAGCGCACCATGAACATAACCAACAACAGCACCTTCAGAAACTGAAAGCTTTGTCATACGGCGTAGTGCCATGTTTTCGCCAATAGTCGCGATTAAGTCTGTAACGTTTTCAGAAACAGGCTTTCCTTCAAGGTCGCTAGCCGCCAACTCTTCTGTTGTTTCAACATTAAGAGCATTTTCAGCAACTTTTTTAACAAAACCTTGGAACTCTTCGTTACGAGCAACGAAATCTGTTTCCGCGTTAAGTTCAACAACTGCACCAGTTGCGCCAGATGTTGTAACTGCAACAAGACCTTCGGCCGCTGTACGCCCGGATTTCTTCGCAGCTTTCGCCATACCTTTTGTACGTAACCAATCAACTGCTTGATCCATGTTACCATCATTTTCAACTAAAGCTTTTTTAGCGTCCATCATACCAACGCCAGTTAATTCACGAAGTTCTTTTACTTGTGATGCTGTAATAGCCATTTTGTCATCCTCTATTTAAAAAGTACAAATTTCAAATTTAGTAAAGGTGCAAGCACCAGCGATTACGCTGATGCTGCCTTTTTCTCTTTTTTAGCTTCAACAGCAGGAGCTTTTTCTTCCACTGGAAGATCAACTGCAACTTCAGTTGCCGCACCGACATCTTTATCGCTAGAAGAAAGTTCAGCCTGCAATCCGTCAATAACAGAACCTGAAACAAGCTCACAATAAAGGTCAATTGCGCGAAGAGCATCATCGTTACCCGGGATTGGGTAATCAATGCCATCAAGGTTTGCGTTACTGTCAACGATTGCGAAAACAGGAATACCAAGCTTGTTTGCTTCTTTAATCGCAATTTCTTCTTTATTTGTATCAATAATGAAAAGAGCATCAGGTTGACCACCCATGTCCTTGATACCACCAATAGACAATTCAAGCTTGTTACGCTCACGTGTCATCATAAGAAGTTCTTTTTTCGTGTAACCAGCTTGGTCACCATTAAGAATAATATCAAGCTCACGTAGACGCTTAATAGATGCAGTGATTGTCTTCCAGTTTGTCATCATACCACCAAGCCAACGGTGATTAACGAAATACTGACCACAACGTTTTGCACTTTCTGCAACAGGCTCTTGTGCCTGACGTTTTGTACCAACGAACAATATACGTCCGCCTTTTGATACGATATTACGGATTTCTGTCAATGCAGATTGTAACATCGGCTGTGTTTGTTGTAGATCAAGAATGTGAACACCGTTACGTACACCAAAGATATATTGGCGCATTTTAGGGTTCCAACGACGTGTGTGGTGGCCGAAGTGAACGCCCGCTTCTAGAAGTTGACGCATTGTGAATTCAGGTATTGGCATGGTTTTATCTCCTTTTCCGGTTATACCTCTGCGAAATAGTGAGTAGCTATTGCTACACCGGACGGGCATTTATCTATGTGGATAAAGTCCCAAATTCCGCATGTGAATTTAAACTGGGTGTTTTCTACATATAAAATCTATGTTTTGCAAGGAAAATATAGGGATACAGACTTATTATTTGAATTATTTTCCCTATTATAGTACTGTAAAAGAAAAAATTAGGTGAGTAAATTGGGTGCGTCTAATAGACGAGGGCTGAATATCAACGAAGATACAGGCTTACCGTCCATCAAGAAGTTTGAGATTGAGACCGCAGATGGCCAAACGGCTACGCTGCTTTACACTGATTCCGGTGTTTGGGAATATGGTGAAGAGAATATCAAAAACGCCTTTGTAGCCGCAGTTGATGAAGGGCGTGCCTTTGTCCTGATTAGTGAGCAGGACATCGCACTTGATGTACTTACCGACTTTGCCGAGAAAAATGGCTTCAACCATGATGACGTACAAAAAAACTATCTTCATACAATGTTCAGTGAGCATTTGGGCGATAAGCTTGATGGCATGTCAGAGGAAGAAAAACTCGCATTTTGGGCAGAGAAACTAGAAGGCCGTAGTGAAGCCTCTAACCATGCCGTGACACATAGCAATGGCTTAGTCGTTATCAATGTTGATGAATTCGAGGCAAGCACGATGTTTGGCCTTGATAGAGACGCCCCGCTATCGCGTCTTTTCCTTTTAGGGCACGAATTTGATCATGCAGATAACTCGGGTAAACATGGTCGCTCTCCTATGGGAATCTTAAAAGGCGAAACTGAATCTGATCAGGCAGGTTTAAAGGCCGCACAAGCAAGTGGCCAAAATACTGATGGATTGATGGAACAAATTTTATTCTATCGTTCACGTGAAGCGATTATTGCCGTGATGGGCGAAGAGGTCACTGATGGGCGTAGCGGCTGGCAAAAGTTCTTTGGAGCAGGACTTCTTGATGAATTTAATCATGTTACATCTGCAACATTAACGCCGGAAGGTGAAATAATTGCCAACGTGTCCAAGGCAGACCTTAAAGTGTCACTGAAGGATTTTCGCGAAAAAATCACTGAGCATATGATTCCCGCAGTGCAAGAAGACGCTCTGCAAAATGTGATTGATAATTTTAGTATAAAGAGATCAGGCCCCGCCCTCGCTATTATGGAGGATCTTCAAGAGTTCGTATCAGATAATAACCTTGAAGACCGTTACCAACCGTTTATCGATAATTTTAATGAGCATATCACTGAAATTAAAGAAAATATGGGCACGATGACGCCGGATGAAATATCTGAAAAGATAGAACTGGCAAAAGCAGAAATGTCAGGGATGTTCTCTGCCATGAAAGAAAATGATCCCAAGGCATTCGAAAAACTGCTTGAAAGTGGTAGAACTGCAACAATCGCCTTTAGCCAATCGTTCAATCGTGACGGGCAAAGCAAATCACTGAACTCTGCTTTACATAAGGTTCTCTCTGAGATGGAAGTCAATGGTGCATTCAAAGGTGACCCAATTCAACAGCGTATCGTCGATGCTTATCTAAAAGGGCCGGAACTAAAACCGGATGAATTTGAAGCACAAACAGTTAAGCCTGCTGATACTCCTGCGCAAGAGTCTGACGTACAAATACCCGCAGCGATCGAAACAAGCACAACACCTACTAGTAAAATCTAGTTTATTTATAATTCTGATATTTCAATCACACCTTTTTGCGTGCGGATAACATTACGCGCCTGTGAACTGAGTGACCAATATCCCGGCATATCAATTTGTGCCACACGATCATCACCCAAATGGGCAAATAATGTAATTTTGGAACGCCCTTTCCCTTCTATATCAAGGAATTCTTTAATCTTTGGCGCGGCATCACCTGTCGACATGTGAATTTGTATCTCATGTATTTTACCTTCAAGAGCCTGCTCTAATGGCTGTATTCGATCAGATGTATAACGTAGTTGGTCGTCCTTAATCTCTGCATTGACGTGGATAAGCAACGATGTCCCCGCTTCAAGATGCTCTCTAGCATTCGCCAGAGTTTCAGAAAAAATGGTAACTTCATAAATTCCGGTTGGATCAGAAAGCTGTAAAAATGCGTACTTACTGCCCTTTTGCGACATCTTCTCTTGTTTCTTAAGCAAGACACCAGCCATTTGATAGCGCGCGGCCATCTTTGTTTGGATATCCTCTTCTACATGAGAAAGGGAAACAATTTTCATACGCTCAAATTGCGCTTGGCGAGTGTCTAACGGATGCGCGGATAGATAAAAACCAACGGCACCAAATTCACGAGCCAGCTTCTCTAACGGGTCCCAATTATTCATATCCGGTAAAGCAGGCATACCAAGCCCACTATCACCGTCATCACCGCCAAATAAGCTCACCTGACCTGAGTTGCGTTCCTCTTGTAGGGACTGCGCATAACGTATAATCGTCTCTGCCCCTTTTGACATCTGCGCGCGATTATCGTTTAACGTATCAAAAGCACCCGCACATATGAGTTGTTCAAATTGCCGTCTGTTCATTGTTTTTGGATCAAGACGCTTGGCGAAATCCTGAAGGTTGTTGTACGTACCGTTCTTTTTACGCTCAGATACCATTTTGTCCATGGCATCCTCACCAACACCTTTCAGTGCCGCCAAGGCATAGCGTACTGCCCCTTTTTCGACAATAAAGTCGGCTTCTGACTTATTGACATCCGGCGTAAGAACATCCAAGCCCATCTTATCCATATCTTGTTTAAAGATACTGAGTTTATCTGTATTCCCAAGGTCAAGAGACATAGAGGCAGCCATAAATTCCACAGGATAATTGGCCTTTAGCCAAGCTGTCCAATAGGCAATTAGAGCATAAGCGGCGGCGTGCGATTTGTTAAAACCATATCCCGCAAATTTTGCGATCTGGTCAAAAATTTCCGAGGATTTTTCTTTAGGCACGTTATGGTGTTCTTTCGCACCCTCAACGAACATTTTTCGTTGATTATCCATTTCCTCTTTAATCTTTTTACCCATCGCACGACGTAATAAATCCGCACCCCCAAGCGTATATCCTGCAAGCTCCTGCGCCGCCTGCATCACCTGCTCCTGATAAATCATAATCCCGTAGGTTTCTTCCAGATATGGTTGCAAAATCGGGTGCATGTAGTCTGGCTCTTGGCGTTCCTCCTTCACATCAATATAAAGCGGAATATTATCCATCGGCCCCGGACGATAAAGGGAAACAAGCGCAATGATATCTTCAAATCTATTGGGCTTAACTTTCTTGAGCATATCGCGCATACCCGCACTCTCCAATTGGAAAACGCCAACGGTATCGCCCCGTGCCATAAGCTCATACGCTTTTTCATCATCCAATGGAATATCAAGCGCATCAATACGTTCGCCCTGCTGCTCATGTACAATATTCAAACTTTTCTGAACAACAGTCATTGTTTTTAAGCCCAAAAAGTCAAACTTCACAAGACCGGCTTGTTCAACATATTTCATGTTGAACTGTGTCACAGGCATATCAGAGCGTGGATCGCGATAAAGCGGTAGCAACTCATCAAGTGGTCTATCCCCAATCACCAGTCCCGCCGCGTGGGTGGATGCATGACGGTACAAACCCTCAAGCTGTAACGCAATATCAATCAGTTTTCCCTGTGTCTCATCCTTTTTACGCTCCGCACGTAAATCCGCATCCGCATTAAGTGCCTCTTGCAAGGTCATTGGATTGGCTGGATTATTTGGAATAAGTTTGGCAATACGGTCAACTTGTCCGTACGACATCTGAAGAACTCGCCCAACATCACGCACAACCGCACGAGCCTGTAATTTACCAAAGGTAATAATCTGTGCAACGTGATCGTATCCATAACGTTCTTGAACGTACTTAATCACCTCATCACGGCGATCCTGACAAAAGTCAACGTCGAAGTCAGGCATAGAGACACGTTCCGGGTTAAGAAAACGCTCAAACAGCAAGCCAAGGGCAAGTGGGTCAAGGTCGGTAACTTTAAGGGCCCACGCAACGATAGAACCCGCTCCCGATCCACGCCCCGGCCCCACAGGAATATCATGATCCTTCGCCCATTTGATAAAGTCAGAACAAATTAGAAAGTAACCGGGAAACCCCATCTGGTTAATAATATTAAGCTCAAAATCAAGGCGCTCATAATATGGTTTAGAAACTTCATCCTTCTGCGCTTGATCCATACCGTCTTCAAATACGAACTTATCAAGCCGCCATTGCAAACCCTCTTTCGATTGAACGCCTAACTCTTCTTGTTCCGGGCGCTTACTCTCAGTTTCAAAAGGCGGAAGAATGGGATCAATAGGCTGTAGTAAGTATGAGCAGCGTTGCGCGATGACAACAGTATTTTGGATAGCTTCAGGAATATCCTTAAAAAGCTCAATCATTTCATGTTCGGATTTAAAATAATGCTCTGGCGTTACTTTTCGCCTGTCTTCCTCACTGATATATCGCCCTTCCGCAATACAGAGCAACGCATCATGTGCCTCATGCGCACCACGATTTGGGAAATAACAATCATTTGTCGCAACAAGTGGTATATCATGTTCATAAGCAAGACTGATTAGGCCATCCTCGGCTTTATCTTCATCTGGTAAATTATGACGTTGAATTTCAATATAGAAGCGATCCCCAAAAATCTCTTTCATAAGAGAGGTTTCTTGCGCTGCTTTATCTTTCTGCCCATGTAATACGGCTTGTGCGATTGCACCATTCATACCACCACTCAGGCAAATAACGTCGCCCGCATATTGGCGTAATACGTCATATGTGGCGCTAACATCATGGCTCCCAACATCACCCATATAAGATGCACTGATAATTTTACAGAGATTTTTATAGCCCCGCTCATTTTGCGCGATAAGGACGAGTTGATGCCCCTCCTCTCCAACAGTTGCCTGACAGCCTAATATAGGCTGTACCCCATTCTTAGAGGCCTCTAACGCGA
The DNA here is from genome assembly GCA_050633285.1 of Alphaproteobacteria bacterium. GTDB lineage: Bacteria > Pseudomonadota > Alphaproteobacteria > Micavibrionales > Micavibrionaceae > UBA1672. The sequence goes on from JBOEGG010000006.1 coordinate 47,863, forward strand.
ACTCCATCGCACCAAACATATTGTTGCTATCGGTAATAGCCGCAGCAGGCATTTTTGCACTAACACACATCTTCACAAGGTCTTTAACCTTGATCGCTCCCTCTGCCAGTGAATAGGCAGAGTGCAGATGTAAATGCACAAAGTGTTGGGTCATGATAGGGACTGTAGCAAATAAAGCTCGAAGGTTTCTATATCAAAAATCAATAAGGAAGAATTCTTCCAGATTTTACTTCTAAAATACGATCCATTTCATTGGCAAGATCAATGTTATGCGTTGCTATTAACGCCCCAATGCCCCGATTACGAACAAGGTCAAGCAGGAGATCAAAAACTTCCTCTGATGTTTCAGGATCAAGATTACCCGTCGGCTCATCCGCAAATAATAAATACGGGTCATTGATTAATGCACGCGCAATCGCAACACGTTGTTGCTCACCACCAGATAAAGTTGCGGGGCGGTGCTTTAAACGATGTCCAAGGCCAAGTTGCTCTAAAAGAACAGCTGCCTTGTCTTGCGCGTCCTTTGCCTTCTGGCCTGCAATAACACATGGCAAGGCGACATTCTCTAGCGCGGTAAACTCAGGTAATAAATGATGGAATTGGTATACAAACCCAATATGACCGTTACGTAATTTTGTTCGTGCGCGGTCATTTAATTTGGAAATGTCCCGTTCCCCCATCATTATTTGCCCCGATGAAGGTGCATCTAACAGACCTAAAATATGTAATAATGTTGATTTCCCAGAACCACTAGGGCCTATAAGGGCGGCAATCTCGCCAGAATAAAGGCGTAAATCAACGTTGTTAAGGATATGAAGCGGCTTAGTCCCTTGATGATAAGATTTATGAAGCCCACGTACCATAAGCAATAAGTTACCTTCATTCAGCGGGGCTGCATCACCATCGTCTATAGATTGGAGGCTATCTTCTGCCAACAGCACCTCATCCTGCGATAATTCACTTAAGTCATCATCCAACGCAACCTCGTCATCAATGAGAATGTCATCATCGTCATAGTCATCAGGAACAGGGGTAAAGTAACTGCTCTTGTCCGGCGTTTCCTCCGGTGCACTGCTTTTTTCAAAAATATCCATAAGTCTCAGGTCTTTCGTCATCTTTACTCGTAGCGCAAGGCCTCCACAGGGTCCAGGCGCGCCGCCCTCCATGCAGGATATATAGTTGCAAGAATAGACAAAGAGAATGCCATCACAATAACACTCAGAACTTCGTGCCAATCAATCTCTGCCGGAATTTCAGACAGAAAACGGATTTCCTCATCCCATAAGGATGCCCCCGTCATACTTTCTAAAAACATACGAATTGTTTCAATATTCAAAGCGAATGAGATCCCTAAAGCTGATCCAAATATTGTACCCATAAATCCGATGCTCGCCCCTGTCAGCATAAAGATACGCATCATATTTCCGCGTGTTGCACCCATTGTACGCATAATGGCAATATCATGCCCCTTGTCTTTTACTAACATAATCATAGAGGAGATAATATTAAACGCAGCAACAAGAATAATCATACTTAGGATAAGGAACATAACATTACGTTCAACTTCCAAAGCATTGAAAAAGCTCTTATTCATATCACGCCAATCATAGACACCTGCCCTGCCCTGAAGCTCTATCTCAACGGCTTTACGAATTTCATCAAGTCGATCAGGCTCACTCAAAAACACTTCTAATGCACTAACACCATTCTTAAATTTAAAGAATTTTTGTGCTGCCGGCAAAGGCATGAATACAAAACCACTATTATATTCATACATCTCGACATCAAAAATCATACCAATCTCGAATGTACGCTGTGTCGGTATTGTACCAAAGGGGGTGCTTTTTAAAATCGGAGATGTCAGCGTGATCTTATCACCAATATTAAGGTGCATTTTTTGTGCAAGGACAGTCCCGATAGCAACGTTATATTCACGGAAGTTATCAATTTCACCTGACCTGATACCATCAAACAGTATATCACGACTGGCATAGTCGGCCTGTGATATACCACGCACCATTACGCCTGTCGCCGCACTTTGACGAGAGAGTAACGTCTGCCCCTCGATAATAGGTGTAATCGCATCAATGCCCTGAATAGCCAGAAGCTCATCACGAATAGTGCCATAATCATACAGTGCACCTGCCTGCGAATAGACATTCATGTGCCCGCCAAGCCCAAGAATACGACTAAACAACTCTTGCCTAAATCCATTCATGACACTCATCACAATAATGAGTGTTGCAACACCAAGCATAATACCGGCAAAAGAAAAGCCGGCAATAACAGAAACAAATCCTTCTGCTTTTTTAGAGCGCAAATAGCGCCATGCGACGGTACGTTCAAACTTGGATATCATAAAATTAATAGGCCTTCCCAATCAGAACTTTCTTTCCTTTATTGGCAAAAGGCATACAGCGCGTACTTAAGCCCTGCTCTTTTAGAGCTGCTTCAAAGTTCTCATTATCCATGACAGAAATATCAACTGCCACATAACCAATATTACCATCCTTGAAAAATGCGGAGACTTCATCCAATGAGGCCACATCTGTAATATTGGCATCAGAAAACGCCTTTGCACGATTAAACAGATCACTCTGTATTTGATCCAGAACGCTTTGTGCAGTTTCAACAAATTCATCTACACGACAGGTTGTTTTTGAATCCTTGCCAATGTCACGACGAATATAGGTCAAAGTACCCTCTTCAACTTCGCGGCCACCAATTTCAACACGTATAGGAACGCCCTTCTTAATTGCATCCCACATTTTATTCGGTGTGCGCTCTTCGCGGTCATCTACTTTTACGCGAATACCGTTGCTTTTTAGTTTTGCCGTAAGATCATCAATATATGCATTTGTGGTCTGAGCATCCTGCCCCTCGCGGATAATCGGAATAATCACAACATGGTGAGGCGCAACACGTGGAGGCATAATCATACCATCATCATCTGCATGAGCCATAATCATACCACCGATTAAGCGCGTTGAAATACCCCAGCTTGTCGTATGTGCATGCTGCTCATTTCCATCACGCCCCTGAAATGTAATACCAATAGATTTGGCAAAGTTTTGTCCAAGATCGTGAGATGTTCCGGCTTGTAAAGCCTTACCATCCTGCATCATTGCTTCTATTGTATAGGTTGCAATCGCCCCTGGAAAACGCTCATCCTCGGTCTTTTCACCTGTAATCACAGGCAATGCAAGGTAATCCTCTGCAAAGTGGCGGTATGCTTCTAACATTTTATGTGCATCTTCATTTGCATCTTCGGCCGTTTCAAAGGCATTATGCCCTTCTTGCCAAAGAAACTCAGATGTACGTAGGAAAAGGCGCGTACGCATTTCCCAACGCATGACATTACACCATTGGTTCAATTTCATCGGTAAATCACGATAAGATTGGATCCAACGTGACATCGCGTCACCAATAATTGTTTCCGATGTCGGACGAATAACATAAGGCTCTTCCAGTTTCCCTGCCGGAACCAAACCATCTTCACTACCTTCTAAACGGTGGTGCGTAACAACGGCACATTCCTTGGCAAAACCATCAACATGATCTGCCTCTTTACTGATAAAGCTTAAAGGGATCAAAAGAGGGAAATAAACATTTTGTACACCTGCATCTTTGATCATGTCATCAAAGCTACGCTGCATATTCTCCCATAGGGCAAAGCCATAAGGCTTAATAATCATGCACCCACGTGTTGGTGAGTTCTCCGCCATATCTGCGGATTTTATAACCTGCTGATACCATTCAGGAAAGTTCTCTTCGCGTGTTGGTGTGATTGCGGTTCTTTGCTTCTTTGCCATTAATTCTTACTCCGCCAAGCTCTGTGATTTATTCGAGTTAATTATTATAGGGCGTGCGCTCTTGGCTTTCATCAGGATATTGCCCTTCAATTTTATCGCTAGAGACTACGGGATCGGCGCTCTTCTGTCCATGCCCTGTCACAGGATTATTAGCATTTTTTTTATGCTTTTTACCGGTAGCTTCGGGATAACAATCAGATATAATTTTTTGACTAATATCTTTATCATTGAAAACAATACGACCATCATTATAAATCGCAATTTTAGAGACTGTTGGTTCTAATTCTATACCGCTTGGCAATGTCAAACCGTAACGCTCGGCAAGATCTAACTCAACGGGAATAACGATAGGGTCAGGTAATGCAAGAGAATTTGCAGTATTCACATTTGCTGATGCTACATCTTGTCCATTTATATCAACACCTGCGGTATAGTCCGCTGATACCCCCTTTTTCACCTTACCATCCTTATCAATATGTCGGCAGATGATATCAGTGTCCTTTGCAGGACGAGATGAATAGCTACGTGCATCAACAATGGTGCTTGTTGTGATTAAGCTACATAAAAATAAAGTTCCTATGACGTACTGGCAGATGTCTTTCATTATATATCCTCGCTACGCGCCAATTCCCGGAAATCTATAATACCCGCATCAATGATAAAATAAATAATGATCCAAAGGGCAATAGAAATAAGCGTCGTAATCATAAGCTTTTTCTTTATATTGAGCGTAGGCGGTGATCCTGGGGCAGTATACCCTTCATCATCTGTATGATCATCTTCATTATAGGTACGTGCGACACCAAACGGTAAGACGCAAAAAATCACGACCCACCATATAATAATAAAGACAACAACACCTGAAACAAACTGCATAGGATTTTCCCCTATAAATCAATTAAAGTGACATGAATAGTTGTTTTCGGTCTTAAGCCGAGCGTATCCATAACATACCGACGCAGTGATCCCCTAAGGCGTTCTGCAATCTTTTCCTCATCATAAATAAGATCATCATCAAGTTGATCTAAAGTATCAAAGATATGATCTTGTAAATCAGGGATAATACAATCCTCATTCCTCTTACAACTCAAACCGACTGTATCAACCTTGATATTACCAATAACCTCTAAATCCTGATTCAAAACAACAGAAGCATGAACCGTTCCTGAATACTGCAACTTACGACGCGCAGTAATTGATTGGTGGGTCACAGGAATAATACGCCGTTGATCAACGGCTAAATTCCCCGTTTCTATATGATCTATGATCTCCGGTAGATTTGGTGCAAGTCGGATCACTGAACCGTTACTGGGCACCAACGTGTGGTTCACCTGACAATCTTGTGCAAGCTGCGCATGCGTATCAAGTTGTAAGCGTTCCCCATGAACAGGAATAACGCAGGCGGGCTGAACCCATTGTAACATGCTTGCAATTTCATCACGGCATGGGTGTCCCGAAACATGAATTGTGTTTTGAGTTTCTTTCGGAGAAACAACACGTACACCGGCGGCAGATAAATCATTTTTAACGACATTAATACGACGTTCATTCCCCGGAATTGTACGAGAAGAGAAAATAACGGTGTCTCGCTTATTAAGTCGGATAAACGGATGATCGCCACGCGCCACACGCGCCATAGCTGCCCTATGCTCGCCTTGTGACCCCGTTAAAACCAGAACAAGGTTTTCATCCGGCACTTTAGCAATGTCATCCTCTGAAAGAAAATCAGGAATATCATTGATATAACTACACTCATAAGCACAGCCAACCATACGATGCAGTGAACGCCCAACAAGAGCAACACTGCGTCCGTTTTCTTCGGCTGCCTTTACAATACTAATTAAACGCCCGATATTAGAGGCAAAGGTTGTTACGGCAATCTTTCCGTCACATTTCTTGAACTCCTCGGCCATACCCTTTGCGACATCTGCCTCAGAGCCTGAATAACCGTCTACTTGAGAGTTTGTAGAATCACCGACATATGCCAGTACACCCTTCTTACTTAATGCTCTGAAGGTATCTTCCTGCGTCTTCTCTCCGATCACTGGTGCCGGATCAAGGTTCCAATCGCCACTATGAACAACATTCCCATGGCGCGTTTGTATAAATAAAGAACAACTATCTGGCACCGAATGTGATACAGGAATAAAATCAACATCAAATGTGCCAATTGATACAGTGTCCTTGGTGTTAACAACATGGATAGGAACATTATTTACACCATGCTGATCCAATTTTTTACGCAGGACACTGGCTGTAAAAGGTAAGGCATAAACAGGACATTTTAACTTCTCCCATACATAACACACCGCACCAATATGATCTTCGTGCGCATGCGTTATAATCATGCCCTTTATTTTATCCCTCTTTTGTTGAAGGAACTTCGTATCGGGAAGTAATAGGTCAATTCCCGGAAAGCGTTCATCGGCAAAACCAATGCCGCAATCTGCGATTAAGAAGTCCCCGTCGCAAACATAAAGGTTAAGGTTAGTTCCAAATTCTTCGCTACCGCCAAGTGGAACAAAATAAAGTTCATCATTCTCAAAAATTGTACGCATTATGATTTATTGTTTTTCTTTTTATAGATTTCCAGAAGGCCTTTGAAAATAAGGTTTTCATCGACCACGTCAATAGTTTCCGTGCTTTGTGCGTAAAGAGATGCTAATCCCCCTGTTGCAATAACAAACACATCTTTTCCAAGTTCTACTTCAATCTTATTGATGATTGTTTCGATAACTCCAATATACCCCCAATACATCCCCGACTGCATAGCGCCTAATGTATTTTTTCCAATAGCACTCTTAGGCTTTTCAATTGTTATTTCAGGTAGCTTTGCTGCGCGTGATGTTAAAGCCTCAACGGATAAACGAATACCCGGAGCAATCGCCCCCCCGCGATATATACCACCATCATCAATAACATCAAACGTCGTAGCTGTCCCAAAATCAACAACAACAGCAGGCGTTTGGTACTCTGCAATAACAGCCATACTCGTAACAAGCCTGTCTGCACCGACTTCATCGGGGTAATCTAAATCAATTTCAATATCTACATTATTTGCCGAAACAAAATGAGCATCTTGATGAATGTATTTTTCACAAAAATTTTCGAGATGGAAATTTGCATCCGGCACAACCGAACTGATAATAACATCAGAAATATCATTCCATTGCACATCTTCCATTTCAAAGAGTTGGTTTAAAAAAACGGCATATTCGTCGGCAGAGCGTGAACTTTCGGTTTTACAACGCCACGAATGTTTAACGATATCATCCTTAAACAAAGCAAAAACTGTATTGGTATTACCCACATCTATTGCAAATAACATAACAATAAACTCTTTCTTTTAAAATCAGGGGATTATAGCAAAAAAACATCACCAGATGTTATTGTTCTTTTCTCATTTGTTTCATTGCACAATATGACGAGGTTACCAAATTGATCAATAGTCTCAAACGCGCCGCTAATAAAGGTTTTACCAAGCTTTACATTGATGGGCTGGCCTTTTTTAAAACTGTTATTTATCCACTCTACGCGAATGCCCTCAAACCCATCTACTCTCCATGCATCATAATACAGGCTAAAAGTCTGTAAGAACTGCTCCAACACATCATCAGCACGTATATTTTTATTATATGCGTTTAAATAAGAGGATGTTTCAATCGGCGCAGAAGATATATTCACGCCGATCCCAATAACTAAATGATCTATAATGCCTGAGGTACTGACGGATGGTGTTTCGATTAAGATACCGGCACATTTCTTTTGATCTAGTAAGACATCATTAGGCCACTTTATCAGGGGGGAATAGGCTGAGCCTTTGACGATACTCAGAATAGTTTTCTGTAAACTTAAACCCGTTAAAAGTGAGATATGCCCTAACTTATCGGCGTTGATATGAGGGGAAATAAGAAATGAAAAATAAAGATTACCTTCACCCTCTTCCCAACACCGTCCATGTCTACCACGCCCTTGGCTCTGATGCTGCGTCCGAATAACAGTGCCTTCAATAGCTAAGCCACTCTCTAAGGCGCACATCAAACTATCCTGAGTACTCTCAAGTATCTCATGGGTCTGAATATTCCAGTCAATAGACATGATATTAAGAGAGTAAAGATTCAGCTGCGATCATGGCCGTATCTTTAATAGCAGACGGATCAATAATAAACCCAAGGATAAATGCAAGAGAGATAGCCAAGATAATACGGCGTTCTACACTAATCCCTGTGTCAAATGCATCTGCTGGCTCATCAAAGAACATAACTTTGATAATGCGCAAATAATAGAATGCAGCAATAACAGAAGCGACAATTCCAAACGTAGCAAGCCAATAATACCCCTGCGCTATTGCTGCTTCAAATATAAACAATTTACCAAAGAAACCGGCCAAAGGCGGAATACCACTCATAGAAAACATTAATGCTGCCATAATATAGGCAAGGACAGGCTGTGTCTTAGATAGGCCGGCCAGATCACTTATTTTTTCAACCGCAATGCCCTCGCGCCTCATACATAGAATAACGGCAAAAATACCCGCAGTCATAAACATATAAACTGTTAGAAAGACAAGAACTGAACTAATCCCAATTGCGCCCCCCGCCACAAGACCAATCATGGCATATCCCATATTACCGATCGAGCTATATGCCATTAGGCGCTTGATATTATCCTGAGCGATCGCTGCAAACGAACCAACGACTAAAGATAGCATCGCCATTAAATAAAGAACTTGCCCCCACTGCATAGACGCAGCCTCGAACGGAACAAACAATAAACGTATCAACATTGCAAGTGCCGCAATTTTAGGAACGATGGCAAAGAAGGCCGTTACACTTGATGGTGCACCTTGATACACATCGGGTGTCCACATGTGGAATGGCGCAGCTGATACTTTAAACGCAATAGCCGCCAGAACAAAAACCATACCAACTGTAAAGCCGGGAGGGATCAATGTCTGCGCAGATAGGGTTGAAGCGATAACATCAAACTGAATAGAACCAGTAAAGCCGTAAATCAATGAAATACCGAAAAGTAGCATCCCCGATGATAATGCCCCAAGAATAAAGTACTTGGTTGCAGCCTCGGCAGAACGTAAAGAGTTACGGTGAAAAGCGGCCAAAACGTAAAGAGCCAATGATTGAAGTTCCAACGCCATATAAAGGCCAAGTAGATTATTTGCAGACACCATAAGCATCATACCAATACCTGCAAATATAATCAGAACAGGATACTCAAAACGCGCAATACGCTCTTGATACAAATATTGAATAGAAAGTGCCAACGATGCCGTTAACCCAAGAAGTAAAAGGATTTTAACTGTAATGGCAAAGTCGTCAATAATCAGCATACCATTCAATATCTGCGTAGCCTCTGTGTCCATGCGCAACAATATAACTGCTGCTATTACAAAACTAATACAGGTCGACCAACTCAAGACATCAGTAGCACGGTTTCCCTGCATAACACCTGCAATAAGAAATCCCATCCCGATAATGGCTAGAAAAAGTTCCGGGAGGATAAGCATTAAGTTCATTTCACCCATTACTCTTCTCCCTCTTTAACCACGGATTGTTCAACAAGCTCCGTGCTCGGCATATTTTGGCTTGGTAATTCTTCGTATATACTTACAATAGGCTCAACCGCAGGGGATAACTTTGATAATATGACATTTGGAAATACACCAAGATAGAAAACAAGAATAACAAGTGGAATAAATATCCCCTTCTCTAATGAATTCAAATCCGACATTTCAGAGGCATCTTTATTCTCTTGCGGACCAAACACAACACGTCGGTACAAAACAAGCATATAAGCCGCACCCAAAATAACACCGGTTGATGCGAACGCTGCGACGACCGTATTTACTTGGAACGATCCTAGTAACGCTAAAAATTCACCAACGAAACCACTGGTTCCCGGAAGACCAACAGAGCCTAGCATAAAGATCATCAAGACAGTGGCATAACGAGGCATGTTTTTCACAAGACCTCCATAGCGTCCAATTTCACGTGTATGCAGACGGTCATAAACAACACCAACACAAAGGAATAAGGCCGCCGAAATAACACCGTGGCTAATCATTTGAAAAACAGCACCCTCAATACCTTGTTGAGTGAACGTAAAAATACCAAGTGTCACAAAGCCCATATGCGCAACGGATGAATAAGCAATAAGCTTTTTCATATCTTCCTGAACCAACGCAACAAGAGATGTGTATATAATTGCAACAACGCTCATCCATAAAACAAATGGCGCGAAATAAAGACTGGCATCAGGTAACATAGGCAAAGAGAAACGTAAAAACCCATACCCCCCCATCTTTAACAAGACACCGGCAAGAATAACAGAACCGGCAGTTGGTGCTTCAACGTGTGCATCAGGAAGCCACGTATGAACCGGCCACATCGGCATCTTCACAGCAAAACTTGCAAAAAATGCAATCCACAACCATTTCTGTAATTCAAAATCAACAGGGTTTGCGATCAATGTTGGGATATCCGTTGAACCGACCTTTGCGTACAGAGTAAGCAATGCAAGCAGCATTAAAACAGAGCCAAGCAACGTATAAAGGAAAAACTTGTAAGAGGCATAAACACGTCGCGGGCCGCCCCATATTCCGATGATTAAAAACATCGGAATCAAGACACCCTCAAAGAAGACATAAAACAGGATTGAATCAAGCGCGGTAAATGTACCGATCATAAAGCTTTCAAGAACGAGAAAAGCAATCATATATTCTTTAACACGCTTCTTAACGGAATTCCAACTGGCTAAAATACAAATAGGCGTCAAAAAGACAGATAATAAAACGAAATATACAGATATACCATCAACACCAAGGTGATAATTAATGCCACCATTTCCAAACCATGAACCCTTTTCCTCAAATTGGAAACCGACAATGCTTGGGTCATAATTTTGGTACATAAATAGACCAAAGGCAAAAATGAAAAGAGAGCTAAACAAGGATAAATGTTTAACATTCTTTTCAACCAGAGCTTCATCACCTTTTTCACCGCGCACCATTGCCACCATAAAGGCACAAATCAACGGTAAGAAAATCATGATTGAGAGTACTGGAGGCATATTCATTGTGTAACCTCATTCAGAATTGGAGAGTTTTGAACTGTGTAAAAAGATGGGTCAGCTTTTAAAACAAACCACGATATGAGTGTGATTAACGCGATAATCATAACCAAAGCATATTGGTAAACATATCCACTCTGGAACTTTGACAGATTATGCGCAATACGTGACGTTAGCCCCGCAACGCCATCCGGCCCTGCACCATCAATAACATTTTTATCACCTGCCCAGAATAATCGTCCTAAAACCAATGATGGTTTTACAAAGATATGATGGTAAATCACATCAAAGAACCATTTATTGTAGAACAGCGTATGTAGCGGTTTAAATATACGTACAAATACGGCAGATGATCCGGGTTTCACCATATAAATAAGGTAAGCCAGAGCAATACCAATCAATCCGGCCACTAAAGGAAGCTTCTTCACCCAGAAAGGAGCAGAGTGCGCGGCCTCAATAGTATCATTCTCCGGTAGAACAAAAAGAGACTTATGCCAGAAATAATCACGAGACCATAGGTTCGGGCCATGATCGTCAGAAGCATATTCTTCCTCAGCGTGTTCGCCACCATGACCACCATGTGAATGGGCATCATGGTCGATTGATCCATGCTCATCACCACCGGCCGCAGGCGCAACATCTGCATGTATTTCTGCCGCTGCATGATGTTCATATGCAGACCCGACAAAACCACCATAAAGAACTTTACCTGATAAAACTGCACCAACAGCAAGAATTAACAATGGGAAAACCATAATTGACGGGGATTCATGAATATGGCTCATAACCTTTTCACTTGCTCTAGGCTTTCCATGGAACGTTAGGATAATTAAACGCCAACTATAAAACGCTGTCATAAATGCTGCCGCTATTCCCATCCAATAAGCATAGTTACCAAACCAACTATGGTCTGCCCATGCAGATTCAAGGACAATATCCTTAGAATAATATCCTGCAAATGGCCATACTCCGGCAAGAGCCAGTGAGCCAACCCACATCATCGCATAAGTAATTGGTATTTTCTTCCAAATACCACCCATATTACGCATATCCTGCTCATCAGACATGGCATGAATAACTGAACCTGCCCCAAGGAATAATAGTGCCTTAAAGAATGCATGTGTCATGAGGTGGAATATTGCTGCACCATAGGCAGAAACCCCAAGCGCAAAGAACATATATCCCAGCTGGCTCATCGTTGAATAGGCAATAACACGCTTAATATCAAACTGTGTTAAACCAATTGTAGCCGCGACAAACGCCGTTGTTGCACCAAACACCGTAACAACCATTAACGCAATCGGAGCATATTCAAAGACAGGTGAGAAACGTGCGACCAAAAACACACCGGCTGTAACCATAGTTGCCGCGTGAATAAGTGCAGAAACAGGTGTTGGCCCCTCCATGGCATCAGGAAGCCATGTATGCAAACCTAGCTGAGCTGATTTACCAACCGCACCCATGAATAACAGTAATGAGATAACAGTAAGTGCATGTAATTCAAAACCAAAAAACGTAAACATTGTCTGCGCATATTGCTCTGGCGCGGCAAATATTTCTGTAAATTCAATAGAGCCAAAAACAACAAACGTTGCCATCATCCCTAAAGCAAGTCCAAAGTCCCCGACACGGTTAACAATAAATGCTTTTTGAGCCGCTGAATTCGCTGAATGCTTATGATTCCAAAATCCGATGAGTAAGTAGGATGCAACACCCACGCCTTCCCAACCAAAGAAGAGTTGTAGTAAATTATCAGATGTTACAAGCATCAGCATAGCAAAAGTAAATAGGCTTAAATAAGCCATAAAACGACCTTTGCAGGCATCGTGGCTCATATAACCAACAGAATAGATATGAACACATGCTGAAACAATACTAACAACGCACATCATTACGACAGTAAGTTGATCAATACGTAATGCCCACTGTACAGAGAAGTCCCCGGACGTAATCCAGTTCGCGAGTATAGTAACGTCTGCACCATCCACCATACCCTCAGTAAAGATAACATCAAAAAACAGTGTAATTGATGAGAGTGCACAAACGATAATACCAAAACAAGTTACGAATTGGCATCCTTTATCCGTAATCTGCTTTCCAAATAATCCCGCAACCAAAAAGGCAACTAAAGGAGAGAAAACCGCAAGTAATTCCATTTTCTATCCCTTCATACTCGAAATATCTTCAACTGCAATAGAACCCTTGTTTCTAAAGAACACAACAAGGATAGCAAGACCGATGGCAGCTTCTGCCGCGGCTACAGTTAGAATAAACATAACAAAGACTTGACCAACAAGATCGTTCAAATAGGCAGAAAACGTAACAAAGTTAATATTAACAGCCAAAAGCATTAATTCGACAGACATTAAGATAACAATGACGTTCTTACGGTTCAAAAATATACCAAAGACACCAATTGTAAAAAGCATCCCGGCGAGGATAAGAAAATGCTCCATCCCGATATGTGCAAGATTTTCCATCATTATACCCCGGTTCCTGATGTAACATTTTTAATTTCCAAAACATCATCAGCCTTACGACTTTGTTGTTCCGCAACTTTTTGTTTTCTAACCCCTGGGCGTGTCCGAAGCGTTAAAACAATCGCTCCAATCATTGCGACAAACAGAATTAAACCTGAAACTTGAAAGGCAAAAATATAATCCGTGTACAAAACCATACCAAGTGCATGCGCATTCGTAACATCTGTAAATTGCTCTACCGGTAAATCCAAATTGCCGGAGGCTGTCGGCGCAAAACGCCAATAACTATATATAGAGATAAGCTCAAACAATACGATGCCGCCAATGACAACCCCAATGGGGACGTAATGCATGGCACCTTTTCGTAAGTTTTGGAAATTTATATCGAGCATCATAACAACAAATAAGAATAAAACAGCAACCGCACCGACATAAACAATAATAAGTAACATTGCGATAAACTCTGCGCCAAGAAGAACAAAGAGCCCTGCCGCATTAAAGAATGCAAGAACAAGGAATAATACCGAATGAACAGGGTTACGTGCCGTAATAACCATTAAAGCACTAGCGATTAAAATACCTGCAAATAAATAAAAGGCGAATGCCTGTACGACCATGGAGATGTCTCTATCTAAACGTTTGAACCTTTTCTAATCCTTTATCGCGCTAACTTCAAGTGATGAAAGGAAAAAAATACGCTTTATTTTTAGTTTTTTAGGTTGATTTATCAAGGCAAAAGCAACACACTTTTTCTTATATACACGTCTTTCTGGCATACTATGCAAATATCAATGACCTTACAGAATAAAAAAACCGCTATTTTAGGCATTCTTGCGACATTAGTTATTGGTGTTACAAATAATTCATTTGCAAAAACACCTTCTTTTTTAGGTGTCTCATTAGGTTACTATAATGTGCTCGAAGGGCATAGTGAGGCCGTGGACCTTCGTATTAAATATAAACACGACAGATCGGTTGTTTTTAAAAACTTAAGGCCATGGGCCGAATTAAATTTAACCTCACAAGGAAATACATGGCTTGGTACAGGTCTGGAATACACTATAAATGTAAGTGATAATGTATTTATATCCCCTTCTTTTGGTGCTGGACTATATAAACACGCAAAAGGTGATCTTGACCTTGGCTATCCCTTACAATTTAAATCCCAATTGGAACTCGGCTATATCTTCAAAAATAGATCCAGATTATCGCTAGCCTTCAGTCATTTATCGAATGCAGGGCTAAATGAACGAAATCCGGGTGTCGAAATTTTGTCTCTTTATTACTATATACCTTTGGATATGTTCTATTCGAATATTTAAAACAGAATTTGACAGCTGACTTTTATTTACTCTATTGTCACTCAATAGTATGAGAGGTGATAATAATGGAACATAATGAATTTAAATTTTCGCAGGAAAAATGTGGGGTAACCCCAGAGCCGAGTGAAGAAGGTAACTTCCGTTTAACTGTAGCTTTTGAACGTGGAAGCGAAGTAAAGCACTTCACAGGCAAGGAACTTGAGGGTCTTGAACAAGATTTAGCCACAACGTTTGAAGAAGAAGCGATTATGCCCGATCAGTTAAAACTTGCACGGGAGCATCTGGATAACATTGATTACGATAGTATCGGCGGTGTTGATATCGCATCTTAAATCGTTTTATTAACGGTACTGCGCATCCGCAACGATGTTTGCCGCAAGTTGTGCTTCCCATCTATCACCATTCGCTAAGAGCTTTTCTTTGTTATAGTAAAGCTCTTCGCGTGTTTCTGTAGCATATTCAAAATTCGGTCCCTCAACAATGGCATCAACAGGACAAGCTTCCTGACATAGGCCACAATAGATACACTTAGTCATATCAATGTCATATTTTGTTGTGCGACGAGAACCGTCATCACGTGGCTCTGCCTCAATCGTAATTGCAAGTGCAGGGCAAATTGCTTCACATAACTTACACGCAATACAACGTTCCTCACCATTAGGGTAACGACGCAATGCATGCTCACCTCTGAAACGTGGGGAAATTGGACCTTTTTCATGCGGGTAGTTAATTGTCACTCTAGGAACAAAAAACATATATTTAAGTGTTAAAAGAAAACCTTTAACAATTTCGGTCAGGAAAAATGAACGTGCAAAGTTATCCATAATTATTCAGTTCCATTATTAAGTGTTTCTTTTACAGATTCTATCGCGGATTTCGCTTCTACATCCACATTTACAGCCTGTGTTTCTAATTCCACAATAGCGGTTTCGGCAGCAGCTTGCGCATTTGGTAGCGCATCAAACGTAAGCAGTAAGCCAGCCGTCAAAACAACCCACCCTAATGTTAGTGGCAGGAATACTTTCCAACCCAAGCGCATAAGCTGATCATATCTGAAACGCGGCAATGTCGCACGTGACCAGATAAAGAAGAATAGTACACCCGCAGTTTTAAGTGCAAACCAAACAATACCGGGAACAAAGGCCAAGCTATCTATCCCGAATGGTGGCAACCATCCGCCAAGGAATAATGTAACCGCAATGGCACTCATCAAAATCATATTGGCATATTCACCAAGGAAGAATAAAGCAAAGGTCATCGCAGAATATTCAACCATAAACCCGCCGGTAATTTCTGATTCACCCTCGGGCAAATCGAATGGCGCTCTGTTTGTCTCTGCTAAAATAGAGATCAAAAAGACAATAAACATTGGGAAGAGCAATATTTGAACCCATACCGGGCGCTCTGCCAACACTATTTCCTGTAAATTCAAAGATCCGGTTGTAAGTAATACGCATACAATAATCAGCCCCATAGAGACCTCATAAGAGATCATCTGCGACGCGCTTCTTAATGCACCAAGAAAAGCGTAACGTGAATTAGAAGCCCAACCCGCCATAATAACGCCGTAAACGCCCATAGATGATATCGCAACCAGATACAAAATCCCGACATTCAAATTGGCAAGAACCCAGCCTTTATCAAAGGGGATAACGGCCCATGAAATCAGTGATAATGCAAATAACATCATCGGCGCCATTAGGAAAACAATGCGGTGCGCCTTTTCAGGAATAATAGTTTCTTTTGAGAAAAGCTTAATACCATCCGCAATCGGCTGTAATAAACCAAACGGGCCAACCGTCATTGGGCCTTGCCTGCGCTGCATCGCGCCCATAACTTTGCGTTCTGCATATGTAAGGTAAGCAACAGAGATTAGAACACCCACAACCACACAAAGTGTATAGGCCAATGTTCTAACGATCCAGAATGACCAACCCCAAAGCGCAAATTCAACAACAGCATCCATCTATGCGGCTTCCTCTTTTGTATTTACAAATTGCGTCATGTCAGGCTTAAAATAATTAGGCCCTTTTAGAACTTTACCATCAGATTCACGGCGAATGGGTTTACCATCCTCGCCAAGTTTACTCATGTTTGAACGATGTACCTCATCAAACGCGGCCGTCTTTATATGTTGTAAGCCAAATGACAAAAATGCCCCATCCAAAACATATTGAAGGTCAATAAGTGCATCAAGCGTCTCAACCATATCGCCCTGCTCTAATGCTTCTTTAAGCTCATCAAGCTCTTCTGCAAGAAGGTTAATACGAAGTTGATTCGTCTTTTCATCTGAAATATCGGCACTGTCTAAAACCGGCAGGCCATAAGTTTCATGAAATTCCTGAACTTGATCTAAAGTCGTTTTCTTATCTGACATAGCTATTCTGCAGCCTCCTGAAACTCTTCCGGCTTTGAAAATGATTGTACACACGCACTCATTGTTTCAGACGCACGGCATATCGGGTTTTTAAGGTAATAGTGTGAAATATTTGGAACAATCGGAGCAAAAGCGTCCTTAAAGACTTTTCCTTTTTTCGCGGGTTTATTCCATTTCGCAGGGATAACTTCATCCATGCTCTTAAAGATCGTCCACTCTTTTTGAATACGCGCTCTTAACTCAGTTTTTGTATTGTAAGGTAATTCTTTCTTACCGATATGTGCAGATAGTGCACGCAATATAGACCAATCATCTTTTGCATCACCCGGTGCAGAAACAACACGTTTTGCAAGTTGCGGGCGGCCTTCCGTGTTCACATAAATACCATCTTTTTCTGTATAAGCCGCAGAAGGAAGAACAACATCTGCACGTTCCGCCGCGTGATCTCCATGATGCCCTTGATAAACAACAAAGGTTTTCCAACCAATATTTACACGTGCATTAAACTCATCGGCACCAAGCAAGAACAAAGCCTCAATAGAGCCATCCTTTGTACCTGCCATGATCTGAGAGAAGTCCTTCCCACCATCTTGCGGTAAGAAACCAACATCAAGACCACCAACGCGTGACGCGGCACTATGAATGACATTAAATCCATTCCAGTTACCTGTAACTACACCAAGCTTCTCCGCTGCATCTTGAACAAGAGACTGAATAGCTGCGCCATCATCCCGGCGAAAAACACCAGATCCGACAATCATGACAGGTTTCTTGGCTTCTACCTTTCCTGCATATTCTTTTACAAGTTTTTCAAGGTCTTTAGGCCCTGTTCCCACATGTGCATACGGGTATGTCAGGTCAACAGCCTCACCTATCAATGAAATAGGAACGCGTTTCTCAAGCCAGTTTTTACGAATTCGGGCGTTAAGTAAGGTGGCTTCATGGCGTGGATTAACACCAACTAAAAGAATTGCATCGGCCTCATCTATTCCTGCCAGAGTAGAGTTGAATAAATAAGATGATCTACTGTCTGTATTAAAAATTCCACCATCGGTACGGCAATCAATATTATTACTTCCCAATGACTTCATAAGGTCTTTCATTGCCACCATAGATTCGACATCTACAAGATCGCCAGCAAGCGCAGCAATAGCATCCCCTTTAACACCAGATAATTTCTTCTTAATAACTGCAAAAGCTTCCCCCCATGATGATTCGCGTAAATTTCCACTATCCTCATCACGAATATAGGGGCGATCTATGCGCCCACGCCCTAAGCCATCATAGGAATAGCGCGTACGGTCATCAATCCACTCTTCATTGATATCTTCATTAAGGCGCGGAACAATACGCATAACTTCACGACCACGCGAATCAACGCGAATATTACAACCAAGTGCGTCATGCACATCGATTGTCTCTGTCTTCTTAAGCTCCCAATTCCTTGCTTTATATGTATATGGTTTAGATGTTAAGGCACCAACCGGACACACATCAACAAGGTTTCCTGATAGCTCTGTATCAACGGCTTGGTCAATAAAGGTTCCAATCTCCGCGTCTTCGCCACGGTTAAATTGCCCAAGAACAGGGGTTCCCGCAATTTCTTCTGCAAATCGTACACAACGCGTACAGTTAATGCAGCGCGTCATAACAGTGCCAACCAGTGGCCCTAAATCTTTATTCTTCACCGCACGTTTATTTTCGTGATAACGCGAACGGTCAAATCCGTATGCTACTGCTTGATCCTGCAAATCACACTCACCACCCTGATCGCAAATAGGACAATCAAGCGGGTGATTGATGAGAAGCATCTCCATAACGCCTTTACGCGCCTTTTTTACCATGTCCGATTCGGTATGGACAATCATACCATCACCACACGCCATTGCGCATGATGCTACAGGTTTTGGTGGGCCACCTTCGACCTCAACCAGACACATGCGACAATTCGCCGGAACTGAGAGTTTATCGTGATAGCAAAAGCGTGGAACTTCAACGCCTAGCTGTTCTGCAGCTTGTAAAATGCTGGTTCCCTGCTCGACTTCGATTTCCATTTCATTGATGGTAACTTTAGGCATTTGTTTTTATTTCCGCGTTAATCGGCAATTAGAGTATTGAAATATATCTCGGACTACTATTTAATCTGCGCGTCAGTGAAGATCAACACTTACTTGAAAGAATTATATGTCTACTCGAATAGAAATTCTAGCCCATAAAGATGATGGGCGTGCAAAAAAGATAGAAAAGTTATTAAACAACATGGGTGTAAGTGCCTCTGTACGTGCCGTTGATGTCTATACATCCGAAAGTGAGCATGCACAAAAAGATGCTTTTGCAAATAGTTTAGCCAACCCGGTTACACAAAAAATTAATCAAACTCCAGATGATTTTGATTGGGCATTGGAAATTGGTTACCTACCGGGAGTGACTGATAACGTGGGTCATACAACATCCGAGCTTCTGGAATTAGCCGCAGGAAACGACAATAAAGACGATGTCGCGTGCTACTCTTCTCGCCTTTATCTTATCAAAGGGGATGCACCACTTGATAAGATCGAAGAACTATCAAACGTGATTTCAAACAAATTAATCCAACGTATCTCTATTAAGAGTAACGACGATTATAAAAAAGACGGTGGTATGGATATCATCGTTCCAAAAGTTTCTTTGGATAATAAAGGTGCAGTTGCAGATGATGTGAATTTGGACATCTCGGACGATGAATTGGAAGTTATAGGTAATAAAGGGATCGTAAATGTAGATGGTTCCCGCCGTGGCCCTCTTGGTCTATCCCTACATTATATGAAGGCAATACAAGCGTATTTCCAAAAAGAAGGCCGCGCAGCCACAGATATTGAGCTTGAAACACTTGCTCAAACATGGTCAGAGCATTGTAAACATACAATTTTTGCTTCACCAATTGATGAGGTCACAGACGGGCTTTATAAACATTATATTAAGCGCGCAACCAAAGAAATCCGCGAAGCTCGTGGTGATGATGATATTTGTGTCTCTGTCTTTTCAGATAATGCAGGTGGTATTATCTTTGATGAAGATCATTTGGTTACGGATAAGGTTGAAACACATAACTCCCCTTCTGCACTTGACCCATTTGGTGGTGCTATTACAGGGATTGTCGGTGTTAACCGTGATTGTGTAGGCTTTGGCCAGGGGGCAAAACCTGTTGTTAATCGCTATGGTTTCTGTCTGGCAGATCCACGCAAGACACCGAATTACTTCCGTGATTCGAAATGTACGGATTCATTGCTACCTCCATCTAATATTATGAATGGTGTGGTCGCAGGCGTAGAAGCAGGCGGAAATTGCTCCGGTATCCCTACTCCATCAGGTTTTGTTTATTTTGATGATCGTTTCGCAGGTAAACCACTCGTCTTTGTTGGAACAATTGGGATCATTCCCCGGACAGTAAATGGTCAGCTGGGGCATGAGAAAAAAGCAAATCCGGGTGATAAAATCGTTGTCGCAGGCGGTCGTGTTGGTGCCGATGGTATCCATGGTGCAACTTTTTCTTCTGTTGCCCTAGATGAAGGATCTCCGGCTACTGCTGTTCAAATTGGTGATCCTATCACGCAAAAGAAAATGTCTGATGCCATTATAAAAGAAGTACGTGACTTTGGATGGTATAGCGCCATTACAGATAACGGCGCAGGCGGTTTATCTTCTTCTGTTGGTGAAATGGCAGAGCAATCTGGCGGTTTCCATTTGGAACTTGAACAAGTCCCATTAAAATACCCGGGACTTTCTCCTTGGGAAATCTGGATTTCAGAAAGTCAGGAACGTATGACAATGGCTGTTCCACCTGAGAATACAGATAAAATGATTGAGTTCTTCGCCCGTCGTGGCGTTGAAGCAACTGTTATCGGTACTTACACGGATACAGGTCGTGCGGAAATCACATGGCATGATGAAAAAATAATGGATCTGGAAATGGACTTCCTCCATGACGGAAATCCTGAAACACCGCTCAAAACAACGTTCAAACGCGGTGGAGCACCCGAACCTGAATTTGCCGAACCTCAAAATTATGAGCAGACTCTGACAAATATGATAGGACGTTTGAATGTCTGCTCAAAAGAGTTCATCTCCACACAATATGACCATAACGTCCAAGGGTCTGCGGTTCTAGGCCCTATTCAGGGTAAAGGGCGCGTATATGCAGAAAGCAGCGTCTCAAGGCCTGTTCTTAATTCACCAAAAGGCGTTGTTCTCTCTCAAGGGCTTTTCCCGCGCTACAGTGATATTGATACGGCTGCTATGGCGGCGGCCGGACTTGATATGGCGGTGCGTAATGCCGTTGCCGCAGGTGTTGATTTCAATCAACTCGCACTTTTGGATAATTTCTGTTGGTGTTCATCTGATGAGCCGGAACGTCTGGGGCAGCTTAAACGCGCAGTAGAGACAATCTACGATATGGCGGTAAAATATCAAACACCGTTTATCTCTGGTAAAGACTCTATGTTCAATGACTTTAAAGGGTACGACGAAGATGGTAAGGCGATTAAAATCTCTGCTCCACCAACCCTTCTGGTTTCAAGTATCGGTGTAATGCCGCATGTTGAACGCTCAATCTCACTTGCACCAAAAGTAGCAGGCGATTGTGTTTATCTTCTTGGTGAAACAAAGGACGAACTAGGTGCATCTGAATATTATGATGAATTAGGCCATCTTGGTTCAAACGTACCGGAAACAGATACACATCAGAATTTGCGTTTGTATAAGTTATACGCCCGTGCAAGTCGTGACCGCCTGATATCCTCTGCCTTGGCCGTTGGTTATGGTGGTTTAGGTGTAACATTGGCAAAGAAAGCTATCGCAGGACAGCTTGGTCTTGATATTGATTTATCAGGGTTTGATTTGCGCCGTGATAAAATGCTCTTTTCTGAAAGCACAGGACGTATTGTCGTAACTGTCGCACCACAGAATAAGAAAGCGTTCGAGAAAAACTTTAAAGGGTTTGAACAATGTCATTATATTGGCTCTGTTGCACATAGCGAAAACTTGTTTATTCGCGACACTTTAAAGATGAATATTAAAGCATTGGATGAAGCCTATAAGGCGCCTTTACGTAACTTCTAAAGGGAACTCGGGATTATAAAAATGACACAGGCAAAAGTAATCGTTCTTAGTGGCTATGGCTTAAATTGTGAGGAGGAAACACTCCACGCATTTAAATCTAACGGTATTGATGGAAATATTATACATATCAATGACCTCATAGATAATCCTAAGCAATTAGATGAATATCAAATTCTGGCTGTACCGGGCGGTTTCTCATACGGTGATGATACTGGGTCAGGAAACGCATTTGCTCAGAAAATGAAACTTGCACTTTGGGACGATTTAAAGAAGTTTGTAGAGCGTGACACACTTACCATTGGTATCTGTAATGGTTGTCAGGTTCTTGTAAATCTCGGCCTTGTCCCTGCCGTGAACTCATATGGTGAAAGAGATGTTGCTGTTACTTACAATGCATCTGCACGCTACCAATGTCGATGGATAGACTTAAAAGTTGAGAGCACCTCTCCATGGCTACAAAACATTGACACATTGCACATCCCTGTTGCTCATGGCGAAGGCCGCTTCATGATGGAAGATGAGACATTGAAGGAGCTAATAAAGAATGGACAGCTGGCTGCACGTTATACAAAAGACGGTGCGCAAGCCGATGGTGAATTCCCGTATAATCCAAATGGATCTGTCGATGATATTGCCGCAATGACGGATAAGACAGGCCGTGTGCTTGCAATGATGCCGCATCCGGAACGCGGAATGTTTACATGGCAGCGCGATGACTATCATGAGTTAAAAGATCATGCTCAACGTACTGGTAATGAGCTATCTGAAATTGCAGATGGGATGAAGATATTTGAAAATGCTGCTCAATATTTTAATGTTGCTCTAAAGAAAAGCGCATAATCTATGTTGGCGCTATTCCTATCGAGCTTTATTAGCTTACTTGTCATTGTTGATCCTATCGGAACTTCCGCCGTTTTTTCCGCTCTATCTTCAGGAAAAACAGATAAGCAACGTAACGTAATCGCTTTAAAAGCAACAATCATTTCAATTGTGCTTTTAATTGCTTTTGCTTTTGTTGGACAATACTTTCTATCGAAAATGGGAATATCGTTTGAAGCTTTCCAAATTGCAGGTGGGTTATTGCTGTTTGTGACTGCTTTTAGAATGATTATGGGGTTTCATGAGGCTGACAATTTGAACTCAGACTCTAATTGTTATAAAGATGACGCATCAATTGCCATTTTCCCCTTGGCTATTCCCTTGCTCGCCGGTCCAGGTTGTATGACAGCAGTTATTTTGAACATGACTGAGGCAAATGCTATCGAAGAAAAAATGATGATAATCGTAAGTATCATTGTGGTACAAGCATTGGCCTTCGGAGCCATGCTTTCTGCTGGAAAACTAACAAAACTTATTGGTGATACAGGATCTAGTTTACTCTCACGTATAATGGGAATATTCCTCGCTGCTCTGTCTGTACAGTTTATTGCGGATGGCATAAAGAATATATTCTTTATTTAGTCAAAATCTTAATTTATAGTCAGAATATGACAAATAAGACTTACACAGTAAAACAAGCTCCCTATATTTGGACAGATGTGGATCTGGTGGTGGATTTTCTACGTAAAGCACAAAAGGCCGATACACGTGAACAAAGGCGTGACCGCTTGCCTCATGATGGTGTCGAGGCAATGAAAGCCCTTACAGAAGAGTTTATGCAAAGTAATACAACGAAAGAAAACAAAATGGCTGCGGAGGCTATCTTATTTTTATTAGGTGATAAGAGTAAATATTCACATAAAGATATGTTAGAAAATGGAGATATTAGCGCTTATAAATACGGTGAAGCATATAAAAACGCTATACGTGCTATTGGGACAATGGCGGCTCAGCGCGTTACAGAAGGCGAATCTGTTCCTGTCTTTGTCTGCGAATGAATCATAATGAAGAGAAACTTTTATTCCCAAATAACATACGGCAGCTCTATCTCATGCCCCGTATATTTATGAGCAATAAATTCTGAAATCTTTAAGCGACATTGTTCTGTGAACTTTTCTGAATACTCGTTCATCAACATGTCCTCGAACTCTTCACCAACAAAACAAGTAAGCTCCTGTTCGTCTACATCCCAAACTACACCGTCTGTCTCAAATTTTTTGCCGTCAATCTCTATCAAAATTTCATAGGCATATGAGGGATGCATGACTGCACCGGTGCCATCTTCATTCTCCGTAAATTCAATGAGCTTACGGTCTATTGAGAATATACCTGTAATAAGAAAAGCCATTTAAGCAGCCGCTTTACGATATTCCATGATGCGTTTTTCCATTTCAGGGCGGAAATGTTTAATCAACCCCTGAACAGGCCATGCGGCAGCATCACCAAGAGCGCAAATAGTATGCCCTTCGATTTCTTTAGTAACTTCGAAAAGTTGATCAATTTCTTCAACAGTGGCATTTCCCTGCACCATACGTGTCATCATACGCCATACCCATCCCGTACCTTCTCGACACGGTGTACATTGACCACAACTTTCATGCATATAGAACTGTGATAAACGGCATATAGCCTGAATAACATCAGTTGATTTATCCATCACAATCACACCAGCAGTACCAAGGCCTGTACCAACTTCACGTAAAGAATCAAAATCCATATAGATACTGTCACAAATATCCTTCGGAAGCATCGGAGTAGAAGAACCACCGGGAATAACAGCCAGCAAATTATCCCATCCACCACGAACACCACCGCAATGCTTTTCAATTAAGTCACGAAGAGGAATACCCATTTCTTCCTCGACGTTACACGGGTTTTCAACATGTCCTGATATACAAAATAGCTTCGTGCCTGCATTTTTCTCATCACGCCCAAGACCGGCAAACCAACTTCCCTTACGGCGGATAATTGTGGGCACAACGGCAATCGTCTCAACATTATTAACAGTTGTAGGGCATGAATACAGCCCCGCCATCGCAGGGAATGGTGGTTTATTACGAGGCTGCCCTTTTTTCCCCTCAATAGATTCGATAAGAGCAGTTTCCTCACCACAAATATAGGCACCTGCCCCGCGGTGGACAACAATATCAAAATCCCATCCTGATCCTGCTGCGTTCTTACCAAGAAGGCCGGCATCATATGCCTCATGAATAGCCTTCCATAGCGCAGAACTTTCATTATAAAACTCACCACGAACATAGATATATGCCGCATGAGCACCCATTGCAAAACCAGCGATTAAAGCACCCTCAATCAATTTATGCGGCTCATTACGTAGAATATCCCTATCCTTACAAGTGCCCGGCTCTGATTCATCTGCATTGATAACAAGGTAATGTGGTTTGCCTGAATCTTTTGGCATAAATGACCATTTTAAACCTGTCGGAAAACCTGCGCCACCACGACCACGTAAGCCAGAAGCTTTCACTTCTTCAATAATAGCCTCGCGCCCTGATTTAATGATGTCTTTCGTATTATCCCAATCACCGCGTTTTTGCGCAGCTTTTAAAGAAAAACTTTCCCACCCATAAAGGTTCGTAAATATTCTGTCTTCATCATTTAGCATATTATTTTCTCATAACGATCAGTCTATAATCACCAAACCCTTTGGTCATTAAACGTTTAATAACTTGTACATTTATATAAATCCCAACAAGAGACCCTGCGAGCACTGCTGGAAATTGTAAGCTTTGTGGGGAGCCCCCTAGACTTTTAACAAATAGTCCCATCAACACACCCATCACCGTACTTGCGATAAATGCAAACGGAATTGCACGCCATGTAATAGCCCACCATGTTTGTAATGCAATTTTTTCAGTAGGTACTTCAGGAGACATATTAAATCACCTTTGCTTTCTTGGCTTCTTTTGCCAACGTCGTAGGCCCAGCCGCAGACATAGAGGCTTTACGACCTGTTTGTGAACCAATCGTCGGCTTCATATCTTCTGATAAAGTATCCAGAACATCTTTCATATTATCAGGCGTTAAATCCTCATAGAAATCATCATTGATCTGAACCATCGGCGCATTTACACATGCACCAAGGCATTCAACCTCCATAAGAGAGAATTTACCGTCTTCGGTTGTCTCACCCATACCAATCCCAAGATGTTCCTGTGTTGCCTTAACAATATCGCCCGAACCACAAAGCCAACAAGGAGTTGTCGTACAAAACTGAATAAGGTTCTTACCAACAGGCGCTGTATTATACATAGAGTAGAAAGTTGCCACTTCGTAAACTTTAACATTGGGCATATCAAGCATACCCCCAATATGATCCATCGCCGCACGCGGTATCCAACCACCATAAGGTGGAGAAGCCTTCGCACCCTCCTCTGCAATTTGTCTTTGCGCTAAATCCAATAAGGGCATAACGGCCGACTGCTGCCTACCTTCCGGATAGCGCTCAATTAACTCTTTTGCCGTCTTCTTGAACTTCTTAGTGAATTCAAAACTCTCAGGCTGATAATCTGCATGTAAATCAAATGGTTTTTTCATAGTACTAACTCGGAATTGTTCTGGTTATCTCTTTCCCAAGGTGAATTATAATCGACAAAAACGTCTCTAACTCTCTCAATAGCCGGTGAAATTTTATCCGTGGCTTGATGCTCTTCACCTGCGAAAGCTATTAAATTATCAAAAATCTGGATGTACTCATCTGCAACATCACCATCGGCATTCAAAGCATCCTCTGCAACATGAGACATTCCCTGTATTCTTCTGGTAACAGATCCGGCAATATCCTCAGTCTCTGTCTTGAATTCAACAAGGAATTCTGTCGCACGCTCCATTTCATCTTCAAGACTCATCGGTCAATCTCCCCGAAAACGATATCAAGAGAGCCAATGATAGAAACAGTATCGGCAAGCTGATGGCCTTTACTCATAAAGTCTAACGCTTGTAAATGCGCAAAACCTGGTGCATGAATACGACAACGATATGGCTTGTTTGATCCATCACTAACCAAATACACACCAAACTCACCCTTCGGTGCCTCAACCGCAGTATATGTTTCCCCTGCGGGAACGTGATACCCTTCGGTAAAGAGTTTAAAGTGGTGAATCAATGCTTCCATCGAATTCTTCATCTCATCGCGCGGCGGCGGTGAAACTTTATAATCATTGGTTTTAATGTGCCCTTTTGGCATATTTTCTATACATTGCCTGATGAGTTTTATTGATTCATATATCTCGGCAACACGTACAAGGTAACGCGCATAACAATCACCTGTTTTACCAACCGGAATATCAAAATCAAGCTCATCATAAACTTCGTAAGGTTGGCTTTTACGCAAATCCCACGCCAAACCGGAACCACGAAGCATAGGGCCTGAAAATCCCCAATCTTGCGCTTCCTCTGTGGTAACAATACCAATATCAACAGTACGTTGTTTAAAAATACGGTTATCGGTCAATAGGCTTTCAAGGTCAGTCATAAACTTCGGAAGGCCGTCACACCATTCAAGAATATCTTCTTCCAAGCCTGCAGGCATATCACGGGCAACACCACCGGGGCGAAAATAATTGGCATGCAAACGTGCACCACAGACACGTTCGTAAAATTCCATACCTTTTTCACGCTCTTCAAATCCCCAAAGTGCAGGCGTCAATGCGCCAACATCAAGGGCAAATGTTGTGAGGTTCAAAATATGGTTTAGAACACGGCCAATCTCACAAAAAAGAACACGGATATATTGTCCACGCTTAGGCACTGTAATACCTAAGAGTTTTTCCGTCGCCAGAGCAAAGGCATGCTCCTGATTCATCGGGGCAACATAATCCAAACGATCAAAATATGGTACGGCTTGCGTATATGTCTTATACTCAATTAGCTTTTCCGTACCACGGTGTAACAGGCCGATATGCGGGTCTGCACGCTCAATAATTTCGCCTTCCATTTCCAAAACCAGACGTAAAACACCGTGCGCTGCAGGGTGTTGTGGTCCAAAATTCATGGTAAACGGCTTAATCTGTGTTTCTTCACCAACAATAACGTCCGGTGTATCAACCTTATCCTTCAGAGGCATGTGCTTCCTCCTGCTCTTCTTCTATTTCTTCTTCGCCCTCTCCGCGCCAACCATGTGGAGGAATAGAGCCTTTTTCATCCCCGGGAAGTTGAACATCCGTCATACCTTCCCATGGACTTAAATAATCAAATTTACGGAAATCTTGAGTAAGCTTTACAGGTTCGTAAACAACACGTTTTTGTTCTTCATCGTAACGAAGCTCAACATAACCCGTAAGTGGAAAGTCCTTACGCTGAGGATGCCCCTCAAAACCATAATCCGTTAAAATACGGCGTAAGTCAGTGTTCCCTGAAAACAATACGCCATACATATCCCAAACTTCACGCTCAAACCAACCGGCTGAACTGAAAATCTCTGTAACACTAGGTACAATTTGATCTTCTTCAATGGCAACTTTTATACGTGCACGATTATTCTGTCGCATCGAAAGCATGGAATAAACAACCTCAAAACGCTCTCGCCTATTGGGGTAATCAACACCGCATAAATCAATCAATGTTGTGAATTGACATTCACGGTCATCACGTAAAAATTGTAAAACCTTACATACGCTATCTGGCTTCACATGTATAACAAGTTCATCCTTTGCGAACTCGTGTTTAATAACATCTTTTTCAAGTTTCTCTGCAATATAGTCCGCGAGATCAATCAGGGAATCATCTGGCAATGCGTGTGTCCTCCCGCTGGATTTTCTTCTGCAATTGCATAAGACCATAAATCATAGCCTCTGCAGTTGGCGGACAACCCGGAATATAGATATCAACCGGAACAATACGATCACACCCACGTACAACTGAGTAAGAATAATGGTAGTAGCCCCCACCATTTGCACAAGAACCCATGGAAACAACCCAACGCGGCTCAGGCATCTGATCATACACACGGCGAAGTGCCGGTGCCATTTTATTGGTTAGCGTCCCTGCAACAATCATTACGTCCGATTGACGCGGACTTGGTCGTGGGATCATACCAAATCTGTCCATGTCATAACGGCTCATATATGCATGGATCATTTCCACCGCACAACAGGCCAAACCAAACGTCATAGGCCAAAGAGAACCTGTACGTGCCCAATCAAATAGGTTATCAGCTTGCGTAAGGATAAACCCCTTCTCATCCAGCGTTTTAGATATAGCAGCAGGAACAACGTCTTGCTGTATCGCAGGAGGGAAAGGTGTTTGAGGCGCCTTTAAATTATAATCCGGCGCAGTATATATATGCTTGTCATGCCCCATGGGCCAAAGCTCCTCGTAATATCTGATGTATTATCGTTATTCCCACTCAAGACCGCCTTTTTTCCACTCATAAATGAAACCAACAGTCAAAACGGACAGAAATACAATCATTGACCAAAAACCGAAAAGACCGATTTTGCCCAGTGTTATAGCCCATGGGAATAAAAATGCAATTTCCAAATCAAAGATAATAAACAATAAAGTAACCAGATAAAATCGTACATCAAACTTATTACGTGCATCTGAAAAAGCGTCAAATCCACATTCATATGCAGATAGTTTTTCCTGATCCGGCTTCCTCAATCCAACAAGTAGTGATCCTGCGATCATAGCAACGGATATTCCCCCCGCAATGCCGATGAAAACAAGGATAGGAAGATATTCGATTAAAAAGTCCTGAGGTGCCATGATTTTATCTTTTTGATGATGAATATTCTTATATCACGTTGTAGCAGTTAAACGCGCCCTTGAAAATACCCTTTGGTAAAAGTTTTTCAAGAAATTCACCACATTTTGCAATGCCTTATCCGTTTTAAAACCTTTAAATTTCAGGCAAGAAAAAAGCCGACTAAAAAGCCGGCTCTTCTGAACTTAAATGGCGCGAGTGACGAGACTTGAACTCGCGGCCTCCGCCGTGACAGGGCGGCGCTCTAACCAACTGAGCTACACCCGCGCATCTAAGTTGGAGAGTGTGATATCAGGATGATGAACATTCGTCAAGCATCATATATCAAAAAAGAAAACTTTTTTTATCTCTCACCTAAAAACAACGCTATACGACTGTCTGCGCAGGAGTATATTCATAACCTAAAGCATCTGCCACAGGCTTATTTGTAATCTTCCCATAACAGACATTCAAACCATTCATAAAATTAGAATCGGATTCGAGTGTTTTCTTCCACCCCTGATTTGCAAGTTGCAGGGCGTAAGGCAACACTGAATGATTTAAAGCAAGTGCAGATGTTAACGGAACAGCACCCGGCATATTGGCAACACAATAATGAACCACATCATCAACAACATATGTTGGTTCATCATGTGTTGTTGCTTTGCTAGTCTCAAAGCATCCACCCTGATCGATTGCAATATCAACCATAACTGAGCCCTTTTTCATTGTCTTAATCATTTCACGGTTAATGAGTTTAGGGGCAGAAGCTCCCGGAATTAACACTGCACCAATAATCATATCCGCAGTTTTGATAGAGCGTTCCAGAATATCTAGATTAGAGTAAATAATATTGGCCCGACCGTGGAAATAATCATCCAAATAGCGCATGCGAGGATTCGATTTCTCTAAAATAGTGACGTTAGCACCAAGCCCTGTTGCCATCTGCGCAGCATGGAATCCTGAAACACCGCCGCCGAGAATCAAAACTTCTGCCGGTTTCACACCCGGAACACCGCCTATAAGCCGCCCTAGTCCCCCCATATGCTTTTGTAGGTAGTAACTCCCCACTTGTACGGACAAACGCCCTGCTATCTCGCTCATAGGCTCTAGCAACGGTAAGCCATGGCCATTACGCCCGGTAACTGTTTCATACGCTATCGCAACGCATCCTGACTTGATAAGCCCCTCTGCTTGCGGTTTATCAGCCGCTAAATGAAGGTAGGTAAATAGAATTTGCCCCTCACGTAACATCGCACATTCTTGGGCTTGCGGTTCCTTGACCTTGATAATCATATCCGCACGTTCAAAAACATCCTGCGCAGAGGCTGCGATCTGCGCTCCTGCTTCCTCATAATCCGAATCGGAAAAGTTAATCCCTGCACCTGCATTCGTTTCAATCAGGACATCATGCCCATTCGCCACAAACTCTTTTACAGATGACGGAACAAGCCCTACTCTGTGCTCTAATGTTTTGATTTCTTTTGGAACACCAATTAGCATTCTAATCCCCCTTACATATGATTGAATATGGATAAGAGTATGATAAGAAAGTAAAATGATCCAGCGTAAAGAATAAAGTCTTATGCAGCTTTCTTTTCAAAACGGGTCTTAATGTAATTTTCAACCAGTTCCTGGAAGTCTTGCGCGATGTTATCACCACGTAATGTATGTGCTTTTTTACCGTCAATGAAAACAGGTGCAACAGGTGATTCGCCTGTCCCGGGTAAACTAATGCCGATATCCGCATGTTTACTCTCACCCGGCCCATTCACAATACAGCCCATAACCGCAACCTTCAAAGTTTCAACGCCCGGGTATTCTTTTGCCCACACGGGCATTTTTACATCCAGATAACGCTGAATATCCTGTGCAAGCTCTTGAAATAATGTGCTCGTCGTACGACCACAGCCCGGGCACGCACTGACCTCTGGCATAAATGAGCGTATATTCAAAGACTGTAAAATTTCCTGACATACACGCACCTCAAGAGAGCGATCTCCATTTGGCTCTGGCGTAAGAGAGGCACGAATCGTATCCCCTATCCCCTGATGCAATAAAATTCCTTCGCCAAGGGATGTTGCAACAATCCCCTTTGATGCCATGCCTGCCTCGGTTAAGCCAAGATGAAGAGCATAATTACAACGCGCCGCCAAAGCTTGGTATACAGCGATTAAATCAGGTACACGACTAACCTTCGCAGATAAAATAATTTTATCCCGCCCCAATCCAATATCTTCTGCCTTCTGCGCACTAATAAGCGCAGATTGTACAAGGGTTTCACGCATAACATCATCAGCAGGAAGTGGTGTATCAAGCTTTGCATTATCATCCATAAGCTTAGTCGCCAGTGATTGATCTAAACTCCCCCAATTCACACCAATACGCACGGCCTTATCGTATTTAACCGCCATTTCAATCATTTGCTCATACTGCGTATCACGTTTTTTACCAAAGCCAACATTGCCCGGATTAATGCGGTATTTATCGAGCGATTCCGCAAGCGATGGGTGATCTTTTAATAGTGTATGGCCGTTATAATGAAAGCAACCAACGAGGGGCACTTCCAGATTATCTTTATTTAAACGCTCTCGTAATTTGGCAACACCAATTGCCGCCTCGTCATTATTGACAGTCACACGAACAATTTCTGAACCGGCAAGGTAAAGCTGCTTTACTTGCTCATACGTTTTATCAACGTCCGCCGTATCCGTATTTGTCATAGATTGAACAACAACAGGTGCGCCACCACCAACTGTAACGTGACGTACCTTAACCGCATGCGTCTTGTGACGCTGTATTTGTGAAATAGAAACCATGTAGCCTTGTAATATAGTTTCCTTTGGGCGGTCAATATATCTTTGATTTTGATTTTGCATGGAAACAGGATTGTACTTGTAAAGTAAAAGCGTATAATCCCCTCTTCGACATACCTATCGTAAGACATTTAAGGGAATACTATGAGCCAAGAATTCATCAAATCAAAAGCAGCCGTCGCATGGGGGCCCAAACAGCCTCTAACAATCGAAGAGGTTGATGTGATGCTACCGAAAGAAGGAGAAGTCCTCGTTCGTGTCGTTGCCAGTGGCGTATGCCATACTGATGCTTTCACATTGGGTGGTGAAGATCCGGAGGGTGTATTCCCAACAATCCTTGGTCATGAAGGTGGTGGGATAGTTGAACAAATCGGTAAAGGCGTAACAAGCGTCGAGGTCGGCGATCATGTAATCCCGTTATACACACCGGAATGTCGTGAATGTAAGTTCTGTAAATCAGGAAAAACAAATCTATGTCAAAAAATTCGCGCGACACAAGGTAAAGGCTTAATGCCTGATGGTACGACACGTTTTTACAAGGACGGAAAGCCGATCTATCATTATATGGGCTGTTCAACATTCTCTGAATATACGGTACTACCTGAAATTTCATTAGCAAAAGTAAATAAAGATGCTCCACTTGAGGAGGTATGTTTGCTTGGCTGCGGAGTAACAACAGGAATGGGCGCTGTCATGAATACCGCCAAAGTTGAAGAAGGCGCAACCGTGGCTATATTTGGTCTTGGTGGAATTGGGCTATCTGCCGTCATCGGCGCAACAATGGCAAAGGCCTCCCGTATCATTGCTATTGATATCAATGAAAGTAAATTTGATCTGGCAACAAAGCTTGGTGCAACAGAATGTATCAACCCCAAAAACTTCGATAAACCTATTCAAGATGTTATTGTAGAAATGACAGACGGTGGTGTTGATTATTCATTTGAATGTATTGGAAATGTAAACATTATGCGCTCTGCTTTAGAATGTTGTCATAAGGGCTGGGGTGAATCTGTTGTAATTGGGGTTGCAGGCGCAGGGCAAGAAATCTCAACACGCCCGTTCCAACTTGTTACAGGTCGTGTATGGCGCGGTTCTGCCTTTGGCGGTGTAAAGGGACGTACAGAATTACCAGAATATGTAGAACGCTATATGGCAGGCGAATTTAAACTTGATGATTTCATCACGCATACAATGGGGCTAGAAGATATCAACGAGGCATTTGATTTGATGCATGAGGGTAAAAGTATTCGTACCGTTATCCATGTTGCGAAATAATGAAGGAACTTTGATATGAGCGTGGAACTACTCTCTGAAAATAAAGCCTTTGGTGGCTGGCACAAACGCTACAAGCACTCCTCATCGGCATTAAGCTGCGATATGACGTTTGCTATATATCTTCCACCTCAAGCAACTGAGGTGCAAAAGGTGCCATGTATGTATTGGCTCTCGGGTCTGACATGCACTGATGAGAATTTCATGCAAAAGGCGGGCGCGTTCCGTATCGCCGCAGAGTTAGGAATCGCAATCATTGCACCTGATACAAGTCCGCGCGGTGATAATGTTCCGGATGATCCGGATGAGGGCTACGATCTAGGACTTGGCGCAGGGTTTTACCTAAATGCAACGCAAAGCCCTTGGGATACGCATTATCATATGTATGACTATATCACGGACGAACTCCCTGCCCTGATAGAAACAAATTTTCCGATTAACCAAAAGCGCGGTATTAGTGGGCATTCTATGGGAGGGCATGGCGCACTTGTTTTATCTCTGCGTAATCCTGATTTATACATATCTGCCTCGGCATTTAGCCCGATCAGTAATCCTGTAAATTGCCCATGGGGAGAAAAGGCATTTTCGAATTATCTAGGAGATGACCAAAAACAATGGGGTCAATACGATGCAAGTTCATTGATGGCAGTGGCTAGCAAACATGTCCCTACACTTGTCGATCAGGGATTAGACGATCAATTCCTTGAAGAACAACTGAAACCGACAACACTTGTTAAATCAGCAGTAAAAAACAACTACCCTCTGGAACTACGCACACACGAAGGCTATGACCATAGCTATCATTTCATAGCAAGCTTTATAGAAGACCACCTAAGTCACCACGCACGATATCTGATAGAAGCAACGTAATGTTCCGTATTTCTGTGAGCCATACTGGTTATCAGCTTGCTTGAGCCTCTAACCACTGTGCTTCTGCGCTCTCCAAATCTGTATTGATCTTTGTGTACTTATCTTGCACATCGGATGTTTCAGTATGAGGCTTTGTATAGAACCCGTCCGCATTCATAATAATTTCAAGCTCAGCCTTTTGCGACTCCAGCTTACTAATTGTCTTTTCAAGCTTTGCTATTGCCTGCGGGTTTAAACTCTTTTCTGCTTGTGTTGGCGTAGAGGCTTTATCTGTCTTATCTTTCTTTTTCTTCTCACCCTTACGTTCTTCTCGTCGTGCTTTAATCGTAAATTTACGATAGTCCTCCAGATCACCATCAAAATGAGTGCAGGCACTATCCTTAACCAACCATAAGCGATCAGCAACTCGCTCAATCATGTTGGGATCGTGACTAACGATAACAATCGCACCATCATATCCATTGAGCGCTTGCACCAACGCTTCGCGCGCATCAATATCAAGGTGGTTGGTCGGCTCATCCAAAAGAAGGAGGTGCGGCGCATCAAAACTCATAAACGCAAAAAGAAGGCGCGCCTTTTCTCCCCCGCTTAATGTTGAAATTTTGTTGTCTGAAAGCTGACGTGAGAAACCGAAAGAGCCAAGCTTTGCACGAACTGTTGGCTCATTTACCTCAGGATACTTTTGACGCATGATCGCCATCATTTCTTCATAAGGCGTGGCATTTACATCAAGCTCTTCTGTTTGATGCTGAGAAAAGTACCCAATGCGAAGCTTGTTAGAGCGGAAAAGACTACCCTCCATGACATCTAATTTACCGGCAATAAGCTTCATCATGGTAGACTTACCATTACCATTGGCACCAAGTATTGCAATACGGTCATCCCTATCAATACTTTCGTGGATATTGCAAAGGATAGGGTTACCTTCTGCGTAGCCAACATCCGCCTTATCAATTGAAACCATCGGCGAAGGGATCTTATCAGGATTAGGAAATGTAAAGCGCATCGCTCTATCGGCGATAACAGCATCCACTATGTCCATTTTTTCTAATGCCTTCATACGACTTTGCGCCTGACGCGCTTTACTTGCCTTTGCCTTGAAACGATCAACAAACTGTTGCATATGCTCACGTTGTGCCTGTTGTTTTTCAAACATTTTTTGTTGCAGGCCAAGGCGCTCGGCACGTTCACGTTCAAACGTATCATAATTCCCGGTGTACAAGGTGAGTTGCTGCTTATCAACGTGCACAACATGATCAATACATCTGTTCAATACTTCACGGTCATGCGAAATTATCAAAAGTGTATGCGGGTAAGCTGCCAAATAAGCTTCTAGCCACATGATCGCCTCTAGGTCTAAGTGGTTCGTCGGTTCGTCAAGCAGTAGAATCTCAGGTTCTACAAACAGAGCTGCCGCTAAAGCCACACGCATACGCCACCCACCACTGAATGAGGAAAATGGTTCTTGTAATTGCTCTTCCTTAAAGCCAAGTCCGGTTAATAACCGTGAAGCCTTCGAAGGTGCAGAATACGCATCCAGGTCAGATAGCTTTTCATATATTTCTGCAAGTTTATTTGGGTCTTCTTCTGTCTCCGTAGCTTTCCAAAGAGCCGCCAACTCTTCATCTGCCGCCAAAACAATATCAATAAGAGACGTATCCGTTTCTGGAATATCTTGTCTCACCATACCGAGTTTTTGACTAGAGGGGAAACTAACCGTACCACCATCCGCCTGTAGTTCATTGGCAATTAACTTGAACAAGGTAGATTTTCCGGCACCATTTAAACCGATAACACCGACTTTCCAATTATCAATTATGCTTATACTGCATTCATCAAGAATAGTACGGCTTCCGATTTTGTAGGTCAGGTTTGATATGTTTAACATTAATATTGCTCCTTGGCTCAGGAGCTTATGACACAGAACGATAGTAAGAGGAAGTATCTTAATAAAACATATGATCGGTTCTATTTTAAAGTATGATGTATATACTACAGATATGATTACAATTAGATACGCAGACCAGCCTGACATCAATGCCCTATCGAGCCTTGCGAGATTATGTTTTTCAGATACATTCGGGCACCTTTATTCAAAAAAGAACCTTTCAGAGCATCTGCAAACAACGTGCTCCTCAGAGTTTTTTGCCAAGTCTCTTTCAGAAGATAAAATATTACTGGCAGAAGACGGTAATCAGCTAGTCGGTTATATAAAGTTTGGCGAAGTAAACTTACCCCTACAAACTATCCCTGATAGTGCCAAAGAGATACAACGCCTTTATATACACCCTCAGTTTAAAGGGAACGGCATCGGACGTAACCTTATGCAACATGCACTTAACCACTCTACTCTTAAAACATCAAAGCATCTTTATTTGAGCGTCTATGAAGGCAATATAAAAGCTCAGAATTTTTACAAAAAATATGAGTTTTCCATTATTGGTGAATATAATTATTATGTAGGATCGCATATAGATCGTGAATTCATCATGCACAAGAAGAACACTGACTAGAAAGTATACAAGCCAATGGATAGTATAATGATATTGAATGAATTCCCTCAGGTTAGTGAATTTTATAAAACATACTGGAATAAAAAGCCGTTTATTGTCCGAAAAGCAATCGATGAAGATGTTTTTGATAATCTTATTGATGGTAACAGTTTAGCAGGGCTTGCTCTTGAAGAAGATATTAAATCTCGCTTGGTGATTACTGAGTCTGATCATAATAAATGGACATGTCACCATGGCCCGTTTGAAGAAGAAAAATTCTCTACCCTTGGGAATAAGAATTGGAGTCTACTCGTTCAAAATGTTGACCAATATCACACAGATACAGCGCAACTATTAAAGTCATTTAACTTCTCTCCTCGTTGGTTAATGGATGATATAATGGTGAGCTATTCTGCTGTTGGTGGCAGTGTCGGGCCCCATACAGATAGTTATCATGTATTCCTTGTTCAAGGAATGGGACGACGAAAATGGAAGGTAAGCAATAATATTATTGAAAATAGAGAATATATCGATAGTGCTGACTTATTAGTTTTAAAAGATGGTTTTGAAGGTGAAGAAATAGAAGTGTCCAAAGGCGATGTTATTTACATACCCCCACATTTCGGACATCAAGGTGTAACAACACAAGAAGCAATGACATTCTCTGTCGGCTTTTTAGGACCAAAATTATCAGAAATGCTCGCAGAATATAGTCATTATTTAGAACAGAATGAACACCTCAATAAAAGGTTTTCGGGAAATGATCTCAATGCAAACAGTGGCAAATTCTCAATTGACGAAAGCGCTATTAACATTATTCAAAATGATTTAACTACAACAATAAACGAAGAGAAATTTGCAAATTGGGTGGCTGAATATTTTTCAATTTCAACACATGAAGAGCCCGAAGGTTTAAAAGTAGAAGAAGATTACCTATCTAACGATGAACTATTGAACTTCCTACAAAATGGAGAACTTCTTTATCGGTCTGAACATATAAAGATCGCAACCACAAAGTCCGTAGATGGTACAATAAATCTAGGTGTTTACGGCAGCTCCATTGTAATCCCTCAACGTTATGAATGCATTATACAGTGGCTTAACACAGATCATAAAATATCAATCAATGACCTGAATGATAAAGAATTAATGATAATCATTACAGAGCTATACAACAAAGGTGTCTTATCTTTTGAAGTACAGTAAAACACTTACAACCGAGAGTGCAGCTTCCGCAATGATAAAATATAAGGGTGGAGGGTTACGACATTAGCATAATGTCCATTCGTGGAGCGGGCGACCGGGATCGAACCGGCATATTCAGCTTGGAAGGCTGACGTTCTACCATTGAACTACGCCCGCAGTTCGAATGTAGGACTATGGATTATCGACTTTTGAAACAAAAATCAATAGCGCATATCATCTTTATCTTCATTTTTTTATATTTTTTAATTGCACTTAAAGATTCTTACGTTATAGATATCCTCACCATTTGCATCGTATCTCATCGTGAGATATGAATAAGCAATTCTTATAGGGGTATAGCTCAGTTGGTAGAGCAACGGATTCCAAATCCGTAGGTCCCGGGTTCGAGTCCTGGTGCCCCTGCCATTCAGTTTATCAATCTATTCATCATAAAGAATTTAGCGCATAAATCTAGGCGCTTCGCGCATCTTCGCGATTATTATTTATCTGACACACATTGAGAAACTTCCAAGCAGCCTATTTCTCACCTGTTTTTTCAAACTGTCATTGCGCCGCTTATCGGCGCCATGAATCCTTGTTTAACAAGAATCTGTTTTTGATTTTAGACGCAAGCTAGAGAAATCAATCCTAACAAAGATGCGTGCGATTAGAAAATTTCTAATAGCGCGTGCTCAATATTCCATAACTTTTTATTGTGCTTAATCTCTTTTCCAAGTAAAAATTATAGTTGGTCAGAGTATTAACATTTTCAAAACTGCTCTGCGAAATTGCTAATTATAAAAAAATGCAAATTAGGGGAAACTGGGTAAATGCAATTCGAAGGTCAATACTTTACAAATGGGAAACCAAACCTAGAACTCATAACCGAGAAGACAAACGAAAACCTTACGCGTTCCATGATTGAGAGCAACAGGCTTGTTGGTGAAAGGATCGCGCAGGATTTAGAAACGGAAACTTCACGTGACAACGTTCGTGCGGCTCTTGAAGTCGCTTATGAAAGTGGAATTTCAAGAGATGAAATCATTGAAATTGTAGAGAGTTTGAAGTGCAATGTCTCTTATACTTGGCACCCGACAAACAACCTCAGCGAAGAAGGTACAAAACTTCGCCTAAAACAAATTGAGGCCTTTCAAAACCAAGATACCAGAGCGATCAGAGAGGTCACAAAAGAGATCAAAGGCAGTGATAATCTCACGCCTAAGCAAAAGGCAACGATGATCAATGAAATCGATGCCAATCTTACCATTGCTGATCGCGATAATAAGGGCGCGAATACAGTTGAGCGCATCTACGAAGAAGAAATACAAGATATTTGGAGTGGCAAGCGCCCTAATATTCAAATGAACCTAGGCGGGCGTTCATGGATCTTTGATGCTGATGGTAAAAATAATAACGATGGTTGGGCTATGATGGCCGCGCTAACAACTCTTAAAAAAGAGATGTTCGAGCAAACCTTAGAAGTTCTTGATGATGATCTTGTAACCGGAAATCCAAAACTTGAAAAACTTCGGAATGATCTTGGGATGGTTCTGAACAACCTCAATAGCATCTATGATAAGTCGCGTGAAGTTACCGACACTTTGGCACAGTTACCAGTCGAAGAACGCGAAACATATTATCGTGCGCACTATGACGAACTACAAACCGCCAAAGATAATTTACGATCCCTATATGAATGTGTAGGAGATGCCGAAGGCCGCGGTCATAATTTCTACAATAAAACAAAACAAATGCTAGAAGAAGCGTGCGAAAAACAAGATTGCGCAAGCGGCAACAATCCTAAGCTTGACGACGCATACAGAACACTACGTCGCAACGGCTTTACGCTACAAAAAGGGCAAACACGACATAACGGCATTGTGTATGGCGATGTTATTGACAAGCTTTTTGCAGATGAAACATTTCTAAACAGCAAGTTTCTCAGAGATAGTGATCGTAACCTTCTTCAAAACGTAGAGAAATTCTCCGATTTGCATCAAAATCAACGTCGCATGATTATGGCGCATGTGACGCGCGGTACAAAAGATCGAAGCGTCAGGCAAGAGTTACAAAAATTCGTAAGGGATGCAAATCCACTTGAGTTTGATGAAGGTAATGGCTATCCGACACCTGAATCCTCAGTAGAAGATCGCATGGACATCCGTTCAATTTGCAAAAGAAATTTCGCAGAAGCGATCATATCTGATTCAACTGACTTCTCAGCCTATGACCAACTCTTCCTCGCTAAAATAGAGGGCGTTCCTGACATGAAGCATATGATGCTTAATGAAGACCGCGACACTCTCGCAAGGCAAGCAAGCATTGCTGTAGGCTTTAATAAAGGTGCACAAGAAGGTGCAGAATTCAGAAATAATGGTTCTGCAGCAGATTATAAGATCGGACCGGATAACGAAATTCTTATCATGATCCCATCAAGTGACTCTATGCGTAATGGTGGGCCTGGAACCCTATTACAGATGTGCAATACAGTCAGTGAAGCCACACGAGAATCAATTAAACTTGGTGTGCCAATTGAAATCATGCTGGGTTCTGGCGGCTCAATGGGACGTTTCGGTTGCGACCAAGCAATGGTCCGCCGTCTTGTCGCACAAACAATGCAGCAGGTTGCAGAAGAAGAAGGCTTTTATGAATGGGACAAAAATGATCCCGAGCATGCAGCAGCACTGCGTATGCCAAAAGTTATTATGCATACCGAACAGGGGCGCATGCCAAATCTACTGAGCGCAACGCCGGAGCTTATTTCGCAGCGTCACTTGGATCGTACCGGCGAAATGCTCGAAGATCATCTGGAACTAGTAGGTGCAGTAGAACCGGGAACATACATTGATCAAGTACCAAAGCTGAGCACCCCTATGCAAAACAAAGTGCCACAACTGCAGCAATTGATGATCACTGAATTTACTGATTTCCGCTTTGCACTAGGTGAGAAAAATGCTGATGATAATATCCTTAATTCCATGGCCGAAAAATGTATGTTCAAGCACCTCTCTCCATTTATAAACCATGGTGCACGTCCCGCGGCCAAAGGAAGCAAAAAAGGCATCACAGATGTACGCGCCATAGAAAATGACAAGCGCAAGGCAATGGCTGAAATATTTGATAGCTCATTCTTTTCACTAGGTGCAGCAATGAAAGAGCTTCACCGTTCAACCAATTCTAATGAACCTATGGATCGCCCTATAAGCAACGTAGGAGTTCAAGAATTAATTGAACAGCCGGAATGGAACTTCCTGATTTTCGGCAAGGGCACAACCGAAGCAATGCGCTTCGAAGCAACTAAGAAGTTTGAGGCTCTTTCTGGTGAGGCGGAAAATTGGAACTTCGACAAAGCCGTTGAGGTCGGTAAGAGCGTAACTCTGGAAAAGATTGAACCTAACGAACCTAAATCACTGTGCGTAATGCATTATGACGACAAAGATGGCACAATCACAAAAGAAGAAGCCTACTTGTCTAAAATTTACTATGACCGCCTGCAATTCTTGGCACTTACTGAGGCAAGCCTCAAAGGTGAGCTGAATCGTGATTTTGATGAGATAATAAACGAATTTCGCCCTTCTGACGGCTCATTAGAGTTTGAGCCTGGCGCAGAAACTCTTAAAAAATGGTCAGTTGCCCTAGAAGTATATGATAACCATAGAGAAAATGATGAAATGCTAGAGATGGTTCAAGAAATTGAAACCTATTTCAGGCACCGGATAGAAACTGAGGGAGCAAGCAAAGAGGAAGTCGTCGCTGAATTTGGTGGTGAAGAAAAGTTGCGTGAAATCTGCAGTAGTTATATGGAAGGCACACTTGCGCATATTCCGTTCTGGACAGGTGATTATAACTACGGAAAAGACCATCGCTTAGCCACCCGTCAAGCTATGAACGACAACAACGTTGATCATAAATCTGAGATTGGTTTAGACATCGATTAGTCTAATCCTAACTTTGGAAACACATACTCGATCAACTGGCGTTCTTCTTTTGTTGATTTTTAACTGTAATACGAAGAACCTTCTGAAATTTCGGGCATTCCAAATGACTGGGCGCTGAGCATTTTGCGGCATGTCGTAATCCATCGCGCATAGCAGTCAGTTGCGTAATCGTGTTATCCAGCTCATTTGCTTTGCGTAGGAGTGTATCTCTATCTATTTTAGAACCATGAAGCGTAAACATAACAGCAATCTCTTTAAGGGAAAAACCGCTATTTCGTCCTAATGTAATCAATGCCAATATCTCTAATACATTCGCCTCAAATACTCTACGCAAGCCATTTCGTCCTACCGATTTAATCAATCCCTTTTGCTCATAAAAACGCAATGTTGAAGGTGGTAATCCTGATCGTTTGGCAATTTCGCCGATATCTAATGTATTTTTTATCATTTTACTATTGACCTAAAGTTAACTTTAAGTAGTAGCCTGCATACAAGGAAAAACAAAGTATTAATAAATGGAAGCTGCATCGATGGATAAATCTTTTTGGTATGACAAATGGACAAATAATGAACTTGGTTTTCACGAACCAGAAGTGAACCCCCTATTCTCTGATTATTTCAACACGCTTAATCTTAAAAAAAATAGCCGTGTATTCCTTCCCTTGTGTGGGAAAACGCTTGATATTGGATGGTTACTTTCTAATGGTTATCACGTTGCAGGAATAGAATTATACGAGCCAGCTATAAAACAATTATTTACAGAAATTGAGCTAGAACCCAATATTACCAATCTTAATCAACTTAAGCATTACAGCGCAAAGAACATAGACATCTTTGTCGGTGACATTTTTGAGCTTTCCCGCGATACTTTAGGTAGTATTGATGCTGTATTTGATAGAGGAGCGCTAGTTGCCTTACCTGAGGCCATACGTCCACGATATACCAGTCATGTGATAAGCATTACGAATACCGCCCCTCAACTCCTTATTTCCTACCAGTATAATCAAGACATGAAAGATGGACCACCTTTCTCCATTAGCGATAAAGAAATAAACACGCATTATAGCAGTAACTATGAAATATCTATTTTAACCAATCAGGATGTCACAGGAGAGCTAGCGAATGGAATCTCTATACAAGAACAAGTCCGGCACTTAAAATTTAAAACGTAGAGAAGTAAAAGCGAAGTCCCTTGACCTTGCTCTATACAAAGGACATACGTTATCATCCATTGTTAAATTAAAGGAGTACACAAATGTTTAAGGGCAAAAAGAAGGCATTAATTTCAATATTAAGTGTTTTTATTGCATTCGTGTTTGTTCAATCCTTATTCTTCAAATTTTCAAACGCTCCTGAAACACAGCATATTTTTGGAGTTCTGGATTTATGGGCAGCTGAAAAATTTGGTTTTAAGGGGCTATTTGTTGCTCCCGGTATATTTAATGCCTACGTCGTTGGAACAATAGAGTTGATCTCATCGATTTTACTAATGGTTGGAATTTCTACATCACGTAAAATTTTGATACCTGTTGGTGCATTTGTTGCTTTAAGCGTGATCACAGGTGCAATTTCATTCCACCTCTTCACACCACTTGGGGTCAACGTACAGGGTGACGGTGGTACATTATTTATAATGGCCTGTGGTGTGTGGCTATCTTCGGTAATCTTGCTAATGCTACATAGAGACATAGTAATTAAGTGTATAAAAGGTAATAAGCCTTCTTCATGAACAAACAAAAGTCAAAACGCTCAACGTTAATCATAGCGCTTGCCGCTGCCTTAGGGTATGGCAGCTGGGCTGTCTTCGCTAACTTTGAGCATGGTACACATGCTTGGCTTATGGCTGGCATTGTACAGGCTGTATATGCATTTATCTC
Organism: Alphaproteobacteria bacterium; assembly: GCA_050633285.1. GTDB lineage: Bacteria > Pseudomonadota > Alphaproteobacteria > Micavibrionales > Micavibrionaceae > UBA1672. The sequence goes on from JBOEGG010000006.1 coordinate 92,072, forward strand.
GACACTCTCTATTACACATGTCGCTCGCTGGACTTTCATAAGATATAAGTGCGGAATAAAAGGCATTATAACAGGATTCGGTATGAGCTTCGTTGTCATGCTTGCGATCCCCTTATCCGTTCATAATTTCTTTGGAACACCAGATATCTGGCAAACAATTTTGCCTGGCTTAATATGGGGGAGTATCTATTTACTAGGTTTTCTGATTACTCTGGATATGAGCCATCGCACATCAACAACCCCTACTCCGAAGCTTTAGCCTCATCATATTCGGCAATCATTTTTAAACGCTCAACAACAAGTTGAAGGTCTTTTTTAAATGCTCTATATAGAAAAAAGTATGCAACTGAGCGTAAAGCTCCTTTGAAGTTAACTTCATGCGTAAACACAGTACTTCCGCTGCCATCATCTTCAAAATATCGTTGTAGCTCAATTGTTTGATATAAGGGTATTTTTAAACTCTCCGTAAAAGAAACACCGTTTTTAAATTCTATAATTTCAAATTTCGTCTTAGGGCCATTCTTTGCCTTTAGATACCCTACGGCACCTTTTCCAAACTCGTTTCCCGCAACTAAATAAGAATATGTAAGCCTCGCATCAAAACTTTTCCAATTTTCAACATCTGCCCAAAGCCTCCAAATAATACTTTTCTCTGCACTTGTTCTTACAGAATATTTTAAGGAATAGTTTGGTAAGTGAACAACCTCACCGGCCCTGCCCTTGGGAATCACAGTAACAGTGAATAATACGATCAGTAAAAAAGATATAATGTATGAGTTAAGCATAAACATCCCAATGTAACTAAACGGATTCTATATTAGAATATATAGGTACTATACTGATTTTATATAATTTAAAAAATAAGAGGCAATTATGAAAAATATAGTTTTTGCAGGTTTTTTAGCAATTATTTCTATTTTTGGACTATCAGGACACGCATCGGCAGAAGCGCCTATATATACAGGGCTTTTTAGCAATAATGCCGTGGGTGGTTATGATACAGTTTCATACTTTATGGGTGATGGAGTACCTGTAAAAGGCTCAAAGAAATTCCAAACCAAATGGAATGGCGCGAATTGGCTTTTCTCCACACAAGAAAATTTAGATAAATTCAAGGCATCCCCTAAAAAGTTTGCACCACAATATGGTGGTTATTGCGCATGGGCGGCGGCACATGAAACTCTTGCAAAAGGTGATCCTAAAAACTATCACATCCAGAATGGTAAGCTTTATTTAAATTACGATGCAAACATTCATAAACAGTGGTTACCACGTAGAGCAGAGCTTATCCCTGTGGCGGATGCACAATACCCAAAGCTTCTTCAGTAAACCCATTTAAATATGAAACTAATGAGTACATCAGTAATGTCTACAATTGATAATACACTTCCATCCGCGTCGGCCATATCTATGGAAAAAGACACTATGCGTAGTGTTTCATTCTTCGAATTTTGGCCAGCCTGGGTGATGTATATGCCGGTTGCCTTGCAATGGCTTGTTCTGTCCTTACGTCATCGGTCACTAACTATTCCTTTCCTTGCAAACCCTGATTTAACATTATCAGGCATGGTTGGGGTTCCTAAAAGTGAACTGATGAACCAAGCCAGAGGCTTATGCGCACAAGCGATTTTACCGTGGATAGCCCTTGAAACAGATCAAGCACCACCGCAAGAGCAAGCGGATATTTGGATTGAAACCGCAGAACAAAAGGATATCCACTTACCTTTTGTGTGTAAGCCTGATATAGGCTGCCGTGGCTTTGGTGTGAAGTTGGTTAAAACAAAACAGGAATTAGCTAACATCATTAAAAGCTATCCTTCTGGAACTTCTCTAATTTGTCAAAAATTGGCAAAATCAGAAGCAGAAGTTGGTATTTTTTACGTTAAAGATCCGGTATCAGGTAAAGGCGATGTCGTATCTATGACTTCAAAATTTTTACCAACGGTGATAGGTGATGGCAAAACAACACTTGGTAACCTCATCATCAATGATGACCGCGCCGGCCAATTACAGCACCTCTACTACGAACGGCACAAAGCATCATGGGACAATACCCCTGAAAAAGGTGAAGTTGTAAGGCTCGTTTTTTCAGCTAGCCACAGTAAGGGTGCAATTTTTCGAGATGCTCGCACCTATATTACGCCCGAGTTAACCCGCGCCATTGTTGACATCATGGATGACCTACCAAATTTTTATTATGGCCGTTTAGATGTGAAATATGCAGACCTCTCATCCCTACAGCAAGGCAAAACATTGGAAATAATAGAGATTAATGCTGCAAGCTCGGAGTCGACACATATTTGGGACAGAAATGCAAAATTCATCGACGCAGTTAATACCCTGCTGTGGCAGTATAAAACACTGTTTCGCATTGGCGCACATCATAGAAGTCAAGGCTACAACCCGCCGAGCATAATCAAATTCTTCCGACATTGGATGAAAGAACGTGAACTCTCAAAATACTATCCACATACAGATTAAAGGGGAGCACATAATGAACAATCCCCTAGCAATGAAACAGATCAGTAATCCATTACTGCGCTCTCTCATCAAGAAAGTCTCACGTATCGACGTTCTTGAACAGCTATATGATGAATGGTTGCAGAACAAAGCACAGGCACATGGTTACGCGGACGAGTTCTTAAAATATACGCTAAATACTTTAGATATACATGCGCGCATAGTGAATGACGACTTACTTAAATCTATCCCTAAGGAAGGCCCCTTAATCATTGTTTCTAATCATCCATTAGGAGCTTTAGAAGGGATGCTTTTAACTAAGGTATTAAAATCATTTCGCCCGGATTTAAAAGTTTTAACCAATGAGGTTCTTAAAGTATTCCCTGAATTTAATGACGTATTCATAGGAGTAGATGTTTTAAACAAAGGGAAGCAACATGAGAATACACGCGGAATGCGCGACGTTGCACGGCATCTCTCAAATGATGGGGCATTGCTTGTTTTTCCTGCGGGCACTGTATCACATTTAAAACTACCATCTTGTACAGTTGCTGATGCACCGTGGAATCCGATGGTCACGCGCCTGGCACGTAAATATAATACGCCAATATTACCAATTTTCGTTGAAGGGCGAAATAGCCTGAGCTTTTATCTATCGGGTTATATCCACAAACGTCTACGCACTATGTTACTGCCACGGGCAATGCTGAATAAAGTTGGCAGTCATATCCCCTTGCACATAGGCGCCCTCATTCCTCCCGCTGATATTCAACGATTAAATGATGATACAATTGCAACACACTATATCCGTCTATGCTGTAAGGTTTTATGCCCACACTTACAACAAACAGAAGAAAAAACCGCTACGGGTACGCCGCATATGCATACCCTTAAAAAAGATGTGTCTAATAATATTGTTACAAAACATATTGCATCTTTAAAAGAGTTTGAAATTTATTCGCACGAAGAATTTTCTTTATACTGCACCCCCTACGACCGACTTGGCCCCATCATGGAGCAATTGGCAATAGAGCGCGAACGTACATTCCGCCAAGTCGACGAAGGCACAGGAAAAGAACTCGACAGCGACCATTTTGACCCCCACTATATGCATTTATTCTTATGGGATTCCAAGCAGAAAAAAATTGCAGGAGGCTATCGCCTTGGTAAAGCGGATTTAATACTTAAGCATCACAAAATTCAGGGCTTATATAGCCATTCACTATTTGATTATAATCATCAATTTCTAGAAGAAATGGGCAAAAGCGTTGAGCTCGGACGCTCCTTCATAACGCCGGAATATCAACGCCATCCACGTGCCCTTGATATGCTATGGAAAGGTATCGGACGTTTTATTGCAAACAATCCCGAATACCACACGCTTTTTGGCTGCGTCAGTATATCTCGTCAATATTCAAAACTAGCCACAGCTCTACTAAGCGAAACATTTCTATCGCATTATGGTGCACAAAGTTCACTGCGTCGTAACGTTAAGGCCAGAACGCCTGCTGATGATTTCAAAACACCGTGGAGTAAATCACAACTTGCAAGTCTCTCAGGTGTTCCCGTGATTAACAAGCTGGTTGGTAGGATTGATACAGGAAAATCAATTCCTGTGCTTATACGCCATTATCTTGCCCTGAATGGCCGCTTTATTTCCTTTACAGTAAATCAAGGGTTTAACAACTCTTTAGATGGCTTGATTATGGTCGACTTACGTACAGCCTCTGATAAATACCTAAAACGTTATATGGGAGAGGATGGTTTTGACACATTTAAAAAACAGTGGGGGAACGAACAAGATGTTGCGTGATGCTCTTATAAATACACTGCTACAAATCTCTGAAATTGTGCTTCTTACAGACAACCTACCTCCAAAAGATGCCACGATATTTTACCAAGATACTGGAACCGGGCGCCATGTACGCCACGTTTTGGATCACTTCTTGGCGTTTATAAAATCTTATGAGAATGGCGTTCTTGATTATAATTGCCGCAATCGTGACAGTGCAACCGAACAAGACTGGAAAGCAGCAAAAGCCCAGATAAACAAGATCATGAAAGCATTAAAAACTCTCCCAGAGGGCACTGAGAACTTAAAAATAATTTCAGAAATTGATCCTGAGAACACAACCAATGAAACTTTCGTCTCAAATACTGCAAGAGAGAGTTTATATCTAATCAACCACACCGTACATCACGCTGCTTACATTAAGTTATTGGCAAAAGGGTGCGGTATTGAATTACCTGCACATATCGGGATTGCTCCTGCAACAGCCACATATTTAAGAAAAGCAGGATAATGTGCACTCTAACAATATTCCATCATAATAATGAGGTCATCATCACCATGAATCGTGATGAGCAACGCAATCGTCCGGAGACTCAAAATTTATATATAACTAATGAGCATTGCTTCCCTGTAGATCAAAAATCACAAGGGACATGGTTCGGTCTTAATAATCATGGAATAACAATAGCACTCCTCAACCGTTATCAAGAACAACATTTAGGGACAGTGGCACATTCGCGCGGGCACATTATACCCACCCTACTACCCTGCACAGATATCCCCTCTATAGAGAAAACACTGCGCAATGGCTTTACGATAAAGAATATAAATCCATTTGATTGCATAGCGGTAAGCCGTGAACAAATTCTTCATGCTTCTTGGGATGGTCAAACTCTGGACATCACACAAAAAGAACTAAACAAGCCCTTCTTTATCTCCTCATCCTCTGAAAGATTGAGCGAGGTAGTGGCATATCGCCAAAATGTTTTTAATAACTTCATAAAATCCCCTTCAAGAAGTGAAAAAACCATCCTTCACGACCTGCACATGAAAGAGGATGAGAGTGATAGTAGTTCTGCAATTATGATGGCACGTCCGAAAACACATACCAAAAGTATCACTCAAACCATTTTGACAAGCAATGAGACGACACTCACCTATTGGCCTGAACATACTTTGAACGCAGGGGTTACCGAACGCCTCCCTATAGCACATAGCTTTACCTTAAACGAAACCGATCAAACCATACGTGCAGCCAAATATGAAATTTAAACTTGGTATATTTTTATGCGTCCTAATCGTGGTCTTCATTATAGCGCAACATGCAGGAGCGAAAAGACTTCTGCCACCATTCTACAAAATGGAGGATAATGTCGAAGCAGTTAAAAGTTTAAAGGACTTTAAAACAGTTCAATTAACAATCAATAATAGCCCCTTACATTTAGTCCATACAGGCAGTCAATCTGCACCTGCAGTATTATTTATCCACGGATCTCCAGGCAGTTGGGAAGCATGGGCACAATACCTACATGATCCACAATTACGTGAGCAAGCATTAATTATCGCGGTTGATCGCCCTGCCTATGGAGGATCAAATAATGGAACATACGGAAAAAGCCTCAAAGAACAATCACACTTGGTTATGAGTGCACTTAAAGAAGCCTTCCCTAACCATAAAGAGTTTATTGTTGTAGGCCATTCTTATGGTGGGCCAATCGCATTGAGAATTGCTATTGATTACCCAAAATCTGTTAAGTCCATGCTTCTACTCGCACCTGCAATCTCCCCGGATTTAGTACGAGTTAAATGGTACAATAGACTGGCGAAATTACTTGTAGTACGATTATTTTTATCTACACCTCTAATTCACTCAAACAAAGAGATGATCCCTCTTAAAGCCGAATTAAAAATAATGAAGCCATTTCTTGAGCAAATAAAAGCGCCTGTTAATGTACTCCAAGGTGCAAAGGATTGGATTGTAGAGCCTGGTAACGCCACCTACGCAAAAGAAACAATAATCAACGCCCCCGTAAAAACAACACTGTTACCTGAAAATGGTCACTTTTTACCGTGGGAAGAGTATCCCCGTATAAAAAAAATGATTATACAACAAATCCAAAAATCAGATAAATAAAGAAGCTGTATTCTATATTCACACCAGACATCAGAAAAATAACATCACTCTTTTGTCTTATAGATAACCAACTATTTGATTAAAAAGGGTTTGTATAATTTACAAAACGCATGTTAGGTTCCTAAAGTAAATTATAGAATAAAAATAAAAATGCCTAATTCACGGAAACAACATTGCGATTCATCTGATTGCCCATTGGCACACACACTAGATATTGTGGGTGACAAATGGACGTTAATTATTATCCGTGATATGGCAGTATGCAATAAACATGAATATAAAGAGTTCATGGAATCACCAGAGGGTATCTCTACCAACATTCTGGCAGACCGCCTTAAAAAACTTGAACATGAAAAAATTATAAAATCTATCCCTCATCCGCAATATAAAACAAGAAAACTCTATTATTTAACGGCTGCGGGCAAAGAATTTATTCACGTCCTTAGTGCCCTTGTAAAATGGGGAGGTGAGCACCTGGATGGTGTTACACGTCAAAGCGATGAAGATGATGGGAACTGTGTTGTAGAACTCTTCGAAAATCTTGCAAGCTGGGAAAAAGAATATCTTGGCGAGATTATTCAATAGACCCTGAACTGATCAAAAGTTGAATACTCATAACTGCAGATGAATTAACTCATTTCAAATCACTATTGTGCTATAATACCATATTACGGAAATGAATATGGAGCAATCAGTGCAGCAAAAAGCCAAAGCAGAAATCTCACTTGCTATTGAACTTATCACTCTCTGCATTTTTCTACCGACTATAATTATCACCTACCGCCTTGCACCTTTTATGCTCTTCTTCTTATGGGCAGCCGCAGCTTATTGTGCATACCACCTCTTTTATGTGAAACACGAGAACTTTGCAAAAGACACATGGAAATGGCACGCCGTAAATAGAGAAAACTTAAAAAAAATAATTCCTAGATGGTTAGCAGCATGTGTAGGAATGGCGCTATTTTTGTATCTCTACGACCCAAACAAAATGTTTATTATGGTATATGAAAAGCCGTACTTTATTCTTGTGCTCTTTACTGTATACCCACTTCTTTCTGCACTACCGCAAGAATTGATATTTTGCAGTTTCTTTTTTCACCGTTATAAACGGTTCTTTAAAACCCCCAAGACAAGAATTATTGCAAGCGCACTCGTCTTCGCATATGCGCACGTCCTTTATATAAACTGGGTGGCCCCACTATTGAGCCTGATTGCGGGATTAATCTTTGCCGAAACATATGCCCGAACAAGATCATTGGCATTAGTGACGGTAGAGCATGCCCTATACGGAAATGCTCTGTTCTTTATAGGGCTGGGATCATATTTTTGGGCAGGTGGCTAACTCTTCTCCTTAAGAGAAGAGTGCAGATAGGCCCTCAGGGTTGTTTATCATAAAGTGAACAATAATAGAGGCGATGTAACCAACCAGAATAAAGGGTGCCCATTTCAGATGTGAGAAAAACGTGTAATAACCACGCGCCACTCCCATAAGTGCAACCCCTGCCGCTGAACCGATGGAAAGCATACTACCACCAACACCAGCCGTTAATGTAATCAAAAGCCACTGGAAATGATCCATTTGAGGATCCATAGTTAGAACAGCAAACATCACAGGAATATTATCGATAAGTGCCGACATAAAGCCCAATAGAATGTTCGTCGCACTCTGGCCAATACCGTCATAAAGTGTCGTTGACATAATTTCGAGATACCCCAAAAACGCCAAACCACCAACACTGAAAATAACACCAAAGAAGAACAATAATGTATCCCACTCAGCCGCGGCAACATTATCAAGAATATCGAAATCCTTATCTTTTACTCTACCACTGTTACGAATAAACCATGATGCAATCATCAAAAGAGACATACCTGTCATCATACCAATAAACGGTGGTAACCCCATCAGTTGTTCAAAACCAACAGCCATAGCAATTGTAAGGAATCCAAGGCCTATAATAACCCGTGCCCCCTTCTTCATTGTCACTTGCTCATCAATTGTTTCAGGGTTCCCCTGTGGAACAAAGAAATGCATCAGTGCGGCCGGAATAATAAAACAAACCACTGAAGGTAAGAATAAAGCAAAAAATTCAAAGAATTCAACTTTATCCGCCTGCCATACCATAAGCGTCGTAATATCTCCAAACGGACTAAACGCACCACCTGCATTTGCTGCAGATACAACATTAATACATCCCAATGTAATGAAACGCGCATTGGAATGCCCAACCGCCATAATAACTGTCCCCATTACAAGTGAAGTCGTTAAGTTGTCAGCAATAGGAGATAAAAAGAATGCAATAATACCGGTAGCCCAGAAAAGCTGGCGTAAACCCATCCCGGACAAAACCAATTTCATGCGAATGACCGCAAACACATTACGGTTTTCCATCGCACTGATATATGTCATCGCAGATAACAAAAACAGTAATAAACTCGCATATTCTTCAAGTCCATGAACAATCGCAGCATGTAAAGTATCACGATTAACACCATACTCCGGAGCAATAGAAGCCACCACAATCCAAATCAAACCGGCACCAAGCATGACCGGCTTTGACTTTCGCATATGTGTATATTCTTCCGCCAATACCGCGGCGTACGAAAGTACAAAAATTGCTATAGCAAGCAAACCCGCCCAATGAAATAAACCTATATGGTGCAGATTAGGTGAGCCTGCAACAACGCCCCCTCCACCGCCTGCAATAACAGGAACTGTAAAAATTGCGGTAAAAAAGACAAAATAAGGAAGAAGTCTAAGTAACATGCGATGATCTGCTCTTAAAAATTAAAATTTCGAATGGTAAATAACACAAAACTTCTTCCGAACCAAGGTGAAACGTCGGAATTTCAAAATAAAGTATAGGACAAAAATAGTGCCCTATAAAAAAACATGAAAATGTACTCTAATTCTGAGCCTTAATAAAACGCTGAAACGCCTCAAGTGTCTCTTGGCTGACATGATGCTCAACACCTTCTGCATCCATCTCCGCCACTTTTTCACTCACACCAATGGATTTTAAAAATTCAACAACGATAATATGTCGCTGCTTACAATCTTGTGCAATTTCCCTCCCCTTATCAGTGAGGAACAATGACCTGTAAGGCTGCGAATCAACTAACCCCTCCTTTTTTAAACGGGATACAGTCTTATTAACCGTCGCATGAGAAACACCAAAACGTTTGGAAAGATCAACAACACGCGCCTCTCCATTAACTTCAATAAGGTCGGCAATCAACTCAACATAATCTTCGGCAGTTTCTGTTTGATGTGCTTGCCTGACACGTTCAAACCATGATGCCTGCCTTTTAGGGTCTGCCAATAATGTCTCTGAATCCATTTATATTCACCTTTTAATGTAGCCAACCCCAATAAGTGTTGCCAAGGCTAAACTTATTTGCCTATACTAATATATAGCATATAATAAAGAGATAACCATGACTAAAAAGATATTACCCGCTCTACTCACAGTGTTGGCAGTTTTAATAGCGCATACCTGTAAAGCTGAACCGGCACAGAAAATTAAAATTGTGACTACAACATCACAAATCGGGGATCTTGTTAAAAATATCACACAAGACACGGCGGATGTTCAATATCTAATGGGCAGTGGAATAGACCCACACTTATATCACCCGACTCGACAGGACGTGGCGAAGCTATTATCTGCTGATATCGTTGTATATAATGGTATGAATTTAGAAGGGAAAATGGAAAAGCTCCTTAAAGATATTTCTAAAAACCAAACATCCTTATCAATTGCCAGTATATTATCCTTGGACTCCTTGAACCCGTTAGAAGGTGAGGAAGGCTATGACCCACATATATGGATGAATGTTGAGCATTGGATTATTGCAGCAGATGAAATAACAAAGATCATCACTAAGCAATACCCCGAATATTCAGAAACATATAAGGTAAATAATACCGAATATAAAAAGAGGCTATTAGATCTACACGAATATGCACAAAATATAGTCAATTCAATTCCCCAAGATAAACGTACCTTAATAACCGCACATGATGCATTTGGTTATTTAGGGAGTGCCTACGGGCTAAACGTAATAGGTATCCAAGGAATATCAACAGAGAGCGAAGCAGGCTTAACACAGATAGAAACACTGGTAGACTTATTAGTAACTCAGAAAATCCCTGCTGTTTTTGTTGAAACTTCTGTATCCGATCATAATATTAAAGCGATTATAGAAGGCGCAAAAGCACGTGGACATAATGTTGTTCTTGGTGGCTCTTTATACTCTGATGCAATGGGGAAAGAAGGTACACAAGAAGGTACATATATTGGAATGATGGTATATAACCTAAAAACAATATCAAAAGCATTAGGCGGTAAAACGTCTCTTGGCTCAGACCCAAAAATATTAAAAGGCGAAGAAAGAAAAATAAATGAAGACGCCACAAAAACAAGCAAAGACAAACTCTAATAATTGTCAAATGCCTCTTTATACAAAGGGGGTATCGTGCCGTTATCCAAACCAGAAAATTTACGCAATCAAGGACATAAATATCACGGTAGATAAAGCATCTATCATTGGTATACTTGGCCCTAATGGCGCGGGGAAATCTACGTTTCTTAAATCGGCACTGGATCTACAACCTTCTGAAGGAACAATCCGCTTCTTTGGCCAGACTTTTAACGAAGCAAAGCACAGGGTCGCCTATATTCCACAGCGCAGCTCCATAGATTGGGATTTTCCTGTCAGTGCCCTTGATGTGTGCCTCATGGGAATATATCCACGCATCGGTTGGCTAAAACGCATTACAAAAGCGCATAAAGAAGAAGCTATGAGTTATTTGGAGCGCGTGCAATTGCAAGATTTTGCGCACAGACAAGTCGGTGCTTTGTCGGGTGGACAACAACAACGTGTCTTTATGGCCAGAGCATTAGCGCAAAAAGCTGACCTATTCCTCCTTGATGAACCAATGGCTGGAATAGATCAAAAGACACAAGACCTACTTTTCTCACTCTTTAAAAATCTAACAAAAGAGAAAAAGACCCTCATTATAATTCATCATAATTTACAAGCAGTTCAAGAACACTTTGATCATGCCATTCTTATAAATCAGCAAGTCATTGCGCAAGGACATCCGCAAAATGTTCTGAGTTCTGAAAATATCCATAAAGCGTATAGCGCGGTTATAAGCTAATGGAGATATTCCTCACCACAATATTCACACAACACTACAATGCCACTATCGTTATATTGGCAACATTTATCCTTGGCCTGTCATCCGGTGCCGTGGGAACTTTTCTTGTGCTACGGAAACAATCCTTAATATCAGATGCCATCACACATGCGACATTACCGGGGATCGCATTAGGCTTTATACTTTCGTTATCTTTGGATTTAAATGATGGAAAATACATGCCCCTGCTACTTGCCTGTTCTGCAGCTACGGCATATCTGGGGGCATTATCTGTACAATTTCTAACCAACCACACCCGCCTGCCTCCGGATGCCGCCATTGCCACAACGATGAGCTTTTTTTACGGCTTAGGCCTCTTATTATTAAGTATAATTCAGAATATTCCTTCCGGTAATAAAGCAGGCCTTGGTACATTTCTTTTAGGACAGGTTGCCGGCCTAACACATAATGACTTAATCCTTATTACTGCCATCTCACTAATCGTCATCATTCTGGTTCTCATACAATTCAAAGAGCTACGCCTCTTATGTTTTGACAGGGCTTATGCATCTTTAATTGGAATGAATGTAAACAGAACTGAAAACCTGCTGCTCATACTCGTCATTATGATTATTTGCGCAGGGTTAAAAACAGTCGGGCTAATTATGATTATTGCCCTGCTCATCATCCCTCCCATAACTGCGCGTCTTTGGACGTCACGCACGACATATATGGTGCTTTTATCTTCCCTCATTGGTGGCGTGAGTGCAATAACGGGAGTTTATGTATCAAGCGACATCTATGACCTGCCAACAGGTTCAACAATTGTACTCTCTGCATTCACGATATTCATAATCAGTATCCTTATAACGGCTATAAGGAGAAAAATGCATGTTTGAACAATTCTTTATAGTAGATTTCCCTGCGCTATTAATAGTAATACTGGCCTCCCTCCTTTGCAGCTTACTTGGTAATTTTTTATTACTCCGTAAGCAGGCAATTATGGTTGATGCAATAAGTCACTCTGTCTTACCGGGCATAGTAACTGGCGTAATACTCTCCGGTACTTTCAGTATTATATATGTCATGGGGGGTGCGTTAACATCTGCATTAATTGCAGTAACACTGGTCTATATATTCGAACATTATCTGAAAATAGATCGAAACGCCGCGATAGGATGCGTATTTACGGCAATGTTTGCGCTTGGGGTACTCCTTTTAGAGACACAAATAGGATCTCGCATACACTTGGATACACAACACGTCCTCTACGGCGCTCTTGAGCTCACCTATTGGTCAACTCCATTTGAGTGGAGCAGTATGCCAACGCAAATCAAAACCCTGTCCTGTGTCCTCCTGCTGGCATTTTTATATATAAGCCTCATGTATAAAGAATTAAAATTAACAACATTTGATCCCGACTACGCAAAAATGCTTGGCTATAAAGCACAATATTACTATTTATCACTTATCATACTAGTCGCCCTCGCCTCTGTTAGCTGCTTTGAAGCCACAGGATCTATTCTCGTCATATCACTCTTCGTTTGCCCTGCCGCTGCGGCTAGAATCATATGCAATACATTGTCAGGGCAAATTCTTTTAAGCGCAGTAATAGCTGTGACCTGTTCCATATTAGGCTATATCGGCGCATCTTTTCTTCCTATATGGCTCGGCTTCGATCAAACTGTTAATACGGCCTCAGTAATCGCCGTTTTACTAGGGTTATCCGTCATAATCTCCATAATAATCACATCAAAGAGGCCTCAATAACCTGACGCATGATCGTCAAGATTTGCATTAAAGTAAGTTTTTCAATAAAATCGGATGCATATTTCTTGACATACCATCCTGAATATGATTATTTCCATCGCCTATGGCACAGGGATTCTAACAATGACTTATGTGCTCGCGATAGAAATATTAAAAACAACATACGAATAAAAACGGAATTAAAAGATGTTTGCTGTTATTAAAACTGGTGGAAAACAGTACAAAGTCCAAAAAGATGATAAACTTCTTGTTGAAAAATTAGAAGGAAACGAAGGTGACAAACTTACATTAGACGAAGTTCTAATGGTCGTTGATGGCAAAACATCAAAAGTTGGTGAGCCTTTGGTTAAAGGTGCAGAGGTAGAGGCAACTGTTGTTGCTCAGACACGTGGCCCGAAGATTACGATCTTCAAGAAAAAACGTCGTCAAAACTACCGTCGTAAAAAAGGACATCGTCAAGACCTGACAATGATCCAGATCACAAACATCAAGGCTGCTTAATCTTATAGGCATCCGAAACTAAGAATTTAGGAGATAAATTATGGCACATAAAAAAGCAGGTGGTAGTTCCAGAAACGGACGTGACTCAGCTGGTCGTCGCTTAGGTATTAAAAGATCTGGTGGACAACAAGTTCTTGCAGGTAACATCGTTGTGCGTCAACGTGGCACAAAGTGGGAGCCAGGTAAGAATGTTGGACTTGGTAAAGACCACACAATCTTCGCTCTAATTGACGGAAGCGTTCATTTCACAACAGGCCGTAGAGGTCGTCCGGTTGTAAATATCGTTCCTGCAAATGATGAGCAGCAAGCACAAGCAGCAGAATAACCTTCTTGAGAATACTGCTAAAATAATTATCAAAGAGGGGTTTTCCCCTCTTTTTTGTTGAAATTAAACAGCTACTCGCATTTAATTCCCCATAAGAGAATACGAATAAAGATAAAGTTGAAAAGCCGATGAAGTTTTTAGACCAAGCAAAAATCTACCTATATAGTGGCAAAGGTGGCCCGGGTTGTGTTTCATTTCATCGCGAAAAATACATAGAGTTCGGTGGCCCCGATGGCGGTAACGGTGGTAAGGGCGGAGATGTATATTTCGAAGCAATAGAAACACTCAACACTCTAATCGACTTTCGTTACCAACAGCATTTTAAGGCCGAGCCAGGCAACCACGGCTCAGGCCGTAACAAATCAGGTGCAGGTGGTAAAGACTGCATCATACGCGTCCCTGTCGGCACAGAAATCTTGGATAATGATCAAGAAACGGTTCTTGCAGACTTAACAGAGCCGGGGAAAATTATAAAATTCCTAAAGGGCGGCGATGGTGGCTTCGGTAATGCGCATTATAAAAGCTCAACAAATCAAGCTCCACGTAAATTCACCCCCGGCTGGCCTGCTCAGGAAATCGAAGTATGGTTACGCCTGAAACTAATTGCCGATGTAGGACTAATTGGCTTGCCAAATGCTGGAAAATCAACATTTTTGGCGGCATGTTCAAATGCGAAGCCTAAAATAGCAGACTACCCCTTCACAACACTTCATCCTAACTTGGGAGTTGTTCGTGCAGGAGAGCGCGACTTTGTACTCGCAGACATTCCTGGCTTAATCGAAGGAGCACATGAAGGACACGGCCTAGGTGATCGTTTCCTTGGTCATGTAGAGCGCACATCCGTACTCTTACATATCATTGACTGTACACAAGATGATTTAGCCGGTGCATATAACACAATCCGCCATGAATTACGTGAATATGGTGGTGATCTAGCAAATAGACAAGAAATTATAGCCATTAACAAGGCAGATGCACTCGGCGATGAGCTTGCACAAGATCAAGCAAAAACGCTTGAGAAAGCAATTGGAAAGCCCGTTCACATTATGTCTGCCGTGTCAGGTGAAAACACACAAACTATTCTGCATAAACTCGGCGATATCGTATATAAAGAAAAATACGGCGATGATACAGATCGCACAGGGCCATATGAACCATGAACTCCACAAAGCGTACATGTCAAACTATCTTAAAAGATAGTCGATTAATCGTTATTAAAATCGGCTCGGTTCTTGTACGTGGAGATACCCTTGATAAAGTTAATCAAGAATGGATGGATGCCCTTGCCTCTGACATACAAAATCTACAAAATCAAGGCAAAAAAGTTGTTATAGTTTCCTCAGGCGGTGTTGCGCTAGGTCGTAAAGCATTAAATATAGCACCGGATATAGCACCCGATTCAATTCCTCTTGCAAAGAAACAAGCTGCATCTGCAGTTGGGCAATACCACATATTCAATGGTTACTTTAAAGCGTTCGCGAAACACGGAATAGACGCCGCACAAGTTCTACTAACAATGAGCGAAACTGAAAACAGACGCATGAGCCTAAATGCACGGGAAACATTATACACGCTGCTTGATAACGGAATTGTACCGGTCATCAATGAAAATGACACAGTCTCAACAGGTGAGATCCGCTTTGGTGATAATGATAGGTTAAGCGTAAGAGTCGCCCAAATGATACTGGCGGATACCGTTGTGCTTCTTTCCACGACTGATGGCTTATACACCGATAATCCCGATAAAGACCCGCAAGCACAACATATACCGCTTATCGAACAACTAACTGCCGAACACACAAAAATGGCGGGAGAGGCTTTAGCAGGCTTAAGCACAGGGGGCATGAAAAGCAAGATAGAAGCAGCCACAAGTGCAACAAAATCCGGCATCCACCTCATCATTACAGAAGGCCGAAAAAACGGCGGTCTTAATGATCTGTGTAATGATACAAATAAAAAATCCAGCCTGTTCCTAGCCAAAAAATGTGATAGCAACGCCCGTAAAATATGGCTTAGCACACATATGAACCCAAAGGGCTATGCCACTATTGATGATGGTGCCCAAAATGCTCTGAAAAACGGAAAGAGCTTACTTCCTATTGGCGTGAGCTCCATAGACGGTGACTTTAAACGTGGTGACGTGATAGAGGTGAAAACCCTATCCGGGCATAAAATAGCAATGGGCTTAAGTGCCTATAATGCCGAAGATGCACGCCGTATAATAGGTAAGAACAGCGCAGACATACATGAAATACTGGGCTATACCGGCCGAAACGAACTTATCCATCGTAATGATATGGTCTTAGAGAGTTAAAGCCGCATCTACTCTTTGCAATAACACTAAATTCATCCATTATATCTATTCAATCGAATCAGATATGGACAAGAGATGCGTACAGAAACACCAAAAACAATTCACCTGAAAGATTATAAACCATTTCCATTCAGTATCAGCGAATTACATTTAAATTTTGATATACATGATGGCTATACTGTCGTAAGCGCGAAAACATTATATGAGCGCCAATCATCAGGTGACTTGTTCCTATATGGTGAAGATCTTGAAATTCTATCGCTGAAAGTAAACGATGCTGAATACATCGATTTCACGAAAGGTGAAAGTGGTCTGACATTAAAAACAGAACTAGACAGCTTCACCCTTGAAATTCAAACGAAAATATACCCCGAGAAAAATACCCGCCTCGAGGGGCTATATAATTCTGGTGGAACATATTGTACACAATGCGAAGCCGAGGGGTTTCGCCGCATAACATATTATCCTGACCGCCCTGATGTACTAACAACATTCACCGTACGTATTGAATCAGATAAAAAATACCCCATCTTACTATCAAACGGAAATAGAATAGATGGAGGCGAAGTTGGTGAGGACAGGCACTTCACAATATGGGAAGATCCACATCCTAAACCATGCTATCTTTTCGCCCTTGTGGCAGGAGATCTAACGCATATTCATGACACATACACAACAACATCCGGAAATGATGTTGACCTATACATCTATGTACGTCCCGGTGATGAAAGCCAATGTGCACATGCAATGGACAGTCTAAAGCGATCCATGAAATGGGACGAAGATGTTTATGGTCTTGAGTATGACCTTGATATTTTCAATATCGTCGCCGTTAGTGATTTCAACATGGGTGCGATGGAAAATAAATCTCTCAATATTTTTAACACCGCTCTTGTTCTCGCACACCAAGAAACCGCAACAGACACCGATTTCATGCGTGTAGAAGGCGTAATAGCGCATGAATACTTCCATAACTGGAGTGGTAACCGTGTGACATGTCGCGACTGGTTTCAACTCTCCCTCAAAGAAGGTTTAACAGTGTTCAGGGATCAGGAGTTTTCCGCCGATACCCATTCCCGTGACGTGCAACGTATTGACGACGTCTCCCATTTACGCCGCTTTCAATTTTCAGAGGACGCATCCCCCCTCTCCCATCCCATTCGTCCGGACAATTACATTGAGATCAATAATTTCTACACAATGACAGTTTATGAAAAAGGCGCAGAAGTCATTCGGATGCTGCGTACTATTTTGGGTGCAGAAAATTACCGTAAAGGAACAGACCTATATTTCGAACGCCATGATGGACAAGCGGTAACATGCGATGATTTTGTTCAGACCATGCAAGATGCAAGTGGAGCCGATTTGAGTCAGTTCAAACTATGGTACTCTCAGGCTGGCACACCTCAGATAACCTTCAAAGGGCAATATGATGAGGTCAAAAAAAACTACACAATCAACTTAACCCAAAATATCCCCGATACAACAGGGCAAACAAACAAACAGCCTATGCACATCCCTGTATCTATTGGCTTGATCGGTGATAACGGCGAAGATATACACGACACGCAGACATTTATGCTAACACAGGAAAAACAATCCTTTGAAGTAAGCAATGTTCAACAAAAACCAACACCATCAATACTCAGAGGGTTTTCAGCTCCCGTAAAACTTGAAGCAGACTTAAATGAATCTGATCTTGCATTCTTAATGCTACACGATTCAGATGGCTTCAATAGATGGGAGGCCGGACAGAATTATTACCTGCGTACTATCAACGCAATGATTGAGGGTAAAAGCAAGGAACCATCCTCTGAATTCCTTAACCACTATGCCACTCTGTTGGATCGTGCCTTTGATCCACAAAGTGATAAAGCACTTATGGCACGCGCATTGAGCCTGCCAGATATCCCACTTATCGCGCAAACACACGACATCATAGATCCGCAAAGCATCTGGGAAGCGCGTCAAGCCATGCTAAATGCCATTGTGGATAAGCATGCGGATAAGTTAGAGGATATCTACGCTCAAAACCGTACAAATAGTGATTTCTCTACCACTGCCCACGCTATGGGGCAACGTACCTTACAAAACACCGTAATGTTAATACGCGCGAATAAATTAACCGATCAGGATGCTACGCGTGCACAAAGCCATTATGACACCGCAAATAATATGACAGACCGTATGGCTGCCCTTTATCTTGCCTGTGCATTGGATGGTGACACACATAACAATATATTATCCGACTTTTATGATCGCTATTATGACTATGCTCTTGTCATTGATAAATGGTTTAGTGCGCAAGCCCAAATCGCACTACCCAAAACAATAGGCACTGTGAAAGCATTGCGACAACATGCAGATTTCAACATCACAAACCCCAACCGTGTGCGCTCTTTATTTTCTGCTTTTGCAATGAATAATCCTGTACGCTTTCATGCTGTCGATGGTTCAGGCTATGCATTCCTGCGCGAAGCTATCATTGAACTCAATACGATTAATCCGCAAATCGCCGCACGCCTTTTAACACCATTACGTGAATGGAGACGTTATACGAGCGATCGTCAGGACATGATGAAAAATACCCTTGCTGAAATATTAGAGATTAAAGATATTGCACCGGATGTTTTTGAAATTGCGAGTAAAAGCTTAAAGGGCTAACACGGGCTATGACAGATTTTTCACTGGAAGAAGAGCATACCGGCACAGTGTGCGGGTTAGATGAGGTGGGTCGTGGCCCCCTCGCCGGCCCGGTTGTTGCCGCGTGCGTCGTTATTCCAAAGGGCAAAAGAACCCTCGATTTCATTGCCGATATTCAGGATAGTAAAAAACTCTCATTAAAAAAGCGCGAGCACTTATACCAAAAAATAACTGAGCATTTCCCCTACGCGATATCAGAAATATCTCCAAAAGAAATAGATGAGATCAACATTCTACAAGCCTCATTACAGGCAATGAAAACTGCATTCAATGAAATCCAAGATATAGACCATGCCCTTGTCGATGGTAACAAAGCTCCTGATCTCAGCTGCCCTACGACAACAGTCATAAAAGGTGATGCTAAATCCAAAACGATCGCCGCGGCATCAATTATTGCAAAAGTTCACCGTGACCGTGTCATGCAGAACCTCGCTAACCGGCATCCGCATTATGGTTGGGCGAACAATTCAGGATACCCAACGAAACAGCACCGTGAGGCTCTTATAGAATACGGTATTACAGAGCATCATCGAAAAACATTTGCCCCTGTGCGCAAGATTATTGAATCACAACAATAACTTACTTAAAGATTCCATAACAACCTATTGAGTCTGCACAAAAAAACTCAATAATAATACTTATTTTTCTTGACCTTGGAGTCATAATGACTCATGATTCGACCTCAACTTTCAGAAGGAAATAGGAATGTCGAGTCAAAAGAAGAATCTATCCACAGAGACAATTCTAGTTGGTGATTGTGTAGAGAATATGAAATCTCTCCCCAAAGGCTCAGTTGATTGCATATTTGCAGACCCTCCCTATAACCTTCAACTTGGCGGTGACCTCCATCGCCCTAACAATTCAAAAGTTGATGCAGTCGACAACGATTGGGATCAATTTGATAGCCTGAAAGCATATGATGATTTTACACGCGAATGGCTCTCTGCTGCGCGTGATACATTAACTGATGATGGCTCTATCTGGGTGATCGGAAGTTATCACAACATCTTCCGTCTTGGTTACATTTTACAAGATTTAGGATTTTGGGTACTGAATGATGTTATTTGGCGTAAATCCAACCCAATGCCTAACTTCCGTGGACGTAGATTCACCAATGCACATGAGACAATGATTTGGGCATCTAAATCTCAAAAATCAAAATACTATTTTAACTATGATGCCATGAAGTCCCTGAATGAAGACTTACAAATGCGCAGTGATTGGTACCTCCCTCTTTGTACAGGAGGCGAGCGCCTAAAAGATGAAAACGGCAAAAAAGCACATCCCACACAAAAACCCGAAAGTTTACTTCATCGTGTCCTAATGGCCTCAACGCGTAAAGGCGATACTGTCCTTGATCCATTTTTCGGTACAGGTACAACTGGGGCAGTTGCAAAGAAACTAGGGAGATCTTTCATAGGCCTAGAACGTGATGAAACATATGCAAAATTTGCACGTGAACGTATCGCCTCCATAGACCCGCTAAAAAGTAATTTGGTTGAGACAAAACCAAAGCGTGAGCAACCACGCGTACCATTCGGCACCCTTATAGAGCGTGGCCTCCTTGAACCCGGGGCGGTTTTGACAGACTCCAAAAAACGCCATAAAGCAACAGTGCACGCCGATGGCTCTATTATCGTCCAAAATCAGATTGACCCGATGCGTGGCTCCATCCATAAAGTTGGTGCAGCCGTTCAAAATGCACCCTCTTGTAATGGTTGGACGTTTTGGCACTATAAAGATGGGCGCAAAACATTACCTATCGATACCTTAAGAGAACAAATCAGGGCAGAGCAAACGCATGCCAACTAACATAAATTCAGATCAAATATTTATCAAAGACCTCGTAATTATGATGTCTGCGGGTATTTACGATCATGAGAAAGAAAATCAGCAAAGAGTAATTTTTAACGTTACTCTTGAGGTTGATAGCAATTGTAGTGCGTCATTAAATTCTATTATTGACGTAACTTCTTATGAAGAGATTGCAAACGCTATAGAGGCAATATCAGGATCACAACATTTTGATCTTTTAGAAGAGCTAGCAGAGAAAATATCCGCACATTGCCTATCCTTACCGAAGGTAAGATCAATTGACCTATCAATAGAAAAACCAGACATAATCCAAAATACAAAGTCAGTCGGAATCAGGGTTGTAAGAACACAACTTAATTAAGTATTCCACCACCGTCTTTTGATTTTTTGGTTAAGATATCATACTGATCTTTAAGTTGAACTGTAAGCTTTCCGGTCTTTTTATTGGCAATAAAGCTTTGTGAGAAGACTAAATGTTCTTTACCTGGATCTCTGTAAATTTCATACCCTTCCATAACAGCCATCATTTGAACTGTAGGGATAAGTTTTGCATTTAACCCTAAAAACTTACCATAGGTAAAAAACTTCACCTTAAAGACAACATACATAAGGTACATTTCTTTCAAATAACTTTTATGGCGATTACCAACTTCAAAGCGGTCTATAAATTTTTGATAAACATACTGTATATACTCATCCGCTTCATCCTTACCAATTGGAACATGCGTAAATGTAAATGGTCGACTAAACTCAATAATCAAAGAGCCCGGATAACCCAAATGAGGAGGAGATTTACAAACTTCCTCAAATGCATCAGTTGCGTAAAATTCAAACCGACGCAATGAGTCAATTTCGCTTACTTTATCAACAATAAACGCTTGACGCTCATCATCATACACAGTCACCTTCACAGGCATCATAAATTCAAATCTTGTAGGGAACTCAGTTTTATTATCACCAATAAAAGAACGGGTTGCGGAACGTATACTTTTCCACTCAATCTCATCCGTATGATAATTCGTATAAATTTCACACTCATTCAATCGGGTAAAGGTATCAATAGCATCATCATCCTCAAGCTTTAAATACCCTAACGCCCAATAAGTATATGCTAAAGCCTTCATGTTTGGGCTTTCATATACGTAACTATTTCCTCCCACACGACCTTTTCCATATTTGCGCTCTGCGCCGGGACCTTCATCATATAGATAATATTTACTATCGTTATAATCAGTCAAAAACGACGTATAAGCACTGACATTATTAACACCGGCCGTAGTGAGGAAAAAACTAAGGACACACGTAAAAAGAAAAAATTGGCGGAACATAGTATACATATTAGTAATACCTGAAATTTAAGTAAACCTTCGTAGCCTCTATTGTAAGTGATAGAGAGTTAATACATCAAGTATATATTTTATTTGAATAGCACATACGCTTTATTAAAAACTGTTGGAAACATAACATCGCTTCCAAGATCTCCTTGACTGACCCACATATAACCTTGCGCAAGCTGATCACTATTATAATGAGCAGAGTACAAGCTAAGCGTAAGATGGAAGTGCGTAAAAACATGTTCAATAGACTGGCTAATATTCTTCTTTTTTATGCCACCCGGCATTTCTATATGCGAAGGCTTACTCCCTCCTTCTTTACCCACCGTCCATTCCGAAGTAGGTAAGCCATACATCCCACCAAGTAAGCCACTATCTGCCCGTTTTTGGATTAAAACCTGATTATCATCATTTGTAATCCAATAAACATATCCATAACGACGCTGTTTTTCTCCCTTAACAGCCTTTACGGGATACTTCTCAACATCTCCCGTCATACCATATGCCTTACACGCATCACTAAGCGGACATAATGAGCATAATGGTTTTTTAGGGGTGCAAATAGTTGCTCCTAAATCCATTAACCCTTGGGCATAATCCCCTGGCCTATTACTAAACCCATCAGCATAATCATCCGCAAAATCTTTCAAGCCACCCTTAGCCTTCGGCAAAATACCCTCATACGCATGATAGCGCGCCATAACACGCTCCACATTCCCATCAACAACACTTGCCGGCAAGTTAAACGCAATAGACGCAATTGCAGCGCTGGTGTAATTCCCTATCCCCGGAAGCTTCTTTAACAAATCCTCATCAGCAGGGAAAACACCGCCATATTCCTCCGAAACCACTTTTGCGCATTTATGAAGGTTACGTGCGCGCGCATAATAACCAAGCCCCGCCCAATTATTCATAACCGCGTCATTATCCGCCTTCGCTAAAGCATGCACATCCGGCCACAGATCAATAAATTTCAAGAAATATGGTATCACGGCCTTAACCGTTGTTTGTTGTAACATAATCTCTGATAGCCATACGTGGTATGGATTAGAAGCCTGACCCGGCAACGCTCTCCATGGTAAAACGCGCCGATGGCGATCATACCAATCCAGAATTTTTTTACGAAATATAGCAGGCAACTCTGTGTCTTTTTGGATTTTTATGCTAGAAGTTTTCATATTAATACTAACCTGACAAAAATGATCACCACATGCGCCCACTATCCGAATCAACATCACGTATTGCAAGTAAGAGTTTCTCACGCAAGTATATCTCTTTAGGGCGCATTATCAATCAGTGGAGTGAAATTATGGGACAGGAGTTTTCTGATAAAGCCCAGCCCGTAAAAATTAATTACCGTAAGAAGACACGCAATAAAGAACAATCCGCAACACTGGATATCGCAACGACAAGCTCATACGCCACCATCCTGCCTTATCAAAAAGGCGTAATATTAGAACGCCTCAATAGATTGTTTGGTGATAACTGGATAACAGACATTCGCTTTGTCGCCAGCAGCTTAGAAGAAACCCCTAAACAGCAGAAAAAAATCATTTCCCCCTTGACGCAGGGCGAAAAAAAATATCTATCGAGTGTACTTGATGAAATTGACGATCCTGATTTGAATGCAAAACTGGAAAGTCTTGGAAAAGCAATAATAACGGATACAAAGCAATGAAAGTTAATGCAATTACCCTAAGGTCGGGAAACGTAATCGAACATAACGGAAAATTATGTGTTGTTGTCAAAAATGATATTCAACAACCTGGAAAAGGTGCATCAGTATCACAAATTGAAATGCGCGATATTCGTACAGGCAATAAAGACAATGTCCGTTTCCGCACACAAGAAACCGTTGAGCGTATCCGCCTTGACCAGACCATGTATCAGTATTTGTATGGTCAAGCAGATGAAATCAATCTTATGAATAATGAGACATTCGAGCAAATCGCCGTTACGTCCGAACAAATGGGGCCACAAGCCGCATATCTGCAAGAAGGCATGGCCGTAGAAGTTGAATCATACGAAGAAGAGCCATTAGGGTTCAAATTACCTGATCGTATCATCATGGAAATCATCGAAGCAGAACCTGTAATTAAAGGACAAACTGCAACAACATCATATAAACCAGCCATCCTTGAAAATGGTGAAAAGGTTATGGTTCCCCCTCATATTGAGGTTGGTACTAAAATTGTAATTAAACTAGAAGACGGCGTCGGAACATATCTCGAACGCCATAAGGGCTAATACAGCCAACACACAACAAAACACATCGTAAATAAGGAACAAAATCATGGCAATACTTTCGCCCATCATGAACATAATGCATAGAGCATCGGAAAGAGCTGCACGCTCATTAATCCGCGATTTCAACGAAGTTGAAAATCTACAAGTTTCAAAGAAAGGTCCTGGTGATTTTGTTTCTGCTGCCGATAGACGCGCCGAAGAACTCATCTTTGAAGAATTAAAAAAAGCACGCCCTGATTATTCATTCCTGATGGAAGAATCAGGTGTTGTTAAAGGTAAAAACCCGGATTATCGTTGGATTATTGACCCACTTGACGGCACAACAAATTTCTTACACGGCCTTCCACACTGGGCAATTTCTATTGCGTTAGAACATAAAGGTGAGATTGTCGCAGGCCTTGTTCACGATCCCATTAAAGATGATATCTTCCATGCAGAAAAAGGCAAAGGATCGTTCATGCGCCGCCGCCGCTTACGTGTTTCCGGACGTAACGACATGATGCTTGCAACAATCGCAACAGGCGCACCACGTAGATCACAGGCAAAACAAGATAAATTCATCGCAGAATATCGCGCCATGATATCTGTTGCCCCAGGCATGCGCCGTTTTGGTGCAGCCGCACTAGACCTTGCATATGTTGCCGCCGGACGCTTTGATGGCTTCTGGGAAAGAGATTTAAAAGCATGGGATATTGCCGCCGGAATGCTCATCGTAAAAGAATCTGGGGGTTTTGTGTCAGATATTGATGACATTCGTAAGAATCCATTAGATACTGGTAACATCTTGGCCGCGAGTGAAAACATGATTGATCCAATGGCAAAGATATTGAGGGCAGTTAAATAGGCATTATCAAGTGCAAAGGAAGGGACATCATGAAAAATTCCGTAACATATAAAATTTTTCATCTTTTTATAATTCCCTTCCTCATTGCCGCTACACCAATAAGTATCGCTCATTCCGAAGATGCTCCTCCCCCTACTCCGGAAAAACGCCCTGATATATTACATGTATCACCAGCCTATATTGAAGAGCTGAAAGCACTACATAATATAGAAAGCCCGCCAAGCGTTGCTGATATACAGCCCACCGCGCAAACTCAAGAGCCCGTAAAGAAAGATGAAACAGTTGTCTATGGCTCAGGAAGCTCAGAAGTTACTGACGTCAGCTCTAAAGACATCATGAACATCATTAATAATAATAAAGCAGCCCCCTCTACGCCTAATCCAATGCGTAAACCGGGGTCGACAGTCGCAAAGATTGAACCCTCCGCACCACAAAAAGAATTTCCAAAAGAATCCTCTCCTGAAAAAGCACTGGTTAGTTTTTCCATACCGGCTAAACAAGTTAAACTTGATGAGTCATTACAAAATTTCTTACAAACTTATGCATTAAAACTCTTCAATGATAATCCTGACCTCAACATGGAAATTCATGCATATGCCACACCTGTTGAAGGCGAAAAACACAGTGATGTTAGAATTTCTCTCGCCCGCGCATTAGAAGTGCGCAGCTTCCTAATCGATAAAAAAATCGCACCAAGCAGGTTAAAGTTACAACCCAATGGACAAGATAAAAGCAATAGTAATGATGATCGTATTGATATCATCTTCATAGCACCACAATAAAATAGCTTGCATCCTGTGGAAAAAATCTGTTCTATCCCTTGATATCCTTGACTTTTAGTCGGGTTAGATATGCTATAGAACAATAATATACATCAATGGAGCGAAAGAATGTCATCATCTGACAAACAAGAGCAGAGCGCAAAAAAATCGCCTGTCGGCCTAATCCTTATACTTTTTGTGATACTAGGAGCCGCCCTCGTTATAGGACTATATAACAACGCACAAGCACCTAAAATCACACAAGACCAAGATGCACAAGCAGTAGCAGAAACATCTTCATCACAAGATCAAAAAGATGAAGCTACTAATATTGAAACAGTCGCGGTGACCGAAGAAAACGAAAATGACACATCTGAGACCTCAGCCCTAAATGATGACTTTGATCTGGTTGCACTTTCAACACCAAGAATTCTAGGTAACCCGGATGCTCCCGTTGAAATATCAGAGCATAGCTCCTTCACATGTGGCGCATGTAGTGCATTCCACCAAGGTAACTTCAAGCTGATCAAGAGAGATTTTATCGACACCGGTAAAGCATATATCGTCTTCGATGATTTCCCACGCAACAAATTTGATATAGAAGTCGGTGCCCTCGCACGATGCGTACCTGAACAATCTTACTTTAATTTCATTCAGCTTATGTTTGAAACACAACCCAACTGGATACAGAGCTTAAAGCAGCATAAGGAGCAGGAATTCAGAACCTATATCAAACAAAACGCTATGCTAGCAGGTGCAAAGAATGCGCAAAAATGTTTGGATAGTAACGAACTCCACGAAGCTCTGGCAGCAAGACAAAAACTGGCAACAAAAGAGCATGATATAAATTCAACACCAACACTTGTGATTAATAACACGACCGTTTTGAGTGGACTTTCACCATACGATCAAATTAAAAATGCAATTGAGGCAGAATTACAAAAAGCGCCCCAATAGCATGTGGACTTGAGTACAGAAATGATCCAATTCACAAAACTAAGATTAAGCGGGTTTAAGTCGTTCGTCGAAAAAACCGAGCTGGAAATCGGGCCGGGTCTCAATGGGATCGTCGGCCCGAACGGCTGCGGAAAATCTAACTTAGTCGAGGCATTACGTTGGGTCATGGGTGAAAGCTCTGCCAAAAAAATGCGTGGTGGCGGAATGGAGGATGTAATTTTCGCCGGCACAAACAAGCGCAGTCGCCGAAATATTGCTGAAGTATCCCTGCTTCTGGATAATAACCAACGCCAAGCACCCGCAGCATATAACAATAACGATGATATAGAAGTCGTTCGCAAAATTGAACGTGACAAAGGGTCTGGTTATAAAATTAACGGGAAAAATGCCCGTGCGCGCGATGTGCAAATGCTTTTTGCCGATACCGTAACAGGATCAAACTCCCCTGCATTAGTGTCGCAGGGACATGTTACACGTATGATCAATGCGAAGCCCCATGATCGACGCTTAATACTTGAAGAATCTGCTGGTATATCCGGACTATACGCACGCAGGCATGAAGCAGAACTAAGGTTAAGAGCCGCCGATACAAATCTTGAACGTGTCGAAGACATCATAGGCAGTATGGAAAACAGGCTAAACTCTTTAAAACGTCAGGCACGCCAAGCTGCAAAATACAAAAATTTAAGCGCGCAGATAAGACAGTTAGATCTGATTATCACATATCTGGAATGGCAAACGCTTATTGATAAGCAATCCAAAACTAAAAATGAGTTTGCAGAGGCTGAATCAATAGTCGCAGAAAAACTCACAACGGTAACGCAACTGACAAAAACGCAAAATACTCAGATAGAAGAGCTCCCTCCCCTTCGAAAACAAGAAGCAGAAGTCGCAGCAACGCTTCAAAAAAAGAAACTGGATTTTGAAAGGTTAGAGGAAGAGGTCAAACGCTATAACGCTGACCTCAAAGAAACAAAAGATCAGCTTGCACAAACGCAAACAAGCAAACAACACGAAGAGCAAACCGTTTCTGAATGCGAAACTGTACTTGAACGCGTTGAAGTTGAGCATAAAAGCTTGCTCACAGAACAAAAAGAAGCTGAAAATTCTGTAAAAGATAAAAAAGAGCTCCGTAACCAGCTTAAATTAAAAGTTACCGAACTCGAAGAACGTTTCACCGCCCTACGCGAAAGCGCCGCAGAATCAAGAGCACGTGAAGATTCCTTAAAAAACCAGATAGAACGCAACCAAAGTCGAATGAATGTGTTGCTCGGTCGTAAAAAAAATGCGGAAGAAGAAAAGTCATCCCTTGTAATTGACGAAAACAGCCAAAAAACCATAGAAGAATTAAAACTTAAAACTCAAAATGAAGAGAAGCTGCTCAGCGAATTAAATTCACAAACTGACGATGCGCGTGAAGATATTAGCAAAGTGGAAACCCGACTGGAAATAAGTAGAGAAGACCTAACAGAAGCACAGAAAAAATACACCGAATTTTCGGCAGAAATTTCAATGTTAGAGCAATTCTTTTCTAGCGAAAAAGATGAACAATTCACCCCTGTTTTGGATGAGATTGTAACAACACCCGGCTTTGAAAAGGCTCTATCCCGTGCATTCGGTGATTCTATTTCCGCCGCACTTGACCCTGAATCCCTATCACATTGGGTTAACGCCGGAACAAAAACACTCCCCGAATTACCTACTGGCATTAATGCGCTTCTACCACATGTGAAAGCCCCAAAAGAGCTCCACCTTGCACTATCGCAAATTGGTTTCGTTGAAAGTCAAGAGCAGGGCGATAACTACGCCAATAAGCTCACTGTTGGACAGTCACTTGTCTCCGCAGATGGACATTACTGGCGATGGGATGGTTATACGATTAAGGCTGATGCTCTCGATCGTAATACAGTTTATTTAGAGCAGAAAAACAAACTAATTGATCTGGAACAAGGCCGCGAGAACATAGAAACAACTCTACACTCTGCGCAAGAAAAAGTTACACAAGACCAAGATGACTTAACCATAGCAAAGCAAAGCTATGATAATTTATTGAATAAAATTAAGACTACTGAAAAAACACTGAAAGATCTCCGCCCCGCCCTTCAAAAAATCAGGGATAAAAATCTACGTATTGAGAGCGAACAAAAACGTTTCGAATCACAAATCAACGCCCTTGATGAAGATATAGAAACATTACAAGACACCCTTAATAATGATCAAACCGCATATAATACATTGATCGAAAGCCAAGACGAATCTGAACACAGCGAAGAGGTAATAGAAGACGTTAAACTTGAACTAGATCATCAAAAGCAAGAATATCAAAACGCAGTGCGCGAATTCGATATTTTAGAACAGCAAATAAACACGCGTCTCGCCCGTATTCAAGCAATAGCTGATGAGCGTGTTGCAATGAGAAACAGGTCTATTCGATCAAAAGATCACTTGCAAAAACTTACATCACAAGAAGAAACGCTTGCCACAAAACTGAATCAGTTGGAACAAAGTCCTGTTAAAGCAGGGCGGGATACAGAGCATATACTCGACCTAATATCCGACCTAGAATCAGACCGGAACAAAGCCGCAGAACGCCTCGCACAATGTGAGCAAGATGTCTCTACCACTAACAAAGCATTAAAAGAGGCCGAAGCAATACTTGGCAGCGCACGTGAAAGACGCGCCAGCGCGCAAACTATGCTTGGTGCAGTAAACGAACAGCTTACAGACATGGAAAGCTCCATACGTGAACGTTTAAATATTCCCCCAAAAGACTTGGTAAATCATTCCGCAGTAGATTTGGTGAAATACCAACCCGCTGACTTAACAAGGCTTAAAAAAGAAAAAGATCAAATAACACGCGAACGCGATTCCATCGGTGCGGTTAACTTACGCGCAGAAGAAGAAACAGCAGAGCTTGAAACTGAGGTTACAACACTACTTAATGAGCGTAATGACCTTATGCAGGCCATTGAAGAGCTACGCGGCGGCATTAATAAAATCAATAAAGAGGCAAGAGAACGTCTCGTGCGCGCGTTTGAGCATGTAAATGCACATTTCCAGCGCTTATTCGTTCGACTTTTCGACGGTGGCAACGCATATCTTGAACTCATCGATTCGGATGATCCACTTGGCGCAGGCCTTGAAATATTCGCACAACCTCCCGGTAAAGCACTACAATCATTGTCCTTGCTCTCCGGTGGTGAACAAACACTTGCATCAATTGCCCTTATTTTCAGTATGTTCCTAACAAATCCTTCACCCATCTGCGTCTTGGACGAGATTGATGCACCACTTGATGATGCAAACGTGAATCGTGTTTGTGATTTACTGGATGAAATCGCAGAGCGCGGAGAAACACGTTTCCTCGTTATAACACACCACCGTTTAAGTATGGCACGCATGGATCGCCTCTATGGCGTGACAATGGCCGAACGTGGGGTATCACAACTTGTTTCGGTGGATTTACAACAATCTTTCGACTTTATTGACAAAAAGGTCGCTTAAAGATGGATGACAAAAAAGAAATTCAACAAAAAATTGATGCTCTGGATAAAAAAATTCAAGACGCACGCGACGATAAAAAAACTTATTCACAGAATGAATATGAGAAAGAAGCTGAAGGTGATGATCCCGAAGCATTAAAAAGCGCACGCGCCGGCTCAGAGTTTCTTGCAAGCATATTTGCCGCAACTCTTATCGGCTATGGCATTGACGCATTTTTTCTTACCAAACCATGGGGAATGATCGCATTTATGATGATCGGATTCGTTACTGCAGTATACCGTGCAAATGCCACAATGCAGGAAAACAACGAAAAAACTGGAAATGATTGAAAACCACCATTGCCTATATTCAAAAAATACGTTACAAACGTGAAAATTTTAAAACTGTACTATGTAATATAGCGGAGATAATACGTGGCAAACCCAATTCATCAGTTTGTAGTTGAACCTTTAGCACCAACTTTAGAAGTTGCCGGTTTAGATATAACATTTACAAACTCATCACTATGGATGTTAATTGCCGCTGTAACATCTGCACTATTCTTAAGTTTGGCAATGCGTAAAAGCGCCCTTATCCCGGGCCGTATGCAAATGTCTGCTGAGCTTCTATATGAATTCATAGGTAAAATGGTAAGCGATAATATTGGTAAAAAAGGTAAACAATACTTCCCTTTTATATTTACAATATTCATGTTCGTTCTAATTGGTAACATCCTCGGTCTTGTACCATACTCATTTACCTTTACATCACATATTATTGTAACAGGCGTTATGGCACTAACAGTGATGTTTATGACCATTATCTTTGGTCTTTATAATCATGGCCTTAAATTCTTTTCACTATTCTTACCCCCAAATGTTCCATGGTGGTTGGTTGCATTTGTTGTGCCTATTGAAATCCTGTCATTCTTTGTCCGCCCAATCACACACTCCGTACGTTTATGTGCGAATATGATGGCTGGTCACATTATTCTAAAAGTCGTTGTGAGTTTCTCTGTTGCTGCGGCAAGTATGGGAACGGCATGGGCTGTATTGGGAATATTCCCTGTGTTAATTGACGTTGCATTTTTGATGTTCGAACTATTGGTTGCCGGCATCCAAGCATACGTTTTTGCGATTTTGTCATGTGTTTATCTAAAAGATAGTGTTGATCTTCACCACTAAATCTGTATGATCTCACCGACGAAAAATTAAGGTTTTTTGAACAACATTTTTAAAAGGAAAAAACAATGGAATTAGAAGCTGCTAAACTTATTGCCGGTGCTTTGGTAACACTACCTGCACTTGGTGCCGCATTTGGTTTGGGTCTTTACTTTGCTGCATACAACAATGCAATTGCACGTAACCCAGAAACAAAGAAACTACTAGATGAGAAATTCTTCCTTATCTTGGCGTTTATTGAAGCTCTAGGTATTATTCCGATCGGTATCGGTGCAGCTATGCTATTTGGTGGTTAATCCACTATTGGCAACAATATACTTGTAATATAGTAACTAAGTAATCAGGAAGACCGATGATAAAGAAACTCACCGTTTCTAGTTTTTTAACGTTCATTTATGCAACACAAGCCTACGCTGGTGGTGCTGATAAGGCTTCGTCACATCACGGTGGTGGGCATCATGAAACTTCTGGCGGTCTTCCCCAACTTGATCCTTCTTCATATACAAGTCAGACATTCTGGCTACTTGCGATTTTCTTGGTACTTTATGTTTTCTTTTCAAAGAAATCATTACCGGAAATTTCACAAACTATCGAAAATAGATCAGAGCGCATCCAAAACGACCTCGACACTGCAGAGCGTTTAAAAGAGGAAGTTGCATCTGTTCAATCTTCATATGAAGAAAGCCTACAATCTTCTCGCGAAGAATCTGCGGCCCTATTCAAATCTGTTGAAGAGGACATAAAGAGTAAAGCAGAAGATGAAGCCAAAAAGTTTCAAGACTATTCCGCTAAGAAAACAGCAGAATTAGAAGAAAACATCAATAAAGCACGCAGCAAAGCCATGGAAGACATGAGCGAAGTTGCCGCAGAAGTTGCCGCACAAGCAGCAGAAAAAATAATTGGTGTTCCCACAGATGCAGACAGCGCAAAGGCCGTTGTTAAATCGTTAAACAAGGCCGCTTAGGAGTTTTAAGCAATGGAAGCATTACTACAAGATTCACATTTTTGGTTTACACTCTCTTTTTTGATATTTGCAGTAATTATCATTAAGCTTGGCCTACCCGCTTTAAATGCTCTACTGGACTCACGGATTGAAGACATTAAAAAAGATCTTGAGACTTCTGAAAACCTACGTGTAGAAGCGCAAGAAATGCTCGCGCAATATCAACGTAAGCATAGAGATGCAGTTCAAGAAGCAGAAAAAATAATTACAACTGCAAACGAAAATGCACGTCAGGTTAAAGAGAATGCAGAAGCAGACCTTGAAGCAGTTATTCGCAGACGCGAAGATCAGCTCACTGACCGTCTACAGCGCATGGAACAAAATGCGATTAATGAAATTCAATCATACGCAGCTGATCTAGCAATGAGCGCGGCAACTCAGATTATTGTTGAAAAGCTTGACAAAAAAGCCAATGCAAAGTTAGTTGAACAATCCATAAGTAATCTTGAAAAGAATGTTGCTTAAGGGATGATATAGCTTAAATTACGCTATGTCATATGTTCCAACATATATATAGCAGGTTTTCGTTATGTCAGAGGCACTCTCAACTTTATCACCACAAGAAATAGTAGAAACACTTGGCAAAGCAACCAAGTCCGCCTCTCGTATACTCGTAGAAACTCCAACTGAACAAATCAATGCGTTTTTGGCTGATTTGACCCAACAACTCCGTCAAAATACAGATTTTATTCTCTCAGAAAATAAAAAAGATTTAGCAGCCGCAAAACAACGCGGCCTTACAAAAGCTATGATTGACCGTCTTGCCTTGGATAATGAGCGCATTGAAGGTATCGCTCAAGGTGTAGAAACTGTCCAAAACCTCGAAGACCCTGTCGGAAGAGTGCTATGGGAACAAAAGCGTCCTAATGGCTTGAGAATACAACGTGTAGCCTGCCCTATCGGTGTTTTTGGCATGATCTACGAATCTCGCCCAAACGTCACAGTCGACGCGTCTATATTGTGTCTAAAATCACATAACGCCGTTATTCTACGCGGTGGCTCAGAAAGCTTATACAGCTCCCTAGCACTACACAGCATAATTCAAGACACATTAGAAAATAATGACCTTCCCAAAGCCGCCGTATCAATGATCCCGATCAAAGACCGTGAAGCTGTTGGCGCAATGTTAAAGGCAGCACAATATATAGATGTTATGATCCCTCGTGGAGGCCATAGCCTGATTGAGCGTGTAATGAACGAGGCCAGAATGCCTGTTTTTGGGCATCTTGATGGCCTATGCCATGTTTATATAGACAAAAGTGCCAACGCAACGATTGCCAAAGAAGTAACACTAAATGCAAAAATGCGCCGTACCGGCATTTGCGGAGCAATGGAAACCCTGTTACTTGACAACAACTTAGACAAAGATACCGCTAAATCAATACTTACGAACATATTAGATTCAGGCTGTAACGTTGTCGGTGATGCGCAAGTACAAACATTAGATCCCCGTATCGGCGCAGCATCAAACGAAGATTGGACAACAGAATATCTCGATGCGAAACTAAGTTGCCGCTATGTTGATGATATAAATAAAGCCGTTGAACATATAAATACGAATGGCTCCCACCATACAGATTCGATCATCGCAGAAGATGCAGACGCTGTACGTTATTTCCAAAATAACGTTGATAGTGGTATTGTCATGCATAATGCATCAACGCAATTTGCCGACGGGGGAGAGTTTGGTATGGGCGCAGAAATTGGCATAGCAACAGGTAAAATGCATGCGCGTGGCCCTGTTGGACTGGAACAGCTTTGTACCTATAAATATTTAGTTCATGGAACAGGTCAAGTTAGACCATAAAAGGTAGATCATGCCCCTCTTCTCTGAACCCACCTTGCACAATTCAATACGTTGGAAAAATATGCGTGTTGGGTTACTTGGCGGCTCTTTCAATCCGCCCCATGAGGGACACTTGCATATATCTAAAACCGTTCTGAAGTCACTACATTTAGATGCTGTATGGTGGCTTGTAACACCTCAAAACCCACTAAAAAACGCGAAAAATCTTCTACCCGTCGAAAAACGCGTAAGTTTGTCAAAGCAATTAATAGACCACCCAAAAATCATTGCCACCTCAATTGAGCAACAATTTCAATCACAATATAGCTACCAAACAGTCAAAGCCCTCAAGAAAAACTACCCTCACACACAGTTTGCATGGATTACAGGTATGGATAATGCCCATAACTTCCATCTTTGGAATAAATGGAAAGACATATTACAAGAAATCTGCATGATCCACATTACCCGCCACCCTCCTGTCAAACTGATTAAATCCTGTCCTATACGTTTTTTATCTCACCAAAAACATATAACTCTAGATAGAGGAGCCGCCGTTCCCCTCGATTCGAATACAACATACTGGCTGTTACAAAAGAAAATGATCAATATTTCTTCCACTGAGATTCGAGCAAAAAATAAAGCTATAACAGGTAACTAAGAATTATTGTTGCACAGCACCACCCGAATACCTTTGCGCTTCGTAAGAAAACCTCATATAATATAACTATGAGATTAGGATTAATTACTATATCTTGCAGAAAGGAACAGGTGACGCGTTGGATATAAACAATCGTCAGACTGAATATTTCGGTGCTAACGGCTTTAAGGCCCTAATAAAGCGGTCAAGGCATTTTATGAACTGAACCCGTATATGGTTCGGTTTTTTTATGTCTAAATACTATGGAATGCCGTTCGTCACTATAACGTAACAAACAGGAGGACACACATTCATACAGATAAAGAAAATGCACTTTTGAGTGCAGCTGAAATAAAGAAGCTTATTGAACAAACTTTAGATACAAATAAAGCAGCTGATATTGTTTCTATCGAAATTGCGGATAGCTCACTTGCCGATCATATGATTGTGGCATCAGGAACATCCTCACGCCATGTTGCATCTCTCGCACGGAACCTAAAAGATTGCCTACTGAAAAAAGGCATTAAAGGTATCACGATTGAGGGAATACCGCAGGCCGACTGGGTTGTAATGGATGCCGGTGATATTATTGTGCATTTGTTCAGACCTGAAGTACGTGAATTCTATAACATTGAAAAGATGTGGTGTGCTCACCCAACTTTTGATGTTGTTCCTGAAAGCCAAATTCAGGCATAACTGAGCTTTATATTTATAACCTCCATAAATACAGTATCGGAGCTTAATAGCCGTATGCTTAAAGTAGATATTATCTGTATAGGCCGTTTGAAAAAAGGCCCATATTACGAACTCATTGAATATTATAAAAAACGCACAAGTTGGAATTTGAAAATATATGAGTTCGAATCCAAACAAAATGATCCAAAAAAATGCCAGCAAGAAGAAAGCGAAAGAATCCTAAAACAATTGGATAACAACGCCATCGTTATTGCCTTAGATGAACGTGGGGATGGCTTAAAATCTCTCGATTTTGCGCAAACAATTCAAAACTTTATGAATAACGGTGAAAACCATCTTCAATTTATTATTGGCGGTGCAGATGGCCTGACAGAAGATGTCCGCAACCATACAAATATTCTCCTCAGCTTTGGACAACAAACATGGCCACATATACTTGCCAGAGTGATGCTTTTAGAGCAGATTTATAGAGCTCAGCAGATTCTTGCAGGGCATCCCTATCACAGGGAATGATAAACCATCGTCTAAAGTGTTATATATACATATGCTCAGGCAAATTATTACATACACAATTACACTTCTGATAATTTGCCAGCCGCTAGCTGCGCAAAGTAAACCACCAGTGCCAAAATCCAAACCCGCCGACCTCAATACTCTGGACAAAGAGCTTAAAGAAGAAACACAGAAAAAACAAAACCTGGAGCAACAGGCAAAAGAAATAGATAAAGAGTTAGATACGACCAAAGAAAAACTTATTTCTATCGCTACCGAAGTACAATCAAATGAAGAAAAACTAAAATCTTACCAGAAGCGTATTACCTCGTTAGAAATTCGTAAATCAATCCTTGTTGATAACCTCAATAAAGACAGAGCATCCATCGCACGCCTTATCCTTGCACTTGAGCGCATACGCCGAATGCCCCCCGAAGCAATGCTCGCAACCCCTGAAACACCATATAAAACAGCGCAGAGCGCTATGTTGATGAGTGAAATTTTACCTGCAATCAATAAACATGCAGATAAACTAAAAGAAAATTTAGAAACCCTCACGCTCGTTTCCAAAGAATTACAAAATGAAAAATCTGCACTGATAGAAGATTCTGAGAAGCTAAGAAAACAACATGAACAGATCACAAAATTAGTAATACAGCGTAAAAAACTCTACACCAACATCAATGATGATCTTAAGGCACATGAGCTTTCCATCCAGAAAATATCACTTCAAGCCAAAAACCTGAAAGAGTTAGTAGACAGAATAAAAAAAGAAGAAGCTAAAGAACAACAGCGTAAGAAAACAGCCCTTATGGTTCGCCCTAACCCCACTCCTAAAATAGAGCATGATGGGAATAGCCGCCTGCCTATCTCAGGCATCGTTAGAACGCGTTATAATCAAAAAGATAATTTAGGCGCAAAAAGTAAAGGAATAACAATAGAAGGTCGTCCGGCCGCCCTAGTCGTTAGCCCCATGAACGGCCGCATACAGTTTACCGGATCATTCAAACGCTATGGTAATATTGTTATTATAGAGCACACAAACGGCTATCACAGCTTAGTCGCTGGCCTTGAAACAATCAACAGCGTCGTAGGCGATACCGTAAAATCTGGTGAACCTATAGGATTATTACCAAATTCTACTTTAATTCCCCGTCCAACACTATATTATGAGCTCAGAAAAAATGGTAAGGCCATCAATCCGTCGGTCAAATTCGCAGACTTGGGATAATAATGGCGTTATATGTCACACTGCTTAATTTTTAGCGTTTATTTTCATAAGGAATAAAACAACACAATGAAACAGGTTCTTACTCTTACAGTTTCTTGCTTAGCACTTTTATCTGCAAGCATATTCATACTTCCCGCAAACGCGCAGGATAAAACAGCATCTGAGAAAAAGAAAGAAAGTGCATATAGTGAAACCTACCGTCAGTTAAATTTGTTTGGTGATGTTTTTGAACGCATACGTGCCGACTATGTTGAGGAAGTAAATGATAAAGAGCTTATTGAAAGTGCACTAAACGGTATGCTTTCTGATCTTGACCCACACTCAAGTTACCTGACCGAAGAAAAATTCAAGGATATGCGTGTAGATACAAAGGGTGAATTCGGAGGCCTTGGTATTGAAGTCACAATGGATAACGGCCTTGTGAAAGTCGTCTCGCCGATTGATGACACGCCTGCATTCCGTGCTGGCATACAATCAGGTGATTTTATTGTCAAAATTGATGACGAACCAGTTATGGGTCTAACTCTGGGCGATGCAGTTAAAAAAATGCGCGGAAAAGTCGGTAGTCCAATTGACCTTGTTGTACATAGAGAAGGAGAAGATGCTCCCCTAGATATTACAATTGTACGTGATGTGATCCAAATAAAATCCGTGCGCTCACGCATCGAAGGCAATGTTGGCTACGTCCGTGTAACAACTTTTAGTCAAAATACAGGCCCCGGCGTTCGTAAAGCGATGAAAGAAATAAATGAAGAAGTCGGTGATAAACTCATCGGCTATGTCCTTGATTTACGCAACAATCCCGGTGGATTACTCTCACAAGCAATCGAGGTCTCTGACGTCTTCCTTGAAAAAGGCGAAATCGTATCACAACGCGGCCGCCATGAAGAAGATACAGAACGCACAAACGCAACGCCCGGTGACCTCGCCGATGGTTTACCAATTGTTGTTTTGATTAATGGTGGTTCGGCATCCGCTTCAGAAATCGTATCCGGCGCACTACAAGATCATAAACGCGCCATTGTTATGGGTACTCAATCCTTTGGTAAAGGCTCAGTCCAAACCGTAATGCCCCTCCCTGGAAACGGCGCAATGCGTATGACAACCGCGCGTTACTACACCCCTTCCGGACGCTCAATTCAAGCAAAAGGTATCACTCCAGATATTCTCGTTGAGCAGGCCAAAATTGAAACATATGATTATCAACGCGTACGTGAATCAGATCTACGTGGCGCACTTGATAAAGATAACGGTAAAAAAGACAACAAGAAAAAAGCTGCGAATGATAATGAAGAGGAAGAAAAACCTCAAGACTATCAGCTCACACGCGCAATTGATCTACTAACAGGCTTATCTTTATATAATGGAGCATCCGCAAAGAAATAGCACCGTCTGGCAAAAGCAATAAAAGGATATAAAACGTATGGGCATTGATATTGCAAAACTAAAAAGCTTTGCACCATCAAAACAGGGTATCATGAATATCCTGACCAGAATCAAACGCCCAACCATAAAGCTGCCACCTATTGCCATAGGAATGGCCACGTTAGGAATACTATATTTTCTAGTATCATTTTATGTTTCTTGGTCTGGCGCAGCTACACTTGCCGCATTAGAAAGTAAACTATCCTCAGAAACTGTTTCTGTACATGTTGCTCCCCCCCCGGAGGAGCAAGACAAACACGGTTTTCAAAATAAGCACGCCACAAAAGATAAGAAAAACACCTTTAAACTCGTAAAAGGGCTTTATAAAAGAACAGGAGAAGGCAAGCTCCCAATTATCCGTCGATCAGATAACCTGACAAGCTTTCGTGCATATCAAGCTCCTTTCTCGTTTAAAGATATTGGTGATAAGCCTTTAATTGCTTTTATCATACAAGACTTTGGCCTCTCTCAAAAAAATTCCGAAAAAGCATTAGATATTCTACCTCCACAAGTTTCCTTTGTACTCTCCCCTTATGCTGCACTCCCGCAAGAGTGGTTAAAAATGGCGAAAAGCAAAGGACATGAAGTGTGGTTAAACATCCCAATCCAAAACAATACCTCTCCTGACTTAGGTCCTAATACAATATTCCATCACACTGCACTCCCTAAAAAAGCAGAGAATATGCATGCTTCATTTTCTGTTGCACTAGGCTATAGCGGAGTTGCCAGCTTCACTGACAATAGTATGAATCGTGTCAAAGGCCATTATTTAAAAATAATGGATGAGATTTATGCACGAGGCCTTGGTTTTTTAGAATTAAACCCAAACGCCTCGACAACAATAGAAGGTAAAGCACTTACACTCGGCGCACCTTATATAAAATCCAATATGACAGTCCTTCGTCCCAAAGGTAATAATTCATTCCAGCAATTAGAAAAAGTAGCGAAGAAAAATGGCTATGCTGTTGCAATTGTACCCAACTACCCAGACAGCATAAAAAACTTATCTGTGTGGATTTTAAAGGTCGGACAAATGGATTATGCCATTGCTCCAATCTCTGCAATATATGACCTACCGTTGCACCGTGCTGCACCAGATATAGCAGATACAACAAAAACATTATCACCAAAAGACCACGAACAACCAAGTCAACATTCTGAACATACTCCTTCAAAAAATGACCATCACTAACAGAGTAAAAATGAACACAAAAATAGATCGCAGCTCCCTTCTCTACCGCCCCTGCGTCGGTATTGCACTGTTCAATAAAACAGGAAAAGTCTTTGTTGGTGAGCGTATTGACACGCCTGGCGCATGGCAAATGCCTCAAGGCGGGGTTGATGAAGGCGAAACTGTACAAGAAACGGCCCTGCGTGAATTGGCAGAAGAAGTCGGGACAAATAACGCCCAAATACTACAAATAGCCCCCCGAAAAATCCGTTACGAGTTGCCCGACCGTTTAATTAAAAAACTATGGAATGGGAAATATAGAGGACAAGAACAAAGCTGGGTTGCCGCGCTTTATACCGGAAATGATAATGACATTGATCTCAATGCTTTTGATCCGCCAGAGTTTTCGAATTGGCAATGGGTTGATTTGAACCAGACACTTGATTTAATAGTGCCGTTCAAACGCGATATATACCGCGATGTGATTGAAATGTTTAGAGACATAAAAATTTAAACACGCTCTTTATATAAACCCCTACGAACTTTACGATAACGAGTAAGAGGAATAAACACGCACTCCTCTTACACTTCATAAATCTCTATTTATTCAATGGCGACCATGCAGGGTCAGATCCATCACGTGGAGTTTTTAACCAACGTTCATTATACCCTGTAATATCAATCGTATATAAACGTGCGACACGACGATCTCCCTTAGGCGTTTCCTTAAAATATGTAAGAACACGTCCATTTGGAGACCAACTCGGCCCTTCAACGTGATACGCACTTGAAATCATACGCTCACCCGAACCATCAGGACGAATAACACCAATATAGAACTTACCTTTATACATACGGGTAAAAGCAATCATATCTCCACGCGGCGACCATACCGGGTTACCATATCGCCCTTGGCCGAAAGTTAAGCGATCCATACCTGATCCATCAACTTTCATAATGTAAAGCTGTTGTGAGCCACTACGATCAGACTCAAATACAACACTTCGCCCATCCGGTGCATAAGACGGCCCTGTCTCAATAGCAGGACTACTTGTCATACGGGTAGATTTCTTTGATTTCAAATCCATCACATAAATATCAGTATTACCGCCCCTAGCCATACTAAACACAACTTTATTACCATCCGGTGCAAAGCGTGGCGCAAAAGTCATTCCCGGAAATGTCCCCAAAACTTCGTGACGTCCGGAATTAATGTCATAGAGGTAAACGCGCGGCTTCCCCCCTTGATATGACATATAGGTTATACGCTGCGTCTTTGGTGAAAAGCGTGGCGTAAGAACCAAATAACTACCATCTGTTAAATATTTGTGATTTGCACCATCCTGATCCATAATTGCCAGACGCTTTACCCGTTTATGCGCAGGCCCGTTTTCCGAGATATAAACAACACGGCTGTCAAAATACCCCTCCTCACCAGTTAAACGCTTATAAATTTCATCTGACATAATATGTGCAATACGACGCCAATTCTCAGGCGTAGTAGTATAAGCCATACCAATTAATTGTTGCTCTGACAAAACATCCCATAAACGGAATTCAACGCGTGTTTGGCCCTTATTATCCTTGAGCACATTACCAGTGACAACAGTCTCCGCGCCCGTAGCACGCCATTCAGGAAAACGCATACCCTCTTTAAATATAGAAGATGGTGTCTGTACAAATGCACTGGGGTTAATCGGACGGAAAAGTCCTGAACGCTCTAGATTGTCCCTCACTATTGTAGGGATATCTTTAGCCAAATCTGAAAGAGCCGGATCATCCGCGTGAAAGCCACTTATCGCTATTGGCCTTGGTTTAAATGTCCCCTGCCTTAACGTAGGTTTAAACTCCTGCGCAGAGACATTAAAACTTAAAAAAAGAGCAAAGAGTGTAAACAGACAAAAAACTCTATTATGTAACATATGGCTTCTCACTTTTATGTTGAGCATTATTTATATCATCCCACTAGGGTCAAAGGTATAAGGAAAACTCTTCCAAACATCATATTTATCTTCAGGTAAGCGTAACGGCCAACAAAAACGATTGAGCAAAGCATTACGCGCAGCTTCTGCCGCCGCCCTATAATTCTTATCCGTATCATAGCGCAAACGATCCTTAAACTCTACAGCACGTACAGTACGATCACGATTCACATAAACTTGTAATTCAACAATCTGCGTCTTTGCATCTTTTCCGCCCGCATCAACGTTCCAACACCCTCTAATCCCCGCATTCAAGTCCGCCTCCATTGTGCGTAAAACTTGGTCTGAGAGCTGTGCAACTTGTGAAGTTTGCCCACCAGTATTTGTTGTGTTTTGCGGCTGTGGCGTTTCTTGCTGCTCTTCATTCTCATCAGCAAGCAAATCATTCATAAGACTTGTAATATTCCTAGCCTCTTCCTTTGGCTCCTCTTTCTTAGGAACAGGTCTCGGCTTAGGGCGTTTCGGTGGCTTTGGCTTACTTTGTGGCTTAGGCGGTGGCTTAACCTTCTTTGGCTCTGCCTTTGGCTTATCCTTAGGGGGCTCCGGTACTGAATCATCAATCTCCGGCTCTTCCGGTATAGCAAGCTCCGGAATTTGATTTGGGTTATTATTATAGACAGGCTTTGGCTTAGGTAACTCTGGCGTATCCTCTCTAAGATCACTTTTCTGAGGTTCGTCAACAATATCAGTTTGCGCAACGTCTGCAATATCAACAAGTTCGACCGTCATAATCAATTCTTCAGGCGGCTTAATATCACGCTTCATAAACGGTACACCGACTGTCATAAAAACAAACAAAGCGACATGCAGGATAACAGAAAGCATAAACGGCACACGCGCAGGCCCCGAATAAAATTCGTTTTTAGGCTTCATATTTGCTACTGCTGCTGCGTTCATAGCAAAATTACCCTTTAATTCACAGGACGTGAAGTAAGGGCAACTTTGTTAAAGCCTGCACTTTGCAGCTCTCCAAGTAACCTCGCCACAGCACCGTACTCAACATCTTTATCCCCACGAATATAAATACGGGAATCACTATTACCTTCTGTACTGGCCTCAATAATAGAAACCAAAGCACCTTTCTTTATTTCGGTCTTACCAAGGTAAACCTTACCATCCTTATCAATAGAAAGTTCAATTGGCTTACTATCTTCTTGGTTAAGGGATTTTGCCTTACTATTTGGCAAATTAACAT
Source organism: Alphaproteobacteria bacterium (assembly GCA_050633285.1). Taxonomy (GTDB): domain Bacteria; phylum Pseudomonadota; class Alphaproteobacteria; order Micavibrionales; family Micavibrionaceae; genus UBA1672. The sequence goes on from JBOEGG010000006.1 coordinate 135,460, forward strand.
CAACACCTGCTGTTAAACGCGGTGCCGCGACCATAAAGATAATTAAAAGCACAAGCATGACATCAACCATAGGCGTGACATTGATCTCCGCCATCGGGCGATAACTACCACCTGTTCTACGTCCCCGCGATCTTGTCTTATGAGAAAGTGATGCACCCATGAGGGCCTCCTTAGACTATGTCATTTTTTATTTACTGGCTGAAACACCGGAATCTTGACTATCCAGATGACGAGATAATATGGCCGAAAATTCATCTGTGAACGCCTCTAAACGATCTGCATAGCGGTTTAATTTATTCGAAAGAACATTATATGCAATCGCCGCAGGAATCGCCGCAACCAAACCAATTGCCGTGGCAAACAACGCCTCCGCAATACCCGGCGCAACAACAGCCAAACTCGTATTATTCGTCGCGGCAATCGCGGTAAAACTGTTCATAATCCCCCAAACAGTACCAAGTAAACCAAGAAATGGCGCACTAGAGGCTACACTTGCCAAAAATGTCATCCCACTCTCCATGTGGTTTAATTCACGCCCGATAGCAACAGACATAGAACGTTCAACACGCTGACGTAAACTCGCCTGCAAACTTTCCTTCGCCGGAACACCACCAACTATTCCCGCACGCCATTCATCCATACCGGACGAAAAGGTACGAAGCATTGGGTCTTCCTTACTCTTCTTCACACGCGCATAAATTTTATCAAGTGGCTCCCCCGACCAAAAAGAATCCTCAAACCTATCCGCACGTCTATTCAGCTTGGAAAGCAATGAACGCTTATGCAATATAATTGCCCAACTCCACATAGAAGCAAAAACAAGTAAAAGCATAACGCACTTCACAACGATATCCGCCTGCATAAACAAACCAAATGCACTCATATCATGAACCACGGCTGCCACACCCAAACTCTCTGTAACAATTTCTGTTGCCATTATTTTTTACCTTTATCGAATATAAGACGATTAATTTTGTGAAAACCTTTGGAACTTTTTTAGAAAAATCACTCTACGATTTCTACATAGTCCTGAAAAGCATCTTTTATCTCCTGCGGTAGACGTGCGGGTTTGTATGTATCTGTACCAACACAAACCAAAACAACTTTCATGTCCGCTATAACCTCATCACCCCTGCGTACAGATTGATGCATAATGAAACTACTATTCTTCAATTCGGAGATTGTCGTATCAAGTTTCAAAAAATCATCCAACATCGCAGGTTTTAAATAATCTATATCAATATGCCGAACCACAAACATCACACCAACAGTGTTGTGCACATCACTATTTTGAAACCCTGTATGGCGGAGAAATTCAGTACGCCCACGCTCCGCAAATTTCAGATAATTTGCATGGTAAACAATGCCACCTGCATCAGTATCCTCATAATAAACACGAACATCAATTGTATGCTTCACTTTGTTATCCCCTTATTCATCTACAGAGTTATCCACAGAACTATCCAAAAGTGTCTCTTGTCCATATAATGGCTTTTTAGGGGTAACACCAAGATACTCAAACCCTTTCGCCGAAATCATACGCCCACGTGGCGTACGTTGCACAAAGCCTTGTTGCATTAAATAAGGTTCAATCACATCTTCAATCATATCCCTTTGCTCTGACAATGCCGCCGCTAAAGTCTCTACACCAACAGGCCCGCCACCATAATTTTCGGCAATACACGTCATGTAACGCCGATCCATTGTATCAAGCCCGCACGCATCCACATCCAAACGCCCAAGCGCATCATCAACAAGTGTTCGGTCTGCTTGTTCAAGCTCTCCTGCATCAAAAAAGTCACGAACACGGCGTGTCAAACGCCCTGCAATACGTGGTGTACCACGAGACCTACGCGCAATTTCAAGCGCTCCGTCTTCACTCAAACTCATCCCCAACAGCTTAGCACTACGCGCAACTATTAATGCAAGCTCCTGAGCATTATAAAACTCCAGACGCAACGGAATACCAAAGCGATCCCGCAACGGATTTGTAAGCAAGCCACTACGCGTTGTTGCCCCAACAAGTGTAAAAGGCGCCAAATCAATTTGAACAGATCGCGCGGCAGGCCCCTCACCAATGATAAGATCAAGCTTACGATCTTCCATAGCCGGATAAAGGATTTCTTCTACCGCAGGATTCAAACGATGAATTTCATCAATAAACAAAACATCATTAGGTTGAAGATTTGTAAGAATTGCGGCAAGATCGCCGGACTTCGCAATCACTGGCCCCGACGTTGCACGAAAACCAACGCCAAGTTCCTTGGCCACGATCTGCGCCAATGTTGTCTTCCCAAGCCCCGGAGGCCCGAAAAACAATACATGATCCATGGCATCCTCACGCTTACGCGCACCATTAATAAAAACCTTTAGATTTTCACGTAGATCTTTTTGCCCTATAAACTCCTCAAGGCAAAGAGGACGCAACGCCCCCTCAACAACTTTATCTTGCTCTTGTGGTACACGCTCTAACTCAGGGTTTTTAACGCTCAACTCACTCATGCGCTAAGCTCCTGCAAAGCCAAACGAATAAGTGCCTGCAAATTGGCTTTATCATTATCATTGGCCTTATCCTTCGCTTGCAATACCGCACGATATGCATCGGCACTGGCATAACCAAGGTTCGTGAGCGCAGAAACAGCATCCTGATCCACGGCACTACCATCACCCTGACCTGAGGCGATAGAAACCACCCCTGCATCTGCACCACTCATAGATACTTGTGAACTTTCAATTGAACCTGCTTTATCCTTCAGCTCGGTCAATATGCGCGTTGCAAGCTTTGGCCCTACACCATCTGCCCGTGTCAAAGCTGCCTTATCCTGAGACGCAATAACAAACCCAATTTGATCCGCAGAACAAGTCGCAAGAATAGACAAACCGGCCTTGGCGCCAACACCTTGCACAGATGTTAATAATTTAAACCATTGTTGCTCAATCGCATCTGCAAAACCATATAGCGTAATTGCATCCTCGCGTACCTGCGTCGTAATCAATAAAGACGCAGTGTCACCTGTTTGACCAACTTTTGAGAGCGTACGACTACTCGCATTAACAACATAACCGACACCCGCCACATCCAGTATGAGATGCCCCGTGTCAAAACTATCAATAATACCGGATAATTTACCAATCATGCCTGCCTACCTGCTAAAGTGTTACTCAACGATCTATAATGCGCGTGGGTAATCGCCACTGCAAGTGCATCGGCCTCATCTTCCACAAGTGTTCCACAAGCAGGAAGTAAAGTCTTTATCATCATACCAACTTGCTCTTTAGCCGCATGCCCACTACCGACAACAGATTTCTTAACCTTATTCGCGGAATACTCATCAACATGAATACCCTTCAATGATGGAATTGCCAGAAGAACTCCACGCGCTTGGCCAAGCTTTAACGCGCTCGCAGGGTTTTTATTCACAAATGTTTCTTCAATGGCCGCTTCTTCCGGTTGCCATTCATCTATCACCGCAATCAAACCATGATGTAAAAATGCCAACCGCCTCGAAAGGCTTTCTTTTGTGTTTGTGCGTATCAAACCACTCGCAATATAGCGCAGAGAGTTTCCCTCGCTTACTATCACACCCCAACCGGTTTTTTGTAATCCGGGATCTATACCTAAAATTCTCATACACACATCATAACGGATTCGTACAAGAACACCACAGAAGAACATAACGGAAACAAAAAAAGGAGGGGAAATCCCCTCCTCACTAAAATATCTTGTTCAACATAGAGTTATTCGGCCGCAATCAGCTTTTCCATTATTTCGTCACTAACTTCAATATTAGTCGTAACTTTCTGAACATCGTCATTATCTTCAAGCACATCAATCAGCTTAAAAACTGAGGAAGCCTGATCTTCATTTACTTCTGCGTTCACATTTGGTTTCCACACAAGCCCTTGCCTCTCAGGTTCACCAAATTGCTTTTCAAGCGCATCACGTACATTTGCAAAATCTTCTGCCTCACAATGTATTTCATGCCCCTCATCACCGCTTTCAACGTTAGAAGCACCCGCTTCTAACGCGGCTTCAAACATATCATCCGCACTTGCTTTATCCATCGGGTAAACAATTTCCGCAATACGATCAAACATAAAACTGACACAACCAGTCGTACCAAGGTTACCCCCAAGTTTTGTAAAGGCCGCACGCAGCTCCGCCGCAGTTCTGTTTTTATTGTCTGTCAGAACCTCAACAACCACAGCTACACCGCCTGATGCATGCCCTTCATAGCGCATTTCCTCATAATTATCAGTATCCTGACCACCAGCCCCTTTTTGTATCGCGCGCTCAATACCATCTTTAGGCATTGATTGCCCTCTTGCCGTAGAAATAGCAAGGCGCAGACGTGGGTTCATATCAGGATCACCACCGCCTAATTTGGCTGCTACTGTGATTTCTCGTCCTAACTTGGAAAAGATTTTTGCCCGTTTTTTATCTTGCGCACCTTTACGATGCTGAATATTTGCCCACTTGGAATGACCTGCCATTTTACTCTAAACTCACTTTAATTTGTTTACATTTACCAATTTTTAACGCGGTTAAGATTATAAGCACAGCAACACTTAAAGAAAAGAAACAATTCCATATTTTCATTTTTTTGATATTCTAAATTTTATTAATACAAACGAACTAACTTAACCTCATTCAATTTATAATTTTTAAAACACATGGCATATAACTTTCAACATATTAAAATTCTTCTCGTGGAAGATAACCCGCAGATGCTCATGTTGCTGAAGTCTGTTTTGCAATCCTTTGGAGTTGGCACAATCGAAACATCTCTTGACGGAAATGATGCATTTGAAAAATTTTGTATCCTTAACCCGGATCTTGTTATTACAGATTGGCTTATGAGTCCCTGTGATGGAATAAGCTTTAGTCGTAAAGTCAGAAACGACCCCAAAAGCCCAAATCAATATGTACCAATAATATTAATGACAGGATTCAGTGAAAAGAAACGTGTCCTTAGCGCCCGCGATGTCGGCATCACAGAATTTCTTGTAAAACCGTTTAACACACGCGACTTGTATAAAAGGTTGTTCCAAATTATAGAAAAGCCAAGACAATTTATCCGTTGTGAAGATTTCTTTGGCCCCGATCGTAGACGTAAATCTAAAGATGATTATGCCGGACCAATGCGCAGGGAAACTGATAATAGTAAGAGTACAATGGCTGATGTACCTGTCACTGACATTGATTTTTTATAAGGTAAGCCCATGGATATTAAACACTACAATCAAAAACCAAAACGAAATGCCGAATTTATTATGCCTCCTAACATAATAAAGGCAAAGGTCGGGTCTGGTGGCTTAAATGAATCAATACTACAAAGAACACAGCAACTCCTCGAAGAGCATGCCCAAGATTTCGCCCCCCTCGCAGACATATATCTTACCCAAATGAAAAAAGGGTTAGATGAAGCAAAACAACTCACACAGACAAGTGAGAATGAAGAGGCCATTGCTAAGGTGCTTCTGCCATGTGTACAGTTAAAAGCAAACGGGGCCATGTTCCAATACCCACTTGTAACCCGTATTGCAGATCGCTTTGTACAATTCATGGAAGTTGTCGAACGTCTGGACAATGAAACAATTCATATTGCAGAAGCCTTCCATACAACCATCAAAGTTGTTGTAACAGGAAAGATAAAAGGTGATGGCGGTGCACAAGGCGAAGCCCTCGTTAACGAGCTAAATAATGCATGTATGCGCTACTTTGAAAAACACAAAGATAATATAGATTTCGATAAAAACTGACGTTCTGATTTTGGCATATTTTTTGCTTTAATTACCTTAGGGATAAAGCAAAAAAGGAAATATTATGCAGTCAATTCAAACGGGAATATCCCTCAATAATCCAAACGTAAAATCCATAAATACAAATGAAATAGAGCTTTTTAAACTACACGAAGCACCTGATGAGATTTATGAACAATTCATAAACGCACAAGAACGTTTTTTAGAGGCACAACACACATCACTCCCAGACACAACATCTGACCCACGTTACCAAACATACGCCACAGTCAAAGTGAATGGTAAAGTCATAGCCAATATAGATAATAACGGATTCGTCGAATCTTCGAACGCCATCGGCTCAAAAATACATAAAGCACTCCTCCAAAATGATTTCCCCGGCCAAAAAGGTCCGGAACTAGCGCAGAGTCGTGCGGATCTTATTGCCGATCTATTAAATGGAAAAGTGGAAAAATCTTCCACGTCTTTGACACAACATCAATTTAACACCATGCCAAATATCAACGCACAAGTTGATTACCAATCAATGCAAAGCGACCCATTATATGAGCAACTTCTAAAAACCAAGGAATCTAGAACTCTGTTCCTTGCGCAACAAATGGCATAGCGTCTGTGAATATTAGATATCAGGCATTGTTTCGTTCAAAATATCACCAATACGCACAGGCGCAATTGCAGTGGCAAGCCCACGGCTATTTGTCACAATAAGCGCCCCGCAAAGCATCATATTTTCAGATGCCGGAATAAAATGCTCCCCGGGAACTTTGCGTGTAAACCGCTGAATAGCTGTTTCTTTTTTCACACCAATGACACTGTCATAATCTCCACTCATGCCCGCATCACTCATATACGCCGTACCCCCACGCATAACATGTGCATCCGCAGTCGGAATATGTGTGTGCGTTCCAATAACGGCAGAAACTCGACCAGAGAAGTGATGACCAAATGACATCTTCTCCGATGTCGTTTCACCATGAAGATCAACAAAAATTGCATCACAATTCACACCAATTTTATAGTCCTCTAAGATCTCTTCCATCCTCTGAAATGGGTCATCCAATGGATCCATAAACAAACGGCACATCATATTTACGACCAGAATTTTTCGACCATCCATAAGCTCATGCAGATAAAGCCCATTACCCGGTGTAGTTTTCTTCGGAAAGTTTGCCGGCCTAATAAGACGTGGTTCACGCGTGATATATTTTAAGACTTCACGTTGATCCCAAACATGATTTCCCGTTGTAATAATATCTGCCCCCATCTCGAAAAATTGATTACAGAATTTCTCAGTAATACCACGCCCATGCGCCGCATTCTCACCATTCACAATTGCGACATCAACGTTCAAATCTCTCTTCAAACCGGGAAGGTACTTTTCCAACGATTCACGTCCTGCGCGGCCCATCGTATCGCCAACAAATAGAATTCTCATTTTATTCTTCTTTCTTTTTATCTATCACACATATTTATGTGCATTTTGCTGGGTAATGATCCAGTCCATTCTTATATCGTGATTTTCCGTAGGTAAATTGAATAAACACGCTTGTTGTGCATATGCAACCCCAACTGTAGAAATCTCCTTCTCACCTTGATAAAATGCGAGGGTTGTATCGTAATACCCACCACCAAAACCAAGACGATACCCACGACGATCAAATGCCAGCAAAGGCACTAAAAAAATATCTGGTGAAACAAACTCTGTGCTCTCATCAAGAACCGGGTGCAATATACCATACTCACCCTTTATCAAATCAATCGACTGATCCCATAATGCAAACTTCAAAATACGATCGTCTTTTTGCACAACCGGCAAGGCAATTTTAAGGCCACGCTCCAGACATTCATCTATAACGCTTTGCGTATCAAACTCTCGCCCCTTCGGCCAATAAGCTGCTATAATTTGGCCTTCTTTTGGCTTAAGGTTACCAAAAAACAATTTACGGAAAAGTTCATCTTCCCCTGAGCTCAAAGAAAGTAATCCACGAGCACGTAATGCCTCGGCACGTAAAACGTCCTTTTTTGCCGTCATATTATCTGACATAAAATCCCTACATGTATATTAAAGTGTGCCACGTGAGCCGTGTGCGTATAGAATCTTCGCGGGTCCAGGTAAACCAGGTGGGCGCCGTAAGTATCAAAGTTCCCCAGGCGAACTGATGAACAAAGACAGGGACAGCTCCCTATGCGAAAAAAGCATCGACCTCCGAGATAAAGCCGCATTCACGTACCCCGCAGCACGGTGAACATATATCATAATTTTATAAGAAATACAGAAAAAAGAACAACGAAGACAACACTTACGCGTGCTGTATACCCTTTTCACCCTGCTCTGCTTGTTGGTTCTCAACACGACCTGCAATATTTTCGATCTTAGAAGCCAAATGTTCAATCGCCTGAACAATCAATGCCTCATCTTCATGCGATATACCTGAAGATACCTGACCGTGATGGGCCTGCACCTGATTCATTTGTTGTTGCATATTGCCAAGCTGCTCACGCAACTCATAAATTTCATCGGCGAGAACCAGCGATGTCAAAACAAATAAATGAGAGTCATTGGAAGCCGCCCCTGCCGCCGCAATGTCTTGCAAACGAGAATCAACATATGCACCAAGCTCACCAATACGTTGTTCCTGACCTTCACCACAAGAAATACCATATCCGCGCTGATTAATTTTAACTGTAACTTCTGACATGGCTTATCCCTCTTCTAACAAATCTTCGACTTTTGCAATTGCACTATCCAAACGCTTAGAAACGAAATCAACATCAATGATATTCCCTTCATTTTGCGCGTTTATAGAGGATTCTAAAGCATCCTCACACCCTTGCAATCGCACCTCGACACCTGCAACAGAGGAATCCAGCCGCCCGACAGCAACATCCAGTCGTTCCAACGCAAATCTGATAGATGACATGCAATAACCCTTACCTTAGTATATGAAAACAATGTGAATCGTTTTGTTCGAATACCGCTATTATCAAATAGCTACCCCGAAACCGTCAATAAGCGATGAAAGTTTTTCACTATTAAACCACAGGATTTTTCAGCTTTATCTTGACCAAACGTGCGTTAGAATGCATGTTACATCCGAATTTCCGTAAACGTTTATATGTGAGCAAAAAACAAATGACAAACGCGAGCGCAGGCCAAAAGCCACAAGACCTTTCCCAAACCAATTTAAAAGACATGTCAAATGCCATCCGCGCCCTATCTATGGACGCCGTGCAAAAGGCAAACTCCGGGCACCCCGGGATGCCCATGGGTATGGCCGATGTTGCCACTGTTTTATATTCTAAATTTTTAAAGTTTGATGCAAAAAATCCGGAATGGCCGGATCGTGATCGCTTTGTTCTTTCTGGTGGACATGGCTCAATGCTTCTTTATGCCGTGAATTATTTAACCGGCTATGAGAAAATGACTTTAGAGGAAATTAAAAACTTTCGCCAAATGGGTGCAATCACTGCCGGCCACCCTGAAGTTGAACATGACGCAGGTATCGAAACAACAACTGGCCCACTCGGCCAAGGAATTGCAACGGCCGTTGGTATGGCCCTCGGTGAGCGTATACTGAATGCACGTTATAATGAGACACTCGTATCACACTATACATATATAATGTGTGGAGATGGTGACCTGATGGAAGGGATAAGCCACGAAGCATGCTCCCTCGCCGGTCATCAAAAACTTGATAAGCTTATTGTCCTCTATGATGACAACGGTATTTGTATCGATGGTAAAACTGATCTAACCTTTATCGATAATACACCAAAGCGTTTTGAAGCATATGGTTGGGATGTTCAAGAAGTCGACGGACACAATTATGCCGAAATCGAAGAGGCTATTGCAAAAGCACAAACAACTGACACACCAAGCCTGATTTGCTGTAAAACAAAAATTGGTTTTGGCGCACCGACTAAAGAAGATAGCAACTCCGCACACGGCGCACCACTTGGCGAAGAAGAAATCAAGGGCACACGCGAAAATATCGGATGGCCACATCCTGAATTCGTTATTCCTGACGATATACTCTCTCTCTGGCGCGAAGTCGGAACCCAATCACAAGATGCACGCATAGCATGGGAAAACCGCCTAAATGCATCAGATAAAAAGGATGAATTAAACGCGATCCTTTCCGGTGATTATTCCGCACAAATTACACCGGTTATTAAAGAGTTAAAAGCGTCATTTGCTTCTGAAAAACCCAAAAAAGCAACACGCCAAACATCAGGTATGTGCCTGGAAAAACTTGTCCCTGCATGTGATGCCCTTGTTGGTGGCTCTGCTGACTTAACAGGGTCAAATAATACGAAAGTATCCTCCTCAACTGTAATTGATTCCAATGACTATAGCGGAAATTATATCAATTACGGCGTACGTGAGCATGCGATGGCCGCACTTATGAATGGCCTGACTTTACATGGTGGTATTGTTCCATATGCAGGAACATTCCTACAATTTGCCGATTATTCTCGCCCTGCCATTCGTCTGGGCGCACTTATGAAACAACGTGCAATCCACGTCATGACACATGATTCAATCGGCCTTGGCGAAGACGGCCCGACACACCAACCTGTTGAGCATGTATCCGCACTACGCGCAATTCCAAACTGTTATGTTTACCGTCCATGTGATGGCATTGAAACAGCAGAAAGTTGGGAACTGTCAATTAACAACAAAAGCGCACAATCCCTGCTCGCACTGACACGCCAAGGCTTACCAACGCTTTGTGAAAACAGGGAAGATAACTTCACTGCCAAAGGTGCATATATCCTAAAAGAAACAAATAGTGATGCAGATATAACTTTGTTTGCTTCCGGTTCTGAAATGGAAATCGCAAATGAGGCATATGAGCATTTTGTATCCCAAGGTAAAAATGCACGCTTGGTTTCTGTCCCTTGCCTCGATCTACTATGGGAACAGGATGACGCCTATATCCGTGAATTAACATGCAACAACAGTATCAAAGTTGCCGTTGAAGCAGGAATTAGACAAAGCTGGGATCGTTTAATCGGCCCGCGTGGTATCTTTATCGGTATGGATAGTTTTGGTGCATCCGCACCTGCAGGTGAACTCTTCAAACATTTTGGTATCACAACACAAAACATTATTGCGCAGGTTGAAAAAGCGCTTGAACAACAAGATAAATAAGAATACAAAACGCAAAAAATTAACGGAGCAAAAGCTTATGACTGTAAAAGTTGGGATTAACGGGTTTGGACGCATTGGTCGATTGACTGCACGCGCTATTTTCGAGCAAAAGCGTGATGATATCGAAATTATTGCAATTAACGATCCAGGCGGAAACTTCTTTCCACTTTTGAAATACGATTCCATTCACGGACGCGCACCATTCACAGTGGAACGTGATGGTGATGACGCGATCATCATTGATGGAAAGCGCATTCGCCGCTTCCGCAGCCGTAACCCTGAAGGGTGCCCTTGGGGTGAAGAAGATGTCGATATCATGATGGAATGTACAGGCAAATTCAAAGACCGTGAAGGCGCACAAGCACACATGGATATGGGCGCGAAAAAGATCCTAATCTCCGCCCCCGGCATTGATGAGGATCTCACTGTTGTTTATGGTGTGAACCATGACCTTATAAAGGCCGAACACAAGATCATATCAAATGCATCTTGCACAACAAACTGCCTTGCCCCTGTTGCATATGCACTTAATGAAACAATCGGCATTGAAAAAGGGTTCATGACAACAATTCATGCATATACAGGCGATCAAAATCTTGTAGATGGCTCACACAAAGACCCTCTTCGCGCACGCGCAGCCGCAATGAGCATGATCCCCGCCTCCACAGGCGCAGCTAAAGCAGTAGGTAAAGTTCTACCAGAATTAAACGGTAAACTGGACGGCGTCGCAATTCGCGTACCTACACCAAATGTATCAATGGTGGATCTAACATTCCAACCTTCAAAGAAAACATCTGTAGAAGAAGTGAACCAAGCAGTAACATCATACGCAAATGGCAAACTTAAAGGCGTTTTAGCAGTGTATGACGACCCATGCGTTTCTTGTGATTTCAATCATGATCCTCACTCTTCAATTTTCAGTTTGGCCGGAACAAAAGTAGTAGATGAGGACTTCGTACGTGTCATGTCATGGTATGATAATGAATGGGGATTCTCCTGCCGTATGATAGACACAGCCCTAGAAATGCACAGAAAAGGCTATGCCTAATATCATTTTTTATTGACACAAACGGCGGAACGAAATATATCTTAAGGTCTAAACCGTTCTCCGTGGCAAAGCTGGTTCCAAGACTTGTTCTTGGGCCAGCTTTATTTTTGGGGTAATCACACCTCTATCTTGAACAATATTTGAATAGAATATTTGAATCAGTTAAAATAAAAATATGAGCTTATTCAGACAGCAGTTAAAAAGAGCAAGTAGCACCCGCGGACAGAAATCCTGCCTCGTTATCGACCATATGGTCGAAGCATTAGGCGGTGACCCTTCCGCTTCATTACGTCGTGCCTTGATTTTGAATTACATTGATGCAAATACAGGCATCACCCAAACAGAGATTATGCATACCCTAAAAATCAGTAAGTCTGCAATGAACAGAGAAATTGAATGGCTATTTAATTATGGATGCATAACAAGACAGGGCGATGATAAAGATGGCCGCGCAGTCAAATTAGAAACATGCGGTTACTCACAAAGATCGTTAGAATCCGCACTTGATTACTTCCCAAAACGTCATGAAGGTTTGCAATCTTTCCTGAATCGGTATATAAAGGTTCTAAGGCAGGATCGCCCTACTCTGAGAGATGCACGAATCATTGCTGCACTTTATGATAAGGGAGAAGCTTCAAAGTCAGATATAATGGCAGAGCTTTATAACGGTCCGGTAACAACTGATAAAAGAGCATATCAAAAGCTCTTAGAAGATGGGGTAATAAAAGATGGCTAGTTTAAATCCTTCCGTTTTTGCAGAACTGAATATGGGTGCCGCCGAAGATTTCGATGGCATTGCACCAATCAGCCTGACAAATAACTTTGCAGGTCAAGTACAACAAGTCGAAAATAATTTCGATCAGGCGGGCTTGGCTTTTAGTGGAATGACAAACGGGTAATTTCCCGCTTGTTCTGCTTTGCAACATTCTATATATCATTAAGGGTCTCAAACATATGCGTTTGAGGCCTTTAATTTCGCCCAAAATGAGGCTAAAAGATAAACAAAGAATTATTTGAGGAAGAACAATGGCTTTAACAGCGCAAGTGAAAAAAATTATCGATTGCTATGAAAATGAAAATGCAGGTGTCAAAGGTAACCTTGTCCGTATGTTAAATAACGGCGCACTCGCAGGAACAGGGAAAATGGTTATCCTTCCTGTTGACCAAGGCTTTGAACATGGCCCGGCACGCTCATTCGCAAAGAACCCAGCTGGTTATGATCCACATTATCACTACCAACTTGCCATCGATTCAGGCTGTAACGCTTATGCAGCTCCCCTTGGCTCACTACAAGCAGGTGCAGATACTTTTGCAGGTCAAGTACCAACAATCCTAAAATATAACAGTGCAAACTCTCTTGCATCCTCCAAGAACCAAGATGGTGATCAGGCAATCACAGGATCTGTTCAAGATGCACTTGAACTAGGCTGTAGTGCAGTTGGTTTTACGATTTACCCCGGCTCTGATAATCAGTTCGACATGATGGAAGAAGTACGCGACATGATCCGTGAAGCAAAGGATGTAGGCTTACCATCTGTTGTTTGGTCTTATGCACGCGGTGAAGGCGTAACAAAAGAAGGTGAAACAGCAATGGATGTCATCGCATATGCCGCACACATGGCATGCTTGCTTGGCGCACATATTGTAAAAGTGAAACTTCCAACTGATCACATCATGCAAGCCGAAGCCAAAAAGGTTTTCGATGAAAACAATATCGATATCAGTTCACAAGCAGCACGCGTTAAAGAAGTTGTACGCTCATGCTATAACGGACGCCGTATTGTAGTATTCTCAGGTGGTGCAGCAAAAGGCGCAGATGCCGTTTATGATGATGCAAAAGCAATTAAAGCCGGTGGCGGTAACGGCTCGATCATCGGACGTAATGCATTCCAACGTGAGAATGGTGACGCCCTAAATCTACTTGGTGATATCATCAATATCTACAAGGACTAAGCTTTGCACAGATTACGCCAAGGAAATATTCTAAAATACCTTATCCTTGCGTTCCTAATCTTTGCCCTTATAGAAGCTATTGTAAGTTCAGACCAATCCGCCTCGTATACCAACAAGGCGGGTTTTCTACACCCTCCCCCAAGCTTAAACGCAAAAGCAAAGCAACATATCCTCTACGGTAATGAAACAGGCGGCGGGCATAAACACGGCCAGAACAAGCCATGTAAAAGTGAATTTCCCTTCAGTTGGAATGATGAAAAAATCATAAATATCGTTAAGGATATTGCCGCAAACGATAACACACAGTGGAATAAACAAAATAACGGCTACTACGTAACAGAACAAAATTACGAATCAATCAATGTGCGCGTAGTAATAGGAAAACAACAAAAACAAATAATTACGGCCTACCCCACAAATGTAAAACGTAACCCATGCCCATAGTCTTAGAACCCCTTCTGCACAGGCGCCCATAAGACATCATCAATATCCTTCGCACCACAAGCCAGCATAATCAAACGATCTATACCAAGGGCAATCCCTGCGCTTTCAGGTATGCCGTATTCCAGTGCCTTGAAAAACTCTTCATCTGCCGGATAGCTCTCACCGTAAAGTTCTTCCTTAATCTGCATTTCTTCCTCATAACGCCTACGCTGCTCCTGCGCATCTGTTAACTCTGAAAATGCATTGGCAAGCTCAATACCACAGATATAAACCTCAAATCGCTCTGCAAAACGAGGGTCACTTTCTTTTTTACGAGAAAGTGCAGCCATACTGATAGGATAATCATACAAAATACTAGGAACACCAAAACCTAAAAACGGCTCAATTTTTTCCGACATAATAGCATGAAAAATATCATCCCACGCATCACTTTCAATAACCCTGATGCCAATAGCTTGAGCCATCAAAGCAAACTCATCCCGCTTTCCCAAACACTCCAACAAGTCAATTTTCGCATATTTCATAAACGCATCTTGAACAGAAATAATATCCCAATTTCCAAAGGGGTCAGATGTTTTCCCACCGTGTGTATAACTTTTCACATCCAGTGATTCGGCGACATAGCGCAACATATCCACAGTATCATCCATAAGAACGCGGTAATTCGCACCCGCACGATACCACTCTAACAAAGTAAATTCAGGAGAATGAGTTTTTGAACCTTCCGCGTTCCGAAACACCGGACATATTTGATAAATGCGCTCTAGACCTGCGACTAACAACTTCTTCATATCAAATTCCGGACTTGTATGTAGATACATACGCGAAGAAACAACCCGGTCCTGAGCCTTAATATCCGTGGCAAAAGCATGAATATGCGCATCCATAACCGGACAAACCTGTAACGCAGGTGTCTGCACTTCTAAGAAATCACGCCCCTCAAAAAACAAACGCAGCGCTTTTAAAACACGTGCACGCATTAATAAAAAATCACGTTTTTCATCAAATTTATGCGGCATCCACCAACTCATATCAATTTCCCATCACGGATTATAAAAAAACACTTGCATTTATACGTAACTAACGTTAAAAATTCGCTTCATTCAAGCTCTGATGAAACATACCAGAGTTGAAACAGAATTAAAGTATGAAAGAAAGCAAAGACTATGAAGGCTGATATACATCCAGATTACCACGAGATCACAGTTGTGCTAACAGATGGTACAGAATACAAAACACACAGCACCTACGGTAAAGAAGGTGATGTATTGAAACTGGATGTTGATCCTTTGACACACCCTGCATGGCAAGGTGGAACTGGTAAAGTTGTTGAAAAAGGTCAGCTTGATAAATTCGCAAGCCGTTACGGTAGCTTCATGTCTGCTGGTGTTGGCTCAAAAGACGAAGAAGATAAATAAGTTTTAAATCTCCTTTCCTAGAGATGAAAAGGCGCCCCTACATTTTTATATGTGAGGGCGTTTTTTATGCGCTGAATAAACACATATACAAAAAAAGAGCAGTAGAAAATTCTCTACCGCCCCTTCTTAAATAATTAAAGCTTAAATCGTTTAAGCACTTTGCAATTGCTGAACCGCCGCTTCTAATTTACCGCGCTTGGCAAGAGCCTCTTCCTTACGATTCTTTTGCTCTTCAATAACACTCTGAGGGGCATTTTGAACAAATTTTTCATTACCAAGCTTAGCATCAATTTTTTGAATATCTTTATCCAATTTATCAATTGCCTTACCAAGGCGCGCACGCTCTGCATCTAAATCAATGATATCCGCAATCGGCAATATCAACGTTGCCTCTTCAACAACTGTTTGTATTGCCCCCTTAGGAGCAGCATCAATGTATGCGATGTTATCGAGACGTGCCATACGGCATAGAACCTCATTATATGCGTCCACACGCGCTTTTGTTTGATCACTCGCATCTTTGATAAGCAATTGAATTTTTGCCCCCGCAGGAACGTTCATATCCGAACGTACAGAACGAATTTCAGACACCATGGCTTTAAGCCACTCCATCTCCGTAACCGCACCTTCATTCAACAAGGAATCACCATATTGCGGCCAAGATGAAGTCAATAAACGATCACCCTCCTGACGTTTCCCGATAGATGCATAAAGCTCCTCAGTGATATATGGCATAAACGGGTTAAGAAGCGTTAGGATTTGCTCTAACGCCCAACTTGTTGTTTGACGCACCTCATCCGCGGCATCTCCACCATCTTGAAGAACAGGTTTAGAGAATTCGAGATACCAGTCACAGAATGTTCCCCAAACAAAACCATAAACAGCGTTTGCAGCCTCATTAAATCGATATCCATCAATAGCTTTCTCTATTTCACCTTTGGCCTTCACAACCTCATGAATAACCCATTGGTTAGGCGCAAAACTTACAGATTTAGGATCAAAACCATCATGTGACAAACAATCATTCATCTCACAATAACGAGAAGCATTCCAAAGCTTCGTAGCAAAGTTACGGTATCCTTCCAGACGTTCCTCCGCCATTTTAATATCGCGTCCCTGCGCCGCCATAGCAATCAAGGTGAAACGTAAGGCATCCGCACCGTATTTTTGTGTCAGGTCAAGGGGATCCATAACATTCCCCTTGGATTTAGACATCTTTTGCCCCTTAGAATCACGAACAAGCGCATGCATGTAAACGGTTTTAAATGGTACTTCATCCATAAAATGAATGCCCATCATCATCATACGTGCAACCCAAAAGAAGATAATATCAAAACCCGTTAACAAAACATCTGTCTGGTAATATTTTTCAAGTTCCGGTGTTTTCTCCGGCCAACCCAATGTAGAAAACGGCCATAAAGCAGAAGAGAACCAAGTATCAAGAACATCATCATCGCGCTTTAATACTACTGTCGCACCCGCCTGCTCTTGCGCTTCTTCTTCGCTATCCGCAACGTAAACATTACCATCTTCATCGTACCAAGCCGGAATTTGGTGACCCCACCATAATTGTCGTGAGATACACCATGGCTGAATATCACGCATCCATGCATAATATGTATTTTCCCATTGTTTCGGCACAAAAACAGTATCACCATTTTCCACCGCCTCAATCGCAGGCTTAGCCATAGTTTTCGCATCTACATACCATTGATCCGTAAGATACGGCTCAATAATTGTACCGGATCGATCCCCATATGGGACAGTATGTTGAATGTCCTCAACCTTAACCAATAAATCAAGGTCTTCTAATTCCGCTAAAATAGCTTTACGCGCCTTGAAACGTTCCATACCT
Organism: Alphaproteobacteria bacterium; assembly: GCA_050633285.1. Lineage (GTDB taxonomy): Bacteria > Pseudomonadota > Alphaproteobacteria > Micavibrionales > Micavibrionaceae > UBA1672. The sequence goes on from JBOEGG010000006.1 coordinate 153,096, forward strand.
CGATACGCATCAGGGACATTATCATTCAAACATCCATGGATATCCATAATGTTAATCATCGGAAGGTCATGACGTTTACCAACCTCATAATCATTAAAATCATGTGCAGGTGTAATTTTCACCGCGCCTGAACCACTTTCAGGATCGGCATGCTCATCCGCAATAATCGGTATCAAACGATCCGTCAAAGGCAGTGCAACAGATTTACCAATCAAATCTTTGTAACGCTCATCCTCCGGATTAACCGCGACAGCTGTATCACCAAGCATCGTTTCAGGGCGCGTGGTCGCGACCACGATAAAGCGTTCAACCTCGCCCTCAATAGGGTAACGAAGATGCCACATTTTACCCTTCTGATCTTTAGACTCAACTTCCAGATCCGAAATACTGGTTAGTAATTTCGTATCCCAATTCACAAGACGCTTATCTTTATAGATCAAGCCCTCTTTATATAGCTGAACAAAAACCTTCCGTACGGCCTTAGACAATCCTTCATCCATTGTAAAGCGCTCACGCTCCCAATCAGGTGTCGCACCAAGTGCACGCATCTGTTTAACAATAGTGCCGCCACTTTCGGCTTTCCATTCCCAAACTTTCTCAAGAAATTTTTCACGTCCTAAATCATGGCGCGAAATCCCCTCCTTATCAAGCATACGCTCAACCACCATCTGAGTAGCTATACCCGCATGATCTGTACCTGGCTGCCACAATGCATCATACCCATTCATGCGGTGATACCGCGTAAGTAAATCCTGCAAAGTTGTGTTCAGTGCATGCCCCATATGAAGAGAACCGGTGACATTCGGCGGAGGCATCATAATGGTATATGGCTTATCATCACTTGCAGGATCACATGCAAACGTACCCGCATTTTCCCAGTCCTGATAATGTTTTGATTCTATATTTTGGGGATCAAATGTTTTATCCAACATACCTACGTCATTCCTCTTCGCTATAAATCGTAACGGGACGCCCGTTAGCGGGAGAAATCATACGGTTTTTCACGTAGAAGGCAAGAGAATCAATGCACGAAACAATGTTATTCGTCAAAAACGCGTTTGGAAACACGTTCAAGCTCGTCACTCACCAATCTTTCAATCAATGTTGGCAAGTTACGATCCAGCCAATCTTTCAATAAAGGACGAAGCTCTGTTCGTACAATATCCTCAAGAGTAACACCATTATGCTCCACCGCAGCGCGACGTGTAAGCTCACCAATCGCTTGCACCGCCGCAGCTTCTGCGGCTTGTGTAAATAGCGCATCACCTTCCTTAGGAGGCGCTGGTGTTGGTTCTGGAATTACTTCTGGCTCTGGCTCCGGCTCCGGAGTTGGTTCCGGCTCTGGTTCGGGGATTGGCTCTGGCTCCGGAGTTGGTTCCGGCTCAGAACTCTCTTCCTCATCTCTATCAATAAGGTCAATCTCCATAGGTGCCTCAGCAGCATCTTCAACTTTGTCTGTCAGCTCAACAATGTCGTCCTCAGCATCTACCTCTACCGGTTCTTCCTCAGCCGCAGGTGTGTCAAAATCCATGTCATCAATTGCAGATTGATCAAGCGGCTCTTCTTCCGCCGCAGGGGCGTCAAAGTCCATATCATCAATTGCAGATTGATCAAGCGGCTCTTCTTCCGCCGCAGCCTCCGGCTCAGCCGACGCGTCACCCTCATCAGAGTCACCTGCCTCGTCTTCATCTTCTGATATAATTTGACGAATAGAATCCAGAATTTCTTCTATGGATGGTTCGTCTTCTGTTTGTGTCTCGTCAGCCATGTTTTGGATATTACTATTAGAAAATTAGTAGGAATCATTACAACACAGTGTCTTATATTGAGGCCTCATTGTCAAAGCTTCTTAACCGTAGATGCACAATCCTATCCACATAATTATTCATATTCCAAATATGAAAAGCAGAAAGGCAAAGCACCCTACCCTTAAAAAACAAACTCAGAAGCCACCTCAAACCCCTTTAAAAAAGGCGTTCCCGCCTCAAAAAGAGCCTTGGAAGAAATTTCTCCATTACCACCTTTTCTAAAAAGGGTAACTGTGCCCATAACAGAGTTCTGATTTTTAATAACTGTGACTAAACGGCCATTATTATTAAGCTGCTGAAAAATTGCATCAGGAACTTTAGAAACCGCCCCATTGATTATAATCAAACTATATGGTGCATGCTTGGGGTTACCATGCGCAAGCTCATCATCAATCAAGACAACATTACAAATACCGTGACTATCCCACTGCTTTATCGCTTTATCCATCTGCCTTTTATTATGCTCCACTGCAATAACAGTGGTAACAAGAGGCGATAAAATCGCAGAAGAGTAACCTGCCCCGCACCCAATATCCAAAACAACATCATCTTTACAGACATCAACCATTTGCAACATTCTTGCGTGGGTAATCGGCTCTAACAAATGCCGCCCTTGGCCAATATCTATGTCCTCATCAGAATACGCAATTCCCTTTAATTTTTCAGGGACAAATTGCTCTCTTGGAACCGTAAGAAAAGCGTCCAATATACCGTCATCAATCACACCTGCAGTATGTATCTGACCATCAACCATATTTGTTCGAGCTTGTTCAAAATTTTTCATGAGCTTTTAAATCGTTCGAGGAATTCATTTCATTCAAGACTATAAGCAATATCGCCTATAAATAAAGTCCTTTTATATTAAAACAATAATTTAACTATGGAATGGCTTTTCCATTTCATAAATCAGCGAAGCCCTTTTCATTTATTACCATACTCATAATTTAGTAAATTTTACTTTCAAAATGATGCGCACTATTAGAAATGAGCACTATCCTTTTACTAAATTATGTTTACAACTGTAACAATAGATAACCAATTGTATGTGATATGAGAAAATCTCTGAAAATTGCAATTATCGGAAGCGGCACCGCGGGACTAGCAGCGGCGTATTTACAAAAAGCGATCACACACCCGAAATTTTTGAACGTTTCAATAACCCTAAACCACTTAGCGCAGCGCTACTACTACAATCGACTGGGCTTGCATGCCTTTCACGTCTGGGGCTTGAGCAAAAAGCTATAGAATAAGGTGCCGTCATACACAACATCTACGGCAAAACACAAAAAAATAATGTAATGTTTAAGTCAGAAATCTCGTCCATAAATTCAGTGAGCGTAAATAATCCTACACATTGAACCTACACTCTTAAGAGTGCTCTCCAATAATTTCCCCACCAGAATCTCCCGCAGTACCACTTTCATAGCGCACGGCCTTTGCCATATCTTTATCGCCCAACCAGGAATTTTAGCACTGCATGATCAAGAGTTAGATAAGCCCGTAGTCAAAGACATTTCCTTGATCGCCACCCACTGGCGAAACAGTGCTCATGATCAAACTTTGAACAGTTTGCGCTATCCAATCTCGCAGGTTGGTTGATAGGATTGCATAAGGGAAAGCGAACACCTTCCTTTTCTACATGGTTCAGTCCAGATGGAGAGGTATCTCTCCAAGCTCTGGCTAGGTTCTGTACAGGTGGAGAGATGATATCTTCAAACCCTGCGAGTGGTGAAACGACGATATGTTTTATGGTGCATGATAGCGGGGTGCCAGAAGTGCGCCACCGCTATAGGGGATGCGCAGCAATTCCCTCCTTGCCAAGCTTTGATGTATTACATTAAGCAGCTTGCCTGCCTTCGCTCTTAACAAGTTTGGGAGCCTTCGACGGTATAGGTGGGAGTACTGTTTCGAAGCAGAGAACCATACCTTCCTCACTCAACCAACATATTCACCATATATATCTAATACGGCGTCACACCAAACTCATGAATTTCACCACTTAGGCTGCTTTCTGATGTACGCAAACCAATATTAAATCGTATGTTCTTTTGTTTATCTTCTTGCAAAGTGCCATCTTCACTATACCTATTGAAAGTGCCGTTGATACTCAATAACCCAACAACATCATCTGCCCCTTGTTGTTGACCTGTAAGAAATTGCATGTGCCCTCGATCAAAATCAACTTCAGGTGTAAGCCCTTGCTCTTTAGCTTGAGAAAAGACATTTTGAAAATACTCAGAATTTTCTTCTCTGGCTTTATCTTGATAGGAATTTTCCGCCGTAGTTTTTACAAGAGACTGCGTAGCAAATAGGTCAAAATTTTGTCCGCAAGAAAAAATACCCCTAAAAGTAGGCACTCAAAGCCAACCAAAATAATTTTGCACTAAAGCCTTCGAAAGGTCACACAAACACTATTATTATCCTAATAGCTTCCAACTTCATTTCTCTCTTATATGGCTTACCGAATAGCAGGATATGGATGCGTATGCTCTGACGCATAAGGAGATACCAATGACTAAACCTGAAAAGACCAAACCTTCACCATTTTGCTTGCGTTTGAACGCAGAAGAGCGCGCGTTACTGGAGCATGAAGCAGCAGGTATGTCCTTGGGCGATTGGGCGAGTATATCCCGCCAGCGTGTGTTCGATGAAAAGCGTACTAAACGCCGTATGCGAGGTAAAACACCCGTCAAAGATCACGCCCTCCTCAACCAGTTAATCAGTGAGTTGGGAAAAAACCGTATATCCAACAACCTCAATCAAATTGCCAAGGCTACTAACCAAGGGGCTTTATACCTCTCTCCTGAGATTGAGGCTCTATTGGTGGAGGCTTGCGCCGATATCAAAGAGATACGCCGAGTGGTTATGGCTGCTTTAGGGTTAGGAGTATAGATATGGCTTGGGATTGGAGCAATGCCTTCTACAAGCTTGGCTTTCAGGATGGTGATGGCGAAATACATACCCCTCGTATCGCCGCCGTTCTGGCAGAAGCAGGCTATTTTGTACGATACGCTAAATGGGGTGGGCACAATGTTGTAATCTTCATGATGCGCAAAGGAGGCGAATGTTATCTCCCTACTCGCGCAGCTTATGAGAACCCGCGCGATTATCTACCACAGGAGGTTATCAACCTTTTGGATGCCGCTTTCCCACACGAGACACCATGATTATCAAAGCCTCACCCACCGTCAGTTAGATGAACGCTGTGTGCTACAAGAACGGCTAGATGATTTACGTGAAGATCGAGAAGCAGACATTAACCAGCTCCGTGAAATGGTTTTCTCACACCTCCCCGATGAAAAGATCAAGCAGTTCCAACAGACCTTCGAGCACCCTGAGCCTCAATACAACTACGATTACGACATGAAAATGTAACACCCAAGAAGCCTCGTAAATAACTTACGAGACGTCCTGCGGCTTGTAATGTGTATCAGATCAAGCCGCAATCAGATTGCCGGAGGTCTCCAGTGCGTCCTCATCGCTCAAGCCAGTGATATTGAAGAGTGTAGCAACTTCCGCGAAGTTATCTGCTCCACCATCAGCATCAACAAACAACGTTGAATGCGTACCGTCATCTGTGATTTGTACGAAGTCAGAGATCGCATCACTCAACGGATCGTAACCAAATATTAGGTCAGAGACATCTATCTTGTCACCATCCGCAAGTGAGAAATCCTGCACATTATCGCTATTGGTAAACGCGCTATCGCTCTCAAACACAAACGTATCTGCACCGCCCTGACCATAGAGTTGGTCGATGCCTTCTCCGCCATACAGCACATCATCGCCATCCCCGCCATAGATAAAGTCATCACCACCAAGGCCGGCAATAACGTCATCATTAGCACCACCGTTTAGGGTTTCATTCCGCCCTGTCCCTTCAATATCAGCCGCAGTATCCGCAATGGAGTTAATAACCACATTCACGCGTTGCACCGCCGTACCGCCATTGCCATCACTCACATAATAAAGGAAGCTTTCCGTGCCGTGATAATCGGCATCCGGTGTATAGGTGAGCGTGTTATCCGCATTAATAACCACATAGCCATTATCAACATCCGTGACCGTTAGAACATCACCGTTCGGGTCACTATCATTGGCCAGAACATCAATCACTACAGAGGAATCCTCATCCACCGTTGCACTGTCTTTTTTCAAGACAGGCGCAAGGTTCGGCTCAACCTCATCCTCAACAGGGTTAATCGTGATCGTGACGCGCTGCGTTTTCGAACCACCATTATCATCTGTCGCACGGTAATAAAACACATCGCCGCCAAAGTAATCAGCATTCGGCGTATAAGTAATTGTATTATCCGCATTAATCACAGTCGTTCCACGCGTTGCTCCACCAGCAAAATAAACACGCAAATCATCACCATCTGGGTCATAATCATTGGACAAGACATTCAGAACAACGCTCGTATCTTCATCAATAGTCGCGTAATCCTTACGAAGAACAGGCGCATTATTTACCGCATTAAGCGTAAGGTTAACCGTACCACTGGCAACACCACCACGATCATCTAAAAGCTTATAAGTAAAGCTGTCCGCGCCGATATAATCCGTTCCGGGTGTATAGGTGAATGAGCCATCAGCCAAAAGATCAACCGCACCACCATTGGCTGTTGTTATGGCCTGAGCGCCAACGGATAAAGTATCCCCATCCGGGTCACTATCCACGCCATTCCCGTTATCTGCCAACACATTACCAATAATATCTGCGTTTGCATCACCAACAAAACTATCAGCCGCAGCAACCGGAGCTGTGTTCAACAACGTGGTCAGATCAAATGTACTTTGATCGGCAAAGGTAATCTGCTCCACCACATCATCACCACCCGCATAGAAGTCCTTAATCAAGAAACCACTAGCGATCTGAACATCCAGATCATCACCAACACGCGTAAATGTAATATCACCAAGCGCGATCCCCGCGCCAAGCTGTAGCGTGTCAAATCCGGACGTATCCGTAATCGTGTTATTCCCATCCCCGATGTTGAAGATATAAGTATCATCCCCATCACCACCATTAAGAATGTCATCACCAAACGCACCAATTAATGTGTCGTTACCGTCAAGACCATCAATAACATTTGCGCCAAACCCACCGATTAAGATATCGCCAAAGCCAGAAACATTAGAACCAACAATATTCTCGATAGAATTATAAGTATCACCCTGCGCATCACCGCCAAGGCCACTACCACCCAGAAGGTTCACAGTTACCGCTGCCGCAGATGCACTGTAATCCACCGCATCCGTTGCCCCCGCACTCCCCGTTATTGCCTCAACCGCAGATGAACCAACAATCGTATTCACAACAGAAACACCACCACCCGGCGACACATACCAACTTTGATAGTTGGTGAGACTATAGGTACTACCATCGGCAAAATTAATCTCTTCAACATTAGAGGATGTAGAAGCTAAGAGCTGATCTTTAATAATAAATGTTGTCTGGCCTGCAACAACTTTTAAATCATTCCCTTCTTCGGTAATGATTAAATCTTGTACTTGTTGCACCGACATATATTGTAATTCCAGAGCGTCAAAACCGGATGTTTCGGTTATGGTTACCTCTCCGGCGATCTGACCTTGAAGATAAACGTCATTACCATCACCACCTTCAATTTCATCGATACCGCCCCATCCATCAAGCCTGTTGTCCTGATCATCCCCGATAATTTTATCTGCAAATATTGATCCCTGAACATTTTCAAAACCTGATAAAGATATCGTTCCCGAATAGGAACTCGCTGTTGAGTTATCTAAATTAATTTCTAGGATCGAAGCAGGTGCTGTCGTCACCAACGCAAATGATACAGTGTCATTACCACTTCCACCGGCAATACTACCTGTACCATTTGGTGTAATATAAACCGTATCATCACCATCATCTGCCGATACAGTATCGTCGCCTGCGGCAATGTTATTTAAGTTCAGAATAATAGTATCGTTGCCATCACCACCATATATGAAATCGTCCCCTTGACCGCCCGTTAACAAATCATCTCCACCTTCCCCATACACAGTAAGAGAAGTGTCAGAAGGAGAGCCTATCGCAATTGAACTAACCGTATCGTTCCCTCCACCCGCATAAACAGTGTCATGCTGCGTTAATTGCAGGTAGTCGTCTCCACCACCAAGGTAGAAGAGATCATTATGCTTAAGATTATCTACAATTTCTGAATAGCTCAGTGGCGATGCATCGTTTCTGGCATCTGTCACCAAAGTATATTGTGATAAGTGCTGTGATGAGCCATTTTCAAGCATTATATCGGGACGGCCGGTCAGATCTTGGTAATCCTCAAAAAACAGACTATTATCGCCGTACCTAATAAAATACTCACCCTCTGTATCATTTGCAAAGCTACGTGTAAAAAGAACACTATCCAAAGAAGCAGCGCCGGAAACTTCAACATTCACTCCAAATAAAGAAGACGTGGAATTACTATCTCCCAAATCATCCATCTGAATGATATTTGCACCTGCATTTAAAACAACGGTATCTGTTGCCAGTACATAAAACGTGTCATTCCCAAGACCATCTTCGTAGCGGTCAGCACCTGCGCCACCATAGATACTATCATCACCATCTTCATCGAAAATAATATCAGCCCCATTCCCACCATATATGGTGTCATCTCCATGGCCGGCATAAATAATATCATTCTCGGAAAATGTCGGAGCATCTCCGTAAATTACATCATCATTATAACTTCCACGTGTCGTTAACTCTAACGAGCTTAAAGCCACAGCAGTACCGCTAGAAAACTCTACCTGAAAATGATTGGCATGATCTTCATCACTCAATACATCATGAATAACAGCATAGCTTTGCTCATAACGAATGAGGAGATTATCATTCCCCAAACTTACATCTCTTATCAAAGTAACATCATTAGAACTCATACCTTCAAAGACCAAAGTATCTGCTTGAGTATCTAATGTTGTTTTAATGTTCGTACTGTCACGGTCATCGCCATTAAAAAGATAGCGATTTGCACCCTCTTGACCATCAAAGACATCGTCTCCTTTACCGGCACGGAAAATATCATCATCGGCCAAACCGGAAATCACATCATCCAAATCCGTCGGAAGGTTTTCGACCCCCGAAATTGGCACCGAGTTACTGCCAATAAACCCTAAAGGCTTACCATTAAAGTGATCAATCACAACAACTTTCTGAGAGGTAGAGATATCAATAACAAGAGAACCATTATCGGCCTTGTATAAAGTATAATTACCCGATAAGCCCGTTAGCACACTATCTGTTCCGGCATTCCGAATAACATCAATACCGCTGCTCAAAACAAATTCACTACCCCCATCAAGCAGATCATTGCCCGAGCCACCATTTAATATCCCGGAACCAAACAAGTAATCTTCGCCATCACCACCATTGAGCGTAGCATCCGCGCCCCCGTAAAGCCAATCATTGCCCGCATATCCATTAACGTCAGTAATACTAGAATCTGCGGCAAGATTATTATTACCACCATCTCCGTTTAATGTAGTGCCACTGACAACACCAAGTGTTGCCTCTTCAATCTTCGCACCAAGACGAGCAGTAGAAAACTTCGCTGTATCACTATATTCAACAAACTGTATCCCTTGAGCGCTTATGCCTCCATTAATGGAAAGCGCCCCTCCCGACAATGAAAACTGTGCGGGATCAAATCTATAGCCACCAAAAAGGTATACAACATCCGTTCCACCACCAGTATCCGTAATCGTATCACCGGTACCGGCACTCCATAAACCTGCTCCACCGAAATAATAAGTATCATTATCCCCACCACCATCAAGCGTATCACCACCATCTCCTCCGACAAGGTGATCATCGCCGCCGCCGCCGTTAAGCGTATCTATACCATCACCACCAAACAGCCAGTTGTCAGACTCATCTCCTGTAATCGTATCAACGGAACCCGTTCCGATGACCTGCTCAATATTTGTAAGATTATAAGTTCCGCCCGCATTATCTGCACCACTACCGCCAAGCGTAACTGTCACGCCTGCATTATACGCAGAGAAATCAACCAAATCCCCGCGGCTACCCCCATGATCGCGCCCGTCAAAATCAGTACCGACAAGCCCCTCTTTACCAATAAAGATATCTTTTTGTTCACCGCCAATGACGCCTTCAATACTGATGACCTCATCAACCTCGGCCTGCCCACCATTAATCAACGCACTTTCGATTTTACCTGCCACCAGATCGGCGCGAATGCGAGTTACTTCGCCTGTATCTGTAAGACGCTTGGCATAATGATCCGAATAATCAACCGTATCGATGCCGCCCTTACCGTCAAACGTATAACCACCTTGCGCATCTATAAACGTATCATTGCCCGAATCTGTTCCGGAAAATATTTCAAAGTTTTTAAAATTAATCGTAATGCCATTCTCATGGAGCGTACCATCTATAACATCAAACGTTGCCGGACCATTCAAATAAAAAGTCTCTAAACGATCTACATCTCCTGCACCATCCAAAGTAAGGTCTGGTTTCATTAGTCGTATATGAAATATGTCCTCAGAGGCAGAGCCAATAATCTGCTCAACATTGTAAAGGGAATCATTCGGAGACAAACCAAAAAGCCCTTTATCAACACGCCCTATGTAACGTGCGCTATGGGGTTCTGGTAAGGCATCTATCGTAACCGTTAGCCTACCTGTAGTTTGTGAATAATCAATGGTGTCTGTACCCTCCGCACCATCAATCAGATCCGATCCCGTACTCCCCAATATGACATCATCGCCAGTGCCCCCATGTGCAATATCATTATGCTCAGACGTAGCAAGAGACTTTACGCCAGAATCATCACCATAAGAACCAACAACAATATTTGAAAAAGCAGTTGCAAGAAGGCTGCTTATTGTAAAAGCCCCCTCCCCATATGTGGTATCAAGAAGTTCTTCAGAGTCTAGAATGGCTTGAGCAATAACAACACCGGCGTCCACTTCACTAGCGACGGAAGAGCTTTGCCGCACTAATTCACCTAGATCATCTTCGTAACTTTCAATCCCCAAATCACGCATAATCTTGATCATTGCCAGTAAATCATACGTTCCCCGTTCACTATCAATAATATTAGTTTGGTATGCATCACTATAATTCAAGAACAAGAAAAGTGGATTTCCTGCCCAACCACCGGGATTAGGATCGCCCTGAAATATCTTTTCTGCTGTTGGTTGAGCATCACTTTCAGCTATGGCACTGATACTAGGTAAAGTACCAATCGCAACAGGCGGTGAAGTATTAGGGTCACCATTTATAATTTGACCAATGACTTCAAGCACTATCTCATCAGATGCTTGCGTCATCCGATCATCACTCACCGAAATACCATAACGTAACTGACTTTGCTCATCATTATAACTGCGAATGAAATCAGATTGCGCGCCAATATTGCGATTAACCATCATCGCACCTTCAAGCCAAAGGACAGTTTCTGCTTCTGCCGATGTTAGGGCATTATCCGCACGGTATAACCCAATATAACCCAACAATAATTCATATAGCAGAGCATAATCAAGATCATTCCCCTCTACAGGGTCGGGAAAAAGATTTCGCGCATTCTGTAATTCAATAACTTGTTCATTTGTGAGCTTAAATGCCATAGTAATTACTCCTCACCCTTTGGGTTCGTAATGTCATGAGACTTTAAATATTCTAAAATTAGTCCTTCTGTTTCTTCTATCCGCTCCAAGGGGAAGCTATCTAGGTAATATTGAAAACCAAAACGAATGTCTCTATACGTCACGAAGTGTTTACAAGTATTAAAATATGGCTTGTTTTTGCATTTTGAAATATAATCAGACCTTAATATCGGTATATTATTGTAATTACTTAAATCACTCACCCTTATGATAGAGCCAAACAATCTTGTCCCATGACTAGAGTATTTCGTACATTTATCAACACACAGCACAGGCCTAACATTTGGTCTCAATGATAAATTATCAACACTCATATCTACTGCATTTTCCTTCTGGCAAACCTTCTCCGGTTTCACCTTCTTGGAATGATGTGGCTCTCCACTCCACGGCACGTCAGGACCTGCCATATCTTTTATATCGCTGCGCGGAAACGCAAAGACAGTATCTCCAATTTTCACACGTAGTTTGTTACTGGCAAAGCACCCTTCTGCATGTAATTTAGCCTGCTGTTGCTTCGTTCCAACATCAGAAAGTGTAATCATGCCCCAGATACCGACTGGAATAATCAACACAAGCAATAACACTGTCCAAACATTATAAAATAGTGTTTTCATCACACGTTCCCTTCACACACCTGAATTCATGAACAACTTTCGTAGCATGTTGGGTTATGAGCTGCAACTTATTATTGGAAAGTCATTATCTGACGGGGCGGTTCTTTGCGGAGGGCATTCATTCACTTGATCACTACCCTACTGCGGGGTACGGAGTATATCTTCCCCAGATAAAATATATTTCAGATTCCTTCCCCAAAACTCTTCAACTTTTATTCAAAAGTTGGCATAATCCGTCCACAGGTTATGAATGCGTGAGTATGCGTGGATAAACTTTTATGATGTGACCCGATTAAGCCCCTTGAAATAGCCGTAAGACCGCTACTGGACTTCTTTTGAATAAAAGTTGGCGAGCTGGTTTTTACCCCTTACAAACAACCCTATGAAGTTTATTCTCATGGGAAGGATAGCTTTTGCCAAATGAAAATCCGGCAACTTTACAGCAGCAAAGATTGCAGATGCGCAACCACCCAAAACGTGGATCGAGCATCAAGGTCGAACCGATCAGAGAGATGCCTTCCATTCAAGCGATCAAGCGTCACCTTACAGACCAACCTCGCAACCTGTGCTTGTTCGTTTTGGGTATCAATACGGCCTTTCGCGCGAACGAATTACTGCCCCTTCGCATATCCGATGTTGCGAACTTAAGGGAGGGTGACGGATTGGAAATAAAGCAAAGCAAAAACCAAAAATACCGCCGCGCTAGTCTGAACGGGATTGCCTGTGAGGCTTTGCGTCAATGGCTTTCTGTTCATCCTGATCCAAGCCCTTCCGCTCCTCTTTTCCTCTCACAAAAAGGCGGCGCGATTAGCGTTTCCTATGTCTGCCAACTGGTTAAGGGATGGTGCGCGGGTGCTGGCTTAAAGGGCAATTACGGCAGCCACATCTTACGCAAAACATGGGGCTATCAACAGCGCATCATTCATAACGCACCCACGGCCTTGCTCATGCGCGCCTTTGGCCATGCCAGTGAGGTACAAACACTCGCCTATCTGTGTATCCAACCCGAAGAAATCAGAAACCTTTATTTAGAGATGGAGCTTTAAATGACCAATAAAACCCAAGTAACGAAAGACAGTACGGACTTACTCACCTTTCATGATGATCTGATCAAGCTCATTTCGATCGCAAAAGCAACGGCCTGCTGCATGTAAACCGCATGATCGTGGCGTTTGGCTATGCGCTGTCCGAGCGTTTTGATCTTATCCGTAAAAAAATCCTCGATAACACAACACCCAACCCACCTGACCAACAGGAGCATTAGCTTTATGCATCAACGAGCTTCAACCTCGCTACCCATAAGGGTTTTAGAGGGTTTTGAGACTGGTCAGTTAAAGATGGTGCGCCCTGCAGGACTCGAACCTGCAACCCCCTGCTTAGAAGGCAGGTGCTCTATCCGGTTGAGCTAAGGGCGCATACTAGATTATGTACTAGGATAGAAACAACGATAAACTGCATAAATTGCAGCATAAAATCAAGTGTTTTTCTACTTATCTACGGGAATATATTTGAAATTGTCAGTATAATTTCTTGGTTTAATTTTTCGTTCTTGCTCAGCAAACAAGGTATATGCAAGTCCTTTTCGTTTCGCATACTCAATTGCATCATCCTGAGTATCAAAACTAAGACGAATTTGCCCTTCTGTACTTTCAGAAGAGCTCCACCCCATTAAAGGCTCAACACCCAATGACGCGTCATTCTCATACTCGACAACCCAATCTTCGGCTCTAGCACGCCCTGATTGTGTTGCAGATTTACTGGGTTTATAAATTCGTACAGTCATATTTATAATCTTCGGTTAAATGAATAGAAACACTGAATATCACAGCTATATTACCAACGATATAGTTTTCTGCCAACCAGAGTTATTATAATACCCATTATTATATAAGGAAGAAGGTGATGCATACCTAGGTGCCCGATATTATCTGAAGCACAGCTAATACGCAGTGCAATGTACCCTATTCCACCAACAGCCAAAATATTCATAAAAGACAGAAGAATAGGCTGCACCGTATTACCACGCATAGATAAATAAAGAATGGCAATCGCGGGAATCACACCGAATATAAGGGCTTCTCTTTGACAATTATGGAAGTGAAGCGCAGGCATTGCGTAGTTATCCATGACCATTTTCAAGCCAAAATGACAAAGAAACACAAAGAAAAGTGTAATAGGAACAGAGATTATCCACTTCTGCCCTCTCATATCAGGAACACACATCCACAACGAACATAAAGCAGCAGCCAAAGACATTGTAAAGACGATTAAAATCTCAAAGATAAACAGAGGTTCAGCTATTTTTGTGATTATATCACCGCGTACGCCAAGAACCGCCACAGCAAACGAAACATACAAAACGGCAAAGACAATCCACGGTAACGCACGCTGTAACGGGTGCGCCAACACCTTCACCTCGGTTAATTCCTCGGATAAGGATGATATTAGACTGTCTGTATTTTGGTTTTCGTTACTCATATCAACTCAAAAGGCCTTTTAACTTATTCGTACTGCGATGAACAGATACCTTTACCGCAGAGACACTCATCCCCATCTCTTCCGCAACTTCTTTAGCGCTGTATCCTTCGATTCTCATCATATGAAAAATTTTCTGTTGTTTTTCCGGTAAGGTCGCAATCGCGGCCTCTATATCTTTTAATTCGCCTGAAAGAGTACTATTGGTTACATTTGTCGAAAAAACTTCTGTATGAGCAAAAGTCTCTTCTTTTGTTTTTTTGCTTTTATAATGCTTTCTAAGGAAATCCGTTTTACGGAATTGAATAATTGTTGACAGCCACGGCTTAAAAGGTCGGTCAGGGCTGTATGATTTCAATGACTTATGCACTGAGATTAAGACATCCTGCACAACATCATCTACCCAATCAGGATTAGCTAAAGACCCTGAAACATAACCTTTAATATAAGGGACAATATCATTCAACAATGACCTATACGCTTTGCGATCACCAGACTGTGCCTCTGTGGCCCATAATGTCCAAAGCTCGTTTTTGGTTAATTCTTGTTCAGAAGAAACTTGCGTCATAATACCCTAAATCAAAATCAGTTACCTTTGTAACATAGTAAATCCGCTTTAGAAAGTGCTTCTCAATATATCAGCTTATATAATATTAAGCCTCTAAAGAAGGATTATCCTCTTGAATAAGCTGCATAATAGTGTCCCGCACATGCTTCTGCATCTCCACAGGAATTTGACCGCCTTCATGATTTTCAACATTAAAAACATCCGTTGCTTTATGCCCTTGAGTTGTAACTGTGGCATGGCTCATCTTAAGCCCTAAATCATTAAAATTTTTGGCCAGAATATGAAGAAGATCCGGGCGATCACGCGCCACGACTTTTACCAATGTTGAGGTATCAGATAACGCATTTGAAAACTCTGCATCAGCCTCTATACCAAACACCTGATTTTTCCTTTTTGTGTCTGCATTTATATTTGTAATATTAAATTTTAATCTTTCATCAGCCTCAATAGCCTTCATAACAGCAGCCTGCACACCATCCTTGGCATACATATCAACCATTTCTCCTTGGTTACTTTGAACTAAAAAATGGTTTATCGCTTTTATATTACCGTTAGACACGGTAGTAACACGCGCGTTTAATACGTCACAGCGCGCTTGCGCAAGTGCCCCTGTAATATTTTCCATCAAATATGGTTTATCGGGTGTTATCACAGTAATGAGAGTTGAGTTAGATAATTCATTGTCAGCAACACAAACATATGGCGTACCATCGACATAATCCTCAGGCATTTGCGTTGAGGATTGTGTGTTGTAATTAGGCGTAAGCCCCAAAAGCCTCCCTTGTGCCTTTTCATACAAAGATTCAATCTTATAAACTGCGTGCTGTGATAAGCGTCCAGGCCCTAGGGCTAGAGAATCTGCGATTGTAAACATCATTAAGTTGTCGAGATGCTTTTTATCAGGAATAGTATCAACGAAATTTTGTACAACAGCACTATCTTCCAGATCTTGATAACGTGCAGTATGCGATAATAAAAGGTGATTTTTACCAATCCATGATGCCATGCTTGACTGCTCATCTGACAAGCCTAAGCGTTTACCGACATTACCTATAAGTTCTTCATTATACAGGCTGTTATGCTCGGGCTTAGTAGATTTATGAACATCATGTAACAGCAAAGCCACAGATAAAACTTCTTTATCTTCTTGAGAAACATTACCGGATAACCCACTGGCAATAGAAGCAAGGTTGCAATGCTCTTGCTTAATAATGCGTCCCAAATGCCCAACGGCCACGATACTATGCTCATCTACGGTATATGTGTGATGCGGATCAAAATGCGTCAGAGCACTAATCTCACCAAATTCAGGGATCATTCTAGGCAGTACACCACGTATATTCATATATCGCAGCACGGTCTCACAATCTTCACTGGACAAGATATTCAACATTACACTATTGGCATCTTCATTATCCGCCAGAGTATCAACCATATCCAAATTATGACAGATTTCACGTATAGCAGAGTGATGAAGACTGTTGCCTGTTTCCAAACGCTGTTGATAAATATTTAAAATATCCATCGGTTCTGAAATTTTGTCATCGGGGAAATGTATATACTCATCACTGAAATCACCGGGAGGTTTAATTCCGGCTTGCTCCGCCACATCCGAACAAACTATTTTTGCATAATAGGCAATATGACGTGTGTGATGAATATAATCACGCATAAACGACGTTGCATCATCATAGCCCATACGAGATGCAATTTCAGGCTGACGGTGTGATTCCATCCGGTCTTTCTCTTTGCCCTCAAGATCATGCAAATGACACCGCACAGTAAGCAGAAACTCATGCGCTTCTTGCGCGCGTTCTTCATCATAAATAGACATAAGGCCTCGGCCTGTGATATCGCACCCACCTGCGCCGCATTGCTCTTGCGCTACCCATTGTGCAGTTTGATATCCACGCAATCCACCGTAACCCTTTTTTACGTCAGGCTCTAAAACCGTAAAACGCCCCCCATCCTTACCTGTATCACTTGGTGATCGCTCTCCATAAGCAGGAGTTTGTAGGCGTTTATCATATTCATCAAACTTCCCTGTAAAGAAGTTTACTTTATTAGATTCTGACTCAGAATGAATTGCCTGATCCAAACTCTCATAAAGTGCAGGATTTCCCCACCCTGAAAAACGCCTATCTATAAACTGTGTCCAGTTTTCCTGATCCTCTAGCATCATGTTAATGGCATAAGTCTGCCCCATTGGCCAAACTTTCTCAGGGACAAACCCTGCATCCGTCAGCGCAGTGAAAAAGGGATTAAATGCATTCTCGTAAAATTCTTTGTCTATCTCTGCTTCCGTACCAATACCTGCACCTGTTTCAAGACTCTCATCAAGTAAAACAGTGAGATCTAAATCCGAATATGGACATACTTCATGTCGTCCATTTGACCCTGTATAAAGCAATGCCACTTTGTCTTGGTAATCACCAAGTGTTGCACTGGCAATATCAGAGACATACCCATCAACCATAGAGCTTAATGTGCGTGTGAATTCATGAGCACTAAGAGTACCATCACGGAATTGAGACAAAAGCTCTTCACGCTCTTGCTTGATTTTTTTCTTTATTTCAAAAGGCTGTAACACTTTTCCCTGCCTGTTCAGCTTTATTATTTTTGTTTGTCGTAATACATTACATAAAAAAAATCAAGTTTGATGCCATTATGCAAACATAAGAAAAGGCGAAGAAACCTTCGCCTTAATTTAAATACTTAATAGTTCATCACAAAAATCACTAGGATTTTTCGACCTGACTATATTCCAGTTCAACTGGTGTAGAGCGACCAAAGATAGAGACAGAAACTTTAAGTTTTGCTTTTTCTTCATCAACTTCTTCTACAACACCGTTAAAGGAAGCGAATGGCCCTTCAATAACCTTAACCTCTTCACCAATATCATAAACAACAGATGGACGCGGACTATCAACACCCTCTTGTACTTGCTTAAGGATACGCTGTGCTTCTGTCTCACTCACCGCAACAGGACGTGTTCCTGATGCACCAAGGAATCCACTCACTTTTGGTGTATCTTTAATCAAGTGCCATAAATTGTCATTCAAGTCTAATTTAGCAAGGACATATCCCGGATAGAACTTACGCTCCGTGCTGACACGTTGACCACGCTTAACCTCAACAACTTCTTCCATAGGAACTAAAATTTCCTCGACACAATCTTCCAAACCTTGTTTTAGTGCCTTTTCCTTAATGGACTCAGCAACTTTATTCTCAAAACCAGAATAAACATGTAATACATACCAACGTTTAGCCATTCTACGAACCTTTCTATTCGAACCTGTCACTTCTTCTTAATTTGAGCTTATCCACCAAAGCCCATAATACTGCGTATTAGCAAAGCAATGCCTTGATCTGCAAAATATAAGAAGATAGAAGCGATGAACACCATAATAAAAACAGAAATCATGCTAACGATCACTTCATGCTTTGAAGGCCATGTAACCTTCTTAGCTTCAACTTTAACTTCGTTAACAAACTGCACTGGACCTTTTTTTGCTTTAGCCATCTGCTTCTCTTTAATTTTAAATATCTAAGTTTGTCCCAAGCTTTGTGGCGCGACCCATTCGTCGCAAACATCAAAGTAAATTTTAAGGGAATAAAGAATTAACTACACGAAACAAAACAGAATATCCAGAGAAAAATGTAAGAAGTTTCAGTATATTGAATAACTACTCTATATAAACACTTCTTATATTTATAAAATTCCCCTACGCCGCTTCATCAGACCATTTCAAAACAGGTTTTCGCGCAGCCTTAACCTCATCTAACCTTCTACGAGGCGTACTTTGCGGATATGCATGGAACTCATCAACTTTGCCATCGCGTACATCTTGTGCAATATCCTTCATTGTAACAATAAAGCGATCAATCGCATCTTTGCTTTCCGTTTCTGTTGGTTCAATCAGCATAGTTCCCGGTAAAACCAAGGGGAAATAAACAGTCATTGGGTGATACCCACGCTCTACAAGGGCCTTAGCAATATCCAATGTCTCCACACCATGCTCTTTTTGCCTTTTATCAGTTAACAAGCACTCATGCATACACGGCCCCTCATAAGGGACATGGTAATCATCTGAAAGCTTCGCAAGGATATAATTTGCATTTAAAACAGCATCTTCCGAAACTTGTTTCAACCCATCTGCACCATGTGACATCATATAAGCAAGCGCACGTACATGCATCCCAAACTGCCCTTGAAACGCCTTCAATTGCCCAAGACTTTCTGATCTGTCATCTTGCGCCTGTAGAGAAAACCCATCCTCTATAGACCCAACTACAGTTGGTACAGGCATGTAAGGCGCCAATTCATCTGTACAACATATTGGCCCCGAACCTGGCCCACCACCGCCATGCGGTGTAGAAAATGTCTTATGAAGGTTAATATGCATAACATCGACACCAAAGTCCGCAGGCTTAACTTTGCCCACAAGCGCATTAAAGTTCGCACCATCGCAATAAAAATAACCACCTGCTTCATGCAAGAGCTTCGAAATTTCTAAAATGTCACTCTCAAACAGCCCACATGTGTTGGGGTTTGTAACCATCATACCTGCGATATCTGCTCCATTTGGATCAGTCTTATATAATGCCTCCTTAAAGGCCTCTATACTTAGACGCCCAGTTTCCTTTGTCGGCATATTACGCACTTCAAATCCGCACATAACCGCAGTCGCAGGATTCGTCCCATGAGAAGAATCGGGTGTTAAAACGATTTTACGCTGCTTCTGCCCTTTAAGCTCATGCGCACGTCTGATCGTCATCATACCTGCAAGTTCACCATGTGCACCTGCCGCAGGTGTTAAACACACACCCGGTAGCCCTGTAAGCTCCCCAAGCCAATCCTGTAGCTCACTCAGAACCTCCAACGCACCCTGCACAGTTGATACAGGCTGTAACGGATGAATATGCGCAAAACCGCTTAACCGTGCTAATTTCTCGTTTAAACGTGGATTATGCTTCATTGTACAAGAGCCAAGCGGGAAAAAACCATGATCTATAGAGTAATTCCATGTACTCAAACGTACAAAATGCCTAAGGACTTGTGGCTCACTCAATTGCGGCAAACCAATATTCTGACGTGCAGGAAGGCCAGTTCTATTCACCCCACCTTTGGGCTTTGGCAAATCTACTCCCGGATGCTCACTATGCTCCTTTTCCCAAAGCACATTTTCCTCATAATGCAGCCCACGATTCTCGCTTAAATGCATATTATTTCCCTACTCTTAATTTATTCAATATTTATATTAATGCCTTCAGATCAGAAGCGTATGTTAGAATGCACACACTCAAATTCATTTTTGTTCCACTCAATGGCTCTTTCTCGTGTCTGCACTTCCAAACGTCCGGAAATACGATCTAAGAACACTTTAGTTTCTCCGCTTCGATGTTTCCAACGTGCTGTAATTGCTGTCTCATTAAAAATCTTAACACTCTTTGGGTCTATCGCTTCACCAGCCATAATAATTGAGCGTCGCTCCTCATCAATTAAAAAACTAATTGTTGACCAGTCATTTTGACACTTAATAGCAGTACGAGGGTTCGGCAAAAACTTTAGATAAAAGAAAGCAAATCCACTAAAAACAATAATTAACGATATGGACGTAAACATTAAAATAACACTATTTAATCTCATTTAACTCTTCCCTTCGCAAACACAAATGTTTTTATAAAATTTCAGATAAAATACGAACAAATTCCTCAATGTCGTCCTCTGACGTCATTTCGGTCGCAGTAACAAGCATCCTATTACCACCAAGGTCATACCCGCCTATAATACCGCATGTTATAAGGTCTTCTATAACCTCGGATGCTTGCTTCGGTAATTCTATAACAAATTCATTAAAGAAACTTTCATTCTCAACCTTAACATCTCCAACATCACCCAACGCGTCAGCCAGACGACAAGCTGCCTCATGGTTAAGAACAGCAAGACGTTTAAATCCATCTTCACCAAGCAAACTCATATGAACGGTAAAAGCAAGCGCGCACAGTCCTTGATTTGTACAAATGTTAGATGTTGCTTTATCACGACGAATATGCTGCTCACGCGTTGAAAGGGTAAGTACAAAGCCCCTCTTCCCATCCGCATCCTCTGTCATACCACAAAGACGCCCAGGCATCTGCCGCAGATATTTCTCCTTACAAGAGAAGAACCCTAAATGCGGCCCACCATAGCTCATAGGCAACCCAATACTCTGCGCCTCTCCACATACGATATCTGCAAGTGACGGTGCCTCGACCAATCCTAATGAGACAATTTCATTGATAACGACAATCAGAAGAGCGCCGCTATCATCACAAACTTTTCTCCACTTATTATAACTATGCGGCGTACCAAAAAAATCGGGAGACTGCACAATCACACAGGCTGTCTGTTCATCAGCATCACCCTCAGATATCTCACGATCCCCCAAATTCCCCATATAACTCTGCAATACAGATTTATAATGAGGGTGCAATTCTGTTCCCAAAACAATTTTTTTACGCTTCGTAATACGCATAGCCATTAAAGCAGCTTCAACCGTCGCCGTTGACCCATCATATAAAGAAGCATTAGCAATATCTTGCCCTGTCAGTTGGGCAATAAATGTTTGATATTCGAATATAGCCTGTAATGTACCTTGCGCAATTTCCGGCTGATAAGGGGTGTAAGCCGTTAAAAACTCACTACGCTGTATAACGTGATCTACCGTTGCGGGTATATGGTGATAATACGTCCCTGCTCCCAAAAAGAAAGGAGCCTCTGCTGCAGAAATATTTTTCCCAGCTTTGCCTATAAAGTTACGTTCGACTTCAAGCTCACCCTGATGATCGGGTAAATCGAAACCATTCTCTGCAAAAGCAGAAGCAGGAATGTCAGCATATAAGTCATCCACTTTATCAACGCCTACAGCCTTCAACATTTCTTGACGCGCATTTTGCGTTTGCGGTAAGTATCTCATAAAAATATCTTCTTTTTGTTCGTAGAACTATAAAATATACGCTAATCAATCTCTTTTAAATACGCATCATAGGCCGTTTGATCCATTAATCCCTCAAGATCGGAACTTCCCCCAATTTTTACTTTCACAATCCAGCCATTATCATTCACAGGCTGTGCAATAAGTTCAAAATCATCCGCCATGGCATCATTCGTCTCAACGATTTCACCCGCTACAGGAGAATAAACTTCGGCCGCAGTTTTCACAGATTCAACAACCGCCACATCATCCCCTTGTGATACAGTCTTGCCAACATCCGGTAGCTCAACAAACACCAAATCACCTAAAGCATCCTGCGCATGTTTTGAAATTCCGACATGAACAATATCACCATCCACATAAACGACTTCATGATCCTTTGTATATTTTAAATCCGCCATACTAACTTAACTCCTATTACGACTTAATTTTCATTGATTTTGTTTTTGCAGCAATAAAGGGCATATCTGCAATTTCTGCATCAATATTACGCCCCCTAACATTAACAAACACCTTTGTTCCTGCAACAGCATATTCCATAGGTACATACCCCTGCCCAATTGCCGCACCAAGTGTTGGAGAAAACCCACCACTTGTCAAAGTCCCTATAACATCATCATCTGGACTTCTTATCTCCGAACCTTCACGTGCGATCCCCTTACCCATTAATCGCAATCCAACACGTTTTTTAGAGGCCTCTACCTTATGCGGCAACACAATATCTGCGCCAATAAAACTCTGATTTTTCTTACCCATCACCCAAGTTAAATCCCCCTCTACAGGTGATGTTTTATCATCTATATCATGTCCATAGAGGCAATACCCCATATCCAACCGTAAAGAATCACGTGCAGCCAAACCGATCGGCTTTACTTGCCCATGACCAACCAACGCTTCCCAAACGTTCAAAGCATGATCGTTATGAACACTGATCTCAAATCCATCCTCACCTGTATATCCCAGACGACTTATAGAGACTTTAATATCCCCTAAACTCACATCAGTTTTAATAAACATATAGGGAAGCTTAGAAAGATCAAGAGCCCATAAATCAGATATAACGCGTTCACTCGCATCACCCTGTAACGCAATCAGGCTATATTCCTCCATATAGGTCATGGATATACCATCGGGCAAATGTGATTTGATCCATGCGATATCTTTATCCTTACAACCGGCATTCAGAACGATAAAAAATTTATCATCGGTCAAACGGGTAATAATCAAATCATCAACAATCCCACCTGTTTTATTTGTTAAAACAGTATATTGCGCTCGCCCATGTTTTTTTAATGAAAAAGAAGATGGTGTTATTTTTTCTAAAAACTCTGCACACCCAGAGCCTTCAAGAATGATTTGCCCCATATGTGAAACATCAAAAATACCGGCCTGCCCGTCCCCACGAACCCATTCATGCTCTTGCTTAACACCCAAATCATAATAAAGAGGCATATCATATCCCGCAAATCCGCCCATTTTTGCAGATAACGACAAATGTGATGAATGTAGTTTCGTATTTTTAAGCATAATGTTTTCTCCAAGCCATTAAACACCACATCATATAGATAAAAATCTATAAAATAAATCGGGTTAGAATATAATTACTGTGCGGGAATAGTGAAAGCCTTATCATGCTCTCTAATCAGGTTTATAAGATTCAACCCGACAATAGGCTCACTTACATTAAAAAATATTTGACGAAATTCACCATTACTATCAATTAAATCATGAACATTATAATATGTCTTACGATTTACTTTGTATATCTCACTCTTTTGAACAACCCCACCGATTTCACCTAAGATGAAATTTTCTTCACCATATGTGATGATGTTAAACGCATAGTCAGGGTTCTTACCTTTTTCTAAACGGATATCTCTTTTTAAATTTGTGATATACACTCTGTACAAATCACGTAGCATAATTTCATTACCAAATCGAACGTCTAACCTGCTCATATCCAAAGCAAAACCAACGACATCAAAATTGCCTAAATGCTTGTATAGTAAACTATTGTAAGACTTCTGAGCAATCCGGACAGCTGTACTATCTTCTGACGTATCAACAATATATGCATACTCTGTGAGCTTACTAATTATTGATTGCGCAAAAGGTTCATAATCCATAGTGTTCTGATAATTATTACGCAATACCTTCGCGTATTTCTGTACACTCACAGACTTATTCAATATCTTCTCTACTGTTTCAGCATAATTTCTACCAGCTATATCAATAGCTCTCTTTTTACCCAAAACTTCCCTTTGCTTAAATTCTTGCTCATTAGAATTTTTAGCTGCAGCCGTATTCCCCAATCGCGCAGCAGCACCTTCTTTCGCAGTAAAAGAAAACGTCAATAAAATAGAAATTAAAATTAAAGCACGCATAGTTAAGATACCCTTCTCTCTATGAGAGTAACATCAATATTTAATTGGTAAAATAAAAACATATGTAAATCAGCATACTACCAACAAAAAAACCCCACAACAGCGGGGCTTTTTCAGAAATATGTATAGTTTTATAAAAACTTATTCGACGAT
>JBOEGG010000007.1:0-73224 GCA_050633285.1 Alphaproteobacteria bacterium
CTTTTCAATTTATGTGGTCAGGGCACGATGTGTTCTTAGAGCATTACCGCCGTTACACAATTGAGATGATGGAAAAGACCATTACGGATGCCGGCCTTAAACCAATTAAAAGCCGTTATTTCTTTGGCTCTTTATTTCCTGCTGTTGCCGCGATTCGTCTTGCGAAGAAGGCTCTTTATGATCAGGGCAAGTTAGAGGGTAAAAGTGAACTTAAAATTTACCCTGATGCGATTAATAAAGCTCTTATTGGTATTCATGACGTTGAACGGTGCAGCCTGTTCTCATTCAATAAGATGTTTGGGTTAAGTGTTTTTGCTCTGTGTGGTAAATAAGGTTACGGTTTCAGACGCTTTACAGTGCTTTTCTCTGGAAAAGAGAGAGTTAACGCGTTATACGAATAAAAGTCACGCATACACAACATAATAAGGTGCGCATCAATGACATATAATACAGACCTTCTGGATAAGGCAAAGCGCCACCCGGAAAAGCAAAAGAACCCGGATAGACCGGCAGGACGAAAGCCTGATTGGATTCGTGTTCCGGCACCACAGGGCAAACTTTATTCCGAAACAATGGATATTGTACGTAAGCAAAAGCTAACGACTGTTTGTGAAGAAGCAGGCTGTCCGAATATTGGTGAATGTTGGCAGCAAAAACATGCCACATTTATGATACTTGGCGAGGTTTGTACACGGGCATGTGCCTTTTGTAATGTGGCGACAGGGAAACCTGATGAAGTTGATAAGATGGAACCATTACGCGTTGGCGTAGCAACCAAACAGATGGGCTTGAAGCATGTTGTTGTTACGGCAGTTGACCGTGACGATTTAAAGGATGGTGGTGCAGACCACTTCGCCAAAACCATCATGGCTATTCGTATGAAAAGCCCGGAAACAACCGTTGAGATCCTTCCCGGAGATTATAAGGGTAAAATTGAAGATATCGACCATGTTATTGAAGCAAAGCCTGATGTCTTTAACCATAACCTTGAGACCGTACCACGCCTATATCCGACTATTCGTCCGGGGGCGCGTTACTTCCGATCATTACGGTTATTGGAGCGCGTAAAAGATGTTGATCCAACCATTTTTACAAAGTCAGGAATGATGGTTGGACTTGGTGAAACAATTGAAGAAGTTGCGCAGGTTATGGACGACATGCGCGCCGCGCAAATTGATTTCATTACAATCGGACAATATTTACAACCGACACCAAAGCATGCCCCCGTTATGAAGTGGTGGACGCCTGAGGAATTTGAACGCCTTACAAAAATGGCAAGGGCAAAGGGTTTCCTTATGGTTTCTGCCACACCGTTAACGCGTTCTTCGCACCATGCTGGTGATGATTTTCAAAAGCTTCGAGCTGCGCGCAACGCGAAATATGGCACAGTCGCCGCAGAATAACTCATGACCACACACGCAGAGCAGCGCAATCTACCCTATAGCCCAGAGCAGCTTTTTGATCTGGTGGTTGATGTTGCGAAATATCCGGAATTTTTGCCATGGTGCATTGGCAGTCGTATTACAAAACGTGATGGTGAGGACATCTTTTATGCCGACCTCATTATTGGGTATAAAATGATACGTGAGAAATTTGGGTCAAAAGTTACGACCATCAACAGCAACCATATTCATGTTGAATATTTATCCGGCCCTATGAAATACCTGTCCAATCATTGGAAGTTCATTGATGAGGGGGATGGCACTTGCACAATTGATTTTTTTGTTGATTTTGAATTTAAGAATAAAATTCTACAAAACCTGATCGGTGTATTCTTTAACGAGGTGGTTCAGCGTATGGTTGGTGCATTTGAACAGCGGGCAAACGATTTATATGGTGGACAGCAATAAGAGGCATTCACCCCTTCATTTCCTCCCATAAAGGACGCCAATCATATAGCGGGGGCACAGTTTCCTCAAACTGAAGATGTATTGATGCAGGCTTTAATGGTGAAAAAGCAGGAATATGTTTAAATAATTTATTCGTTGTTTTGGCTTCTGAGCCTTTTTTACGTTTTTTACGTACACCTACATATTTTGTATTTTCAAAATAATCCCAGAAATCTCGTACAACATGGGAATGTGTAATAAATGTATGCGTTGCATGGCGGATTGTACGCCAATGTCGATCATTCCCCAGTACCAAATATGATGGATAATGATCTGTATAGAGTACGGGATGTTCCTGCGGGTAGATAAAAGTATGAGAGGAGAAACCCTTTGCTATCTTCTCGTAAAACTCCCAACAAACCTGAATTGCATTTTCTTCGTGTAAGTAGTCATCTTCACAAAAATAAACAAGCGCATTTTTATCAATAGATTCTTTAAATTGTTGATGCAGAGAATTCCCTTGTCCGGTCTCTTTCGTTTGCTCAATTTTATGAGGGCAGGTGAGGGAAGATAAGACTTTTTCAATTTTCTTCAGGCAGTCATCATCTGAACGATCGTCTAACACGACAAGCTCTATCGCCTTACCTGTCATATTCTTTTTCGCAGCTTCAATAGATATAACAAGAGAACGTAGGCAACGCAGTGTATTTTCCTCTAAATTTACTTTCGTAATTCGCGCGGTTGTGTCGATATTACGATCCGCGCGGATGCAAGTGCGGACATAAACAATCATATGATCCAAATTACAATCTTGCGTAAAATATGGCTTATCCGTGGCCAAACGTAACGCTCCGATATTCCCTTCGTTTTCAGGCGTATCAGCGTTCTTAATTTTTAATAGGTTAGGGGCCTTAAACTTTCGAACATGATAGCCGAATGGTTTTAAGCTTTTCGAAATTAGGCGTAGTGCTTCGTTCATAAAGTATGCACTTCCTCTATCAATTTTTTGAACGCTTCTTCACATACGACACGACGGATATCATCGCGCGATCCTGAAAAATTATACTCCATTACTTTAGGCTCACGCCCCTTAATGGCAACACCTATATAGACAAGCCCGACAGG
The DNA here is from genome assembly GCA_050633285.1 of Alphaproteobacteria bacterium. GTDB lineage: Bacteria > Pseudomonadota > Alphaproteobacteria > Micavibrionales > Micavibrionaceae > UBA1672. The sequence goes on from JBOEGG010000007.1 coordinate 2,955, forward strand.
CTTTTCTTCACCACCACCACCCGGACCGGCAATGCCCGTTACACTAACGGAAATATCCGCGTTGCTATGTTCTAATGCACCAAGAGCCATTGCATCTGCACATTGTGCACTGACTGCACCATAATAATTCAATATATTCTGGGAAATTCCTAATATCTCATGCTTTGCGGGATTAGAATAAGTCACGAATCCACGATCAAAAACAGATGATGATCCAGCGATAGAGGTCATGGCCGCACTCATCATACCACCAGTGCAACTCTCTGCCGTTGCCAGAACAAGGTCTTTTTCACGTAATGCTGTACTGAGTTGTTCAACAAGCTGTTGCATACATTGTTTCCCCTTCGAAATTATATTAAAGCATCAAGCCCCATAACACATACCGCGGCCATCAATCCGGCAACAATATCATCACACATAACGCCGGCTGCACCGTCAACATCCTTATCAAAGAAGCTCACAGGCCATGGTTTTAGTATATCAAAAACACGGAAGAACAGAAACGAAACTATAATAAGAATTGGATTTAGTGCCGTCGGGACAAGAGCTATCCATTGCCCGACAACTTCATCTATGACGATCATTTTTGAATCATGCCCGTTCATGGCCTTATCAAATTTAGCAGCAGCCCACAGACCGATTATTGTGAATATAATAATACAGGCATATAAAATATTTATACCGCCAAATATGTATATTAAAAGACCAAAAGGCAGTGCGCCAAGTGAGCCCCATGTTCCGGGGGCAGGCCTTAAAAACCCAAAGCCGAACCAACTGGCTAACCATACATATGGCTCTTTTTTATCCAGTTCTTTAGGGATATGAAAATCGATAATAGCCATCTACATCTCTTCATCTTGCTGTGGTAATTCTATAGAGACTGCTGCCTGTGCGGCGATCCCTTCTTTTCGACCGGTAAACCCAAGTTGTTCGGTTGTTGTGGCCTTAATATTGATACGATTTTTGGAGACATTTAAGATGTCCGCCATACGCGCCACAATTTCCGTACGGTATTGTCCTATTTTAGGGCTTTCGCAAATCAATGTCACATCAGCATTTACGAGCTTACCGCCTTTATCACGCAGTAATTTCATTGCATGTTCCAAGAATACCGCACTATCCATATTCTTAAAATCCATATTACTTGGTGGAAAATGAAGGCCGATATCACCTTCACCAATCGCGCCGAGGATCGCATCAGTTAACGTGTGCAGTCCAACATCCGCATCCGAATGTCCCTTTAACTTACGATCATGGGCAATATCAACACCACATAAGCGAATGGATTGTATATTTGTGACATTTTCATCGAATGCGTGAACATCATACCCAAGGCCTGTGCGAGTTTCTGTTTTGATTTCATTTTTCATTATTAATCGTGCCTTGTTCAAATCGTCAGTGGTCGTGATTTTAAAATTACCCGATGAACTTTCAATAAATTTTACAGACACACCTGCGGCAGAAACCAAAGCAGTATCATCCGTGTAATCGCCATCAGCTTGCGCGTGTGCGTCTCTTAACGTTTTATAATGGAAGGCCTGCGGTGTTTGTACGGCCCATAGGTTTTCTCTATTCACCGTATTCTCTGCATTTTCATTTTGATCTGCATAACGCAATGTATCAACAATACGGTGCGCCAATGTGGCTGCTTGTTGAGTATGCATACTATCCAATAATCTTTGTATATCATGCGTTTTCACAAAGGGACGCGCGGCATCGTGGATTAATACAACATCATCATCGCCTATATCCGGCAGAGCATTCAATCCGTTAAGGACACTGTCTTTTCGTTCTTTCCCACCATGGCAAATTGATATGTTTGATAATCCTGATAACGTATCATTACACAAATCTTCATGGTCGGGGTGAATAACAACGCATGTATGAGATAGCCCATCCAGAGCGGTGAACTGATTCAGTGTATGACGCAGTACCGTTTGTTCATTTAACGTTATATATTGCTTTGGAATATCAGCACCAAGACGTAAGCCTTTACCCGCGGCGACCACAATCAAATAGAAATTATTGCTTTGTGAAGTCACGATCTAACTTATGCCTTTGTTGGTTTTGTGAAATTATGTTGTATTTCTGCGTCATGCGTTGTAAAAATGCAACACTAAAAATGTGGGTAGTGCCGACTTTTAAGCACAAACACATATAACAGGATCACGTGCCTCATGACACAAAAAACTATGCCAGACTTGGCGAGTGAACGCTTATTGAACGATCAAACAAGCACACGCCTCAGTTTTTCGGGGATGATTGCGAAGGCATTTTCAGGCATGCATTTCTCACGCTTAAAATATCGATCATGGCGTACAAAGGTTGGGATATTACTGGTTATACTTGCGATTATAAGCGGGTTTATAACCTACGCCGCACTTACAGAAACCCCGCCCTTTGGTGATGATCCAAACATTGTTATCTGGCTTCTTAATATTGACCTGATATTACTGCTTTTACTGGTATCCTTAATTGCACGACGAATTGTAGGGGTATGGAGTGGTAGAAAGCGCGGGATAGCGGGATCGCACCTTCATGTCAGGCTTGTCTATATCTTTAGTATTCTGGTTGCCGTTCCGACGATTGTTATGACCATTTTCTCTGCCTTCTTTTTTCACTTCGGCGTACAAGCTTGGTTTAGTCAGCGTGTGCAAACGGCGATTAACGAAGCCGAAGCGGTTGCTCAATCTTATTTAGAAGAGCATAAGCAAGTTATTCGCGCGGACAGTCTTGCCATGGCTAATGATATTGCCAGACAAGCCGAGAGACAGCTTTTGGATAAGACCACCTTTTCAAAAATTGTAGACACCCAATCCTTTTTTCGTAATTTATCAGAAGCCGTTGTTATTAATAAAGACGGACATGTTCTTGCAAGTTCTTCTCTTACCTTCTCATTACAGTATGAAACACCAAGCAGCTTTGCTCTTGCGCAGGCAGATACAGGTGATGTTGTATTAATGATGAATGAGGAACGTGATCGCGTTCGGGCTCTGGTCAAAATCAAGAATATGAAAGACACATACCTGTTTGCAGGACGCATGGTTGACCCGCAAGTCTTGTCTCATTTAAACGCGACCAAGCTTGCAACAGAAGATTATAACAGCTTACAAGCCCAATATTCAGGGATGCAGATTACAGTTACAATGATTTTTGTTGTTGTCGGGTTACTTTTGCTTTTTGCCGCAATCTGGTTAGGGTTATTACTTGCGCGTGAGTTAGTTAACCCAATTGGGGAACTTATCAACGCGGCGGATCGTGTACGGGCAGGGGATCTGACATCGCATATTGCAGACGGCAAGAGATTGGAAGAATTTGAATATTTGGCACGATCCTTTAACCGTATGACCACGCAACTACAAAGCCAAAGACAGGAATTGATTGATGCCAACAGGCAGATTGATCGTCGCAGACAATTAACCGAAACTGTTTTGGCAGGGGTATCATCCGGTGTTATTGGGGTTGATAGTAGTGGTGTTATAAATTTGGCCAATGCCTCTGCGTGTGTGCTCTTATCAAAAAAGATGGACGGTATAACAGGGTATTATATTTTAGATATTATCCCAGAGCTTAAAGATATGTTGGATAAAGTGGCAAAGCGCCCTAAGAAAATCATCCAATCTGAAATTCCGGTACAGTCCCCAACCGAAGGCAAACGTATATTTTTATTCAAAATATCTATTGAAATACTGGAAGAAGAAAATACAGGCCTGATCATTACGTTTGACGATATTACCGAGCTTCAATCCGCACAAAGAAAAGCGGCATGGTCGGATGTTGCACGACGTATTGCACATGAAATCAAGAACCCGTTAACACCAATACAGCTCTCTGCCGAACGTTTAAAACGCAAATATCTTAAAGATATTGAAGAAGGCAAAGAAACTTTCGAACAATGTACGGATACGATTATAAAACATGTTGGCGATATTGGCCGTATGGTTGATGAATTTTCATCATTTTCTCGCATGCCAGAGCCTTTCTTAAAACCTCAGAACCTTTGCAAAGAAATTGAGGATTCATTGATGCTTTCACGTCAGGCACATACGGATATCATTTTTAACCCAATACATGAGCAAAATGATATTTCTGTTAATTTGGATACACAACAAATCAGGCAGGTCGTTACCAATATCATTCAAAATGCCATAGATTCAATACAGGGAAAAAGTTCCGGTAAAGCGTCACCTGATAAGAAAATTAATATCCTAATCGGTATAGAAGATGACACCGGTTTTGTCGCCATAAGCGATAGCGGTGAAGGGTTTCCAAAGGATGAAGATATATCCCAACTAACCGACCCTTATATAACGCATAAACCGAAAGGTACGGGGCTTGGGCTTGCGATTGTAAAGAAGATCATGGAAGATCATAATGGTAAACTTTATTTAGGCACACCGCCGTGGCTTTGCGCGCATAATCAATGGCAAGAGTTACAGGGCGCTTCTATTGTCCTTAGCTTTCCATTGATAGAACAAGAAACCGCGCCCCCTCACTCCGTTAAAAATGAAAGTAATTAAATGACCGATAATGCAAGCATTTTGATTGTTGATGATGAAGATGATATCCGTATGCTTATTAGGGGGCTGCTTGAAGATGAAGGGTATAACATCCTTGAAGCGAATAGTAGTGAGGCCGCGTATGAGGTATTTGAGACCAGTATACCGAACCTCGTAATACAGGACATATGGCTTCAGGGTAGTGAGAATGATGGTATTGATGTTCTAAAAAACATCAAAGAAATGCATAAAGATATACCGTTTATTATGATTAGTGGGCACGGCACAATTGAGACGGCTGTTTCTGCTATTAAATTTGGCGCTTATGACTTTATTGAAAAACCATTTAAAAGTGACCGCCTTCTGCTTATGATTAGTCGGGCACTTGAGAATGCTGCCCTCAGACAAGAAAATGCAGAGTTAAAGCTCCGTACATCTCAACGTATTGGAGAGCTCTCAACACAAATCCCACAAAATATCCGTAGCATGCTTGATAAAGTTGCAAAATCGAACAGCCGCATTTTCATCACGGGCGAAGCAGGCGCAGGCAAAAACATCGCAGCACAGTATATACATGAGCAGTCCGCCCGGTGTGATAAACCACTTATGACTTTTAACTGTGCAAGCCTTAACCCAGAGAAATTAGAAGCAGAATTGTTTGGTGTACAAGGCACAGAACATCACGCACGTGGTCTTCTTGACCTTGCCAATGGTGGAACGCTTTTGTTAGATGAGGTCATCTCGTTGCCTATTGAGATGCAAGGGAAAATCCTTATGCTTTTGCAAGAAGGTGCATATCACAAGGTTGGATCAAACAAGAAAATTGCCGTTGATATCCGCATCATTGCGACATCTAGCGATGATGTTGAGCAAAAAATATCAGAAGGTTCTTTTCGTGAAGACCTTTATTACAGATTAAATGTCGTACCAATCCATATTCCGGCATTAAGAGAACGGAAGCAGGAAATTCCTGATCTCATTACTCATTATTTGGATTTGAAATTCTCGACACCTGCTATGGCGAAGCTTCAATCCTATCCTTGGCCGGGAAATATTAAACAGCTTCATAATGTGTTGGAATGGGTCACCATCATGAACGATAATAGCCAAACGGTTATAGAGGTAGATGGTCTCCCGCCGGAATTAGGAGGGGTGCAAAACACACATTCAGATTATAATGCAGATGGTACAAATACCATTTTACAAGATGTTCTACATCTAGGTTTACGTGAAGCGCGGGAGTGTTTTGAAAGACACTACTTATTAACACAAATAGAGAAGTTTGGCGGAAACATCTCCAAAACTGCGGAGCATATTGGTATGGAACGCTCGGCTTTACACAGAAAACTAAAGTCTTTAGACGTTTTTTCAGATGATAAACAAAATGTTGCGTAGTATAGTCGTCTCACATCGGCAAGAGACACATATATTCGTGAATATATGTGCGTATAAACAAGATGAAAGTATAAGAATATGAGAGTCATTATTTGCGGAACAGATCAAGTTGGATCAAGTATAGCCGCATATCTTTCCAAAGAAGATAATGATGTTACCGTTATTGATACGGATAGCGAAGCCTTAGCACAGCTCAACAGCAGCATGGACGTTAATACGATAACGGGACACCCATCTGATCCAGACATTATGAATATCGCAGGCGGAAATGAATCCGATATGATTATCGCAGTCACGGATGATGATGAAACCAACATGGTTGCCTGTCAAATAGGGCACTCTTTATTTGGTATTCCCAAAAAAATTGCCCGTATTCGTAAACAATCTTACCTTTCTCCGTCATGGTCAAACTTGTTCAGCCGTGCGCATATGCCTATTGATGTCATCATTTCTCCTGAGATTTTAATTGCCGAGGACATCGCACAGCGCCTGGCTATTCCAGGGACGACAACAGCTATTCGTTTGGCAGACGGTAAGGCGCATATGATTTCCCTTATCTGCCTTGATGATTGCCCTGTCCTACATACGCAGCTGGGGCAGCTTGACAGATTGTTTCCAGATCTATCATTTTCTATTGTTTCCATTACACGTGGTACAAAGCACATTATTCCTGATGAAAATGATATGTTAGAAGTCGGAGATGAAGCCTATATCATTGTAGATAGTCATCATCTACGCCGTGTTATGGCTGCGTTCGGACATTTGGAACGTGAAGCAAGAAAGTTAATTATTTCAGGCGGTGGTAATATCGGCTTATCGTTAATTCGTAAATTACAAACCGATGTACCGGGAATTCAGCTTAAGATCATTGAGAATAACCACGAGCGAGCACAATTCTTAAGTGAGCAGCTGGAAAATATCATTATACTTAACGGGGACACGTTGGAACGCGATATTTTGATGGAAGCCTCAGTTTCTAGTGCCGAAACATATATTGCGCTTATGAATGATGATGAGAGCAATATTCTTGGTTCTTTGCTCTCTAAGCAATATGGCTGTGAACGCGCGATTACATTGGTTAATAACAATGCGTATTATCCGCTTGTCGGGCCTTTGGGAATTGACGTTATGGTCTCCCCAAAGTCCATTATTGTGGCGAATATCATGCGACATGTTAGAAGAGGGCGGATAAAAGGGATACATAATATCCACGATGGTGAGTCCGAATTAATGGAAATTGAGGTATCTTCATCATCCCAAATTGCGAATAAAAAAATTGTAGATTTAGAGCTTCCTTCCGCTGTTGTCATTGGTGCAATTATTCGTGAGGAAAAGGTTATCATTCCCAAAGAGGAAGATGAAGTCCTTCCTGATGATCATATTATTATTCTCGCTCTACGTGAGAAAGCGCGTTTGGTTGAGAAAATGCTCTGCGTTCATGTTGATTTGTTTTAGATATGAAGCTCGGTATATTTGATTCAGGATTAGGAGGCTTATTGATTGCAAGATCAATTCGTCAGGCCTTACCCGATATTGATATTATATATTTTGGCGACACACTGCATTTACCCTATGGTAATCGTTCCCATGATGCCATTTATGAATATAGTAAACGGGCTATTCAGTTTTTATTTGAACAAGACTGCAATCTAATTGTTACCGCATGCAATACGGTAAGTGCATCAGCTTTACGCAAGCTACAGCAGGACTACTTACCAAATAGCCCATATAAAGACCGACGTATTTTAGGTGTTGTTGTTCCAACATTGGAGCATGCAATAGACCACGGATATAAACGGCTTGGTCTGATTGCGACAAATTATACAATCGCTTCGAACATTTACGAAGAAGAGCTACAAAAGCTTGATCCTGATATACGCATCTTCCAAAAAGACACGCCATTGCTTGTCCCATTAATTGAGAATAACGGGATAGAATGGGTAGATTCCGTTCTTGAGCATTACCTTAAACCCTTGCTTCAGGAAAATATTGAGTGCTTAATTTTAGGGTGTACGCATTACCCGTTCTTGAAAGAGAAAATTAAAAAGATATGTGGGGCGAAAGTTTCACTTATTACGCAGGATGAAATTATTCCTCATAAGCTTAATAATTATCTATCCAGACATCCGGAAATTTTAGATGTGATAACGCACAGTGCAAACATCGAATTTTTAGTCAGTGACTTAACCGATGGCTATTTACAGGCTGCTCGGGAAATATATGCAGATAACATTAATATTGAAGTTATCAAATTCTCTTTAGAAACAAATTCATACACCAGAAAGCCAAGCAACAATGTCAGATAAATTTGAATTACCGTATGCCATATTTTGGGACTGGGATGGTACACTTGTTGATAGCTATAGTTTTTTAAACGATGCACACAATCATACATTGCGCACCCTTGGCTTTGAGCCGTTTAAAGGCGATGAATACAAAGAGTACTTTGGTAAACCAAGAGAGACCCTCTATCCGGCGATATACAAGGATAAGTGTGAGCAAGCAAAGGACGTTTTTCAATCGTATGTTACTGAAAATAGTCACAAAATACTCCCACTAAAGGGAGGGAAGGATGTCTTATCCTTACTCCATAAGGGCGGTGTAAAAATGGGCATTGTCAGTAATAAAAAAGCATCTTTTATCGAAAAAGAAGTCGCGCATTTAGAATGGGATCATTATTTTTCAATCATTGTGGGGGCAGGGGATGCGCAAGCGGACAAGCCGTCATCGGCTCCACTTCTTCTTGCATTAAAGCGTTCTGGAATAGACCATAAAGAAAAATCCGTATGGTATATTGGTGACACTGAGAATGATCTAGCCTGTGCATCAGAGGCAGGGTGTAAATCTCTATTCCTGAGCGGGGATGTTCGTACACAAGAGCTCATAGAGTATTATGATCCTCTCTTTAGTTTTGAAAATCATTCTCAATTAAAAGAATTTTTAGTTGCAATATAGTTAATTTCCTCTAAAAATGTTTTATGTGTGTGCAATTGCACAAAATGAGTGGTTTAGAGACGAAAATAAAAGAAAGAGATCAGGAAACAAATATGTCTGATAATAAAATACAAAACGTACAAGACGTTTTCCTTAACAAGATCCGCAAAGAAAAAGCTCCTGTTACCGTTTTTTTGGTAAATGGCGTAAAATTACAAGGTATCATTACATGGTTTGACAATTTTTGTTTGTTGTTACGTCGTGATACACATATTCAGCTGATCTATAAGCACGCTATCTCAACGATTATGCCAAGTGGGCCACTTAGCCTGATGGATGATCCAAAAGATGAAGCAAATGATGATCGAGCAGAGTAAAATCGTATAACGTTTTTTATTCCGGATACATAAATCCATTGCAGAAAAAAGATAACATGTTCATTGGTGTTCAGGATCAAGATCCTGATACCGCTTATATCGTCCTTCCACTTAGTAAGGATGCTCCGCCTGTACGTGATACAAAAGATATCCGTGAGGAGGCGGAGGGGCTTGCGCGCGCTATTCACTTAAGCGTTGCAAAAACGCATGTCGTAAATTACGGGAAAATTAATGCTGGTAGTTTTTTTGGAAAAGGTACGCGTGAGACAATCGCGCGTGATATTGAAGAAACGCAACCCTCTATTGTTATTGTAAACAACACCCTTTCCCCTGTGCAGCAGCGGAACCTTGAAAAAGAGTGGAATACAAAGATTATTGATAGGACAGGCTTAATCCTTGAAATCTTTGGAGATCGTGCGCAGACTAAAGAGGGACGTCTGCAAGTTGAACTTGCCGCGCTTGATTACCAAAAATCCAGACTTGTCAGATCATGGACACACCTAGAAAGACAACGCGGTGGTGCAGGATTTATGGGGGGGCCGGGTGAACGCCAGATTGAGCTTGACCGGCGCATGATTTCACAACGTATGACACGTTTGAAGAAAGACCTTGAGGATGTACGGCGAACACGCGATCTAGGACGACAGAGCAGGGCACGCGTCCCGTTTCCGGTTGTGTCTTTGGTCGGTTATACAAACGCAGGCAAGTCCACATTATTTAACCGCATTACCAAGGCCGGTGTATTTGCAGAAGATCTACCGTTTGCGACGCTTGACCCGACTTTGCGTAAAATTAAACTTCCTAACAATCAAGATGCCATTTTATCTGATACCGTCGGGTTTATATCTGATTTACCGACCCATTTAATAGCGGCATTTCGTGCCACATTAGAACATATTTTATATGCCGATGTGATTGCTCATGTCATTGATGTTTCGCGTAAAGATTACATGGCACAAAAACAAGATGTCATTGATATCCTTACCGAGCTTGGTATTGATTACGATAATGATGAGCGTGTTATTGAAGTTTACAATAAAATCGATGCTCTTGATGAAGAGGATATGGGCGATTTTTCAAGGATTCAGAAAACAGCAAAAACGCAAACTATTTTAATCTCTGCCGTTAACGGAGAGGGCTTAGAACAGTTCTTAGAAACCACCTCTGAAGTGACTTCGAAAGATCATAAAACTGTCGAATTTGAAATTAATATTACGGACGGGAAAGCAATTTCATGGCTTTACGAGCATGGAGAAGTGCTTAACCGAGATGATGATGAGTCCCATACAAAAATACGTGCGCATATGAACGTTAAAAACATCCATAAATTTAAAGATCTCTTTCATTACAAAGAAAAGACTGTTTAATAATTTCTTATTATCAAGAATACGCAACGATACGTATATATTATTATTTTTCCTTTAATTTTTGATGATTCCAAGCATCTTCCATTTGTGCAAGTGTCGCATCTTTCAAATTTACACCTTCTGTTCTGAGTTGATTCTCAAGACCACGGAAACGGTGTTCAAATTTATTATTGCAAAGCCGCAAAGCTTCTTCTGAATTTATATCCAGCATACGTCCATAATTTGCGAGGAGGAATAATATATCACCGAGTTCTTCTTCCTGATTTTTTTTATCGTTCTTGGCCAAGGCCTCACGCATTTCCCGAATTTCTTCCTCAAGTTTATCGAGCACACAGGATGCATCAGACCATTCGAAACCAACCTTGGATGCCTTTTTTTGTAGCTTCTGCGCCTTTAAAAGAGATGGCAAATGTGCCGTGACACCATCAAGTGCACTTTTCTCTCCTTGCGTTTTTTCTGCATCTTTACGCTCTTCCCATATCTTATTCACGTCATCACTGCTTTGTGCCTGAGCATCACCAAAGACATGGGGGTGGCGTGCAATCATTTTATCTGTAACAGATTGTATAACATCATATATATCAAAGTGATTTTCTTCAGACGCCATTTGTGCGTGATAAACCGATTGGAACAAAAGATCCCCTAGCTCTTCTTTTAAATCCTGCATACACCCGCGATCTACCGCGTCTGCAACCTCGTATGCCTCTTCAAGTGTATAGGGTATAATTGTTTGAAAATCTTGTTCCAAGTCCCATGGACAACCAGTTACAGGGGTTCTCAATGCTTTCATAACACTCACCAGATCATGAAGATCATACTTCTGTTTTTGTTTTTTCGATAAGTTTGGCATTCTTTTTCTTTCATGAGATAGTCTAAACACTATAGTTATGTTAGATTGATTGGCGTAATTAATCACTCCCTAACTGATAATATGTAATTTTATCTGCGTTCATCTTTTATCAAAAGTTTTCACCTATAGTAACTCCATGTCCGACGATGAAAATTTAAAAAAACAACGAGACCGCTTTCTGTCTTTTTCTTTCGCAACATCCGATTTGTTGTTGGAAGTGAATGAGGAAGGGCATGTATTATATGCTCTAGGTGCTATTAAGGGCATGACAGGTAGTGATGATTCAGCATCTTTAATTGGCTCACATTGGCTTGATATATTCTCTTCAAAAGATCGACTTGTGTTAAAACTTATGCTTAGCAAAGCACAGCCCGGATCGCGGTGTGGACCGGTTCTTGTCGCATTAGACAAAAACAAATCTATACAAAATATTATTGTCAGCGGTATCAAAATGCCCGGAAGTGATAATGCCTATCTTAGCTTGGCAAATAGTAATTCCTTGATGAACCAGATTGGAATGTCTGTAAAACAGCACCATGAGAAAAGAACATTAGACAAAGAAACCTTCATTGATGTCGCGCAAGAAACATTGCGTATGGCATCCGAATTAGGGCAAGAAGTCGATATGACACTCATTGATATTCCGAATGCTGATAAAGCACGAAAAAGATTTGGGAAAGAAACATGGGACGATTTCTCTGATAAAGTTAACGATTTACTTTGTGATAGTTCAATAGATGGTGGAGCAGCTGCAAAAATTGGGCAGGGGCAGTTCAGTGTATTACATGAGGGGGATATCGATGTTGAGGCGCTATCCTTACAGATTGCAGAGATATCAAAGGAAGACGATCCGTTTGGTGAGGGGCTGGAGGTGAAAACAAAAAGCATCTCCGCAGATATGAGCGAGATGAATGAGCGAGATGCAACGCGAGCACTCTTTTATACACTCAGTGAGTTTGAACGTCAGGGCACAGACATGACGATCGAAAACTTAAACTCAAGCTTTAAAGCATATGTTGCAGCAAACACCCAAAAGATACACCAATTTAAGCAGATCCTAGATAACCTCGCATTCTCCATGCATTTCCAGCCCATCGTTAGTTTAGAAACAACGGAATGCACGCATTATGAAATGCTTTGTCGTTTCAAAGAAGGAAACACATTTGAATGGGTTATGTTTGGCGAGGATATAGGCATGGCCGCCGAATTTGATCTCGCCGTTTGTAAACGGGCATTGGCCTACATATCCAAGAAACGCCAAACGCAAAAAGAACGTTTTTCGATCAATATTTCAGGTCAATCTATTGGGAACGAAACTTTCTTCACACAATTAATGGAACTGGTAGCGGAACACTCCAATATTAAAGACCAAGTTATATTCGAGATTACAGAATCAACACAAATCCAAGATCTGGATCAAGTCGGGTCATTTATAAAAGAACTGCAAGAAATTGGCCTCCAAGTCGCACTAGATGACTTTGGTGCAGGGGCGGCATCGTTCCAGTACCTAAGTAGCCTTCATGTTGATTACGTTAAGATTGACGGCAAATATATTCGCAATATTTTACATGACCAACGCGATATGATTATGGTCAAAAACTTAACGCAGATGTGTAAAGACTTAAACATTAAAGTCATTGGCGAATTTGTAGAGAATAAAGAAATTGCCGAGAGCTTAAAAGCTCTTGGGATTGATTACGGGCAGGGATATTACTTTGGTAAGCCCGCACAGGGGCCACAATTTATAAAACCTGAGTAAACTGCTTATACTCTTCCGACATTCTATCTGTATATAAAAAAGGCTGAGCTTAAAAAGCTTGTTTTTATATACACACGCATTCCTTGTGAACACGCTGCTGTAGGTCTAAAAAAAAATATTTTCACCAGATTTTATTGCACTCCCTAGAACTCAGCGGAGCACATAAGGCACCCTCAAAATCAAGCTACTTTTGACGATTGAAACACAAATTTTCAGCTGCTACAGATTATCACCTATAGTTTAACTAATCATTATTAAGAGAGAATAGTTTAAATGGCTGATAACACCTATAATGTCCCAAAGAAAATATCTACACTTCCTGCGATTGATATCATACGCCGCAAGACAGAAACCGCAGAATGGCAAGCTGTTTTGTTTGTTAAGGCGTTGCTTAGAAACTGGAAAATAGCAGAAACCCTTGTGGAATCTATGCATGATGGTGATACAGAAAAGGTGAATAGTTTTATAGAAGCCAATGGATTTCATACCGATATTGATACTATCCTTGGCTTACGGAACAGTTATTTCAACAATTTGCCAACTATTAAAGGCAAGTATTTCTTATCAACCAATAGTGGTTCACTATCTCTTGAAATATCAAATGATTCTGTAAAAGTTGACGGTAAGAATGTTGATTTTAATTATTCATTCTTTACCTTGTCTTTAGGCGATAAAGGTACGATACATTTTTGCAAAACTACCAACCAGCCTGTTCAGGCGATCGGCACATTGAATGATACAAATGTTATTGGCCAGTGGGGTGTAGAAGATACATTAAGTGTCCCCGTTAACTTCAATAAAATCCTTTCAAATGTACAGGTTATCGATACATTTTTAGAGTGTATTTTTGAGGCTATAGAAAAAGTTATAAATGGAAGCGATGATCTTGCAGGCGCATTATCATCATGCCATGCGAATATGGCAAAATATCGCGTTGCATTAATGGCACGTAAAGACCACCCCCTCATTTCTGTAGAAAGTGAAGTTCGGAACAGTAAACCTCGATCTTCAGTTACGATCAAGGGCGCGATTTTAGATGGCACCACGCCAACACCATCGCAAGAACGCGCAAAAGCCTATATCAAGAACCTCTATTCAGGTGCGGCAGGTACAAAAAGTGCCGTTGGACTTATATTTGTTTCAAAGAACTACTGGAAATCTGATGACTGTATCGATTCATATTTTGGCGAAGGTCAGGGATTTTACCGATCTGACTTCCAAAAGATGCTATATCATTCCGTTGCGACAGACCCACAAGTTGGCCTCGCCTTCTTTTCCGGGAAGTATGAAACTGTATTGGGTGACCAAAAATACGACCAACTCTCTATTCAACAAATGTCAGATGGCATAATTCAAGTTTCGATCGGTGATACCGTTATCCAGACACCTTTATATTACAAAGGTGAGTTAAGTTGGGACACATCACATGGTGGCAACACAACAAGTGGCGACATCACATTCACAATTCATTATAGCGGCACGCATGAAGAGGTTCTTCCTGTGTCATTTGAAGGGACATATACACCTGCGGGCGGAAAACAACAGAAATTCACAGGGACAAGCATTACGCCTGACAATCCAAGTTTCCCACATTCCGGTATGCCAGAGGGCATGAAGGTGCAAATGATTATGGGTTATGTCTTTATGGGCATAATGGCACTCGCCTTTGGATATAAAGGCGCAAAAGCGGGCTGGCCATATATCAAAAAGTTCTTTAGCAATGCCCAAACCGAAGATGAAACACAAAACCTTCTTGAAAATGCAGGGCAAGATTGCCCAGAAGGTATCATGATGGCTACGGACGCCGAAATGGTGGGAGAGCCATGCCCCGTATGCGGCATTGAGTTAGATGAAGAGGAACTCTCTCCATTTAGTGATGAGTCCGGTGTTAATCCCGGTGACACGCCACCTCCGGAGGAGTGCGACAGCTCAGAAAACTGTGACAGCTCTGACACTTGCGACAGCTCAGAGAGTAGTGATAGTTCGGAAAGTTGTGATAGTTCTGATGCTTGTGAATTCTGCGAATTCTGTTGTGCACTTGTTGCAGAAGATATTGAAGATGCAAAAACAGATGAGCGTAAAGCAGCACAAGTTAAGTACATCACATCATTCAATCAACCCGCCGACGAAACAGAGCGCCAAAAACGTGCTTCGGCATTCTTAAAATGTATTTTAAAGAACGAAACCGATGCCACCGGGCTTCTATATGTCATGAATTATTACTGGAACTCTCCACAATTGGTGGCTCAGTATTTCAACACCAGAGGATTTTATACAGATGATTTGATTTCAACGATCAGGTTAGAGCAATCCGATAATTTAGAATATTGGTATGGGCATTACAGTACAACCCTTGCAGGGAATGCATATCAGGAGCTTTCAATACAGAACGGACAGGTGAAGCTTGGCGATACACTCATCCTCAACCCAACCTTGGCAAACTCTGTTCTGAGTTGGACCATTGCAGATGGTAATAGGACAGAAGCAACAATTACGCTTGTGCATAATCATGACGATGGGAATCTTACTGCAAACACGTTTAGCGGCACTTTGACAGAAACGGGCGGAAGCGCACAAGCATTTGTAGGCACCCAAATTTTGCCAGATACACCATCGGGTTGGGATAAGCTGTCAACAGAGCAAAAAGTACTTGCCATTGCAGGGGGAATTGTCGGTGTGTTTGTTGTCGCCGGTACTGTTACAGCCATATACAAGACCTGCCACGACATCAGAAACGGTGATGATAACCCAATTGAACCAGCTCTGGAGGATGCGGCAGAAGCGGGGGTAGAGCTTCCGGCTATAGCTGTACAACCCTATGCAAACCACCCTATGCAACCGAATGATCCGCCATCGGATTGCGACTCTAGTGAATCAAGTAGCTCATCTTGTGAATCAAGCAGCTCATCCTGCGAGTCCAGTAGTTCAGATTGTGAATCATCCTGCGAATCCTGCGTGTTTTGCGAGCTTGGAGCCGAATCCTCAGACGGATGTGGTCCGTGTGATGCCTCAACACATTGTATTTACTGCGAGAGTTGCGAATCTTCTGATTGCAGTATTTTAGATAATGGGCCAACAGGTGTGTTACTTGACGCTGTATCCTCTTCACAAAGTGCAGATGCGTTTGTGAAGAAGGTTTATTCAGACTTTCACACTGCGGTTGGCTTACTTTATGTGGCAAAATATTATTGGAAGAATGAAAAGGACGTGACCAATTACTTTGCACATCGCGGGTTTAGTGTCACAGATTTAAAAGCGGCGGTGCAGAACTTTGCAAATAGCAAAAGCGAGGGCTTAGCGTTCTATTCCGGTTACTATGACACCACACTAAAAGGCCAACCATATGACCGCCTTAACCTTGTACAAAGTAAGACTGACGGGATTATAGATATTACACTGGGCAGTACGGCGATTAATGACCCGCTTTATTATCAAGGTAATTTAAGTTGGAATCTTACCCCCGGTAATAATGGTAGTGCGGCGAATATTAACTTTAAGGTCAATGAATCCGGCAGTACAGCAGAACCATCGACGTTTTCAGGCACTTTAACGCCAAAAGATGGTGCAGCAGAACCATTCAGCGGAACCTATATACCGCCATCATCGCATAACTATCCGCCATTAAGACCGCATATGCCTGTGGTACAGCAGATCTTTGAAGCGCTGAACCAGGTGATGATGCAATTCTTTATCATGAAGAGTGTGCAAGATTTCTTTGAGGCATTGCATTCATGGTTTGCCAATTCCGGCAACTCTGTTGCAGTAGATGAAAGTCTGGATGCCGCAGGACACGATGGCATTGATTTAGATGGCGATCAACTCTCACCATTTAGTGAGGATTCCGGTGTAAACCCGGGTGATGTCCCTCCTGATCCACCACCTAGCTCGGATTCATCAGATTCATCGGACTCCTCAGATTCTTCTGATGCCTCTGATGCCAGTGATGGAAGTGACGCGTGTTGTTGTGCGTGTTGCCTGTAACAGGTGACACAAAGAACAGATATTATTATTTGAGTATCGGTGTAATTAGATGTGTAATTCTATAGTTAGTAATAAACATGCATTTTCAGGTAAGCAGGTTTTTAACTTTACTGATTTGCGAGATATTTTCAGTGGCGAAAATTCGTGGCTGGTTACGGATATTTCGTTGGGACATTATCAGCCCTTAGGATTTGTTCATGAGCTAAGTCCACAGAATGAGGCGCTCAAAATATTTGAACGTACACATATATCCCGATCTCTGGATATTGATACATTTATCGAAAAAGAGTGGGGCGGCACCCCATCTGTACTGGTTGCAGAGAAAGCCGCCCGACTAATTAGTCAAATTTTATGCGAGGAAGGCAAATACCTAGCCATTATATCTCCGCGCTTTGGCTTACCTTGGGGGGAGCTTAACGAGCTAATCCTCTATTTCATATCTCAACGTCATCAAGATGCTTTAGAGCGTATTTTGATTATTAGTTGTGATGACAGTCAATATTCCGGCACAACGCCATCCTCTTATTTTTCTGTTGCATGGCAAGATCACGACAATAAACCTTCAGAAAAAGTGACGCATTTTTATCAAGATTTAGATCTTTTTCATACGCCTGGTTTGATTACAGGTGATGCACTAGAGATAAAGGCTCAATCATATTTTCAGACATCAGAACAAACTTATCTATATAACCCTTTTGCTCGCAAAAACCCTCGCGCATATAAAAATAACATTTCTTACGACCTAGATACTCCGGAGGTACGCCGAAATATCTATTTCTACCTGGGTTTTATGGAGGTACGGGATCTTCCAATTGATAAGTTGCTAAAGCAGGCATGGTTTTATTTGTCAAATTCGGTAGAGAAATCTTACATATCTCTTATATGCAAACATATTTCAGACAGATTATCGCCAACTGATATTGATTTTCCGTATAATTCCATACAAATACAGCGCTTATTAATCCTTATTCGTGATTTTTCGCATGATATACCCTATATTACAGATATAAACTCCTTAAATACTGCAATTAAAGCGCATTATGCATATGCTACGGGGGCGTATTTATCCCTTAAAAAATCATCGCATGAAGCTGAATCTTTCTTCCAGAATGAGGATTTGTTTAAAACGGATTTATCACCTATCCGCTATTGCTATTACCTTAATATTAAAGCTTACAACATGCTCAAGCTTGGGTACATATCGGACGCATTTGCCTTAGAGCATGAGATGACCGAACGGCTTTCACATTGTGATGTTTTCTCCAGAAGCTTGAGTTATATAAACTTTCTAAACCTCTCACGCCTGTCTGAAGCGGAAGAGAAGAGTAAGGATGCATTATTATATTTTCGTACAGCCTCTGAATATTATCAAGACCAAGAAACAGATTTTCAGTATATGGCACGCTTATGGAGAGAGGCCAAACTGTTAGAGAATGACGGAAAGAGCCATGAAGCCAATTTAAAGCGTTATTACGCAGCGCAACGCTTTACTTCACTCACTACGCCAGAGGCTTTTCCTGAAAGGCTAGCCATTGCATTTATTGGTTATGAACCCGCAGAAAATAAAGTCGAATTAGTAAAAAAACTCAAAGCGCGTTTTCATCAAGAGATGGAAAAGATGTGCGTCATGTTTGCCATAGAAGAAATTCCTCTAAGAAACAAAAACTTAAATAAAATTATTAATCTTTTAGATTGTAAAATAAACTCATACCTCACCCCATACAATAATGATGGCTTTGCAAAATTAGATGCGTTTTTATCACCTGAGGAAATGGACTTCACTGCTGATTTTTGTCGAAAATATATTGAGAAATCAATTGAAGGCCATGATAAAGACATCACAAAAAATCTTGGTATCTTATGGACGCGCTTTGATGATGATAGTTACTCCACCTTTAAAAAAACACATATATATGAACGGGTTAATCTTATATCTAAAACATTACTGAATGCAGATACAGACATAGATATACGCCTCAGTATTTTTCACAAATACCCGGGTTCACACACAACAGTCCCATGGCACCAAGACGTTGCGTATCATAATGGAAAAAGCAAAAAGTACAAAGGATTTTCTATATGGGTTCCCATGGATGATGCCAATACAGATAATGGATGTTTACATTTTATTCCAAAATCTCATAAATCCAAGGCGCTCACACATCTACCATCGAAGGCAGACCCAACCGGTTTTACGATTGAAGCACAAAATGTAGAGACAAGGCACGCTGTTGCTTTACCAATTCCGCGAGGAGGGGCAAGCCTACATGATCTAGGGACTTTACATTACTCAGGAGAAAACAAAACTAATATAGCAAGAACCGCTTTAGTTTTTAGGGTGTTGCAGAAAGTTTCTAATCCACAAGATCAGCAAGAAAACGACAATATATACAAATACGCCGACAGAGCGCGCCCATTATCCAATGCAGCCGTTGTGATGGAATATTGTGAAGATTCCAAGAAAAAGCGTGCTGTAACTTAAACATATAATACCGTAGTAAAATGAGGGAAAACATGGAACAATATATTGATAGAGATTTTCTACTTCGCACGACAGAAGAACAGGATATAAGTTTAGCACTCAATCTGGATGCTTTTCAGAACAATAATCGTATTATCAATGTTTTTAAAGAGGCTGGCTTTAAGATAACAAATGATAAGAGTGCACCGCAAATTTGGGTAATTTCAGATTATAATGACCCGCGGCTTACACTTCATAACACAGTTTCTATGAGTACAAGGCAACCGTGGATTCCTATCAGGCTTGCTTATAAGCGATTATATCTAGGCCCATTCTTTATTCCCGAAAAAACGGCGTGTCATGATTGTCTTTCTCACCGTGTTAGCCGTTGGCAGCAATATTCAACCTTATTAAAAGAGAAGCGACAAGGTGATAATACGCTCATCAAAGTTAAGGATAATGATGATCTGGGTAAGATTGCGGAATCCTGCTTACATATCCTGCCTAGGGTTATGGGTTTCTTTTTGGAGCACCACCTAAATGGCTCGATTCAATCTCTTGAAAATAAAATTCTGGAAGTACGCGAATTTGGTGAACCTAAAATACATGACGTTGTTAAACGTCCGCAATGCCAGACATGCGGTGATATTTCTTTAATTAACGAGCCGAATACTCCGCCTTTATTTGCATCTCGCGAGATACAGGTCAATGAAACAGGCCACCGCGTTCAAAGTTCTCAATCAACATATGACCGATTAGAAAAGCATGTCAGTCCTGTAAGCGGGATTATTGATTGCCTACAGCCCATGCATACGGACTTCGCCTCAACAAAAGATGGAACGCCTATGTTCTATAATTTTGCGGGTGGGTATAACATGACCTTTTACAACAATAAGGCCTATCACATTAAAGGAAAATTACAGAGCAGGTCAGGTGGTAAAGGGCAATCAGAAATACAAGCATTAACCAGCGCGCTCTGTGAGTCCATTGAGCGATATTCCGGTGTTTATCAAGGGAATGAGTATTATATTCGCTCAAGCTATAATCAATTGGGCGAAGGGCTGGCATTAGACCCTGAAATCCTTAACCAATATAGTGCAAAACAATATAAAACACGGGGGGAGCTAAACCCCGGTACGAGCGCAAAACAGAGTGTTACACGCCAGTTTGATAAAGACAAAATTCAAGAATGGACACCTGTCTGGTCTTTGACCGAGCAGAAATATAAATATGTACCCTCTGCACATTGTTATTATGGGCACCCCGACATCTTTGCACATAAAATGATGCGCGCAGACTCTAATGGGAGTGCTTCGGGTAATACGATAGAGGAAGCGATTATCCAAGGGTTTTTAGAGCTTATAGAACGGGATGCCGTCGGAATCTGGTGGTATAACCGTATCAGACGTCCACGTGTAAATTTAGACAGTTTTGATAGTGCACTCATTAATAATATGCGTGAATTGTTTGACGAGAAATCACGTACGTTGGAGGTTCTTGATTTAACCACTGATTTTGGCATTCCTGTATACACCGCGATATCTGCAGATAAGAGCAGTAATGTTGAAGATATACTTTATGGGTTCGGGGCGCATTTCTCACCCGAGATTGCGCTAAACCGTGCGCTACTAGAGCTTGGCCAGAGCCTTCCATTTGTTGCACGCAAAGATAAAGAGGGCAAAACCATCTATGGGAAAATAGATAAGGAAGCGATTGATTGGTGGCAAGATGTCACCTTAGAAAACAGTCCTTACCTTGTTGGCGATGACAGCTTGAAGGAAACTGATATTAACACGTATGAACGGCCAACTTATACCTCTATCCTAGATGAACTTGAATATATTAAAAAACTGGTAGCAGACAGAGGAATGGAAATTTTATTCCATAACCAGACTCAGCCAGACATTGAGCTTTCATGTGTAAAAGTCATTGTTCCGGGCTTGCGCCATTTTTGGCGGCGTTTAGGGGAGGGACGACTTTATGATGTTCCTGTTCAGATGGGGTGGCTAGATAAAGCCAACACAGAGGATGAACTAAACCCTCAGTCCGTTCATATATAGGAAGAGCTATCATGCATAATTTAAAAGAAGAAAATAGTTGGCATATTTCAGACAATCTAATCGCGGGCCTACGTGAGGGGGTCGATGTTTCAACGGGAGATACGATTAAGTTATCGTATAAAAAGAGATCCTTATCTTTGGGTAAAAGAAGTTGGCTTAAAGAGACATGTGCCAATGATTTATCTACATCTGAAATCACTGAAAGTGAAGCTTATGCGCAGGCAGCGCAACTTGGCGGAAGGGAGAGCAGCGATATTGTATCAAATATTTTCAAACAATGTCGACAGCATAAAATCCTAAAATATAGTATGCGTAGCGAAGAAGAAGGGGTTTCCTATTCATATATCCCATTTCGTTGGGTTGAAAGCTCGATTTTACTAGAAGAAAAACAGGCAATCACGCTTTCAAAATTTGCATATTGCCGCCGTGATTCTGATAACAACATGCGTTTGGAGTGTCCAAAGACAGATTATGGCTACGTGATTATGGAAGGGTGGCAATGGAGCGCGATTTTAAGCGCTCTGTTTGGTGAAACATCAATTGAGCGTATATATAAAATGGAGATTAAAGGCGTTGAAAAGGAAGACATCCTTTGCTTTATTCAGCTTTTATACACCCTAAAAATTATCGTTTGCATTAGTGATGAGGGACAAAACGAAGAAGACAATGCGCGTACATTTGACCAGTGGGAATTTCATGATTTGCTATATCATGCAAACTCAAGAAGCGGTCGTCATGATAATGGGTTAGGGGGAACTTATCGGTTTAAAGGGAAATTTGAACCTTTGGATCACCGGAAGCCTATTCCTGAGGGAAAGTGCATTGAACTTTGCACCGAGGGCGCAAGAGAGCCACTTCTGTCTGATGACCCTCATGCCTTATCTTCGGTCATTAGTAGCAGAAAGTCCTTACGCAGTGACTTGGTTAAGCCCATCACAAAAGAACAATTAAGCAGTTTTTTATATTGGTCAGCCAGCGTAAACCCACATGCAAAAGATCGCATGTGCAACAGGCATTACCCTAGTGCAGGTGCAGTTTACGAAACAGAAATCTATATTATTGTGAACAAAAGCAACGGCCTAGAACGAGGACTATATTACTATGATCCATATAGCCATAACTTGCATAAAATGAAGGATTATGATGAGGAATGTAGGATCGCCATTCAGCGTTCTTATGCTGCATCTGGACGCAAGAGTTTTCCTGATGTTCTCATTATAATGGCGGCACGTTTTCAGAAAATTTCTTATAAATATGAAGCAATTGCGTATTCATTGATCCTAAAAAATGTTGGGGCATTATATAATAATATGTATCTTGTTGCTACGGATTTAGGGCTTTCGCCATGTGGTTTAGGAAGTGGTGATTCCGATCAGTTCGCACGCATGACTAATCTTGACTATATGATCGAGGGGGCGGTTGGTGAATTTCGTTTAAGTGGTTGTGAGGTAAATTGATAGTATCGTAAAGATTAAGTAAGTTTGAGAAGTTCCCTAAATGGAGTAAAACCAACCTTTAACAAAAAGAATTTACGTTTGCGACAGAATCAATCTAATAAATGTCATGCTGTTGAATTTATATAATTAAGTTCTATAATGCCCGCACATTTATTAAATAATAATCACGACAAGACCTCATGATACGACTACATAGTTGGAAAACATTTATACACTTCGCCAAAGCTTACCCCAAGCGAGGGGTCATCATGATCGGAGCTCTTCTTATTGCAGGGTTGCTTGAAGGTATTGGCGTCATGGCACTTCTTCCACTTGTCTCAATAATGACAGAGCAGGAGAGTTCAAACGAAGGTGTTGTTTTTCAGATTATTCATACACTATTTAACACACTAGGTTTAACAGTAACTATTGGGCCAATTCTAATTTTTATAACTGGCCTCATTATTCTGAAATCCATAATAACTATGTTTGCCATGGCGCAAGTAGCACATGCATCAGCACATGTTTGCACAGATTTAAGACTACAATATTTACAAAACCTATTCGCCGCCAAATGGAAACATTTTTGTGACTTACAAAGTGGCGCTAGTGCCAACGCAATAGGTATTGAAGCTCAACGCTCTGCTTATTGTTTCATGCATAGCTGTTACGCTCTGTCATGGATGTTACAAGTTATCGTATATGGGGTAATTGCATTTCTTATCTCATGGAAATTAACCATAGCAGCCGGTTTTGCCGGAGTGTTAATGGTTATTTCTTTAACATACTTGATAGGCACAGGAAGAAAAGCAGGTAACGAGCAAACCAAAGTGTTAGAGCAAGTGCTGGCAAGAATCACCGACACACTATTTGGTGTGAAACCTCTCAAAGCAATGGGGAAAGAGCAAAACCTGCTTTCCATGATAAAGGGAGATGTTCTCGCCCTGCGTTCTGCACAATTACGAATGGACGTGTCACGTCATGCCTTAAGAGTACTATCAGAACCTGTAATGGTTACATTTATGGCAATTGGAATATTTTTTATTTTAAAATATGGCAACCTTCCCATTTCAGAACTGCTGTTTTTAGCATTATTATTCTTGCGAATGGTAATGAAAATATCGGCTGTCCAAAGTGCTTATTTAGCAATGGTAACTAATGAAAGTGCGTTATGGTCACTTATTGATAAAATAAAAGAAGCTAAATCAATGGGAAGTACTCGTGTAGGTACTAAAGAACCAAGCTTGAATGACGGTATACTGATAAAGAATGTTACATTCTCTCATGGTACAAACTTAATTTTTGAAAACTTGAATTTAAAACTGCCCTCTAAAGGCCTACATGTATTGTGCGGACCTTCCGGAGAAGGGAAAACCACATTAATCGACCTTATAATTGGCTTAAACTTTCCTGATAATGGATCTGTATTGATTGATGGGGTTGACCTAACAGATATAAACATCAAAGCATGGAGAGAGAGAACCGGGTATGTTCCGCAAGACGTCCTATTATTTCATGATACAATAGCCAACAACATACGGTTAAATGATCACAATATTTCTGATGACGAGATAATAGACGTACTAAAGGCGGTGGATGCATATGACTTTGTACAAAAAATGGACCACGGAATAGACACTATCGTTGGTGAACGTGGTAACAAGATATCCGGCGGTCAACGACAACGTATAGCAATAGCGCGCGCCATCATAAATCAGCCATCCCTCCTGATCTTGGATGAGGCTACGAGTGCATTAGATAAACAAACAGAAAAAGATATTGTAAAAACACTAAAGCAGTTATCAGAATATATATTAATCGTTGCAATATCTCACAACGTTGCTTCATTAGAACAAGCAGATACTATCACTAAGATAGAGAATGGTATCCTCGAACCAATAAAACAATAAACGGATTTTCTACTTTAGAATAATAAGCAGACCTTTACTGCCAGACATTATTCTTGTTTAAAGCTTTGAAGCTCACAGCTCTTTTTATAAGGGTAATTGATCCAGTTATTCCCGATAACTTGGATGGTCATTCATCCTAATGAAAATTCATTTGCTTCATCTGCAACTCTACTCATTTAAACCCTTTTCTTAAGGGAATATAACTTAGGGATACCAACTAAATATACATAATGAGCCAATGTAATTATATGTGAAGCTTAATAGTATAAGAAAAGCGAGTATAATAATTGTTCTCCTAAATTTTTAATAGACCTCTATTTAATAATATGTGTTTATTATAAATAATTTTCAAATTGCTTTGGCCTAAAAGGATACAAAATGAATAAGACACTACAACGCATCACTGGTAGAGAAAGAATGCCGAGTATCAAAAGGTTTCTAGCACGCAAACAGCGCGAAAAGAGTATCATGAGCGCGCATGAAAATCATTTTAAGACTTACGAAAAAGACTATAGTGCTTTGAACGAATATGTACAAAATTTTCGCAACTCTGGTGGGCTAAAACACCAATATCAAGTATACAAATTATGGTGTTTACAAAACCTATTGGACACACACAAACCCAAGTCTATTCTGGAGCTTGGTAGTGGCTCATCTACTTTGGTATTCTCAAATTATTCCAAGAAAAATAGTGCAAACCTATTAAGTGTTGATGAAAATGAAAAGTGGGCGAAAAACACATCTGATCTTGTTAAAAATGAGATTGCAAATGACTTAAACATTATCGTACACGAAAAAATGTGCTTACCTGCAAGAACTCCTCCTGAAATCAAATATAACGCGATTTTAGAAGGCAAATTTGATTTTGTATTTATTGATGGCCCATCACTACAAATTGGGAAAACCAAGTTATCGGACGCTGTAAACTCAAACGTATTTGATTTAGAAGAGAAACCTGATGTCATAGTAATTGATGTCAGAAAAGCAACGGCACTGGAACTTTCAAAAAGATATTCCGAGTTTTACGATGTCTATTTATCTGACTTATTTACCGAAAAGCCAGTATCAGATGACTATGCTTATTTTTCAGTATTCATTAAAAAACAATAAAAACTATATTAATGACAAATTGTGGCCTATATAAACGTGATACACATAAGGAGTATACATGTCTAAACCTATACTAGTTACAGGAGCTGCGGGCTTCATAGGATTTCATACGTCACTTAGATTACTGAACTCAGGTAAATGTGTTGTAGGTATAGACAATCTCAATGACTATTATGATGTAACGCTAAAGCAGGCAAGGCTTAAAGAGCTGGAAAAGTTTGATAATTTTACATTTGTTAAAATGGATATAGCAGACAACTCTGCGATGCAAAATTTATGGGAAAATAAAGGGCCTTTTACACGCGTAATACATCTCGCAGCGCAAGCGGGTGTTAGATACTCTCTTGAGAACCCCCATGCATACATAAACAGCAATATAATCGGACATCTTAATATTATAGAAAGTTGCCGCCATACAAAAGATTTTGAGCACTTAGTATATGCGAGCTCATCATCCGTTTATGGGGGAAATAAAAAAAGTCCATTTTCTGTTAAGGATCGTGTAGACAACCCTGTTTCTCTATATGCAGCTACTAAAAAAAGCGACGAGCTTATGAGCCATGCATATAGTCACTTATTCAACATTCCCCAAACAGGACTAAGGTTTTTCACCGTCTACGGCCCATGGGGAAGGCCTGACATGGCTTTGTTCATATTCACAAAAGCAATTTGCGAAAATAAACCTCTCCCTGTTTTTAATAATGGAGATATGAAACGTGACTTCACTTACATTGACGACATTGTATCCGGGATTATAGGGGTTTTAGAAGTACCACCTAATAAAGATAATGGCGAGGCTCCATCACGTGTTCTAAACATAGGTAATAATAATTCGGAAGATTTAATGGACTTTGTAAGATTGATAGAAAAAGAATTAGGTCAGAAATCTGAGATAGACTTTCAACCAATACAAGCCGGAGATGTTCGCGAAACATGTGCTGATATTACGGAAACAACCGCTATAACAGGGTATCAGCCTACGACTAACATTACAGAAGGAATTCCAAAGTTC
This sequence comes from Alphaproteobacteria bacterium, assembly GCA_050633285.1. Taxonomy (GTDB): domain Bacteria; phylum Pseudomonadota; class Alphaproteobacteria; order Micavibrionales; family Micavibrionaceae; genus UBA1672. The sequence goes on from JBOEGG010000007.1 coordinate 30,106, forward strand.
ATTAAATGGTATAAGGAATACTACCTTAATAACTAGGTAATGATACATGATGAATCAGCCTCTAAAAACTGTATTTATATTGCCAGTATTAACTGCTGGTGGGGCGGAACGCGTTATCATTACATTGCTAAATAATATTAACACTGAGCGTTATAATCCACATTTGATTATTATTAAGGATGGAAAGCAAGCTAAAGGGTGGCTTAACAATAAAATTCCAACTTACTTTTTAAAACAAAGTAATTTAGTTTTTGGTTACCTAAAGCTCTTAAGGACTATAAAGAAGATAAACCCGGATACCATCGTTACAACGATGACGCACTCAAACGCAATAACCCTATGTTTAAAGTTATTTTGCCCTTCAACGAAATTCATAATTCGTGAATCTTCCTTACCTTCTGTACTTGTTACAAACTATGGGTGGAAAGGGGTTGTTGCGAAATGTATATACAAATACCTTTACCCAAAAGCAGATCTGGTATTAAGCCCGAGCAAACAGATAGTTAATGAGTTTGAGAAAGTCATAAAAGTAAAAACTGACAATCATAGAGTTCTGCTTAATCCGGTTAATCAGGACTTAATAAACGATGTATTGGACAAACAAGAATATACAAAAGGGAAAAGCCAAACCATAAAATTTGTTTGTGTAGGAAGACTAAGCCATGAAAAGGGATATGATTTACTAATAGGCGCCCTTAAGGACTTTAAAATGCCACCGCCCTATGATTGGTGTCTAGACATCATTGGTGACGGAAATGAAAAGTCAAACTTACAAAACCTTATTCACAAGCTTGGCTTAGATAACAAAATCAGCTTAAGGGGCTATATAAGCTCTCCATGGAGTTATATGAGACAATCAGATACACTTCTGCTTCCCTCAAGATGGGAAGGCTTGCCTAACGTTGTCTTAGAGTCCTTAGCATGTGGTACCCCTGTTATTACAATTAATACCGCCGGTAGCGTCAGAGAAATACAATCATATTGCAAGAAATCAAACGATATTTATATAGCAGATAATATAAGCGAGTTTGTATTGAAAATGAAAAATACAGCCCCCAAGGATAGAGACCCCCCATCCTTGTTACCAGAAAACTACAAAATAGACACAGTTACATCAGAGTTTGAATCTATTCTGGATGATTTACAAAGCGATTAATGATCTAACCTTTTACTAGCAGAACGCGCGCGCCCCTCATGTGGCATATGATCGGGAACAAAAAACGCCCTATAAGTCTTTTACCAAGGGGTGCTAAAAAAGATAGGCGATTATGCTTGGAAAACCTATAGATCATATGATCACATGCAAGGCTTTCAGGGTTTTTATCGAACGTTACTTTCCACCGTTCATTAATGTCTTTCATAGTTCTATAGAAACAATAATCATGAAGGTAATTTGAATAGTGTTCAGACCATTCATTCGCTGTCATACCATCTGATTTTTTACCCAAGCCTAAATGCTTCATAACTTTTAAATACAAACGCATCGCCTTAGATTTAGCAGGAAACCAATGCACGAAATACAAGTTTACATGACCTTCCCACCAAGTATCACGTGTTGGAAACAACGCTAAGAAAATTCCACCTGGTTTTAGTACGCGTTTAATCTCTGACATAGGCATTGTAATGTCAGGGATATGTTCAAAGACCATGTTCGTGCATACAGCATCAAAATGATTGTCAGGATATGGCAAAATATCATCTTTTATCTGCATGATCCTTTGATCAAGAACATTGTTACTCTGCATTTCCTTCTTGTAATGATCAGATCTATTTCTTGGGTATGGATCGGCTCCATAGAAATCTAGTCCAGCCTCGACCCCTTTTTCAACAATATGGCCGGCGCCACATCCAAAATCCAGAAACACAAGATTTTCATCTTGCGCATTTGGCAAATTGCGCTGCAATGTATCAATTATATAATCATAATGAATAGACATCTTATAATCCCATACGTTTCATAAATAAGCGTTTGATATATAACACTGCATCAGTCGAAATCAATCAAAACAAGTTTTCACCTAGTTTAATACACTTAATCACGTTTTTAGTTTGAACTGGAAAAATAATAGATTAGATTGTGCATTAATCAACATATGAGTGCCTTAGGAGATTTCTAATCAAAATATCAAATACTGAAATCAATGATAATCAATGTTTTATAATCGCCGAAATAGCGCAAGCACACGATGGATCCTTAGGCGCTGTGCACGCTTATATCGATGCCATTTCAGAGACTGGCGCAAATGCTATAAAATTCCAAACTCATATTGCTAAAGCTGAATCAACCAAAGATGAGAAATTCCGTATTCCGATGAGTGGCCAAGACGCAACTCGCTACGACTATTGGAAACGTATGGAGTTTACAAACGATCAATGGATAGAGATCGTAAAACACACAAAAGAAAAAGGATTAATATTCCTAAGTTCTGCATTTTCAATTGAAGCAGTAGAACTGCTTCATGCGTTGGATATGCCGGCGTGGAAAGTAGGGTCAGGAGAGTTTCGATCTCAAGAATTATTAATGGCCATGACAAAGACCAAAAAACCAATATTATTTAGCACGGGAATGAGTACATATAGCGAAGTTGATGATGCTGTTGATTTTTTTCAAAAACACAACGTTGATTTTGGGCTTTTTCAATGTACGAGCAAGTATCCTACGCCGATTAATCAAGTTGGCCTCAATGTCATACATGAATACAAAGAAGAATATAAATGTCCTGTCGGTTTATCAGACCATACAGGTAGCATTCATCCCGCATTAGCCGCAATTTCACAGGGGGCTGATATGCTAGAACTTCACGTTACATTTGATAAACGCATGTATGGTCCGGATACCATTGCGTCCGTCACGGTTGATGATTTAAAACTCATTTGCGACCACAAATCACACTTATATGAAATGATAAGTTCACCAGTTGATAAAAATGTAATGGCGGCTGAGCTAGAACAAGTAAGATCCTTATTCACAAAAAGCATAGCTCTTCGCGAACCGTATCCAACGGGAACAATCATAGAAGAACACATGATTGTTCCGAAGAAACCCGGCACAGGAATCCCTTATTCACAAAAAGAAGAAATTGTTGGTATGGCATTAAAAAAAGATACAGCGGAAGATCGCCTTTTATCATGGGAGGATCTTAATACATGAGTAAGAGAAAAATATGCGTTGTCCTTACGGCGAGAACAAGTTACGCGAAAATAAAATCTATCCTAAAATCAATAAAAAATAACGAAAATTTAGAGCTACAGGTCGTGTGTGCGGCTTCTGCCGTTTTAGATCAATATGGCGCGACAGACAAAATGGTTGAGCAAGACGGCTTTCATGTTAATGAACGAATCTACATGATCCTTGAAGGAGAAACACTTCTTACATCAGCTAAGGCAACAGGGATGGGTATTGTTGAATTTTCAGGTGCTTTCGACAGGTTAAAACCCGACGCGGTTCTTGTTATGGCGGATCGTTTTGAAATAATGTCTGCTGCGATATCAGCCACATACCTCAACATTCCCCTTATCCACGTTCAAGGCGGTGAGGTTTCAGGAAATATTGATGAAAAGGTACGACACGCTGTAACAAAGTTGGCAGATATACACTTTCCCGCGACGGAAAAATCGGCACAAAACATCATAAAAATGGGTGAAAACCCAGATACTGTTTTTTGCTCAGGATGCCCGTCTATTGATTTGGCACAAGATGTTTTGAACCACCCGGACCTAGATTTTGACGTATACAAGAAATACGGTGGAGTAGGCGCATTTCCTGATTTATCAGACGAATATTATATCGTTATGCAACACCCGGTTACAACAGAGTACCAAAGTGGGCGAGAGCAAATAAACTCTACACTTGAGGCTGTAAATAAACTCCAAAAACCTGCTTTAATTTTCTGGCCTAACCCGGACGCAGGGGGAAGCTCAGTATCTAAAGGAATTAGAGCATTTCGAGAAAATATAAAACCCGAATATATGCATTTCATAAAGAACATGGAGCCTCAGGACTTTATGCGCGTTTTAAACAAATCAAACGGTATTATTGGAAACTCTAGCGTAGCAATAAGGGAAGCATCATTCTTAGGAGTGCCTGCAATTAACATTGGATCAAGACAAAATGCGCGTGAACGTGGCGCAAACGTAGTTGATGTCACTTATGATACAGACATCATATATAATACTATTCTGGATCATTTCCAGTCCAAAAAGCCGCAGTTATCATTATATGGTGACGGAAAAGCCGGAAAAACAATTGCCGACACCTTATCAAAAATAGAATTGAACTATAAAAAGACGCTTCATTACAGCGCATAAACCAAGGATATTACAATGAACACAGTACAACAGCCTGAATCATCTGGAAGCGTCGGAGAATTTGACCAAAATTGGCAAGAACGCAAAGAAACAAAGTATAATCACTGGGTTAAGGGTTCTCCACAAAATCAAATTCAACTAGCATTTCGGTCGCATTGGGTTTTATTTAAAAAAATTCTGGAAAATCGTCCTATGCAGAATTGTCTTGAAGTCGGTTGTGGTAGGGGAAGTCTATCTAGCTATTTCGTAGACCACGGTGTTGAGTGTACTTTACTAGATACATCACAAAGCATCTTAGAAACAGCAGAGCAAGTTTTTAAAACGCACGGGCATACAGCAACCTTTGTTGAGGCTAATGCACTGGAAATGCCGTTTGATGATAATAGCTTCGATGTTGTCACAAGTATAGGTCTGTTAGAGCATTTTGAAGATGTAAAATCACCAATAATGGAACAAATCAGAGTTTTAAAACCCGGGGGAACGTTCCTAGGATATATCGTACCGGAGCGCCCTGATAATGTTCAAAAAAATTATAATTGGGTAAACTCTATTTTGAAATTTTTCTCGAAAAATTTTGTTAGTCAAAAAAATGCACCGCCACCAAAAACAGATATTTTCAGGTCAGATTTTGGTTCTGAACGATACGTCCCTCTACTTGATGGATTAGGTGTAACAGACATTGAAGTAGCTGGAATGTATCCTTTACCTATGGTTTCTCACTCCCCTGAATTTCCATTCTCGTTACTGCCCAAACCGCTAGAATGGTGTTTAACACGCATATTCATCTTTACACTATGGGCTAGAAGCAAATTATATAAAAATACTTTATACAAGGGAAACCCTTGGACTTGTAAAGAAAGCTTTGGTCAGGCCTTTTTGCTAACGTTTAGAAAAGCGGAATAGAGCTATGTCTTTTACTCTTGGAATCATCACTGCGAGAGGTGGGTCAAAAGGCATTAAAAATAAAAATATAATGCCTATCAATAAGAAGCCACTTATCCATTATACAATTGAGGCCGCGCAGAGATCTCAAACTTTAGATGATCTTATTTTATCTACAGATTCTCAAAAAATAATTGATTGTGCACAGTTGGCCGGTTTAAATGAAACACGCCTAAGGCCAGGCCATCTGGCAACGGATCAGACAAAATCAAATGACGTTTTATACTATGAGGTTAATAGATACCAAGAAGAAAATAACAAGATAGTTGATAACATAATCTTACTACAACCAACATCTCCACTGAGGGAAACTACGGATATAGATGATGCTTATAAAGCATATCAAGACAATAATTCTAAAACACTTATTTCTTGCTATAATGCGGAGTCAGTTCACCCACAAATTATGTACAAAAAGAATAGTGATGATCTTTTAACACCATTTTTAGAGTCTGGTAAGGAGATCATTAGAAGACAAGATACAGAGACGCTATATATACGTAACGGCGCTATATATATAATGGATGTTCAATATTTCTTAGAGACCAAAAAAACAGTTTGTAATTCTCCGGCATTATATGAAATGCCTAAAAGTAGATCATTGAATATTGATTCCCCCGAAGACTTAGCTCTAGCCTCATTCTATCTTAATGAAGCGGAGAAAAACATAATATGAAGTTCAAAACCTTAAACTTAGAACCCGCTGATTATTCACCTGAGGCCAGGGAAATAATAGAAACGCGCTCATACCTTAAAGATGGACCAATTACGCGCACATCACTTAAGGAAGACATAGGTGATTATGACTGTATTATTGTCAGACTCGGCCACAAGATTGACAAGGACCTCTTAGAAAATGCAAAAAAACTAAAGGTGATTGTCTCTGCAACAACAGGGCTAAACCACATCGACATCGAAGAGGCAAAATCATGTGGCATTGTAATTCTATCCCTCAAAGGTGAAACTGAGTTTTTAGAAACAGTCACAGCTACAGCAGAGCATACAATAGGTTTAATGCTCTCCCTCATTAGGCAAACACCCCAGGCATATAACAGTGTTATGGATGGTAAATGGGATAGAAACTTGTTCAAAGGGCATGACCTTTTTGGAAAAACCCTTGGAATTATTGGCTATGGCAGGCTAGGAAAAATAGTAGCTAAATACGCCGCTGCGTTTGGTATGACTGTTATTGCGTATGACATCCAGAATATAAATAACGATGAGCCGGTAGAAAGCGCCTCCCTGAATTCTGTATTATCACAATCGGATATCATTACACTACATGCCTCATACTCACCCGAAAATGAGGGTTTTATTGATAAATCCTGTTTTGATAAAATGAAGAAGGGGGCAGTATTTATAAACACTGCGCGCGGAGAAATCATTGACGAAAAAGCATTATTAGAAGCTCTCGAAACCAGACATTTATCAGGTGCAGCACTGGATGTTATTTCAAATGAGCAGGACCTATTAACTGTTCCTATAAGTGATAACCTTTTATATAAATATGCATGTAAGCATGAAAACCTCATCCTCACACCACACATAGGAGGGGCCACCTATGATTCAATGTATAAGACAGAAGTGTTTATGGCTCATAAACTAGTAGAATTCTTTGACCAAACAAAAACCTCATAAACTATTTTTATAAAAAAAGGCAACAAATATGGGTAGTGAACAAGAAAAGTGGCTTTATATTCCAGTCGAAATTAAAGTGCGAGAAATGCCTGCTAAGCTTCTGTTAGCGGTTGCTGCTGCGCATAAGGGATATAATGTTATTTTTGGTCGGAAAGCTGAAATAACAAAATATATCCATTCTATGCCGTCAGGAATATTCTTGGGCTTTGGCGCACAAAAAAACTTTTTATCTCAATATAAAGACCTCAAAGCTAAACAGTTTTCGATATGTATTATGGATGAGGAGGGGTTAGTCACTTTTTCAGATGATATGTATAAACGCATGAGGTTATCTGATGACACATTAGAGTACGTTGATGCTACGTTTACATGGGGAGATAAACAAACTGCCCTTTTGAATAAGTATATAACAGGGCAGTCTCCTAAAATATATACAACAGGAAACTTACGTTTTGATATATTGAGAAAAGAATTCAGGCACCTGATACAGGCAGACGCTCAATCTATAAATGATAGGTTTGGAAAAATAATTTTAATCAATTCCAGTTTTGGTTCATGCAATCATTTTGATGGTAAAGAAAAGTATTTTGAATCCCTTAAAACCAAAAAAATCATTACAAGCCAAGAGGATAAAGACTTTTATCAAAAATATTTTGAACTGAAAGAGAGTGTATTTAATTCTTATGTAGAGTCTATCCCTGCTATAGCAAGAGCATTTAAAGATTACACTGTTATCATACGTCCGCACCCATCGGAAAACCATAACGCATGGCAAAATGCGGCACAGGGTTGTGACAATGTTAAAATTATACATGAAGGAAGCGTTCACCCGTGGTTAATCGCAAGCGATGTGGTTATTCATCATTTTTGTACAACAGCTCTAGAAGCCTTTGCTGCAGGAACACCGGCCATAGCTTATAGGCCATTTAAAGATGAAAGTATTGAAAGCCAGTTTGTATATGACACGAGCATCACGGCAGAAACCGTGGATGAAGTTATTACTGAAATACACACAATATTATCGACTGATAAAACACGAATACAATCTAGCCCCGCAGCTTTAAGTCAGCATATACACAATTTGAGTGGAGCGTTTTGTTTTGAACACATGGTAGCAGCGCTAGATAAACATGCTGCACAAACAAGCCAAAAAATTAATATGCATAAAATTTATATGAGACAAATTAGAACGATGTTAGGCGACATATATAGGTTTTTTAAAAACGGAAAGAAACCTACAAAAAATTATACTGATCACAAATGCTCATCCATGAGCGTTGCTGAGATTCAAAATACAGTTAACAACATAAACAAAACGCTGAACTCTGATCCCGTGTCGGTTCAACAAATTGCGCCTTTTTGCTTTAAGATAAGGGCAAAGTAATAATATGAAGCAAGTCCTTAAAAAAGTTCTTCCGCCTAAATTTATTAAAATGGTAAGGCACTTTTTATCTTACACCGGCAAGTGGGTTGAATTTATTCCGGCCGATGCATTGATCTTACAGCAAAAAGGTAAACATGTTTTCTTCGGTTATTATGATGTAACACCATTCAGCCACGATGACCGGTATATCCTTGCACATATGGCTCATACAAAAAACATATCCCCGCATACAGATAACCCAGAAATAGATCTCGGCTATTATGATACATACCAAGAAAATCCTGAGTTTATATGTTTTAGCAAAACAAACACGTGGAACTGGCAACAAGGTGCGCGCCTACAATGGTTTGTAAATAACGGTAAGAATGATAAGAATTTAGTTATTTACAATAAAGAAAAGGAGGGGGAGTACATTGCTATTATTCAAGACCCCTTCACAGGTAAAATTGTAAAAACCTTACCTAAACCCATCTATTCTGTCAGCCCCGATGGGTCTTATGCTTTATCCTTAGATTTTGATCGTTTACATGATTGTAGACCGGGTTATGGGTATAATCATTTTCCTCATAAAAAACGCACAGACGTAATCACGCATATAAACATAGACACATCAGAAACTATGAACTTAATGCATATAGACGACGTAATATCTTTTCAAAATACCCCAACCATGGACAAGGCAAATCACTACCTTAACCATTTGAGCATCAGCCCATCCGGAACTCGTTTCATGGTGACGCATTTATGGGTCAGCCAAACAGGAAAAAGATACTCCCGCCTTCTCGTTTCAGATATTAACAACACCAAAGAATATATATGCCCAAATAATGATGGTCACACATCACATTACAGTTGGTTGGGCGATGACAAAATACTAATCTTTGGAACCCATAAGGAAGAAGCCTCCCAATACCACCTCTATAACCTGATTAATTCCACCTCAGAAATTATAGGAAAAGACACCCTTAAAGAAGATGGCCACCCCACTTGGTTCAATAATAAAAACTTGATTACTGACACATATCCAGACCTTCTGAGGAGGCAGCATCTGTTACATTTCAACACCAGAACTGCCGACCTAAAAAAACTAGCATCCATTCATACACCTTATGAATTTCAGGGCGAAGTACGTTGTGATTTACACCCACGTATAAACAGTGGTAAGACTCAGATATGTTTAGATATCGTTAGAAACGATCATCGTGCACTTTGTATTATAAATCAGAAAAAAGGCGAACCTTATGTTTCTTGAAAGAAAATTCAGGCTACCTAGAATATGGTCTAACCAAGAATTAGAAAAAATAGCCCCTTTATTTTCAGGTACCACTGTGAATGTTTCCGGTTGGAAGGACCAAGACAAACAAGGGCGGCATTACAAAGATTATTTTTCAAATGCAACATCATATGATGTTACGAATTATGGTGGTTTTAGAGGGTCACAAGAAAATGGAGAAGACATACAGCTTGACCTAGAGGCTCCCTTGCCAAGTGATCTAAACAATCAATTTGACACTGTCTTTAATCATACAACATTAGAGCATGTATTTGAGGTTCGAACAGCCTTTAAAAATTTATGCCTAATGTCCAAAGATATTGTAATTGTGGTTGTTCCATTTGCACAAACTCAACATGAGCATGAGAATATCAAAGATTATTGGCGTTTTACCCCCACATGCCTGCATAAATTATTTGAAGAAAACCAAATGCACGTCATATACGAAGCAGCCAATGATAATAAAAACGCGGGGACATATGTGATCATGGTAGGAAGCAAAAACCCTAAAATTTGGGAAAATAAAATGCCCACATACCAGCCGTTGAAAGAAATTGCATGGTTACTGGGTGCTTCCACCCTTCAACGCTTAAAGAGAAAAATAAAACAGAAATTTTATACCACATGAGAATTATCTATATGGCCGGTTGGCCCATTCCCTCAAGAGCGGCCAATGCGGTACATGTCATGAAAATGTGCCAAGCTTATGCCTCTTCTGAACATGATGTAACACTTATTCATCCAAAAGCGGACATTGATAACCTCGGGGAAATCAAAGATATTTATAGCCATTACGATGTTAAAAATAACTTTCTTATTGCCCCCATTACACGTCTAAAAGGGCGTATAGGCCTAATTATCTTCGCAATAATTGCGTCCTATAAAGCAAAAAAAGAAAAAGCGGACATTATTCATTCCAGATGTTTAATGAGCGCATGGTTTGCTTGTTACACTGGAATTCCAGTCATCTTTGAGAAGCATGATTCACTGGAAAACCAAGGTACAATTACTAAAGCAATATTTAGATCTCTTTTAAAGAAGAAAAACTTTTCTAAACTCGTCGTTATTTCCGATGCATTGAAAGAACATATCAGTACGTCCTTCCAAATTGATAGTAAAGATATAATCTCTGTACATGACGGAGCAGACCCTTTCCCTGAACACGACGCACCAGTATCTTTTGAAAACGACAAAGGACGCCTTCAAGTAGGATATATCGGACATCTATACCCAGGCAGAGGTATAGATATTATAGGAGAGATCGCAAAACAGCTAAAACAAGTTGATTTTCATCTTGTAGGGGGTACTACAGAAGATATATCACATTGGAAAAGTGAACTTTCTGAATTAAACAACGTCTATTTTCATGGATATATCCCGCATAAAGAAACTATAAAATACCTGAAAAATGTAGATATTTTATTAGCACCATACCAAAAAAAGGTTGCCGGATATAAAGGTAAAGGCAATACAGTTCAGTGGATGTCGCCACTTAAGATATTCGAATATATGTCAACAGGGACTCCCATGATCTGTTCAGATTTGAGTGTTTTGCATGAAATATTAGTACATGAAAGTAATAGTTTTCTGTGTGCTCCCGATAAACCAAATGAGTGGGTAGATACAATCGAGTACATATCCGATAATTATGACGAAGCAAAAATAGTAGCACAAAGAGCACAAAGAGAATTCTTAGAGCATTACACATGGAAGAAGCGTTCAGAATTTATAATAAAAAACCTAATATAAAAGGGTTGGTAGATACTTGAACTCATACATATCAAGTGATACTAATTCCCTCTAATTACGCAGTGTGGTTTTATATTACTAACCATATATCCATTTAAATACAGATGAAGGTCTCTCAAATGACTTATACATTAGAAAAATCAACTGTTGGTATAATAGGGCTAGGATATGTGGGTATGCCACTTGCTCTAATGCTTGCAAAAAACGTTCCAACACTTGGATTTGACCTATTTGAAAGGCGCATCTCAGAGCTGCAAAGCGGTTGGGACAGCAATAGAGAAATAAAACAATCAGAGTTAAGAACTACAAACTGTAAGTTCACAAATAACATAGAAGATTTGAAAAGCTGTAACGTCTTCATCATTACAGTTCCAACCCCATTGGATAGCAAGAATAATCCGGATTTAACTGCGGTAAAATCTGCATCAGAATCAATCGGTAAAATCCTGAAAAAAGGGGATGTAGTTGTCTATGAAAGCACTGTATATCCGGGGGTAACAGAAGATATATGTGGTCCAATATTAGAAAGTAATAGTGGGTTAACTTGCGGTGTTGATTTCTTCTTAGGATACTCTCCGGAAAGAATAAACCCGGGAGATACAAAACACACCGTTCAAAATATTACAAAAGTTGTTGCAGGACAAACAGAAGAAATAACAAGCTTCCTTGCAAAGCTATATGGATCAATCAATAACGATAACATATTCCAAGCTAAGAACATTAAAACCGCAGAAGCATCAAAAGCAATTGAGAATGCCCAACGTGATATTAATGTTGCTTTCGTGAACGAAATAACGATTATTCTGGATAAGCTGGGACTATCATCCTACGACGTTTTAGAAGCCGCAAAAACAAAGTGGAACTTCCTTAATTTTTACCCGGGTTTAGTAGGGGGGCACTGCATAGGTGTTGACCCATATTATTTCGCGCATTGTGCAGAAGAACAAGGATACTCTCCAGAAGTGATTTTATCCGGACGTCGTACAAATGATTCTATGGGGCTTTTTATCGCAGATAAAATTCACGAAACCCTCAAAGATGAAATATCAACATCTCCTAAACGTATTTTACTTCTTGGTTTTACCTTTAAAGAAAATATCAACGATATTCGCAATACAAAAGTAATTGATATATATCACGCCTTAATAAAAGCAGGACACCATGTAGATATACACGATCCTTTTGCACGACTGGAAGACGTTAAAAATCAATACAATATTTCATTGTTAGAGTCGTTATCTGTAAAAGATAAATATGACTGTGTTGGCTTAATGGTTGGACATAATGTTTATGAAGATATGACTGCTGCCTCTGTTGAATCTTTGCTCAATCCAAATCACGGAACAATTTATGACATAAAAGGTATGTGGAGAGACACGTCATTTTCTTCACACTATGTCTATAAAACTCTTTAAGAGAGGGTCCTATAGAAATGCAGAAGCAGGTCTGCTAAGGCCTTGCATGAACCTCATTTACTTTCCACTTTTTTCAGCCATTCTAGTATAAGTTTCTGATGTTCTAGTATGGGCTGTTCTCCTTTAGAGGATGCTGGGCCAGTTTCAAAATAGGGGCTTTGCAGTGATTTTTGTTGCTGCTCACAGGCGTAGATATCCTCAATCATAAAATCACCAGACGTCATTGGGTCATCTGCATTTTGGCTTGTGTTATATTTCCCGCGAATTTTTCCTTTCCAGAATTTAGCAGCACTCCACCCTTGTTTTGTGAATTCCCAGCTTGAAGTATCTTTTAAGCGTGTTCGTGTTTCTACGCGTGTTAAGTTTGGCGCAAGTGGAATGATATGGAAGGTTGACCATGTGCATTCACTCTCCCCCAATCCTAACCCCGGAAAAAGCATAGGTACCCACGTACTTAATTGATCTTTGGGAACGATAAGGGGGTAGGGCACGTTTTTATTGATATCTTTGGCGTAGCTTTCGCTTAAAGGTTCTCTAAAAGCGTAATGTGGACCGTGAAAACCATACTCTGCTTTTTTATGATTATACATGGAAAGTGTACCGGAATGCAGATGTGACAAGTGATAAACGTCAATATAATTTTCAACTACAATTTTCCAGTTCGCTTTTATTTCATCTGTTGTTGATGTGTCTGGGTATTCGACTAATTCCTCAACTTTATGAGGCCCTAGGTGAGGTTCAATAGGTGCAAACCATTGTTGTACAGGCATAGCATTAGGCTCAGGATGAACAAAAAGCATGCCACGCCATATACCTACAGAAGCGGGTTTTAGGCCATGGCACTTTTTATCAATATTCGCGAATTCTTCTTTTTGCTCCGGTACAGCAACCAGATCACCCATAAAGTTATATGTCCAATCATGGTAGGGGCATGTGATGGCTTTCCCGCCTTTTCCTGCTGCGCGCAAAAGCTGAGTTCCGCGGTGACGACACATATTGTGAAAGGCACGAAGTTCTCCGTCTTTACCCATAATGATAAAGATATTATTCAATCCGGCTTGTACGGTGATATAGTCTCCCGCTTCTTTGATGTCCTCAACAAACCCTGCGAATTGCCAAGTTCTTGAGAAGATCATTTGTTGTTCATGGTCAAACCATTCCTGTGATGTATATGCGTCTACAGGGAGGAGGTGCATCATCTTTTGTAAGTTATTTGTCATTATTACCCCACGGGAAAAAGCAACTCATAGCAAGGCTTGTCCAAACTGCAATAACAATCCAATAAGTTGTTGGATCAGTGTCACGATATATAACATCCCAAATTAGTGTATATCCGCGATATAGATCCCACCCAACCCACGCGAGTAGAGCAAGGCCGATATATGTCCATATATTATTCATAACATGTCCTCTTCTTTCGTTTTAGGGTGCCAGCCCGGGGGCTTTACGAGATAAAGTAATTTGTTCTTGAGGCCTTTGGCTTTCATCATCTTAGTGAACAAACCGGTTAAGCCATGAAAGAAAACATGGAACGGATTGATGGAGTTAATAGGGGGGAGAACGCCATAGATGACCTTTTCATTTTCCTCTTCAAACGTTCCAAACATTTTGTCCCAAATGATAAAAATACCGGCATAGTTTTTATCAATATATTGTGGGTTAGAGCCGTGATGGACACGATGGTGAGAGGGGGTGTTCATAATGGATTCTATGGGCTTAGGAAACTTTTTAACGGTTTCTGTGTGGAGTGCAGTTTGATAGAGTTGCACCATCATCTCTGCAAATAAAATCAGGAATGGATGAAATCCCATCATAGCCAGCGGTATATGGAAGAACAGCGGAATAATCCCATCTAATGGGCCAAAACGGTAAGCAACTGAAATATTAAAATGCGGAGAACTGTGGTGCACCGTATGTGTTGCCCAACCTAGGCCAAAGCGATGCATTGCACGATGTTCCCAATAATACACAATATCAGCCAGTATAATACAGGCTATAATCGTCCATATATTAATGGGAAGTTGTGTAATGCTGACATATTCATAGAAAAAATAAAATGTCCCGATATAGAGCCCTGCAAGCAGTATATTGATGCCTATAAACATACCTAAGGTAATAAAGTTGGTGACGGTATCACCCAGAACATTCTTTGTGAGTGTTTTCTTAAACATAAGTCTTATCAGCTCAAAAGTAAGAAAAGCGATAGAGGCATAAAAAAACCAGTCACCAATAATGATTTCCCACTCGTAAATTTCCCACTCGCTAAATGTGTTTTTCAAAAAATCCATAATATTATTACCTCCTTCTTATAATTGCCCGGCCGCGTATAGCACGACGAAATCAATAACTGTTAGAGCAGTGATAAGGGTGAACCATTGCCAACTCTTTAAATGAATATTGGTCTTTTTAATGACAAAATAATCAGCAATGCACCATGTTCCTATAAACAAAACCCAACCCCATATAGGAGGGTGCATAAGAGTGATAGCGATAAAGATGACGATAAATACACCATTAATGGTGAGGAAAATGGGCATAATGGCTTCCTTATTTTATATAAATTATTTGGATCGTCTGTTCGGTATTGGTATCGCCGGAATGTATAAAGGAGGCTTTCTCAAATGATGGAATCGACATTTTCCCGACGTTATTTGAATACGCGTATCCTTCTGTTGGAAAGTTGTACTTACTCATATCCAGTGCGCCATTCTTATTCTCATCATGCAAAATTGAAATTGCGTAAGTTCCTACCGGAAAGCTATGTAGAGTGAGGCTTTGCGTGCCTGTTGCGGTTAGTAGCATGGTATATGGCGCATGCTCTACTTTATTCTCTTTGAATGCGGCGCTGTCTTCGTAAATAGCAATGGCAATATTACCTGTTTTATTACGAAGGTCTGTAAGCTTAATTGTTAAGTCTGCGGCATACGCAGGAGCAGAAAAGGCCATAGTAATTACAACCAACATTAAAATATGTTTCATTATTAATCCTTTTGGTTTTTAAGCGCGGTTAAAAGATAAAGTGCAGATTGGTATGACTGATCTCGAAGGGACTTGTTTGTGCCAAGAGGGGCTAGAGATTCGACATTAAAGTAAATGCCAACAATGCCTGCGGTTACATTTTGAATATGCTCAATATCTGCACGGGGGTAAATGCGCTGTAGTTGATTAGTAAAGCCCTCTATAAAAGTACTTAACCATCTCTGCATTTCTTTTTTTATATTCGGGTCTGTTTGAGCTGCATAGATCAAAGCAGCGGCGATCATAACATCGCTATGTTGTGCATTTGAGGGGGTTGAATAAAAAAGGGAGTATACAAAGTCCTCACCCCTACAATCTTTTGGGATCACGGCATAAGCCTCTTGCATGGCCTGTTCACTTCTGTGAATAAAGCGTTTAACGGCCATTTGTAAAAGGTCGTCTCTATTCCCTATATTATGCCGTAATAACGGACGGGCGATTTTGGCTTCTTCGGCAATTTTTTGTAAAGTTGCTCCTTCAACGCCGTACAACGAAATACAGCGTTCATAAGCTTGTAGAATTTCCTCAGTGCGCTTTTCTTTGATGCTAGGTCGAGCCATATCGGAGTTCAATCATTTATTGTCATTTATGATAATATACCACGCACCACAGTTTATTGTCAATTTCGATAATAAACAAAATAAAACTTAGAGAATAATAAGTCTGTGCTATTAGCGAAATAGCCAGTCATCATTGTTTTTGAAGATAGCCGGCATATTCCTGTTGTTAAAATCAAGTTTGGACACCTGACTGAATATTAGTATATTGGCAGAGCTCCAATTTACTAATATAATTTTATTCAATATTTAAGGGTAAATAACTATGCAACTTTTCGTTTTTATTTTCTTATCGTTAACCTCTTTTTTCTCTGCTTCAGTAGGGGCAAATGAAGTCTTTTCTGATACAAAAATCGTTTATTTAACAAAAAATGAAATACTTTTTGATAAAAACGAAACCAAAATCTCACCAAAGAATCCACTTCCGTTAATGTCTTGGGATAGTGGTATTTGTTTCATATTAGGATCAATGCCAGAGGAGAATGATAAAGAAAGGGGAGTATTACTTGAAAAAGTTTTTGGTTCTTTTGATAAAAACAAACCTTTTATAAATGGTACTTTGACTGATGATACGGGTAAAATATATCAATTGTCTGGCAAAATTAAATCAGAAACTTACAGAAGGAAAGATCCGGATAGTACTGAAACTGAAATGATCATTTGTAACTGTGTGGCCTGCACAGAGAAAGGGAAAGCTCAGCCAGATAATATCAGATCAATTCAAATAAAAGCCGTTACACCATTCAAAGCAAAAAGTGTTTACTGGTATACATTGAAGAGTGATGCGCTAGATTCTTTGGAAGATACAGAAGATCCTCTCCATCGTTGGCGAAAGCTTCAAGAGGCGCGCATCCAACGTGAAATTAAGGTTAGAGAAGAAGGCGGTGAAAAAAAATCGTTTCTGCAATGGTTATTTGGGCAATAGAGTTTTCTAATTACGAAAACACAGTAGAGGGTTAAGTGATGAGGAGATGTAGGGAATAATAGGGGCAATTTATCGTGAAAGATTATACTGAAATTGAATAATAATGTTATCTTTATGAGTGATAATGTATATTATGGAAAATGTCCAGTTATATTCTTTATATCCTCATGTTATATTACCTGTACATAATGCATTCTCTCGTGCTGCTCGTCACAAAACAAGGCCATCATAGGCCGGATGGAAGCCCTGAGGCAATGTGTCTGCCAACGTTTGGTAATCCATTAAAGTTGACAAGCATGTCACATAGACAGTTTCGGCCTGTATATAACGGTTATACTCATACAAACGCTCCAGATGTGCGTGTGCAGGATTTTCATCATAGAGATAGCCAGCACCATCAACAATCCAAACCTTAGAACCTTTAATAACATCTAGCGCTGTTTGATCTAAACTTCGCATATCAACACAATATGAAATATCACCAAAACGATAACCGACAGATGTGCATGTACCGTGATCCATTTTAAATGGTATGAATGATATGTCGTTAATAGTTTGTGTGCGACCATAATCAGATTCATCAAATGGACAAGCCTGCATGATTGGTGGATACATTTCAGAATTTTCACCACCATCAAATATATAGGTAAAGCGCCCCGCTATATCCCCTAACACACTCGATTTTCCATAACATTTTATTGGATACTTTCCGTTTCGAAAATAGAATGAACGAATATCATCTATTCCATGTGTATGGTCACTATGTTGATGCGTGTAAAGAACGGCTGATAACTCATTGATATTAAAATGATTCATTTGCATTCTAAAATCAGCGCCGGTATCAATCACCAATGTACTATTCTCAGACTGAACAGAAAAACAGCAACGATAGCGCCTGTTCTTTGGCTCATTAGGATTACAATCACCCCAATAATTCCCGATAGCCGGAACACCTGAGGAATTGCCGCACCCCAATATTGTAAATTTCAATGTCATCGCTGCTGTGCTTTTGTAAACAGATTATAAAAATTCTCTGTTGTTATTCTAGCAAATTCATCTGTACTCACGCCATAAAGCTCTGCTAAAAATTCACCTGTTTTGGTGACATATGCAGGCTCATTCGTTTTTCCACGATATGGTACTGGTGCAAGGAACGGCGCATCTGTTTCCACCAGAACCTTATCAAGCGGCACTATTTTCGCGGTTTCACGCAATTCATCCGCCTTTTTAAAGGTGATAATCCCCGAGAACGAGATGTAAAAACCCATATCAAGCGCTTGTTCAGCCAACCATTGTGAAGAACTAAAACAGTGCATTACGGCGGATAGGGATGTCCCCTGCCCCTCTTCTTTCATGATACTTGCGGTGTCTTGCTCTGCATCGCGTGTATGAACGATCATGGGTAAGTCGCTCTCAATACAGGCACGAATATGCTTACGAAAACTGTGCTGCTGGTCTTCTCTTGGGGAATTATCGTAGTAATAATCCAAGCCTGTTTCACCTAAAGCAATGACCTGATTATGCGCCTGCGCAATCTCTACAATTTTACTTTGTGTGAAGGACTTTTCAGAATCCAACCCCGCATCGTGTGGATGTGTACCGATACTGCACCAGACATTATCATTTTCCTTTGTGATGGCGATAAGCTCGTCAATTTCTTCTGACATACGACAACATACTGTGAGCATACCATCAACGCCCACCTCTCGTGCAGACTCTATAATTTCCGCGGGATTACCCTTTTCTTTAATCCCCGAATGGTTTAGATGACAATGGGAATCAATCCACATTATGCAGCCTCTTCATTCTCAACAATGCGTGGAAACACGCCTTCCGGCTTTTCAATTTTTGTGCCTGATTTTAACGCATATTCAGGTGAAATATGGGCAAAATCACGTTGATCACTTATGACCTCTAATTGATCCAGCATCTTAGGTGCAGAATGCGGGACTACGGGCTGTACCACTATTGCCAAACACCTTATTGCCTCAGCAAGAACATAAAGCACTGTTGCCATACGTTCAGGATCTTCTTTTTTAAGTTTCCATGGTGCTTGGGCATCAACATATGCATCAGACGCGGCAACAACGCTCCATATTTTTTCTAATGCGCGATTAATTTTCATGTCATCAAATGAGGTGCGAATTTCATCGACAAGAGCGTATGCGCGATCCAACAGTGCTTGATCCTCTTGTGTGAAAGCTTGTGGAACAGGCATTTGTGCATCACAGTTCTTAAAAACCATAGAAAGTGTGCGCTGTGCCAAGTTACCTAGCCCATTGGCAAGGTCTGCATTTATACGTTGTACGGCCTGTTCATGTGAAAAGTTACCATCATTACCATGCGGAACTTCACGCATCAGGAAATAACGGATTTGATCCAGTCCATATAACTCAATCAAATCATCCGGTGAAAGGACATTTCCAATGGATTTTGACATTTTTTGTCCCTGCACATTAATAAATCCATGTGCAAAAATTGTTTGTGGTAGTGGTAGGTTTGCTGCCATCAGGAACGCAGGCCAATAAATCGCGTGGAAACGCGTTATGTCCTTACCAATTACATGATAATTCGCAGGCCAGAACTTACTCATTTCCGTTGAATCTTCATCAGGATAGCCAAGAGCCGTGAGATAGTTTGTTAATGCATCAAGCCACACATACATAACGTGATCTTCATCACCGGGAACAGGAATTCCCCATTTCAAGCGGCTTTTGTGACGTGATATAGACAGGTCATTTAACCCGCCATCCTGTTTAAGAAAGCTCATAATCTCGTTCATGCGCGATACGGGTTGTACTGCGGTGATATTTTGTTGGTAATAGTCAATCAGAGCGTCTGTGTATTTTGAGAGCTTAAAGAAGTAACTTGGCTCTTCGACCCATTCAACTTCAGTGCCAAGAGGCGTGAATTTCTGGCCGTTTTCATCAGTGCGCAGCTCATCCTCTGTGAAATATGCTTCTTCACGAATGGAATACCACCCTTCATATTTACCAAGATAAATATCACCATTCGCGTTCAGCTTTTCCCACATCGCTTGTGAAGCTGTATAGTGACGTTCTTGCGTTGTACGAAGGAAGTCATCATTCGATATCCCAAGCTTTTCAGTCATTTCAATGAAAGTCGCCGCGTTTTTATCGGCAAATGCGCGTGGCTGCATACCATTTTGTTCCGCAGTTTGCGCGACCTTTTCACCGTGTTCATCCGTTCCGGTCAGGAACTTTACATCATATCCGTCCAAACGTTTAAAACGGGCAAGAACATCCGTTAAAATCGATTCATATGCATGCCCAAGATGTGGCACGCCATTGACGTAAGAGATCGCCGTAGTGATGTAGAAAGGTGTTTTCGTACTCAAGGTCTTCAAGCTCCTGCAAATAATGTCCGCTATTCACTTATCACAAGAAAACAGCTGCGTATAGCGTCGCGCCTATCCAGATTGGAAAAATCTACGCGTTCAAAGTGTTTTTTCAAATTATCAGAAATCGTAATTAAACGTTCCAACGGTGTTTCCACCATAAAATAACTTACACCCGCGCCTTTTAATGCAGGTGGCAAATCAGTGCCACCGCGTGCTTTGGTACGTAACATTTGCGTGAATACCCACTGCATCAGATCAGCGAACATTCTGTACTCTTTATCCTGTGCAGGTGAGGATAGTGAGGAAGATAGCTCATGCAATCTTGCCCAATTCCAATTTGGCGCAGTTTCCAGATATTCAAGGATTTGTGAGAGGGTTTGCAACCCGCCCTCCTCTACATACCGTAAAGCTTGGCCGATACTGCCTTCTGACAGGCTAGACAATGTCGTCATATCCTCAATCGACAGATAATGCCCCTGACGAGATAATAAATCTTTCATATTATCTTGTGATAACGGGTCAAAATTTATTACGCGGGCGCGTGAACGTATTGTTGGAATCAACATACCCGGTCTGTGTGCGACCAACATAATCAGTACATTAGCAGGCGGTTCTTCGAGAATTTTAAGGATAGCGTTTTGCGCGCTTCTGTTCATTGTGTCGGCATCTTCGACAAGGACAATGCGCCAGCCCCCTTCGGATGCCGTTTTGCGTAAGAATGGTTCAATCTTGCGCAATGCATCTACCTTAAGCGTTGCATCTTGCTTACCTTTTGCCGTATCAAACGCGCGATGAATATGGAGCAAATCTGCATGCCCACCTGAGACAATACGCGCAGATACCGGATCATCCGCGGCAACGTCCAATGATGATATGTCCGGCTGTATATCCTCACCACCGAATAAGCTATCTTGGTTATCTTCCACTTTACCGTTCTTTAGTAAAAAACGCGCAAGGCGGAACGCCATTGTGGTTTTTCCAATACCTTGGTTACCGGAAAATATCATTGCGTGCGGCAAGCTGTTCTTCTGGAACAGGTCTATAAAGAGATTTTCTTGCTCTTCATGCCCCAAGCAAAAAGTCATAGCTTTTGGTTCTTGCAGTTTCTGCGACTCTACGGCTGATTGCGGAGAATCGTAATCGTCCTCACGCTCATCATCATAGACTATATCTTCATCACCAAAGAGGCTCATCGTAACTCTAACTCATAATTTTAAAGGGCCTGCAATTTAGACAGGGCAATATTTTGTATCTCGACCGCGATATTATCAATATCCTGCGCTGCGTTGAGTATATAGCAACGATCATCGTTTTTTCGCGCAATATCAAGAAAGCCTTCACGCAGTTTTTCATGAAAGGATAAATCCATACGTTCAAACCGATCTTCGGTTTTATCATAGCCCTTTTCAGAAGCTAAACGCTTATAAGAACGCTCTAACCCTGTGCGGACATCAAGATCAAGAATAAACGTTAAGTCCGGGGCAAAGCCGTCAATAGATACGCGCTCTATTTCACGGATTCTTTCAATGTCCAAGCCACGACCATACCCTTGATAAGCCATCGTGGAGTCGGTAAAACGATCGCAAATCACAACACACCCATCATTGAGGGCAGGCTTTATAATTTTTTCAATATGCATGGCTCGTGCAGCGAATAGTAATAGTGTCTCGGCCATAGGGTTCCAATCACCACCATCACGCTGCACAAGTAAGTTACGAATACTCTCGGCTTCTTGTGTGCCGCCAGGTTCACGCGTTGTCACAACACGCCGCCCTTGTGCGGTAATTGCTTGTGCCAATTTATTAATCTGGCTTGTCTTCCCTGCGCCCTCTCCTCCTTCCAAAGAGATGAAATACCCTGTATTCGGTGTATTAGACATTATAGAAAGCTCCCTTCGCCTGTGCTCAGAAGGCGTGCTTTTGCAAGTAGTTTAGCGAAGAAGCCCAGTTCTGCAACATCAGATGAGGTCACTAATGGTACGTTGATAACTTCACCATCAGGAACTGTGACAGTAACTTTACCTATTTCTTCACCTTTTTTGATTGGAGCTTTTAATGGTGATTTGTAACTCACTTCGATCTTCAAATCATTTTCATATAGCTTTGGCACAGTAACGTGGATGGGTTGTTTTGCATGTACGCCAACCTTGTTTTGCACACCGAGATACACAGGAACTTTGTCAAGCTCAGCCCCATCTGCGAACAGATTTACATTACGAAAACCATTGAGGGCCCATTGTAGCAGCCTTGCAGATTCCTGTGATCGCTCTTTACTACTTTCCAGACCGTTAATTACCAAAACAACACGACGACCATCACGTTGTCCTGTACCAATTAAGCCATAACCGCCTATCTCGGTGTGCCCTGTTTTCAAACCATCTGCGCCAATTCCCTTGTAAAGTAAGGGATTGCGGTTTGTTTGGCGGATTTTATTATAGGTAAATTCTTTTTCCGCGTAATAACCATAATATTGCGGAAAGTTTACAATCATATTTTTGGCCAACGTCGCCAAATCACGCGCAGTTGAGTAATGATCTGGATCAGGCCAGCCACTCGCATTCATAAAGTGGCTATCTTTCATACCAAGCTCACGCGCTTTTTTATTCAAGGCCGCAGCAAAGGACACTTCATCGCCTGCCAAACCTTCGGCTAAAACAATTGTTGCATCATTACCTGATTGAATAATTACGCCGCGAATAAGGTCTTCAACTTTTACAGTTTTACCAACCTCAACAAACATTTTTGATCCGCCTTTTCTCCAGGCTTTTTCACTTACCAATAGTTCATCCTCAAGGGATAAGCTGCCCTTTTTCAATGCATCAAAAATAAGATACATTGTCATAACCTTACTCATCGAGGAAGTTGGCATTCTCTCATCAGGGTTTTTCTCAAGTAAAACTGTACCGGTATCATAATCAAGTATGATGGCTTGCTTTGCCTTTGTCGTAACATCGGCCGCAATCGCACTATTTGAATCTATAACACTGTATAGACACGTCAACATTCCAAATATAAGCAGCGTATAGCCAGATACAGCTTTCATTTCTCTTCCCTTTTGTAACATGTCCCTATTCAATCACGCGCAGCACAATTAATCCACTATGATCCGCGCATTATTATGCCCGCGTGCCATTACCCCCTCTAACAGCGCATCTGCCTCAGGCACATTACGCGTGGGAAACCTGACGCGGTAATATGTTACGTTATCTACTGTTACAGGATGTATTTGTGCACGCCCGAATGTGTCAAGCGCGCTGGCATGCCTCATCGCTCCTTCACGCGTTGAAAATGCACCTGTTTGCACGAAAACACCTTTTGAGTTTACGGGATACTCTGAGACAACAGAATCCGGATAAAAATTTCCTGCCTTTACATGTCCGGGTGTTGTCACTTTATTTTGCGTTGTTAAAGACACGGGTTGGTTCACCGGTGCAGGCTTCGTACTTGCCATTTGTACGTTGGGTGATTTGTACGAGCTCTTATTCATGGGCACTTCCATACCGCGCGTATCTTGTCCGTTTTGTGCGGCCTGTGCGACCATACGACTTTCTGCCTCTAAAACCTGAACACGTACTTTGGCTATCCCTTTATTCTTAAAGCCAAGTAACTCAGCCGAACGCTTTGACATATCGATAATACGACCATGTGCATATGGCCCACGATCATTCACACGCACGATGAGCGAGCGCCCATTCTCCAAATTTGTAACACGCACGATACTTGGTAGAGGAAGCGTTTTATGCGCGGCAGTTAATTCATTCTGGTCGTAAGTTTCACCGTTTGCAGTTTTCTTTCCGTGGAATCCTGGGCCATACCATGATGCGACTCCGCGCTTATCATAATCGTAATCAACTGCGGGATAATAGCGCACCCCTTTAATCGTATAAGGTGAACCAATTTTATAATGCCCTTTGCTGTACCCGCCTCCGGCCAGTTTTTTTCCAAAATGAGAGGCCAGCTCTATTTCCGAGCAGCCGGATAAAAGCAAACAAAATGAAAGAAAAGAAACAGCAATAAAGTGACGCATAAGAAAATGCCCTTCAAATAATTAAAAACCAAGTTTGTTAAAGTAGCCTATTGAGCAATAAGATCTGCAAGCATACCAACAGATGTTGCAAAATAAGTCGATTTATTCCATTTCATGATAACGCGGTAATTATCATAGACAAGGTAAGTCGGCCCGTTCAGGCCATCAGGGGCAACGACAGACGCTCTCATCCCTTCAACAACAGGGATACCCTGCCCGCCAAGGAGGGTAACCCCCATACGTTTCCATGTTTGTAAATCATGTTTTACCTTTAGACCGACCATCCCTTTTGTGAAACCTTTAGGTACACTGACACGGCGCCCCCAACGCTCATCCTCAGCCCATCCACTTTTGCTCAAATAATTTGCAGTAGAGGCAAAGACATCCGGTAGGCTTGTCCAGATATCACGCTTTCCATCATTATTCCCATCGACAGCAAAAGCATGAAAACTGGACGGCATAAATTGGTTCTGCCCCATTGCGCCGGCCCATGAACCTTTCATATTTTTCGGAGCGATATGTCCCGCGTCCAGTATCTTCAACGCATTAATCAGTTCCTTACGGAAGAAAGAGCTACGACGCCCATCATATGCCAATGTCGATAATGCGGTTACGACCTTAAATCCACCTGTATTATTTCCGTAACTGGTCTCAATCCCCCATAACGCAACGATATATTGCGGTGGAACACCATATTTCTTCGCTGTTTTATCCAATAAGTCTCTGTGCTGTTTATATAGCCTACGCCCTTGTGCAACACGCGCATCGCTAATAACGCGTTTTTTGTATTGGGCGAAGGTCATTGTCCCTTCGGGTTGCTTACGGTCAAGCTCAATGATACGCGGAATTGGCGCAACACCCACCATTGCCTGCTCAACTATTCCTTTTGATATGCCTTTAGATATAGCGTCTTTCTTAAAATTTTTGACCCATTTATCGAATTCTTCGTCCGCATGAGCATGCGCAGGTAACAAGGAAAGAGATAAGATTGCTGCGCATAGAAATTTAGCCGTGCGGTTCATTTGGTTTTATCCTTTAATTTTGGAATCATCTTCATAGAGTTTTGACATGACCTCAAAGATAAAGGCCGTACTCCAACCAAACAAGATAAATCCGTTCGCTGATTGAAAAGCACTCACAAGTCTCCAATCTTTGTCCAGATAGATGTCACCAAATCCTACAGTCGTGAATGATGATGTTGAAAAATACAGCGCTTCTTCAAAATCTGCGACAACATCAATATATAAATAGAATCCTGCCCAAAGCCATATTTGTACAATATGTGCGACAAATGTCCCTAACACGGCAACGACAAGCAAAGGGATCTTCCAATGCCTTTTAAATAATAAACGCGCCTTATTGCTTGCGCGTTGTAGCCAGCCTATCAGGTAATCCAGAGCCACCGCGTGTATCACGACAGTGATACAGATTAAAATCATACTAATTGCGAACTGTAATATAAGCATTTTGAAAAAAAACCTACTTTTTTAAAATTTCCCCTAGACAGACATACCTAAAAGTCTGTAGAAAATGAACCTCAAAATGTAAAAATCATTCATGCGGACAGATGGCAGAGTGGTTGAATGCACCGGTCTTGAAAACCGGCATAGGTTTATAGCCTATCCAGGGTTCGAATCCCTGTCTGTCCGCCATGAACTCACCCCCATTTCCACCCTAAAGCACTGATTTTAACCGTTTTTTCTGGATTGACTGATATAGGTTCGAATCCCATGTACTCTGGGCACACGCCCATTTCAGAACAACACATAACACACTGATAATAAATAGCTTTCTTGAATCAGAAAAGAATAACAACCCCACATACATGTACTTTTGTCCGCCATTGATACACACAATGCTACACATATTGCTACACACGAGAATCATTTTAGTGTGCCACTTAACGCCAACATAGCATTAAGTTAACCCTCTTCCGGCCATAAGCGGACGTAAGTGACACTCATAATTTCTATCGGTTAATACGTCGATCCTTGACTGTCGTTCTCGATTACATAGCATCTCACAAATAACATTATGAAAATAAGTTGATATTTCCCAAAAAAATCTTTAGCTTATTAATCATCTTATAAACACAAGATAAATTAATTAACAAATTTGAAAATAAAACCAGAGGCAATATTGGGACTTTTTCGAGCCAACGATAGACTATACCCAGACCCAATGATACTAGATATCGGCGATGATATTGAAGCTCTGTCCCCTATTTGGCGCGAAAAAACAAAACACAACATCCACGCTATAATTTGTGACTATCCCGGCCAAGGTGAAGACCTAGATCATGCAGCTCAAGACATAATTAATTCATCAAAGATGAGCAATAATTGTTTTAGTCCAGAGATGGCCGGAAATAGGCATACTGGGCATGCATCTTTTACAACGTGGAACAATGTAAACACATTGAAAACATCACTCTCTCAAAAACACTTCCCTCATGCGGCAAATGAGGTTATTACCAATATCGCCAAAACTTTAGTGCAAACACAGTCCGCACCAGAATACTCAACACTCATTCGCGTAAATAGTGACCGCATAAGAGGAGTGCATCGTCATGATGAAGATGGCGATGACTTTGATGACACTATAACTATGACTCTTTCAGGAGATGGCACTATTGCACAGGCTGGTGAAAAACCGGGCGACGATATAGCTTTTGCCTTACCCTCCAGGAAAATTATTCTTTTTGACTGCACACTTCTGCATGGATCTCCTGAGCGTCAAGAAAACTGGGATTCGAACCCTAGAACTAATATAATTATGGCACCAGTTTAATTCGCTAGCGGCCAATAGCGGACGCTCAAAAACTACTCCAGTGTACCTCTCAGAGATCTAAATACATCTAGTTCTTTTTGAAAATGGTCAACATCTAAACGATAATGACTTACGGGTGCACGACAAGTATCAATGCGTCGAATATTTGATTGCTCATTTTCTCCAAGTGGCGGTAGCATAACAAAATAGTATTGACCAGGTGTTACACCAGTATAGCCCGTACCAATACCCAAAAGGTCAATCAGAGTTGGTTTGTAGCTTGTGTCGCCTTTAAATTCTTCAGTAATACGATAACCTGTAAAAATAGCTTTTATGCTCTCGTCCCTATCTAATGCGACGGGATATCCCTTATTAAGCTTCTTCCACAATTTTTCATTTAATTTAGTCTCTGTTATGTATATTAAAAATGCACGTTCAGACTCCTTATATGTTTGCTCTATAGTCTTATTCTGGCACCTAAAAGCCCACACAGGATTAACTAAAAACACTAACGCTATCACTGTTACTATTATTCTATAAAAATATTTCACTTCTAACACTTTAAGTTATTTGTCATCGGACATTTAATACTAAAATCTACTCACCTACTCGTTCAATCAACACTGAACCCGAATTTAAGTTACTCTGGCTGTTTTCGAGGCGGCATTTAATTCCCACTTCACATTCGCTTGATCCTATTTTATCACTAGCAACAATACGAGCATCTATGTTGTTTGTAACTACTTCGGAAACGGCAGATGAGTTATTCCCAGATGAGTAAGCTATACTCTGAACAGTTTTTTCATTGCTATCAGGACTATTCGACAAATAAGTGTTCCATATCAAAAAAGAACCACCAATTATCGCTGGCACAATTGCTAAATATAGGCTTTCTTTAAACTTCTTTCGCACTACTTTACCTATCCTTGTTTTTATTCCCAATGCTTGTCCGGCCTTAGCGGACGTTAAGTTTGTACACTTCATTGCCATACGTATGAAACTTGAGAACGAACTATATCCCAATGCTTCCCCAACTGACCTCTAATCCCTTTCTCTCCCATTATATAAGCCCCCTCTTCGTTTTTTAAGATAATGACTTCTTGAAGAGAGTATAATTCGTTCACCGCAATATCACAGCTAGTCCACATTTCTTCAAACTTGATCTCAAACGTCACAGCCGGATCAAAATTTTCGGAAGATTTGTACACCATAAACGGCCTCATAACTGCGGATTTTTTTCGTCCGCTTTCGTATTCTTGCCTATCAACTATTCTAACAATGCCAATAAATTCTGCTTTACTTATTAGATTTTCTTTCTCTTTATCCGTCCCCTGAAGAGCGCAAGAAAAAGCACCAGAGGGAAAAAGTAAAAAAATGATAACGCAAAATGAGATTAATCTAAGCAACAAAACATCTCCTTATATTAAAGTTTCCGGCCATAAGCGGACATTAACTCTCATGTATAATATCCTCTTCAAATGTAAAATGGCCTATAATTCATTAACTACTCCGCGCCTAAAAACACCAATATGATTAATATGAATCATCTTATTAAAAAGACAAATCACACAAAGCGACACCCTTACCTTTTAAGAGTTGTTTAATCTGAGAAAACGCCTCGTTTAAATCAACAGGAAATGCGTTATTCCTGTCTACTATTAAATATATTTTTGGTTCGCTAAAGAAAGATTGAACATAATCAATTCGCTTGATCAAACGTCAACAAATCAAGATCAGCTATATCCATTTTTCCTTTCGATGGAGAATAGTAAGCTTAAAAAAACGAAAGCCTTTGTAGCCTTCAACGAGGCATTTAATTTCTATTGCCTTCACTATTCTTAACTTATCATCACTGTTAATGCACATACCAAAGACAATCCCATCAAGTTGCGATAATTGATAGGTCAATGGTTCTGGAGTTGATCATCAGTAAATACAGTTGAAGTAATTAAGCGCTGTTAATCTTCATGTTTTCAATCATGGTGTTTCTAAGTCGAACGCTCTGATGCATAAGGAGGTGCCAATGACTAAACCTAAAAAACCAAGTTCTCACCATTTTGTTTGCGTTTGAACGCAGAAGAGCGGTTGAATTTTACGCGCGAGCAATGGCAACAAGCCCCACTCTTGGCGGTGAATTTTAGACCTAAAACAAATCAAGCTATATGACACCTAGCCCTTTACGCAGCTTCTGCTTGCTTAAACCATTCTGGGAACGGGTCATCCATAGACTTATATTTATCTTCATTAGAAATATAGTTTTCGACCAAACAGCTATCTAACTTACTTCGTAACTCCTGCTCATCCATACCCCCTTTAAGACCAATAAAGACTATCTCTTGGCGTCTATCTCCATAATCTTCTGTCCAGTAATTACGCAAGACCTCTTCAAATTCTTCTCCCACTGGCCAGCGATTTTTTGGGATTGCAGCCCACCAACGACCAATTCCCTGATGGCGTACGAATGCTCCTGCTTGCGATACCTCTCCAACATAATCAGGGCGTGTAGCAGTCCAGAAAAAACCTTTAGCACGCACAACGCCCGGCCAACCCTCATTAAAAAAATCATAAATTTTAACGGGATCAAACGGCGCACGTTCACGATAAACAAAACTAATAATCCCATATTCATCAGTTTCAGGAACGTGATCTTTAAAATTATAGAGTTCATGCGCCCATAAAGGGTGCTCTTGCGCCTCTTCAAAGTGAAACAGGCCAGTATCCATTACACGGTCAATTTCAATTTGGCCTAAAGTTGTCTCTACGATATCGGTACGAGCATTCAAGCTACGTATAATCGCTCTTGCTGTGTCCAGTTCATCAGAAGAAACTAAATCAGCCTTGTTCAAAATAACAACGTTCGCAAATTCAATTTGCTCCACTAATAGATCAACAAGCGTGCGTTCATCCTCATCACCCAAGCTCTCCTTCTGATCCCTTAGAAACTCAGTTGAGCTGTAATTATGAATAAGATTGGACGCATCAACAACAGTCACCATAGTATCAAGGCGCGCCACATCTGATAGACTACGCCCATCCTCATCACGAAAGTCAAAAGTTGCGGCAACAGGCAAGGGTTCCGATATACCCGTACTCTCGATCAGAAGGTACTCATATTTACCTTCTGATGCCAAATCAGAGACTTGTTCAAGCAAGTCCTCACGCAAAGTACAGCAGATACAGCCATTACTCATCTCAACCAGTTTTTCTTCAGTACGCGAGAGGTCTGCACCACCCTTTTCTATAAGCGCAGAATCTATATTCACCTCACTCATATCATTCACAATAACCGCAACTTTTTTGCCTTCACGGTTATTTAAAATATAATTCAAAAGCGTGGTTTTCCCTGCCCCTAAAAAACCGGACAGAACAGTGACAGGTAACTTTTTCTCTACAGCTCGTAACATTGCGCTTCTCGCTTTCTAAAATCTCAAAATGTTATAATATAACAATTGTTATAATGTAACATTTTTAATTTGCAAGAAACAAAAACATATATGATAAATAAGCATATCTCAGGAAACACGCTTAACCAGAGAGAATTATACCGCTAAGGTAGGGAATACCTTACAAAAAATAGAAAAGGCAAGATAACACAATGTTGTTTAGCATTACGGACATCGAACACCACATCGACAGTCATTGTATTATAGACAAGCTCAGCTTAAATGTGAGCGAAGGACAGCATCTCCTTCTACTCGGCCCATCAGGCTGTGGTAAAACCACATTGATGAACATCATGGCAGGTTTATTGAAACCCACCTCTGGTGATATTTCCTATCACGACAATAGGTATTCTTTACTTTCAGATAAAAATAAAGACCAACTACGAGCAGAAAATTTTGGCTTCATTTTTCAAAGAATGCATTTAATCAAATACTTAACCGTTGAAAAAAATATTGCCTTAGCACAAAGAAAACCAGCCCCTATACGAACACAAGAATTAATCAAAGACCTTGGCCTCTGTGATAAAGAAAAACAAAAGGCACATAAGTTAAGTGTCGGAGAAGCGCAACGCGTCGCAATTGCACGTGCTGTAGCAAATAACCCCAACGTCATCTTTGCCGATGAACCAACTTCTGCGCTTGATGATAAAAACGCCGAAAAAGTTATGAATTTGATACTGGATCAGGCACAAAAAACAAACGCAACAATCATAGCAGCGACACATGACGCGCGTATTAAGCCACATTTTAAAACAGTATTGGAGATGGCAGAATGAACAACATAGCCTTTGTCCTCTCTTCGCTAAGATCACGCTGGCTCAACAGCCTGTTATCCGTTTTTCTGACCGCATTTGGCGTAATGCTTGCCCTGATCGTTATTCAATTTAGCCACCATATACAAACCCGACTCAATGCAGATGGAAAAAATATTGATATCGTTGTCGGCGCAAAAGGAAGCCCCCTACAACTTATCCTGTCCTCTGTGTATCATATTGATATTCCAACCGGAAACATCCCCTATGACAGCGCAAAAAAATGGATGAAACACCCACAAATCAAGGATGCCACCCCACTTGCTTTAGGAGATAACTGGAAAGGACATAGGATTGTCGGAACAACCTCCGCCTATATGGAACACTATAACGGGCAATTGGCAAATGGCCGTATATGGAACAAACCATTTGAAGCAATCGCAGGTTCTAATACCAAGCTTCAAGTCGGTGATACATTTGCGGGGTCGCATGGTATATCAAATGGCGGACATGCACATGAAGGGAAACATTATACCGTTACGGGCGTTATAGAACCGACAGGAACCGTTCTTGATCGCCTTATCCTTACATCACTCGTTTCAGTTCTGACGCTACACGGACAAGAAAGCATAGTGCACAAACATGATGCTCATGCACATAACACTCACCATAATCACGAGCATGAACATAAAGCGCAAAAAAAACATAGAAAAAGTTCCGAAATTACAGCCCTGCTCCTAACAACAAAATCCCCAATTGCAAATATAAATCTGCCTCGAATGATTAATCGTGAAAGCGCATTACAAGCAGCCAATCCCGCATTGGAGATAACACGCTTAACATCAATGCTTGGGTTAGGATCACAAAGCTTTTCCATTCTTTCCACTGTATTAATCACAATAGCATCTTTAAGCATCTTTGCCGGATTAGCAGGAAGCCTTGAAAATCGAATGGGAGACCTCGCCGTTCTACGCGCGATCGGTTTTTCAAAAAAACGGATATTTAGTATCATAACAACGGAAGGCATGTTGATCGTTCTTTTTGGGCTGGCACTTGGTATCATTATGGGAATAAGCGGATTTGCAATGCTCGCTCAAACAATCACCCCGTTAAACACAAGTAGAGCAAACTTTGCTTTTACACCTGACTTCATTCTGATAATTTTAGGTGTCTCTGTAGCAGGTTTAATGGCTGCAATATTGCCGGCTCTACGCGCATCTAACGTTGATGTTGCAAAACAGCTTTCAAGTATTGGATAATCATCGTGAGATCATTCGCTCATCTTCTTTCTATAAGCACCATAAGCATCTTATTCCTGACCGGGGCAGTGAACAACACACCTCCTCCTTTACGTGACGCAGACATGGCAGAGCCGGACTTTCCTGCAATACAAACATTTACGGAAACTGATACCATAACGGTTGATCCGCCGGACC
This sequence comes from Alphaproteobacteria bacterium, assembly GCA_050633285.1. GTDB lineage: Bacteria > Pseudomonadota > Alphaproteobacteria > Micavibrionales > Micavibrionaceae > UBA1672. The sequence continues at coordinate 63,102 of JBOEGG010000007.1, forward strand.
TCATGAAACTCATCCCTGAGTTTGTGACCACCCCGAAAGGTGGCACAACATGGGATATCTTTAACGAAACAATAGAACATGAATACCAATATGAAGAAGATAGTGAATTCACCTATATGGGGGTTCGACCTGAATTCTCGAAAACACTGAAAAAGATGGAAGGCTCGACCATCCTCATACAAGGATATATGTTCCCATTAGAACAAAGCGAAAAACACGCACGCTTTTTACTCGGCCCCTTTCCCATCAGTTGCCCGTACCATTACCATGTTCCGCCCAAAATGATTATAGAGGTACATGTCACCACACCAATCGCCTTTTCTTACGACGCCATAAACATAAAAGGAAAGCTGGAACTTGTTCCTAAAGATGACGAATATAACCTATTTTATCGCTTAAAGGGTGCTGAGTTAGTGCCATAAAGGCAATAACAGTAGTGCAGATAAAGATATTATTGCTTGTAACAATACATATGAAACAAATTATCCTAAGCGGACGTTTAAGCAGTATAGAGATTAGTTAATTTATCAGAAACGCTGTTACCACAGTATGGACATTTAAATAACTTGCACACGGACGGACAAAAAATGTAGCATTTTGTCATTAGAGAACACTGACGTGCGGTAGTTATATAACTTGTTATAAGCCACTAAACGTGTAGCTTTGTTTTTGACCAAATGCCATTTATACATATGCCAGTTGCACATATTGGCTGATGATCAGGACAGTCATAACTATATATTTCAAAAGTATTAGGTAAAAGAAAATTATCTCTTTGCTTTGCGGTTAACTTAACTTCTTTGTCAACTTTTTGATCAACAGCCTGCTTATTATTTTGTTGCCAAACTAAAAGAGCGCAATGGCCACCTTTTCCTTGCCATTCTTTGAGCTGATACCCGCACTTAGGACACTTTATTTTTTCTGTAGGCTGATAATAATCAAACATTCCCATCTCCATCGTACCTTACCCGCCCCCTGATATATCAGAAGACTGCTCTAAAGTCATAGACACATCTAAAACCCAGTAACCATACTTTTAATGGTATGAATACGAATATTGCAAGCCAACCTTATACAATTGTGTAGCACCCTGTCAGTTATAGAACGTTTATAACCATCACTCTACGACTACAAGCGGACGCTAGTCAGACTTATCTTTTATAGACTGATAACATTTGGCTTTTTGAGTTCTGCTAACAATTCATCAAACTCACTAATGCCATCCTGATATATCAAGTCCACTAGTGTACCTGTACTTTGCTTATAAAAATACTCAATTGCATCACTGTACTTGTTCAGTGAGTATTCAGGATAATTATCGCTCTCTATATTAGATATAATAATCTGAAGAAAATTGTGAATTTCTTTTTCAGTATTCTGTTTCACATCTACCTTAATAGTTGCATAAATCTGAGAAAACTCTTCTATACTCATAGACTTCCAGTAGCTATCTAAAAAGCTTCTTTCAATTTTGCTTGTGGACACTTCATTAATTTTTTGAAAAATATTATTTTTCGAATCTTCGTTGTCTTCTGAATCATAGCTGGCAACTAGTTCAGACAAAACATCAAATATTTTCTTTTCTTCCTTATTCATCATAAACCTTATTCTTTCCTATGCCTTTTAGCATTCACTCGGAATCGTTATAGCATCTTAACCTCAATTGACAAACGGCCATATAGCGGACGTTCATATGTTTTCTAATAATCCTATCTAGGTTTACTTTCTGGTCAATTATTTAACTTTTTAACCAGTTAATTTCCGCATCAATGCCTCAATTGGCCCACGCTTAAACAGCTTTGACCAAAAAATCGCATAAACCGTTGCAAACACACAGAACAATATAGCAGACATAACCGCAGTCGTGACAGTTTGTCCGCCAAGCATTTCAAGTTCTTCCAGTATTCCCATACCGATAATAATATGCGCTATGTATAATGTTAGTGTCTGTCGTCCAGCAGGAAGCAAGAAGCCAGATATACCTCGCTGCTCTGCCCATTTAGAAATCAGTAAACAAAAGCCAATAACAGTGGAAGCAGTACCAATTCCAGCCAGTGAGTACAAAGGCATTGGCGGAACGGGCTGTATCGAAGCAAAAAATAAGAGTTCCGCATCAATTGACTTAAGAGCAGGTGAAACCACAGTACTCAACAACTCAGCAACTGTAATAGACAACAATCCCCCTATGATAAGTTTCCATTGCATTGATCGCTCCGCAAGAGGAAGGCGACTAAGTACGATCCCAAACAACAAGAAGCCCAACCATGGTATAACTGGATGCCAACCATTAAAAAACAAATTGCGAATAAAACCTAACGGTGTCCAAAAGTCTATATAGCTGAACTCGTTCCAATTCCAGCCGGAATCGTAATCTAGAACTAACGTCAAAATAACAAATATAATGTTCAGTGCTAAAATGCCCGTGATCAAAAACCGATTACTGAATGAAAGTAAAAGAGCGCCAAAAAAGAAATAAAACGCATAATAATGCAGGATATCAGCATCAAAGACTAGAGTGTTCAACAGCCCCAATACGAGTAGGAAAACAGCTCTCCTTATAGTAACAGAGATTGTCTCGTTGATACTCTTCACCCCCGAGAGACCTAAACCAATTCCAGCCAAAACTACAAAAGTTGCTGCGGCGCGCCCCTCTATGGATCCCGTTATCAGGCTTAATAAGTCACCACTGCCCTCAGCACCCATCACGACTTTGAAATTGACAATGACCATTCCAAAAAATGCAAAGTAGCGCGCAAGGTCTAGACCGTCCAAACGATTCCCAACAGTTGATGGTAAAGAGCTTCTCATGGAGAATTTCTACAATAATTCCGGTTTTTTGTCTATGCGTTCTGGGACTAGAGTATAACTGAGCGATCAATCGAACTTCGGCCATAAGCGGACGTTAAATAAAAGGGTCATATGCCCACTGTAATAATGCTTGACGCTGTTTGGGACGGCACCCTAAATCTCCAGCCACACAATTTGCTTTGACTTGCCCAGCATGTCGAGAGAAAGCCTTCCAGCGCTTAACTTGTATAAGATCGACTTCAGGTATACGGCGTCCTAAGTAATATCGACAATACCATTGAAACCATCCTCTTGGATCAGGCCCTATAATCCATCCTTTTTCTTTCCAAACCGTCAAAGATTGACGACTTTTAATACCAAAAAAATTAAGTGATGGATCTGGCGTATCGCTAACTTTCGCGCTTTCATACCAACTTGTTGGAAGCTCGTCACGGCAATCACTACAATACTTTCCTTCAAAAACACCAAGCTCTAACATTTCTTTCGGAGAAAAATGCGGTGCAAAATTTTTATCAAAATTCTCTCCCATAGGTTCAATACGTTGATACCGATACCCCGATTGCATCAAATCCTCTACCTCTATCCATGTGCCAGTTGCTTTCTCCATTAATCTCTTAAATCCTTTACATTCGGCCAATAGCGGACATTTAACGTCCTTTTTTCGAGCGTTATGACATGTTAAAGTCTATCAACGTAAAATAGATTATGTGTGATAATAGCTACTGGCCTCTAGTGTTATGGTGCTCAGTTATTTCCGGCTCTATAGGACTGGAAAGACAAGCATTGGATAGAGTTTTAAACTTTTCGGATGAATGGTTTCTTTTGCCTTCTTGCATAGCTCTATTGCACATAAATAAACACCTTTTATGACCTGCTTTCCTACATGTATCTGCTTTAGTTTGAAGTTTAAGCAATGCTTCTTGGTGAGCATCTCCCGCCGCAATGGTAGTAGTAGACAGACCAAAAGAGATCGGTAGTAAGAACAAAACCATTGCGATTAATTTATCCCTTTTCATAATAATATATCCTTTTATTTTTATGTTCGTTTTCGATTGGTTTATTGCATTAATATACCCGTTGTTCTGACTGAACTGTCAAGCAGGTAGCTTCTAATCAAGATCACCGAAGTTTTCGTTTACAATTCATGCGTGACAGACCTTTAAGGTAAGACCTTGAGTTCTTATCAACAACTGCGTTTGGTGTTTTCAGGTAATCAGAAAGCTGCTTTTCCCACTCATCAGCATAACATCTGCAAAAACGTTCAGCTCCAAATTCTTCTTTGCTTTTCTTAAAAGTAGGACTTTGCATACATGTTTTATATTCACTATCTTCTGTTTTGGCGACATCAATGCATGCGTTAACGATATGCACTGCGATCACATCTGGGTCTTGAATGGGCACTCCAAATGCTTGCTCGAGTTCGGCCTTCTTTGGATAGTATTTCTCAACTATGCAATCACAATCATAGCTCCCTCTTTTATTAAGTGTTTCCTGACAATATTGCTTAGCCCCATCCGGATCAGCGGCATTTGCATGGAATGGAAACGCTGTAACAGTGATTAACGTGAATAATGTTGTTAAGAATAAACGCATAAGATGCCTTTCATACTGGTATTTTAGATTTCTATTTCCAATGCTTAATAATATTTGTGAGTTCCCTGCTCTTTACATTGAAGCTTTGTGTTTAAAAGTATTTGATCTTTCATCTGTTTCTTGCTCGCAGATGTTGCATTTGGCATATGCTCAAACATATCTTTCTTATTAATGGCCACTTTGAGTCGTTATAGCATATTAATTTCACTAACAAACGGCCATTTATAGCATATAATTTTCATGAGCCAACGGCCATTAGCGGACGTTCTTCCTTAAGAAAAAGCGCTCTTTAAATAAGGGTAATCCAACTCATAGCAATCACAAACTCTTTTATAAATACTGTCATCCCCCTCATCATGGGCAGCTAAAGTAAGGTAGTAATTTTTCTCTTTGTACTTTTGGAAAACAATCCACTCTCCAGTTAATTTTTTTCCCTTTGCTCGTTCTGCCAATACACCAAAACTCATACCTGTTGCTATAGAACTAATAAATTGATCATCAACTATGCCTGTTGTGTTTTGGGCGAAGGCTTCACTTATTAGTTTATCTAGTTTTTTATTCCCCTCATTTTCTAGCCCCATATGAATACCAATATTTTTTACGATAAATGAAGCATCGGTAAAATGTGTTTTCCACAATCCTTTGAGAGGTTCTTTTCTGAAAACTGAAGCTTCCTTAGTTTGGGTAGCCCTTCCTAAACCTTCGCACCATCTAATTTCATCCATCATTTGGTGAACATTAATAACTCGATTTCCACTCATTTGAATGAACTGAGCAAGAAATACCGTGCTAAATCTAGAAATATCCAAACCTGAGAAACTAGCCTCAGTTAAGACTAACTTTTCAAGTTGCTGCCTATTTAATGATATTTGTTCTATGGTAAACCCTCTTATATTGAAAAAGAAAAATTGTTATCTGATTCACTATAGGCTTTCTAATCAATTTCTTTTCGGCCATAAGCGGGCACTATGTATTACCTTGTAAATTATCTCGTTTGTTATAGTCATAGAGAAAATTAAATCATGCCCATAATTCACATACTTTGCTTCCACTACCATCACCGCTATCAACCCAGAGAATACATGTTCTTATATTGAGCGCAGATTTTTCCTTATCATACGTATTATATATTTGATCTAATTTCCTTTGGAACTCAGCTACACTCAAGGAGGTCCGTTCTTTCTCTAGATTCAGCATACTATTAATTAAGTTATCATAAGCCGCTTCGATTTCAGCTTTACTCAAATCATACTCTTCGATCTCTATTGGCATGATAAAGTGCTTTTTACATTTAGACCACTCTGACCAACGATCTGTTTCTCCCTTTCTTGAGGCATGAGAAAACTTCATTTTGCACATATTATTAATTCGATTGGCTTCTACTTGGGTGGTGTTATTTGTTGTCATCATACATCCAGTTAAAGTTATCGTCGCACTAAGAAGTATAAAAAATTTCATATTCAATCACTCCGATCATTAAGACATTTAAGTCCCTTTATCTTTGCTTTAGTTTTCTCTCAATGTTCACTTTAGGTCGTTATAGCATATTAATTTTCACTAACAAACGGCCATTAGCGGACATGGGCGTAACTGTATGTATCCGTCAACTTCATAATTTCCGCGCAATTATAAAAACATTAGTTTTTTTATAATTCCTTTGATAATCTGCGCCTATGAAGGAATCACTACTCGCAGGCGTTTTCTGGGATGCGGGGCTTTTTTTAACGTTAGCCGCATTAATCATTCCAGCCTTACGGTTTTTAAAAATACCGACAGCACTTGGCTACCTTTTGGCAGGCATAGCACTTGGGCCATATGGTCTTAGTGTTCTAGCAGGACATCTTCCTGTATCCGAGTTTATTGGCCTTCAAGATGCAACACATATTAAAATTTTAGCTGAACTTGGTATCGTTTTACTCCTTTTTATCATTGGCCTAGAGCTTACCCCACAAAGGTTGTGGCAAATGAGGCACCTTGTCTTTGGCTTGGGCAGCGCACAGGTACTTTTATCGGCATGTGTTATAGGAATAATTGCTTTTTTATGGGGAAACAGTCTCAATGTTTCTATCTTATTAGGCCTAGGCTTAGGCTTGTCTTCAACCGCGCTTATAATTCAATGGTTACAAGAGCAAAAATTATTTGCCTCAAATGTTGGGCGTACAAGTTTTAGTATATTACTGTTCCAAGACCTTGCCGTGATCCCAATTCTACTTCTTCTTACCATATTAAGTTTGGATATTGGCAGCAATATCACTCAATTTGTATCACTTTCACTTGTTAAAATGATTATTTCCATTTTAGTAATTTATTTTATTGGAAAGATACTTCTCAAGCCTATCTTTGTTTTTGCCAATCGACATGGTGGCGCAGAAGTCTTTATGGCTCTTAGCCTGCTCACTATTGTTTTAAGCGCATCTGTCGCTAATGTTGCGGGTCTCTCTATGGCGCTAGGGGCTTTTATTGCAGGCCTGTTGCTTGCGGATACTGAATATAGGCATGAGATTGAATCATTAGTAGTACCATTCAAAAGTATGTTGATCGGTATATTCTTTGTTTCTTTTGGGATGGGAATTAATTTAAATTTTGTTGCCGAAAAACCCTTATGGCTTTTCGCCTCAGTCATTGGCTTAATGAGCATTAAAGCAATTATAATCTTTTCTCTCTGCAAGCTTTGGAAGCAATCCACCTCCGTTTCGGCAGAAAGCGCTATTCTCCTATCTCAAGCAGGTGAATTTGGCCTTTTAGTAGTCGGCGGATCCCTTGCAGCTGGATTAATGGATGAAAATATTGGCCAATTTATGCTTATCGTTATTGGTGTAACGATGTTTATGACCCCCATTCTGACACCTATAGCAAGAAAAATTGGCATCTACATTGAAAATAGTAGCCACGATGAAAAAAATTATCACGCTAACCAATCCCAAAAAAAAGAAGGGCATATTGTCATTTTCGGTTTTGGTCGTGTTGGTCAAGCTATAGCAAATACGGTGTGTAAAGAAGGATTTAAATATATAGGGTTTGATAAGGACATCAATTTGGTAAGCGTCGCACGTTCAGATTTGAGGTCTGTTTATCTAGGTGATGCCTTAAAAAATAATACGTTAAAAGCTGCCAATATTGAAAAATCCTTATGCGTTGTTGTCACTATTGATAATGCCAATGCGACACAAAAAATTGTTAGAGCTATTAGTGATATATGCTCGACTACTCCCATTGTTGTTCGTGCACACACTGCTGATGATGCAAAAGTCTATGATGGGTTTGAAAATGTAGAAGCTATCGCAGAAAATATACTCATCAGTAAAAAACTTTCCAACAAGGTCTTTAAACACAGTGGCTACTATGAACATAGCGATAACTAAGCGAAGTTACTATCGGCCATAAGCGGACGCGTCCCTTATACTAATCATTACAACTTTGAAATTATGTACATTTCTTGCAATTGCGTCCAAGAAAAGTTTTTTTGAAACTCACTCCAAATATTATCAAACCATTTATCTTCTATTTTCGCCTGATCAGAAAATCTTGAAAACGACTTTTGCTCAAAAGTTACATTTATAACAAAAACCCATAAATCTAATTTCCCAGAGCGTTCACGCAAAGCAGGGTTATAGTGCAGTATCCTTTTCATAAGAACACTGTCATCATTAAGGTTCATTTTTGGTGAGGTTGCATTACTAGAAAAAATTCTAAATATAGAATGCTTCGTTTCTAATTTAAGTTCAAAAAAACCATTCTCACCCAGTGTTCTAGTAATCTTAGAACCTTTAGGTATGTGTATTTTTTTCTCACCCCATTCTTTATAGATATTGTTCCACTCATCATTCATCGTCAAGCTAGCTTCAACTAAATTGCTAACATGAAAATATTTTTTATCCTTGTGTGAGATAAGATCAACTTCTTGCTCTCTTGTACCTATTCGGTTTTCTTCCTTTCTAAACCATTCTGAGATAGCTAAATCAAGAAAATTTACCATGCCTAAGAGATTAAGCTTTCCTGAATTACTTTTTAGGAAAGCATTAAGCTGTTCATATTGTGTTGAGCGACCAACTCGATCAATTTCTTTAAGTCCTTCAAAATTTCCAGTATCTTTCATTGCCTTTCTGAGAGCTGAATTCTCTGGGTATAAAGAAAATGTATATCCGCTTTTTTTGTCTTGAACCAGTGCAATTTGCATTTGACCAGATTTTATTTGCGGCGCATCTATATAGACCGATTTATAGCCAAAATACAGAGACAAACATATAGCACCAATAACAGGAAATATTACCGGTATGGTTTCCTTATTAAAGTCATTGAAATAAAGATAGATACCGCAAAAAAACGCAAAGAAAACAACTAATATCAGAAACCCATACAACAACTTTATTCCCCTCATATCTTAATTATCACCACTTCTTTAAAGAATTTATGTCTTCACTTAACGTCCGCTATGGGTCGGTAAGCGACCATCACTTAGCGTAAACAGCATAACAACTTTGAGCCGTTAGCAAATGATAAAAATCAATTCTAGGTTTACTCACTGCATTCATAGGATGAATTATGTTTTTTGCGCATAAAGACGGTATTGTCTTGTTGACAAAAGACTCAATTTTAGACTAGTCCATTATAGATAAGTAACTTTTTTTGGGATACAAACTGAGATACATTTTGGGATACATTGGAGTACACATAGGTCGATAAAGCTTTGTTAAAAATCGGATAATTCATTGATATAGAACAATATAATGACTTACATCCATTTGATGTTTGAATACCTGTCTGTCCGCCACTTTCCTTAATATTTTTTTAAAGACCTCCCTTAAGAACCATAGCGTGAGCAAAGTGTTCAATATAAATTATTGACATAAATCGAATATTTACCTATCGCTGTTATATTGAAAACTTAGTGATCGATGCAAACGTGATATCAAACTGATTGATCTTCAAGCCAGCGTGTCCACATTGGTAAAATGAGCAAACAAGGATCGGTATCTAATGCCAAGGCAATCTTGAATAAGGTTTCATAGGGTGGCTGCTGATCTTTGCCTGCCTCAATACGTTGAATAGACCGAACACTAAGCTCAACGTGCAATGCGAGAGCTTCTTGTGTCATATTCAGTTTTTGTCTTCGATTGGCAATGGATTTACCAAGATCCTTACATACTTCCGTGTTCATTTTTTACTATCTGATTTCTTATACTGCTTTGCCAACCCGAAAATCCGGCCTGTATCGGTTTCACTGATAATATCCTGTAACTGACCTTGATTGCGGCGTGTTAAGAATGGCTCATCAGGCGTCCAGTAATCATTCATATTTACCTCAAGGTCGATAGCAACCTGATTAAACACACTGTCAGCATGTGTATCCAATCTTTTTTCATAGGATTGACCAAAAGACAGTGTACTTAAAAGAAGATGCAGACGATCCAGCTCATCATCTGATAGTGATTTAAGTGATTGATAGATCGTTGAAGGATCTGAACACCCAAACTTCGGAAGAAGGCCAAGATAGTGATGATCCTCTCGCTCTGGCATATTTAACAGGATTAGGAATTCTCTGATCTGCTCATCCAATGCTTTATGCAAGCTCTTCAATTGTATTTTTATTGGTTGTTTTACGAGGGTTATTCTTTGATGGATTAAGCTTAGAAAGTGGTACTTCGATAAAATTAGTCATGATATTTCCTTTCAATTCACGACAGCCGATGAATTTCAGCCTTGTGAATGCATACCAGACAGA
>JBOEGG010000008.1:0-393 GCA_050633285.1 Alphaproteobacteria bacterium
TGAACGGTGGTACAGGGGATGACAGTTACGTTTGGTCTGTTGGTGATGGTAATGACACGATTAGTGAAGCCGGCGGTTTAGATCAGCTTGTACTGCATGGTGTGTTGGAAACAGATATACGCATTGAAAAATACAATACGTATAGTCTGCGGATTCATGTTGGTGATGAGACGATCACTGTGAACAGTCACTTCCAGTCTGATGCTTTTAACAGCAGCTCATATGACGCATATCGTGTTGAGAGTATTTTACTTGATGACGGTGCGGTTATTGATTTAATCGGTGGTCTGACATTTACAGGTGATGAGAATGCTAACAGTATATATGCGACCAGTCAGAATGATACGTTATTCGGGGGTGCTGCCAACGACAGTCTGTATGGGAACGGCGGTG
>JBOEGG010000008.1:485-110807 GCA_050633285.1 Alphaproteobacteria bacterium
ATCAGCTTGTACTGCATGGTGTTGAGGCTTCATATATAAGATTGGAAAAATACAATACGTATAGTCTGCGGGTTCATGTTGGCGATGAGACGATCACTGTGAACAGTCACTTCCAGTCTGGTGCTTTTAACAGTAGTTCGTATGATCAGTATCAGGTCGAGAGTATTCTGTTAGATGATGGTACGGTTATAGACTTACTTAACGACCTTAGTTTTGTGGGGACTGCAAATGCGGACTATATTTATGGTACGAATGGAGATGATGTTCTTTATGGTCTGTCGGGGAATGATAGTCTGTATGGGAACGGCGGTGATGACGTTCTGAATGGCGGTACAGGTAACGATAATTTGAACGGTGGTACAGGAGATGACAGTTACGTTTGGTCTGTTGGTGATGGTAATGACACGATTAGTGAAGCCGGCGGTTTAGATCAGCTTGTACTGCATGGTGTGTTGGAAACAGATATACGCATTGAAAAATACAATACGTATAGTCTGCGGGTTCATGTTGGTGATGAGACGATCACTGTGAACAGTCACTTCCAGTCTGATGCTTTTAACAGTAGCTCGTATGATCAGTATCAGGTCGAGAGTATTCTGTTAGATGATGGTACGGTTATAGACTTACTTAACGACCTTAGTTTTGTGGGGACTGCAAATGCGGACTATCTTTATGGTACGAACGGCAGTGATCAGCTGTATGGAAATAATGGTTCCGACTACCTTTATGGTGGTAATGGCAATGATGTTCTTTATGGAGGAGAGGGGGTAGATATGCTGTACGGACAGTCAGGAGCTGATACATTTGTTTTTGAGAGTGGTAGTGCGTTCTTGAATAGTGATAGTATTCAGGATTTTAAGATCTCTGAGAATGATAAATTGGATATCTCTGATCTGATCGTGGGGTATGATCCTTTGACAGATGCCATTACAGACTTTGTTCAGATCACAGAAAGCGGGGCTAATTCTTACCTTTCTGTCGATGCTGATGGGGGAGCAGATAATTTCATTCAGGTTGGTTATATATATAATGAAACTGGGTTAACGGATGAAGGTGCTCTAGAGGCTAATGGAACTCTGATTACGGTCTAATTGTTGTTTAGAATATCGGGAAGGCCTGCTTATAGACGGCAGGTCTTTTTCTGTCTGGCTTTGTAGCCTAGGTAATGAGGTGCAGAGGTGGCCAATTTTTACGTGTGGATTGAAGGTCGTGAAATAGCAGTATGATACTGTTGCGAGCCCCCGAAGAAAAGAACCCTCCTATGTATAGCCAACGTAACAGGTGCTCTAGGGCTTATGTTTGGCGAGATGTTGAAGATTACCATTTTTTTGTTGACTCATTTAATGGCTCTGTGCCATTATATATTTAATGGCTTTAAGCCATAAATTAAGTGAAGGCAAGGAAATGACCATTACAGTCAATAGTAAAGATATAAAAACGTTCAATTTTAGCGGCGGCGAATGCCACGTTAGCATTGAGGGTGTTGAAATTGGCAATGTGATAAGAATTGAAGCTTATCTCTATAGCTCTGATGATATTATGTGCTTGATTATGGCCGTTGATGCAGTGCGTCAGGTCAATCCAGGAAGCATTATTGATCTTACCATTCCTTATTTTCCATATGCGCGTCAGGATCGCGTGTGCAACGAAGGCGAAGCTTTTAGCACCGCGGTTATGGCGGGTTTGATCAACGCTCTAAATTGTAACAGCGTAAGCGTGGTTGATCCTCATTCCCTAGTTGTTGAACAGCATTTGGATAATTGCCATGTTATTAATCAAGCCGATATTATCCAAGGTATAGTTAGTGATTTTATCGTAGGCCAAGACCTTACTTTGGTTTCACCTGATAAGGGCGCATCAGAGAAAACAAGAGATGTCGCGGATGCGATTGGTATATCAGGCGTTATTTCTTGCTCTAAAGTTCGTGATGTCAAAACAGGTCATATTACACATTCTGAAGTTCATGGTGATGTAACAGGTAAGGATTTAATAATTCTAGATGATATTTGTGATGGTGGCCGTACATTTACCGAGCTTGCCAAAGTGTTGAAAGCTCATGGAGCAGGCCGCCTTTACCTTTATGTCACTCATGGCATTTTTTCTAAAGGGCTAGATGTTCTGAAAGAGCATTTTATTCATACCTTCTGTATGCATACATTTTTAGAAACAAAGCAAATAGACACAGATTTTTTAACTGTTATCGGAAAAGGAGAGTAATTATGAGAATTAATCCATTAACAGCAATTGACTTCTATAAAGCAGACCACAGAAATCAGTACCCTAAAGGTACGAGTGAGGTTTATGCGAATTTTACGCCGCGTAGCAATAGCCACGCGAGAGTGCTTCCCGATCATGATAACAAAGTTGTTATGTTTGGTCTTCAATATTTCATCAAGGATTTTTTGATGGGTGTTTGGAACGACAATTTCTTTAACGTGCCTAAAGAGCAAGTGGTCAAAGCCTATAAGCGCCGTATGGACAACGCTCTTGGCCCCGATGCCTTTACATTGGAGCATATTGAAGCGTTGCACGATCTTGGATACTTACCGTTACGGATTAAGGCTCTTCCCGAAGGTTCTCGCGTGCCGATTGGTGTGCCAGTTCTAACGGTTGTGAATACGCACCCTGATTTCTTCTGGTTGACCAATTATATCGAGTCTGTGATTTCTTGTTATCTTTGGAAGCCTATGACATCTGCAACAACGGCTTTTGAGTATAAAAGGTTGCTTACTAAATATGCGATGAAAACAGGAACGCCTATGGATTTTGTTCAGTTTCAGGCACATGATTTTTCATTCCGCGGGCTTTCAGGCATTCAAGACTCATTGCTCAGTGGCGCAGCGCACTTAACGTCCTTCTGGGGAACAGATACCGTTCCTGCCATTGATATGGTGGAGGAGTATTATGGTGCAAATTCAGATCAGGAACCTGTTGGGTTTTCTGTTCCCGCGACCGAACACTCTGTTATGTGTATGGGCATGCAAGACGGCGAACTTGAAACATTCCGTAGATTAATCAATGAAACATACCCAAAAGGTATTGTCTCTATTGTCTCTGATACTTGGGATTTTTGGAAGGTCATTACAAGCTACCTTGAAACGCTCAAAGACGATATCTTGGCGCGCGATGGCAAAGTTGTTATTCGCCCGGACAGTGGTGATCCTGTCAAAATTGTATGCGGGGATCCTGACGCAGCAAAAGATAGTCCTGAATATAAAGGCTCTATTGAATGTTTGTGGGATGTCTTTGGCGGAACCGTCACAGAAACTGGACATAAAATGCTGGATAGTCATATTGGCCTTATCTATGGGGACTCAATCTCTTTGGAGCGCGCGACTGCCATCGTTGAAGGGTTGGAGGCTAAAGGCTTTGCATCAGGTAATGTTGTGTTTGGAGTTGGTTCTTACACATACCAATATGTTACTCGCGATAATTTCGGTTTTGCAATGAAAGCAACAAGCGGTGTTGTAAGCGGCGAGCGTCGTGATATCTTTAAAGACCCTAAAACAGACAACGGTATTAAAAAATCTGCCAAGGGGTTACTTCGAGTTGAAGAGGAAAATGGTTCTTATGTGCTTTACGACCAACAAACCGAAGAGCAGGAAATGCAAGGGGCACTGGAGGTCGTTTACCAAGATGGTAAATTGGTCATAGATCAAAGTCTTGCAGATGTAAGAGGCAGATTGGATGCTGATCTTACTGCAATATTAAAAAACGGAGTTAAAAATGCAGCCTAAAACTTTCAAGACTGAAGCAGAATTTCTAAAGGCTTATGATGCTAATTCTTTTGATCGACCTAATGTTTCTGTCGATACCGTAATATTTACGGTATCGAGGGGGCACTTACAGGCCTTGATTATGCAGCGCGAGCATTATCCCTCCAAAGGCCAATGGTCTTTGGTAGGGGGCTTTATTGATGTTAAAAATGATGCAGAATTGATTGATACCGCCAAGCGTAAACTGGAAGAAAAAACAGGTGTAAAAACTCCATATCTTGAACAATTTGGCTCTTTCGGTAGTAAGACCCGTGATCCTAGAGGATGGTCTGTGACTAACGTATATTTTGCACTTATCTCTGCCCAAGACATTGTTTTGCAATCAGGGCAAGGGGCAACTGATATAAAGTGGTCTGTTGTTGAAGATGGAAAGGTCAAAGAAAAACTGGCTTTTGATCATGCACAAATATTGGAAGAGTGTACTGAGAGATTGAGGAGTAAGGTGCTGTATACGTCGTTGCCTGTTCACCTTATGCCTGAAGAATTTACATTGGCGGAGTTACAAAATGTCTATCAAATCATTATGGGAGGAAAGATGGATCATAAATCTTTTCGTCGGCGGATTCTTGGCGCTGATATTCTTGAGGAAACAGGGAATATGAAAGACACTGGGCGTAGGCCAGCTATGCTTTATCAGAAAAAGAAAACGGAAGAAACTCACTTCTTTGTTAGAAATATTGGAGGCTGATCATCTGGGAAAAGGATGGGAAGCCAGATAGAAAAATCTATAATTCCCTTGTGCATCGCAACATGGTTTGTTAAGCTTAATACAAATAGGAGTTTTACTAATGAGAAATATTTACGCATATACACGATAGCCTTTCGGCAGATCTTTGCGTTCGATCGCGATTATAAATCGGTTCGTTCTCCTTAATTTTATCAAAAATCTATTGCTTGGTTCTCGTTTACGTTTTTCGTGCAGGCGTTTTGCTGTCTGAATTACGTCCTTTACTTTGGCATGTCCAAAGTGAATTTCAATTGTTTTGAAATAAGAGAAAAACAATGGGCAATTTATTAAATACTACTGAGGTAATCACACGCGTGATTGCTTCTAAAAATAACTGGATTGAAGGAAAATCAATTCAGCAACTTGAAAGCACAGCCAAACTTAAAGGTATAAGAATGGCTGTGGGATTACCGGATTTACACCCTGGTAGAGGATATCCAGTTGGAGCTGCATTTCTATCAAAGGACTGGATTTATCCAGCTTTAGTTGGGAATGATATTGGCTGCGGCATGGGGCTTTGGCAAACAGAGCTGAAAGCATCAAAAATCAAACGTGATAGATGGTCTGCGGCGCTTAAGCTTGATGATCCATGGGAAGGCGATACTGAGCATTGGCTTGAGAGTTATGGTCTTCCGCCAACATTGTTTGATCGTTCTATTGGAACGATTGGCGGTGGAAATCATTTTGCCGAGTTACAGCAGGTAGAAGAGATCTATGACCTTGATGCGTTTAATGCTCTTGGGATGGATAAAAAACACCTGCATCTTCTCGTTCATTCAGGCTCTCGTGGTTTGGGTGAGGTTGCATTGCGTAAGCATGTTGATGCCTTTGGCCATAATGGTTTGGAAGATGAAAGTACTGAAGCGAACCTTTATATCGGTCGTCATAATCAGGCGGTTAAATGGGCCCGTGCAAATCGAAGCTTGATTGCTCATCGATTTTTATCGGCTCTGCGTAGTGATGGGAGCAAGGTTTTAGATCTTGATCACAATACTGTGACACCAAAAGATGTAGATGGTGAGCGTTATTGGTTACATAGAAAAGGGGCCTCGCCTTCTGATCGTGGGGTTTTGGTTATTCCAGGATCTCGCGGTAGCTATAGCTATTTGGTTCAACCAACTGGTGAGCAGCTTGGTAATGCCTTCTCTTTAGCACATGGCGCAGGTCGTAAATGGATGCGTTCTGATGTGAAAGGGCGCTTATCACATAAATACAAGGCTGATGATCTACGAAAAACAGATCTAGGAAGCATTGTTGTTTGTGAGGATAAGGCTCTGATCTATGAGGAAGCTCCGCAAGCGTACAAGAATATCGATGTCGTTATTCAGGATATGGTTGATGCAGGACTTATTAAGGTCTTGGCTACTCTTCGTCCCGTGATCACATACAAGACACGGAGGAGAAAATGAGTAAGGAAGATAATAAGGTTTGGTTACAAATTACTTCCGGTCAAGGGCCTGATGAGTGTGCTTTAGCTACCCGAAAGCTTGTCTCTCGCATTGTTAAAGATGCGAGAGCGGCTGAGCTTACGGCAGAGTTATTGGATAGCGTGGATGGGCGTAAGCGTGGGACTTATTCTTCTGCGCTCCTCTGTCTGTCTGGAGCTAAAGCTAAGACATTCTCTAAGCCTTGGCTCGGCACTATTCAATGGATCTGCGAGAGCCCGTATAGGTATAGCTACAAACGTAAGAACTGGTTTGTTGGCGTTAGCCTATTTGAGCTTCCGTTGTTTGAAAATATGGCTGTGCGCTCTTGTGATGTGATATGGAAAACTATGCGTGCCTCTGGGCCGGGTGGTCAGCATGTGAATACGACTGATAGCGCCGTGCAAGCTACACACCAGCCAACAGGATTACAGGTAACTGCCAGTGATGCTAGGTCTCAGCATGCTAATAAGAAGTTAGCTTTGGAAAAGTTAGAGGCTATTTTGGTGTCTCGGCAGCAGGAAGGTTTGGCTAAACAAAAACAAGATCACTGGCGTAAGCATAGTGATCTTGAACGTGGCAATCCTGTGAAAGTGTTTGTAGGGAAGGAGTTTAAGGAACGATGAAACGTAAACTTAAAAACTCTACCTATCAATCGAAGGCCATAAAGCCAACGATGAAAAAGCATATGAAAGCGTTGGGTGTTTCTAATGAGCGCGCCTACATAGCTTGGTGCGCCGCTCATAACTTCGATACAACTTTGCAAAAAAGCAGAGAGAGTATGGATGAAGAGTACGATGTCCACATGAATGGGCGTCGTATAATGAGTGAGCATGCTCGAGTTCATCATAACCCTGATCGTTTTATTCGTGACGTGTGTCTGGGGCGCACTGATGTGAATGATATAACACGTTCAAACTGGCGTGAAGTTGGCGTGGTTATTGTCAAGACATCTTCTGATGCTCGATATAGAGAAGGGCTTTCGGAATTCCTTTTATGTATGAATAAGAAGGCCAAATTTGTTTTTGAGACAGTAACGCTAGGAGATCGGAAATTTAGATATATTCAAGCTCTTATTCATTTTTATGATTATCGAAGTTATTGGATACGCGATATAGAAGAATGGGTGCCTAGTACACATAACGTGGAAGGGCAGTTCAAGGCTCTGACGTCTCATTTGTTTGAGATGTATCCTGTTCCAGATTTCATGGTCTCACCTTGGTTTAGAAAGGATGATGTTTCAGAAAATTACCGTGATTGGTATCTACATTTGGCTTCTGGAAAAAATATCCGTAGCGCTGATTTGCCTGTCGAATTTACGAAAAAAATGGCACATAACTTCATGCAGGCTCCAAATCACTGTAGCGTCGAGCAGGCAATAAAGTGGGGGCATGTTCATGCATTAGGTGGCGATAAGCGCTTAGCTGATGCGGTATTGGCATCACGTGTAGGAGAAACGCTTGATCAGCATAAGTTTTGGACATCGGTTTTTAGTTTCTTTGTTGATAGTCCTATGCTTGACCGTGCGCATGTTGGGCCGATCATTGATTATTTATATGCCCAAAAATTTGAAGTAAGAGAATGTGTGACAGCCCCTGGTGTTGTTGAGCACATCTATCCACCTCAACCTAATTTATCCATGAAGGGTAGAGCAGTTGAGGCATTGTTGAAGCAGGTTGATAGATGGCATGGAAATCTTGCTAAATCTAGTGATGCGCAAAAGTACTTCTTTAAGAAATCGGGTATTCCAGAGTACAGACAAAAAACTGGCGAAGATAAGCAGGATGTTTGGAGTATTAGAGAGCTTCTATCTGGCGCTGAACTAATTAAAGAGGGGCGTGATATGCAGCATTGTGTTGCTTCTTATGCGCGTGCTTGTGCGGCTGAAAGATGTTCAATATGGGCGATGGAATATGTGTCATCAAAAGGCATTCAAAAACACCAAACAATTGAAGTGTCACAGTTAAAGCAAATTGTCCAATGTCGTGGAAAGCGTAACTCTTACCCAACAAAGTCTGAGTTAAATATTATCAAGAAATGGGGGCAGACCGTTGGGTTGTCTGTGTCTCCATATGTTGTAAGTCGAGGTTAAAGAAGATCTTATGGGATCAAATAATGAATATTTAATGGATGAATTGAGATTGATTTCTCTCTTCGATGTAGGGGAGCAGAAAATTATCGATCTTATGAATAATGAGATGGTGGGTAAGCAATTGCCACTGCTTGCCGATGGCTTCTCCGATGAATATTGTAGAAGCTTTTTAAGAGAAAAGAAGCAGCTTTGGGATGAATATGGGTTTGGCCCTTGGGCTTTCTTTATTAAAGATGAATTCGCAGGTTGGGGAGGTCTGCAACCTGAACATGGCGATGCTGATTTTGCCTTAGTGCTACATCCCAAATTTTGGGGCTGGGGGCGACAGATCTTTGACAGGGTTAAGTATCAGGCGTTTAACGAAATGAAACTCGACTCAATAACTATTTTGTTGCCTCCGAGTCGGTCAAATTCTAGAGCGGTTACTCGCCTTGGTTTTTTTGAGGATGGAGAATTAACTGTTTCAGGTGAGATGTTTACGAGATACCGTCTTACTAAGCCTAGGCCTGAAACGTGATTTTAATTTCGTTTGTTGTAAGTATTAGTGTTTTGTACTTTTTAACATCGATGACATTGAAGAGTAAAACCAGCCGATTGCGCACATCCATAACCAATTGATACTGTTAATCTGACCAGGGCAATGATTTACATGCTAATGTAATATGATCAACAAATAAGCGCAGGCGTGTTGATAGGTAACGGTTAGGCATGAAGACAGCATGTATGTCACGATTTGGCCAGGATATATATTCTGGAAGGATCTGCTTGACCAGACCTTCTTTCAAAGGCTCTGCAATATAAAATATAGGAAGGATGG
The DNA here is from genome assembly GCA_050633285.1 of Alphaproteobacteria bacterium. GTDB lineage: Bacteria > Pseudomonadota > Alphaproteobacteria > Micavibrionales > Micavibrionaceae > UBA1672. The sequence goes on from JBOEGG010000008.1 coordinate 9,322, forward strand.
CTATCCCAACGCCTTTAATAACAGCTTCGCGCATCATTTCACCTGTATCGCATTTGAACGTTCCTTGTAGTTTAACGTGCCCTTCTTTGCCATTTTGGTCTTTATATCGCCACTCATGTGAGCCTTGGTTACGTGTATAAGCGAGTACGTTATGATCTGCTAGTTCTTTTGGGTGTTGGGGGATCCCATGTTTTCCTATGTATTCTGGGCTAGCACAAATATAAATTGGGCAAGAAGCTAATCGTCTTGAAATAAGCGATGAATCTTGAAGAGCTCCAATTCTGATCGCAAGATCAAACCCTTCGGCAGAGATGTCGACATAACGATCATCAAAGCTTAGATCCAAATTCACATCAGGGTATTGCTTCGCAAATGAAGCAATGGCTTTACCAAGGTACTTTATGCCAACACTGAAAGGGATGCTTACTTTTAACGTGCCATGTGGACATGACTTTAACTCGTGTATTTGCTCCTTAGCTTCTTGCAAATCCTCCATGGCACGGCTAGCACGTTCAAAGAATATTGCGCCTTCTTCGGTCACGGAAACATTTCGTGTTGTTCTATTTAGTAGCTTTGTCTGAAGTTCAAATTCTAAATTCTGTACCTGTTTGGACACAGCTGAGCTTGTGATTCCAAGCTCTCTCGCGGCACCGGCGAAGCTGGTGTTCTTCACAACCTTAATGAATATACCAATACGTGATAAATGATCCATATTATTATCAATCAAATGGAATTAATTAATTTCAATTATAACATATTATCAATTTTTATTCCTTATGTCAGAATTAATTATAGATGAAACAAATGATTGAATATTGAAGGGAATAAAATCATGCCGCAGGAACAATCACATAATTATGGAGCCTTAGTGACAAGGCTCGCCTTTGGAGGGATGTTAGTCTCGCATGGCTTACTTAAACTGATGGTGTTCACTATGCCTGGAACGGTTGCCTTTTTTGAAAGTCAGGGTTTTCCGGCTGCAACGGCGTACTTAGCCGTGTTCGGTGAGATTGCTGGTGGAACGGCTATACTTTTAGGGCTTTATACTCGATTGGCTTCTTTGCTTTCCATCCCCATTCTATTAGGCGCAACTTTTGTACATGCTAGTAATGGCTGGGTTTTTAGTAATGTAGGCGGTGGTTGGGAATATCCAGTATTTTTAGCTGTTATTGCTATCAGCGTTGCTTTGCAGGGTAGTGGGCCATTTGCGATACGCAAGCTTCCGATTATTGATGCCATCATTCCGAATATTTTGAAGGCATAAAAGGAAGGAAAAACAAATGATTGAACATTATCCTTATAAAGACTTGGGTCATCATGATTTAGGCTGGTTAGATGCTCATTATCATTTCAGCTTTGCGGATTATCTAAACCGTAACCGAATGGGATTTGGAGCATTACGCGTTATTAATGATGATGTGATTATGGCGGGAGCTGGATTTGATACACATCCCCATAAAGATATGGAGATTATAACGTACGTTCGAAAAGGCGCTATCACACACCACGATTCGAGAGGGAATGAAGGCCGTATTGAAGCTGGTAGTGTTCAAGTTATGAGTGCCGGAACTGGTATTTATCATTCTGAATTCAATCTTGAAAGTGAAGACACAAATCTCTTTCAAATATGGATAAAACCAAAGTATGAAGGGGCAAAACCACAATGGAAGGCGATGCATTTCCCCAAGGGTGAAATTAAGAAGACATTGCCCTTGCTTGTGTCCGGCTTTGAAGAGGATGAACAAGATGGCGTTTTACATATTCATCAAGATGCTAGAATTTATGGTGGTATAATTGGTGAAGGACAAACCCTAGAACATCCCATAACAAATCAAGCTTACTTTCTACTTTCTGATGGGGAAGTAATGGTTGATGGTCAAAGGCTGATGAAAGGTGATGGCGCCGAGATAACTAAGGTGAGAGTAGTCACGGTAGAGGCTATAAAGCCATCAGAAATTCTAATCATAGATGTACCACAATAACTGAATATATTAAGATCCATTGGACCGGATAATATATGAAACCATGAACTATTTTTAAGCATAATCGCTTGAAATAATTAACAACTAAATTCCAAAACTCAAAAGAAAGAAATTATTATGTACACACTTTATTCAATACCAGGAACCTGCTCAACAGGTATTACTATTTTACTGAAGAAGCTAGCTGTAGATTTCAAAACAGTGGCTCGTGAAGATGTTCCTAATTATACAGAAATCGTTCCAACCAATGCCGTTCCAGCTTTAAAGACCGAAGACGGTCAAATTATCACTGAGGGTGCTGCTATTGTTTTATACTTACTTGAAAAGCACAATAACGATATGTTGCCAGCAGATTTGTCTGAGAAAGCTGAATTTCTCAAATGGCTTATGTTCGATTATGCTACATTACACGTCTCGTATTCCAAGCTTTTTACCATCGCTATGAAAGTAAAAATGGATGAGGCAGAACAAGCGGATGTGATGCAACAACTTGGTGACCAAACGTCGGCACTTTGGGAAATAGTAGATAAACGTTTATCGGGCAAAACGTTTATAATGGGAGATCAGGCAACCGTCGTTGATTATTTGATGGCTATTTATAGTAGTTGGGGGAATTATTTCCCAAATGTAAAAATTTCTCTGGGCCAAAATGTTGAGCGTTTCATTGCGGACGTACAGGCATTGCCAGAATTTAAGGCAGGTTTTCAAACAGAACAAATACAGTTTAAAGCTGCCGCATAAAATTTAAGTGAAATCAATTAAGGAAAGCTGTGCGTTAAACTAGCACGGCTTTCTTTTCATTTTATTGCCGTTTTCTGGAGGCGTTTCGGGCTTGCGTAGGGAGGTGGGCATGCCTAGAAGGTACTGTAATGATTTGTCTTTTGTGCTTTTTGACGTCGATTGTATTAAAAAGTAAAATCAGTCGGTTGCGCACCCCCGCAACCAATAAAATTAAACGCTTAGCCGCTTTCGAGCGGCTTTTATTTTGTCTGGGGCTACTTTAGGGCTGCCCCTTAAATCATATATTGCCTATTTAGTGTCATCTATAGAATATACCTACCACTCTAGCGTATTCCTACCGTATCAGCGCAAACGTACGCGGAAAATTTTGATTATTGTGAAACTTCTAACAATAAGGATAGGGCATATTCTTTTACGCTTTTGATCACCATGGTGTTTTGTCATAAAAGTCAGGCTCTTTCCCATTATAGAAGGCCTCCCAAAATACATGTTCTATCGTTAACAGGCGCATTATTATTTCTTCAAATACTGAATATTTGCTCTGCTCAAGTATATTGAATTTCTTTTGATATTCCATCACCTCTTGGTGAGCGTAAATTTTGTTCCGTAAATGTTTTACTCCTGCCCATTTTTGCGTGCTTTACTTACAAAGCTTAGGATACTGCAAAATCATCATCTGGCGCTCGTATACGCTTTTCATGTAACCACCTAGCCAATCTTGCCGTCATGTGGAGTTTTTCCAATCGGAGTCAGTACCTAAAAATGTTAAATATTTAGGTTGGCTCTATTTTTTATTATAAACGTATCTAACAGCCTAAATTTTTGGTATTTAATTCCTATGAACGATTTAACTGGACAGCTTGAAAGATGCGTACTCTATTGGAGGCAATGTCTTGTCGACTCCGTTGAATTTGAAATTAAGACAGACACTATTCTTGATAAGATACAGAAAGACGAGGATCACTTTTCGTTATCTCAGGCAACTGTAAGTAAATTTTTCACTGCATATAAAGATAAGAAGTTCCCAAAGAAGAAATCTTCTAAAGCTTTTAAAGAAGATGAAGACGAATTATCCTCTGTCCCTGTCTTATACGCTCCCATTGTATTACGTCATGTCGATTTTCAAAGGCGTGGCACTGATATTATTCCGCTTTGGATCAGGGGGCGTTTAGATAAGGATGGTAAACTTACAATTACGCCGGACAGCTTTCCTGCTTTTAATGACAAGTTCATAGAACCGTGCCGTAATAGCGTCTTTTCATTTGGTGTTTATCAGCAAAAGATTGAAGAAGCGCTTGGACATGTTGGGTCTATACCAGAGAATATAACGCAGAAGGATCTGGAAGAGTATCTTGTAAAGCTTTTGCATGAGCATCTTGATGTAGAGTTTGTTGTTAGCGACCACAATGGAACATGTGTGCAAACCGAGGATGTATATTACGTCCTGGATTTGCAGACAGGTGGAGCAAGCGCCGCATTACTTGATTTATATTCTGATATCGATGCGTCTGAAACGGTACCATTGCTGATTGAGGCAACATTATCGTCTGCCCAAACCAAGATTTTATCGGCAAATACTGTTCTTGAGAAATCACACACCGGACATGTAACGGGGGATTATCCGTTAAATGATGCTCAGAGGCTTGCTCTTTATGCTGATTTGCAAATGGATGATGGTGATATTCTTGCTGTCACCGGGCCGCCAGGCACTGGTAAAACAACACTGATTGGAAATATAATTGCTTCTGAGTGGGTGAATGCTGCTCTGGAAAAGCAAGGGGCACCTATTGTTTTGGTGACATCAACAAATAATCAGGCCGTTCAAAATGCGTTGAATAGTATTTCTGGTGATGATGATTTACCCAAGAATCATCCGTTCGCTCAGGACGAAAATAAAGTAATTTTGTTTGATCGCTGGGTTCAAGGCGTTCAGTCTTTTGGAACGCTATTACCCTCTGATAGAGAAGCCGGTAATAGAGACATATATGAGAATTTTCAATGTATGCAGCGGAGTTATGAATCAGGGAAGTCATGGAAGGGTTGGTTAGATGATTTAGAGGTTCCTGATGAACGAGAAGGGAGGCAACAGCATTACATAGCATGTGCGAACAAAGCGTTTGTAGGACAGAATATTGCAACCCTTTCTGATGCAATTGAGTGCGTACATGCCGAACTTATTCTGGCTAAGGCATATCTTGATAAGGCTATTGATTTAAAGGTTAAAACAGAAGCATTTAATATTGAATATGATGGATGTGATGTTGAAGCATTTTTAAATGAAAAAGTGGATGTACTAAAAGAGCAACAACAGAAATTAGAGGAACAAAATGATGCGGCTAGAGTTGAGGTTGATACGCAAGAAAGTAATTTAACAGAATATCAAGGCCATGCGCATGAAGCTTTGCGTTTATCGCAAAATAAAGATATTTTTGAAGCATTGGGCGCATTATTTTCAAAAAACATGCGTCAAAGACGATCTACACGTGTGATTGAGTTTCTATCTAGCCATAAAATATCAAATGACGATTGGGGCTTTACGACAACATTATCTGAGTATGATATTAGAGGGCACTTGTCGCTTATTGAAAATAAGAAGAAAGAGGCATTACAAAGCGCGAAGAACGCTTTCGAGAAACAGAAAGAACAATTACTAGCGTTAGAAAAAGCACTTCTCCAGTGGGAAGAAAAACAATCTGATTATCGTGCATTAAGGACGGCGTGGGCGGGTGTATTAAATGACCTACAGGCAGACGATTCAAGGCTTACCTCCGTTTTGCGTGATCCCAAAAGCTTTGAAAAAGAAATTGATACATCTTTACGATTACTAACTTTTCAGCTTGCAGCGCGTTACTGGGAGGGTGAATGGCTACAAGAGTTTGAAACGCTTTATGAAGATGAACCCAAAAAACTATACGGCTATACAAAAGAGCGTGTTGAAGCATTCTTACGCAGGCTTTCAAAATTAACGCCATGCCTTGCTTCTACGGCGTATACGGCTCCCAAAATGTTTAGATATTTTGATACTGGGATTAAAGATTCTGCTGAAAATTCAAATCCCCCCTTATTTGATACGATTGACCTTTTGATTATGGATGAGGCAGGGCAGGTCGCTCCTGAAAAGGGTATAGCGCCGCTAAGTTTGGCCAAAAAAGCTTTGATTGTTGGAGATACAGATCAAATTGAACCGATTTTTGAGCATAACCGATATGAAGATGGACAACTTCTTCGTAAGCATGGCCTATCGAGGTACCTTGATGATATGGAGTATCGTGGAGCTTTAAGCCACTCTGGTAATATGATGGCTCTGGCAAAAAAAGTGAGCGTCTTATCACTTGATGAGCAAACGCAAGGTATGTTCTTGAGTGAGCACCGAAGATGCTTGCCTGAAATTATCGCGTATTGTAATGAACTGGTTTATGAAGGGCGGATTATTCCTAAAACTATCCCAGAGGTTGATCCTGAGTTTCCTGCTATGGGCTATGCGCATATTCCGGGTGAATCCAAACACAGAAATGGTCAGAGCCGCTATAATGAAGCAGAGGCAACGACTATCGCTAAATGGGTGTCAGACAATGCAGATCGGCTGATGCAAACATATGGTGGCAATGGTAAAAGCTTGAAAGACATTGTCGGTATTGTAACGCCTTTTGCTGCACAAAAGAATTGTATTACTGAGGCGCTTAATAATCATAATGTCGATAGTGATATTCGCGTAGGAACAGTGCATACCTTTCAAGGCGCAGAGCGTGATCTTATGATTTTCTCTCCCGTGTATGGTGGGAATGATGACGCAACATCGTACTTTTTTGACATGAAGCCAAATATGCTCAATGTGGCTGTATCTCGCGCAAAGAAATCTTTTCTTGTCTTTGGTGATATGCGCACTCTTTCTCGTCAACCTGTAAGCAGGCCCTCTGGGTTGCTTGGAAAGTATTTATTTGCCCATCAAGAAAATGAAATTCATGACATTGAGATAGCAACGCGCTTAAGTAAGTCAAGGGTTACAGTAGACGTGGAGGTGGTTGATACGCTTGAGCGTCATCGTGATGCTTTGAGGGAAGCGTTAAGGCAATCAAAACAACGATTACTTATTGAATCGGCATATTTATCCATTAATGCAATAGAACGTGATGATATACTGTCTTTGTTAAAGCGGGCATCTGAGCGTGGTGTTGAATGTCTTATTGTCTACGATATTGCGTGTAACCAAGATAAAAGCGTTGCTGAGCGTGCATTAAGCGCTTTTCAAAAAGAAGGCATAGAAATTATAGGGGTTAAGGGGACGCACTGTAAGACATTGGCGTATGATGATGTTTTTTATATGAATGGCTCATTTAACTGGCTGTCTGCGCCACGTGATGAGGCGAGTAAATATCATAATAGAGAGCGGTCAACATTATCGCGTGGCTCTAAGCTAAAAAGTATTATCGACGAAGTCTGGTCAGAGACAGATAAATTGGCTGCGGTATGATTTAATTAAGATCTAAGTCTATCAGTTTTATTTTTTAGAAGAACTTTTATTGCCCATTCTATAATAATGCATTTTGCGTGTTTTCCCATTTATGAGCTTTAATCTTTCAGGAGAAGATAAGAAGCAACGATGAATTTTCTATCAAATAAGGGGTACTTAGTGCCCGCGCGTGGTTTTATCAAGTAACGTTATACCTTTTTGTTACGAAAAATATTTAGCTGCTTTACAGCTCTTTATACTCAATGGGGTTGATAGTATAGGGTTCGCATATATGCGCATTTCTTGGTTTTCTAGTGAGCGTTTTATTCTTATTGTAATTGTCATTACGCTTTTTGCTTCTGTTATTTTCCTGTCATTCCTATTTTTCTCATATGCACTGGTAGCAAAGCTTTAACAAACATTCATAGCGTTTCATAAGGGGGCGCGCGCAATGTTTTTGAACGTTATTTGTGCCGTAGCTGTCTTCTTATTGCTCGTTGGCGTGTGTTGGGGGCTGTTAGGGGGGGGGCTTGTTCAGCTTGTTTTGTGGGAATCTTATAGTAGTATTTTAAGTGGGTAGGTGTTCTTGTGGGTGAAAAACTTTGTTTATAAGTTTTTATGCAGGCTTCCTAAGATATAAACTTTTGATTACAATCCTTCTTAATTATGCTGTGTGTTTATTTTTAATTTCATTAGATCAAGAGGGGCTATACATGCCAGTTAATCCAACATATCCGGGCGTTTACGTCGAGGAGATTCCGTCTGGGGCGCGTACAATCTCAGGTGTTTCCACATCTGCAACCGCTTTTATCGGTTATGCTGCCAGAGGGCTTGATAACCGTGCAAAACGTATTTTTAGTTATGGAGATTTTGAGAAGAACTTTGGTGGTCTCAATTCGGAAAGTGAAATGAGTTACGCGGTTCAGCAGTACTTCCTGAATGGGGGTAGTGAAGCGTATATTGTGCGTGTGCCGAAAAATGATGCAGTTGCTGCTTCGGTTATTCTAAAAGAAGGAGGTACTGCAGGTGCAAAGAGTGCGTTGAAACTTACTGCTCTTAGTAAAGGGGCGTGGGCTAATGATGTTCTTGTTGATGTCGATTATAGCAATGTCTCTGATGATAAGTCCTTTAATTTGACGGTTACAGATATTGTGAGTGGTGCGCAGGAAGTTTTTTCAAACGTTACGATAGATTCGGCAAAAGCGAATTATGTAGTTGCGCGTGTTAATGACGAAGATAGCGGTTCCCAAATGGTTGTTGCTTCTGTGCTTGATGCGACTGCAGGGCGACCAATGCAGACGGGTACGGTCGGTGGTGATATCACTATCACTGATCTTAAGAATGATAAGGCGTATGGCTTAAAGGTTAGTGCTGATGTGCCTGCCGGTAAGGTTGATAAGCTAGAGGTTACAATTATTGAGGCTGGTGAGAATTTGCCTGCTTCTGTTCTTGGACTTGCAAAACTTGTTGAGCGTAAGCTTAATGAAAAGCTAGGTGGAAAACTTGCTGGGGCAGCTGTTAAGGTTGGTGTGTCCGCTTCCGGTAATGGATTGCATGTTGTTACGAACTTCTCAAAAAGCTTGTTAGATGGTTCTTTGGATGCTGCGTTTGAGTTCTTTGCAGCGGCAGAGAATAGTATCTTGAGTACGCTTAAGCTTAGTTCAGCTTCGGCAAGTAATAATGTCGGGCATTATCGTTTAGGTAAGGGGCGCACGATTTTAGCACAGACAACTGCGGTAAGTGGTGAAGATGGTTCTAAACTTCCGAAGACGGCGGATTTGATTGGTAAAGAGGCGAAGTTCTCAGGGATATATGCGCTTGATAAAGTGGATGTGTTCAATATTCTTTGTATTCCTGATGCAACACGTGCGAAGGCGAGTGATGCCTCTGCGATGGATCCTGATCCTGATGATGCCAGTCAGCCATCTGTGGATTATAACGCGGTTTATACGGCTGCTATGGCTTATTGTGAGAAGCGTCGTGCATTTCTTATTGTTGACCCTCCGCCGACTGTTACGGATACGGATAAGGCCACGGATTGGGTTTCCGGCGGGTTGAATGTGAGTGGTTCCAATGGTGCTGCATATTTCCCTCGTTTGAAAATGCCTGACCCGCTTGATGACTACAAGCTTCGTACATTTGCGCCTTGTGGTGCGATAGCGGGGCTGTATGCGAAAAGTGATGCGTCCAGGGGTGTGTGGTCTGCTCCGGCCGGTACGGATGCTACTCTTGCGGGTGTTAATGGTCTTGTTTATTCCTTGAATGATGCGGAGAATGGAGCGCTTAATCCTTTGGGGTTGAATTGTATTCGCTCTCTTCCTGTTTACGGAACTCTATCTTGGGGGACGCGTACTCTTCAAGGGGCTGATGCTTTGGCAAGTGAGTGGAAGTATGTTCCTGTTCGTCGTTTGGCTTTGATGATTGAGGAAGCGTTGTTTAGGGGAACGAAATGGGCTGTCTTTCGTGGGAATGATGAGCCTTTATGGGCCGATCTGCGGACGAATGTCACATCTTATATGCACACATTATTCCGTCAGGGGGCGTTTCAAGGGGCATCTCCTCAGGAAGCTTATCTGGTGAAGTGTGATTCTGAAACAACGACACAGGATGATATTGATCGCGGTATCGTGAATGTGGTGGTTGGTTTTGCGCCTCTGAAACCTGCTGAATTCGTTGTTTTGAAGATACAGCAACTTGTAAATAATCAATAATTTATCAGATACTCTAAGGAGAAAGTGCTATGGCACAGTTTAAAGTTAATACCGAGCGTTTTGACCCGTATAAGAATTACAAGTTCCGTGTGAAGTGGGACGGTAATTATGTCGCGGGTGTTAGCAAGGTTAGCTCGTTAAAGCGTACCACAGAAGTTGTTAAACATCGTGAGGGTGGAGATCCTAGTACAAGTCGTAAGTCCCCGGGGCGCACAGAGTTTGAAGCCATAACGTTAGAGCGAGGGGTCACGCATGATCCTGATTTCAATGATTGGGCGAATAAAGTTTGGACGCTAAACAATAAGCTTGGAAAAGAGAGCTCGGTTAAGGATTTTCGCAAGGATGTGACGATTGAGCTTTATAACGAGGCCGGGCAGGTTGTGCTTGCGTATACGTTGTTCCGTTGTTGGGTTTCTGAATATCAGGCATTGCCGGATCTTGATGCAAATGCGAACGCCATTGCAATTCAAATGGTTAAGATTGAGCATGAGGGATGGCAGCAGGATGTTAATCAAAAAGAACCTTCAGAGGTTAGCATTTGAGGCATGATGTTTTCCATGTTCTGAAGGGAAATGATGTTTTGGCACTATGGGAGGCTGGGGCATCCCAGCCGCCTGATCGTGTTATGGATATGCTTTTATCTGCTGTGCTGCCTGAGGGGGCGCCCTTTTGGATTCGGGATGCATCTGTAGGGCAGAAGAATGCAGTTTTGCTTCGCCTGTATCAAAGGTGGTTTGGTGATGCGTTGTCGGCCTGTGTTGAATGTCCTTCGTGTGGTGAAAAATTGGAAACACGTCTTCAAGCTTCTGATATTTTATCTGCTGTGGGGGATGAATTGCCCAAGACCTGTATGCTTGATGATGGTCGGCAGATGCGCTTTCCCGGTTTTTCAGACTTGCAGACGGCCGATGCTTTTCAGGATGAAAAGAACGCTGTTCTTTCTTTGTTACGCTCTTGTCTGATCGATAGTGATGGGATGAGTGATGGTGATGTCTTGGCGTATCGAAGTGAAGTTGAATGCGCGATTGAGAAGCATGATCCACTTTTTCTTATAAGTTTGGAATTGCACTGTAATGAGTGTGATACCAGCTTTGAAAGTGTATTGGATATTGCTCATTTCCTTATGCAGAATTTTTCCGGATTGGCTAAGGGGATGCTGTATGACGTGCATGTTTTGGCACAGCATTATGGGTGGAAAGAGGGTGATATTTTGAATATGTCCATGACGCGCCGTAAAGCTTATATGAGGTTGATTGAGGGATGACGACTTTGCTTGAAAAAATGGTGCGGTATCGGCGAGGTGAGGGGATTGTCCTTCGACCACGGGAGGGCTCTATGTTTGAGCATGATGCGTGGGGTGAAGATATTGGGCATGAGGATGAGGATCCTGAGGCTTTTGATCGTGATGCGGGGAATGCCTTTTCTAAGAAAGAGCAGATTTCCGTATTGTCCGAGGGTGAAAATAATAATAAGGAGAGCGTTCCTGATGCTCTGTCCATTTCTGCTGATGATGGGCAACGGTCAGAGGATGTTTCTTCTGTTTCTAATGTTTTCGTGACAAATGAAGTCAATAATACATCCATGTATCAAAGCTTTGTTACGAAGGAAGATATGGCATTATCTTCCGGTGTTCGCGATGTCTCTGGCGTGAAAAATGGGCCAGAAGTGCAGTTTGAAGAAAAGCCTGTATATACCGAGATACACCATCGGAATAATGAGCAAAAGCAGGGTGAAAAATTATCATATCAGAAGATTATTCAACATTTAGATGAGCAGCATGTTCATATTGAAAACGGTTCTACGGTTTTGAACAGGTTCGAAAATGTGCAGGGTAATGACATCACCAACATTACAGAAGGTGCTCATGTCACTCATCATACTGATGTTATGAATATGGCTGATGTTGTGAAGACACAAAAGGGCTCAAAGGGACGCCAGCGTCAGGATAGTGGTGATGCTGAGCGTGGTGTGCATATTCATATTGGATTAGTGCATGTAAAGGCACAAAATCAGAGCAATATACAGGCTATGCCAGTACCGCGCAGTGTTTTGGATAGGGCGACGTCTAAGCGTTCGGAGGAGGGGGCTCCTTCTTTGGATGACTATTTGGAACAGCAGGAGAAAGTATGAGTACAGCGTATGCAATTGCGGCGGTATCAGCCGTTTTATCACGTTACTTAAAGGAGGCATTGGTTGACGCTAAGATCGCTGATGTGCTTGGTGATGATGTGACTGTCTCTGTTCTTCCGCCTGATCGCGTTATGTCGCCAGGGGATGAAGAGCCGACACAGATTAATATCTATTTGCATCAGGTGACGCATAATGCGGCGCTTTCAAATTTGAATTTTGCGTCTCGAGATTCACAAGGCAATGTTATTGATACGCCACAACTTTCATTGAATTTGCATTATTTACTGACGGTGTATGGGAAGACCCCATTTGCTGCCGAAATCTTATTGGGGCATGTCATGCGCTTTTTTCATGATGTGCCGGTACTTGGGCGTGATGTTATACGCAAGATTCTATCCCCTGAAGTTGATGATGAGAACCTACCTGATATCCTTGCAGAGGCTGGATTGGCTGAGCAGTTTGAGCAGATAAAAATTACACCTGAAATTCTGAATACAGAGGATATGTCGCGTTTATGGTCGGCTATTCAGTCGCAGTTTAGAGTTAGTGCGGCATATCAAGCATCTGTTGTGTTGATAGATAGTGAGCACGTCCCTAAAGCAAGTTTGCCTGTTCATGAGCAAAATATACAGGTGAGCGAAATTGAAAAAGCTGAAGATGAAGGGGGCGACGATGTCATTCCTGTTGTTCAGGCGTTAGAGGCACAGCATGTCGGGGCTCCGGTGGATGTAGGCAATCTAAAGCTTGTTACCGGTGAATTGGAGGTTACTCTTCAAGATCTGATCGGGAAACAGCAGAGAGTAACGTTGTATTTGAATAAAACTAATTTGGCTGCGGATGAAGAGCAGCGCTCATATCGCTTTACCATGCCTGTGGGACACAAGTTTGGTGAAGATGATGACGAGATTTCCGTTATTCATATTCCGTATGACAGTGTTGTGAAGGGAACTTATTTGGTTCGGGTTGATGTTGATGGTTGTGACAGTCGCCTGGAAGTTGGAGCGGACGGTAGGCTTGAAACGCCGAATACAGAATTTTAGGGGAGGTTTTCATGTCGTTAGGGCAACGTGGTATTCGCGTAAAAAAGAGTGACAAATATACGGATGCGACGAAAGGTGCGCCGGATGCGATTGAGCAGGGGCAGTGGTTGGAGCAGAACCGGCAGGCTCTTGGGTTGGCTTTTGAATGGATTGATGTCCTTTTACAGCAGAATTTTGGAGGAGAGAACCGTCACGTTGAGCCATCTCCAGAAGCGGCATTGCGAAAGCTCAGATCACATGTTGAGGCGATGGCGTTACCGCCGGCGTATGAGGTTGTTGCGTATGTTTTTAAGCTTTCTGAATTTGAGAAGTTCTTAGTGTTATTGGCTGCTGCTGCTGAAATAGATTCCAATGTTCAACAAACGCTGTATCAGGCAGGTCAAAAGAAAATCACGTTTTCTTTAGCATTTCAATTGTTTGATGGAGCGCATTGGAATGCAACGGGGCCGCAATCGGCTTTGCGGTATTGGAGGATATTATCTCTTGATAAAAATGATTTTGTTTCGCAGGCTGCCTTACGTTTGGATGAGAGGGTTATGCATGCGCTATTGGGGGTTGCTGCTCCTGATGAACGGTTGATGCCGTATATATATTCTTACGATGCTCATGTGAATTTATCAAAGTCACAGTGTGATACTGTGGGTACGATTCCGGTTTCAATTGCGCATGTGAATTTTCATGGGGCTAATCAGAAAGACAAGGTCGCTTTGGCGAAGGTTGCGGCCAAGCAGAGATCTGAGCGCTTATATTGCATGAATATATCCTCGCTGCCAAAATCTGTGGCAGACCGCCACTTATTTGCAATTTTGTGGCAAAGGGAGGCCATGCTTACGCAGGCAAGTTTATACATTGATGCGCATGAGGTCGAGCATGGGGCAGTTTTACACGATTTGAAGGAGATACTTAATCACATAAACGGGCGTGTTTACATTGGCTCTCATGAGCCTTTACCGGGCTTTGTCTCTGCATTTCGTTTAGAAATATCCAAGCCGTTACGTAAAGAGCAAAATGATTTGTGGCTGAAGTCTTTATCTCACAATGCAGGTAAAATGATGGCAGAGATATCAAATGTGTCCGATGATTTTGATTTTGGTGCAGGAGATATTGATGAGGTTTGCACAATCTATAATGCGAGTAATGACGAAGCCTTAAATACTATTTGTAAGAAACAATCCAGACCTTCTTTAGATAGTTTGGCACAGAATATTAATGTGTGTGCGGTTTGGGATGATTTGATTTTACCTGAGTCTAAAAAACGTATCTTGATGGATGTTGAACGGCATGTAAAGCAGCGCAATATTGTTTTGAATGATTGGGGCTTTGATCGAATATCAGCGCGCGGTTTAGGTCTTAGCGTTTTGTTGTCCGGCCCCAGTGGTACGGGAAAGACTTTGACGGCGGAAATTTTGGCAAATGCGCTGGATCTTGATTTGTATAAAGTTGATCTCAGCTCTACGGTAAGTAAGTATATTGGGGAAACGGAGAAGAATCTTCGACGTATTTTTGATGCTGCTGAAAATGGTGGGAGCATGCTGCTATTTGATGAAGCAGATGCGCTGTTTGGTAAGAGAACCGAAGCGGAAAGTAGCCATGACCGTCATGCGAATATTGAGGTTAGCTATCTCTTGCAACGTATGGAACAGTATCGTGGTGTTGTCATCCTTACTACGAATTTTAAGTCTGCAATAGATAAGGCGTTTATGCGGCGTATCAATTATTGTGTTCAATTCCCGTTCCCTGATTTTGAACAGCGTAAGGCTGTTTGGGCGAATATTTTTCCACAAGATGCCAAAACGAAAGATTTGGATTTTGATAAATTAGCCTCTTTGAGTATCGCACCCGGGCATATTCGGAATATGGCCCTTTATGCGTCTTTTGTCGCGGCGGATGAGGGCTGTTCTGTTGGAATGAAGCATTTGTTATATGCCGCGCAGGCAGAGTATATGAAGCTTGAGAAGACCCTCAGTCCTAAAGAAGTGCAAGGTTGGGTCTAATGGAGCATAAGGACATTACGATCCATATTGATGAGATTGTTTTTGACGGATGTGATTTGCCTGATTACAAAAAGCCACGTTTTATGGCTGCTTTTCAGGAGGAGCTGAGGCGTTTGTTGCTACATTATGGGCTGCCTGAAGAAAAGCAATTTGATACCCCTGTACAATGGTCTTCTGTGAGTGAGCAGACAGCGCAACGCTTGGCACGTTCTGTGTACGAAGCGCTTGGGGGGCGGGTATGAGTGCAAAAGAAGCTGTTCAACCTGCACAGGATACTCGTAGCGATAAAAGTGCGCTTTCAAAAAACTCTTTAGTGTCTGATGCGAATCCTGAGCGTGCGCAGTTAACGGAAAAGTTGGTTAAGGATATTGCCCCTCAGTTAGGTTTGCGTGTTTCTGATATGAGGATTTTCTCAGATGAGCAGGCGGAGCGTGTGATTGGGGGGCATGGCTTTCGTGGCTTGATGCAGGATGGTTCGGTGTATCTTGATCCGAAGCGTTATCACGCATCGAATGCCGCGGGACGGGCGTTGCTTGCGCATGAGATGGTGCATGTCGCGCAACGGGCGGAATTGCGCGGGGTACATGCGGCGCGAAATGCATCTGTATATGCTGCGGAAAAAGAGGCTGATGAACTGGCGCAAATGTATGCTGCGGGGCATCGCATGCGGTTGCCGGTACATGCTTTGCCGGAGGGGCATAGTGCAGCCTTTGAAGGTGCTGAGCATTTTGACGGGCTGGGTGCAGTTCCTCTTAATGGGCTTTTTGGATCTGAGCGTGCGCGTATTATAGAGACACTAGACCAAGACGAAATTGACGATGCTGATATCTCGGATGTTTTGCGGATATTGGCGAATTTCACGCTTCCTGATGCGCTTTCTATTATGCACACTGTTTGGTGCGGGAAATTGGTTGAAAATCTTGAGAGTGAGCATATTGCGCGTTGGCGTGGTCAGGTGATCGCATGTTACGCAAGTATGAACAGGATTGAGATTTTTTTATCTAATCATAGGTTCTTCGAGGGGATGGATTTACGCAGTTTGAGTGCCCATGAAAGGATTATGGTTCAAAAAGTTCTTCCAAATATGAGGCGGTCACAATTAGAAGAGCTTCTTGAGGATGAACGCAATGGGCCAATCTTGCGGGTATTGATGACAGCGCCGTTAAATATTGAGGGTGAGGTACGTGATTTTAATCAAGAGCTGTTGCTACGGCATACTGAATTACGTGAAGATTACGGAGAGTCTATACCAGCGGAGGCTAGCCGACCTGCTGATTTTCTTACGGAGATTGTTAGGTTAGTGGAGGCCGAGAGTTTCCGTGAAGTTTTATCGTTATTTGATAGATATACGCAGAAGCTCGATCTTACTGTTTCTGTCGTGCGGAGAAGGGCGCAGGAGGAGGCAAAACAGCGCCTTGATAATGTCAGTGGAGAGATTCATTTATCTGAGCGCGTTTCATTGGAGGCAGAACAGCGAGCCGAAGGTGAAGCACAGCGTTTGGCAGAGGAGAGGGAGGTCGATAGTGATGGTGGAGCTGCGGAGCCACCTGCACCATCTGTAGAGGATGTGCGACAAAGAGAGATGGTACAGTTACAGCAGCGTGAGATTGTTTTACGCTCTATCGTTCGGCAGTTGGATGATGAAGGTATTGTGCAACAAATCATTGATTTTGCATTGGAGCAAAACATTTATGATGCTGATGAAAGGCCCTCAGATTTTCCGGTGAATGGGTTTTTGTCTTTGTTACGGTATAGAGAGCCGGATCGGAATATTGCACTTATGGAGCGGTTGTTATACCGCGGCATAGATGATTGGGCCGTACGTGATTATGAGGCGCGTTTTGCGTATGATATTTTTCGCCAAATGGATCCAGGTGCGCAAGAGCGTTTTCGACGTATTGGGAATGGCCGTTTGTATACTCGTTTGCTTAGTAACCTTCCGAACAGTTATTTGCTGCGGGAGGATGCGGTCTTTGTCGGACAAGAAGGTGTGCAGGATATTTTAAGCGATCCTGAGCGTGGGTACGAGTTTGTGTCCGATATTTTTACAGGGATTGTCGACTTTTTTGAAGATAATTGGTTTTTAAACAAGTCTGAGGCGGTTGCAGGGTTTTATGCAATCGTGCGGTTAGAAAAAATTTCACTTGCTCCAAACCGTGACGAGAATGCGCTCAATGAGGCGCAGAAGGATATTTTCCGTCCTGTTTTAGTGCGTCGGTTGGATGCGCTGGGACATATTAAGCGTGTGTTGAACAGCTTGCCTGAACGCTTTTTATATAGCGAGGGGAATTGGCGCGGTTTGAGTAAGATACTTTCTGCTATGGACCCGCGCTCTGCACAAGAATTGGCGGAGTCTTATCTGACAAGAGGGTTGCTTTCATGGTTTGGGATTGATGTTGTTACGGATAGGGATGCATTTCTTGGGTATCGTTTGTTCCGTATGTTACCTGCGGAGTTGCGTCAGGAGCTTGACGGTGCGTTTGGTAATGAAATTTTTGGGCGCATAACAGGGGAAATGTCCGGTGATATGCGTTCTCATATTGCTTTAAATCCTTATCTTGGGCCTGAAGATCCGTATGCGCGTGTGCCTGTTCTTGAGGAGTTGGCTGATGCTAATTTATGGCAAGATGAAAATCATTTTACGCCTGAATATGTAGGGGTTCGGATAGGGCTTGCGATCTCTATGGGATATCATCGTGAGGTTTTTGATATCTCCAAGCGTATGGATATTTACTTGATGCCTGAGTTTTTACCATTGGTGAATAGATATAAATTGTATCACCTTCGTTTAAGGCCGGAATATGAGCCGTTCGAGGTGGAGGGGCGCCCTTGGTATGACGAGGGGCCGTTACAGACATTACGTGATGTTATGGGCTATGCCATGGTACTGGCTCTCGTGCTTGTACAGGCCAGATATAATAACTCTGTTACTATTCGTGGGAATACAGAGGCCTTGGAGGCCTTATTAGGGGAGGGACTTCATTTTTCGACATCAGGGGCAAGTGTTACCGAGGAAGATGAGGCGCCGGAATCCACTCGTGTCAGATTGCTTGATGATGATCTTAACTCTGCACAAGACTTGGGTGTTCCTCAGCTTTCCAGTGAAGAAAGCGCAGCGTTAGAAACGCTTTTGGATGAGAATGATTTTGAGCTGGTGGTGGATCTTAATAACGATAGAGTTAGCGGGCAGATCGGTTCGATGGATTTTTCCGATCTCTATTCGTTTTCCGGTGACAATAAAACAACAGTTGGGCGCTTAAGTTTTTCTGATCTGCGGTTTAATGCTGCGTTTTCTATGGGCAGTTCTGATCAGGTTAGTTATATGGACCTTAATCTGGCAGCATTGGCGATGGATCGCATTTTTTATACGACTGAAGATAATGCAATTGGTGTGGGGCATGTTGGTGTTAACCCACTATCTTTGCATGTCGGTGCTAATAGTGATTTATCGTCACATCAGGCAACGCCGGAGTCTATGTTTAGTATCGCTGATCCGGATTCTAACTGGCGGAAAATACCTGTTTTGTCAGGGTTGATGTTTTGGATTTTGGCACCTTTAATGAGTGCATCATTCCATGCATTACGGTTCTTATTGTCTATGGCGTTTCCTGTCACAGATGTGACAGAGGAGTATATGAATGATGCGGATTTGATGCGCTATGGTTCGGTTGAGTTCGGTAATTTCAACGTACAGAACATTGTAACAAGTGATGGTTATGCTGTTGGGGATTTGAGTGCGGGAAATGGAGTTCTAGCCGCAGGCGGGAATCAGCCGACTTACTTGCGTGCACGTATGTCGGCCATACAACACCGTATTAACCGTTTGGATGGGGTGAGTGAGCGCTCTGAGGAAGTTGAGCAACTGCGAAGAGAGTATAGTGCATTACAGATAGAATTGGACACGTTACGGCCGCAAGAAGAAGAGTTATATCGTCTGCAAACACGATTTCAAAATGACCCTGATGATTTTCTTGATACTGATCATGTCAAGTTGCGGGAATTGGAGGCGGCTTTAGCGCATCGGGGTGGTGTCGCCGTAGATGTCGAGCGATTTAGCCTTGGTCGATTAGAAGGGCCGGTACGAGCAGGCGACATTGCCGTAGATGATATTTATGGGCATGTTGATTCCAGCATGATGGGGATGACGGCACCCTCTTATGGGAGTTTGGCAGGAGAATTTTTGCAAAATGGTTATTCCTCTGCGCAAAACCTCAGTACTGGTGAACAAGCGGAAGATGCGAGCGCGGGACTTAGCCTTGGAACTGTGACAATTAATGATGCGTTGATGGAAGGGAGTATTCCTACGGTTTATGCATTAGAGCAAGAGTTGCAGCAATTACCGGCGAAGCCGCGTTATGATGAACGCCGCGGACATATACAGGGGTTGCTTGTCAAAGTGCGGAGATATGAAGCTCTTGAGATACGCAGGAGAGAGCTTGCTCGTAATGGTGTGCATTACATGGATGAGGTTGAACAGGAGGAGTATAACACGCTACGTGCTGAGTTAGCACGGGAGTTTGGGTATTATGCAGCTACGGTTCGGATAGAAGATGCGCGTATAAGCCTGCCGGAAGGTGAAGGGGGAGTGCATGTTACATCGCCTAAGGTTACGATTAGCGGGATAGAAACACATTACGGAAATTTTGAAGGCGATTTGGTTCTTGATAACTTTGATGGCACTTTCCGCGTGAGCGATGATGGTGTTCATGTTGATCGTCTGAAAATCAATCAGGTCACATTGCCTAAAATGGATTTATATTATGGTGGGTATGCGCTTTCGACTGAACAAACGACAGAGTTTCATGAGTTATATTTACGTATGAGTATTCCATACAATGATGTCGGGGAATTGGATATAAACCGTCTCATTGTACACTCGATGAATATCGGACGTATTGATGTTCATGAGCTTTCCGGTGATCTGGAGGTGTCGGGTTCTTTAATGCATTTGAATATCTCTAGCGGTTCTTTGCACAATGTATGGCTTCGGAACTTTGTTTTGGAGGCGGAGGAGCCTGAGGGGCTAGGTTCTCAGGCCGGTCTGGGGCATTTCTCTAACTTCCGTGTTCAAGGGGCGTTGGAAAATACCGGGTCTTTCCAGCTTAACGTGAATAGTCCGGGTGGTTCAGTATTTGATGAGAGCACTGAGACGGTGAGTGGTAGTGCAATTACAGTTGATATGGTTGAGACCTCTTTGCAGCGTGTGCATCTTCAGCATTTGGTTGGGACAGAGGGGCTTTTTGTTTTGGGGAGTGAGCCAATTGGTGCAGATGGGCAGCCACCAAGGGGGAGTAACTTTGTCCGTGTCGGATATGCAGATTTGTCAACGATGGAAGGACGACCGATTACCTTCAATGACGATGGCAGTATTTCAGGGGGAGTATCCATTGATCTGGAGTTAGCGCAAATTGAGTGGCGTGCTGCGGGCGGACGTATTTACAGTGACGGCCCTGTTACGTTGAATGGTGTTGATATAGACTTTGTATATGGCGGGAGTGAAGAAAATCCGATTGTTTTGAATAGTGTTTTAATTCATGAATTTATTGTCAGGAAATTATTGTTTGAAAAGGATGGTCAGGTCTATGGCCTGCAACATATCGAACCAGACTCTCCTGATAATGCTATGGAAGTTTATAATATTGCTATGCGGAATGTTCGGCTTGATCCTGATAACATGCCGGAGAGATTTGATCTTTCCATTAACGATGTACCTGATGCACGGCGCCGCGAAAGTCAAATTGATTTATTTGCTCAACTTGCACAGAGTAATGAGGTTCTTGCCCGTCTATGGGTTCCGGAAGATGGGCAGATTAACATGCGTTATCGTCAGTCGGGGAAGTTTATATCTCTCAATGGGCAGGGGTTGTATTTCAATGTGCAGTATGAAGATGCGTCGGCTGAAGATGAGTATACCGAAGCGTTGCTGAAATTTATTGACCTGGATACAGGGGATGTGACCTTCCGCGATACGGGAGATGACTATGTTATTTCGATCGGCGAAGGGGATAATGCGCGGATGGAACTTGATGAAATGTTTATTGATCATGTTGAGTTTCGAAGTCCACGGCTGGATGTATCTATGACGGGTGGTGTATCATTTCATGATATTGCTATGCGTATGGATGTGACAATTCCGAAGAATAAAGAAGAGGGGGATGTGCGTCCGTTCTCTAATCTTGTTATGAGGGAATTTTATAGCCAACGGGCAGATACCGAGCATTTGGTGGTTGATTTCAGACATCAGGCAGAAGATACAATCGATGAACAGGGGCAGAGCCACGAAGGGGCTACAACAACCGGTAGGGTTGAATTGGGACGTGATGAGGCTGCGGCTGTACTTTTTGATATTCGTCTGAGCGGAGCAGACTCATCTGATCCCTCTGAGAGTTTCTATGTTGATCCTGTTGTTATCGATATCCCTGAGGAGGAGCGTGAAGCAGGAGGTTCGACACAGAAGGTTGATTGGATGCGCAGTATTCACGGCGCTTTTTCAACCGGGGCAATAGATATTCAAGGGATATCTGCGCGTATTGAGCGCGGTGGTCATAATTTTTATTTAGGAATGCATGATAGGGATCGGGCGCATCCGGATCATCCGTCAGGTTGGAATATTCCTGATGGTAATCCTTCGCATCCCGGATTTTTCTTGGGTGGTTTTGAATATAACACTGAAGATGAGTCTGTGATGTTCCGTAATCTCGATGTTGCGGGACTGCATTTTGAGGGGCTGGATCGGCACGTTATGTTGGATGTGCGGAGTATTACAGTGCCGGAAGAGACGCGTATGTATATGACACATGCGGCGGTGCAGCGCCAGATCGCTGCCGGGCGTAGTATGGATGACATAAACCGTATTCCACGTTTGATGATAGATGATGCATATCTGTATGTGCGCGATATTGACTATGTTAAGAGAGCTTTGAAAGAACTGGGGGGAGAAGACCAACCGCAGCAGCAACAGCAGCAAGAGCAAGCTGTGTATGGTGATGAGGATAATCCCGGATTATTTGAAACCGGGATATCAGGATTGCGACAGCTTCGGGACATTGCGCATACATACGAGACTGCTTTGGATGGTGCAGACGGGCATATTGCTATCTCTATGAAGGGAGTGCCTGTTTTGGGTGATCATACAATACAGGCAACTGTGCGTCAGGGGCGTGTTGCGTATGAGGAATTAATCGAGGGGAATAGCTCTGGCATGTTGGATATGGATTTGGCGATGTTTTCTAACCAACTTACGATGTTATTTGATCCTTACATACCGTTGGAAGACGGTATAGAGTTGTTGTCGTGGGGATTAACGGCGGATGAGCATCGTTCTGCGCGGACATCGGGTGAAATACCGTTGACACGATTGATGCAACCTCGTGTGAGTCCAGAGGTCACAGGGGGACTAATCCTGTGGGATAGATATAACGAAGGTACTCCGATTACAGAAGACCCTCCTGCTACTGAGGATGATTTCGAGATTACGGATATTGATGTTCAACTTAGTAGCCATCATCCGACCAATATGCAGCCCTTTACGTATGATAATGAGGAGGGCACGCAATCTGTGGCGGGTATATTTGAACGCAATATGTTTACAAACCTACGGATTACAGGTGATTTGCAGACGATACATAATTCTGATAATCGCATTGCGCGTATGGTTGGAGCTCGGGATGTGAGCCGTCCGGGAGAAATTCAATTTGGATTGGATGATCTGAATTTGCATGCATTTGGGTTGCAGATGAGAGAAACGCGGGGTGGTCCTAGTGCTAATATCACAACCGGCCCTGTTCATTTGTCTGGTATAACAGGTGGGCGTGTTATTTTTGATGGGTATACACCACAGCATATGGAAGGGCATGTTTTGTCAACGGAGATTAATGATTTCAGATGGATGCCAGCTCCAATTGAACAGGATGGGGAGGAGTAATCAATGCAAGACCATATGCAAACAGATAAGCCAAGTTCTCATTCTAGCAAAGATATCCCCTCTAACTCCGGTATCATAAAAGGAGATAGTAGCCGTGCGCATGTGAACCCACTTGAAAAGGATGCGTGTGATTTTGCCCTTAATGGTCGTGACTTTAGTCAGGCATCTTCTTTTTCTATGCCGAAGGATCAGGAAATTGAACATGGTTCGGCACAATCTTATGGAACAGGGCATTCTTTATCAAATGAGCAGCAAGCGAAATATAGCGCGATTTTAGGCTATGATTTTAGTGATGTGCGTATTTATTCTGATGATGCGGCGGCGCAAGCTGCGGAGGGTATTGGTGCTACGGCCTTTTCCAAAGGGAATGATATTGTTTTTGGGAAAGGGGAGTTGCAAACCGGGGGGGAGGACAGTGAAAGACTTCTCGCTCATGAAATGGTGCATGTTGCGCAATTCAAAGAGGGGAAAACAGGGGGTAAGGTTTTGCGTTCTGACAAAGAGGGGCGTGGTCTTGGGCGTACTCCGCCGGAAGGGGTGTTTGATGCCGTTGAAAGTGTCGGGGAAGAGGACAGCCATGTGTTGTTTGGTATGGATTCTGCGGAACTTGATGGTGATGATCTTGAAAGTTTAAGACAAGAACTTTGGGGGTGGCCTGGCCCGGTTGTTGTTGATCTGTATGGATACGCGTCATTAGAAGGGGATGATGAGTACAATCTCAATCTGGCGGCGCATCGTGCAATGGCTGTTAGGGATGCTCTATACAGTATGTTGCCTTTGGGATCTCGTGTTATGGTTCATGCATTTGGTGAAACAGATCATTTTGGTGACCTGGATCAGAACCGCCGGGTTGGATTTGATGTTAAGCCTAATTTACTGTTTCAGCCTTTGCTCCAATTGCCATCTCTTCCCTCTCAATCTACTCAGCCAGAGTTAAGCGGTTTGTTACCGAATAGTTTGCCTGAGGATAATGGGCCGAACCTTTCTCCTTTTTTTACTAACCCTCCTTCTTTACGTGATGATCTATCGTTGGATTTTGGCCCTATGGCACGCTCTGCTGGGGCTAGAGGACAGGCATTGGGAGATGTTTTCGGTGATGATATCCATAAGAGTTATGCGAGGATGATGAGTGAGATGTATCCATTCTTGCCTCCTGAGTTAAGGCATAGCCTTATACAAATGACACTGGATTCAAGTGTAGAATCGCACATGGCTAGAGAGCATCCGAATTATATGGATCAGCAGAATGAAATTGATGCAAGAAACGGTGTTAGCCCTACTATTGTCCCTTTATTAAACGATGAAATTCTACAAAAAATGATAGAGTTTTTTGAGTGAGTGTAGAAAACATTTGAGGACAACTTTAGAAAAGTATCTTCTTATACTTGAGATTGAATTAAATCTTAGTATGATCTCATCATAGTTTGCATCTTAAAGTGGTTTCCGGGTATTTCCTGTGAGTTGCGCATCTATTATGATGTCTGCGTTATTGTATTGATTTAATTGAATAATAGTGTTGATGGTATGGCGGAATCTCCATTGTCTGTAAAATTAGTGAAGGCGGGTATCTTGTTGCTTGATACTGTCAATGCCTCCGTTGTTAAGGTTGTGCCTTTGCAGTATAATCCTGAGACTTTATCGCGCAGTTTGCAGGTACGCGGAGGAGGGAGTGAAGGGGGTGCGCAAGGTGATGCGCGGCGTCTTTCTGGTCCTCCGGTTGAGAGTTATACGGTTGAAGCGGTCTGGGATGCAACAGATCGCGTTTCTGCGCAATCTACAAATGATAGTGTGATTGGAGATCTTTCGGTTTTTGAAACGATTTTGTACCCCGAAAGTCAGAGTATGGCGGATAACCATGAGCTTGCTAATCTGGGTGCGTGGAACGTTGTTCCTGTTCAAAAGCCTTTGACAGTTTTTTCATGGGGTAATAATCGTGTCATGCCTGTTCGTATTACAAGCTTTAGCGTGACGGAAGAGGCTTTTGACAATGCGCTTAACCCGGTGCGGGCGCGGATTAGTCTGGGGATGCAGGTTTTGACAGTTGATGAGCTAGGGCATGACAGTATTGGGGGCACCTTATACATGGCATATCATAAGCAAAAAGAAGGGCTTGCAAATGCGCGGTCGAGTGGTGCTCTGGATGCATTGGGTTTGCAGGGCAATGAAATACTTTCTGCGATGGTGTAAGGGGCGATATGTCTAAGTCTTATTTTTTACCTGATAGCCGTTATTCCAATATTGAAACCTCGGAAGAGACTGATGATGCCGGACGTGAAGTTAAGTATGTCAGGCGGCGTTTTATCCCGCAGGAGGAGAGCTTTTCGCAAACGGGTGTTTATGAAATAAAGAGTTCTGACCGACCGGATCTTATCGCTCATGAGATATTCAAAGATGCCAAAGCGTTTTGGCGTGCTTGTGATGCTAATGGAGTTATGCATCCTGAGGTTTTGGTTAAGACAGAGGGAGATGTTTTGCGTGTGACTTTGCCAGAAGGTATTCGGGGGCCTGATAATGATTGAGGGCGCGCATCTGATCATGGAGATTGGGGATTTATCTTTAGACCTTGCGCCGCGCTGTGTTGTTGAGTCGTTGGTTGAGTTGCAGGTCAATGAGTCATCAGGAACGCAACGTAGCGGTTTTCAATTTAAGTTACAGTATGAGCCGGATAGCGAGATTGGTCGTGATTTGTTGCCGGATGGTTTTTTTGATGCTCCGAGGCGTGTGAAATTTGTTCTGTTGATGAACGGTAATATGCACGTGTTGATAGATGGTATTATTACGCGGCAGGATATAACGCAAAGCTCTACACTGGGGCAATCGTCTTTGACCATAACCGGTATGGATTTAACGCAAGTGATGGATCAGATCGATCTGACAGGTGTTCCGATGCCTGCTATGCCGACTTTTACGCAAGTGGATTTTATGTTGGTGCCGTATATGGCGTACGGCATTATACCGATGGTTATTCCGACAGTTCAGCTGGCAAATTTTAACCCTGTGAAGTCTGTTCCTGCGCGGCAGGGGACTGATTATGCTCATATAACTCGTTTAGCGTCTGAGGCGGGTTATGTGTTTTATATTTATTATAATAGTTTAGGCCAGAATATTGCGTATTGGGGCCCTGAGGTGCAGCTTGGAGAGATACAGCGACCCTTGAGTGTGAATATGGGCACAGATAGCAATGTTGATTCCATTAATTTTGGTTATGACGGGATTAGTAAGCCGCTTTATGTCCTTTGGCATAAGGATGATTTGCTTACGGGGATGACAATTCCGATTCCTATGCCTGATACAAATCCATTGTCCCCCAGCTTAGGGCATGAATCTATAGCTCCTCGAAAATTTGTGCAGCTTAACCACAGGAGTACTAAGACAGAAGATAATGATGCAATGGCAAAAAAATCTGTCCCGGAAGTGTTAATGAGCGGTCTTGGTAAAGCTGCACGTGATGCGAATGTTGTAAGTGCATCCGGTTCATTGGATGTTTTGCGATATGGTGATTTGCTTCGTGCGCGGCATTTGGTGAGCGTTAGAGGAGCAGGGGATCGTTATAATGGTTTGTATTATGTTGAGAAAACGACAACGACGTTAAAACCGGGAGATATTCAACAGAGCTTTTCATTGAAACGGAATGCGCATGGCGTTTTCCCTGACAGTGTTGCAGCGTAGGTGGGTGAAATATGTCTGAAGCAAAAAGGTTTTACGGGAAGTATCGAGGATCGGTCATTAATAATATCGACCCGTTACAAACCGGACGTATTATGGTGCAAGTGCCTGATGTCCTTGGAATTAATATTTCAAGTTGGGCGATGCCTTGTTTCCCTGTTGCCGGGGTCCAGTCGGGTAATTTTGCAGTGCCTCCCATCGGGACAGGCGTTTGGGTGGAGTTTGAGCAGGGTAATCCCGATTATCCGATATGGACGGGGTGTTATTATAAAACCGCGGCGGAAGTTCCGGCTCTCGCGCTCGCTGCGCCTCCCGGTGTTGATAATATGGTGGTGCAAACCACGGGGCAAAACAGTTTTATGATTAATGATACGCCCGGCCCGACTGGCGGAATACTTCTTAAGACGACAACGGGGGCGATGATTTCGATTAATGATGTTGGAATTACTATTTCCAACGGTAAGGGGGCATCTATTTTGATGTCGGGGCCTTCCGTTACGGTGAATGGTGGTGCTTTGGTTGTAACGTAAGGTTTTTTATGTGTGTGAGGAAATAATATGCCTGGTCCAATTTTACATGTCGGAATAAGTGCTTCGTGCCCGCATGGTGCGCCGATGAGTGTTGCTCTTGGTGAAGCGCGAGTGATGGTGAGTGGTGCTCCTGTTGCGACTGTTACTGATGTTTATAGTTATGCGGGGTGTCCGTTTCAGATTCCTGTTGGTGCAGGGACAAAGCCACAGCCGTGTGTAACGACGCAATGGGCGATGCCTGCAACACGGGTTCTGGCGAATGGAAAGCCTGTGATGTTGGTGAGCAGCGGCGGGATAGCTTTAAGTGCAGAGCAAATACCGCAAGGCCCGGCTGTTATATCTGTTGTTCAATCTCGTGTTATTGCGACTTAGTGGAGGGGAGAACTTATGAAGCATGTAGCATATCCATATTCATTTGGTGTCAATGGACAGACCGCAGAAGCAACGGGTGATGACTATATTCGTACACTTATGGAGCAAATTCTTTTTACAAACCCGGGAGAGAGGATAAATCGCCCTGATTTCGGAAGTGGTTTAATGCAGCTTGTGTTCGCGCCGAATAGTGATGCTTTGGTTTCAACAATTCAGATGACGGTTCAGGCGGCGTTACAAAAATGGATGGGGTCACTGGTCGTTGTACATGGTGTGCAGGTGGAGCATCAGGATGCCATGCTTTATGTCACGGTGAAATATACGCCGTCGTTACAAAATGAAACACGTGTCGCTACGTTTGAGCGTTCGATTTAAGAGGGAATAGTGATGACTACGACTATTTATCGATGTCAGGATTTACGGCGCAAGGCTCTGGTTGAAGAGACCGCAACTGTAAATGGAATTGATTATATAGAAATCGGGGATGCGTCCCAGACTGTGTTGCATGTGTTCTTTCTTAATTCATTGCCGGGGGAGGCAGGGGGTATTCCGGCTGCTTCTGTTTTGGGTGTCGATAATATTCGGATATCAGGGGGAACACGTATTACACATGTCGGTGTTACTCATGTTACATCGAATGGGAAGCAGCTCACTGTTCAGGTGAGTGAACCCGGGGACTTTTCTGAATACACGTTGTCTATTGTTGTCGGGGTGTCTGATGATACTCCTCCTGATGGATTTGACCCAATTCTATCTTCTATTGGTTTCAGTTTTAAAGCTCTGTGTGAAACGGACTTTGATTGTGTTCGTGAGGTTGGCTGTGTCGATGATGCGGGACAAGCGCCGCAGATGAACTATCTTGCCAAAGATTATCAAAGTTTCAGGCAGTTGATGTTGGATCGTTTAAGTGTTTCTTTGCCCCATTGGAATGATCGAAGTCCTGCTGATCCTTATATCGCGTTGGTCGAGGCGTTGGCATATAAAGCCGATCAGCTTAGTTATTATCAAGATGCTGTTGCAACAGAAGCGTATCTTGATACGGCACGTAGTCGGATTTCGTTGAGGCGGCATGCTCGCTTAATGGACTACTTTGTTGATGAGGGATGTAATGCGCGTAGCTTTGCTTATCTAAATGTGCGTGCAAATTCTGATGCTGATATGTCTGTCTTGCCTAAATCTACCCCTTTTGTTGCTGCGGGGCGGGATGGTGATGTACAAATAAGTTTGGCGCAGATGCAGGAGGCCATACGGGGCCGAAAAATTGTTTTTGAGGCTATGCATGATTTAGAGTTGCGATCTGCTCATAATCAAATGTCATTTTATACATGGAGCGATGCGGAATGTTGTTTGAAAAAGGGCAGTGTTTCGGCGACTCTTTTGAAAAATCCGGATATGGAATTGCGCGAAGGTGAGCTCTTAGCTCTGAAGCAGATGGTATCGCCTGTTACCGGACTGGAAGCGGATTCTGACCCGGAGCTTGTACAGGTTGTCCGGCTTATCAAGGTAGAAGGGACAGTTGACCCGCTGGGTGGTCAGGAAGTGGTGAATGTTACGTGGCATGACCAAGATGCATTGCTGTTTGATCTCATCATATCTGCTGAAATGTTAAACCAGGATGGAGTGCTGCAAAATACAGATACTGCTATTGTTCTTGGTAATATCGTTGCTGTTGATCATGGATATGGCATGAGTGATATTATGTTAGATATTGTTGAGGATGATGAGGGTTATAATCCATTATTTCCAGTTTCTGATATATGCCATGCCTCTGGGGATAGTAGCAGTTCATCTGCACAGCTTGTTTTGCAGCAGGGGGGGGAGGATGCTCTACCCGTTTTGTCTTTGCATGATGGCTCTTCCATTTGGGAAGCACGTCGTGATTTATTATCAAGTGACCGGTTTGCATCTGATTTTGTTGTGGAAATAGAGGATGGTGGGGCGAGTTATATCCGTTTTGGTGATGGTGATTTCGGGCGCATGCCACCAGTTGGCACTCAATTTACAGCGTCGTGCCGCATTGGTAATGGTGTTCGCGGGAATATCGGACGTGGGGTGTTGAGTAAGATTGCTTATGATGTTGACGGGATTGAAGAGGTTACGAACCTGATACCTGCGCAAGGTGGTCGTGATCCGGAGAATAAACGTCAAATAAAACAACGTGTGCCCGAAGCGTATAAAACGCAAAAACGCGCTGTGACGCCAGAGGATTATGAATCTGTTCTTACCATGCGGGATGATGTGCAGGGGGCTAATGCGCATATTAAGTGGACGGGAAGTTGGTATACTGTTTTTGTTACGGTTGATCGTGTTAATGGCTTATCAGTTCAAAACGATTCAGATTTTAAAAATGACATTTTAGAAATGCTGCGTGCATATCGTTTGGCAGGCTATGATTTGGAATTGCGAGACCCGTCTTATGTTCCGGTTGATCTGGGTCTGCATATTTGTGTCAATGAAGGATCTTTTGCAAGTGATGTTAAACGTCAAGTTTTGCGCGCTCTTCATAAGTATTTCTCAGCCGATAATTTCACGTTTGGAAATCCGTTATATTCAAGTCGTATCTATTCACTCGTTATGGGTGTTGATGGTGTTAATTCGGTTGAAATAAAGAGGTTTAAACGTTGGGGTAAAGATCCTAATCAGGAGCTTGAGAATGGCGTTATTGAAACCGGCGCGCAGGAGATTATTCGCTTGGAAAATGATCCGAGTTTCCCTGAGGATGGGCAGATTAAAATTGAGACTGGAGGCGGGTTATGAGTGATTTTCCATTGCTTGATAATGATCATAGTTGCTGTGGCGATGTGCAGGATTGTTGTGAGAGTAACGGGCGTGATAATCCTGTTGGTCAGACCGAGATTACACACCGTCCGAGTAACTATAGCGGATATGTCAATGCTATGCGTCATGATATATCGAGGAATCCGGCTTTGCGTCGTTTAACAGTGCGTGAAAATTCTGACCCGAGTATAGCCATGTTGGATGCGTGGGGTAGCACACTTGAAGTGCTCAGTTTTTATCAGGACCGGATCGCTAATGAGCATTATTTAAACACGGCAACAGAGCGTGTGTCTGTTGTGAAAATGGCAGAGCAGATCGGATATAAACCACAGCCCGGTGTTTGCGCATCGACTTATCTGGCTTTTTCTTGTGATGAATTTGATGGCAGTCCGAAAAGTGTACTGATTGAAAAGGGCACAATGGCACAAAGTGTTCCCGGGCAAGATGAAATGCCGCAGATATTTGAAACCAATCAGGAGATTACGGCTCGCCCTGAGTGGAATTCCATGAAGGTAGAAACATATCAAGAGTATGTGCCATCTCAAGGGGATAATGTTCTGTATTTACAGGGTGTTGTTTCTGACGTTAAAGCGGGAGATGCGCTTTTGATTGTTGGGGATGAACGATATAGCAGGCGTAGTAGTGGTCTATGGGATCATGCGCGCATTACGGCTATTGAAACATTCGATGAAGCGGAGAGCGTTCCTGCTTATACCAAGGTGACTTTGAATCAAGTACTAGAGAATAATTATGCAGGTAGAGACCCACGTGTGTTCTATTTTCGCAGACGTGCAAATTTGTTTGGTTTTAATGCTATGCCGTGGGCGGGTTTGCCAGTTAATTTGCGGGTGGGGGAGCATGTCAAGGATGCCTCTGGAAATGTAAGCTATGTTACCGGGATATATGCCGATCGTTCTGATTTATGGGCAGATAAGAACTTTACGAGAGTTAGTGAGGAGCTATATCTGGATCAGGTTTATGACGGGATAGCACCACAAGACTGGGTACTTGTCGTGAATCCGTCTTATCAGCGCCTATTTCAGGTTAGTGATGTGAGTGAAGTAACGCAGACTGACTATATGCTGTCTGCTCAAGTGACGAAATTAACTGTGTCAGGAGGCGGGATACATCGTTTTTCTCCAAAAGAAGGCTCGGTTTTGTGTCAGTGCGTTGAACTTGAATTTGGAGCGCGACCTATTGAAGAGCCGTTAAGTGGTCAAAATCTTGTTCTACCCGGTGTGAAAGGATTGTCTCAGGGGCAGATTTTAGCATTGAGTGGAGAGGATGATGCAGGGGTACCTTATACAGATATATTGGTTATTGATGAGGTCATTGAAAGTGATAATCAAACGGAATTGCGTACAGAAACGGCGCTTTCTTATGACTATATGCCTCAGACTATAACACTTAATGCCAATGTCACGATGGCTAGTCATGGGCGAAGTGTTGACGAAACTTTAGGCAGTGGAAATGGTGGTCGTGTTTCACAAAATTTTACCTTAATGCAATTGCCTTTGGCATATGTGAATGCGGCAACGGCACGCGGTTTTCAAACCACATTGGAAATTCGGGTTGATGATATTCTTTGGCATGAAGTTGATAGTTTTTACAGCCAAGGGGACGATGAGCGTATTTATACGACCCGTATTAATGATGATGGGCAGGTTACTATACAGTTCGGTGATGGGGTGAATGGTGCTCGTTTGCCAAGTGGCCGCAATAATGTTGTTGCACATTATCGCGTGGGAGGCGGTCTGGATGGTGTTGTAGAGGGTGGAAAAGTGAGTCAGTTGCTTACTATGCCGCTTGGGTGTTCAAAGGTTACAAACCCTATTGCATCGGAAGGCGGGAGTGATCCGGAGACATTGAATATGGCGCGCCAGAATGCTCCGCTTAGTGTTGTTACAATGAATCGCATTGTTTCTTTAAGGGATTTTGAAGACTTTGTTCGTGCGTATCCGGGAATTGGTAAGGCGCAAGCTGTAACACTTTGGGAAGAGGAGGGGCGTGTTGTCCATGTAACCGTTTCCTTAGAAGGAGGGGTTTCCTTAGAAGAGGGTAGTATTACGGAACAGAACTTACGTGTGAGCATTGATGCGGCACGCCATGTCGATCATGCGTTTAAACTTTCTGGCTATGATGCTCGGGAATTTATTTGTAAGGCCGAGCTTGTTATTCATTCCGATTACCTTTTTGACGCCGTTCAAGAGGCTGCGATATCTGCATTGTCTGAGGTATTTGGTTTTGAGAACAGATCATTTGGTCAAGATGTCACTTTGGCCGAAATCTACGCCTGTTTACATGAGGTGGACGGTATTGAAGGTGTTGATATCAATGCACTGTATTTTGACGGAGAGGGCGAAGCCCTGCAAAACCGTCTAACGGTTCATGCTGCACGTAATGAAAATGGTGTTTTTGAGATGGCTGGACTTTTGACCATTCATACAAGTTATCTTGAGCTAAAGGAGAAAACGGCATGAGTGTACAATCCTATCAGAAGTTTTCACCTGAGCATTTATATGAACTTTTACCTGCGATTATACGTCAGCGTGATTTGGAGGAGGGGCAGCCTTTGAAAGCTTTGATCGGTGTGTTGGCCGATCAGGGGAGAGTTGTTGAACAGGATATTGATGATTTATATCAGAACATATTTGTTGAGACATGTGAGGATTGGGCCGTTTCATATATTGGGGATTTGTTAAGGTGTGCCCATCTGCATGGCGTTGATGATGCCGGTTTTTCACAACGTGCTTATGTCGCAAATACAATTGGATATCGCAGACGTAAGGGTACGCTTAGTGTTATGGAGTCACTTGCTCATGATACAACGGGTTGGAGTGCGCATGGACGTGAATTTTTTTCAACTCTATCGACGACCCAGAATATTAATCATGTCCGTGATCGCGCGTCTGCTATGGCGGATATAGGTGATGTTGATGCAATGGAAATGGTTGATGGGGCATTTGATACCCAGCCACGTAGCATAGATGTTCGTCATATCGATAGTGATTTTGGTCAGGAGGCGCGCCATCATATTTCAAATATTGGTTTGTATTTGTGGCGTTTGCAGAGCTACAGTTTGTCTAAAGTAACGGCACGCCAGAAAAATGACAGGGCGAATAACGGTTTTTATTTTATTGATTATTTGCGTCGTGATGTGCGTCTGTTTAACAAGCCAAAAACTGAGCGTGATATTACGCATATTTCACAAGAGGCAAATGTATCTGCGCCTTTGCGCCGTATTCCTTTGTATCTGGAACTGGAAAAGCGCAGGCAGGATATAGTCGATGGATATAGTGTTTCACCTGTCTGGTTTGATCGTGCACCACCTTTTCGGATTTATGTGCAACAGCAAGAGGGGGACGATGTCGTCGAGATCCCCTTTGAAGAAGTGCTTGTCTGTAATCTTGAAACGTTCAAAAGACCTAAAAAGAAGAAAGCATATGTGCAGTCCCGTAGTGGCGTTGTTGTTGACATGCCTATACAGGTTGCCATTGACCCTGAGAATGGCCGGATTGCGTTTCCCTCGCGCGTGAAGCCGTTTAAGGTTTTGGTAGATTACGCGTATGGATTTAGTGGAGATTACGGGGCTGGCGCTTATAAACGATATGATGATGTGTCGGAATTAACAGACCGTAAAGTGACCTGGCATGTTGCGGTTACGCAGAGTGAAGCACCGGTTGCGAATAGTATTTTTGCCACTTTGTCAGAGGCGGTTGAGGCATGGAATAATCAGCCGGCAGGCACCGTAGGAATTATTTCTATCATGGACAATCATATTTATAAGGAAGCTTTAACCGGAGCTAACAGAATTACTATCCCGGAAGGGAGCTTGTTGATCGTTAGCGCTTCAGACTGGCCGTTATTACCGACTGATAATGATGGTGAATTAAGACGTATGCAAGGTCAGATAGAGGGGCGTGGTTTGGCACCGTGTATCATTGGAAATGTTGATATTCGTGGTCGTGCAGATTTACACAGTGATACACCCGGTGAGATTATTTTGGATGGGTTACATATTGCCGGTAATGTTAGTATTGATGAGGGAGGGAATGCACATTTAGGGCAGATTGATATTCGCTCTTGTACCTTGGGTAACGGCAGTAATTTTTTGCAGATTAATGGTGAGGAGAGCTCTCTTGTTGTGTTGTGCTCCAAATCTATTTTGTCTAATGTTGATGTCGCAAGTGATATTCAAAAATTGTCTATAACTGATTCAATCGTGCATAAAACTATTGCAGCCCGAGCATCATTTGTTTCAATCTCTTCGAGTACAATCTTAGGTGGGGTTCGGGCGCGGGAAATTTTCGCACAAAATACGGTTTTTTCCGATGTTGTTTTGACCGAACGGCAACAGGCGGGATGTTTGCGGTTTTGCTTTGTTCCTACAGGATCGGTTACGCCACAGAAGTACAGATGTTTGCCGGATATTGCTTTGAAAGACAAGGAAACGGGAGAGGCTTTGGCTATATCCGAGAGAAATGCGGTTAAAGCACGTTTGGTACCGTCTTTTACATCAGAAGAGTTCGGGCATCATGCTTATGGTCAGTTAGGTGATAATTGCGATGTGCTGTTTAAAAATTCTGCGGAAGACGGGAATGAGATTGGTGTTTTTCAGGGAGTAAAGAACACGCATCGTCAACAAAACATGGCATTGGCAACGCGCGAGTATTTACGTTTTGGGCTTCAATATGGAGCCTTATTCGAGAGCTGAGTTTTAGGATTATTATACAATATAGAAAAGAAGAGAGTATTGCACATGAAGGGCGATTACACACGGTTTACATTTAATCCTGACAAGGAATATAAAGGGGTTTTGAAGCAACAAGGGCGTGTTGATCTTGATGCTGATTGGAATGAACAACAGGATATTCAAACCTATTACCGTGAGACTGTTACGGGTGATATTATTGGGGCAAGTGGTGCACCGGAGAATGATGCAGGATTCCGTGTGTCTGTTGATGGGGGGGAGCCTGTTTTTAGTAATGGGCGGTATTATGTTGATGGAGCTTTATGTCTGAATAGCGTTGATGAGGTTTCGGTAACTGAACAGCCACATTCTCCATTGTCTGAGCTGCCCGATACTGAGGGGCGCTATATTGCGTATTTGGATGTTTTTGATCGCCATATTACGTCGTTGGAAGATGGCTCTATTCGTGAAGTTGCCTTGAATGGACCGGATACAGCGACCCGCATACAAAATGTTTGGCAAGTTAAGTTGTTGCGTGTTGGCGCACCGGGGGCTGCTTTTCATTGCATGAGTAATAATGCGGGGTGGAGTAATCTTTTACAAGGCTCTACAGCGAAGTTGTCTGCTCGGGCAAAGGCAGGGTTAACTGCGGCAGAGAACCCATGTGTGATTTCACCGGATGCGGGGTATCGTCGTTTAGAAAATCAGCTTTATCGTGTGGAAATACATCAGGGTGGTGCACATGCAAGAGCAACATGGAAGTGGTCACGTAATAATGGTGCGCAGCTTGCCAAGTGGATTGGGCAGGATGGTAATACTATCAAGATTTCTCAAAGTAACGGGCAGGCTTTTGGTGGCTTTAAGAGTGGGCAGTGGATTGAGTTAACGGATGATTTGCGTGAGCTTCGTGAGGAGCCCGGGACTCTTGTGAGGATTGAGCGTGTTCGGAGTAATGAAATTATCATTGAGGCTGCGACTGCTACGGGTACGATGGACTTGGCTGAGTTTTCGTCCAATCCGAAAATTCGCGGTTGGGATTCTGTTGGTGAATTGCACGTTAATCAGGCGGGAGATGATGAGGGTTGGATTTTACTTGAAGACGGCGTGCAAGTGAAGTTTCATTCGGGACGTCAAAAGACAGGGGATTACTGGCTTATTCCTGCGCGTACAAATACGGGCGATATAGAATGGCCGCAACAAGGTGGGGAGCCGGAGGCTGTTAAGCCTCATGGCGTAGAGCATCATTATGCTCGTCTTGCTTTGCTTGACCTTGATGGTGGTAATTGGAAGGTTGCAAGTGACTGTCGTGAGTTGTTTCCGGCGTTGACGGATTTGATACAGCTTTCTTATGTTGGTGGTGATGGGCAGAGTGTCATGCCTGACCCTGCCGCTCCAAATGCCAAGCTAGAGCTCGGTATGCCTATACAGGTCGGGGTTTCGCGTGGTAATAGCCCAGTTCAGGGGATGTCTGTACGATTTAAAGTTCGGAGTGGTGATGGTACTTTGAATGGAGGTGCGATTCAGCAGGTTACTGTTGAGACTGACGGGCGAGGTGTGGCGTCTTGTCGCTGGGCTATCGATTCACTGATGCCGATACAGACGTTGGATGCTGAGTTGTTAGATGTTTCCGGTTCTGTGCGCCATATTCCTGTGCGTTTCCATGCGGGGTTAGAGCGTGCGGACTTGGTATCTTATGATCCTGTGAATACGCCAGAGCTCGCTGGTACGAAAACTGTGCAAGAGGCGATTGATGCTTTGGCGAAGATTAACCATGAAGGGTGCACGACATACGTGGTTAGGCCGGGAGATAATTGGCATGATATTTTCAATGAAATTAAGGATGGAGAGGACGCTCATATTTGTTTCCAGCGCGGTGTGTTCTTGCTTGATAAGCCGCTGCGCATTGAGGGTAAGGGGCATCTAAAAGTCACCGGTGCAGGCAACGGTAGCCAAATTATTGCGCGTAGCCAAGAAGCCGCTCTGCAATTTGTAAAATGTGCCGGTGTGTCTGTGCGTGATTTGTATATTGAGGCAGGGAATGTTGGTATACAGGGGAAAATTAAGCATACCTTGGGAGCCTTGACTATTGAAGATGTACCACAGGTTTCTATTCGTGATGTGGCTGTGAAGTGTGCGGGTGCAAGCATATTACGACGTGCTTGCATTACGGTGGTTAAAGATAAGGGAAAAGATGCGAAGAGTGTGGTTCCCGCAGAGTGCGTCACTATTCAAGACTGTGATTTAACAGTTGGGCATAAGCAAAATGCAATATTGCTTGTGAATGTTGAGAAGACGAATGTGACAGGTAATTGCATTAAAGTCGGAAAACGTTCTAAAGCTCTAAATTTAAGAAAGCAGCTTGAGGCGCCGAAGATGCGTGCAGACGTAAAAGCTATGTTGATTGGTTCGCCTGTTGTTGCGGAAGTTAACTTGAAAGATGGCAAGGTGAATACGCATAAGGTTGGTTCTTATACGTTACTTGCGAATTCCAGTATACCGGAGCATGAGTGGGATGCATTAATGCGTAAGGACCCACCAAAGGCCGATGATCGAAAATCAAAGAAAAATGCGGTGAAGTATTATGAAAGGCTTGCAGATGAAGTTGTTGAGAAGCCTTCTTTGCTTAAAAGCTATGAGCGGAATGTTAAATCCTTTGAAAAAGATATAGGGGATGCCGCGTTTAATAACTTGACCGCAACGCCACATGGTAAAGCAGTGATGCGTAATATGCTGTTTAACGGTGATATTCGTGTTGAGGAGTTTGATGAAATTAATAATGTCGATCATAACACTGTGATTAGTTATGACGGTAATAGGGTTTCGATGAATTCTGTGTTGTCGGAGAAGACATGGTTAAAAATGCTAAAGTCTGAGAATGCTCGTGTGGGTAGTAATGAGGGCTTGTTAAAGGAACTGCAAGGTCTTGCCGGTCGGCTTATTATTGATGAAGATTTTCGTAATCGCCAGCCTGAAGCCAAGAAGTGGTTTGGTGGTTTGGTCAAGAATAATCCGTCTGTCGCGTCGAAAGGGATTGTTTGTGGTGGATCTCATGTCGGGCATGTTTTTGTATCTCAAAATGTTGTAACAGGGGTTGAGGATTGTGTTCATATTGGTGTTAGCCATCGAACAAATAAAACGGATGAGCTTGATTATGCTAAGTCTGTTTTTGTTCAGGATAATGTGATTTACATGTCTAAGCCGGTGGAGAAGGTACGTGGAAATCGTGGCGTGTTTGTTGGTAATGCGCACTCTATCCGTATTGAGCGTAATGAAATATTGTTACAGACAAATGATCCTAAGGCTGAGTTCCTTGATGGTATTAAGATTTATGGGGACTTGGGGCGTATGATTATGGTGCGTGAGAATGTTGTTAAGGGGGCGCGCGTTGGCTTGCGATTGAAAGCCTTGGATGACGGTAATAAGAATATTGTTCGTCAATGGCTTGCAGGAGATAATTTGTTTTTAGGAGCGTCTCAGTCTGCGATTATTGCGCCATCTTCTCTACGGCAAGTGAATAATATATCTGGATAGTTTTGTGTGCCTTATTGCACTTTATAAACTTATGGGTATTATGGTTGTAGTTGTTGATATTTGGAATGGTATCCGCCCTTTTAAAGTACATGATGCGATGGTTCTGACGACTTAGTTAGACGAGACGTTGAAAGTAGAGTTTGGGTTCTTGTTCAAATCAGGTTAGCAATTTAAAGCGGGGCTTATGAGGCCCGCTTTTTTATTGTGCATTTTACATGGATTGAAGGTCGTGAAACAGCTTCTCTTTGTTTAAAAAGGCCACAAATGATGTGGCCTTTTGTTTGTTGAATTTTCAGAAATGTTAGACTTGAGCAAGGCCGCCATCAACAGAAAGGTCAATGCCGTTAATGTATGAACTTTCAGATGATCCGAGGAAGAGGGCTGCATTTGCGATTTCATCAGCTGTGCCGAAACGTGATAATGGTACTTGTTGTGTGATTGCTTCACCCATAGCTTCTAAGTCTTCCGGAGGAAGTCCAAACTTACCATAGATTGGTGTTTCAATAGGGCCCGGGCTAATGGCATTTACACGAATAGTGCGCGGAGCCAAGTCTGTTGCCCATGTGCGTGCAAACGAGCGTACTGCTGCTTTCGATGCGCTATAAACACTGAAGTTCTGAAAACCTTTTACGCCGACAATAGATGCATTTAGAATAATTGATCCGCCGTTGTTCATGAGTGGTAAGGCCTTTTGTACCGTGAAGAACAGCCCCTTTACATTGATGTCAAAATGACGGTCAAAAAACTCTTCAGTTGTTTCTTCAAAGGGGGATAGCTCTGCAATGCCGGCATTTGCGAAGAGAATGTCAATTTTGCCGAATTTTTCTTTAACGATGTTGTATAAATTATCGAGGTCATCAAGACTTGAAACATCACCTTGTATAGCTAATGTTTCGTTTCCGATATTTGAAACGGCCTCATCAAGTGATGATTGGTTGCGTCCGGTTATAATCACTGTTGCCCCCTCGGCAGAATAACGTTTGGCTGTTGCTAGGCCAATTCCGCTATTCCCGCCTGTGATCAGTGCAACTTTTCCGGTTAATTTTTGTGTCATAATTCTATCCTTAACTTTATTTTTGTAGTGATTGTTATAATATTAGGCTATAGGTAGAATGGTGTATATGTCAAGGATTTATGTAGTGAACGATACAAAAATAAAAAAGAGATCGAAGGGGCGCCCCAAAACATTTGATAGAGATGATGCGCTGAATAAGGCGTTGGGTGTTTTTTGTGAATATGGTTATCAGGGAACATCTCTGGCACAATTGACGGATGCTATGGGGATGAACCCGCCAAGTGTTTATGGTGCATTTGGGGATAAACAGCAGCTTTTTATTGAGGTTTTATCTCATTATCATGCTCCATATTTGAATGTCGTAAAGGCGTGTTTTAAAGCTCAGGCAACGACACTTGAAGCTCTGGGAGAATTGTTTCAAATGTCAGAAACACAGCATGTTTGCCGGAATGCACTTGGGTGTTTAATCGTGAACTCGGGTATTAACAGGAGTGATGAGAGTTCGGCTATTGGTGATAAAATTAAAGAAATACATGAAACGAATGAGAACTTAATTTGTGAGCGATTGGAGCGTGGCCAAAAAGAAGGGGACGTTGCCAAGCAGGTAAATGCCAGAAAGCTTGCGCGTTATATTAATGGTATCCTTCAGGGGGCTGCTGTTACGGCAAGAGGGCAGCAATCTCCACAGGCTGTGAAAGACCTTTTGGATGAGGGATTTGAATTGCTACGCTCTCGGATTAGCTAATTTGCTCTTTTGAAGTGCAGCGTGTTATATATGACGTAAGAATAATTATTAAGGTTCTGAATAGTGCGGGTTGCGGTAATCGGAAATGGTCAGCAAGGGCTCTCAATTGCTAGTGCATTGTGTGAAAAACATGATGTGCAATGTTTTGATGCGTCAGAAGATGTGCGTGAGCAAGCTCGTAACTTAAGCGCCGATACTGATATCTCTCACCATGATAATATTTCTGATGCCGTAAACGGAGTTGATGTCGTATTTTTAGCGACGCCGATTGATCAGTTCTCAGGCGTTGTTCGTGGTATATCCCCATATTTAAGTGACGATACTATTATCACGGATATAGGTTCGGGTAAGTCAAAATCGATTGAGAATGTTCGGAGTGTCTTGCCTGACGGCGTTTCTTATATTCCCGGGCATCCGATAGCCGGTAAGGCGCAAAGTGGACCGAGTGTGAGCGATCCTGACATGTACAAGGGGCAAACAGTTATTGTCGTTCCTCAAGAAGGGGGAACTTCACAACAAGATGTGATTGAGGGGCTATGGCAGGATATGGGAGCGCATGTTTCTAATATGGATCCCAATACACATGATAATTTATATGGCACTATCTCGCATTTTGAACATGTTGTCGCGTTTTCTTTAACATCCCTAGGGTATGATCAGGTTACAGGTGGTGTAACAGAAGATTATAAGAAGGGCGGTGATACACTTCTTTCAACAACGCGTATATCTGGTGGCGCGTCTCCTGATATGTGGATCCCTATTTTTGAAGATAATAAAGATGCTGTCGTTAAGGCGGCAGATAATTTTCAGAGCTATGTTGATGAGTTGCGGGAGGCGTTACAAGAAGATACGCCTGCTAAGCTACAAGCCTTGTTAGAAGAGGCTCATCAATTTCGTAAGGCCATTCCTGACCGTCCTAGGGAGGGGCTTATGGCAGAAGTATCGGATTTGACTGATGAGTATGGTATTAAGGATGTTGATCTCACGCATTCTGGGCATATGTCTGGTGTTTTCAATGAAAAATCTGGTATTTCTCTGGCGAAGAGGATTTTGTTGCCGACGTTTATCGGGGCGGCAATAACTCTAAATGCCATTGAGACTGAGAAGAATGAGCTTCAAGGTATTGAGATTGCGGATGTCGCGAACCCGAGTTTTAAAGACGGCTCTGCGCCTATGCTGAATAACCCTGAATATGTTTCTAATCTATTGTTTTATAATAAAGACTTGTTACTGGATAACCTTAACGAATTTAATGTGCAATATACTCAGTTACTCGATACTATTCAGGCGTCAGATCGAAATGCTATGCGCGCGTTAATAGATGATGTGTCGGAAATACGTTCTTCTATGCCCTCACCTCGTGGTGAAGATGAGGTTAGGGAAGAGTTTAGTGTCTGAGATTTTTACAAATAATATTAGTTGATTGGTAGTGTTACGGTCATCTCTAATCCGGGGAATGTGTTTTGGGCAGTTATAGTTCCACCATGTTTGTGAATGATGGTGCGTGCGATGGATAAGCCTAACCCGACGCTGCCGGATTCGGTGTTACGTGCTTTATCCAGGCGGATGAATGGTTCGAAAACTTCTTCTTGTTTCTCTTCGGGTATACCTGGCCCTTGATCTTGAATAGTAATTAGGATTTTATTGTCTGGTTTTTCGAAGCTCATATGTGCTTTGCTTCCATATTTTACTGCGTTTTCTAGCAGATTACGTATAGCGCGCTTTAGGCTTACGCTGCGACAAGGGTATTCATAGGAAGGGATTGTTGAAGAAAAAGTGATATGTGATGAGTCTTCTGCGAGATCTTTCAATGTCTCAACGATGTCTATTGTTTCTGTTTCTTCTTCCAATACATCTTGCTGTGAGAAAGCCAAGCATGCTTCGACCATTGTTTGCATGTCTTCTAGTGTGTTGACCATTTTTGCTTGCAGTTCTTTATCTTCGATAAACTCTGTGCGCAAACGAAGAGATGTAATTGGGGTACGTAAGTCATGGCTAATCGCCGCGAGCATTTTGGTGCGATCTTGTACAAAACGGCTAAGGCGCTCATGCATTACATTAAAGGCCTCAATTGTTGATGAGAGTTCTTGCGGGCCTTGCGTGTTAAGCGTCTCTATGGACTCTCCTCTACCGAGTTGATCGGCAGCCTCAGATAATCTGCGCAGTGGCGAGGTGATACGTCTAACGGCAAATATAACAACGAGCGTAATACCGATAACTGTTACTAATACAGATATCAGTACGGGCAATAAAAGTACGAACTCATCTGGAGGAGATTCTGTTTCCATATTTAACCATTGTCCATCAGAAAGTTCGAAGGAGTAGATTAAATAAGGGCATTCTTCGCGTTGTTCTACGTCAGGCAGGCCGATGAGGCATTCAGCGATATCGTCTGAAAACCAAAATAAAAATCTGTGTTTGAAAGTTATTTTTTGATGGGATTCATAAACCCTGACGTTCTTAAAGTGATTGGTGAAGTGCTGAGTGATGACAGAGGGCATCAGTTTGTTTGTTGCCATTGGGGTGTCAGAGACTGAAAAACGCATTTCGGGTGTACCGATCATCGTAAATAGTTCCTGTCTTTTTTGAACGGAGGCTTTGTTCATCATTTCATAGACTGAAGTAATATGCTCTGAAATATATATGTTCTCGTAGTCGTCTAGGCGTTGGTCTGTTTTGTAGAAGAAGACAAAAACGATGATGGCCTGTGAGAGTAGGACAGAGCCGACAATAAGTGTGATGAGTTGGCAGGCGATTGTGTTGCTTAATTTTATCATGCTTTTATTACATCCGCGCTGAGCATATAGCCGCCGCCCCAAACGGTTTTGATGATTTCCGGGTTTTTAGGGTCAGTTTCAATTTTTTTGCGTAGGCGGCTTACTTGATTATCAATAGATCGGTCAAAAACGTCACTGGCTCGATTGCTTACCATATCTAGAAGCTGATCTCTGGATAAGACAATTTTAGGGTGATTTAGCAGTGTCATGAGCAGCTTAAACTCAACAGTACTTAGTGATATTTCTTCTTTTTTCTTTTCTTGTTTTAAAGTTTGGCGATCTACGTTTAAAAGCCATCCGCAAAATGAAATAGATCCGCTTTCAATTTCTGAGAATTGCTTGGGTAAGCTGTTTACTCTGCGTAGCACTCCTTTGATACGTGCTAATAATTCTCTGGGGTTGAATGGCTTTGTTACATAATCATCTGCACCTATTTCAAGTCCTACGATTTTATCTGTCTCATCTGCCATAGCTGTGAGAAGGATGATAGGGATATCTTTTGTTGCACGAATGCGTCTGCATATTTCTAACCCTCCTTCGCCGGGCATTAATATATCCAGAACGATTAAATCAATGGAGGCTGTTTTTATGATGTTGTCCATTTCTGTACCATTTGCCGCCATGGTTACACGAAACCCATTTTTCTCAAGGTATGCCGCTAGTGGCTCGCGGATATCTTTATGGTCATCAACAACCAGTATATGAGGGGTTTCCTGTGTCATATATACAGCATAGCTTAGCCTTTCAGGACTTGTGAAGTATAAAGCTGTAACAAAGTGTATCAAACATGCGTACCGATACATCTTGATACAAAAAAGCTGTTTTTTGGCAAATTACCAATACATTTGGCAGGCATATTGATAGGTATGAAACAGACATATCTATTATTGATGAGTATCACTTTCCTGTCATCTTGTGCGGCTTTGCCGGATAGTGTGGCAGAGCGCAGTGCCGTTTCTGTTTTATCTGTGCCACAAGGTTTTCAATTTGCTCAATCGGAGAACTCGCATATTATTGCAGGATTGATGGAGTTGTTTGATGATCAGGTGCTCTCCACATTGGTGGGGCGATCTTTGGACCATAATTTGGATATTCAGCTTGCTGCCAAGCAGTTGGAAGAGGCAGGTTTTAACGCGGATGCGGAACTGGGAAAGTTGTTGCCTAAAGTCACAGGGAATATAGCAACGAACCGTGCACAAGGGGCGGAAGGGAAGCCCGGTGGAACGTATTCCCCTTCATTAGATGTTAGCTGGGAAGTTGATATATGGGGGAAGGTTCGAGATCAAAGAGGGGTATCTGATGTTACGGCATTGGCGCAGGTCGAGAATTACAGGGCTGCGCGCGATTCTATTGCCGCGCAGGTGATGCAGGGGTGGT
Source organism: Alphaproteobacteria bacterium (assembly GCA_050633285.1). Classification (GTDB taxonomy): domain Bacteria; phylum Pseudomonadota; class Alphaproteobacteria; order Micavibrionales; family Micavibrionaceae; genus UBA1672. Next base: position 53,775 of record JBOEGG010000008.1, read on the forward strand.
TTGATGTTGTTACAACGAAAAGGCTATTGGACTTAGAAAAATCGCGTTTGTCTAATTTGAGGAAAAGCGCAGAGAATAGCCGTCGAAATTATAGATCCGGATTAGGTGAACTTAATGACTTGGCCGCAGTAGAGCGTGATATTGCACAAACTCAGGTCACCGTTACAAGCAGTATTGATAATCATAATACGGCAGTTCGTAGCTTACAGGTTTTAACAGGGCAATATCCGAGTGGTTATCTTACTTCGGATTATAAAATGCCGGCTCTCTTGTCTCCCCCTACGGCTGGGGTGCCGGCTGCTTTGCTAACGCAGAGACCTGATTTACGCAGGGCGTGGCAAGATGTTATTGCGGCGGATAAATCAGTGCAGGTTGCGCATAAAGAGATGTTCCCATCGCTTAACCTGACGGGATCTTTTGGAACGCAGAGTTCTGATTTTTCTGAATTGTTGAGCGCTCCGACTATCTGGTCTTTAGCCAGTCAATTGAGTGTTCCTTTGTTTAATGCTGGGCAGCTAAAGAATAATATGAATGCGGCACAAAGCCGGGCTGAGCAAGCATGGGTACGTTATTTACAAACGGCCTTGCTAGCCTTTCAAGAGGTTGAGCAGGCGCTAGATCGTGAAACTCTTTTCGCTGATCAGGAAAAACAACAAGCAAATGCCGTAAATTATGCAGAGAAAACAGCAGATATTTTTGAAGATCGATATCGAAACGGATTTGTTAGTATTTTGGAATATTTGAATGCGCAGAATACGGTTTTTGATAGTAAAGCGCAGCTTTTGGACATTCGTAATCAACGGCTGAAGAACCGAGTGGCTTTGGCTCTTGCATTAGGAAAAGGAGTGTAGGTTAAAAATGAAAAACTTCATTGGCATATTTTCTATTATTGTTGCGATGGTGATCGTCGTTTTATTGACGATGATGCGTCCAGATCCACCTAAAAATCAAGAGGTTGCCAAGGATATTCGTGTGAGTGTTATTGAAGTAACGCCACAGACTGTTGATGATATTATTACGGGGCATGGGCAAGTTAATGCACGTTGGGAGACGACGTTATCAAGTGAAGTTCAAGGAAGGGTTATACATGTTTCTGATGCGTTATTGTCGGGTATGACTTTTAATAAGGGCGATGTATTGGTCGTTGTTGATCCGACATCCTATCAGGCCAATTTGGATAGTGCAAAGGCAGCGTTGGAAACAGCCAAGCGCGTATTGAAGGAAGAGCAGCAGCGCTCAAAAATAGCTTCTGAGAATTGGAAAACATCGGGATTTAGTGGAAAGCCGACTGATTTGGTTTTACGGAACCCACAATTGCGTGAAGCCAGAGCGGCTATAATCTCTGCGCAGAGTGCGGTGAAAAAAGCGGAGTATGATTTAGCGCAAACGAAAATTGTTGCGCCTTATGATGGTGTTGTTCTGGAACGTAATATAAACCCGAGTGATATATTACAGGTCGGTGGCCAAGTCGCAAAAATTTATGACCGCAGTATTTATGATGTTTCTGTGCCTTTGAATATTAAAGAAGTTACGCGATTGCGAGATGGTGTTGTTGGTTCTTCTGCTGTGCTTAAGGCTCAATCCGGGAATGGTACTTGGGAAGGGATTGTTTCACGGTTAGAGCAGTCGATTGATAATAAAAATCGTTGGCAAAACATCATTGTAGAATTTTCAGAACAAGGATCTTTTTTACCCGGTTCTTTTGTTACAGTTCAGCTCCATGGAAAAAGTTATGGCAATGTTTATGTCTTGCCGGAACATTTTGTCGGTCAAGATGGGATGATTTGGTTTGTTGATGAACAAGAGCGTTTACAGAAGTTTGCAGCTGATATTCTGTTTCGTGAAAATGGAAATATATATCTTCTTCCTCCACTCGACCTTCGCACACCGGTGCATATAACACCGGCGCGAGATATTTATCTTGCGGGTGTGAAGGTCACTCCTGTTTTGGACGCTGGGGGGATGGATCATGAGTAAGAAGCCTGTGAAAGGATGGATGGCTTGGTTTGCGCGTAATCCTGTTGCTGCCAATCTTTTAATGATTATTTTGTTGCTTGTCGGTGGATCGACTGCCTTGAATATGCGTACAGAAGGTTTCCCGGCAGAAGCTCCGCGTAATGTCACTGTGAGTGTTGATTTTGAAGGTGGTTCCCCGGAAGATGTTGAGGAAGGTGCCGCTATTAAGGTTGAAGATGCACTGAATGGTGTTGCCGGTATTAAAAAAATGACATCGACGGTTACCGGAAATAATGCATCGATTATTGTTCAGGCGGAGGAGGGCTACTCTGTTAATACGTTAAAGGATGATGTGAAAATCCGTGTCGATGCAATATCAACTTTTCCAACCCAAGTTGAAAGTACGGTCATCACCGCACAGCAGGAAGAACGCCATGTTATTTATGTGCAGCTTTATGGTGATACTGATCATGGCACTTTGAAAGAGGCTGCGCGTCGGGTTCGGGAACGGTTATTAGATTTAAAGAATGTTAATAAGGTCACGACAAGTGGTGCAAAAGTATTTGAAATTAATATTGAGATACAGGAAGAAAAGCTTCGCTCGTATGGATTGAGCTTTGATGAGGTTGCGAATGCAATTAGTGGGTCATCTATCAATCTTTCTGCCGGGGCGCTAAAAACCACTGGTGGGACAATTACTTTACAAAGTCGTAGGCAGCGCTATCACGGTTCTGAGTTTCAGGACATTGTTGTTCGTAATTCTGCGCAGGGGGGGCTTGTAAGGGTTAAAGATATTGCTGTTGTAAATGATGGTTATACAGAACAAGCGATTTTATCCCGCTTTCAAGGAAAGCCCTCTATTAATCTGGATGTTCAGTTAATCGGACGTGCCAGTATCACAGAGGCATCGTCAAATGTTCAAAAAGCGGTTGATCTGATGCGTTCTGAAAATTGGTTTCCTGACACGATTGAATTGAGTACATGGTATGATGAGGCGGATATCATTCGTGATCGATTGGGGCTGCTTTCTAAAAATGCATTGGTCGGTATGGCGCTTGTCTTGGTTATGCTTGCTTTATTTTTGAATGCGAAGGTGGCCTTTTGGGTTGCTATTGGTATTCCGGTTTCTTTTGCAGGTACCTTGATTGTTATGGGGCCGAGTTTTCTCGACTATTCTTTAAATGACCTAACGACTTTCGCATTTATTATTGTTTTGGGAATTGTGGTCGATGACGCAATTGTGATTGGTGAAAATGTTTTTACCCATAAAAAACGTTATGGAGGCGGCGTAGAAACAGCTATTAGAGGTGCAAAGGAAGTTGCTACACCCGCAACATTTGGTGTTTTAACAACTGTTGCTGCTTTTTATCCATTAACGACGATGACAGGTGATTTTGGCGGGCCGTTTCGGATAATTGCTGTTGTTACTATTGTTTGTTTGTTGTTTTCTTTGGTTGAATCCAAGCTGATTTTGCCTGCACATTTAGCACATCTGAATCTTGATGATGATAAGCCTAAAAACAGGGTGGCAAAGATGTGGGCGCGTTTGCAAGAAGGCGTTGAGAGTAGTCTTCAGAATTTTATCAAAGTTTATTATAAGCCTATTATAGAAGCTGTTGTCCGTTATCGTTATCAGTCTTTAGGTGTTTTTATTGCGATATTGATTTTAGCCGGAGGTTTGGTTAGCAGCGGCACAGTGCGCACAGTGTTCTTCGCGGATTGGGAATCCGATATTATCTATGCTGACCTTACTATGAATTCCGGGGTTCCTTCGGATAAGACGCATTTAGTAGCTGCAAATTTAGAGCGGGGCTTAAAGGCTGTAAATCAATCGGTTAAACAGAAATATGCTATGGATGTTTATCCTGTTGTTTATTTTTATGTTTCCTCGGATGAAGATGAGCAAGCAACATTGACTGTGCAGCTTATACCGGGGACGCAGCGCACTTTTTCTGGAAGTGAATTCTTAAATTTATGGAGAGAAGAAACAGGTGTGCAAAATGAAGTTAAGCAGCTTGATTTTTATGCAGGCTGGGGGGGAGAGGACGACCTTCTGATTGAAATGTCTTCGCCTGATAATATTGCTTTACGACATGCGATGACTGCATTGAGGGGCCGTGTGACGGAATATGCGGGTGTTCATGATATAAAGACCAATCTGGATAATGATACGTTGGAGCTTGCCATTCAGTTAAAGCCGGAAGCAGAGGCACTTGGCTTGACGTATCGTGATGTTATTAACCAGTTACGTAATGCTGTGTTTGGTTATGAAGCGCAACGTGTGCAGCGTGATAGTGAAGAAATTCGTGTTAAGGTTCGTTACCCTAAGGCAGAGCGTGATAACATTAGTGATTTGGAACAAGTCCGTATCCGGACAGCAGACGGAGGCTCTGTTCCGTTATCTGTTATTGCTGAATTATCACGTCATAAAAAGCAAACGCAGATAGATCGTATTGATGGAGATCGTGTTTTAACCTTGGTTGCGCGTATAAATAAGGATTTAATATCGCCATCTGAAGTTGTTCGTGATTTGCAAAATACAGTTTTCCCTGACATTGCTGCGCGCTATCCGGGAGTACGATTAAACATGTCTGGTGAAACCGAAGCGGAACAAAAAGCCACCACTAAATTAGCAGCGGGGTTTGTTCTTGGTTTGCTTATGATTTATACGCTCTTGGCTGTACCTTTGAAATCATATACTGAGCCATTTGTGATTATGCTGGCTATTCCTTTTGGGATAATAGGGGCGATTATTGGCCATATGATCATTGGTATTCCTGTTAGTCTTCTGTCGTTCTTCGGTGTGTTGGCACTTAGTGGTGTTGTGGTGAATGACTCGCTTGTTCTTGTTAGTCGTTATAACCAAATACGTGCTGAAGGGCTGTCTTATGAGGAGGCCATTGTGCAGGCGGGTATGTCACGTTTTCGTGCTATTTTACTGACATCTATTACGACATTTGTTGGGTTGTTTCCGTTGATTTTGGAAAAGTCAGAGCAGGCTCAATTATTGATTCCTATGGCGGTTTCTTTAGCTTTTGGCATTTTATTTGCAACTTTTATTACTTTGCTGATTATTCCGGTTTTATTGGGTGTTCGTCTGGATATTATCAATTTTTTCAGATGGTTGATATTGCCAAATAAGCCTCCCATCGCTGCGGAATAAATGCTGATAAACTTTTTTACAACTTCTTACCTTTCTTGACATAGCTCTGTGACACTTGCGGGCTATTCTAAGCAACATCAGACATCTGAATCATATAAGGAAACACTATGAACCATTTGATATATCGTAAAAAATTCTCTGCAGCATTTGTTGTTGCTCTTATGGCCTTGCCGAATACTGCACAAGCTGATGATAAACTTGATAACTGGGCTAAAGGTAGTAAGAAATGGGAAAAAACGCATATTCATGAGCAAGGTGTGATTGACAAAATTACTGATAAAAGTAAGTGGGATATTACGGTAGGCGCTGGCGCGGGGTTTGCACCAAAATATGAAGGTTCTGATGAGATGGAATTTTCAGGTATGCCACTTATCGATATTGTTTGGAACGATACAGTTTATCTCGGGCCTGATGGTTTGGGTGCGTATGTGTATCAAGATAATGGTATTAGCGTAAGCGGTGGGATTGGATACGATGGTGGACGAGACCAAGGTGATAGCAGTGATTTACGCGGCTTGGGTGACGTTGATGGTGCATTAACGATGAATGTGAATATTGAGTATGATCTTGGTTTTGTGTCTCCATATGTGGAGGTTGAGAAGCATTTGGGTGGTTCTGATGGCTTGCTTGCGCAGGTCGGTGTGCAAAGTATGATCCCTCTGGGGTTAATCACAGGTGATATAACGGCCAATGATATGGAGAATATGGGTGATAACGACCATCCTGAGGGGGCTGCTCTTATGTTTGGGGTGTCTGCGGATTGGGCAGATGATAATTATACAGAAGAGTATTTTGGCGTGAATGCTCGTCAATCTGCACGTTCGGGATATGCACAATATGATGCGGAAGCCGGTTTTAAATCTATTAATGCAGATATTGGCGTGATGGTTCCGGTTACAAAGAGCTGGACGGCAAATGCAATGCTTGGTTACTCACAATTGGTTGGTGATGCGGCAGATAGCCCCATTGTGAAGGATGAGGGGCAAGTGTCCGGCGGGTTATTTGTTTCATATGCATTTTAAGAGAGGAGGCTAAAAGATGGTTGATAGTGTTAATGGTAGTGTGACATCACAGCAGCAGATTAAAAAATCGACAGTAAGTACTGAGCAGGCAGCAAATGAAGTGGTTAAGTCATCAGAAGAAGCTTCTAAAGCGTCTCCTTCTGGAGTGGCTGAGCAGAAAAGCTCGAACAAGACTGTGTTATCGGGGGCTGTGCAGAATGCTCAAAGCTCTAATACCACACAGTCAAAAATTCAGTTATTGGAAGCACAGGCAAGAAGCAAGAAGTCTTCTGCTCAAATAGCAGGAGCGGACGATGCCAAGAAAATGCGACAAGATGCAGAAGAGCTTGAGAAGCAAGTTAAAGCTCTGAAATCAAAGCAAGGTGTAAATAAGAAAGCGTGAACAGCTTCTTTGGGTTTTCCGCTATTCTTATTTCACTTTTTCACCTCAATAGTGTTTTCGTTCTTGTATCTTTTTATATTAAACATGGAGGTCTTTAGATGTGCATATACCCTATGGCCAAGACCATTTCACCTGTTTCATCTTGTATATCCCACATTTGCATACCATCGATATTGGCAACAGATTTATATGCTTCGGGGCTAAACACAATAGCAGTAACGAGCGCTTGACCAGATGTATAATTGCCACTGCGGTAATTTCGTAATTTATCTATATCGTGAAGAACTTTTTCATTGATTTTGTTGTCACTATGTACGCGTCCATCACGTCCGGATTGGAAGACAGACTCACATTTCAGTTCCCAATGGATTTCGTTTTCAAGTGGTAGAGAGTTGTAATTAACGATGAAATCGACGGCCCAACTATTATCGTTATATATTGGTATTTCTCTTTGAGTTATCACATCTAATTTATGTACAAAGTGTGACATAAAGTTTACTTGTGCCCAACCTTCCCAACCACCTTTTTGGCAAAAAGAATTCCATACTTCTAAGTGGTGGTTGCGTAGCCATTCCTCTAATTCGTATAGCAGATCTGTGGGTTTTATTATTTGATTTTGAGCTTCCTCTTCTTTCATATTAAGGGGTGTCCGTATTGTCTGGCGTTTCTTGCATACTGGCTTCCCATTGCCATATAGGCTGCGTTGCGTCTTTATTCTGAGTGCATTTTTTGCATCCATTTTTTACAGTTTCTTTTGTTTGATTACATGTGCTGTTTACTGGGTTGTTATAGTGGCCGTATGGGGGATCTGTTCTTAGATCCGGAATGTTGTTTTTATGAACAACGCATTCTTTTCCTGCACAATAGCAATGTTGAGAATACTTACCGTGGCTAGTTTTTATGCATGATGCATCGCTGTGGCAGCCAACCTTTTGAATTGCACATTGATAAACGGGAGTTTCGGCAGTGCTTCGTGTTTCATCATATTCAAATTTACGCAGGAACCAGTTCTCGTCATTAGGGCTTTTGATTTCCTGACAATTGAATGATCGCAGACCGATGTAATATTGTTCCATCGCACGCATTTGCGGTATGTATTTCTCACCATCATCTTGATCTCTGAAGTGTTCTGTCAGAATTTCCCATATTGGTTTTGTTCTGATATTTATGGCGGATGTTGATTCTTTGGCTTCGTTTAATAGCTTGATAGAACAGGCATATTTTTGTTCGGGGTTATCATGTGTATGTGCATTTGCGAGCGCGTTTCTTGTGGAGAGTGTTCCACCTTGATACCATCCTTTTGCTTGGGTATCTAAGCCTTTACTGTCTTCACGCTCTTTATCCGTTATGCCTATACAGGCATCAAATGTATTTTTCCCTTTTGGGCTCAATCCTTCATATTCCGCGCAGGCGTTGGCTTTAAACTGCTTTTCTGTCAATTTTGTTGTGCTTGATGAGAATGATGATTCACGTATGAGTGTTCCTGATGTGGTTGAGATAATGACATGTGTACCATGGTTTTCGAAAAAATCGCCATAGTTTACCCATGCCGTTTTATCGTGTGCTTGATCGGTTATTGGTTTTAATTTTTTTGCGTGTTGAAGAGCAGTGGGGTTTATTCGCCATTTTTCAGCGCAATCCAAATCAATATCATGACGTTGTCCAAGGGCGCTTTGCATGAGCTCTATGCCTTGGATATTATAATTTTTTTCCTCAGCTTTGTCATAGTAAGCATCAATTGTAATTTTGAATGTTGATAGGAAGTTCTTTTCTGCCTCGATGTTTAATCTTGTAGAAAGCGTTTTTTGGAGTTGGCCTATATTGCTGTAATAGCGGTATTGTTTTTCGGTGATCCCAGGATCTGATGGCCCGTTATAGCACGAGTTAATGAAGCTTTTATGATCAAACCAGATACTGGTTAGTGCAAGGGTATTTTCTGTACTGGATAGATTTGATTTAAAAAAGTTCACTCCTTTTCCAAGTACATCTATTGCACTCATTTGAGGGTCATCATTCATTTTAACGTTTGAATCAGTGATGCATTTACTTATGTTTTCGTTTTTTTGTGCATCTGCTAGGGCTGCATGGGGCATCAAGATTGTTGTTATTGTCATTGCTGATAATAAAATTCTTTTAATCTTCATTATTTATTCCTAACGATTTTATTTTTATGCGCCTTTCTTATTGTCTTCGGCCATAGGCACTTACTTCATTGGGCATGCTTTGCCTTTTGAAGGAATACATAAAGGTCTGATCTAATATTTAAGCATAGTATTGTAAGAACTTGTTGTTTTCTATAGTTGCATTCAAATGTATTCAGGACGGGAATAGTTGAGGCTTTGAAATATATGAAGAGGTGGGTAAATGTTATGTATGGACTGAAGGGCGTGTGATGCTGTGGCGTTTATGCAGTGATCTTACAGGTGATTAATGTCATATATTCATAAGGTGCATTTAGGGGGAGGGTAGGAAGGCCGAACGGGAAAAAGGGTAGATTGGTGCGTTATGATCAATCTATATACGCATGGCGATAGTGTTGTTATTGTTGTTTTGAGCGACAAGGGGATCGATAGTATTTTCAGGTGTTTCTGGTTGTGTGCTGATAAACTGGTTAAGGTTTTCGCCATATTGTTCTTGTAATGCTGCTAAAATAGCCGGATCAGTATCCGCATTGTTTAGAATTTCTTCTATGCGTTGTTCTTCGTAAGCATCAAGAGGTTCACCGCTACTTATGCGTTCCATCGCCGAAGCTACTTCAATATATTCAATTTCTTCTGTGAAGCTTGTATCTGTTTGTGCGTATTGTGTTTCTATGCCGTTATTAAGTGTATCGTTATCAAGAGACGCTTGACTGATGAGGTCGTTTCCAGTGTGGTTTTTCATATACTCGGAGATAATTTCCGGATTTTGATGGAGCTTATCTTCCATTAATTCAATTTTGGTATCTAAGTCCGGCTTATCAATCCATTCATACCAACTGGAGTTTTCTCTTTCTATATAGAGTTCAGAAAGCTCTTTGACCATTGCGTTTTCATTGTTTACATTTTCACCTGCTAAGGCATTTTGTTTGATGTGCGTGAAAGCTTGGGTGAATTCCTGATCTGACACATTGGCGAATGTGTTAATTTCCTCTTTTTTGTCTAGATAATCTTTGACCACAGATTGTGCTTCTGGTGTATTTTGTAGATACTCCGCAACAATTTGCGGGTTTTTCATGATTTCAGTTTCCAGTTCTTCGATTTTATTCATATAGCGTTCGCGCGCAGAAGAATGGATGTACTGGTTATCTGCTCTTTTATATAAGTTGGCTAAATCTGTGAGGTAGGGGTGAATCCCATCTGTATTTTCGGTATTATTTATAGTCTCGGCAACGCCTTTCAAGGTGCGGTGTTGCATAAAGTCAGGCATTTCATTTAGAACATTTTCAAGTGCTACGGTATTGCTGGCTTCGGCGGTTGGTTGGCTTGTACTCATGCTGTTGTCACCAAATACATCGCGTATATATGCGTGTAATATTTCCGGGCGCTCTGCAAGTTTTTCTAATGCGTCATCTACTTTTCCGCTGAGCTTCCATTCATCAATCCAACCAGTGTCGTCTGCATCAATACGTTGTTGTAGGGCGGCGATATCATCAATCAGGGCATGTTGTCCGTTTGCGTGATAGCGTGTTGTTTCTTTTACCATGTCCAGAAGGACATCTTGTGGCATCATGGATAGTAATTTATCGCCTGTTTCAGGATCTGCAAGCAAGCGTGCAAATTCTTGTTGGTGTGCTAATTTTGCTTCGGCTAAATCATCTTTTGTTTCTGCTTGACGTTGCGGGCGATCCGGATCGTAAGCCCCTGCGTATGGCATTCCCCCCATTCCATAGTGGTGCATTGGTGGAGCATGTGCGGAGTTATAGGCGATCTGTGCATCTTCTAACTCTCTTGTCGCGCGCCAAAGGTCGTGGAATTCCGGATCCACCTCACTCATTTTGTCAGGGATCATATCGATGGCTTCTTTTGAGAACTTTCCGGCCAGAGACTCACCATTGAACATGCTCATTCCTAGTGCATCATGCAGTTCGGGGCTGAGTTTGTGTTTGGCAGAAAATTCGGAAAATTGTGCACGGGCACTGGCTTCTACAGCTGGTGTGGTGACGAGGAAGAACCAACCTTGACCAGCTAAGTTTTCCGTTTGCATTTCAGCTTCGATTTTTTGATTTAATTCGACATATTCCTGATATGCCTCATCGCTTAATTGACCGTTTTCATTGAGCTTTTCTGCAAGGTCACGTTGTGATGAGTGTGCATAATGAAGGAGAGCTGCAACTCCTCCGGTTAATGCCACGCCGCCTATAATCGAGAGCTTTGCTGTTTTGCTGACGGCCTTTCCGGCTTTTAGTGCATCTGTTGCCGTATTTGCCGCACGTATACCATCTGCGATATCTGCTGCTGTATCTGTTTGTTTCAATGCATCAGCAGCATTATCCAATGCGCCGACTTGTGGTGCATCTGGTAATATATCTCCTGCTTTGCCATTAAACTCACCATTTAGTCTGAACTCAGGACTTTCTACATTTATTTTAGGTGGGTTTGCTTCTTGGTATAGCCGTGCAGTGTCTTCAAGGTTTGGAAGACGTCCACTTTCTGCTCCCGGTACTTCTATGTCAGACATCATGTCATTTATTTTGACCAATTGCTCCTGATCAAGTTTTATGATGTCTGCCTCACCGTTAGGTTTGGTTACACGCATTGCTCCAGACTGGTTTTCAAAATCAAGTTGTATTTCGTATTTATTGGCATCGCCAGAGATGGGTTCAATGGTTAGGCGTCCGTCACTGTTGGCTTCAATGTTGATGCCATCTTGTATACCAATTTGGAGGACAGATTTTAAATCGTCAATATGGCTGGGTGGTTGGACGATACCTGCGGATTTTAACCCGTTACTTACGCGTTCTAAATCTTGGAGATCAGAGGTTGGGATATTATTTATTGGGCCGCCCCAATCGATGAGTTCAAAGCGCGTGTTGCCACTTGCATCAACCGAAACGAAAATATTTTCTGTATTTTTTAAATCCTTATGTACGACACCATTGTCATTCATATATTGGATAGCTTCTTCGAACTTTTCCCAGTCAGAAGATTTGATTTGGAGGTCTCCCGGCTTTTTCCCATCAAAGCCATATTGGTAAGGCTTTAGCTCTTCGCCTTGTGCGATTTCCATCACCATGATATTGCCTTGGGCATTTCGCAGTTCGGGTGGCATAAGGCCTTTATCATCCGTGACCAATTTGGGGATGTCGATTACGTCTTGCAGGTGTTCCGGGAAGACAAGCTCGGATGCTTTCCTTAAATCTGTGATTTCATGTTCAGGCACGTCGACTTTTACCATGAATCTTTCGCCTGTTGCAGCGTCTGCAACAACATGTACTTTCAGATCAATTTGTTCTATGTATGTGAATTGCTTTGCAGCATCAGCTATATCGGCACTATTGGCGGCTGTTTTTGCGCTATCTCCGTGTATGGCTGTTTTCAATTCATTCAGTGAGTCTAATTTGGCTCTTATTGTCGGTGAAGCTTCTGCTGTAAAAACAGTCGCATTTTTTGTTTCAATATTTTCAAGTACGGATTCTAAAGCGCTTCCGTTTACGGTATCGCCACTATATGTGTGTCGGCTGCGTATGTCCGGTTCTATAAGTTCGTTCAGGCGTGGATCGGCAGAGTCGTGCGCAGCAGCCCGGCTGACTTCACGCATTTCTTTTTCTATTGCACGGACTTCTTTTTTTTCCGGAGTTGTTAGCTTTCTGCCTTCTTGTGTTGCTTCATAGTGAAGTTCACGGATGCGATCCATTTGTGTGTGCATGTAATTATCAATGCGCAGCATGTCTTTGTGAACGGTTTGTAATTCTGCAACATGTCCGTTTGGTAATCTGATCTCAGAGGACATGCCTCTATACCCGGTGTTATTTACCGGTGTTTTGAACTTATTTACTACATTTGCGATGTCACCATCTTGCTTAAGGGCGGCTTCGATCAGTTCAATTTGCCCTGCATTCTCTGTGATAAAACGGCCGCGCAAGATGTCTGTTATTTTTGTTTCATCTCCGTTATAACGAACGGCAATCTTTTGTTGTGTTTTTTCAATGTCCTTTAAGTCGGCCATTTCAAATGTGACATTATCGAAGGCTCCTGGGTGGGCTGCTCGGAGGGTTTCTAAGAGTTCGTCTGCTTTTGCTTGAAGCATGGGGCGTGCTTCGGTAGCTTTTCTATAAAGCTCCTTTAAATCCGGATTACCGGCATTTTCTACAATTTCAGAATTTGGATCTGTCAATTTTTACCCTATTCCATATTGCTGTGTTGTACTCCAAAGCCTTTGTTAGTCGAGAGTTTCTCAAACGTTTCTTTTGATATTGCATCTTTTTCCGAAACTTCTGTTTCGATGTAAAATGCAAGGCCATCATTGCGCGTTAGCGCTCCATTGGTTTCTTTTATGTATACTTCTTCAATTATGCCTTCATCCCAAATTGTTTTGACGGGGTTTCCGTCGAAGACGAAGTACTTTTCACCTGTGAAGTCTTCTTCCATTTTCACATCTTTCTCTGCGATTGTTTTGCAGATATCAGGATCAATATTAAGTGCCGTTGATAGTTTTTCTACTGCGTGTTCGTATTTCTTTGTGAGGCGTTCTGCTTTTTGCGGATCTGATGCACGCACTTTCGCCATTCTATGTACGTTCAGGTTGTCTAGGGTATCAGCCAACTTGACTAACATGGCTCCCTGATTTCCTGCTGCTATTAGCTCATCAATGACTTTGGCGTAAGGTCTCCGGTCATTTGGAGGCCTGTTAACAAGTTTTAGGATTTCAAGCGTTTCTTCGGAGTAGCCTAATGCTTTTAAGGTGTTTTCGTCGACATCATCGCAATCCTCTATTACATCATGTAGTAGAGCAGCTTTTATAACATCCTCTGATGCATCCGGTGCAAGAAGAAGGACATTTTGAGCGGTTCTAATGGGGTGTTTTGCGTAAGGTTTGCCATTATGGTCAGTTTGTCCAGAGTGCTTTTCTCGGGCATACGCTATCGTTTCCTCAACAGTTGGTGGTGTTGAAGTTGCCAAGTTATTCAGGATAAGGCGTAAGCCCGCCTTTTTCTCATCGTTATCTTTCATGGCCCCAATATTCATCCTTACTTCACATCGCAGGATTTAAATTTTTATTTGTATATCATTTTAGTTGTTTTATGCGTCCGTATGCAAGTTAATTCGAGCTGTCATAAGGTTCTGCGCATGCATGGGTGACCTGATATTTATATAGGTATTAGGATTAGGCAAGTTAGAGGCCAGTTGCATGGGCATGTTTAACGGAGTTAGAATTTGCCTACTACGTTCACGAAGGGACCTTTGCTTTCGTAATCCAGATCGGTTAAATCATCGGAAAAGTCAGTGAAGTTATATCCAACACCGGCTTTTATGTGTTGATTAAAGTGTCTGTAAGCACCAAGCAGAGCGCCTGTTTTGGAATCCTTTGCTTCTGATACTTCCAAATATCTTAGCTCACCTGTTAAATCCCATTTTTTCACAACATGCCAGTCGGCGCGCCCGATGAGTAATAAGGCCTGAGAGTCAAAGAAGTCAGAGCCCTCAATCGTTGTGTCACGTATTTCACCAAAGCGATATCCAACTTTACCGCCGATGGCCCATTTGGGTGTGAGATCATAAATTGTATCAACGGAGAAGACGTGGCTGCGTTGTTCGTAATCATTGGCGGCATTTGATGCGCTACCATCCAATTGACCGGGGCTGGCTAAATCTTGTAAATATTCATAACGTAGGAGCGCGTTCAGGCGATCATTATCGACGGGGCGGTAGGCATAGCCAAGTCCTAATTCAATGAAATCGGCATCCAGATTGCTACTCAACCCTGATTCACTAATGGCGAAATCGAGGTCGGCTAGCATACGCCAGTCGGGGATGACTTGATAAGACAGGTTGTTACTTACCAGCCATGACGTACGATCACCGCCTGTACCACCATCTTCTAAACGTAGCTCGACTGTACCTGCATATTTGGTTTTATAATTGTGATATCCTGAAGACAGAGATATGGCAGTGCGCTCTATATCGCCCGAAGATGTATCCGAGATTGTGCCATTTTCAAAACGGCCACCCCATGTCCATTCATCACTTGCGGCCAGATCAAGTCCAAAGGAGTGAATTAGGCTGGATGAATCATTATCGAATGTTTGGTGGCGCTCTTCGGCAAAGACAGAAATGCTGTCAGAGTATCGGGATTTTGCGCCGACGGTTAGGTTAGAGCTTCGCCCGCGTGCACCGATATCGCTGCGATCTGTATCAATGAGGTAGTTCGCGTAATAGCTTGTGCGGTCTGAGTGGGTGTATTCTACGCCGACTTGCCCGCCCCAACCTTGATTTCCGGTTGTTGCTTCTGCGGTTAGGCCAACGCGGTCATTTACGTCATAACGTCCGCCTGCGCCAATACGGTTATTACGATCGCGGCTTTCGGTTTTGTTAAGTGTGCCTTGCACAAGACTGTAAACTTCATAGCGTTTTTTCTCTCCTTCTTCTGTGAGAGGAGCGTATAGGTATTTTAGTGCGATATCGGTGCGTTCACCTGTTTCGGATAGCTCTTCACTATTTCCTCCGGCACTGTTGGTTATGTTGCGGTCATCATGACGTACTGCCAGAGTTACTTCTTTTTCAGAGGTTAGCTGATGGCTGGCGAGGATTTCTACAGATGTGATATCGCCAGTTTCACTTCCTGATTTGTAATCAGCTTTTGCGCCTAACGTTGTGTCATCTGTGATAGGAATACTTGCCGATAAACCATGTTGGAGAATATCTTCGCTCGTGAGTTGACCGGGGGCAGAGAAACCGTCTTCACGATTTAAGGTATATGCGCTGATTGTTCCTTCATGTTTACCATCGGTTACTTCTGCGAGATCAACAGCAATTTCGGCACGGTAAGCGTCAGATTCAATATCGTCTGTTTTGGTTTGGTCGATGTCGCTGAAGCTGAAGCCGCCATCGGCAGAGGATAGAGAGCCATTTCCTGCACCTCTTGAACGTGCGGTTTCAAGTTTGATATATGTGCCGGGTTTATAGCGCGCGATAATATCTGCGCCTGTTAAGGTTTGGTCTAATCCTGACCCGTCTTGATCATATGCGGTTACACCGACACGTAAGTTATCATTGACCCAATGACTTACACGGCCACCTTTACTTAGGTTGTTAATTTCACTGGCGCTGGGTGTGAATTCATACCCTGCGACGAGGTATACGGGGTTTCCTGATAGTGATCCTGTTTGTACAATTGTATTGTTGGTCGAGGTCGAGCTTAGTGCTTCACGCAGGATGATCCGCCCTTGAGTGTAATTAACTTCGTAATCTTGCCCATATGTCAGATATTGCGTGCTCAGTACAATATCGGAATCGCGGTCGCGTATTTCTATGCGTAATTGTTCTGATCCGACAACGACATCTTGCCCACGTAGATAGTATAGTGACCCACCTGTTCCACGATGTTCTTCTAAGGATGATACTGACCCCGGGTCTGCGGCATAGGCATTGGCCTCAGTTTTGTTTTCGCCATATGTTGTGACTTCGGGGCTAACATATTCTGCGTTTGCACCGTAGAGTGTGCGGCTATGATTTAAGAGGTCGGTGCCTGTAATTTTTGTTTGGAAATTCCCCCACATAACGTGAGATTCCTCCTTTTCCAATTTCACATAGAATTTTCCTTGGGTTGGTGCGTCTTCAATGGTTGTGGAGTCATCGCCATAGACTTGATAATATTTATTTGGGTCGATGCGTTTTAAAAGGTTACGCGGGTTTTTACTTGTGAAGTTTGAGAATAAATCTTCAACAGGTTGTTCTTTTGTGTCTGCGCTGGCGCTGAGTAACCATACGCCTTTTACTTTCCCTTTGGCATAGAATGCAAGGCGGCCATCCACGTATGTGTCACCGTCGTATCGTTTGCTATTATCTCCTGTGACGAGCTTTGCGGGGCCATTTACATTGTTTTTGCCCAGTGTTAAATCCGCGAGGCCGATGTAGAACCAATCTTGATTGGGTATATAAAGAGAACGCGTGAATTCTGCTTTTGTACCGTTTGGAGATAGTGTCTCAATTTCTACGGTATGGTTTCCTGCCGGTAGGATCTGTCTGTATGCAAAACGACCATTGGCATCGACAGGTACGTGCGCACCCATTGTTTTTACTTGCGTTCCTTTTGGTACATTATCGCCGTTTATTGTGACGATACCGCCGGAGACAGGGATGTTTTTAAGAGCCAGATGGTTTTCACCATAGCCAACAAGCTTTTCACGCTCTTCATTATCTTGGTCATCTAAAGGGCGACTTTTATCAAGCAAATGTAAGGACATAATTTCTGTTTCGTCAAAACGCCCTTTATCATCATAAACGCGTAAGAGATATTGTAATTTACGTTGATCTGATCCGAGAGGGGCTTGCCAGCGCGCTTCTTTTTCTAAGGTCGTATTTAGGTCGACAATAGCCAATGGTTCTTTTTGAGTAGAGACACCTTCTTCGAATATGCGGACTTCTGCCTTATGGATGTAGTAACTGTAATTGGAATAAGGGGTGAAGCTTATGACCTCACCGCGTACTACGTTTTGTGGATAGGCTGTGATGTTGAGGGCTTGCGTGTTTTCTAACGGATCAAAGCGTACCTGAATGTTGGCTTTTTCCAATGCTACATCCTTGCATCGTGTGACATCGGCACTGTTTGAAGTATCGCCAGCCTGTAGAGGGTTTCCATCAATTGATATACGGAAAGGCAGGTCTGTTGTGCTTGGCTGTCTGTCTTTACAGGCGATCACGGGGGCTGGTTTTTCTTTATACCAAACTTTGATTTCTATGCGGCGGTTTGGGGCGAGACAGTCTTTATAGGTTTTTGAGCCGACGGTGTGTTCGTCACATGTTACGACTGGGTGGTCTGACCCTTTGCCGATGACCTCAATTGAGGTGTTTACATTTTTTAGAGCAGTTCTTAAGTAGTCCGCAGTTTGTTGGGCGCGTGCGAGGGATAGTTCTTTGTTATTAGAGTAGGGGGTGTGCGCGTTTTGTTTAAAGGGTTGTTCATCTGCATGGCCGGTAATGCGTATTGCGTGTATTTCTGAACTCTCGATACGTGCGACAAATGTATCGAGAGTTTCTTTTTCTTCTTCTGTCAGGGTGTGTACACCTGATGCAAAGTAATCGGCTTTTTGTGCGGTGTTTATTTGCGTAGGCTTTTTAGGTTGGAAAAGTACGAGAACTTCATCCGCGGTATTACGGTATTCAATATTTGGAGCGGTTTTGTTTGTACTGCGCACTTCTGAGGCAGAATCTAATGCCAATTTCCCGACATGTTCCGGTGCTTCGCAGACTGTGTTGTCTTTGCATGAGGTATTATTTGCTTTTTCGGCAACGGCCAAAGATGGAAGCGAGCAAAGAGTGATAAGGGCAAGTGCGGTATTATAAAGGTAGATGTTTTTCATTATTTATCTCCCTTTTTTGCGGAGGAAGCAGGTAAAATCAGTTCCTCTTCTATCATTATGTCGTGACAGCATTCTGTTTCACCCCATTCATCTCGCAGTGTTTTAACCACATTTTTGAGGCGTTTACGTGCTAATGCTTCGCTTTCGTTTTGGGCTTTGTACGCTATTCTGACAATGCTTGGTTCTGTGCCCAGTTGTTCGGGGAGTGCTATGAGTTGCTGTTGCCATTGTGTACGTAAAGCAATTTCATTCGGGATGAATGCGCTATCTTGCATATCAATCCTCACTACGCGGTGTATTGCGGCACCAAAGTTTAACTTTGTCATTTTACCGCGCGTTACGCGTACGGCTCTCGGGTTTTCCGTTGTTACGCGATAGCCTGTTGGCAATGTGCGCTCATCCAACTTCATCAGGAAATTACTGCCGCGTTCTTCATCCGGGATATCTGCGCATGCTACGTGGAAACGTCCATGGTTATCTGTGGTGACGAGTAATCCATTGACTGTCGCCACGCGAACATTTGCAATGCCGACCTCTCCTTTATCCTGATACCCGTTTCTGTTTGCGTCATCAAAGACTTTACCGATGATGTCTGAACAGTCGAATACAGGGTCAGGAATAATGCGCACAACTGCGGTTGCAATGTTAGAGATGGTTACGCTTCCGGGATTGGAGAGTACTTGTGCTCGATTTGTGTATTCGCCTGTTTGTACACCGGAACCAACAACAAGGATCAGTTTGTAAGTTCTGCTTTGTCCTGCGTTTAGAGTTTGGTTTTCCCATGTTACAGAGCGACCGTTTACTGTTGGCTCTAATTTGACACCATCTGTACTGCCACTTTCTTTCACATACTTAAATCCGGCAGGAATTGTGTCGAGGATATCGAGTGCCGTATAATTATTTGTCGATGTGTTGCGTACGGTGATGGTGTATGGAACGAGTTGTCCGATACTTGTACTGACGACAGGTGTTGTTTTGATAATAACGATGTCACCTGCGCCTGTAGGGTCCAGTGGAATATGGTTATTTACCAAATCGCCTGATGTCGTCGCATCCAAAACAAAGTTAAAGTAATGCTGCGTGCTTGCTTGGTTTGCAGGGGCAAGTGCCGCAGTTGCCGCAGGGCATGTCGCCGGGTCATGAATGGGGGATGCCAAATCAGGAGCCGTGGCAGCATCATGCACAAGCGCAGGGTCGGGCACGGCATTCACGGTTAATGTATTTGTACATACAGGGATGAGTGCGGATGGTGCAGGAACGTAGCCGCCCGGATATGTGGTGATGGCGAGGGTATATGTCCCAATTGGTGCCGTCGGTGTAAGGAGGAATTGGTAGAAGCCGTCACTGCCTGTTGTTACTGTGCCTTGTCCGCTGACCAAATGTATGGCCGGATTAAATCCACCCGGGCCTGTGATCGTGACTTGTGCTCCGGCGATTGGTACGCGCGTTACTGCATCATAAACAACACCGGCAGGGTCTAGTGGCAGGGACTGTTCGATAATATTATCGCCTGCAAGAACGAGTAGGTCTTTTAATGTACCTGTACCAGCCGCAGTATCGGCACCTGCGGGATTACCTGCATTTGTACCACCATTTATTGTTGATGTTCCTGTATCCCGTGTACCTGATGCGGGGTTGATCCCTTGTTCATTTGTAACAGCATTTCCGAAAAGTAATCCTGTATTTGGTTCACGGAAACGAATTTCATAACCTGATCCCGGAGATACATTTGTGAAGGTATATGTCCCATCCGCAGCAGTGGTAACGGTATCGACTATTGTTCCATTAAGTGTAAGCTCGACGTTCCATCCTTCGACTAATTCTTCACCGGGATCGATTTGACGATCATGATTATCATCACGCCAGATTGTACCGGATACTGTTGCAATGGTGGAAATACCGACGGTATCTCTTGCTGTGTTGTTATTTTCAAAGCCCGGAGGCTCACCACCACCGGAAATGACGGCTTGATTTGTGAGCAGTTGTCCGGTTGCGCTTGCATCGGTGAACACGCGGAAGGAAATATCGTTGCCTGTTGCAGATGATGAAATAACCGCCATTGTATTACATGTAAAGGATGATCCGCCAATCGTTGCAGAGCATGACCAGTCTGTACCAACAGGGATGGAGGCGAGTGTGAGGCCGGTGGGGAGTGTGTCCGTTATTGTAATTGTGCCTGTACTATCTGCGCCACCAATATTGCTTGGGGCTATGGTAAAGATACCTGTTGATGATCCGGCGGCAAAGCTTGCAGGGCTGTGGGTCTTCGCAATTGTTAAATCGGGAGTGGTCACAGGGATTTCGGGGAAGTCATTACCGGCCGAAAGTGTATTTGTGCCTGTTAAGTCGATAGTGATGATTTGGCTTGTTGTGGCGCTAGGATTGCTTGCCGTGCCGCCTGTTGTACCAGCCGTTGTTGTACCGTTTGTTGTTCCTGTTGGCTGAGCAGGTTGTGTGATTGAATATGTTCCCTCAGGCAATGAGGTGAAGCTATATGTACCGTTGGTTAGGGTTGTTGTATTTGCCGTGACAGGTGTGCCGTTTACATCGGTTCCGGTTAAATCCAACGTGACATTTTCAATACCGTAATCAATGCCATTTTCTGCGGCGTTGTTATCATAGTCGAAGAATACTGATCCGGTTATTGTTCTGCCATAGGGGATTTCGGCAAAGTTATGGCCTGTTGCATCTGTGTTGGGGGGCAGGATAATTGTTGCTATTTCACTAGGTACAGTACCAACGCCTGTCGGTGTGCCCGTTGTACCGCTGTTATCTATGGCAGGTGCAATGGTTAGGCCGTTATTTGTATCAGATGGTTGATTTGGTTCGCGCACCGAATATGTGCCAGGTTGAAGGTTTGTGAAACTATAATCACCGTTGGTGTCTGTTGTGGTTGTGCCGATAACTGTGTTTACATTGTTTAATAGTTCTATCGTGACATTATTGATGCCATTATCTGCACCGTTTTGCACGCCGTTGTTATTTTCATCAAAGAAGACACGGCCAGATATGGTCGAGGGGACAATTTCGGCAAAGTTATTATTTATTGAACCGGAAACTTCGCCTGACCCACCATCATTATTTAGGATGATTGTTGTGATTTGGCTGCTTGTGGTGGTGGGGTTAGATGCTGTTCCAATTGTGCCTGTACTGCCGTTTGTGGCGATGATTGATCCTGCATTCGTGATCCCATTTGTTGTGCCTGTTGGTTGGGTGGTCTCGCAGACAGAATAAGTTCCTGTATTTAATAGTGAGAAAGTATAATTACCTGCTGCATCTGTTGTTGCGGTATTTACAAGGCCGCCGGAGCATGTTGTTCCTGAACGTAATTCTATAGATACACCTGAAAGTGCAGAATCTGTTGCGGGCTCGTATGTGCCATTTGGTGTCACATTGTTATCTTGGAATACGCGTCCTGAAATATACCCTAATGTACTGATTGTTAATTCCGCATTCGCAGGATCGGGGTTATTGCCAAAGTTCGTGCGCAGTTCACCAGCGGGGATGTTATTTGTATGTACTCCGGGCGTTGATGCGGTTACATCGACACTGATGGTACAGCCATTAACCGGGATTGTTGCGCCGTTTGCATATGTGATTGTCCCGCTTCCTGCATTTGCTGTGACTGTGCCCGGACATGTTTTTGTGATGTTGGGTGTACCTGCTACCACTACATTACCGGGGGCGGTTGGCAGTGTGTCTGTAAAGAGTGAGGTTAGTGTAATTGTGCTGTCATTATCATTGCCCAGATAAATCGTCATGGTGGATGTGCCGCCTGCGGCAATAACGGCAGGGGAAAACTCCTTTGTTACGCTTGGTGGTGAAGAAATTACAATCTCTGCACGTGTTGGTTCGTCGTTTGTTACACCCTCGAATGTTGTGACATTGTTTGCGGGAATTGTATTAACGTATGTGCCTGTAATATTGCTGAGTACTTGAACGGTTAGAGTACAGCTACCGCTCGCAGGGATGGTTGCACCTGTTAGTGTGATTGTTGTTGATGAGGCAGGTGCGTTAACAACGCCATTTGTACATGTAGTAGACGCGGATGGCGTTTGTGCAATTACCAAGCCAGAGGGAAGGGTATCCGTGAGGGATGCTTGTGTTAACGGGTCGGTATTTGAGTTTGTTAATGCAATGACTAATGGTGCTGTTGCGCCAACGGACCGTGATGCACTGCCTGTTGTAAAGCCAGCGGGGTTTCCACTATCCAATGTAAAACCGCCAATGGCTTTGTTGATGGTCAGGGGGGCTTTTACATGTAAGATATCTGTTGTTGGTTGAGAGTTCTGGGATGGAATTCCGCCAATTGTTCCTGTGACATCACCAATAGGGATTGTATTGGTGTAATCACCTGCTGCGGCGGCGGTGACATCAATTTCTGAATAACATGTTTGTGCTATACCACCTGAGGCGGCAGGAATATTTGCTCCGTTTACGCTGACCTGTGCAGTGGTGGGTGTGGACACAGTTGCGCCCAGACAGGTTGTTGTCGGGTTTGCGCCCGGTGGTACAACAACGCCGGTCGGGAGGTTATCTGTTACACTGACATTTGCGGCGGGCTGAGCCGTTGGATTGAAGAATGTAATGCGTAGACGAGAACGTGCGCCGGGTTCGATAATGTTGGGTGTGAATTTTTTCGTGACACCAAGGTTGCCTTGTGTGGTTAGGCTTGTTGTTGCTGCCCCAGCATTGCTTAGACCTTGATCGGTTGTAACACCGCCAATGGGAATAAAATTTGTAATTCCGCCTATCACGACAGAGGTGACATTAACCGTGACTTCACAGGTTGCAGACGCAGATAAAGATGCCCCTGCAAGAGAGAATGATGTTGCATCAGGAGTTGCGCTAATAATACCGCCCGAACATGTTGTACTGGCGTTTGGTGTGGATGATATACGCATACCGTTTGCGGTTGCGCCTGATGTCCCATCTATGGTGAAGTAATCAGTGAAACCTAGATTTGTAACGGCTTGTGTGCTGTTTGTAAGTGTTACTGTTAAAACACTTGTTTGACCGGGAAATGTTAAAGTGCTTGGGTTTGTGGCTTTTGCGACCGTTATTCCGGTTGGTGCGTTAAAGTTCAATGTGCCGATAACGGCTGTTTGATTTTCAACACCACCGTCTGCGGTGATGTTACCGACGGGGATTGTGTTAACCCAATTTGCTGCGCCAGTGGCAACAACATCAAACAAGACATCACAGGTTCCGTTGGCGGGTATTTCTGCACCGGATATTGAAACGGAGGAATCTCCGGCATTGCCGGTAAATACGGCTGTACCTGCGCAGGTTGTTTGTGCATTTGGTGGATTTGCCAATGTCATGCCTGTAGGCAATGGATCTGTTAGGTTGATTCCTGTTAATGCGATATCACCGCCGTTTGACAGGCGTACAATTACAGTCGACATACCACCAGATGAGACGCTGCTTGGTGTAAATGTTTTGGTTGCGGAAAGAGAGGATGTGTATGTAATGCGTTGCGTGTTGGAATTGATTGGACCAATTGCATTTGGTGTACCATTACCAAAAGTTTGTGTGCCTGCGATTGTGGCGGTGTTGTCATAAACACCTGCTGCACCAATCACATCAACTTGTACGGTACATGTTCCTGCCGTGCCGGTTCCGTTACTTACGCGGGCGGGGATGGTTGCCCCGTTCATTGTCACTGAAGTAGAGTTTTCGACTGCTGTTATAACGCCTCCGCTACATGTGGTGGCGGCATTTGCGGGAGTTGCAATGCGCAGTTGCCCCGAGCCTGAATTTGCGGCAGGTAGTGTATCGGTTAATGTTGCGGCGGTGATTGGGTTTGCGGAAATGTTACGTAAGGTGAACATCATCGTTGAAATTGCATTTTCAGCCAATGGTCCGGCGGGAGAGAATGACTTTTCAGTGGTAAATGTATCTGCATCTACGCTGGATGAAGTTGTGTTCGATGCCCCACCGTTACATGTTGCGCCTCCATTGTGACAGACATCCCCTGCGTTTATGACGTTGCTTACAGATGATCCGTCACCTGCGGTGGTGTCTGTCATACTCCAGAATGTAAGGGTACAGCTTCCCGGTGTGAAGGAGGATGCGCGTGCGGGTAATGTACCAATTGTCAAAGAGGCACTGGTCGCGCCAAGAACTGTTGGAACGGTTAGTCCGACACAGCTTGTGCCTGATATACTTGGCGTGAAATCAATTCCGCCAATTATTCCGGTTAAGAATGTTTGCCCATTTGTGAATGTGTCTGTCGTTTCTACGTTGTTAATTGCAGAGCTTGACCAGTTTTGTATTTCCACCGTGTACTGTACAGGGTTACCGGGAGCAGGGTTAGAGGGGGATACTGTTTTTAGAACACGAAGCTCATCAGATACCAGTAAAGAAGCAGATGTGGTCTCTGATACTATTCCCGGTGTTGTTGTGCCGACTGTGCCTTGGGCGATGGTGTTTGTGAAAGATATCGGTACATTTGGTGTTTGTGCCGTCGCTGTAAAATTTGTGGTTAATGTACATGTCTGGCCAGCAGCTATGGTCGTGTTACCTGTTTGGGTGACACCCAGATCGTTGACTGTGCGCGTGAATGTCCCCGGTGTGCCCCCACCTGTACAAGACATGCTGGGTATGCCTGTTGTTTTTAGGCCATATGCAAGGTCGCCAACCCCATCTATCGGACTGTCTGTGAATGAATTGATTGTTAGTGGAGCGTCCCCGTCATTTGTGAAGATAACATCGAACGTGTCGCTTTGACCGCTGGCGATCGCGGCATTGTTGAAGGATTTATCGACGCGAAGAGGGGAGCGTGTGCGCACTGATGCGGATGCATTTGATGGAATTAGGCCTAAATCATTACTGAAATCTGTTGTGCCGTTAATTGTGTTATTTACGGAGCTTGTTTGATATAAACCGTTTGTTTGACGTGCTTCTACATCTACTGTGATTGTACATGTCTCACCTGCGGCAACAGTTGCGCCTGTTGCTGTTACGGAAGTGCCACCAGCCACAGGTGTGAATGTTGCAGGTGTGCCTCCGCCCGTACATGCCGTTGTTGCATTGGGTGGGGCTGCAACTTGTATAAGGGGTGTTCCGCCAAGCAATGGGAATGTGTCTGTAATGTTAACGTTTGGTAGGTCAATGACGCTCGTGTTTCCGATTGCGATTGTCAGGGTGGTTGTATTTCCACCAAGTATAAGGGTGGAGTTCCCGAATGCTTTGTCTATTGTCGGAACAGGTACGCTAAGTATGTTAACGCTTTGGTTTACTGCGCCACTATTGGCAACCGGAGCGCCATCGTTCCCTGTTACTGCGCCATTGGCGATTTCATAATTGTATGTTGCTGATGCGCCGTTTGATGATCCTGCCGTTACGGGGAT
This sequence comes from Alphaproteobacteria bacterium, assembly GCA_050633285.1. Classification (GTDB taxonomy): domain Bacteria; phylum Pseudomonadota; class Alphaproteobacteria; order Micavibrionales; family Micavibrionaceae; genus UBA1672. The sequence continues at coordinate 79,153 of JBOEGG010000008.1, forward strand.
TATAATCGTACACGTACCGTCTGTACTGCTTAGTGTATCCCGTGCGGGTATGACACCGCCTGTTAATGATAGTGTTTGTGTTCCATCCGTTGCGGTAAGGGTACCAACGCCTGGTGCTGTGGATGGGACGGATGGGTCGGTACAGTTATATGTTGCAACGCCGTTTATTTTTAATCCGTTGGGTAGCGTTCCGGGCAGAAGATTTGAGAATGCAACAGCGTTAATGGCGGCGGCGGCATTGTTATTCGATAGCGTTATTTCGAGTTGTGTGGTTTCACCGGGGTTAATTGATGTTGGTTGGCCCGTGACCAGTGTTACAGATGTCCCTAATCCTGCGATTGCAACGTTGCTGTAGAGGGCTATGATAGCAAAACATATGAAGCTTTGGATGAAGTGGCAGAGTGTACGTCTACATGGCATTTTGATATTCGCTCCAGAATAGGATGTTTCATGGGTGTGGATTTATGGTTGGAGTGCCATTATATGCAGTTGCTTGTCTCGAATCATTATCCTTTTGTGTTGATTCTGCGTTTATACACAGTATTTTAGCCGATTCTGATTGTTTTTATTTATTTCTGTTTTTTGGTTGAGGGCAGTGTTACTTTGGGGGAGTAAATTAACTTTTCTTGTCTGTATTGCGTTAACGCTTGCAAGGTGTGGGTAAATGGGAGCTAGTGCACATTAAAAATACAGTGGATGATAATTATTGAATTCGTAACTTTTGAATGTTACCGTAAATTTTATGAGCAAGTTTTTTTTGATACTTCCTGTCTTTGCGCTGATCGTTTCTGTAACGGTCTGTGTTTCGCATGCTCATGCCAGTGTTGAAACATCATCTGAAATTGCCGCGAATATTGATGCTACATCTCATGCCGACCATGTGTCGGATGTTGATGGCTGTGATATGTCTTGTGGTGGGTGCTGTTTTCATCATGCTATGGATATTTCATATGGGGTAAAAGACCTCATCTCTTTTGCCGCGCATAAAGTTTTATTGTCGGATGCAATTTTGTTTGTACCGGACTTCGTTTACGGCCTTAAACGCCCTCCCAAATCTTAATTTTATAAGGCGTAGTGTGTCTGTTTTTTGGTGAATGCCATAAACAGGCCAATCTTTACGACCTTATTTTCTTTCACAAGACGCATTGTTTGTTTTGAACATTGTCTTGTGCCCTGATTCATTCAAAATAAGGACATTATAATGAAAAAATTAATCCATATGCCTGTGTTGGCTTTTATCTTATGGTCACCGACCATAGCTAACGGGGAAACATTAGATAAACAGACGGCGTTACAACGCGCTTTACAAAATAACCCGACTTATATGGCTGCATTGGCTAATATTGATGTTGCCGAGGGCGCGCGTCTTCAAGCTTCACTTTTGCCAAACCCTGATGCTGTTTTCGAAATAGAAAATTTTGCAGGAGATGATGAAAATGAAAGTTTTGATGGTGCGGAAATCACGTTTGGTATTGAGCAAACGATTGAAATCGGTGGTAAACGTGGCAATCGGATAGATGTTGCGCGCTTTACATATGAAATTACAAAGGCACAAGCACAGGCGCAAGCTCTTAGTCTTCTTGCTGAAACTGAATATGCGTTTATGCGTGTGGCGGTGGCAGGGGAACGTATGGCGCTTGCCGATAAACGTTTGGTACTTGCCGATAAAACCCATGAAATTGTTAAAAAGCGGATTGGAGCGGCAAAAGCAGCAGACATTCAACACACTAAAGCTGATATAGAGCGCGCTGCTGCAAAAGTTGAAAAACGTAAAGCGCAAAAAGAAGTGATGATAGCACAAAATAATTTGGCACGATTACTTGGTGTTATGGATGCATCTGATTTTGATGTTACAGCTGATTTAAGTGTACTGCCGAAGCGGATTACAAAGCAATCTCTCTTGGATGCTTTAAAAGATACTCCGCAATCCCAAGCGCAGGAATTTGCCAAAATGCAGGCTCGATCCTCTTTGGACTTGGCACGATCACAAGGTGTTCCTGATCCGACTCTTGGTCTGGGTGTAAGGCGGTTTAATGAGAGTGATGGCACGGCTTTGGTGGCTAGTCTTTCATTTCCGATCCCTGTTTTGAATCGCAATCAGGGCGGTATTAAAGAGGCGGAAGCCAATGTGATTAAGGTTGAGGCACAGGGCTATGCTGCCGGATTATCATTGCATCAATCGGCAATCCAAGCGTGGGAGAGTTTAACTTTGGCATTGGAAGAAACCGATCGTTATCAAAGTGAAATCATCCCGAGTGCACGTAAAGCTTATAGGCAAGCTGATGATGGTTATGGGCGTGGCGCATTTACATTTTTAGACCTGCTTGATGCTCAACGTACTTTGTATGAGGTACAGGAAGCACGCTTGGATAGTCTCTTAAGTGTGTATGAAGCAAAAGCACAAACAGATTTTTTAATGGGAACACATAGCACTTTTATAGAGCAGCTTTCTCAAACAGATAATAAAGGACAAGATAATGAATAAGACATTTATATTAATGAGCACTGTGCTCTTTGGATGGCAATTGGCACCTTCTATGGTATTTGCGGAAAAAACTGAGGCAGCTCAGCATGAAAATCATAGTCATGATGAACAAGAAGATCATAGTGATGAAGGTGGTCATGATCATGGAAATGATGATGCGGGTGGTGATGATCACAGTGCGGATGGTGATAGTCATGAAGGGCATGATGACCATGGTGAAGAAGGTAAAGTTGAGATATCTCCCGAGGCTGCGAAGCTTTCCGGTGTTGAAATTATGCAAGCGGCTCCGGCAATGGTTGCAGTGACGACACCACTTACAGGGCGGATTATTCTTAATGAAAATAAGACATCCAACGTACGTGCTCGTTTCCCGGGTTTTGTGAAAGCTGTGCATGTTAATTTGGGGGATACGGTAAAGAAGGGGCAGAAGCTTGTCAGTGTTGAAAGTAATGAAAGCCTGAAAACATATACCGTTATTTCTCCTATGGATGGTGTTGTTCTTAAGCGTGATACAAATATTGGTGATGTCACAAATGGTAAAGAGTTGTTTGTGATCGCCGATTTATCGACGGTATGGGCGAAATACCATATCTTTCCGCGTGATATCAAGAATATCAAAAAAGGCCAAAGTGTTGATGTGCATACGCTTGATGAGAATACGCGTCAGGTGGCAGAAGTTTCTATGTTATTTCCGATGACTGATGCGTTGAGCCAAACTGTGATTGCGATTGCTGAGCTTTCGAATGAGGATGGTGTTTGGCGGCCGGGTATGACGATTGAAGGGGATATTAAAGTTGGTGAAAAACAAGCTGGTATCGCTGTGCCTAAAACGGCTCTTCAATTTTTGGAAGGTAAGCAAGTTATTTTTGTCAAAGATGGTAACAGTTATGAACCTCGATTTGTTGAAATTGGTATGACAGGTACCAAAAATGTGGAAGTGATTTCCGGTCTTAAACACGGTGAAGCCTACGTTAGTGCAGGAAGCTTTGTGATTAAAGCGGATCTCTTGAAAGCTACGGCTGCTCACTCCCATTAAAGATATTCATTAAAGGATAACAACAATGTTAGAAAAAATTATTATACAATCCATCCATCACAGGTGGTTGGTTCTTATCTCAGTTTTGGCGGTTTGTGCCCTTGGGATATACAATTTTAACCGTCTGCCGATTGATGCTGTGCCGGATATTACCAATGTACAGGTGCAGATTAATACCGCGGCTGATGGCTATTCCCCTTTGGAAGTTGAGCAGCGCATTACGTTTCCGGTTGAAACTGTGCTTGCGGGTATTCCAAAGCTGGACTATACGCGTTCTTTATCACGCTATGGCTTGTCGCAAGTGACTGTTGTATTTGAGGATGGCACAGATATCTTCTTTGCCCGTCAGCAAATCTCCGAGCGCTTGCAACAAATCAAGAGCGAAATTCCCGAAGGGTTGGAACCGATAATGGGGCCAATCAGCACGGGGCTTGGTGAAATTTATTTTTACACAGTTGAAGCCGAAGATGGTGCGTTGAAAGAAGATGGAACTGCTTACACGCCAATGGATCTTCTGACAGTGCAGAACTGGATTATCGTTCCGCAGCTTCGGAATTTGAAGGGTGTGGTTGAGGTTAATACGATTGGTGGTTACGAGCAGCAATTCCATGTGCAGCCCTATCCAGACCGTTTGTTATCTTTTGACCTTAGTATTCATAACGTTATTGAAGCTTTAGAAGCTAACAATGATAATGCCGGTGCGGGGTATATTGAGCGAAACGGGGAGCAATATCTGGTTCGTATTCCTGGACAAGCCGAAGGGTTAGAAGATATTGGTAATATCATTGTTGCCAAACGTGATGAGCTTACGATCCGTATTAAAGATGTTGCTGATGTTGTTTTGGGTGCGCCTTTACGTACTGGTGCGGCGACACAGAATGGTGAAGAGGTTGTCCTTGGTACAGCGATGATGTTGATGGGGGAGAATAGCCGCGATGTTTCACACCGTGTTGGTGAAAAACTGAAAGAGGTTTCTGCCAGTTTGCCGGCAGGTGTGATCGTAACATCGGTTTATGATCGTACAACTTTAGTTGAAAAAACGATTAAAACGGTTGAGAAGAACCTGACTGAAGGTGCGCTTTTGGTTGTTGTTATTCTTTTCCTTCTTTTAGGAAATTTTCGCGCGGCACTGATTACGGCTTTTGTTATTCCTGTTGCTATGCTCATGACTATTACGGGTATGGTGGAAAATAAGGTTTCAGGAAACTTGATGAGTCTTGGGGCGTTAGATTTTGGCCTGATTGTTGATGGTGCAGTGATCATTATTGAGAATTGTCTAAGGCGTTTTGGGATGGAGCAGCATAAGTTAGGGCGTCTCCTTACCAAAGAAGAGCGCTTTGATTTGGCTTCTAAAGCTACTGCAGAAGTTATTAAACCGAGTATTTTCGGGATTTTAATTATCACGGTTGTGTATTTGCCAATTTTCTCGTTAACCGGTGTGGAAGGGAAGATGTTCCATCCTATGGCCTTTACGGTTGTGGTGGCGTTGTTATCAGCGATGGCCTTGTCCATTACGTTTGTTCCTGCTGCTGTTGCGACGTTCATTACAGGCAAGGTGCATGAGAAGGAAAACGTAGTGATACGTGGTGCAAAAAGGGCTTATAACCCGATGCTTCGTTGGAGTATTGCGCATCCGTTACCGATTATTACGGTGGCGCTGGCTCTCGTGATTATTAGCATGTTTTCTGTAGCGAAGATGGGGTCGGAATTTGTACCTAATCTGGATGAAGGTGATATTGCGGTGCAAGCTTTGCGCGCGCCGGGTACATCTTTAACGGAATCTGTGCGGATGCAATCACTCATGGAAAAAATGCTGGTGGAAAAATTTCCCGAAGTTGAAACTGTGATTGCGCGGATTGGTACGGCAGAAGTGGCTACGGATGCTATGCCACCTAATATTGCGGATACTTATGTACTTCTTAAAAAACGCAAATATTGGCCTGATTCTTCTAAATCAAAAGAAGAATTGGTTGAAGAAATGGAAATCGCGTTGGAAAATATTCCGGGTAGTAACTATGAGTTTTCACAGCCTATTCAACTGCGCTTTAATGAATTGATTTCAGGTGTGCGTAGTGATGTTGCGGTGAAGATTTATGGTGATGATCTTGAACAGCTTTTGAAATCTGCGAATGAAGTTCTTGAGGTTATTCAAAATGTTGATGGTACTGCGGGAGCGAAAGTTGAGCAAGTCACAGGTCTGCCTGTTTTAAGTATTGTGCCGGATCGTAAACGCATGGACTTATACGGCCTTAACATTGCCGATGTGCAAGAAATTGTACAAACTGCAATGGGTGGACGTGAAGCGGGAACGATTTTTGAAGGGGATCGTCGCTTTGATTTAGTCGTGCGTTTGCCGGAAATTTTGCGTACTGATATTGATGCGTTGGACCGTCTTCCTATTTCGTTGTCAGAGTTTAAGCACGAAGGTGTGGATGAGAACCCTGATTATGTTCCTTTGGGAGAGGTGGCTGATATATCTGTTATTTATGGCCCAAATCAAGTTAGTCGTGAGAATGGTAAACGCCGTATTGTTGTAACGTCTAATGTGCGTGGGCGTGACTTAGGAGGCTTTGTTGGAGATATTCGTCAGCAAGTTTCTACGAATGTTACTTTGCCTGCTGGATATTGGACGGAGTATGGAGGCACGTTTGAGCAACTTATTTCTGCAAAGCAACGACTTTCAATCGTTGTACCGATATCGCTTTTACTGATATTTGGGTTGCTTTTCATGGCCTTTAATTCGGCGCGTGCGGCTTTACTGATTTTTTCCGGTGTGCCTTTGGCCTTAACGGGAGGGATTGCTGCATTATGGCTACGTGATATTCCGCTTTCTATATCTGCGGGGGTTGGCTTTATCGCGCTTTCCGGTGTGGCTGTTTTGAACGGTGTTGTGATGCTGTCATTTATCCGTGATCTGGAAAAGCAAGGGATGCCGTTGCAGGATGCCATTATTGAGGGGGCGTTAACACGCTTAAGACCTGTATTAATGACTGCTCTTGTGGCTTCACTGGGATTTGTGCCGATGGCTTTAAACGTTGGTGCGGGATCGGAAGTGCAACGACCTTTGGCGACAGTGGTGATTGGTGGAATTATATCTTCTACTATCCTTACATTATTGGTGTTACCGGCGTTGTATAAGTGGTTCCCAAGCCGTTTTAGTATTGGTCGTAAGGTGGCAGATCAGGCTCAAGATAATTAGGCATCATAAAAGTAAATGACATAGGGCAGGCTTATCATTATTACGGGAATTTCTCGAAATCATGTAAGGCCTGCCCTTTGGCAAAACATTTTAGAATAATGAGTATTCTAAAATGTTTTTTATGCTGTATTGTGTGTTTTGTACGCACATGTCGCAACTGGTTTTATATAAAGAAGCGTCTGTGAATGCGGTGAAGCCAGTTCTATAATAATTAATCAGGGGTGTTTAAAGCTATGGTAGGTGTTAGTAATGCAACCTCGAATTATCACGTAGATAGCGTCGCAGATCCTGCGCAAGTTTTATCGTCTGTTTTTGGATATGATAATTTTCGTGCAGAGCAGGAAGATATTATAAATACCGTAATTTCCGGCCAGAGTTGTTGTGTTCTTATGCCGACTGGTAGTGGAAAATCTCTGTGTTATCAAATTCCTGCGCTGTGTCGTCAGGGAACGGGGGTTGTTGTCTCACCTCTTATCGCGTTAATGCAGGATCAGGTTACAGCGTTAAGAGAGCTTGGCGTGAAGGCGGCGGCCATTCATTCCGCATTGGACTCTCTAGAATTGCAACAGGCTATGGCGGATTTGAGAGATGGTGCGCTTGATCTTGTTTATGTTGCGCCGGAACGTTTGGTGAATGATAGTTTTTTAGATGTGTTGGACAATATTGAATTGGCATTGTTTGCGATTGATGAGGCGCATTGTATTTCGCAATGGGGGCATGATTTCAGGCAAGAATACAGGCAGCTTTCGTTATTGCGTACGCGTTATGTAGATGTGCCCTGTATTGCGGTTACTGCAACGGCAGATGCACCTACCCGCAAGGATATTATTGAACGGTTGGATTTACCCCAATTGTATTTATCTAGTTTTGATCGCCCTAATATCACCTATAACGTTTCTATTAAGGATAACCCTCGTCAGCAGCTTTTACGGTTTCTTAAAACACGATCTAAAGATGAAAGTGGTATTATCTACTGTCTTTCACGTAAAAAAGTTGAAGAGACGGCGATATGGCTTTCAAATCAGGGATATAATGCTCTGCCATATCATGCAGGTCTTGATAAAGATGTGCGTTCCAATAATCAGGAACGGTTTATTAAAGATGAGAATGTTGTGATTGTTGCTACTATTGCTTTTGGTATGGGAATAAATAAACCTGATGTGCGGTTTGTTGCTCATCTTGATTTACCTAAGAATATAGAGGCGTATTATCAGGAAACCGGGCGCGCTGGGCGTGATGGTTTACCGTCTGTTGCGTGGATGGTTTATAGTTTGCAAGATTTGGTCTTGCAGCGGCAGATGATTGAAAATTCGGAGAGCAATGATGAGCAAAAGCGTATTGAACGACAAAAATTGAGTGCCTTTCTTGGGTTCTGCGAAACGGCGACATGCAGGCGGCAGGTGCTTTTGCATTATTTTAACGATCATTGTGAGGCTTGTAACAATTGTGACACTTGTCTTAACCCGCCGAAAACATTTGATGCAACGGTTGCGGTTAAAAAGGCGATTTCCTGTGTTTACCGAACAGGTCAAAGGTTTGGTACCGGCTATGTGATTGATGTTCTTCTTGGAAGAGATAGTGAGCGTATTCGTAATTTTGACCACCATACTGTTAGTACTTACGGTATAGGTGAAGAGCACACGCAAAAAGAATGGCAAAGTATTGTTAGGCAAGTTGTTGCGCGTAATTTTTTGTATGCCGATATGGATGCGCATGGCGGATTGAAAATTACAGACCAAGGGATGGCGTTTTTAAAAAGCGGCGATAATATACAATTACGTTTAGAGCCAAAAACAACCTCACCCTCACGGGGGGCAGGTAAAGTTAATCCGACGATTAGTTTGGATAGAGAAGAAGATCAGGCTTTATTTACAGAGTTGAAAGCGTTGCGTCTTTCAATAGCGAAGGAAAACAATATCCCTCCATATGTTGTATTTCATGATAAGACATTAATTGATATGGCGAAGAACAGGCCTTTAACGCTTGATGATATGGCTCTTATTCCCGGTGTCGGGCAATCAAAGTTAGGGAAGTATGGGCAAAGTTTTATTGATGCTATCGAAGCGTCAGAAACGACATCTGTTTAATCAATTATGCTCTGTTTTTATTTGAATATATGAAATGTGCCATGTGATTGTGCCGTGGTGTGTGGTGTCGCATAAATGACATGCAGATTTTAGCTGTGCGGGGGTAAGGGGAACGTAGTTTTCTTTTGGGTTTGCAGCACCTATCGCTTTTAGGGAGCGTAGAAACCCCATAGTATTGCTGTATGTTTTTTCGATTTTTTCCTGCTTATAAAGACCTTCTGGAGTTTTAAAGTCGAGAATACCTACGGGAAGATTTAGATTATTTAATGTGTTCGTCCATTGGGGAAAGCTTTGTGGGGCGGGTAAGGTGAAGAAGAGCGATCCTCCGGGATTTAGAATGGTTTTTAGTTGTTCTATAGTTTTGTCTATATCTATAACCCATTGCAAAGCCATGTTTGCGACGATTAAGTCGTATTTATGTGCGATGGTTATATTTTCTGCATCCAGTGTGTTCCATTGAATCTGCTCGTGCATGTTTTTTTGCTGGGCTTGCCTTAGCATTGCGGGACTTATATCCGTGATGTGAAGGCTTTGTTTCGGATATTTTTTAATCAGGTGTTTTGTTAGATTTCCTGTGCCACAACCAATCTCCAAAATTTTTGATATGTTTTGCGTTGGTAGATCTTTTGCCAAATTAAAGGCCACTTGTTTTTGGATGTCACAATCTTGATCATATTCATTTGATTTATGATCGAAACTTTGAGTAACTTTATTTTTCCAGTTCAATCCCACGGATGAATTCCTTTATTTTCTGTTCGCACCATTCGGGGTGGGAGAGAGGTAAAGCGTGGCCTGCAGCGCTTTGTATTTCTAATGTGTTGGCGTGCCATTCTTTTTTCATCATATCGATTGGCAACACTAAATCTTTTTGTCCTGCTAATGCAAGAATAGGTACAGATAAGGTTTGTAAACGTGCCGTTTCATCCCAATCCGCTAGCCAATCTAGTCCCGTGTGCAACCTATCTATATTTAGGGTCGGGTCAAGGGTGTTTTGTATATTTTGCGGGATGCTGCATGTTTTCCAAAATGCTTTCATCTGGCGTATTGGTGTTGTCTTTAGTCGTTTTTGCATCATCTGCAAAGTGCGCTCATCAGAGAAACTTTTAAAAGAAGAAAAGCCGTTTATAGCTATTAAAGCATCCATTGATGCATGTTGATGTTTAAGTGCCCAGAGTGTGCCTAATGAATGGGTGATATATATTGCAGGTTTGTACGATGGAATATGTGTTTGGGGCTTTGTTCCCGTAAAACCCAGATCAATGAAGGTTTTATCTGCGGTCGGGATGTGTTGTGACAGTTCGTTCCATATACTGGCGTTCATACCCCATCCATGTACGAATATAAAATGCATCTTCATTGTGCTTTCATGTTTATATTGTGGATATCAATATGCAACTTATATCAGGATCTCTCAATTATACCAGAACTGCATTGGGAGCGTTATTGGGGGGGATTGTGTGCCCTGTGCGATTTAATCAGGATATGTGATTTTTATGGACGTTATACCAACACCAAATCCGGGGATGTAGATGTATATTTTAGCGTTTCCGGTGATCTATCCAATCTTGGGGATATAAAATGAAGCGTAGGTTCCGCTTATTTTATTTAGCCCTGAGTGCTTTCCGGTAAAAATCATTGCATTTTCATACCCTCCTGTATCTGGTTTTATATAGAAGATATATGTTCCTTCAGGGTAGGATTCTTGGAATTTAGAGTGGACTTTTATGACCTCGCCTTGTGTGGTTTCTTTTATTTTGTGTTGGTTATTATCTTCTTTTGTGACCCATACTTCGATAAGGCTTGAGGGTAGCGTTTTTGAAAAGAAGTCATCGAAATACTCAATAGAAGGGAGGGGAGATGTGTGTGTTATATCGGGCGATAACTCACAATCATTTAACGTTGCGGTTTCTTTGTGCAGTTCTTTTGATGCACAGGCATGTATTTGGAAGGGGTGCATTGTTAAGCACAAAATCGCGGTGTATATCAGTCTTTTATGCATCTTTGACCTCTTCAAGACATTATGCGCGTCACTTAATTCTTATTTATATGACGAACAAAGTGCGCTAAGTCTTGGAAAATAATATGAAATATATTCATTAGTCAGGAATATACTCTTCTTCGGCTTCTTGGGTCGGTTCGATGCCATGGTCGGGGTGGCTGTTTAGGGCTTCTTCTTCCAATTCGTATAGAACGCCAGCGCGTGTTCCGCTTTTTGATGCTACGATGTTTTGTGTATCTACTTTATCGAGTAGCTGTGTGAAGAGTGCTCCTGCGAAGGGGAGGTAATCACGAAAGCGGGGATCATCTCCCAAATCATCAGGATCTGTGTTTAGAAGGCTTTGTGTGAAATCGTGAGCTGTTTTCTTATCGGTTTGATATCCGTGAATGACGTTGTCACCATCAGGACTGCTCATATTTTGATATGTGCCAAGGATACGGCGTGGTGTGCCGCCAATGACGTAAAGATTATCAAAGGATTGATTTGTGTATGCGTCAGGTAGGGTGTCTAACTGCTCTTTGATAAATGTTTGTATGTCGTCTTGCTCACGGATGGCTTGCGAGCCCAGAGGTAAGCTTACGCATGCGCTAACTTCGCCGTTTTTGATGATGGCAAATTCAGAAGAGCGTCCGCCCATGTCCCATATCACACCGTTTGGTGTGTCGAAGGAGGACATAATGCCTGCGGCACTATAGTGTGCTTCTTCTGCGCCGGAAATAACATCAATTGGTAGGCCGATTTCTTTTCTGACGGCTTGTTTGAAATCATGTGTGTTACTTGCATCACGTAGTGCACCTGTTCCGACAACGCGTATATTTTCATCGGGGATGGTGTTTAGGGTTTCTTGGTTATCGCGTAAGATTCTCAGGGATTCACGTACACCATTTGGATTTAAATCACGCGTGCCTTCGGGGAATTTACCAAGCCTTGTTGCTGTGGATTGTGCGGGGATGATATTTTCGCCGGTTGCTAAATTTACTGCACGAATATGCGTTGTGTTCGAGCTGAACTCGATCAGGCATATTGTCTGGGAATTGTCGGTCAGTGTATCTTTCATCTTGCTCTTATGTCCCGCGCTTTTTATGAATTTATCAAGCTTCTTTTATAAATGCGAGAAAAACATTGTTTTGTGTTTTCTTCTCCTTAAGAATAGGGGCTATGAGTGAAGAAATTGTAAAATCGAGAAGCTCTTTATTGGCAGGGTATGCGGCTATTGTGATCGTATGCACTTTGATTGTGATAAAGGCATATGCATATCATCAAAGTGGGGCGGTTAGTATTCTGTCTTCTTTGACGGATTCTGTTTTGGATGGTCTTGTTTCTTTAATGGCATTGGCGAGCATCTACTATGCGCGCCGTCCTGCGGATGAAGATCATCGCCATGGGCATGGCAAGATGGAGGCCGTGTCCGCATTGTTTCAGGCGGCGATTATTGCGGGTGGTGGTGTGTTTCTTGTTTTCGAGACGTTGGTTCACGTATCGAAACCGGTTGTTATTACCAATCATATGATTGGCGCGAGTGTTATGGTCGCGTCTGTTGTGTTATCTATTATCCTTGTTTTAATTCAACGGCATAGCTTGAAATTCTCAGAGTCTTTGGCGGTAGAGGCGGATAGTGCCCATTATAGTAGTGATATTCTGGTGAATATGGGGGCTTTACTGGTCTTGATATTATGCTTTTATGGTGCACCTGTTTGGATTGATACGCTCTTTGCCGTTGGGGTTGCAGGGTTTATGGCGTGTGTGGCACGCAGTATTGCGATGAAATCTCTTAATATGCTTTTGGATCGTGAATTACCGGAAGAAGATCGTACAAAAATTATCGGAATTATTGAGGCACATAAGGGTGTTGCAGGGTGGCATGATTTAAGAACGCACCGTAACGGAAATAATTATGTTATGTCTTTTGATATTGAAGCAGACCCGGAGATCACGCTTTATGCAGCGCATGAAATTGCAAAGGATCTTGAGGAGGAAATTGTGCAAGCTTATGCGGATGCAGAAGTGCTGATCCATATAGACCCGACGGGCTATACTGAGGATTCACGTCACCGTGTTAAGGGTGTTCATATATAGTATCGATATGATCTATTTGATATATGAGCTTATTTTTGATTGGTTTTTGTTCTCTTTTTAAGAATGCGTAACTATTCACTTTTCGTGCGCAAAACTTATATTGCTTGTTTTCTTTGATATCTAGTTTGTTTTGTCTAACGCGTTGCTGAAGCCACAATTGTTGTCGATGATTTTGGTGTTGTGTGTAACCACCATGCTTCGCGATTGATTGAGAAAATTGGTTTGTAATGTGCAATCGTACTTTCTCGTTCTACAGTTTTGATTTGGTTGTCTAAAATCACAGCGCCTTGTTCGGAGTAGACAACTAAAATTGCGTGTGGAATGTTTTTCTTTTGATCTTGTACGATTGCGATACGCATACGGTTTTCCGGTACGCCTAATGCACGTAGAGCCACGTATTTTGCAATGGCGAAATCTTCGCAGTCGCCGCCGCGTGTTAGAAACTCAATAGGCGTCGCCCAATAATCGGATTTTCCCCAGTTTCTGTTATCTACGATATATTTTTTCTGATTCATCATCCGGTTTACATTTTGTGCCATTTTATGGATAGAACCGGATTTATATTGTGCCACTTCTTTTAACATTTCATCAATGATACGGCGTGATTTTTGGTCGTTTAGGGCGTTATCAAAACGCTCAAACATGCTGCTCCACTTGGTGAAAGCTTTTAAATTTGTGGAGCGTTTTTCTTTTGCGCCGAATAATTTGGGATAGTGTGACAATTCTTCAAACTGTATTTGACCTGCGCCGGCAGAGACAAGGGCAATGCGCGCGGGAACATCTTTAATTTCTTTTGCGTGGCTTTTTTTGGTGAAGCCGCCGAATGATGCAAAGCAAAGCAGCATTGCCGCAGTCATGCGCATGGCTTTTTGTTTGAAAAGCAGGCGGCTTAGTTGTGATTTCGTGATATAGCTTTGTTCAATGAGGAGTTCGCCGAGGCGTTTATTCGTATTTTTTTGTTCTGAGAGGATGTGCTTGAGGTCTTGTGGGGTTAAGTTCCCTTTTAAAACAAGTAGTTCCCCGAGTTTGTTGCGGTCAAAGTTATGCTTTATTGACCTGAAAACTCCGGTTTTTGCTTTATTATTTCTGTTTTTCTCAGTGTTTACGCTCATCTTGAACACAGTATACCCCTTTAAGAACAGCACTTTTATGTGTATGTGCACCTTTATTAAACACGAGAAATATTGACGAATTCCTAACAAACGCGCATAAAAGTTAATATTTTAGAAAAAACTGGGGTTTGCATACATGGAAAACCAACATATTAGTCAGCAAAATATTCTTGATGCGATGGAGAATTCATCTGTTCTTGTTATCGGAGATATTATGTTGGATCGTTTTGTTTATGGAAGCGTTAAACGTATTTCTCCTGAGAGCCCTGTGCCTGTTTTATCTGTTGAGCGTGAGAATATGATGCTTGGCGGGGCGGGTAACACTTTGTCGAATTTGTGCCATTTGAAGTGTGATGCAAAAATTCTATCTGTTGTTGGTGATGACAAGGAAGGAGAGCATGTTCGATCTCTTGTTGAGGCACTTGGCGGGGATGCTTGTGGTTTATTGTCTTCAGAAGAGCGACGTACAATTATTAAAACTCGTTTTTTAGCGGGGCATCAACAATTGTTGCGCAGTGATTATGAGCGCATAGAAGATATTTCCGATGAATTGATGCATGCTCTTTTAACTAAAGCTCAGGATATATTGCCACAGGTGCAGGCCGTTATTTTGTCTGATTACGGCAAGGGGTTACTTACAGAAGAATTTATTCAGGCGCTTATTACATTAGCGCAAGAGCATGATGTCCCTGTTTTGGTTGATCCTAAAGGAGTGGATTATAGTATATACCGAGGTGCAGATATTGTTACTCCGAATAAGAAAGAGTTATCCGAAGCAACGGGTGGTATGGCTGTTGATAGTGATGAAGAGGTTATGGATTCGGCGCAATATCTTCTTGATGTTAGTGGGATTAAATCTGTTGTGGCAACGCGCTCTAAGGATGGTATGAGCGTGGTGAAGGCCGATAGTATTGTTCATGTTCGTAGTGCTTCTGATATTGAGGTCTTTGATGTGTCAGGAGCAGGGGACACGGTAATCGCGACAATTGCAGGTGCTGTTGCGGCGGGGGCTGACCTCTCTGAGGCTGCTAATCTTGCGAATTTGGCGGGGAGTATCGTTGTCTCTAAAGTTGGTACGGCACCTATTCGTGCGCAAGAGCTTCGTGAGATGCTGAAGCATCATGATACGCATGTCGCGCTTGAGAATAGTAAACAACCGAATATTGATCGTATCCGTCAAGCGCCGGTTTTGAGTTGGGATGAGGCGCGTGAAGAGGTTTTGCGATGGAAGGCCAGAGGTTTAAATGTTGGTTTTACCAATGGGTGTTTTGATATCGTACATTTCGGGCATGTGACATATTTGAATGATGCGCGTCAAAAATGTGACCGTTTGATTATTGGTTTAAATAGTGATTCGTCTGTGCGTGTTTTGAAAGGGCCGGAGCGTCCGGTGCATCTTGAAGATTCTCGCGCTGCGGTTTTGGCGGCGTTAGGATCGGTTGATATGGTTGTCTTATTCGGTGCGCAAAAAGAGGGTGATGATAATACCGCGTGTGCTTTGTTAGACACGGTGCAGCCGGATTTGTATTTTAAAGGTGGGGATTACACTGTCTCTCAAATCCCAGAAGCGCCTACAGTGCACGCGTATGGCGGCGTGGTTGATGTGATGCCGGTTTATGACGGGCATAGTACAACCAATTCTATTGAGAAGGTAAAAAAGGGTGAGCAGGCCGCTTAGGCTTGTTTATGCCATCTTCGTTTAATTCCAATTTATCCAATAGTAATATTTCCTATTCAATTGAGCGTGCTTGACTTTTGCCCTGTAATTAAGAATGATTATCAATATCATTTGGTGTTTGTGTAAATTACAGGGGAGTTCACATGTTATCTGATTTATTATCTTTGGAATCATGTTTTGGTAAGTTTGAATCTGTGATGTTCGTTGACGATATTCAAAATACATATGGTGAATATTCTGTAGAGCAAGCGATTGAGGCGGGCTATTTGGAATGGCGTATTATTTGTATTGGACCTGATTGCGGGCGTCAGCTTTGTTGGCTTTCTGATAAAGGGCGCGCGGCGGCACTTCACTGATTGTAGGGCAGCTTTTTGTCAGTTTCATTAAGGCTGTACGTGCTTGCGAAGACCTGATAGAATCTCTTTCGTGTTGTTCTTATATCCTTTTTCTATATCGGGAAAATAATCTTATGCGTTCTTTGCTTTCTTTTATCACTGTTTCCTCTGCACTTATTCTGGTTTCGGGATGTTCCGGTAATCCGGGGCCGATGCCGCGTGGTTATAGTTCCTTTGATAAGGTGTTTAAATCGGTAGACGGGCCAAAGGCGCGGGCTGTTGGATATGAATATAGTAATGAAAAGAATATGGAAGTTATGGGGGCAATGCAGGCGGCGGCGGAAAGCTTGGCGCAGAAGTTGGATCAGAAACTATCTTTCAGTGTGGATCAGGTTGAGTTAAAAATCCCTGCAAACACAACATTTTACAACAGTTTTGATCATGTTTTACGTGATGAGTTAATTAAACGTGGTTATCTTTTGACGACGTCTGCGAAGGATTCTGTTCCTGTGGAGCTTGTAGCGAAGCATGCTGATCCGTCTTGTGAAGATGATACTATGAGCGATGATGCGGGGCGTGTGTATCTGGCTCTTGCCATTGATGAAGATGAAGATGGTGCGCCAAAAGACATTGTCGGAGGATATTATACATTGCCTCTTTATGGTTTTAAGAGTGTGAATAACGTGGATGTTGACCCGCCTGTTTGCGGCGGCATAATTGATGTGAATTAGGGCGCGATGCGATGTTGTCGGGGAAATTAAAAAAATCTAGAAATCTCTGTCTCATGATGCTTTGCGGTGTTGCGCTTAGTGGGTGTTTAGGGGAGGCACTTACATTTCGTGCGGTAACTGCAGGTATCTCGGCGGCGGCGCATGGGGTATTTTCCGATCCGGATGTTAATTTAAAAGAGAAAAATTATGCGGCGGCCGATTTGTTGGTATCCAAGATGAGTGGGGACGTCTCAGTTCATGATATTATTGCGGTGAAGCCTCTTGAAGAGGCGGATCAGCCGGGTATAACGTCTGCGTTTGGTACATCTATTCCGGAAGGGGTCGGTTTACGTTTTTCAGAGCTTGGTTATAAGGTGTGGTTGCATGATGTTGCGACGCAGGGGCATGAAGATTTGTATCCTCGTCCTCCTGAAGGTATGAAGGAGCATTTTAGGCTTGGTGGGCGTTATATGGTGCGTAAAGACCATGTCGATGTGTATTTGCGTGTTGTTGATGTGAAAACTGGTGCGGCCGTCGCGTATTTTGATTATCAGATGCCTCTTTCCCTAGAGCTTAAGAAGCTTGCCAAGACTGAAGCGCGTATTTTTAGAGCGCCTCAATAAATCCAAAGCTTAAATACTTTTTATCGTGTCAGGAGAACGTGGAAATAGTGGTATTCGCCGCTGGAACATTGTACGCATCCGCGCGTAGAAGGTTTAAGGGAGAAGGTTGCTTCGTTTGTCGTGTTTGGAGAGCTTGAGAACTGTGTTGTGTCATCATAGCGTGATGTTGCGCCACCATGAATACATGTGCCGTCATCTTGTGGCATTGTTGTGTCATAGCCAATTATATCGTTTATTCTGTTGCAGAATTTTTCGGTAACATTCGGGAGTAATGCTATAAGCTCTGCTTCATCAGAGCCGACATGGGGCAGAGCCGTGTGTCCGTAAAACTCCCATGGGCTGCTATCGTTGATACCTTCGGGAGGGGAGCTGTATTTGGCTGCGCCGCCCAGACGGTCAAACATTTGATCACCTGTATCTGTATCTGCGCTTAAATCGCCGTAATCGTTATGTGCATTTGGGTGGGAGAAGCGTATATCTGCTTCGCTATATCCATTTTGTAATATAAAGGTTACACCGCGCTCTAGTTCCGTGGCGTAACGTTGCGTTTCTGAAACTCGAAAAAGGAGAGTTTCATCGTCAATATGGTTGGATTGTTGCGATGTACCTTGTATTGCAACGCTTAATGCTCCGATTAAGACGATGGCTAGTAAGACCATAACTAGGACATTACCATGCTCATTTGTGTGGTTTGTCGTGGTGGGTGGGAGCATTTTATTATTTGCTTGCGACATGGAATGACATTGGAATGCAGTCTTTTAGGATTGAGCAGGCTTCATGTGCGGCTTGTTTACTGTATCCGTGTAGGCGGCTTCTGAAAATCCAACCTTGTCCTGTTTTAATCGGGGCGACTGTTGTGCGTCCATGTTGTAGGGAGGAGGGGAGCTTATCAAGGCCTTGTGTTAATGCGCGGTCTGCTCTTTCTCTGCTTGTAAATGCGCCAATTTGGATAGCCCATTGACCATTGTCCCTTTGAGTTTTAGGGGCAGCCAGTTTTGTTGGTTGCGGTTGTCCGGCGATGGATGCGTTTGGTATTGTTTCGCCCAGATGTGCGGATATTGCGATTAAACCTGTTTCTATGCGGTTGCGTACGGTGATGTCATAGTCACCTTGTCCGATCATTTTATTGAACATTGAGTCTTCGTGTGATGAGTCGAGCATATCCCAACGCGATGTAAGCGTGAACGCCTTTGTTGCCGTCTTTTTGAGGTTAGAAGGCGTTTCTATTGGTGGTCTTGTTGGTGGAGTTATTGTTTTTAAAGCAGCGAACTTGATCCCGTGTGCCGGTTTTCTGGATGGAACAGGTATATCGTTTTGAGCAATTGCAATATTTCCGATTTTTGCGAAAGAGCGATCCAGTAATCTTTCCATTATTGCGTTACGAGATTTTCCGGTCTTGCCACCGAAAACAACACCGATGAGGCGACGGTCATGGCGCATGACGGAAGATACAAGGTTAAAGCCTGATGCTTTGATATAACCTGTTTTCATACCATCCATACCGGCATATGTGTCCATAAGTTTGTTGTGGCTGCGATATGTTTTGCCTTGATACGTAAAGCTTCTGGTGGAAAAGTAATGATAGTGACGTTTATATCTGGTGAGCATTGATTGTGCCAAGCGGGACATGTCGCGTGCAGTGCTGACTTGCAAAGGGTCGTGCAGACCTGATGCATTGCGGAAACGTGTGCGTGTCATGCCGATTTTGCGTGCTTTACGTGTCATCATCAGGGCAAATTTACTTTCTGATCCACCAAGCTTTTCACCTAATGCGACGGCGACGTCGTTTGCAGATTTTGTTACTAATGCATAAATTGCATCTTTAACTTTTATTGATGTTCCGGGCTTTAACCCTAGTTTACTGGGGATCATGCTTGCGGCATGTTTTGAAATATAAACGCGATCATTCAGACGCAGGGCGCCATGGTCAATTGCGTCAAATACCATCAGTAAGGTCATTAATTTTGTCAGAGATGCCGGGTGTAGTCGTTTGTTTGCATTCTCTTGATGTAGAATGAGACCGGTGTCGGCATCCATAATCAGGGCGGCATATTTTTTAGGATATTTTTCGGGCTTTGCCTTAGCATATGATGTGCCGGAGTTCACAAAACTGCATACGAACATCATCGTAAGTGTCCAAAGTGCAAAACGCTTTATTGTTTTTTTGTTTGTTTTTATGCCAGAAGATTCCATATTTTAGAGTGCCGTGTTTAAAGTTATGTCTTCTTGTGGATGTGTTGAGAGACACATAGGATTCCCACAAATCCAAGAACATGCAGTATATATTATTTTTTAAATTATGTCTATAAAACCGCGTGGACGGTATAGTGCTATTGTGCGCCGCACAAAAATGCTTGACATACGTTTGATGTCGGCGTAATTATTATAGTGCATTGTGCGATGCAAAAATTTTTGTTAAATTCAGGTGGATTTTTCTGATCGAGCGTTTCGCATTTACCAATATTATGGAGAGAATTATGGGCAAGGCAACCACAAATCAATTTGATAAAATGATGAAAGATACTTCTGAATTTAATGCGCAGTATTCTGATGCATATAGTAAATCAAGTGCAATTGCGATGAAGGGTTTTGAGGATATTGTTGGTGCAGTCATGTCTTTGGCGCAGGACACAGCGGAAAAGCAAGCGAGCTATTTCAAAGAAGCAATGAGTGTAAAGACCATCAATGAGTTTGCGGAAGTGCAAAATAAAGTTGCACAGGCAAATTTTGATGATTTTATGTCAGGCATGACAAAAATTTCAGAAATAAGTGTGAAGGTTTTGAGCGAGAGTGTTGAGCCTGTGAACGCACAAATGACAGATGCTATCCATAAAGCAACGCAAGCTATGGCTGCGTAAGTTCTTCGTAATTTTATGTTTTTGAAAAAGCCTTGAGTTTTCAGGGCTTTTTTTATTGCGCGAGTGTTTGTATCTTCGTTTCGTTGGATTGATGGGCAAACATCCAGTCCCATGTTGAAGCTTTGTAGAATGGCGGAAATGCACAGTTGTGTGGCATAGATGTAAATTCTTTATATTCGGCTTGTCCGTTTAGTTGGCGAATATCTTTGGTGATTTGGATGGTTGCGGTTTTTGAAAATTGTTTATTCTTTTCCCCCATCATCATGAATAAAGGTGTTTGGGCAAGTTTTTTTGCCTGAGCGGGATTCCAGTCACTGTTTATAATGACAGCAGCGGCATAAAAATCGGGGCGTTCTGCTATTGCTCCGAAAGCGCCGTGCCCCCCTGCGCCACAACCTACTAGATATATGCGTTTAGGATCTACGGGATACTTAACTAACACATAATCAATATATTCTGAGATATATGGAAGCATTTTTAATGTTGGGTCTTCTTTATAATTTGCCCATGTTGCACCGGGGGGGAGCATGGGGACAAAATGAAATGCTGGAAAATTATTCCTTATATTCGTTTGTGTCATGTATTCTGCGCTGAATGCTAAGCTATTTTGATCATGCAGGTGAATAATAAGTGGGAATTTTATATTTTCAGGCCATGGTTCATTTGGGGCGTACCAGAAGTAATCGATGATGTAAGGGGCAAGTTCATTACCGCTGCGCGCTTGATATCTGTTGAATCGCTGCGTTGTTTTTATAACATTTTGTGGTGGCGGGTTTTCTGTTATCGCGATGATTTGGAATGCTTCATCCAGAACTTCGTCTATTGTTTTTTCTGCATAGGGCTTTTCAGTCTCTGCTGCCGTTTTGGGAGAGAATAGAATACGTGGTAAGATGTATATGCATATAAACCCGACTGACAAGAGGGCAATTAGCACGACTTTTGAAGAATTCATATTTTTAAAAAGCCTAATTATTGTTCAGGAAGAGTTCACTTTCCTCTAATCAGAAAAAAAATGCAAGTTCATGTCGTATTTCTTCTCTCCTGAAGCGTGGTCAAGTTGTTCTATTTTACAAAAGAACCTAGAATAAGTGGCACGAAACTCCTGATGATTCCTTTGCGAAAATTTATCAGGGTGGTGTCTTAATTGAAACTTTTATGGATTAGCTGCGCTTTGCGTTTGCCAATGGTATAGGCTTTGATTATAAAAACCTATGACCATATCTTTTGAAAAAGCTGTGCAAGATATTATCAAGGCAGGAAATAGGCTTGATCGTATGAACCTTGCGCCCGCAACAAGCGGAAATTATTCTATACGTACAAATGATAATGAAATGGCAATTACCGTTTCGGGTGCGCATAAGGGGCAACTTGAGCCTCATCAAATTATGCGTGCGGATTTGGATGGAAAACCGTTGGAGGATAAGAAGCCTTCGGCGGAGACTTTGCTGCATTCTGTTTTGTATAAAGTCTACCCTGATGTGAATGCAATTTTGCATACGCATTCTGTTGCATGTACGGTTCTAACGCGGTTGAGTTCTGATGACGTGCTTACGCTTTCAGGATATGAAATGTTGAAGGCATATCGTGGTGTTGAAACGCATGATGTCTCGGTTAGCTTACCAATCTTTGATAATACGCAGGATATGGTTGATTTAAGTGCACGTGTTGAGAGTATGTTGAGGGCGAAGCCCGAGACGCCGGCTTATTTAATCCGTAACCATGGTATTTACGGATGGGGTAAGGATATGGCAGAGGCCGAGCGTGTGATTGAAGCGACGGAAATGTTGCTGTCTTGTGAAATGCATATAAAACAGATTAAAGGATAGGGAGAGTAGATATGAGCCGTTTAACAATATATCCCGATAGTCAGCCCGATAATTTCACATTGGATACGCAGGATGGAGATGTTATTTCTGCGCGTTTAAGTGAGATAGATGTTCGTTTTGAGCGTTGGGAGACGCAAGGGATTTTACCCGATGATGCCGATGATGCGGCGGTGATGGCGGCCTATTCATCTGATATCACACGGCTGAAGGATGAAAATGGATACCAGTCCGTGGATGTTATTCGTCTTGCCTCTGACCACCCGCAAAAGAAAGAGTTGCGTGAGAAATTCTTAAGTGAACATACCCATAGTGAAGATGAGGTGCGTTTCTTTGTTGAGGGGGCGGGCATTTTTTATCTACATGTTGGTGGGAATGTCTATATGACGCTATGTGAACGCGGTGATTTAATCAGTGTGCCGGACGGGGTAAGTCATTGGTTCGATATGGGAGAGAACCCGCATTTGACATGTATTCGTTTATTTACATCGAAAGAGGGTTGGGTTGCCGATTACACGGGTGATGATATTGCCGATAAATTTCCAAAATTTGAAGAAGAGGTCGCATAAATTATGAAGCAGGAAATTAAAGCTATTGTGACGGATATTGAGGGTACGACCAGTTCACTTTCTTTTGTGAAGGACACCTTATTTCCGTATGCATATAAAAATTTGGCAGATTATGTGTGGGATAATGAAAAGGATATAGCCGAGTTACTAAATGATGTGCGCGCGCAGGAAAATAACCCTGAGCTTAGCCTTGAAGAAGTTATTGAGGTTTTGCTGCGGTATATTGATGAAGATCAAAAGGTTACTGCCCTTAAAACTTTGCAAGGTATGATCTGGGAAGAGGGCTATAATGATGGTGAGCTTGTCGGGCATATTTATGATGATGCTTTGGTCGGCTTGAAGAGGTGGAAAGATCAGGGGATTGATTTGTATGTTTATTCATCCGGTTCTGTGCCTGCGCAAAAATTGTTGTTTGGGAATACGAAGGCAGGTGATGTGACATCATTGTTTTCCGGTTATTTCGATACGATAACAGGTGGCAAGAAAGAGACAGAATCTTATGAAAAGATTGCCAAGGAAATAAATGTTCCTCTCAGTGAGATATTGTTCCTTTCTGATTCAACTGAGGAAATTGACGCGGCTGCGGCTGCGGGTATGAATGTGATTGTTCTGGATCGTGAGAAGGCGTTGTTTGATGCGCTTGGTCATACAAAGGTGCATGACTTTGATACGATTTTAAATGAAGCTGTAGAAGCGTAAAATCCTTAAGGGGGATGTGATGAAAATTGATGGTGTGCATTATCGCTCTATTGCGTTGAATGAAGATGGTTGGTCTGTTCGTATCTTTGATCAGCGTAAATTGCCGTGGGAGCTTGTGCATGTTCACTTAATGGAGATGGAGCAAGCGGCAAGAGCGATTTCTGAGATGTGGACGCGCGGCGCGCCTATGTTGGCGATGACGGGTGCGTATGGGCTTTGTCTGGCGTTACGTAGTGATCCATCTGATGAGAACTTGGACGCTTCATATAAGACGTTGCTTGCTACACGCCCGACGGCGGTGAATTTGCGTTGGGCTTTGGATGAAATGGTAGTGGCGGTAAAACCATTTCAGGGCGAAGAGCGTATCTCTGCGGCGTATAAGCGTGCAGGCGAGATGTGTGATGAAGATGTTGAGATAAACCGTAATATTGGCCTTAGTGGTTTGCCGCTGCTTCGTAAGATGTCAGAGGCCAAGGGCGGAAAGACGCTTAATATCTTGACGCATTGTAATGCGGGATGGCTTGCGACTGTTGATTATGGGACGATCAGTTCGCCGATTTACATGGCGCATGATGCGGGGATTGATGTGCATGTATGGGTGGATGAAACGCGTCCACGTAATCAGGGTGCTTTGCTAACCGCATATGAATTGCAGCAACATGGTGTACCTCATACAGTTATTGCCGATAATGCAGGTGGGCATTTGATGCAACATGGTCAGGTTGATTTATGCCTTGTCGGGACAGATCGTGTCACGCGTAATGGTGATGTGTGTAATAAAATTGGGACATATTTAAAGGCCTTGGCGGCGAAGGATAATGATGTGCCATTCTATATCGCTTTGCCGTATCCAACCATTGATTACTCAATGGAAAGTGGTGACATGATTCCGATTGAGGAACGTAATGCGCGTGAAGTGACGCATATGACAGGTTTGACAGAGGGGGGAGCGGTTGAAGAGTTTCAAATTACGCTTTCACAAGGGGCGAACCCTGCATTTGATGTTACCCCTGGACGCTTGGTAACTGGCTATATTACTGAACGGGGTATTTTGCAAAAGGTCTGTAATGGGCAGAGTGACGATCCGGTTTTTATGTCTGATGCAGCGTAGTAGGGATAAAAAACGGGATTTATTTGCTTTTTACACATCTTTTTGTATAGAATGGTGGTAAGCAAAAAATTGGGGTCATTATGTTGGCATTACAGCAAAATTTTAATGATATGAGTGGCGCAGAAGAGCAGGCGGCACTTGAGCTTGTTGTGAATGACCCAGCTGTGAATGATGCTGTTTATAATCCAAATATTTTAGATACTTTAGGAGAGCGCGCGCTTGTAGGTAGTGAAGTTGATTATGCTTCGTTGCAGGTTGGCGATACTGGTAGTGAAGCGCATCTTAGTGTTCTTGGTGACATGGCCACTGTTTCAAGTGGTGAGTTTGGTAAAATGAGCGCGATTGAAAAGGATGTGGATCAATCCGTAAAGGCGCGTATGGGTGATCGTAGCTTTAATCTGAGTGATCAGGCACAGGTGCGTCATGAAAATCTAGTGCAAGGCGCTGATGAGCTTAATTACGATATTCCTGAAATGCCGAATGTTTATGATTTAGATGATATGCAGCTCGCAATTGCGGCGGCGTATGAACAGTTGGAGATGGCAGGTATTAGTGCGTCTGATTTGAATGCTGCTATGGCGGCTGGTGGGCCGGATAATGATTTTGAAACGTTATCTGCTCTTTTTGATATTGCACAGGATAATAAGGTTGAGCACGTAACAGATTACATCCAAGGTGTGGATCAGGCGTTTGTACAGGTACAGCTTGACCAAGGTATTGAAAATGTTGTTCCGGCACTTGATACGACAATGCCTGAATTTGCGATGAATGATCCTAGGTTTGATGTTCCTGAGCCTGAGGTGGATTCTCAATATGGTGGGCCGTCATTCGGCGCAGGTGGAATGGGGATGAGGTAAATTTTTTATTTTCAGATACTATTTATATAAGCTCGCTTGGCAGAAAAGCGGGCTTTATTTTTGCTTTATTGGGGTGATATAAATTTTTTTTATTTTTTTGTAAAAAAGGACTTGATTTGTGAACCCATAAAAGACTATAAATCGCTCACGCCTTTCGCGATTACACAGTGTGTCCCGTTCGTCTAGAGGCCTAGGACACCGCCCTTTCACGGCGGCAACACGGGTTCGAATCCCGTACGGGATGCCATTTATTACACTCACCAACACTTTGAAAGCTCTGGAAGGGTTCACGTAGCGTGTACTCTAGCTTTGTGCCGTTTAGCTGTAAGTTCGAAAATACAAATGCTATTAAGGCTCGCTTTACCCCCGTTTTCGAACTATTGAGCATATCGGGTGCTCTTGAGGCTAGTGAGGCCATAGTGGTTATGGCGTTCTTGAAGTCTTCATTACCATCCTGATGTTCCTCTAGCATAACAGTGACCTCTTTACGGCTGGCTTGGAGCTGGGTGAATTTGCGGTCATATACCTCTTTATTGATGGTCTCGTTAATTAGCAGATCAGTGAGTCTGTCCATCTGAGCGTTAATCTGCTTCATCTCGATATTCAGGGCTTTAATGCTCTCGAGATGATATTGCTTCTCCGCATCATGCACCTTGTTAATATGCACAATAACATCAGGCAGAAGCTCTGGAGGGAGTTGAATGGATTTAAATACTTCCTCTAGCTGCTTTAAGACATCACGCTCTTTGATCCATAGTTTGCGCTTGGGGTCGTCTGGGTCACGAACAATCAAATACACATACTTACCTTTCTTTAGGTCGCAGGTCACTTGCCTGTGCGATACTGCGCACTGAACCAACCCACGGAATAAGAATGGATGCTTAGTTTCTTTAACAGCCTGTTTTTGACCTCGACTAAGGCGAATGCTCTGACACGTGTCAAATACGGACTGGCTTATAAGGTGTTCGTATTTATGAGGATGTAATTCATCTTTGATTTTCATGACACCACAGTAAAAGGGATTTTGAATTAACTTGTGTATCTGCTGTGTCCTGACTGGATTGCCAGCTTTGGATCGTAACCCTTTGTCGTGATACTTCCTTGCTAGCTCTGCTAATGAATACGCCCCAGATGAATACTCAATGAAAACACCCCTAATTAGGTCGGCTGTCTTTGGGTTGGGGATGATATGTGCTTTGCCTGTGTTGCCGTCTATTGAGTTTATGTAGCCAAGAGGGGCTTGCCCGCACCATTCACCATTACGGATTTTAAAGCCTATGCTTCTTTTAACATTATCCGAGAGTTGGTCAGTGTAGGATTGAGCCATAACAACGCCCATATTCCACATAAGCTTCTGAGAACTATTGGCTTCCTTAGAGAGTACATTTCCTTCTTTAACGAAGTGCAGCTCCAGAACATCCTGTTGCATGAGGTCATTCAATATGGGAGTTTCTCGAAAGCTTCTTTGTAGGCGGTCAACGGTATCAACAATAAGAGCCATTCTTTCCTTTTGGCTTCTGATGAAATCAATCATCTGATCAAACTCAGGGCGATGGCTTTTAGTTGAAGACTCGACAATTGTGAACTTTCGAATAATATCCAAATTCTTGCGTTCCGCATAAAGGCGTAAATTGCGTACTTGAGCTTCTAAAGAGTGCCCATCCCCTTGCTCTTTGCTGGATATTCTCGCTAATACAACTGCTTTCATCACTCATCCTCATCCAAGCTTTTTTCGCCTATTTCAATTATCTTTTCTATTAAGGCGTTGTATGCAGCATTTGGAACTTCCTTTTTCGCATGTAAGGCCTCTATCACTTCATATGGGTTATGAAGTAATACGTAGTGAATAGGGCCACTTGTACCCTCTTTAAACTCAACAAACCCCAAATCCTCTAATATGCGCATACGTGTCGTCCACGTACTCTCAGCACGCTCACCTGTGAAGCCAGAGTAATATGCCATCTCTTTTGGATTTGATGCGATTACAAAACCATCATCCTCTCTATTGCGACACCATAGGTCCATATATGTCTGCGACACTGGCTTTCCATTTGGGGAGGCTATATCCATTATTCTTAATATTAGAGGCATTGCGCGAGGGATAATCAGCCAGCCACCTGTGGGACTCCATATCTTGTCTTCCGCATCTTTCCAGAGCTTTGCTCTCATTTCGAGCCGTCTCTTTTGGGTTACTGAAACCTGCTTTTTCTTTTTAGCCATGTTATACTCCTTCGTTAAGGTGACGCGCCGGGGTTTGGACCCCCAGCACTAGAAGTAAATGGACCCAAGAGCTTTTCTCCTTTTGGAAGGGAGGGCTCTTGGCTTCACTTCATGCTTTTATCTTATTCCCATTTGCCCATTTTTACTAGGTATTTGTTGTCTACTCAATCTAAATATAGATGCATATATATAATATTCAATACATTGAACTGTAACATATGATGTCAATTCATCAAAATAGTGAAATCTCTATTTACTCATTCTCTTTATATTTCAGTTGGATAGGTTGTTTCTGTAGTAATCCAATGTATTCGGTAATCCCGCGTGCTCTATGTGATCCCGTTATCCCTGTATGGATAGTATGAAAGGGACAGACTCACTGATCTGCTAATTAACGAGACCATCAATAAAGAGGTATATGACCGCAAATTCACCCAGCTCCAAGCCAGCCGTAAAGAGGTCACTGTTATGCTAGAGGAACATCAGGATGGTAATGAAGACTTCAAGAACGCCATAACCACTATGGCCTCACTAGCCTCAAGAGCACCCGATATGCTCAATAGTTCGAAAACGGGGGTAAAGCGAGCCTTAATAGCATTTGTATTTTCGAACTTACAGCTAAACGGCACAAAGCTAGAGTACACGCTACGTGAACCCTTCCAGAGCTTTCAAAGTGTTGGTGAGTGTAATAAATGGCATCCCGTAATTGATACAGTTCGAACTCAGAACTCGCATGGCATTATCAAGTTACATAAGCAAATAAGTCCTGAATTGCTAGAAGCTATAGAGGTGCTCAGTATCAGTTCGAATCCTCGTACAGAATAGTAACTAGTGTTGCTCAGTAAGGCTTTAGAGCGCAACACCAGTTCGGAGTCCCGTACGGACATCTAATTCATGNNCATGAATTAGATGTCCGTACGGCCAAATATAGCCCTGTAAGGGGCTTTTTTGTTGGTTTTTCGTGTTATGTTGTCCATTTGACCACATTGGCATCCTAGAAAATTTGTAGTAGCGTTTGTGGTGTCTAGTGAAAAGCTAAATAGGAGGTACCACAAAATGAAGCTTACAGACATTAAGTGCAAGAATGCGAAGCCTCTCGATCTGCCGAGTAAATCACCTCGAAAATTAGCCGATGGGAACGGCCTTTTAACTTTCAGTGAAGTTCATAAAAACTTATAAACCAATCGCTTTGATTGGTTTTTGATGGTAAGCGCTATTCAATAGCGGTGAAGGCGAGCTTATAGGCAAACGCCTAAAAAATTATTTAAAATAGAGGTGAGCGGTACCGCTATAGCAACGCCTGTTGCAATCCAAATAAGCTTTCCACTAGTTTCCAACACTTTTCGAATAGCTGTTTTCCACCATGGTTCAATAATCATCTCTACTTGTTCATGCGCAGCAGCGGGGATAGAGAATGTTGTCTTTGGGTTTACTGACTTTTTCCCTTGGAAATCAGATATACCAAGTTTCTCATTTGATGGTTTCACTAAGCCTAAATCAGATAAAAACCTGATTGTATTTATAAACTTATCGAACTCCTCCTGTTTTATTATTAGAGAGGCGGTGTCATCAAGTGAGCCTTTGTAGAAATTAAGCTCCAGGCCTATCTGAGCCATGTTAACGTGGTTGTTATCATGTGTATGAATAAATGTTAGGAGCTTTTTCTTGTATTTTTTATCAATGCGCATCGCGACTTCCTTAATAAATTTAATTTATTTATCATCGCGCATATGTTTTTGGATGAAGGGGAGTTGGCTTCCGATAAAAAGCATAGTTAAGGCCATCAGGCCGAAGACTTTGAAGTTTACCCATATATCGGTGGATTGTGTACGCCAGACGATTTCATTTAAGGCTGCCGAGAATAGGAAGAACCCCATGAAACGTATTGTCAGGCTACGCCATGCGGAGTCGGGCATGTTTACTGCGCCACCCATGAGGGGTTTTAGCCATAAACGTTTCAATGTCAATCCAACTCCAAGTGCGAGCGCAAATATAGTCTGGATGATTGTTGGCTTCATTTTGATGAAGGTTTCGTCTTGCAAATAGATCGTCAGGCCGCCAAATACCCCGATGATAACAGCGGTGACAAGCGGCATGATGGGAAGCTTACGTGTAATCGTGAGGGATAGGGCGATTGCCAATGCTGTTACACCCATAATCACTTGTGTGGCTAATAATAGATCATCGCTATATTTGTATGATGCAAAAAATGCGACTAAAGGTGCGTAGTCAACTAAGGGTTTGAGCCAGCGTGGCTCTGATTTTTGAGGCTGTGTTGTCATGTATTGTGCGTAGCAGTTTTATGAAGAAAAGGCAATCTTCAAGGTGTGGGCATGTATATATCTTGAAGGAGAATAATTGGTAGCGGAGGAGAGATTTGAACTCGTGCTTATTATCTCTATTTTCTTTCTATATCAATACCTTGTGATCGCTTTTGGTGGTCTGTATGTATCACCTTTGTGTACCACTTTTCAAGATAATTAGTTGTTTTGTTGTGCTGACCATACTCCACGCTTTTTTGTTTGAGCCTGTTTTTCTTCGTATAGGTAGTAATCACCTGAGTAGTGACTGTAGTTCTTTGCCATACCAGATAGAACCATCATGGAGCCAATATCTAATTGTTCTATTAGGCAGTGCATTACATGTCGCTTGTATTTGTCTTGTTCGACTGCTTTACACGTGAGGTTTCCTTCTTGAATTAGGCTCTCTAGTAAAAGCTTGGCGGCTAGATAATAGGGAGTATTGTTTTCTGGAGCATCTATGCCCCATAGTCTGATTGTTTTTCCGCTAGCAACAATTGTATCGCCATCAATAACACGTTCTAGCTTGTGCGTTTGGTAAACTTGTTCTTGTGTGCTTGTACAATCAATAATCTGCGTATCACAAGGAGATATGGTCTTTATTTCTTCTTTGGCAGTGACACTTAGAGATATGAGCATAAACAGAGAAGTAATAATTGGTAATTTCATTGTTTTGTTAAGCTCGTTAAGTTGTCTGGTATTTGTAACCATTCTATAGCATCTGTAATTTTGTGCCATACATTAGCGCCTTTTACGTCCCCTTTTTCAAATAGTTCTTCTTCTTTTTTCATGGACTCTAGTAGTGCAGAGCTACCGTGTTTATTAATAAAAATCTGCGCTGTTCTGTATATATCTATTTCTGGAATGCTCATTACTATTACTCTTGTGGATGACTGTGGAGGCAAGTGTATAGGATTTTATGCCTACGTGTCCATAAAAAAAGCCTCCTAATTAGAGACTTTCTTTGTTTGGTATTAAATGTGTACCTTATTAGTTACAGTTCTAATGGCAGTGCACTGTTCCAGTCTTGTGGTTTTTATGGCAGCATTGACCAGCAGGAGAGCTTTTACGACAGCCGCCGCCGTGCTCTATAATGTCTTCTTTGATAACTGTATCAGTTGTTTGTGTTGCTGCTATACCGTAGCTAGCTGTAAAAACGGCCATGGCAAGTGCTCCAGCGAATAATGCTGTCTTCATTGTATTCTCCTCTAGATTGTGTGTTTTTATATAATGCACCTATAAAGGATCTTGTCAATTCCTTATCAGTATACGTTGAGCAAAAACACCATAAAAATCTGAGGGGGTATATGTCTGTATAAGTTTGTCGCTCTTTCCCCCGTGCCCACCTTTTCTAGCCTCTTCATTCTCATTTAAAGGCTGCCACCTAATTGTGATACAATAGGAATATAAGCTCATCAATAACGATGATCTTGAATTATAAGCGAGGGCATTAATGATAATTGAAACAGACTATACCCATAATGGGAACCCAGACTACCCGACTATTCGTATATATGGCGATACATACAGATGGCATAGGGCTGAGCGTTATACATATGAAATTCTTAATACTGATAGTATGGTGTACCTGCATAGCAATGATAAGTTTACATGTGGCGGTGAAGCAGTAGCAGCAGCTCTTGCTGTGCTCGGGGGGGTAATGTGCACAGATACCAGCTCTGGCACTACATATTATTCCAATGGTGATGAGCTGAATCTCTTTAGTCCCACATAGCCTAGGTCTACTGAGAACACTTAAGTGACTCCGATAGTGTATCGTATAAATTGTATCATTGACAATCACTCCAGTTTATCTCATGGTCATTAACTTCATTGAGACACCATAAGGAGATACGCATGAGTGGACAGTTGGTCGGA
>JBOEGG010000009.1:0-78312 GCA_050633285.1 Alphaproteobacteria bacterium
TGTTTATCTTTGCGACACTACCCAAAAACCTAATAAAACTATCACCCTTGGAACCACAGGCAGAACCAGCCTTTCTCAAAGATCTAAAATCACAAGTCATGACGCAATGGCCGATGACAAGCCTACTTGATGTGCTGAAAGAAGCTGATTGTCAGATCGGCTTTACCAATCTGCTCAAAAGCTATGGTGACCGTGAAATCTTATCCCGCGATGTTTTACAAAATCGCCTTCTACTTTGCCTTTATGCCCTCGGTACGAACACAGGATTGAAGCGGGTATTGGCTGGAGGTGTAGATGTAACACTTGACGAATTACGATATGTCAAAGAACGCTACGTACATAAAGATGGCTTGAAAGCTGCCATTGCCCAGATCGTCGATGCTACATTAGATGTTCGGCAGTCACAATCTGGGGCGAAGGGACAACGTCCTGCGCGTCAGATTCCAAAAAACTTCATGCATGGGATCAAAACCTCATGAGTGAATGGCATGCACGCTATAAAGGGCGCGGCGTGATGGTATACTGGCATGTTGAGAAAAACTCGCTTTGTGTCCATTCGCAACTCAAACGCTGTTCTTCGTCCGAGGTGAGCAGCATGATCGAGGGTGTTTTGCGTCACTGCACGGACATCGAAATTGATAAACAGTACGTGGATAGCCATGGCCAGAGCGAAGTAGCCTTTGCATTCTGTGAGCTTCTGGGGTTTTCACTAATGCCCAGATTAAAAGCGATAGCCCAACAAAAGCTCTATCTGCCGGATAATGGTATGCGCTCAGAGCTTCATAATCTGATTCCTGTTTTGAAAAAACATCCGATCAACTGGGATCTGATTGTGCAGCAATACGATCAGATGGTGAAGTTTGCGACCGCCTTACAAAAAGGGACTGCGAGTGCAGAATCCATTTTAAACCGCTTCACTCGTAATAATCGACAGCATCCAACCTATCAGGCTTTGGCAGAATTAGGCCGCGCTGTGAAAACCATGTTCTTATGTGAGTATTTAGATTCAGAAGAAATACGACGTGAAGTTCATGAAGCTCTTAATGTGGTTGAGAACTGCAACAGCACCGTAGACTTTATTTTCTTTGCACGGGGCAATGAAATTTCGTCGAATCAACTCGAAGCGCAGGAGCTTTCGATCTTGTCTCTGCATCTCTTGCAAGTTTGTTTGGTTTACGTCAATACCATCATGATTCAGCAAGTCTTGGCCGAGCCGAAAATGATGAACAAAATGCGTGAAGAAGATTTTCGTGCGCTCACTCCTCTCATTTATGGACATATTACACCATACGGCTCATTCGATCTGGATATGGATCGGAGGTTATTTTCAGAAAATGATAATTTGTTCATAGCAGCTTAAAAAAGGAAAAATAGGGTCTATCCATAAATCACTGCTTCTAGGCATTGGATTCCGGGGATTTTAAACATGGGTGACACAGAGAAAAATAGGGTGTACCTTAATTTTCTATGAGTATTGCCGTTTACATCAGGGTATCGTCCCATTCGCAAAAACCCGACAGCCAAAAAGCGGAAATATCACGTTGGCTGAAAGCGCATGGTCATAATCTGAGTGAAGTGATGTGGTATGAAGATTACGAAACGGGAACGAGTATGAACCGCAAAGAGTTCAATTTACTGTCTGAAGCCGTATTTGCAGGAACGGTTAAAACGGTTGTGGTCTGGAAGCTGGATCGTTTAGCACGATCTATGAAAGAAGGTATTAACGTGCTTTCATCGCTATGTGAATCCGGTGTGCGTGTTGTATCAGTGACGCAGCAGATTGACCTTTCCGGCACAGTCGGTCAAATGGTCGCGGGTGTCCTTTTCGGTATTGCCCAGATCGAACATCAACATATCAAAGAGAGGCAAGCCGCAGGAATTGCTGTCGCGAGAGAAAAAGGGATTTACACTGGTCGTAAGAAAGGCAGCACCAAAGCCAAACCAGAACGGGCTAGAGAACTAAAAGCGCAAGGATTGAAAAATAAAGAAATCGCGAAGGCACTGAGTATTAACGTCAGAACAGTTGGGAATTATTTAAGACAAATGTAGTTTGGCCCCATTTGACAGCTACGCTCACTTTACCCCTTATACTGGTGTAGGAAAATATTTGCCCAAACGTATTTTTATTTTGCTAAGAGCTACGGAGAGACTATTCAGTTTATGTCAGGGTTATCTATTGCATCTGTTTCCACCAAATTAAACGGCATATCTTTATTTTGAAACAGCCTCTTTCCTATTTGAGGATAATCAATCACATCGTGATCAAGTCTTTGGCCAACAACAATACATCTTAATATTGATTTTCCAGAATTTTTAATATTATGAGCTTCACCACCAGCTGGGTATCCGATGAAATCACCAGCTTTGAGGGAGATCACCTTTTCTCCTAGCTTAGCTTCAGCTTCCCCCTCCAGTATGTACAAGCACTCATCCTCAAAATGATGCATATGCATCTGTGACGATTCCATACCTGGTTTCAATTCAACAATATGGAATCCAAATCCGGTAATACCAACGAGATCTCCTAACGATTTATTGGTTCGGCAGGCATTCTCATTTAGAAAATGCGCCTTATCGATCCCCTCAAAGTCTTCTATCTCTTCCTTAGTAACTACGGATTTTCCCATGATTGTTTATGAACTCTAATAGCAGTTTATGATAACAAGTCAAAATATGCCTAATAACATGATCCTGCATACCAATTAATATTATGCGTTATTAATATAGCAATTGAGATGAGTCAATGATCTGCATTACATCTATATCGTCAACGGGGAGGCTATCACCCCTAGGCAGCGTGTTGTTTACTTGTGCTGTATCAATAGACGCGGTTAGATCGCCATCATCACCAGAAGTGATGAAAACAAAGTCATTGATAGCGCTTTGGAGATCTTCTGTACTTGTTGTTTCAAGACTTAAATAGCTTGAGATATCGAGATTATCTTTCTCCGCATCAAAATCAATTATGGTGTCTATTTCATTTTCGTCAAAGATAAATACACCTGCCTCCTCAGTGACTGTGCCTGTATTTTCACCGCCCCCTGTTTCATAAAGACTATTGGTGGTACTATAGTCACCCGCAACAATTTCGCTGCCATTCAGATATTCAAGATAGTCAACGTTTGTTCCCAATACGGTTATATCTCCCAAATTCTCAATTTTAGCGTATACATCTTCCCATTCTCTTGATTCATCAATATCAAATATTCCATCAGGATTGCTTAGTTGATTACCAGAGCCATCTTTATCCAAATCTAGTTGGTAAAATAGGTATTGTGGAAAACTATTATATGTCGTGTCATAAGCATCTGACATCTCTATTGCAAGGATGAACTCATTATTTTCATCTTGAGAAAGACTTACACCTGTAACAGAACCCGATTGATCCGATAATTTATGTGTAGTTACCGAATATGGTTTAGGATCGTTTTCACTGGGGTTTAAGAGATCTGCCCAACTATAAGCAAATACCTCTATAAACGATTCTCGTACAATAGAAACATCAGGGTCATCGAATATCTCATCTTTTTTAACAGGGCCTTCTTTATGAAGTTCTCCAGTGCTTGTGTTCCATGCTTGGGGTAACTGTTGGCCGCCTTTATACTGGCTATCGCCAGTATCGTAATTATCATCCAATCCAGGCATACCATATCCAGCTACCTTCGTCACAGTACTGTTCGATCTAACAAAAACCAAACTTCCACCAATAGAAAAAGAGTAAGCTTGTCCTGAAGGATCTGGTGTAGAGGAAATCCAGTAAGAATTATCATCGTCGATATTGTGTATTTCTTCTATGTTTTGTTTTCTTCCAAGGTAATCATGGTCATATTCGTAAAGTGAGAGTTCTTTCGTTTCAACATCGCCTCCATCATAAACATCACCTTTATTAAACATGTAGGTTGTTCCGGTGAGAACTCCGGTATTGCTTACAATTGAAAACGGAGCGGTATTCCCCATATGGTCAAAACCAGTTAGCCCTATCACCTCCGGTGAGTATTCTAAACTAGCCATATTACCACCCATTTGAAGGTGGGGGTTTTCTGTAGTATCGTTAATTGAAGTATCCTTAACTGGATTATCCCCCCACAGATCTTGGTACAAATTGAATGTATCCAAATCATCATAGCCTGCGTTGTAGCCAACAATATCTGTCGCAATGACATCATAAGAACCGTCTTGATGTTTTTCGACTAACACGTCTCCTATTTGGGGAAGGAGGTATTCATAACCCTCAATCATGCCATCGAGTAGCGCAAATGATTCTACTTCTGTATAGGATGCAAGATCATCAGAACTCGATTTTGTTAAATTATCTAAATCAAACTGAACGATACTGACACTGAAGTCGTAAATATGCCCGGTTATTGCATATGTCCCAGCTTCTGCCCCTTCTACCGCATCAAATCCCGCAGAGCCATATGAATTTATGGATGGTCCGGTATTTTCTCCACTTTGAGCCCACCCAAGAAGTGTGAGGTCTGTCGCTTCAAATAACGTTAGTTCTGACAGGCTTTGTATGTCTTCTTCTGTAACTTTTGCGTAAAGCCAATCATTTCCAGTATATGTATCCCCTTCAGCTTTAGGAATATTAGGATCAGTTGTATCTGTATTGTCATCCGTTTCATTTCCTGTGTGGTTGTCATCATTTGACGGGTTTTGATCGTCTGTCCCGGTATCCGTATCAAGCTGTGTATCGGATATTTTTACGTTTTCTATTGTTCCTGTGAATGGGTGGACAAGATTGTCGGCGACACCATCACCGCTTCCCCATTGGTTTGCACCCAATACAATAGGCTCTTCATTACCTTGAAGGCCATGGGTCCATGAGGTATCGGCAATGACTTCTTCGCCATTAGCATAAACATACAAGCCGCCCTCACCAAAGTTCACCGCCAGATGTGTTTCCTCACCTGCTGTAAAAACACTATCTGTTCTGAGTTCAACCTGGCCATTCGTATCTTGCATTCGAATATATAAATCATCACCGTCCATATATATGCCGATATGTCCGCCATCATCAAATCCAGAAGAATCCTTGGAAAACAATCCTTGCATACCGGATGTGATTACATCGGGTGTAACCACAAACTCAATACTTCCATTTTCCAACTCATACGCAGCATCATGATTAAGTATAACAGCACTTTCTAATGTTCCATCGAAACTATTGTTGTCATCATTTGACGGGTTTTGATCGTCCGTCCCGGTATCCGTATCAAGCTTTAGGTTAGAAATTATTTCTCCGTCACTATTGAGGAGGTCTCCACTTGCGCTCAGTGTAAACGACGTATTGCTGGCATTGGTATTGTTGTCATGTATCTCAGCTTTAGCACCGTCACGCTCAATAATCGCTACATTTGTCATATTTTGATAAATTTCATTACCAGTACTCTCGGGCCAGCGGGTTTCAATGGCATTGGGGTATCCAGAATTGAGGATAATGATGTTTTCAGTTACCTCTGTATTTGAATTTTCTTCTAGGGCAATACCAACATCTGCGAATGCGTGGTCTGGGTTTCCTGAATGAAAAATTATATTTCCTTGGATGACGCCGCCCTCAGTGGGCATCTTATCCGTTACTCTCATCCCAAAACCAATACCCCTATCACTATCGATGATGACATTATTTTCTACTGTATTTTCACTTGACCCGTTCCAGAAATGCACTGCATGTTCCGCAACACTATCAGCAGGACTTGCAATATTTTTAAACACATTATCGCTGACAACCCAGTCTTTTCCGCCGTGCACATCCATGCCACCGATGTAATAATTGGGGCCGATTCCTGCCGAATATGAAAACTCAGTGTTTTCTACAATCCCGTTATCTACTGTTGTTCCGTCATTAGCTGAACTCACCTTTAGAAGTTGTTCGTAACTGTCTTTTAAAATACTATTTTTGATGGTGGGGTTGTCTGGATTCATTTCCCCTGCAATCTGAATGGTGTGATTTCCACATTTTTGAAGTGTCACACCGTCAAGAGTGAAATTTGAAGCGCCAACCCACATAATATTTCCAATATCTGCATCAGGGCTCATCTTGTCACCCTGTATGATCACTTCACTTGCTCGACCAGTTTCAGAACGGATAACAACGCCTTCTGAAGTAATATTCAATGTGTTCTCGATGTTATATACACCTGGAGAAAGTACAATTTGCGCGTTTCCTCCAGTAACATTTACTTGATTAATTGCTTGATGTAACTCTGTGGTATTGCTGACCTCAAATAGTCGTCCTTGATAGTTTGTGTTCATATAACCGCTCCTAGATACTCGTGTAACTCAGTGAAAATGTGGGATTGTTTTTCGCTAGAAAAATTCAAGACTTATTTTCTCAACGTACTTTCTAGCCTAAATCAAAAATTATTAATAACGTGTTAACAGATGTGAAAGCAGTATGAAGTGCGACTGGTTACGTTAAACACGTTATTCTATCCTCTATCTGGTGTAAATGATTATAGAACACCTCATGAGGTGTTCTATAATTTAGACATCGCCTTGGCGTGTGATTTAGCTTTTCACAAATCCTGTTAATCTGAACTTGAGATACCTCATTGATATTGGTTTTACGCGGTAAGAACTGCCTTACACGGCCGTTAGTATTTTCATTCGTTCCTTTCTGCCACGGTGCCTGCGGATCACAATAATAACTCCCAATCCCCACATGTTTTTCCAGCAATTTCCATGCAAGAAACTCGGAGCCACGATCAAAGGTAACAGAGCACCGTGAATGACGGGGTAGGGTTACAAGCTTATCCTTGATCTTCGACATCACTGGCTCTGAGCGCCTATTCTGGTTTTTAATCAAATAGGTATAGCGGCTTTGGCGTTCAACCAATGACGTGATATTGGCATTCCCATACTCACGTCTGAAAATCATTAAATCACCTTCCCAATGACCGAACCCTTGGCGCTCATCAATATCTTCTGGTCGATTATGAATGCTTAGTTCCTGCGGGATACCGCGTAAATGACGTGGCTTTCTTGTAAAACGTTTACGCCTGTTCTTGAAAGATTTACGCAAATAACGATATAGCTTCAATGCACGTCCTTCAGAGCTGTAAATGAAATCATATATCGTTTCACGACAGACATAAAAACCATCAATACCAAGGCGCTTGAGGTAACCAGCTATTTGATCTGGTGACCACGGGAACTGGAGCTTACTGATCACGAATGCTTTGAGCTCAGGATAGCGAATAAGCTTACGTAGCTTCGATCTACGCCGCGTTGAAAATTCCTGAGCATTCACATGAAAGTAACCACGTACAAATGGATCTTCATGATAAAATGAGTTGCGACGAACCTCACGAAATATCGTGGCACGATGACGGCCGAGATATTCAGCAATCGAAGTTTTGCTCCTACCAGATTCTAATAACTTGTAAATTGTTCGGCGTTCATCCAGACTCAGTTGACTATAATTTTTACTCATTTCGACTTTCTCCTTATAGCCCGAATAGGGCATAAATTAACGAAAGTCGCACTTCATTTTAGACACCACAAGAGCTATCACTGTGACGCAATAATAAATATTATTGAGCGGATGCATCATGAAATATTAAAGTGTTAAAAGGGGTTAATGAAAGGGATACCAGATGTTCTCAAAAATATTTCCCGTCAATATTGAGTCTAGATTCGATCTTGTTTATCTAAGTAGTCCTTTCCCCACGTCTTTATTGACAACATTACAGGCATTAGGCTTAGCGCTAAATCTGTTAGAGAATAAACGACCTTTGGAGGAACTTCCGGGAATACTTCGCGAAGTATGAGGCCATCGCGCTCTAATTCCCTGAGTTGGTTTGTTAACATACGTTGTGTAACACTAGGTAAAAGACGTGACAATTCATTAAATCTCCGTGGCTCATCGTGCAAGCGGAACATAATGACGACTTTCCATTTACCCTGAATAAGACCTAATGTTGTTTCCACTGGGCAGGCCATATAGTTAGTGTCTTGGTTTTTCATTCTACGTCCTCTTTGAGTATATATTTGTATAGTAACTGAAAAAATTGTGCCTTCTTGTACAATTTTTTTTCAAGCTTATACTCTACTTAATATCAATTCTTTAAAATAGGAATCATAATGAAAGAGATAAACAAAAAGGTTGGAATTCTATGTGCTATATGTCTGCCAATATTGGGCGCGTCAACGGCAGCTTTATCTGAAAACGTAAAATTCGATCAGGAAAAATCAAGTTCAATTGTAGTAAAAAATGAAGAACTTTTTCCTGAAAGCATTACCTATAACCCTTTATCAGACCGATATATTCTTGGATCGTTTCGACAAGGGGCAATTTTTGAAGTTGACGAGAATGGGAACACGAAAAAGATAGTTGAAGATAGTCGTTTACGCTCTGTTTTTGCTGTGCGTATCGATAGTAAACGCAATAGATTATTGGCTCTAACATCTGACTTGGGAGCTAGTATTGAGACCCATCCAGATACAGTAAAACAATATGCGTCTCTAGTGATCTATGATCTGAAATCCAGAGCGCCTATAAGGTATATCGACCTCTCGAATCTTGCTCCAAACGAAGAGCATCTTGTAAATGGAATGACGTTGGATGACAAGGGAAACGCATATATTACAGACAGTTTTGCAGCATCAATCTATAAGGTAGATACAAACGGCAAGGCTTCGCTCTTTTTAAAAAGTGACGAATTTAAAGGGGAGGGCATAAATCTTAACGGTATAGTTTATCATCCTGATGGATATCTATTGTGCGTAAAGAAAAGTAACGGCGTAATATACAAAATACCACTGACCAATCCCAGTGAATTTAGCCCTGTTGTCTCAGATCAGAAATATATCGGCGCCGACGGTCTGATTTTAGTAGGAGAAAATGAAATCGTGATTATTGCAAATCGTGCCTTGGGGTATAACACCGACAGTGCCTTCGCTGTGTCCAGTGCCGATGATTGGAGCACAATGACAACAATTGACCAATATTCGTTTGGAAATGTCTATCCAACTACCGGAGTTTTAAAGAATGGTGAAATAGCTGTGGTCCATAGCAAACTTAACACTCTGGTCGCTGCGCCAAGTAATGAAAAATCAAAACTTAGACACTATCCCATAATTGAGAAAATAGGTCGTATCACAGGAGATCCCGTCAAGTAGTTCAGTCAGATATTACTAAGTATAGAGCTTTTTATTGACTGCTTATGAATAATTACTCATTTCTCCATGATTAGATATTGATATGATTAGAAAGCCAGGATAGTGTGAATACTTTATATAGGAGTTCTTCATATGAATATTGTTTATTTAAAAGGCACAGGTTTGGATGAACTATTGGACAAGGGGGCATCAGGAGAACTTGAACTGAACCTTGATGCTTGTGTGTCTGATGATAATTGTAAATTTAAAATGCGGGCTTTTATAGATGTCCCATCAACACATGGCCAGATACATTTTTTTGAACTTTCATTGTTATCAGAAGTAAGAGAAGGAGATGAATATATACTTAATAATTTGTTGGAAAGACACCCAGACCTACATGAGTTAAGTACAGCTGCTTCAGACAGACATCTAGCGTTCGAAGGAACGCTTGCGGAAATCCATAAAATGATAGACCATCTAAATTCAAGTGAATTTAAGCAGAATTTACAAAGTCACATAATAAAAAAAGAACCGAAATCTGATAAACTTGCTCCTGTATTACCTATATTTGATTTATAAGCGGCCTGAGTTTCACGACGGATATAGTTTTATTTGTTAGGAAACTCATTGGAAATAGAGCAGTTAATGAAGTTTAGTTAAAGTTT
The DNA here is from genome assembly GCA_050633285.1 of Alphaproteobacteria bacterium. Classification (GTDB taxonomy): domain Bacteria; phylum Pseudomonadota; class Alphaproteobacteria; order Micavibrionales; family Micavibrionaceae; genus UBA1672. Next base: position 9,771 of record JBOEGG010000009.1, read on the forward strand.
TAAGGTGAAAAATTCAGAATTTACGTACCATTGTACGTAGGAATAAGTGGCTATGAATTTCTTGCGTTTGTTGTTAAATTGTACCAGTAGATTTAGAAAGGGATTATTATGGAAGATAATGAGGCAGATGAAAAAATTGGATACGACAATGAAAATGCTGAACAAAGAGCTTGAGGGCTTCAGAATAAAACTTAATGATGTCCGCTCATCTTTATCGGCATGTGTTAGTGAAGAGAAAGATAACAAAGTCAAAAAGTCACCTCCATATTTGAAAATCATTAAATAGTTAACCCTCTTCAACCTCGGCGTTTTACAGGGAATATATCGAGGGAATTAAAGAAACTATGGAGAATGTAAACTGCCTTCTCACTTTTGTCGAAACGTGTCGTTCGTCCTCACCGAGTCATCCGGGTTCTATCAGCAATAGGTGTTTCTAACTCTAAGGAAGCATCATTCTTATCTTTGTTTTTTTCTGTATCATTGATCGCTAATGCAGCGTAAATTATGGCTTCTCTAGCCAGAAAGAGAACTTGCAAAGAAGCGGCTGCTAGCTGTTCTTCTGAAACAGAGCAAGCATAATCAGTTCTACTTTCTTCAAAAATTTCCGTTTCCATTTCATCCTCAGTTATCTCTGAAACCCTTAGATAACTGGACCATTCTATTCCGAAATGCGAAAAGCGACTATTTTCAACGTATTGAGAAAAGGAACTTTAGCAAATGAAGCAGCAAAAACATCACACTCACCTGTCCAAATCCGAGCAGCGTCAAATTTATCTGATGCTTGGCAAGAAGATATCAGTTTGCTGTATTGCTCAAGAATTGGGACGCCATCATTCCACCATCTATCGTGAAATAAACCGCAATAGTCACCTTCATGAAGATCCATTCTTACGCGGATATTTTCATGTTGTGGCAAATGATATGGCTGAAAACCGTCGTTATCGGTTGCGTAAAATGCTGCGAAATAAAGAGTTAACAGCGTATATCATAGAAAAGTTGAAGGCCTGTTGGTCACCAGAACAAATTTGTGGATTCCTGAAACGACGCGGTATTGAAGGTTTTTATTGGCTGGAGGTGTAGATGTAACACTTGACGAATTACGATATGTCAAAGAACGCTACGTACATAAAGATGGCTTGAAAGCTGCCATTGCCCAGATCGTCGATGCTACATTAGACGTTCGGCAGTCACAAATCTGGGGCGAAGGGACAACGTCCTGCGCGTCAGATTCCAAAAAACTTCATGCATGGGATCAAAACCTCATGAGTGAATGGCATGCACGCTATAAAGGGCGCGGCGTGATGGTATACTGGCATGTTGAGAAAAACTCGCTTTGTGTCCATTCGCAACTCAAACGCTGTTCTTCGTCCGAGGTGAGCAGAGCATGATCGAGGGTGTTTTTCCAATCGAAAGCGAAAGAGTAAGGCTTTTGATTTATTAATGGAACAGGAAGTAGATATCATTGAGCGCAAATATGCAGATATCTTTTTAGGAGAGGATGAGTAATATATTGTGCAATTATAGCGACCTTAATGCCATATATCTTAACTCTAATCCCTGACTATAATAGTATTTTATATAGATTTACTTTATGATTATTCATTGTTGTTGGTAGGTGTCACCTCGCATTGAAAGTGTGGGTATGAGTATTTGGAATTCAATTAATATAGAAAGCAAAAGACGAAAAAATGAAACTAACCTGTATAGTTGCTGTTGATGAGGATTTTGGAATTGGTTGCCGGGGCGAATTGCCTTGGTATGTTCCGCGTGATTTAAAGTATGTGCGTAAGAATACAATAAAAAAAGCTATCTTTATGGGGCGAGCTACATATGAATCCTTACCAAAGCCCTTGCCGGATAGGGTAAATATTGTACTGACATCAAAAAAAGAATTGAAGCCTGATTTCTTTCCTGTTGCTAGTCTGGAGCAGGCAATTAATGTTGCACAACAACATTGCGATGAACTTGTTATCTTCGGGGGGAGCAGCATATATAAGCAATTTTTGCAAAAGTGTGACAGGCTTCTTCTTACTATTATTCATCACAAATTTGAAGCGGATGTACGCTTCCCACCAGTGTCGCTGGAAGGCTGGGAATTGGTAAGCAATGATTTTTGTCCGCTTGACAAGGATAACCCCTACAATCAAAGTTACCTTGTGTTGGATCAAAAACATTCGGGGGGCAGCAGTACAGCGCAGAAAGCAAGTTCATGGGATGATATAAGGTCTGTGCTCAGCCTATAGTGTTTTTCTTGGTTTTGATTTAATCCATTCCTGAAAACCGAAAGAAATAATGTCACTATTTACATTTTTGGCTTGATCAACACTTGGTAGCCCATCACTCTTACCAAGGCGAGATGCTATAGAGGGGCAGATGGTCGCTGTACTTGGCGACCAGAACCTGTGCCAGCAGCCCGGAGATGGGGATCCCCTTGTCAATGACCTGTGGTGGGGCGGGAGCCTGAGTTAGCGTCTCACAGGCTTCAGGTCATGCTCTCGGGCAATGCTCGCCACGGAGGAACCGGGCTGTTTGCAGAGGGTCACAACCTTCGCTCGAAACTACGGCGTGTGCCGGCGGCGACGCTTGATACTGGCTTGGGCAGGGAGTGAGGTGTCGCTTAACGCATCCATAGCAGGTGTCCACTAATAATAGGTGGACACTATGATTATGCTCTCAGGACCGGATCGGTAAGAGGGAGGATAAGCGCACTTATCGTTCCATTGCCCGTCAGTCCCCCATTATCAAGCTTGATATCACTAATGTTTGTTTTTCGAAATCCTGTTGAACTTTCGAAAAACAAACCATCCGGACCAGAAAAAGGCGGTTAGAAAGATTGCTGTTATAATTGCCGGTTTTGGGTTTTCTAATGTACTAATCGCTCCAGCATAGGAGGCAATGATTGCGTAAGGGATTGTACTGATTAGCCATAGCATAATAAATTTTGCAAACGGCATTCGTGTCATACCAGCCATACAAGCAGAGACTTCCGGTAAAATTGGCACTGCGCGGGATAGCAAAATTACGATTGCACCGTGATTTTGGAAAGTTCTTACGGCGTCATCGCGCTTATCCTGATCCTTAATCAGTGCATTCACCAGTTTATCTCCATATTTAGCGCTGAGACCATAACCACACGTACCTGCAAAAAATAATCCGGTGATTGCGGCAACGGCGCCGTAAAAAGCTCCAAGGAAATACCCACCCAAGATCATCACCGTTAAGGTTGGTACAGCGATAAATAAATCCGCAAATAACAATGAGCATATAATGATAGCAACAAAATTAGGGTTGGCACTTTTTGCCAGTTCAAGAAAAAGTTGGATCTTTTCAACCGTCATTATGCCTGTTGCATTCAGGATGATAAAGGTACTGGCAAAGACCAGAGCAAGAGTTAACATTACTTTCAATAGTGCTTTCATGGAATCACCTGGTTTCGATAGGACAAATCTAAAACCCTTGAATGGAGCAGGATAGAAGCACGAGAACATGCTGTCGGAAAAAACTGATCTCTTGTGTAATCTCATTGAGCATCGCCCTAACTGCCTTTCATAATCTTGCGTGCGAGCCAAGGGGCAAAGATTGCTAAAAAGTAAAGTAATTTAACCTTTCCAATGTTGTTGACGCTCAATCCCTTTTCAATGCCACAGATGATGTCCATAGCTGCGCGTTCTGGTGATAATTTTCCTTTGCCGCGCCCTTGTGTCATAGGTGTATCTACCAGCGGTAAAAAAGCCTGTGTTACGCGAACATTCGTATTCTCAAGCTGGTAGCCAAGGCTTTGGGAAAAAGCATTCATCGCGCTTTTTGTTGCGCAATATACTGCCGAACCCGTTTTGGGAGCGAGCGCCAAACCGGAATTGATATTGGCAATGACTGACTCACTCTTCTCATTTAGAAGAGCAGGCAGCAATAAATAGCTTAGTGCACAAATGGAGACTAAATTCAGGTTAACTTCATAGGTAATGGTTTCATAGGCAAAGTCATCATCTAAAAATTCAGGGCAATATTGTATTGCCGCATTGTTAATCAATACATCAATTTTCGGATGGTTTTGCAAAATATCATGTACAAGGGTTTCATATTCCGTGGGTTTAGACAGATCCGCTTGATAAGTATTTATGGAAGGGAACTCTTTCTCAAGCGCATCCAGCTTTTCCCCCGGGCGGGATACGACCAGTAGGGTGTTATACGGACTTAACAAGCGTACCATCTGATATCCAATTCCAGATGTACCGCCTGTAATTACCACTATTTTGTCTCTAAATGTTTTAAAGTGCGAATAGCTCATAGTTTCATTCATTATGTATGTTTCTTAATTCTGGGGAATGCACGATATATTCGTATCAACCTCGATTAAATTGCTTAAATATCGTTTTACGTCATTGTTATTTCTCTTTTTATTGAAAAGCCTTTACTTTCATGATCCACAATATAGCCTGAAGCATGACCATTCGCGTTAACCTAGGTTAAAAAGCAGGGATTAATAATGAACTTTGAAACATTGGCTAAAAAAAACGGAAAACAGCTCGTTTGTCCAAAGCACGAACATATATTTTTACAGGGAACATATGATGATGGATTTTATCTTCTGCAATCGGGACTGTTGAAAGCTTATTATGTTTCTGAAGATGGAAAGGAAAGCATCAAGTCTTTTATTTTGCCGGGAAATTCAATAGTAAGTCTTACTGCTGTCTACAAAAAAGAACCTTGTTCGTTTAATCTAATTGCTTTGCAGGACTCACAACTTACTCATATATCTTTTGATCATATTATGGAAGCTACGCGTAACTCCCATGAAATGTCAATAAAAATGATAGATATCCTTTTAAGCCTGTCGATGAAGAAAGAACGGCGTGAACATGAACTTTTATCTCTATCTGCGGAGGAGCGTTTCAGGGAATTTTACGAAACATCCCCACAACTTATTGAGTCTATCACGCAAAATGATATAGCTCGTTATCTCGGTATCACGCCAGTAGCCCTCAGTCGCATTAAAAAACGTTTGGGGATGTAACTGCTATCTATAGAAATTTGATGTCTGGAGTATCCAAAAGGAAAACGCGGATATAAAAACATGAAGAGAAGTTATCTCCTTTTATAGTCCGTCTCGAAGACGCGTGGCGTTTTAAAAATAAAGGCTTAATTGTCATTCGTTCATGGAGTGGAGTATATAAATATTCGGATACCAGTCTACACGGGTTTATGGAGCTTTGTGAAAGCCATGGCATTCACAAACCAGAAGTCGCGCTATCGATTAGTGGTGTTTATTTTGATGTGGCATGGCCCCAGATTAAATTCGGCCTTCTAATAAACAAGAATTAAAGTGGAGTAGGAGCCGTTAGACGAGAGTTGAAATGGAAAGTGTCAGGTCTGGACAGTGCATTTGAGGAGATGGTGAGTTTTGTCAAGCGGATGAAAAAGTATATGGTATAGTAGCTGTGTGATTCACAGGGATCGTTTCAATCTTGCAAGCTCCAAATCTACTCTATAATAGGCATCTTGTCTATGAATCACACATTTTACTTTTACCTGATTTTGCGGCATGAATTAAGTTTCTTATCCGGTTGTTTATGTGTGCTTTAGGCTGTCAAGAATTGCAGCATTCAAATTTAGATCGTTTATTTCAAATTGCTTCTTCTTTCTTTTTCCGGTATCGGAGGTATACTCGTCCGCATTGGGGCCAATACCAACTCTTATATCATCTCCGACGGTCAAAGCTTCATCGATATTATGAGTTACGAAAATTGACGTGACTTTTGGTTTTACGTGCTCTACAAAAAAATTCTGTATATTTCTTCTCGTAATCTCGTCAAGGGCAGAAAATGGTTCGTCAAGCATGAGAACCTTGGGTCGGTTTGCTAGCGCTGACACTAATGCTAGTCTTTGTTTTTGCCCTCCAGATAAATTCCCTGCTTTTTTGTATAAAAGGCTTTCCAATTGAAATTCTTTTATTAAAAAAAGAACATATCTCTTGCTTGTTTCGTCTTGTTGGGCTGTGAAAGCAGTCTGAAGTGCGACTGGTTACGTTAAACACGTTATTCGATCCTCTATCTGGTGTAAATGATTATAGAACACCTCATGAGGTGTTCTATAATTTAGACATCGTCTTGGCGTGTGATTTAACTTTTCACAAATCCTGTTAATCTGAACTTGAGATACCTCATTGATATTGGTTTTACGTGGAAGGAACTGCCTGACACGGCCATTGGTATTCTCATTAGTTCCTTTCTGCCACGGTGCCTGCGGATCACAATAATAACTCCCAAGTTCCACATGCTTTTCCAGCAATTTCCATGCTAGAAACTCAGAGCCTCTATCAAAGGTTACAGAGAACCGTGAATGACGGGGCAGGGTAACAAGCTTATCCCTGATTTTTGATATAACAGGCTCTGAGCATCTATTTTGGTTCTTAATCAAATACGTATAACGGCTCTTACGCTCAACCAATGAAGTGATATTGGCATTACCGTATTCACGCCTGAATATCATCAGATCTCCTTCCCAATGACCAAAACCTTGGCGCTCTTGAATATCCTCTGGTCGATTATGAATGCTTAGTTCCTGCGGGATACCGCGTAAATGACGTGGCTTTTTTGTAAAACGTTTACGCCTGTTCTTGAAAGATTTACGCAAATAACGATATAGCTTCAATGCACGTCCTTCAGAGCTGTAAATGAAATCGTATGTGGTTTCACGGCAGACATAAAAACCATCAATGCCCAGGCGTTTAAGATAACCAGCTATTTGATCTGGTGACCACGGGAACTGAAGCTTGCTAATGACAAATGCTTTGAGCTCTGGGTAACGAATAAGCTTGCGTAGCTTAGACCTGCGACGCGTTGAAAATTCCTGAGCATTCACATGAAAGTAACCACGTACGAATGGATCTTCATGATAAAATGAGTTGCGGCGAACCTCACGAAATATTGTGGCACGATGACGGCCGAGATATTCAGCAATCGAAGTTTTGCTCCTACCAGATTCTAATAACTTGTAAATTGTTCGGCGTTCATCCAAACTCAGTTGACTATAATTTTTACTCATTTCGACTTTCTCCTTATAGCCCGAATAGGGCATAAATTAACGAAAGTCGCACTTCATTTTAGACACCACAAACGCGGATATAAATGAGTGATAATGTATCTTATGGGAAATTGACGATAGGTTTCTTTTTAAGGCCTCCCAGAAATAAGCTCAGTGACGCGTTGAATATCATTCATCCAATCTGCCGTAATACAATCTCTCCACGCAATTAATTCATGTATTCTATCAAAATCATCCTGACAATTTCTTGCAAAGATAGGCTCATGATGCGCTATTCTATTACGAAGCTTACGTATTATGAACACGTCATTAAAAATTTGAGTTCTTATTTCAGCTGTAGTCATTGATTGAGGCGCGTGAGGGAAAGACGTTCTTATATGATTATTCCAAAGCCTAGAATCATGCCTCGATGTAAACATTTTCTCCCAGAATACAAATTTCAGTTCTGCAACGACTTTACCCATTGTCGGACTTTGCATTCCAGCTACGTTGTTTAAGTCACGTTTAGGGCTGTATCCTCTTTGAGGATTAGGCAAACTGCGTGTAAAACCCTGATTCCAAGGCCAATTTGATGTATGTACTACTTCCAAAGTCTCCACCACTGCATTACGAAGGCTTATTTCAAGTATATGTAGAGGCACAATAAATGCCGCAGATAATTCTAGATTCCATTGATATAATGCTAATGCACTATTCCTATCGTTACTACAGCTTTGCAAATAAGTAGCAAACCTAGGTTGTGATAGAACATTAGGGATGTTAGAAAGTTGATCAATCGAATATGGCATTACTACCTAATTGTTAAATTGTATTATATTGACACTGATAACATTTTGACTATATACTGTATATAGATGCTTTGAGAATGCTGGCTTTTAGCCCCCCCTCATAGCGATAAGATTATCTAAAAGGCTCACTTGAAAAAGTGGGCTTTTTTATTGGCTCATTTAGCAGAACATAAATCATTAAGGATTTAATTTTAGTTGTGCGCACCTATGTGAACATTCTAAATATTTTGGGCCATAAATTTTAGAACTGTCTCTATACGTATAGCTATAACAGATGAGGCCGAAGAATCCCAACGGCACAGCAAACCTGTCACTTGCGCTAGATCAGGAGTCCATTCTATGTTTTGTTGGTAGCATTCCAACCGACGAGAATTCCAAACGAGCGAGCCGCTTAGACCACGCGGCTCTGACAAATCAACTTTGTTCAATGGATCAACACTTTCTGCATTGCTGGGAGAATAGTTAAGTAAAAAATGATTAGCATGTAGATCAGGGATCTGCATATTAGGAATCTCCTGTGTAACCAGCCTTGTCGCGCGATTAATGAGACTTCGATGGAGAGATTTCGAGCGTTTATCTGGATAACCGGCTAAAAATAGCAATTCACCTGGAACAGGATCATGTCTCTGAGATATGCAATCAGAGGGAACCGCTTCAGCGCCATGTTCCCGTATATTCCAAATATTATCCTCGACGATATATACTGCGCAATCGATAGGATGCTGTTTGATTGCGAGTGGCCCCCCAAAGAGTTTAAATACATCATCGCAGCCGTTGAACTGATGAGTAAATTGTCGTGTCTCCCAGTCGCGTACGACGTGCTCGTTAGTCAGAAGACAGCGCTTACCATTGAGCTCTATGTAGGCACCCGTCCCTTCTAGTAGTCCCCACTCATCTTCGACAGCACACGAAATTGGCGTGATATAGCGCATACAATAATCCTGCATCGCCAGCGTCGTTTCGTGGCATAATTTATTCCACCACGCACAGGTTTCTGGATCGACGTTATCTCTGTGTTCTAACATATTAATTACCTACCCTTCCCGTGGCCCTATTCTCCATCAGTATTCATCTCTCTAGCACCACGAGATATTATTATTTCAAATTATATGTCTTTTTAGTGTCCAGTAGTCATGAGAGATGCGAGCAAATCTCCGAGCAATCGGCCCCTAAAATTAACCACTACGGCATTTCTGTGTTTACTAATCTCTGAAAAATCTTTTATGACCCCTGGCTTAGCATAAATTATAACCGACTTAAGATCTCCAACATGCTGAAGTATTTCGTTTATATGTTCACTAAAATAATCCCAATGAATAATAAAAATATCTTTGTTTTCCGAAGAAACAACGCTGTCAGAATGTTCAATGCGAGTGATGTTTTTTTCTTTTACTAACTTTGAATGTGTCAGAAGCAAGAAAAGATCACTATGCTTTTCAAAAATTACGATCTTTTTGTTAGCTCTTGCGTTTCCAAGTCTAATCAAAATGGGCAATGTGCCCCAAACCGTGGTAAAGCATGACGCTATTAAACCAATAAAAGCTACTAAAGTTAATATACCCCCTATCACTGACAATAAATTTCCTGTTAAAAATCCTATAACTGTATCAATACTCATTTTTTATCTTCCTCAAAAGGTGGCGTTGGTATAATGGAGCCTGCAATTTCCAAAGAGCGATCTGCACTAACAGCACTTGTTGGATACGCTTCCAAAACGATCTGAGGAATCAATCTTTGTGTTATATCAGAGAAAGTACAGCCATATTTTCGCTCATTATTAGCTCCTGAAGCCTCAACAATGGCAATAACTTGTGATAATGAAAAACCTAATTGTGTTAGAGCTGGCTCCAAGACAGCCTGCCTTTGTACCGCGTTAGGTCTTCTAAATGACAAAATGTCCGCAGCACGTCTCTTAACAGCAGGGTCAAGAGCATTTAAACGATTAGTACACATGATCACCGCTGCTGGTAAATTAGCATTTGCTATGCGATCAATGCCACGAATAAACGCATTAACACCAGCACGATCTTCATGATGCATTTGACTTGATTCTCTAGACTGTGCCAAAGCATCAGCTTCATCAACAAGCAGAATAACGCCCCCCCGCGCCTTTCCTGTAGTTGATTTCAACTTAGTAGCCACTTGGATTGTATGATCAAATGCAGACGAAACCAATTGCGTCATTTCACCAACTCGGCCTTGTCCTCTTGAAGACAAGCTTAAAGGAAATAGAGTAATATCAATTTTTTCCTGCCTAGCAACCGCATCACCGATTGTTTCCGCAAGCTCAGTTTTTCCTGATCCGACATCACCTGCCAGAACCACCAACGGCGGCCTTCGCAATACAGTAGTTATTAGTTTATCTGCACCGCTATGATACTTTTTTGCCCATAATTGAAGACCATTTGGATTTACAAGCAGACTAAGAATCTTAGTTAGCCGTTTCTTTTCATCATCCAGCCCTACCAGATTTAATAATCTATCTTGATACGTAAAATCTGGATAGGTCAAAACCTGATCAAATAAATTTGTGTTCTCCGAACTGTTCATTAATAACTCCTAACTGTTTTTCTTGACAGTGCGCGGCCGCCTGAAGAATATGTTTTATCATCTGTAAGATAACCGTCTACTGTTGGCTCATTAGCAACACCTCTTTGAAAGGGTTGGGACTGCTCAAACAAATCCCTTTCGTCTTTAGATAGTGCATACCACTTGTCACTGTATGTTAAATAACTATAAAAACTTGCACCTGATATATCCGCCCTCGGCTTAATACGCCCAGGATCATCATCATTTGCATTTAGGCCTCTTAAATCATAAGCGCAATATTCCAATGTTGGCTCAATAAACTTTCCATTACGCTTAAACCCATATTTAACTGTCCCCAAATAGCCGTTTTTCAATAACTCAATTATTTCACTTTCGAACCTTGTAATCCTACTATCGCTAGGCTCTCCATAAAAACGTTGCATACGCTTTAGATCAGCAGACACTTTAGTGGCCATGTACCTTGCATTGGTATATGAAAACGTTTCTGTTTCAGTTAAAGTATAGCTAGTGCTCATATTGAATTATCCTTGAAATGAGTGTCCGAATAGTTTTTGCCAATAGTACACAGACAATTGTTTGGTTGGTGCTGATAAAGCCGCATCTATGGCATCACCCGCATCTAATGCCGCATCAACTATCGCATCAGCATTGCTGCTAGTATACAAATCCCCGACATTGTTAAGTTCATTAACAGGATCAATTATCCTAACTGGTCCATTAAATTGTCCAACCTTAGACAACGGGTAATAATCATCGAAAACAATCAGTTCTCGCATATCTGATTCAGCAATATAAGTGAAGAAATGTTGAAGAGCCTCAGGGTAATCTGAAAGATCGAGTCCTTTATCACATAGCTTAGCTAAAATCATTTCAACCATGAAAGATTTGAAACGAAAATCCTCTTTCTCTTGTTTTATGTTCTTTACCCAAAACTTCACTAACCTCACGACTTGTGCAAAATGTATCTTTTGTGCATCCTTGCGTTTACGTGCAAACTCTAAATGAAGCGGTATACTTGTCTTCAAAAAAGAGCCATCGTTCTGATCAACCAAATTTCCGTACCAATCAGGGTCGCCATAATAAAGAATTGGCACAATATCAACATCCAAACCACTTCCTTTAAAGGAAACGCAGACACTATACGTCTGGGGCACAATTTGATCTGGTGAAAAATTAGGAAACGCTTCTCTTAATCGTTCAACAAGGTATTCCAAAAGCTTAGGAACATCTTCAGGAGCATTAGCTCCGTCAATATAACAAGCAACATCAATGTCATTCAAGGAACGCAAAGCTGTGCCTTTAGCTAAACTTCCTGAAATTATCATTTTTCTAAGTACAAAGTCAGGGTGCTCATCTAAATATGATTTTAGCTTTTCTCTCAGCCTACGTGCCTGTGCACGATATTCATTAGCCTTATCTTGTGGAAGATTAACTCTATCTTGAGCAAACTGCACTAGCTCGCTATGTCCTATATGTTCTCTCGTCAATTTTTAACTCCTAAAAAAAATATAATATTGCTATAGCGAACTAGTATATTTCATGTATACCCACACCGAAACGCCTTGTCAAGGAAGTTTTTTGTTGCTATAGCGAACCAGTAAGTTTTATAATGCTCAACAGAGGTGTAATAATGACTATTGGCGATAGAATCCGAGAAAAACGAAAATTAAAAGACTGGACACTTGAATATCTTGCAGAAAAAATAAGCTCTAGTAAAAGCTATGTATGGGAAATAGAAAACAATAAAAAATCTATATCCGCTGAAAAACTAATGAACATAGCAAAGGCCTTAGAGACTACAACTGATTACTTATTAGGCGGCTCAGATTTTATCATGCAAGAGAATGCCAATTCAGAAGAGGGTGCTAGAGATAATGCTTTTTATAGACAATATTCACAAATGCCTTCATCTACAAAAACTAAATTGCAAAAAATGCTAGACCTATTGGACGAAGAGGATTAGCTCACTTAATGTCTTCCATGTCCCCAAAAAACAAGGCCAATCAACTTTCTAATATGCTCACGGCCGTATTGGGGGACGAACGATTTCCAGTGAACGTGGAAGAACTAATTTACGAGTATTCAAAAAAGTCCCCTGATCCTGTTACTAAAATACTCAAGGTTTCTTTAGATGGGTTTGAAGGAATGCTAAGACCAAGTAAGAAGCGAAATGAATGGCATATTCTATATAATGAATCCCCTGCATACTTAGGAAGAGAACGTTTTACATTAGCGCATGAATTTTGCCATTATCTATTAGATAGAACACCTCTCGAACAAGCTGTAACCAATCGGGGTGACTTAGAGTTTCATTGTAACCCATTAAACCAAAATAAATGGAGTCAATCCGAACATGAGCGTGAACAAAATGCTGATACGTTTGCATCTTATCTTTTGATGCCCATTAATGATTTTAGAATACAGACACAAGGCCAAGCAGTAGACTTAGAATTATTTAGGCATGTTACTAATCGCTATGGCGTATCTCTTACGGCAGCACTTCTTAAGTGGATAGAGTTTACTGACCAAATGGCTGCTATGATTATTTCCAGAGATGGTTTCGCACTCTGGGGACGCGCAAGTTCTAGTGCGACTCAAAGGGGGATTTTTATTCGCTCTGGTATGGAAATTCCTAAAAATTCACACTCATCCTCTAATAATAGTACGGACGGAAAGTTAGTGAGTACTTCACCACAGTCTTGGCCATTGACCAAGCGGGCGCAGGCAACTCATGAAATGTCCGTTTATTCTACGAGAATTGAAAAAACTATAACTCTTGTCTTATTCAAAGACAATGAATGGGTCGACCACGATGAAGAGAAAACTTTTGATAGTTTTGATCAGTTCATGAAGTTTGATAAAACAATGTCTCAGAAGAGATCGTAATGTAACGCACTTATACATACTATATATATTCTTAAAACCCATATTTAAACGCCAAATAAAGTGTAACTAGACCACATATTGGATTTAAAAAAATCAATATAATTAGAGCCCAGATATTTTTAACTTCCACTCCCTTACATTTACAAGCAAAGAACGAGCTAAAACAGGTGCAGAGTACAATAACAACTAATCCCCACGATACGATAGAATTAGCATCCTCTTTAACACCTACGTTTCCTGTTTGGGATATAAGCACTAAAATATACACAGATGCCGAAGTTACAATTCCAACCAACCAGTATAATGCTATGAAAAACCACCTCATTTTCTAACAGCACCTATTTCCCATACATTTACTTTATCGCTCTTAATCATTTTGATTACATTACACTGTAACCAAATTACCGGATGTTTCCAGAGCATCTTCATCCGTTAATCCTGTTACATTGAGCAAATTAGCGATTTGTACAAAATTATCTGCACCACCATCAGCATCAATAGAGAGCGTTGAGTTAACCCCGTCATCTTTGATTTGCACAAAGTCAGATATCGCATCAGTTATCGGGTCATAACCTTCTAACAAATCAGATATATCAATGGCATCACCTTGATAAGTTTTGAAATCTTTGATCGTATCAATATCAGCATAAGCACTATCAGCATCAAATATAAATGTATCTGCGCCACGTCCGCCTTTTAATGTATCAATACCTTGACCACCCTCTAGCGCATCGTCCCCTGAGCCTGCATAAAGGTAATCAGCCCCTGTGCCACCGTTTAGAGTATCGCTTCCCGATCCGCCAAGTACCCAATCATCACCATTTCCACCAAACAAATAATCACTTCCTGAGCTGCCATATAATAAATCGTCGCCATTTCCGCCCAGAAGCACATCATCCCCACTATTGCCGACAAGCAAATCTTTACCTTCACCGCCAACAAGAAGATCATCCCCTCGCTTGCCCCAAAGAATATCATTACCTCCTTCGGCAAATATAGCATCGCCACCATTCGTACCTATTAATATATTAAAATTATTATCACCAAATATATCATCCGGCCTTGCACTAACATTAATCGTGACGTTGGCAGTACCTTGCTCACCAGAGGGATCAAAAACACTATACTCAAATGTATCTGTCCCAATAAAGCCAAGGGCTGGAGAATATACAAAGTTACCAGTTGAAGTCATAGAGACACTACCCCCCTGAGACGTAGTAATTACAGAAGTTTGAACAGTAAGAATATCGCCATCTACATCACTATCATTGATCAAAACATTTCCTGAAAGTTCATCATCGCGCATTGAATCAAATATATCATCTTGTGCAGATGGAGGGCTGTTCGTTGCAGTCAGTGTAATATTAGCCGTTGCTACGTTCACACCACCCTGTCCGTCTTCCAGCGTATAGGTGAAGCTATCAGTACCAAAATAACCAGCATTAGGCGTATAGGTGAAATCTCCATTTGTAGATATCACCACCATCCCATTTGCTGTTGTAATGGTTTGAGAAACAATAGCCAAAACATCACCATCTACATCACTATCAGCCCCATTACCATTATCAGATAACAAGTTTCCTGTAATATCTGTGTCTTGATCACCTTCAAACACATCATCTTGTGCTATCGGCGCATCATTGACAGAGTTAATTGTAATATGAACGTTTTCTGTGATGATACCGCCATTACCATCATCAACTGTATAAGTTAGAGTCTCTGAACCGTTATAATCAGTATTCGGCGTATAAGTGAGCGTATTATCTGAATTGATCACAACACTGCCATTCAATGCCCCAACAACAGAAGTAATGGTAAGGATATCACCATCTACATCGCTATCGTTAGCCAAAACATTAACGATAATAGGTGTATCTTCATCTGTAGTTATCATATCAACAACAGCAACAGGCGTATCATTAACTGGGTCTACTGTTAAATTGACTGTTGCAACAGAAGCACCGCCGTTACCGTCTGAGACAGTATAGGTGAAGCTATCAGCGCCATTATAATCAACATTAGGGGTATAAGTGATTGTGTTATCTGCATTCAACACGAGTGAACCATGAGCAACATTAGTAGTAATAGATACGGTCAGATCATCGCCATCAATATCACTGTCATTATCCAAAACATCTATTGTGATAGCTGAATCTTCGTCTGTGCTAGCCGCATCATCCTGCTGCACTGGTGCATCATTTACTGGGTTAACTGTTAAATTCAGCTCACCTGTTGATACATTACCCTGACCATCTGATACTTCATACGTCACAACGGTATCGCCATTGAAATTCAAGCTTGGTGTAACAACGAGTTTATTATCAACAACAGTGACCGCACCACCATTTTCATCAATACCGCCAAGTAAGATTAAAGCATCATTTTCAGGGTCACTATCATTAGCCAGAACATCAACAGTAATTACTACATCTTCATCTGTCGTTGCGCTATCTACGTTCGTAACGGGAGCCATTTGTACTTCTAAAACCTCTATCGGTAATTCAGTACTTATAATTTCTGTATCTGCTAAGAAATCAGCATTTCCTGTAATAGCAATATCAAGAACGGTAGCATTAAAAATAAAAGTACCCTCTTGCAAACCGGCATCCAGAGCTATTTGTTCCGCCGCTGCAAGAACATCAGGATCAATATCATCCAAAGTAATAATGTGGTCTGGAAAGCTTAAATCTGTATATGTTTCAGTAGTGTCACCATTCTCATAAGTGAACAAAGAGCTATCAGCAGTAACACGCCAACCATCTGCAAATGCTCCATATAAAACATCCGCCGCTATAGGCTGGGTAAGAATTGTACCATCAGGTAAGATAAAATCATTATCCGCATTACCATCATTGTTCCCTAACAAGCCCTCTACCGCACCTGCCATACTATCATTCAAGAATGGTGCTATATCTAACCAACCATCTTTAACATCAACCCTTACACCATTTGAATTTTCATCTCTAAATACATAAGTATTGCCATCACGGGCTAAAATACTATTCTCTCCAATCAAGCTACCTTCACCATCTTCGAGAACAAATTGAATACCATTTAGTAAGATACTGCCATCTTCGGAGCGGATTTCTAAAACATCATCTCCACTACCAATGGCAATAACTGTATTTACAGAAACGTCATTGCGCCCTTCCCACGACTCTTGGCGAACTTGTATATCTAGCGAACCATCAATAGTGCGCATCATAGTAAATTCACCAGCGGCCTGAAAACTATACCCTGTTCCATCAAAAGTTATATAGTGAGGTTCGCCAAAACTAACCGCTGGCCTATCCCAGCCAAGCCCTTCAACATTTGTTGAAGCTTCAGCCTCACTAAATAGCTTATCGAGAAACAAGTCATTCAATACAGGGAACGCAAACAAAGTATTCCCTACCGCTTGTCCAGCTTGAGCAGGTAACGCAGCGCCAAAACCAGCACCCAAAGCTGTAGGAACTAAATACGGCAGTGCTTCTTCAACTAAAGCAGCCCTATATTCTGGTGAATCTGCACTCAAGTAAGCGACACCTAAAGTCCCTAGAATGCCCGCATTATAAGCTAAACCTCCAAGCCCAATAACTGTTGATACAGCAACTTCTCCCTCAGGGTCAACAAAACTAACTGGATTATTATAACCAAATCTATATAAGTTTTGAACATCTCCATCTAAGAATAAGGGGTCTTCCGTTAAGAACCTCCCCGTTTCTGTATCATAGGAACGCGCCCGCATATAATGTAAATTTTCTGCGTCTTCGCTTACGCCAAATACACCATTAAACTCAAAATTATTCGCAATTGTTTCGCTCTCAAATAACTCTCGACCAAACGGTGTGTAATGATATTCATTTACAGTTGTTCCAGTAGCATCCGTCAAACCTGTAATATTACCAACGGCATCAGCATCATAAAATGCAACTGAATTATCACCCGCCGTACGGCTAACCAAACCTAGGCCGTGCGTATACGATGCTACTTTACTACCCGTACTATTATATTCGCCAACTACGTCTCCAAAACCAAACGGATCAACTAAAAACTCCGTACGAACGCCATCTTCAATGCTTGCAGATCGATTACCAAATACATCATATTCATAAGAAATAACGATACCATCTGGTTTAGTAACTTCCGTTAAACGATTTTCAACATCATATACATACGCATAGTTATTGCCTGTTGCTGCCTGAGAAACAAGGTTTCCATCAGCATCATAATCAAAGGTTTTATCACCCGCCGCGCTATATTGATTAAGATCACCTGTCGTATAATTGGTGAGAACACCATTCTCACTGGTGCTGATACGATTACCTGCTGCGTCATAATCATAGGTAAGAATTGTATCCTCAATATCAATCGTATTAGAGGTAAATTCGGCGCGAGCAAGCTGGCCTATATTATCATATTGATATTCCCATGTTCCATCTTCATTTTCAGAACTTGTGCGTCTACCCAATACATCATATTCGTAAACAAAAGAACTACTGGTATTACCATCGCCGTCACGATTAATAATGGCTGCTTGTCTTCCTGCACCATCGTATTGATATTCTGTCTCTGTGCCATTGCGATTACTTTCAAGCGTAACTTGGCTCGCATCGTTATAGGTGTAACTCGTTAAAACGCCGTTATCATCAGAAACAGACAATAACCTACCTGCCGTATCATATGAGTAAAAAGTACCTTCACCATCCTGATTAACCATTGAGGTACGATTGCCTGCACCATCATATGTATAAGACAATGAACGCCCATTTGGGTATTCTATAGATGTGACACGATCTGCGCTATCATATGTAACGCTTGTTGTCCCTGCATCACTTATTGCAGAAATCATATTTCCGCGCACATCATACGTATAAGAAACCTCACCATCAGATGAAACAGACTCTCCCGTAACATTACCCTGCGCATCACGCGTAAATTGAACCTCATCCCCACGACGATTTGTTTCAGTAATAAGGTTACCAAAACTATCATACGTATAACTCTGGTCTGTGCCATCTGCCCACGCGGCATCTAACAATCGTCCATCCTCATCATATGAATAAGATCTATCATTACCGCCTGCATCGGTAAAACGTGATATCTGATTTGTAGAATAGTCATACTCAAATGAAATAGTATTACCATTTGCATCTTGTATGCTTTCAAGAAAATTAAAAGCATAAGTATAAACGTCTTCTAAACCATCCGCGCGGGTGATCGTTTGAACATTTGAACCACCTTCATTTTTAATTGATACGGTTTCGCCCAGATTATTTGTTTGACTAACAATATTGCCACCAACACCTAATTGAGTCGTTGTGATCTGTCCCAAGCTATTCGTCGTAAATATAGCTCCTGCATCGTCATATGTATAATTCTCAGTAACCGTTCCTCCAATGACCTGAGAAGCCAGACGTCCTTCACTGTCATAAGTAAAATCAATGTCTGTTCCCCCCACTCTTTGCGTAGCAACAAGATTACCATCGGTATCGTAAGTAAAACTAGTATCACCTCTATCACTCAAAACGGAGAGAAGTGTCATATTATCTGCACTATACTGAAATTCAGCATTACGCCCATCTTCATCCACGATATTCGCTAATACACCAGAAACATCATATGTAAAGGTAAAAGCATCTCCCAGAGCATTCTCAAAACCTGTTATCTGTCCTTCATCATTATATATAGCTATAACTTCAAGACTGGCATTAGGCTGTACAGATATAAGCTTACCAGCACGATCAAAATCAAACTTATCATTATCCGCAGTCGTAATACGATAGCCATTTCTAATTGATACAAGCGTGAAACCATTATCTGTATTTTCACCACGCGCAAATACTGGTGAGGTGTTTACATTAGTCGTCAGAAAACCGTTTGTATCAACTGCTTTTCCAACAGAAAGAGAAACGTTATATTGTGCAGCTTGAGTAACATCCATTGAACGGAAAACACCAGCGTCTAAAAATCCCTTAACTGAAATAGTTCCATCATTAGCAATCTGTAATCCAAGATCAGCAATAGAATCCCAGCCCTTACCAAGAACACCAACTTCATTACGTTCTATAAGTGAGCCAAAATCTCCTGCTTGCTCAAGCTCAAACTGTAATGCAGTTTCAACGCTTTGTTGCTCTCCACCTGCTGCGCCAATACGACGGGCATCTTCTGCCAAAGCAGAAGATAAATCTTCAACCGTGCTCCCCACATTTGCCAAGAAATTATTATATGTCATATTCCAAGCATCATCGGATATGGATGCAGGACGCAACGACGCTTCTTGAGAAGCCCAATCAATCGTTGAAAATGGATCAGCAATACCAACATTATAGCTCGTTGTCGTATCTCGAAAAAGACTTCCAAACGTTCGCGCAGTCAATGTAATGGGGTTACTTCCTGAATCAGATTCAAAGGCAAACATGCCAATAGAAGAGCTATTTCCCAATACCGAGCTTTCAAACGTCCCATTTAAAACACTGGCATATATAATTGCCGGTGCATCCGCATCTGCCTGTAAGTCACTATAGCTAATCTCTACCGAGCCTCCGGCTGCAAAAGGTAAGTTAGCGGCAACGGTTATTTCAACAGTAGGATCAGGCCTATCACCTTGATCAGCAGGATCATTTGTTTCTGTTACGGATAATCTAAAGTCTCCACCTTGAGGGTGTAATTGCCCAGTATCTCCTTGCTTCACAGCGATAAAATATTCACCTGATGTCAATGGATTGAAAACAGCACTTACACTATCAGAAGATGTTCCAAAATTAGTAAAACTATATTCTACAATTTTGTTACCCTGCTCTCCATAAACAACTAATGATGGGCTAGAAAAAGAAGAAAGAAATGGGGAACTCACTTCAAGATTATAGTTCAAAGATGAATCTAACGAGATTTTATACCAATCCTGATCAATAGAGCTTTCTATAGTACCGTCAATTTGATCATTAACCAGAACCGTTTGCGTTGTATTAATATCACCATCCACAAAATCATAAAGTTCAAAAGCAGATAAGGTATACTCACTAGTGTTATCACCTAATTCTCCATTTACCTTCAAAATAACCGCACCATCATTGGGTGCAGATATTATATTGGCCATGCCAATAGAGTTTACAGAACTGCTAATAAGATCACCACCTAATGAATATACGGATAGTGTAAGAAATTCGCCCGTCCCAAAATCAGCCATGTTCGATAAATTAACTGCAAAACTAGTATTTTCAGGAACATCCAAACGATAAAAATCTTCGTCACCGCTGCTATTAATTCGTCCTACAACCGCGCTTTCTAAGCTGACATCATAGGCAGTAGCTATCGTATTACCTACAAAATCTAAATTACTTTCCAGAGCAAGAGCCTGCACAAAAGATAGTAAATAATTTCCTTGATCATCCGTTCCAAAAGTAGACCTCATACTAACAGTCGTACTTGTATCTTGGTTGGCACTAACTCGAAAAAATTGTGTAAATCTGGTATCACTTAGAAAAGCCGTATCAAAGATCTCAGAATTACTTCCTAAGCTATAGGTAAAATTTGGGTTAGATATAGGATTAGATCCAATGCTTGTCGCAAAAATAATATATGTCTCATCCGCAGTTAAATCATGTAAAAATGCATCTGTATCATTTGGATCATTAATAGTTGCTGCAACGCGTTGTCCCGGCGTTAACTTAAATTCTTCTACTCCAAAACCGGGCACAACATCAGTATCTGTTTCTACACGAGGATCAAATGGATCACTTGGCGCTACAGAAGAAAACGAAGTAGATAATTTATATCCCCCTATATCAAAAAAACTTGATCCAGTAGTTGCAGAAACATAATAAAATTCAGACGAAGAAGGTGTATATGTAATTCGAGAATTTAAATCATTAATGCTTATATTATCACTAGAATCTACCAACACACCCGCAGAATTATATAAGCTAAGTAATGGATCATTTAAGGGGTCAAGTAAAAAACCTTCTCCTAAATCAACTTCCACACCCTCTAAATCAAACGTATATGTAACATTAGCATCCAGTTGCAAACGATACCAGTCCTGATCATTTACAGTACCTAATCCTGGATCATCAATCTTACTAAAAACGATATTATCTGTTGTAATATTTTCTGCCGTCTGTAGATCATCGCCAATATCAGATTCAATATCTAAAAAATATAATTCAGTTGGCATGGCAAAAATCCTTCATCTATAACTGTAATGTGATTACAACCATCTGTAGCTTTTTTCAAATAATTATGCAATTAGAATAGAGAATAAATTTCAAGCTATTGAACATCATGTGCTAGAATTAAAAAACAATAATTTTTATACGGATTACTTATATGACTTTTGAAACATCAGCGTTAATAGCTCTCTGTGAAATTGTGCTCTCAATAGCTATTTTATATCGAATTAAACTATGGTGTAATTCGATATATGTAGAAGCCGATATATTAGGGTATAAGTGGTTCAAAAATAATAAGACGACTGGGTTTTGTCCTGTTGTCGCATTTAAAAATAACGAAAACAGTATAGAAGCTCCAATACATGAATTAAATTTATTAATACCTGAAAGAAAATTAAAATTAAGGCTGTCCAAAAATTCAAAACGCTCAGTTAAAACAAATATTACTCATCTGATCTTCTTACTAACATTATTACTTTTTATTTCGCATACATTCGGCGCGCCAATTAATCAAAATAACAATAATATATTACTCTTAATAATTATATTTTATGCAGCTTCCATCACATTTGGGCTAGCTATAAATTTTAAGAATACAGGCCAACTTAATATAATGTCTTTCATGCCTATATCTAAACGCCCTGATAACTATGAAGAGTTGAACGAAGATTACTTCAAAAAAATAGAAGAAAGTGATCTCGTAACCTACGAAGAAGCAATGGCACATTACTATCACCAAAATAAAAAATCAGAAAAGTGGTTATATCCTATAATTGCTATCGGACTGGCTCTAATGATTGCCTATAAAATTCTGGGATAAATATCGCTCAGTTTATACGGATTACTTAAATGACTTTTGAAATATTAGTGCTAATAGCAATTACAGCATGTTTCGTTATTGCTTTTTTGTATCTATCCTTTAAATCTCTCAACAATTGGCGCAACTCGTCCTTAATTCAGGCTGAAATTATCGGATATAAGTGGTCTAAATTACCTGCTAGAAAATATAAAACAACCAACCCTATTACAGGATTCTGGCCTATTATTCAGTATAAAACTGAAAACCAAACTGTTAGAGCAACAATAAAAAATATAAGTTTACTAATCCCTGAAAAAACACGTATAAAAGTTAGAATGGCGGACAAAAACAACCACGTAAAAATGGAATTTTTATACAGTATATTGCTTTTAGGATTACTTGCCGTTGGAATTCTATATAAAACCGTGTTTATAGACATTCTATTTCCTGCTTGGTTCTTAGGATTAATTTTCGCTATTTTTATTTATCTAAGAGATAACTATAATAATTTTGGTACTTTACAAGATACGTTCAAATACGTTAGTCCACAGTGCCCTGAAAACTATGACGATCTGACCGAAAATTACTTCGAAAAAATTGAAGAAAGTGATCTCGTGACCTATGAAGAAGCAATGGCATATTATTATCACCAGAATAAAAAATCAGAAAAGTGGTTATATCCTCTAATTGCTATCGGGCTGGCTCTGATGATTGCCTATAAAATTCTTAGGTAGGTTATCTATACTATTTATAAAGACAATACCCCTAACTTTGTATCTTTTACAACATGGCCTGAAAACAGAGGATTATATTATTGGATATAATATTTAACCCGGTTCAAATATTCATCAAGCTTCCCTGATCTCTTAAGCCTAAACCATGTATTTCTAGCTGTTCCTTCTTTAATTCCCATGACCTTTGCGACTTCCGGCCAGGTTAACCCCATAGATTTCAGACGAACAATTTCTGTTTTAAATCGACGGCTTGTTTTCTGCCCACGCACTTGAACATGAAACGGCACTTTCTCCCACACTCTCCAAAACTTCTTCTCAAATTCAGTGTCCCCCGCTTTGTAAGCATCAAATACTTCTCTACACGGCATGTCTTTGTCTCGCCCAACTTCGGTGATTGTTCGCCCGTCACTTAATCGTTTCAAAAATTCTTCAAAATCTTTTTTGCCCCATTTCTCACTGCGGCCATGCATTTTCAAACCATGCTCCTTGAGCGCATTATGTGACACAGGCATAATCTTACGGCGATTTTTCGAACGCTCTTGAATATAGGATATATGATCCGCAGACGGTTGGCGCGGCAGCTTGCCTTCAGCTCGCGTTTTTTCGATTACTGTGCCCAGATGCTTTCTGTGCGTTTCACTCAACAACCCTTTACGCCAAGGAATACCAAATCTTGCCCTATATGCATCGCCATCCATGTTATGCGCAGACTTTAGATGCTGTCCGAGCATGACGTAAGATTTACCGCACATCAGGCAAACGATGCGATCTCCTTCAAAATAAGCATCAAGCTCCGCTTTTGTTTTAAATTTCTTATTCCAAGGATAATGTTGATCTACCATACATCACAACTCAAGCATGGACTCAATTTTACGGACATAGTTTTGTGTTTCTTTATAGGGTGGAATACCGCCATATTTGGCAACGGCTGCTTCTCCGGCATTATATGCGGCTAAAGCAAGGCGTGTGTCGTTCTTGTACGTTGCAAGAAGCTGTTTAAGGTATTTCGTCCCGCCTTCAATATTTTGTGCAGGATCATAAGCATCTTCCACCCCTAACCCTTTGGCCGTAGCGGGCATAAGCTGCATCAATCCCATTGCGCCTTTATGAGAGGTTGCTTGAGGATTAAAGGACGATTCAGCCAAAATAACAGCCTCTATTAATTTTGTTTCAACACCATGTTTCTTGGCTGCATCGTCAATATACACTTGAAACTTCGCCTTAGCCTTCATAGGCATTTTAGGGGTGTAGACGACAGAAGTATAAGGTTTACGCGCAATATGAGAAACCACGCTCCCATCACTCTTAAACTCAAAAACATCTGCATAAGCAGGAACACTGAGCAAATAAACCAAACAAAAAATACTATAAAAACGCAACATTACCCTACCCTATTGATAAAAGAACTGCCCCAAATAATCACCACTCACCCACATTTTTACAAAATACGGCTTAGGGCGTTTAACTGCCTGATAGTAGCATCTGTTATCATCATAATCGATTTGCACATCTGTTTGATTGCGGCAAGATTGATAAAAGTTATGGCTTGTACAGCGTGCCCTACGCTCATCATTAAAGTCATATTCATTCAACTCAAAACCATCTTTGCAAGGCTCAAACGGTTCATATCCTAATTGGTAGTTTCCGCTCCCTCCTTCGGAACAAGAGCCGAATGAAGGCAAAGGCGGTTTTCTCTTTTTAAGACGTTTAATCATCGCACTATGTGCCGCCCCACACCCTTGTGGAAACCCACCCGGCATACATAACCATATTGCGCATTCATCTTGTGATGCAGCATAAGCTGGCTTATCTGCTGTCCATATTACAGCAACAAAAGCCAATACTAAAAATACACACGCAGTTTTTCTCATTGTTACTTCCCGTCTGATATTGTTGTTGAAATCATATCTTTCAAAATTTGATTTGTTAAATCATCTTCCAAGCGGATAGAAAGATACTTTTTCATTTCTGCTAGTGATGCTGATCTACTTTGAAGAAAAGCGTCTGATAGAACATCAGTCTCCCCTTCCCTTGACACATACATTTGGTCTTCAGCACCGCCATAGATGAGCCAATCTACAGAAAGGTTTAAATTTGTACAAATATTAGCAACCGTATCAAGACGGGGATTATTATTTGTATTTAAGAAATTTTTGATTGTTGATCGCTTAACACCAGAAATCGTCTCCAATTGATAATCGGAAATCCCTGCCTTTTTCATGGCATACTTCATGCGCTCTGCAACCGTCTTCATATCTACTTTTTTAACCACAATGACAAACCTTTGCAATAATTTTTTACCTATTAGGTATTTTTTTATTGACCTGCAATATAAATGACCTTATAGATCATATATACCCACACACACGAAGATTGGGAAGGATTTAGTTATTCTTCCCAATCCGATTCTGTAGGGATGTCGTATGATTAACAAAGAAGATTACTACCTATGGGTGGTGAAATTTCTCTTTACAATTTATTGGAAGGGCATTAAGGATGTATGCAATCAAAAGTAACTGCGTGTGTAAAGGGGAAGCGACTATGACTTCTAACGACAATATTATTGTAACTCGATATAAGGCATTCGCCTTTTTCTGTACAATTTTTATAATTTTTTCATCTACTGACGTTCATGCAGCCGCAGCGGGCGGTGGCGGAGCTCTGTTCGGTTCATTAACAAACTTTCTAACTGCCCTAGAAACCCTCCTAACAGGCACATGGGCAAGAATTGTCGCTATTATCGCTGTTGTGTTCCTTGGTTTTGGATGGATGACAGGACGCATTTCATGGGCAATCGCAGGTTCAATCATCGGCGGGATTATTCTCGTATTCGGTGCGGCCGCTATTGTAGACAGCATCAACGGTTCTATCTAAACGCAGATCTTAAAATCCGCGATAGAAAGGGACGCCGATGTCACAAGAAAACATCACAACAGACGCCGTGTATCTAGCATTGACACGCCCCCCCATGACAATGGGCGTGCCAATGGATTTCTTTGGTGTAAATTTCATTTTAACAGGAATAGGCATTATTCTATGTACATCGCTCTTCGCAATGTTCTGTGTTTTAATGTTTATTTCCCTACCCTTACACGGTATAGGCTTGCTTGCGACAAAGAAAGACCCGCACTGGATCAGTGTTTGGAAGACCAAAATGGAAAAAACAGGTTTCACGACTAACCAGAGGTTCTGGAAGTCAAACAGCTATAGTCCGTAGTTGTTAGGAGGAAATCATGAGATACGCAAATTACGCAAAAACAGAAAAAGCAGCCTCAAACTTTGTGCCCTACACACGCTTTGTTGATGAAAAAACGCTGCGAACAAAAGATGGGTATTTACTCCAGATTATCAAACTGGATGGGTTAGCCTTTGAAACCGCAGAGACTGAGGATTTAAACCACTATAAAAACGTGCGTGGCAACCTCATTCATAACCTCTCGGATAGCCGCTTTGTGCTGTATCATCACATCATCCGCCGCGAAGTTCATGAAAATCTGGACAGCTTTTTTGAAAATGATTTTTGTCGCCAGCTTGACCAGGTTTACAGCGAAAAACTTGCACAAAAACGAATGTTCAGAAATGAGCATTATATTAGCGTATTACGCCGCCCTACTCCCGGTATCATGGGACTAGCTGATAAAATAGGCCGCGTATTATCAAATAAGATTGACCGTAAATTATACGAACAAACGCTGCATAGTGATTTGAAGGCATTGGAATCTGAAACTAAAGGTTTAATAGAGGGGCTGTCTTTATATTCACCGAAGCTTCTCAGTCTTGAAGAAACGCAAAATGGTACGCTATGCCCCGCGCTTTCTTTTTTAGGACTGTTACTCAATCTTGAGGATGCCCCCGTTGCGCTCCCGGATGGCGGTATTGATAGCTACCTTCCGAAAAAACGACTGTCATTCGGTAAGGAAACTTTTGAAGTGCGCGGTGCAGCCAATGGCGATGTAAAACTTGGCGCAATGCTTTCTATAAAGAAATACGGAACGCATACAGCGACCGGAATGCTTGATGGCATATTACGCCTGCCTCACGAATTTATTCTAACACAAAGCTATGCTTGCGTTGATATGCAAACATCCCTAAACCGTATTCGTGATTGCCAACGCAAAATGATAGCCGGAGAACAAGGCGCAGTTTCCTTAGAAGACCAACTCGATCAAGCCATTGATGAAGTCGCCTCCGGTCTCACAACGTTTGGAGACCATCATTTAAGCATTTGCGCGCTAGGGAAAACTTCAAACGAATTGGATAAGGCCGTAAATTCTGCGCTCAATGTATTTAAACCTCTTGGCGTTCATGCCGTGAGAGAAGATGTGAATATGGAGCCTGTATTCTGGGCACAAATGCCGGGTAATCTATCTTATATTGCCCGCAGTTCAATGATTTCTAATCATAATTTTGCAGGATTTGCAGGACTTCACAATTTTCCATGTGGTCAAAAAGCTGACAATCATTGGGGCGAAGCTATCACATGCTTAGAAACCACATCCGGTACGCCATACTGGTTTAATTTCCATGAACCAACACGCGATGTTGGTAATTTTACTCTCTTCGGGCCGACAGGGTACGGTAAAACCGTTCTGCTCTCATTCCTTCATGCACAAGCACAAAAATTTAAACCTAAAAGCTTTTTCTTTGATAAAGATCGCGGCGCAGAAGTTTACTTACGCGCAATTGGCGGTGAATATAATGTTGTTAGCGCCGGACTCCCTTCTGGGCTTAATCCCCTACAGATTGATGATACACCGGAAAACCGGGCATTCTTGCGTGACTGGCTACAAATCCTGCTCCGCACTGAGACACGCAAAGACTTTACAGCCAAAGAACGGGAAATGATTGCCGATGTGGTGAACGCTAATTTTGAAGCGCCATTTGAACATCGCCGCCTCTCTGTTCTCTGCAAACTCTTTGGCGGCTTTGAACATGACACTGATGAAACTTTGCAAGAACGGTTATCCATGTGGCACTCAGGGGGCGAGCGGGCGTGGCTGTTTGATAATCCGCAAGATACCTTGTCTCTATCCGAGCAGACTATTGGTTTTGATATGACTTCTATTTTAGATGATCCATTAAGCCGCACCCCTTGGTTATTCTATATCTTCCACCGCATTAAAAATGCTCTGGAGCAAAAACAGAAGACGCTCATTATGTTGGATGAAGGTTGGAAACTTCTTGATGATCCAGTCTTTGCGCACACTATTAAAAATTGGCTTAAAACCGTACGAAAACAAGGTGGATTAGTTGGATTTGCAACACAAAGCACAGGTGATGCTACAAATAGCGTAATTGGCACAACGATCTTAGAACAAAGCCCTACACAGATTTTCTTACCCAATCCAAAAGCGCGGGAAGAAGAATATTGCGGGCATTTTAGATTAACGCAGCAAGAACTTTACACAATCCGTAATCTTACAGCGCAGAGCCGTTGTTTTCTAATTAAACAAGGCAAGGATTCCGTCATTGCAAAACTTGATATGTCCGGCATGGATGATTTTATTTCCATCCTTTCAGGACGCACAGAAAACATTCGTATTCTCGATGAAGTTCGGGAAGAATTTTCAACGCCGGAAGAATGGATTCCGCATTTTATAGAAAGGATCGCCGCATGAGAAAAACACTAAAGTCACATTTACGCTTATGGACTGCCTGTATAGGGATCACCGTTTTCCTATCTCCCTTGCCTTCAAAGGCACAGGGAATACCTGTTATTGATACATCAAGCATTGCCCAAACCATATTACAACTAGAACAGATGGCAACTGACTATCAAAACCAAATCCAACAACTGGATCAAGCATTGGCCACCTATAACTCCATCACAGGCGGACGAAATTTAGGAGATTTGCAAAACTCAAGCGCAGAGCAAGATTTACGCCGCGCCTTACCACCTGGGCTGCAAGATCTCATTGGTTTGAATAATGCGTCTGGTCTTGGCGCTTCAGGCTTACAAACCCAAGGAATTTACAATGACATCCTTTCTACTTATCAGCCAATAACAGGCGCAAATTTAATACCTTCTGATCCAACCGGATCACTGGCCAGCGCGCATGACCGTCAATCAAATACAACCTACGCAGCCATGGCCGCTTCGGAGAGCGCATACAACACTGCTTCGCAAAGATTGCAAGGTTACGAGACAATGCTACAAGAACTTAACAATACACAGGATTTAAAAGCTTCTGTTGACCTACTGGCGCGTATTACCGCAGAAAACGGTATTTTGTTGAATGAGCTAATGCGTATGCAGTCCCTACAAATGCAGCTCAATGCCGCAAATTCAGGGAAAAAAATTACAGACGTTCGTCGTACGGCAGAATCCTACGATTATGACCCTTCTATAGCAATAAAATCATTTGAATCTGAGGAATAAAACATGAAAACACTAATACTTATCTTACCAATAATAGCTTTAACTGGGTGCTCAACTTTTGGGCATAGTGATTTAAAATCACCATGTAATGGCAAAACAGCATCATTGTCTGAAAACCCTTGTAACCCGCTTCCAATCAATATCGGAAGCCTTGAAACAACCAATCAAAAGGCTCTTTATAATGCTTAATAATAAAACTCTTTTACTTGCTTTCTGCGCAGCTACCATTCTAACAGGCTGTCAAAAAGAGCGCGTAAACCCACTTCTTTCAAAAGAAAAGTGGGAGGTGACAGACTGGATGTACAATAACCTAACACCTGAAATTGAAGCCTGTTCCGAATATTGGGAAGCCCCCAATGACGCATTCGTAAATGAACTTGAATCTTGTGAAGATGAAGCTGAAGAATTAGCCGATAAAATGAATTACCAAGGTTTTTCACAGCATGTTGTCGCCACAGATCTTAATCTTCCTTTGTATTGGAAATATGTGAACGAACGAGTTCAAATTAGAGACAAGAGCAAAGAAGACGCGCAACAGCACCAAGAACGTGCCCAGAAAAACCTAGGCGGCTTTCTGAATAAACTTCAAAACGATTAGGAAATAACTGCATGCCGACCGCCTCTACCAACAATACAGTAGATAAAATCTTACAAAACTTGGATGCCATCATTCAAAATTTTGTACAGGGTTCTTTCAACAGTCTATCCGCCCCAATGGAAACTCTTTGGAGCTCAATGTTTATCATCTTTATAGCTTTTTATGGCTATAAAGTGATTATCAATGGTCGATTTTCTCCACATGACGGCATTATCCATATTTCAAAAATGTTGATTGTTCTGGTTCTAATCACGAGTTGGACTGACTTTCAAATGGTAATTATGAAAGTAGTAACAGACACGCCTGCTGATATTGCAGGCCAAGTAATACACGGCGCATCCGGTGGCAGTACAAATGTCGGAAATCTCAACACGGAATTAGGGAATTTTTATGAGTCCTCTATGCAAGTTTCATCAAAAATCATGAAAACAGGAGGAAATATATTTACTCGCCTTTCCTACAGTTGGGCTGTTTGGCTAGCCACATTAGCTTTAACAGCTTATGCCCTCGCTTTAATTGCTCTGTCCAAAATTGCTGTTGCCGTACTCTTATCAGTAGCACCTTTCTTTATTTTAATGCTGATTTTTGCTCAAACTAAAACTCTGTTTGAAGGATGGCTCAGAACACTACTAAATTACGCTTTTATTCCACTTTTTGTGTACGCATTACTGGCTTTACTCTTATCATTGTCAACACAAGCACTTACAGAAATGCAGGCAAATGTCTCAGCTACAAGCTCATTAATAAACTTTATTGCACCTTTTTTACTTATCTCTGTAATCGCAGTAATGCTTCTAGCTCAAGTTATGAATATTGCTTCAGGTATTGCAGGCGGATTGAGCTTACAAACAATGGGGCTAGGTAAATCTATAGCCAACAAAGTAGGCGGCGGAGCAAAACTAGCGGGAGGCGTGGGACGCATTCATGCGGACAAAGCCTTGGATAAAGGTTTTAAAACCGGCGCACACGCAAAAAATAAATCTTCTGATAGCGCGGAAAATGCAAATAAAGTGAAAGCTGCGGCAGCAAAAAATAGAGAGGTGAAGGTATGACAACACCAAACAAAAATAAGCTGAAGCCTACTGCCGATTATTTTGAAAAAGGTGCTACCTGGGAACATGGCTTATACGCCAACCTTGAAAACTCTCGTAAACGTGCATGGATTGTTGCCTTTCTATCGCTTGGGCTTGCTGCCGCTTCGATATTATGTCTGATTTTGATCTTACCGCTTAAAACATTCGAGCCTTATGTTGTCACAGTCGATCAATCTAGCGGATACACAGAAATCACGCGCGCTCTAAAGAAAGGCGCATTATCTGAGCAAGACGCCATAACCGAAAGTAATTTAGTACGATACGTTACATTGCGAGAAAGCTATAACCCTCATATCACCCAAGAGAATTATAGCCTCGTTGCCCTGCTTTCAGATCAAAAAGCATTGCAAGAATATGAAGAACTCTGGAATGAGAACAACCCTGATAACCCGTCCAGAATTGCAGGCGGTAAAGGTACAACGGACGTAAAAATAAAATCTGTGTCATTCCTGAACAACGAAACGGCGCAAGTACGGTTTATGACGCAAACACGCAAAGAAAACCGTGTTTACCAGTCACACTGGAATGCGATTATCACATTCCGCTACACCCAGAAACCTATGAAAATGTTGCAACGTTTTGAAAACCCTCTTGGCTTTCAGGCCATATCCTATCGTAAATCTCAAGAAATATTGGAGAAGTAAAACATGAAAAAACTAATACTCACAACTGCTATAGCCCTATGCATTGCATCCCCCGCAATGGCAGGTAAATCACCTCGTCCCGGTTCTGCCGATGCACGCGTGAAAACCATAACATATCACGAGACAGACGTATTTCGTATTACAGCACATCTCGGATTTTCTACCGTGATTGAATTTGATCGTAATGAAAACATTGAGACAATTTCCTTGGGTGATAGCACAGTATGGCAAACCATTAAGCCTTCACGCGGCAATTTGCTTTTCATTAAACCTTTAGAACAAAACGCTAATACAAATATGACTGTTGTAACAAATAAGCGGTTATATACGTTTGAGCTAACAGCACGTGCGTCACAATCACATAAATCTAAAAATCTATCTTTCCGTATCCGCTTTCTTTACCCGGAACAAATAGACATGCAACTCGCCAATATTGCCAAAAGCAAGAATAACGGCTTTGATGATAAGAATTTCTCTCCCTCTTCTGCTCCGCCTGAAGACTGGAACTTTGATTACTCCTATTCTGGTGCTAAAAGCTTACGCCCTAAACGCGCCTTTGATGATGGAATTTTTACATACTTCCAGTTTTCGAAAACAGGAAAAACGCCCGCTGTTTTCGCAGTAGACCCGGACGGTAATGAATCCATCGTGAACTACTCCATGCAGGGAAAATATTTAGTTGTTGAAAGCCTTGGCCGTCAATTCACACTTCGAGACGGTGATACCACAACATGTATCTTTAACGACTCCTATCCTGAAATAGAAACAGATTCACTGGAATTAACACTGAATAAAATGGAAGACGTTTCTTCAAAAACACGCATCAACACCACTACGCGACCAAGCGCAGGATATAACGATTAAACGAGAAGATGGACGTTATGACGCAGAAAATGGCAGATAAGGACATTAAGACGCAAAATATGTGGAAAGCCATTGTGATTGGCGTTTCCATCATAGTCGTTTTACTTGTGCTTCTGGACACCTACTACGATCAGAAAAAGCCCCGCGTAATGCGCCCTCTCGTCCCTATTACATTCACGCCGCCCCCGGAAATACCGGAAGATGCCTTTAACCAAGAGTAAAATACGGCACAACCAGCACAAGGATCTGTAAACAATGAGCAATAATAACGATGGTGATATTTTCGATGAAAACACAGGCGAAATTCTGATTGAAGGTGATCGAGGCGCACCCACAGTCGCGAAAAACGGCGCAGGACGCATCATAATGATGGTTGTCTTTGGTTTAGTCTGTCTTTTGGCGTTTGTAGCCGTGATTTATGACGGTATGACAAAAAACAACACTACGCCGACAACAGAGAAAGAAGAGATTGTTTTTAATGCGCCTAAACCACGCACACAGCCATATATTGTAGATTCTCCAGAACCTCCACAAGAGGCACTTTCTTCCCCGCAAGCACCACAAATTGACCCAGAACTATTGCGCCGTCAACAACAGCTCATGGCAGATGCCCTACGTCGCGCTCAAGAACAACAGGCGAAACTTGAAGAACGCTTAAAATCTCCACAGCTCGTTTATGACCAGAAAACTCAAAATTCTGCTCAAGTTAATTTTTCAAACCAGCAAACCGATAACCAAAATGGCGGGGCAACACTTCTTTCAGGTGGTAGCAATAATGATGACCCTAATCTTGCTTTTGCAAAAGCAAACACGAACACCAATGTCCAAACGGCCAAAGCTACACAACTACAAAATATGGATACGTTGATCGCCCAAGGTAAAATGATTAGCGGAATACTAGAAACTGCCATTCAAAGCGATCTTCCGGGCATGGTACGCGCAATATCTTCCGAAGATGTTTATTCCTTTAATGGCTCAACCTTACTTATCCCAAAAGGATCACGCCTTGTTGGTCAATACCGCTCCGGTGTACGTCAAGGACAATCCCGCGTGTTTGTAATCTGGAATCGCATGATACGCCCAGATGGTGCAAGCGTTGATCTTGGATCAATCGGCACGGACTCTTTAGGGCGTTCAGGCTTAACAGGTGAAGTTGATTCACACTTTATGGAACGTTTTGGTTCATCTGTATTATTGTCTATCATTGATGGCGCTTTATCCGCTGCTGTAAACAAAATTGACGATGATGACGCTTCAACTGTATCCCTAAGTGGAAGTGGCGACTTTTCTCGATCCTCTGAAATTGCTCTTGAAAACAGCATTAACATCAAGCCGACCATTCATATAGACCAGGGCGAACGTATTAAAATATTCGTTGGTAAAGACCTTGATTTTAGCGGTGTAGGCGGTGTTCCTCGATGAAACCCAAGCCGCATAATACAAAATCTTCCAACGATCATGTTTTTTTAGAGCAGTATCTTGCGCCATTCGCAAAATATCTGAATGCCCCTGACGTAACAGAGATTTGTGTGAATGAGCCGGGCGGATTTTGGGTTGAAAAAATTGGACAGCCACGTATGGAGTATATTCCCTGCTCCGATGTTGCTAATGACAAGCTGGCACGTCTTGCCAGACTGGTTGCACAAGAAACAAAACAAAGTATCAATGAAAAGCTCCCTTTGCTCTCTTCTTCCCTACCCTCTGGCGAAAGGATTCAATTTGTCCTGCCACCTGCTGCGGCAAAAGGCATTGCTCTGTCTATTCGTAAACAAGGCGTGCAGGATTTAAGCCTTAAAGATTACGCCGAGCTTGGCGCGTTTAAACAAGCTCGTTTTATCGACGATACAGCAAAACAAGAAGAAGATGCACAGCTCAGTGCCATGATTGCCGCCTCAAATGGTGAAAATCAATCTGAAGATAACATTACACGCTTTATTGAACGTGCCGCCCAAACCCATAAAAACATCATCGTATCGGGCGGTACATCAACGGGTAAAACAACACTTCTCAATGCCATCCTTAAATCTGTCGATAAACACGAACGCATCATTACAATTGAAGATACGGCAGAGCTGAAGCCGTACCAAAAAAACACGCTTTCCCTACTTGCCTCCAAAGGTGAACAAGGACAAGCAAAAGTCACCATCCAAGACTTACTGGAATCTTCTCTTCGCCTGCGCCCGGATCGCATATTTCTGGGTGAGTTGCGCGGAAAAGAAGCCTACTCATATTTACGTGCTGTAAATACTGGACATCCCGGATCAATCACAACCGTTCACGCCGACACGCCGCGCGGAGCTTTTGAACAAATCGCATTGATGGTCATGCAAGGCAACGTATCTCTGACGCACGATCAGATTATGACCTACACAAAATCCATTATTGATATTGTAATCCAGCTCAAACGCTCAGGCGGGCAACGCATTGTATCTGAAATCTGGTATCCAAATAAATAGGGCAAAACATGACATACCCAGACATAGCAAATGATAATAATAAAGAAACAGATACTATAGATTTACCGTGTCCTCCAATCCCGAACGGGTTCTTCAGCCAGATCCGCCGACTGATATTTGAAAGGTAAAGACCGTGACTTCTACTCCTTTCAAGATCGCCGGCTACACCATAGGCGCGGCTCTTCTCATTATCACCAGCCTATATTTAAGCTCTGTTCTTTATTTTCTACTCAATGGCTGGAATCCTGATCTCGCTTTGCCGTGGTCAATATTTTCTTACCTAGAACACACCCAGAAACCTTACGGTATGTATCTGGTCATATCGTTCATTGCCCCCAATGCTCTTATAGCAGCCATGACGCTGATGTGGATTTTCAAACCCGAAGATAAAAATGCACGTTGGGCAAAGCGCGCCGATGTAAAAAAAGCAAGAATGCTGAGTAAATCCGGCCTTATACTTGGAGAAACAAGAGGGGATTATCTTATCAACGACGATCCCACGCATGTTTTTGTAATTGCGCCGACCAGATCAGGTAAAGGGGTTGGTGTTGTCATACCGAACCTTCTAGCATGGCAGGACAGCTTTATATGTCTTGATGTTAAAGGAGAAAACCACCGCATAACATCGGGCTATCGCGCCAGTTTGGGCAATAAAGTGATTAACTTTTGCCCCTACGCAAAAAACGGCACATCCCATTGCTACAATCCACTTGATAATGTATCCAGAGATCCGCACCAGCGCATTACAGACTTACAGATCATGGCCGCCTCTCTTATTGCAACGGCTGAACGCTCTGACCCACACTTTCCCAATGAAGCGCAGGATTTCTTTGTAGGGCTTGCGCTCTACGTTATGGATCACAAAGAGTTCCCTAATACAATCGGCTCAATTTTTAGGCTATTAGGCACAGAAGAAAAGCTGGAAGATATTCTAAAATACGTTGCAGCCTCATATCCTGATCTGGATGAAGGCGCAAAACAGCTCTTTAGTGCATATAGACAAAAGGCTGAAAAAGAACGCTCCGGTATTAAATCAACGCTATCCAGTGCCTTAAAACTCTGGCGTAACCCTGTTATTGATGCTGTTACCTCAAAGAGCGACTTTTCATTTGCGGATATTCGCAAACGCCGCCACGCAATTTATCTAGGCGTTGGTATCAATGAAATGGCGCCATTAGAGCCTCTTATGCGCTTATTTTTTGAACAAGCCATTACCGTCCTCACAGACAAAGAGCCCGATCCTAAAATAGAACCTCGCCATGTTCTCATGCTGCTGGATGAATTCCATATTTTGGGACGTATGCCAATTATGAGCAAAGCTTTTACCCTTCTGGCGGGCTTTAATGTTCGGTTGCTCGGTGTTGTACAAAATATCGGCCTGCTCGATGATGTTTATACCAAACCAAAACGTGAAACTATTCTCTCGAACTGCGCCCATCAGGTCTTTTTTGCGAGCAACAACGCAGAAACGCAGCGATATGTCAGCACCTCATGCGGTGAACATACCGTGAAATCCAAATCAGTTTCAAAGGGACGGGGATTTAAGCACGAGGCGGCCAAAGTATCAACGTCAGAGAAAATTGTGCCCCTCATTCGTCCCCATGAGGTCAATACATTCGGCGATGATAAAGAAATCATTCTTATTGAAAAGAACCACCCGATTAAGTGCAAAAAAGTGGTCTATTACAAAGATAAAATATTCAAAGAGCGCCTGCTTCCCGCACACACCACACCAAAACTTGAGATAACACAGGAAAAAGCCCCGCGCTTTGATATCCCAAAACCAGAGGATAATGACGAGAAAAAATACACTAAAAAAGGAAAGACGAAAAAAAAAGCATCCCCTAAGCCACCAAAATCTGAAGAACCTCCAACTCCAGAAAATGATAGAGACTGTTCTGTAGATACACCATCTACCAACAATTTAAATGATATGCTTAACAAAACCGGGAAATAGATTACATATGAGTCCTTAGCCTAGTTATCTCCCCGCAATAATTGTAGAATCAAGCCAATCATTCGTTCTTTTTCTTTCGGATTAGATTCAGCAATAAATAAGGTGAGCGCCGTTAATGCATTAGGATTTAAAATTTCTTTCGTTGGGAAATCCGCTTGCCGTAGAAACCAGATAAATGCAAACGCAGCGCTACGTTTATTTCCATCATTAAAGGGATGGTTTTTGATAACAAAATAAAGCAAATGTGCCGCTTTTTCTTCCACTGTTGGATAAGCATCTTCGCCAAAGACAGATTGAAACACATTGCCAAGGATGCCGCTCAGATTTCCTTCTATTTTTTCCTGCGCAAAAAATTCTGTTGCTTCACCCTTTGATATTAATTCATCTTTTAACTGAGAAATTGCCTGATACAGAGCGTCAGCGGAAAGCGTTATATCTTTTTTATAATGACCTGTTTTGGGAAGATTATCTTCATCATAGCTTTGCAGAGAAAACCAAGTATGTGTAAAAGAGTTAATAAGCTCCAAAACATCATCAGTCTGGATGTTTGTAGCGCCCTGTGTAAGCCTTTTAATATCATCTATGACCTTTTGAGCATCAAGGCGTTTTTCATCCAGTAAATGCTGATTAATGGTATAGCCTTGCGTAATATGCTGTTTCAAGGTTTTGGTTGCCCATGTACGAAATTTAGTGGCTGTTTTTGAGTTAACCCGATAGCCAACAGAGATAATCATGTCTAGATTATAGTGCAACGTATTGTATTTCTTACCATCTTTAGCAGCTATCCGGAAATTCCGGATAACTGAATCTATTTCCGGCAATTCCTCATCATTAAATATATTTTTTATATGCTCATTAATTGTACGAACATTCACATCAAAAACTTCGGCCATTTGCTTTTGTGTTGCCCATATGGTTTCAGCACTAGCATCTGAATTTAGCTGAATTGCGCCATTATCTGTTTGGTAAATAACTATGCCGTTATTTTTTGTCATATTCTCTGTTTCCTCGCCCAAATTTTAATTAGGTAAAATCATGCTATCACTTGATCGAATAGAACAAGCGTAAATAGACGCGCCTTACTATTTTAATAAGTAATTTAAATTATTGTTAGGGTAATTTTTAAAGATCTGCTTTTTATTAGATTTCTTCTTTTTTACTCTTCGCTTAATCGTCCGTTCCATAGTCAGGTTGGTACGACGTTCTTTGACCAGATCCCCATAGCCTGAATGATCATAAAGCTTCTCAAGGCGTAGCTCGGATGGCGGATGTGAACGGCGTTTCATCGTTAAAAACCCAACTTCCGTAAAGCACTCTCCCCTTTTTATAGATTCCAAAAAAGAAATCATCCCCTTCACACCAATAATATCAGCAGCGAAACTATCGGCCCGATATTCTTCTGTCCGTGAAAAGAAGGAAGATAATGCCATAAGAGCCGTTTCGGGCAAGCGCACAACATAAATAAAGGCACTCATCGAGAGCTGCACCATCATCACCGGCACGGCCAC
Source organism: Alphaproteobacteria bacterium (assembly GCA_050633285.1). Classification (GTDB taxonomy): domain Bacteria; phylum Pseudomonadota; class Alphaproteobacteria; order Micavibrionales; family Micavibrionaceae; genus UBA1672. Next base: position 48,222 of record JBOEGG010000009.1, read on the forward strand.
AATAAGAAGCGGCAAAAAAACACTGGCCACGCCCATTATCATTGCAGATACAAACGCAAGAACGCCATGAACAAACGTCAACACACCACCCGCAGAGGCTACGTACTGCCAATAGCGTAAATCTTTGTGATGTAAATGCCCCAATTCATGCGCGATAACACCTTTAATAACATCCGGCCTCCAACGATACTCCTGAAAAAATCCACTCGTCAGAGCGATTGTACTATTCCCAAACGCATAAGCATTGCTGTCCGTATTATCCTCAACACGTAAATGTATATGCTTTATACGAGGCACTTTTTTATCTTTATATCCGCTCATAACGTCTTGCAGCAGTGGATTAAGGACCTCGGCCTCCCGCTTTGACATCCTGCGTACAGGCATATATACGCTTTGAAACATTCCGCCAAGCGGTGAAATCATCATTAAAAAGACAAAACCTTGAATCATGGCCGCCAGCACAGCAATCTCAGCTTCATTATAAATATAATCCCCCGTTAAAAACCCTTCAAGCTGGCCATAAATCTGCCCAAACCACAATAGGGCATAGACCGCCGCATAATGTGATAGCGCGCTCACAACAAAAACAAACATGCGATAGAGGTATAACAAAATCATTGCCTCAAGCCCTTTTCTTTAAATCTTCTAAACCGCGATCGTTTATCTCTTTTTGTAACTCAAGCAAAGCATGAGCGGTAAATAACGGCGGGACACCCTGCCCTTCCAAATAGGCCGTTACCGCACGTAAACGCCGACGAGCGAACTCTTTCTGCTCTTCCTTGCTTTCAAAATCAAGCGACTTAAACAAATTCAACTGTCCTTCCAGCATCTTATTCTCCATCACTTTCATTGTCTTCAGGAAGAAGTTTAGATTTCCCCAAATTTTGAACAACATTCTCCATAAGCTTATCAAGCCGTTTGATCGCAATTTCCCCACGTTCATCATCTAGCGGTTCTGGATTACCTTGGTAATACTCCAATATAAATTGAAGTAAAATCTCCTGATTAGCCGCCAAATCACGCGCCGTCTTTTTACGGTGTGCATTCAAGCTATATAAAAGCTGGTGATAGAGCTGCGCCATATCAGAATTGCGTTCATCTCTACGCTCAGGCCGCAAAGCAAAATCCAGTAAGTCATTCACCGTTGCAGATGCATTCGTTAAATTCTTGGCCTTCATATAGGATTGAAGCTCCTTTTCGACCTCCGGCCTGAATATAATAGAGCGTGACACACCCTTTTTCTTAGCTACCATAATTTTATCTCCTACCAATCAATTTCTACGTCTTCGTCTTTGCTCTTTTCAATCTCTTTCACGGCATTTAGCTCTAATTCCTGCTGACGGTTTGTTTCTTTGATGTCCGCAAAACCGTCTTTTCCTGCGGCTATTTCAAGAGACTGCCCTGCTTCATAAATCGGATAGTCTTTAACACGAACCAATGACACATGCTCATCATGAGAGACCGCCGCATATGCTCCATCCTTTAAATGAACTGCGCCAATATAAGAAACTTCTTGTCCATCTTCAAAATCTACATCCTGAGAAGCCACGCTCATTTTTTCGGATAACATTTCTAAGGTTTCCTCTTTGGATTGGTTAAGAATATCCCGCTCTACAATTATGCCTTTTGCACCTTTTGAAATCTTCACTGGCTCATTCGTAATCCATTTATCCGTCTTCCCTTGAGCCTTCACGAGAGTAATAAATCCGTCTTTTTCAGCAACAATATGATGACCGGAATGGAGATCAACAAAACCCATATAACGCATTGTGTCCTTTTGCTCGTTCTTGAGATCAATAGCCTTATAACCTTGAGCCTTCAGTGCCTTCGACATAACTTGCCCTGCACTTTCTAATTCTTCCTTATACAATTTATCCATAGCATCACCTTTCATAATGAATTTCCCGTCCCCTTCCCTGTGATATGCATAACCATGCTCAGCAAGCCAACTCTGACGCTCGTGAATGGCTTCTATAGTGCCACGATCAGCATCCCTATAGGCAAGATTGTAATCTTGCTGATGACGATAAATCTCAAGATCAAGGAACGTGCGTGCTTTTGCATCAACTTGGCTATCAATTGACATTCCACTAATAGCCTTCACCTGGGCATAAGCTTTTTGAACAACATTCTCGCCCCTGGATGCATTCAACGCATCCCCACGTTCGACCACATCCTCAGGGATACTATACCGATCCATATAACCTGTAGCCTCAACGATACCCGCTTCATCCAATGTTTTTAACCGCACCGCATGATGATCTAAATACGCATCAATATCATCTATGTCTTTACGCTTCTCACTACCATCTAAAAACGCTTTATGTGCTTCACGGCTATAAACACCATCATTACCTTTCGCAATCATGCCTATATTATAATCAGCACCACCTTTGGCTTTTTGAGCAATTGAAATATCAACAATCGCGCCCTCTTTAATTTCTCGCTTCCCATACAACGGAACATAATGCGCAACCTCATCCCCATCACGCACCAACATAAACCGCTTGTCACTTCCTGCTTCAACACGGCCAACTTGTTCAACCCGCCCCTGTACACGCGGCGCATCCTCATCCGCCAAATCATACATAACAAAAGCCGCATCTTTGATAGCAGAAACAGACAGTGATTTCACCTGCGCGAGCTGCTTTTTCTTATATTTTGCATCTTGCTCCGCGCTGTAAATACCGCCCTGCTCTATAACATCTTCCGGCACTCGATATTGACCATCACCAAGATCCTCGACAATACCAACCTTCTCCAAAGCGGATAATCGCTTGCCATGATAATCAACATAGCCTTCCGGCTCTTTGATAAATGACTTATGCTCCCGCACAAACTCCAAGTGAGCATCACGACTGTAAATACCATCATTCCCAAGAGCAACTTCACCAATCGAACGATCCGCTTTTAAGCTCGCTTTCTCACCGGCACTCACTTCAACAACGCCACCCTCAAGCAATGCCTCATTCCGATCATTCAATGCCAAAGCCACATAATTAAGACCCCCATTAACATCACGGACAACCATATATTTGTGATCCGTAAGCTCATTCATATGCGCAATTTTCTCAATCTCACCACGAACAACAGGAGCTTCACCATCCGCATCTATTGCATAAACAGACACACCCTCATCCATAGCCTCCTCTGGCATACTTCGGTTAAGCTGCTTGATAATATCATGTCGCTCTGAAACTTCTTTCAGTTCTACCGTATAGCCAAAGCGAACCGTAAACACACCCGGAGGATCTTGCACCGCCATAGCCGTTGTTGTTAAAAACTCCAAACGCTTCTTGAGCAGACCGTCATAAAATTCATCGCGCCCGCTATATCCGACATCCCGCGTATCAACAACAATTTCACCAGCCTCTTTCTCTTCTTCACTCGCACGCGCTTCAATAAAACGATCCAAAGATGTAACGCGCATCGCATCCGTTTCTTTCTCCATAGAACGCTGAATGTCTTCGATAGAACGCTCACCCAATATCTCCGTAGCAAGCTCTTCAGCGCGCATACGAATACCATTCGAAATGTAATCTGGCGCAATCACAAGATCCTTACCAAGGTCATCCTTACCGCGCACAACAACATGAGCATGAGGATTATCCGTGTCATAATGAACCGCTGAAACCCATTCCAATTTTGTTGACAGATCCTTTTCAACCTGCCCCATAACACCGCGAATATAGCCCTCCATATCCGCAATTTCATGACCGTTCTCAGGTGAAATAATGAAACGAAAATGATGACGATCATCCTTACACGCATGATAAAAATCAACGCGCCCAAGCTCATCACCATCGCTACCAAACAGCACCGGCTTCGTATCATCAACGCCCGCGCCATCACGCGTTATATAACTCAAATGCCCACGCAAATTACCCGCAGAACCAGATCCACCCGCCCCAGATGTTCCATGTTTTTTAAAGTGCGCCTTAACCAAAACACGTTGTGAAATAGGCTTATTTGAACGCATATTTCCTTGGCGATAAGACCCACCACGATAACGCTTTGACTTACCACCACCGCCCATATTCAAACGACGAAAATATGACTTACGAGAATCAATTGCGTCACCAAGAAGCGTGTCACCATCGCTGATAACATCCCCTCCTTTTAACAATTCATCGTAACGCTCTAGTAACATTCTCAATCCAAACTCTCTTCAAAACAAAACGCCTGCACCACCGTAAATCAGCCATTTCACCTTCATCAATATACCAGTTATATATTGTTATTACAATACGATTGTATAACTGATTTAAATTAAATTAAAACAGCAACATATGAATATATATAATATATTCTTTTATCTTGTTATACTAATTATCTAACTACCCTAAGAAGTATAAGGCTACATATTATTTTCATAATTATGTGCGGTGTTTCAAAGCCTCCATAGCTGGCCTCATGCTTTCCAGTGGTAAGGAAGCCAAACATATTTAATCGCGCTCCCTGTCAATCTGTGGCGATTTATAGCTTGTTTTACGGGTCTATTATGCTATGGTTTTCTGGCTTTCAATATCAAGATAAAGGGTAACGACATGAGTACAAAAGCAATCAAGACTAAGCTTCAAAAAAAGATTAAAGATGCTGAAAAAGCAAATGCAGAAATTCAAAAGCTGCGCGATGAATTGAAAATGAATGTCGCTACAATTGCAGATAATTGTGGCTTGCTTGATCTGGATATATCAGACGCGGAATTGAAGAAAGAGTTTCAAGAAATATTCTCTAAATATCACAAGAAACAAAAAGCAGCGTAACAAAAAAGCGGCTCATATAGGCCGCTTTTTCTTTTATTAATTTTTATCACATTAGAATAAACAGAGCTGTTGTTTATTCTCTTTTTTTAATTTCCATACGTCACTTTTTGCCGCATGGTTTAATTCTTCTCTGATATATTTTTCTACTCCTCCCCATCGTTCAATATTACTTTTGAGAATGAATATTGATTTATATCCTGTGTCTGTTATTGGCAATTCTTCATTCGATTTTATTTCAATGTGAGACATTTTTTCATTATGTATTTTCTCAAATGCATGTGACCAGTTTTCTACATAATTGATTTCTATTTCTATATTATCCCAGATTATTGTTTTCATTTTATGCCCTCTTTTTTGCAATGAATTTATGAATATCTGTGATGGAATAATAACCTTTTGATGGTTGCTTAATTCTTTCAGAGGCTTCTTTAGCATCGTCCAGTGTTCCCCCTTCACTTAAAATAATGTGATAAAGTTTTCGTATATTCACGCATATTTGATCTGACATTATATTTTTCCTATCCAAATAAATTTAATTGTTGTGCATTGATGATTGGCTCAGCATTGAACTCAATGTTTGGCGTTTCAATTGAACGTTCTTCCCTTACCGTTTCTTTAAAAAGTGATCCGTGTTTATTTGCAAAGACTCTTGCGGCTGGTGTATATGCACTTTCAAAAACTTCTAAGCTTATTGAATTTCCGTGTATCACTGCGGCAGGAATACCGCGCAAAGAAAGCTGAACAAAAAGCATGTGATATGTCATACGAGAAAGTTCGGTTGCGTGTGCGCTCATCGTTGTTGTGATGTCGTGCCCTTGTTCTTCTAAATAATCCGCACTTGCTAAAATCATACATCCCGCCCCTGCTGCTGGGTCGCTGATTGTGATGAATCCTTGTTCATTGATAATGAGATCCGCACCCGATAAATTGATACCTGCCATTAATTTCGAAAGGTGATACGGCGTAAAAAATTGACCGTTCTTTTTGTCCAGTGCTTCCAGCTCGGCGGAAACTTCTCCCAGAAAATCACAACCACCCTCATTAATTGCTAATGTCGTGATTGTTAAAAGTTCGGGTATTTTTCGTACATCGTCCTTATTACGATATTGCCCTACAATCTCCATATAACGATCTTCGAATTTATTGGCTGCTTCTTCAGTGAGTGCTGTTGTTTTAGCAATAGCGCAATACGCCATTTCACAAAAATTTATGAAATTCTCCTGACGGTTTTTTGAACGATCTATACTTTCCAACGCTTTAAAGAATGCTTTTTTGTGTTCTTGAATATTCATGGTTTTAACTCCCTTTTTCATTTTTAAGAGCCACAACCAGCGGGGCAACATCCAAGCTCAATGCCATGGGAGCAATACCCCATGTCATCTAAAAACTCTTTGTTTTCCTCAATCTCTTCGGGTGTTGCGTAGCCGTATTGTTTGGCAATCTCCATTGCACGTTGTTGGTGATTTTCGGGAAGTTTTGAAAGTCTGTAATCTATAGAAACACTGAATTTTTCAACAAAGTAATCAAAAGATAATCCGCACCCTTTGCTTGCTTCCTGTGACAATTCATCACAAAGCTTTAACCATGCGCTTTCAACAAACTGGCTCTTTTCTGCAATCCATTTCTTTTCCAACTCTGTTATGATTGCTTCAATTTCTGTATCGTTAATGCTTGTTACTGTATTTTCCATTTTAAGTACTCCTGTTAAATTAATGGCTGTGTTCAGGTCGCCTGAACACTTGCCCTACGGCGAGTGTGGGGAGGCAAGTGCAAGCGAGAAACACTTCGAAGAAGTGCTTGGGCTAAAAAATCGGAAAATTACGGAAGGTTCGCGGAACGGCATTTATGACGAGCCGTGAAAGCCGTCATTTTACTATTTTTTTGGCTTTCGACCTTGCGCGCGCCAGGGGCAATCCGCCCCTTAGAAGATCATTTATGATCTGACAGAGCTTGCTCTGTATAATGTCTCTACGAAAAAACAAATGATTTGAGTGCTTACAAACTCAATGGATGGAAACACCAAGATTTTTTAAATAGATTGCCTTGAGACAACCGCCCTCATCTTTGATAAGAATACAGTTAGCCTTTGATTTTGAGCGCTGCAAAACCCTGATTGCATCGCTAAAACTGGATACCAGTATTTGATATTCATGCTTGCCGAAAAAGCCCGTTAATCTGTACATTTCTATCTCCTTTTGTTTTCCAATCGACAAAAATCGGGAATTGAAAAGACAAAAGAAAAATAGGAGCCACGCACCACATTTTTATTGCAGGGTTTTCAAGGCGTGATTTAGATTGAAAATATGAAAAGGAATTTATAGAGGCAACGGAAGCTTTGCAGCCTGAAAAATAGCATTCAACTTATATTGCCAAAAATACGGTTGGCTATACCTTGAATACTATAAGTTGGTTTCGGTTGTTCACTAATCAAGAGTTTTAAAAGCCGATCACCACTTATCATTTCGATATCTACACCGCGCGTAATTTCACGGCTCATTGCGCCTGTTCGACCTGTATGCACCAAAAGCCCCTTCCCTTTGCGCCGTTTGCAAATTTCTGCAAATTCTGTGACGTGGGCAGGGTTGATATGCTTGCGGTAGCGTTTGGCCTGAATCAGATAATGCTGGTCATTTTTATAGGCGCGTCCGTCAATCCCGCCATCGCCCGTATAGCGTTTGTTTCGAATGATTTTAAAGCCGTGTTTTTTAAGCGCGGTTAAAATCATCTCCTCAAACACAAAGGCATTCAGGCCGCGCAAATAATAAAATTGATCTGGCGGTGTGTCCAACTCTGCCAATGCTTTTAAATATCGTGAGGCGTTAATACGGTTTATGACATGCCGCTTTTTTGGAAGAAATGACATTTTATTGGCTTAATTCATATTCTCTTACTAAAAGATCGGCGGGAATATGAAGCCCATGTGTAAGCTTTCTAATCATGGAAAGGCTTAACCCACGTTTCTTATTCATCACTTCGGACACCTTACTGGGTGAACCCAAAAACTTAACCATATCTTGCGGGTACATCTCTTGCACTTCCATAATATGCTTTATGGCTTCTATTGGGTCTGGAGCATCAATAGGGTAATGAGTATCTTCATATACAGAAACTAAAGTAGACAAAATCTCCAATTCATCGCCTTCTGAGGTATTTGGTTCTGCAAAAAAAATAGCTTCAATACGCTTTAAAGTCGCTTCGTAATCTTTTTCTGTCTTAATTGGCTTAATATCCATAAGTTCTCTCCTATACACTTTGAACGTCCGTTTCATCATACTCTTTATGTGTACCTATAAAACGAATATAAATTTGGTAGTATTTATAGTTAATCCATACTACAAGCCTGTATTTATTACCTTTAATATTAAAAACAACACGTCCATCTTGCAATATTGAAGCATTTCTATATTGGTCTTTAACATCTTGAGGTGTTTCCCACGAAGCTTTATTAGCAACCTGATACCAAGCCTTTAAATGTTGTTCACTATCGGGATGCTTTTCCCAATATTTGACAAGACTGCTTTTCGATATAATTCTCATCAATTATCCTTACTTAACTATTTCAGTATACATTATTCCCATTTCGGGAACAAGCTTTATTTTCCCATTTTGGGAATTATTTATCTTCTTTCCTGTAAAATATTGTTCCAGTCTTGCCCCTGCGCTTTTGGACTGTGGCGAAGGGTTTCACCTGTAAATCCGCTTTCTATGATAACCGCCTCAATCTTGGCGGCCAGTCTGTCCCCGCCCTCATCATTATCAACTGCGATGATGATCGTTTTAATCGATTTAAAACCCTGCACAGCACTTTTAAGCAATCCACCCTGCTCTGGTGACATTCCTCCGCCTGTCGCCGCATAGACGCTTGTTTGTGATGGAAAGAGCATAGAATAACTCAATGCATCTATAACCGCTTCCGATATCACAAGCGTATCATCACCCTTTTGACAATGGGAACGCCAGAATGTTTTTTCACTCCCACGAACAAAAACGGCCTTTTCTTCGTTTTTCAGCTCAAGACCACAAATATCGCCTTGGGCGTTGTAATGCGGAAATACTGCGTTCTTGTGACGATCAAAAAACAAACGGTTTTTAAAACGAGGCGCATTGAAGATGCGTTTAGCAATTCCCCTAGTTTCAAGATAGGTATGATATTGCATCGGGTGGCAACCTTTAAATATCCGCTTGATACGCTCAGGATCATAGTCTTGTTGCTCAACATCACGCACATAATCTTTGGCCTCTACTTTGGGCGCATCTTCTCCAAGCCATGCCAATAATTCACGGGCAATATCTTTTAGCTCTTTGCCTGTGCGGTTTTGAATGAAATTTACAATCGCGCCATTATCCGTATCATCAACAACCGAGAAATAAACCCAGCTATTACCCTTTTTAGAAACGATAATAATATCACTACCGTTTTTCATTTTCACAGATGATTTTGTGCTGTTCTTACGATCAACTTCATAACCGCAATAAGCAGCATATTCGGATAAGTTAATCTCTGTTTTAAACCTGTTCCAATCTGACATTTCTATCTCCTTTTAAATTAATGGCTGTGTTCGGGTTCGCCTGAACACTTGCCCTACGGCGAGTGTGGGGAGGCAAGTGCAAGCAAGAAACCCCTTGGGGTCTGCCGAAAGAATTTTCAAAATTGCGGAAGCTTCGCGCCTTTTGGGGGCGTGAAAGCCGTCATTTTTCAAATTGTTTTGGATTTCGACCTTGCGCGCGCCAGGGGCGGCAGTCCCTTAGCAGGTGAACAGAACTTGCTCTGTAAAACCGCCCTGCCCTACGCCGTTATGCGGCTTGCCCTGATTCAAGGTTTTGATAGAAAATCGTGGCTTCTGCGATTATTGCATCCAGTTCATGCAAAGCGCGGCTATGAACTTCTTTGATTGCTTTTTCTGTAACGCGCTTGCAGGGGGTCAAGGCTATGCCTCTTTTGCAGTAATCACCAAAGATTTCAGTCACTTTTGAGCCATCAGATTTATAAATATAGACATTTGCGTTTGCAGCAATCCCGCCGTGTGTCTTGGATGTCGTAAGTTCCAGCTTCCTTGTACCTTCCGATGTCTCGCCTAATGTAGCTACGCTTTCAGCTCTCCATGCGCCGCTATAATCTTTCTGTGTTGTTGTTTCGTAAATCATAATTTTCTCCTTTTAAGAAATGTGCGTTTCATTTCTTTTCCTAAAAAATGGTCAGGAGAATTTGTCACAGGGAAATCGGAAAAAATTGCGGAAGCTTCGCGCCTTTTGGGGCGTGAAAACCGTCATTTTTTATCTATTTTTCTTGATAAATTCGGGCGGAACGCCAATACAAAAAGGGCCATTCCCTTATAGGAATGACCATCTTTACTTACCAAATTAAACCTCGCAAAAACGCGGTGTATTTTACTTGAATTTGCGTTACGGATCGTAACCCGCATGGGACGAAACTCAATTTATTGAGGTTCGGTGTGCTTAATATGGCGGCGATTTTAATCGGCGGGATATCTTAGCACATAGAGCCGGGCCGGTTGATTAAACCGGAAACGACCTCACAGTTATGAACATCATAACTATTTACGCCCCCTGCCCCGATATTCCTGCACAAGATCAATTCTCTCTTCTTCAGTTAAATTACCAAAACTATGCAAGGCCGCTCTTACAACATCAGATCCAGAAGCACGAACCTGATTATACGGATCATCTACATCAGTATGGACCATAACACTTTTAAGAGTATCGTTTACAATATCAAGCTCAGAAGGAAACAAAGAAAACGTCTTAGGAATAATTTTCTCTTTTTTCTTTGGTGCTTGTCTACTTTGGAAATTTTCCTGCTCTGCAACTTTTTTGATTAGTGCCGTATCAGATACAGATTTTTTTGGAACTTTCTGCTCTGAGCTTTGAAACTCATTCAAGTCGATATCATCAAACGGGTCTGCTGCCTTACCTTCATCATTACTACTCATGCTACCATCCCCTCTTTCTCTACTTTAAATGATTTTAATTTCCGCATCGCTTCTGCGGCATAATCTGCGGAATTTTCTTTTGCCGTCTTTAAGCCTGCTGAGCTAACTTGCTTGGGTGTAAGCTGATTAAGCGTGCAAGAATAATCAAAAACTGCTTTAAAAGCCTCTCTTTCGTGGATTTCAACCATAAACGTATCTATATTTTTCTTTTTCATATTTTCCGCCATCCTTCTTATCCCCTTACTTCTAATTGCGGGACTTGTTTTAGTCAAAAGAATGGAAACAGGAATCGCCTTGCCAGTAACTTTTTCTTGCCTTTTTACTAAAGCCACAGCCTTTGCCGCCTCTTTAGCGTCAAGCTGTGAGCGTTGCGTAGGTACAATCACCAAATCAGCTTTAGAAATAGCATAAGCTACGGATAGATTGGCTGTACCCTCAAGATCAACGATAACAAAGTCTGCTACCTTAGCCGCATCATCAATGTTATCCAATATTGTTTCTTCGTCTACATTCACTGTAATCGTAAGATTATCTTGCTTTCCTCCAAGTGCGTCCCATCCCGCCATTGGTTTGTTTGGATCAGCATCTATAATACTTACAGTCTTTCCTCTAGCTGCCAATTCTGTAGCCAGAAGAAAAGCTGCGGTAGTCTTCCCTGCCCCTCCCTTCGGGTTTGCAAAAACGATTGTTGGCATAATCTAACCTTTCTGTTTCTTTGGGTATTATCTATGAGAATCACAGATAATATATATGAATTAATAGATAGTATCATAAGAAAATCATAATTAATAGATAGTATCATAAGAAAATCATAATTCATAGATAGTATATAACATATGCGAACTGTTAATTGTGATATATTATTATATGAATTAATATATATTAATTATTAGTTCATATGTAACAACTAATACTATTCGAAAGTCACTGCGATCATACGCCTCGTCCACGCCACCCTCACCATCTTGAATTTCTTCTTCAACCTCCTGAAAGAATGCATCAAGCTCGGCTTGTGCCTCTTCCTCATTATCGAAGATTTCTGGCTGCTCGATGCCGTTTTCGTCAGAAATTTTCCATCTGTTTGTCCAACCACCGCATAGTGTGTATTGCTGCACTTCAAATTTCATTGTTTTTGCTTTCTGTTCAAGTGTTAAGAAGGCAGGGGGCGGCGAACAGCCGCCCTCCGCGCTTAACCTTCTTTTGCAAATGAATGGAGATAATCAGCAGCCTTTTGTGCTTGCGAGCTGGCAGCAAAGATAAACTTCTTGTCATTCTTCAATGCCTTGAGCCAATTTTGAATATAAAGAGCATGATCTTCACGCGGGGCAGGGGTCACGCCTGTTGATGTGCAAAGCATTGCTGCACCTAATTCAGCAATAAACTCTTCAAACGCATAATCTTTGCTGGCAAATTTATGGTTCATGTCACGGTCTAAACGATGCTTTGCACCTGTCGCATGTGTCATTTCATGAAAAGCCGTAGAATAAAAATTCTCCGTTGCGCTACTGTCATCTGTCTCTTTAAAAAACGCGGGACGGGGCAGGTTAATATAATCGCCCATTGCGCTATAATACGCACCGCCTTCACCATAACGGATTTCAATCCCGCTCGAATCCAATAGATTATCAGCGGCGGCTATCGCCTGAATATCATTTGGCTCAAAGCTCTCTGTTACAGCTTCGTACCCATCCACCTGTGCTACATTAAAAACGGAAGAATACCTTGCAAACATGCGGCTTTCCGCGTCTTCGTTATCATCGGACGGTTCAACCTCTATCGACTTCCAAAATACAACAGGTGCGCCTTTCTCTCCTTTTTTGACCTGTGCGCCTAAATCCTGCCATTGCTTATAAGTCGCCCATATCCCGCTTTGGTACTCTTTTTTCATCTGGTAAGTCCAAAGCAACGGAATATTGTTACCATTATAATTATTTTCGGTTCTGGCATTCTGGGGCAGGGCGGTTACACCATGCCAAGGCATTTCCAGCTTGCCTGTTAAGCCATTTTCAAGAGCTTCAATAATTGTATTTGTAACGGTTTCATAAATGTCAGTTTTAGTTTTCATGTCGCTTTTCCTTTAAAATATGCGTTTCACTTCTTTTCCTAGAAGTGACGCTTTGCGTCATTTAAAGCGGGGGGAGAGAATCCAGACCCGAACAGGGCGAGGGGGATCACCCGAATTTCGCAGAAATTTGGGGATACGCCCTGTGAGATGAAATGAGCGTTAGCGAAGGTCTTGATGATCGGCCCGAAGGGGGCAAACAAAAAAAATCCACGCGGGGAGCAAAACCCGCGTGGCAATGAATAGGATAGGGAGAATTTAAGCAGCTTCGGCGTAGTCTGTATCCTCATCATCTTCATACTCACCATGCCCTTCAAAGGGTATTTCTTCATCAAGACTTACAGAAACTTCTTTTGCATCAAGGTCAATCGCAGGAAAAGACATAGCTTCTGGCAACCAATTGCGCGCTGTATCTTCCTCTGGTGTTTGCGTTCCATTGTCAAATAACCGCTTAAAATGTTCTGCCAGTTTCTGAACAAGATCGCCTTTTTTCCAGTTGGCAACGCTACCAAAGAGGGCAGTACTTTGTGTTGTTTCAATAATCTCAGCCAACTGTTCTTTATTGCGCTTCTTTAGAAACTCTTCATCAGGATGCCAAGCCTTACTCATATCAACGTCCAAATCCTTTGCGACTAGATTGAACAGACTGTTTTCTCTTGTGTCTAATTTATGTGTTTCATACTGGCCAAAGCATATTGTCGTCATGAATAAATGAATCATATCCAGCTCTTCATCTGATAAAAGCTTCACGATTTCATAAACTTCAATTTCATCCTTCCAATAGAAGTTGAAATTCTCTTCGTTCAGCAAATCCAAAACCTTTTGCTCTTGTTCTTGAACAATTGTAAGAGATGAGGGCAAGCTTTGATTTTCTCCGAAATAATCAATGCAACGATGCTCTTCCAGTGACACGCGTGAACCTCTCACACGCAGCATTTGAATGACCGCAACTTCTTTTGCTTTGCGTGGGTTTGAGAGCAGGGACGCTTGAACGGCCATAGATTTATGCATGGCGATATACTCCATGACAGGCTTTGAGTAAAAAGGCTTCTTTGCTTTTTCCTGACCACCTGCAATATCATCCGTTACTTTCTTATCAAGCTTGCGATTAATAAGCCCCTCATGGATTTCTACGGAGCCGTTAGGATGGTAGTGAATGACAACACCGCCCTTTTCACCCTCTTCTGCATCACGGTATTGATAAAGGCTGACGTAATAATCTGTTTTGATTTCTACGGGATCAAAGCCTTCGGCTTCTTTTTCTGCTTGCAGCGCAATAACAGCCTTTTCCTGTAATTCCATAAACTGCTCACGATCATCAAAAAAGGTGCTGTCTTCTGTCGCAAACAAATCATGCGTTAATGTGCCTTTGTATTCTTCCATTGGAAATATTGCACATGCAACACTCACTTTCTCATCTGTAAGATGTGATTTGATTGATTCAGCGTCCCAATTGCCCATATCATCTGCGAGTAATGCTTTTTGCTGCTCATGTGTTCCAAGCGTAAGAGCTTCACCCTGCGAGATTGTAATTTCATCCTTATGCAATGCATTTTGTGCGTCATTACATAAATCAGTAAGGATCATACGGCGTTTAATCAGAGCAGGGGATAAACCAGTGAGAGCCGATATATCGTCTACGCCAGAACCGTTTTGCACTAATAATGCAATGGCGATTGCTTCATCCATTGGGTGCATATCTTCGCGTTGTAGGTTTTCTACAGTCGCAAGACGTAAGATTTCATCTGGTTTTAAATCAGAGCGCACGTCAACTGGCACTTCATAATCTTGTGCAAGATCGCCTTGTTCTTGCAACAAGGACAAAGCGCGGTAACGGCGTTCACCACTGATGATCTGATAGGTTTTTTTCTTGCCCTTGGGTTTCAGCACAACAAGATTCTGTAACAAGCCATCGGCTTTGATGCTCTGCGCCAGTTCAGCTATACTTTCATCATTGAAAATAGAGCGTGGGTTTGCGTCTGATGTTTTAATTTGTTTTAAGCGTAGTGTTTGAAAAGCCATAATATGTATCTCCTTTATCTATGGTGCGTTTCACTTCTTTCCTAAAATTAAAGCCAGGAGGATTTGTCATGGTTAATCGACGAAATTTTATCTGTCTTTCCTAGCGCAGCGACGGTAAAGCAATAAAATCTTCGTTCTATTCGACTTGATAAATTCGGGCGGCACGCCTAATCTTTACATAGTCACAGTATGGAGAATACATTTGCAAAATAACATAATGTCATTAAAGGATTTGGGAATAACGGATGAAGATCTAATCCATTGCGAAATGAAAGAGCTAGAGGATGGCAGCGCAGAACTTTTCTATGAATTTACCGAGGAGGCACAGGCAATTTTAAATGCGTTTTGTCACAGAGAAAATATTGATCTTGGAAAATTTTTAAAAGCCACTTTATTATCTGAACCTGTGTCGATGTCTGATTTAAGACCGGACAAAAAATAGAAATATCAATTCTGAGCGTCCTCAAGGTACTATGACACGGTTTATAAAACCAAGAGGGACGAGAGAAGCCATTATTTTTATCTAAAATCACCTGTAAGGGTTGTATTTGCGCCAGTTTCGCGGCGTTTGAAAACGACCTTCCCAAACCCCTCTTTTTTGCTCCTGCGCGTGGGTTTCAGCTTCAGCATAAAAACCGTTGCTAAAACAACGATAATCAATCGCCCAACCTGCACGAACCATCTCACGGCCAATATCCAGATCACCGACAAAGCATCTTGCAACGGTGCGCGTTTCTTTTTTGGCCGCCGGCATTTTTTCACAGCGCAGCTCATGCCCGCCAATAAACTCAAGCAAATAAGATTTTGCGAGCTGACCGCAAGGATAGTCCCGCCCGGATTTTTGGCAAGTTTGCGATAGCTCCATAGCATCTACACCCCAAAGCCGAATTTCTTCCCCGTTCAAAACAAAGCTGTCACCATCCTTGATGTACAGATCACCAGCCGACGCAACCCCGCAGAAAACGGTAAGCATTGCGATAATAACTCCACTTACCCACAGTTTCCGTGGATGAAATCGGGGGTTATTTTTTGTACTATGGTAACTATGCATTTGGTTTTTCCTCACCGCGTTTAAGCAAGCCAAACACAGAACCTTGTAAATTCAGATCGCCTGTTTTAGCGCGGGCAACCATTTTGCGCAAATATCCGCCGGGGTTTAGTACCTGATTTTCAGGGTCTTGCGCTTTTTGATCAATAATCATGATACAGATCGCGGCGCCGGAGCGGCCAAGCGTATCACAAGCATCCCACCATGCCGTTCTATTGATTTTAAGGGCGGGGAGGAGGGCATGAGCCGCCTCAATGAGATCATCCCATGACATAGGGCGGTCATGAAGCGGAATATGGTCCTTGAAACGCTCTGAACAAGCGTTTAACATTATTTTCCATGTTATATGCCCCATATCATACTCTGGCCTTTTCTTCTCTTTTTCGGTATCTCCACTCTCACTGGAGTTGGTTTCTGTTGGCTCTGAGCATTCCGCTACGCTTTCCTGAAAGCTAATGACCGCAGGGCTACTAGTATCTAATTTATTAGATTTATTAAAGGTTGTACTATGTATGTGGGGGCACTGTGTTTCGTCCGTGGCGGAAGTATCCTGCGTTACTTCTTGTTTATCAACACTTGTAGCAACAATTTCAAGAGCATCTGACAACCCTTCTAAAAGCAGCTTATGATCTTCAACAAGGTCTTTCAAGCGCTCCAGTGAGTGATAACTGCGAATAGAGTACGCAATAGCCTTATAGCCATTCTGGACAGCCTGAACAGTCTCGTTCATTTCAGCGTATAATGATGCTTCAGCCAAAAGAGTGCGGATACGGGCGCGATAGGCTGTAATTTTACGCTTATGTTCATTCCAGAGGGATTGATGCGCTTCCTTTTCTTCTATCGCCTGCTCAAGATGAGGAATAAGGGCAGCGAGGGGGGAGAGGTCAACACCAAAAGCGTATTTAATCTCTCCTGTTTCACGATCGCGTACGCCATAGCGTTTAAAATTGCCGGAATCTGACCATGTTAAGGCGCCAAGACGGTTTAAGGCGTTTTCACGATTACGCACCTGACGCTCTGAAATGCTCAAATTTTGCGCCGTCGTAATCACGGCCTGATAACAGATAGGCTGATTACCTTCTGTCCAGTCCACTTCATTTGTGCGGATCAGGTAATATTCCAGCATTTCCGTCAGTTCTGACGTAAAGCCAAGTTCCTTACCAACTTTTTTGATGAGTTTAAGGGCATAGAAGCGATTAACGTCCTCTTCAAGACCGCAAAATTCCTCTGCACTTTGTAAGCTGGCCCGAAATTTGGGTGAGCTTACCCGTCCGCCAAATGCACTTGGCGACTGATTCTCTACTATCTGCATATGTCATTAGCAATTTAGATCCTGAAAAAAGGGTGCAAGAAAGGGAAGCACAAATGCACTTTTCTACTAGACACCCGATTCGTTCAGTGATATTCTCTTGATTATAGGATTAAAGAAGATCACTGATCTTACGCTAGACCACCGCGCCAACGGTGGTTTTTGCGTATCTGGAACTAAGTTTTGCTTCTCCTTTCTGTTTCATTACATTTCAATCTATAAAATTTAGTCCGAATGGACTTTAGGCTGGAATAGGTTAGCTAATGTGAAGAGCTAGACCTTAAACAGCTTCAATCAGTTTGCACTGATTCTCAAAACTGTTCGATAAAATGTATCATATTG
Organism: Alphaproteobacteria bacterium; assembly: GCA_050633285.1. GTDB lineage: Bacteria > Pseudomonadota > Alphaproteobacteria > Micavibrionales > Micavibrionaceae > UBA1672. Next base: position 65,722 of record JBOEGG010000009.1, read on the forward strand.
TATATTTATCCACAACTGAACAGTTTAATTTTTGTTTAACAATTCGCTCTTACAGAGTGTTGCATAGTGTTCAATGAACTTATTAATAATAGTACCACCCTTTTATCCACAGTCACTTCAAGTGATTTATAAACAAAATTGATACAGTTTAATTGATTCAAACATATTGTCTCATCAAAATATGGGTGTGTCCGATTGAACGATTTTATTATTGTGTCTTAATTGTTTAACTGCACAGTGCAGATCATACATAATGTATTTGTTCTATGTTTAATTTAATTGATACACATGCTACAATCATAAAAATTGTTTAATACAACACTATGATACAAAGAGATTTAAATGAAAGTGTCCATTACTAAAGCCGCAAAAATGGCAGGTATTCAGCGTTCAACTTTTTACCGCCATGTAGAGGAAAAGGGCATTTCCTTGGAGGATACGGACACCAAACGCCCCAAAGTCGATGTATCAGAACTAATACGTGTATACGGAGATAAACTGAAAACTATAGACGAAGTTGAACAAAAGAAACAAAGTAATAAAAATGATAGCGCTACAATATCGAACACTTCACTAGAAGAAAAAATTGAGTTAGAAACATTAAAGGAACGCGTGAAATACCTTGAAAGTCTTCAAGACACAGAAAAAAAGCGTTTAGAAGAACAAATTGATCTTCTTAAAGATATGCTGTCATCTGAGAAAGCTGAGCGCCAAAAAGCAACAGCACAGTTAACAGATCAAAGATCGGCTAAAGAAAAAGAAATCACCCGTTTAGAAAGCTTGGAAAAGCTTGTTGAAGACCTTACTAAGCCTAAAGATAAAAGCTGGTGGCCATTTGGCGGTAAAAAATAAGAATCGACTTCACCGTTATCACCCCGTTCTTTAGATAAAAAAATGCGGAGGCTGAATAAATCCAGAACCTCCGCTAGTTGGTTTGTGTGTGTTCACCTAAATGTGGGATACAGGTGAACAACAGGGAGTACCCAGTCAAATGTGTTGACCGGGCGACAAATTGCGACACAGAGCCGCAATTATTCTAAAAATTTGTATTTTATCCTGCTTTTCCTGATCACTTAGAGTATCAAACTCAATAAGCGTTTCAGAGAAATACAAAGTCAGTTCTACTAGGTCTATATCAGGTATATTATGCTCCATCCTGCCCCCCAATCACCGCAACACATCCCATTATTTCAACGATAGAAACACGTTTTTTATTATCAAACTTATCTAATATTTCTACGATTTCATATTCATGTACAGCCCTATCAATAACAGCGTTTAAATCGTCTTTTTTAGGATCAACGTATTTAAAAAAAGTAGAAATTGGCACTTTAAAAAACGTTGCAGCCGCTTCTATTTCAGAAATACCCATGACCTTTTTACCGTTTTCGTATTGTGCAATCTCATCCGCTCCCACTTTGAAGGCGTCCGCTACTTTTTTACGTTCATAACTTAAGTTTTCTCGTAAAATTTTTAACATCTCACCTGGACGCTTATCACTTTTTTTAATGCTCATAGCCAATTCCAGTCTCCACTTGCGTTTGCAAGGATAAGTAAGGGGCTTTGTAGCGTAAGTCTGGTCATACGCTCTTCAAAATCGCTTTTGGGTTTGTCTTCACCTTTTATTGGCTTTCTTTGCATCTCTCGATATGTTGAAAACTCTATGATATTTCCTCTTATGCTCGTCATTACACCCTCTTCTGTTAAATCCTCAACCTATAATGTAAATATAAAACGTATTTATTAAATAATAATTATTTATTTTAAATTAATTGGAGATACATAAAAAGTCTCTCCTCGCTACCTTACATTGCCAGTTATAATCTTGAGGTAGGGCAATGACAGATAAAGCCAACATCTGCGGTAAACGCATTAAAATTGCTAGAGTTTCAAAAGACATGGCGCAAATTGACCTATCTGCGGCTCTCAACATTGATTTTAATATCGACATTACACAAAATGGCATTTCTGATCTGGAGCGCGGGGAACGCAGCGTAAAAGATTTTGAAGTCATCGCGCTGGCCAAGGTTCTTGACGTTAATCCACTCTGGATTTTATTCGGAAATGATCTTCCTGAAGAATATAGATAGATCGCTTCGAATACACCTGTTAGCTCTAGAAGGCGGCGGCAAATTGTTAGTTTTTTCTCTGTACTAATCATGGCAGATATTTCCCCTTTCTTTCAATAAATCATATGTTTTTTTGCTCATATCCAAGAAATCAACTTGCTCATTTGCATTCAGGTCATGAAACATTCTAAAAAGCACTGCTTCTTGCTTCATCATTTCAATTTTTTCTTCTATTTTAGGATCATCTAGATCATGTTTCCTGAAAAACGCGGCAATCGGCATAGAAAACAAGTCAGCGGCCATTTCAATCTTAGGCGCAGACATTCGGTTTTTACCGTTTTCATATTTTTGTACTTGCTGGAAACTAACGCCCAACTGTCCTGCCACCGTTTTTTGTGAAATTCCAAAATATTGCCGTAAGATCAATAAAAATGTCCCGGAACGTGTATCACGCTCTTCAACAGGGGGCTTTGTTGCTCTGGAATTATGGCCGTAGCCGGGGTTATGCTGCATACTTATCCTCCTTCTCTTCCATGATATGTTGCGGTAAAACACGGGATTTGTTTCGCATCTTCCGGTGTGAGATGTTGTAGAACCTCTTCCCAGCATTCGCTGCGAGAAATTTGTCCTGTTTCATAAGCATGCATTAGCCGTAAGAGCCTTATGACACTGCGAACAAACTCCATTTCTTCGGCAGATTCCGTGTGTTTATTCTCCTTCACCATTTTCAATACTCCTCCCCGCACCATGCGATATTCGTTATGTTTGATACTGGCTGCACCAAGCCCAATTCGAGAAACAAATAGTCGCCAATACTGATACCGTCATGATATATAATTTCAGCCTCCGCAACGCGTGGATCATAAGAAGGCACAGGATTTAGTAGGCGTACGTCTTTTCCACCTACAATATGTTGAATAGCTTTTGTAACCTGCTGCCCTAAGTCGCGTTCAAATGAACACGAGCCATTACGGTGCGGAATTTGATACCCACGAATTTTGATATTGATTTTAATACCCGGTTTGTCGGATCGTTCTACAAGCACTGCGTTTTGATCACTAATGCCCAAAACCTTTGCAACAACAGGAGGCGAGGAGGGGGGCTGGGCAAAAGCCGGCCACACCATTGTTAAATAAAAAAGAAAAATCAGAACCGTTCGCATAACCAAGCTCCAATAAAAACGGCCATCCAGCATTGCGACTGGTGGCCGGGGAGCCTCTCACAGAACCTACCAATAGAGGTCACGCTTATTCGCCCATGTCCGAAGACATGACTTAGTTCGCGCCATCCCCGACCATAAGAAGTCGGGTTATTGGTAGTTTGGAATGTAAAACCATTCCGGGGAGTGAGAGAGTTTCCCCAGGTTGCAATCAACCTAAACGCAGCATAAAAAATGTCTTTCACTAAGTCCACAGTTCAAAACTCCTAAAGCAATTCGACCACCACTGAAATCAATGGTGGCCGGGAGTGTTAAAGCTGCACTGTGACAACCGCAACGGTCTTTAACCGTAAGGTCTGGACATCAGAAAGTAACCGGCTCAAAGAACCGAGAAACAATCACCGTTGCCCCCCGGCCTCATAAAAATGAGTTTCTTTGAACCGGGAGACTATTTAATGTCGTGTCTCACGACACACAATGCGGGCTTTAACAGGCCCGGAGCCGTTTTTTAATGTGTCGGCTCTTCACATTCTTAAACAAGTTATCGCAATAAGAATTAAAATTCCGTAAAGCTACAACCTGAAACTTTATAAAATACTTACCCCCGTTTCACAAGCAAGCATACCTGTCAAACAGGTGATCGGGGCGTTCGCCAAAAAACCTCACAAAGAAGGTCACAATTTATTTCCTGAAAATGCCGGGGCATATCAGGTGTTGTATTCACCGTCACCCCGACCATAAGATCGGTTTGACTTTGTGATTAAGCAAAATGCAAGGGTTTGGCAAAGTTCCCTGTACCGCAATATGTGGCGACACACTTTAGAATCTCAATTTCTGTAAAAAATTGCAAGCAAAAACAAAGGGAAGAGTAAATTTTTACGTGGGTCGCTGTGAAATAAGCTGTGTCACGGTTTGAATATTCTGCATCCAATCAACCGTTACGGTATTACGCCACGCAATCAACTCATGGATTTTATTGTAATCATCCAAATTATTACGTGAAAAAATAGGTTCGTGATGTGCAATACGGTTACGAAGTTTTCTGATAACCAACACATCATTGTAAATTTGCGATCTTATTTGTGAAGTGCTTAATGTAGAAGGGGCATGGGGGAATGCTGTTTTTATATGCATATCCCACAGTCTTTTATCATGCCGTTTAGTAAATATTTTCTCCCAGAAAACAAATTTCAATTCAGCAACAACTTTACCCATCGTAGGATTTTTCATTGCGGCCACACTCTGTATATCTCGGGCAGGGCTATAGCCTTTGGAAGGATCGGGTAATCTGCGAATAAAGCCCTCAATCCCTAAAAACTTAGACGGACGCCAGGCGATAAAATTGCTCTGCTGGCGTTAAGTTTTGATCGATATATTTAGTGAAGTTTAATTGGTTCTTTTTAAGCATATCCATAAGTTCTATTTCTGCAATTGTTCTGGCCGCCGTGTGCATTTTTCTGAACCCTCCCATAGGGCTGGTGATCCGTTTGATATAACGGTGATCTTGTTCAACGATATTATTGAGATACTTGGCTTGGCTCAGGATGAACTTACGCTTTCCTGTAATAAAGCCAGATCACACACAATAAGATTGACTTTATTAAGCTGCATCAAAGCGGTCAGGAACATAGTGGAATATTTTCAGTCAGTCGCAACATGACGAATGAACAAGCTGCCATGCGCACACATGATGCTATTTCAAAATTTCCTGATATCGCGAATACGCTTGTGCGCGTCAATAAAGGGGAGATGATCATAAATCGCCATGGAGAAGAACGAGAAACACGAATATATATTTAAAAAATGAAACTTAATAGACTTTTAGGACGAAAAGAGTAATATGGACACGATATGAAAAAAGTAACACTTGGATTATTGACATTTTTAACGTTTCTGCCTTCGTTGGTATGTTTCATGGCAGTTTGCCCTATGAAGTCAGCGCAAGCAGGTGAAACTGTGTCATGCCATGACAAGATGAGTGACGATGGAAAGTCTGATATCGACAACCTTATGCTTGTTCAAGATTGCCTGGGTGTTGATTTCTTCCAACAAGACGTCAATCAAGATTTTTCACCAGACTTAACACTCACAGATATTGACTTTGTTTGGGCTGATCTAACTGTTACTCATAATATTGAGCCAAATGACATTCATTCCATTCGAGGGCCGCCGCCGATATTCAGGGCTCCCATCAATGGACAACCACTCTACCTCTCCACTCAAAGAATCCGTATATAGACACTAACCTTTTCTAGTGTACCTGTTACTATTGGTAACAGGTACTTGGCGTATATCGTGCGCTAATTCGCTGTTTACTACAGGAGGTTATACTAATGCGGAAAATAGATTTTCAAACACACTTATATGTAGCACTGTTCATTTTATTGAGCACAATGCCCTCAGCTAATGCCAACACATTTGACGAGTACGTCGAACGTTTAAGCCAGCATCCACAGATACAAAGTATTTTGGCCCAAAGCGACGCACTGAGTGCACAAGCGGCTGGCGAATTAGGGCTTCCTGATCCTGTCTTAAGCATAGGGGTTGATAATGTCCCAATCTCAGATCCGGCCTTTGACGAATTCTTACCTACGTCAAAAATCATAGGTATCAACCAAAAAATCCCTAATCCTATTTTGCTAAACGCAAAATCTGAACGTTTTGAACAAATATCAAAAAAATCTCTCCTGATGGCTGATTATATGAAAGCCAGAATGCGTTTTATGCTGACATCTCAATTGGCCGCTTATGAAAGCGCGAAAACTCAAAAGAAATTAATTAAAAGCCAGCTTGATTTTTATTCAGAGCTTGAAAAAACGTTTGAAGGTCAAATTGAATCTGGTGGTTCGCAGTATCAAAGATTTTCCGAAATTGATGTAGAACGAGCAGAGGCGGAACGTAAGCTAAATGATTTAGATGCAAGAATATCAGCTATTAAAGCTGAATTCGTACGCTTGGTTGGTGACATTCCAAATATTGATTTGCCTAAGAACGTAGATGCCGAATGGGATAACAACCCAGGCAGTCTATATCCAGTTATGCTGGCCTCTGAAGATATAATAATTGCTCAAAAAGATATTGGAATTGCCGATGCAGCTTTCTTACCAAATTTTGGTGTAAACGCTGTTTACAAACAGCGTGAAGACGGACGGAATAATAGATTTGATGGTGAGGACTGGTTTTCTCTGCAAGCGCAAATCACCATCCCGCTATGGGCCTCTAAAAACCAAAAGCCGAAGCTTGAGGCTGCAAAGAATAAGGAGAGAAGCGCAAAGTTCGCATATGACGATATTTTGCGTCAATGGACCGGACAAATGTCAGCATTGCAAAGTGCACGTGATGCAGCAGCAAAAAACATCAAAGTTCTACAAGACAAAGATTGGGCAATGAAAAAGAAGATCGATGCTGCGCAACGAAATTATGAAGCAGGCACTGAAAATCTAGATTCTGTTTTATTGGCAAAAATTGATCGCCTCAATATCCAAAGCCAACTTTCTATTGTCAAAGAGATGCATATCTCTAAATCAGCTGAATTCAATTCGCACATTATTGGTGCTTATCAGGAGAACTCAAAATGAAATATTTATTACCTTTTATGATATTGGCGCTGTTTATTGTAACACCAGCCTTTGCTCAATCTCAAAAATTTACATGTCCAATGCATCCTCATTATGTTGCGGATCGTCCGGGAACATGCCCTATCTGTGGCATGGATTTAGTGGAATTAGAAAATGACGATTCCCAGTCCACTATGGATGTTCCAGCTTTAGACAAACCCGCTGGTGAGAAAAAGATCTTATATTGGCAAGCGCCCATGGACCCAAATTATAAAAGCGATAAGCCAGGAAAATCTCCAATGGGTATGGATCTTGTACCTATTTACGGAGAAGAAACAAAAACGGTGAGTGGCCGTACATCCGTTAGCATTGACCCTGAAACTATTCAAAACACGGGTATTCGTTCAGAGAAAGCCCAAATGGCCAGCTTCGGCACATTAGTAAGAAGTTATGGTGATGTCACAGAAAATATTAGACTACAATTTGATATATCTAGCCGCGTCGAAGGTTGGGTTGAGGGTCTCAACGTTAAAACTGTTGGTGATGTTGTAAAAACAGGAGATTTACTCTTCACTCTATATAGCCCTGCTCTAACTTCAGCACAAAAAGATTTGGTAAGCGCGCTAGAAACTGGTTATCAAGGCCGCATAAATTCTGCGACAAAACGCTTATTGTCCTTAGGAATGCAGCAGCGCGCAGTAGAAGAAATAAAAAAGAAGCGCAAAGCATTTGAGAATGTACCATTTTATGCTCAAGTTGATGGGCTTGTAAGTCATATCAACATTCGAGAAGGAACCTACACTAAACCTGGAATGCGTTTGATAGCAGTTCAAAGCTATGAGAGCGTTTGGGTAGATGTCAGCATCGCGGAACAAGATATCCCTTTTGTGACTGCGGATACGAAAGTGAGTGTATCACTGCCAGCTTTAGGCATTAATAATCAAAACGCGAGCATTGATTATATTTATCCTACAATTGAACGTGCGACACGCACTGGACGCGTTCGACTTGTTTTGGATAATGAAAAGGGAAAATTAAAACCTGGCGCATATGCAGATGTAGAGTTTGAAACAGATGTAGAGCGAAGACTTTCTATTCCAAGTGACTCAATCCTTAAGAGCAAAGATGGCGATTATGTTGTTTTAGCGAGCGGCAAGGGGCGTTTTCAGCCAGTAAAAATTCTCGCTGGCCTGACTTATAAAGGCCGAACTGAAGTTTTAGAGGGAATTTCCGAAAACGATGAAGTTGTTGTAAGTGGTCAATTTATGATCGACTCTGAAAGTTCCTTGCGCGAGTCCTTTAAGAAAATGCAGCGCATGCAAACACCTCTTAATTTGCTTGAAGTGAGCGATGATCAGATGGCAATGATTGATCATTTGGTTGATGCTGCAATTTATCTCCAAAAAGAGCTTGCAGAAGGTGAAACCCCGCGGCCAAATATGATTATGCCGGCAATTACACTGGGTGATCATTTAATGCCGATTTTCAGAGGCACAAAACTTCAATTTATTTTAGAAGATGCAGAAATAGCTCTCAAAAATACGAAGGAAAACGTCACGGATGAACAGTGGCGTACCAGCCTAAATAATCTAGTCGTGGCCCTCAAGCCTTGGCTTTTAGAAGGTCGCCCTCAGCATTACAAGGGCAAAGGCCTGCATTTATATATGGCGCATGGCATAGATAAATATTGGCTTCAAATTGAAGACGCCCCCCAAAACCCATATGGGGAAGGGCATGACATGAAAGTCGATTGGCCAGATAAGACTGAAACAATCGCACCTGAAATGTCAAAAATGCCTAAAAACCAGAAAAATGGAGGGGCACATGCCAACCACTAATCAAAATAAACACCTATCACATGATCCAACGCAGTCTTTTGTTGCAAAGGTCATTGACTGGTCTGTGAACAATCAACTTCTTGTTGGCATGATGATGGTAGCCTTGCTGGTAGGAGGGATTTTATCACTTCAAAAAATGCCACTTGATGCCATTCCAGATATGTCAGATACGCAAGTCATCATTCGCACTGATTTTGCAGGGCAGTCACCACAAATTGTTGAAGATTTGGTAACATACCCGCTTTCTACAACAATGCTGGGCTTGCCAAAAACAAAGAATGTGCGCGGATTTTCAATGTTTGGGACGTCTTTTGTTTATATCATTTTTGAAGATGGTATTGATCAATATTGGGCTCGATCTCGCGTTATCGAAGCTTTATCCAAAATACAAGGTGATCTACCTTCTAACGTGACGCCTCAGATCGGCCCAGATGCGACAGGTGTTGGCTGGGTTTACCAATATGCGTTGATTGATAAAAGCGGTGCATATGATTTATCGCAGCTCAGAAGCTTACAAGACTGGTTCTTGAAATTCGAGTTAGCAACGGTTGAAGGCGTTTCTGAAGTCGCTTCTGTTGGTGGCTTTGTAAAAGAATACCAAGTCTTAATTGATCCCAACCGTCTCCGAGCATTTGATGTGCCGCTCAAACGCTTAATGGAAGCGGTTCAAAATTCCAGTATGGATGCTGGTGGACGTGTGATTGAGAAAGCCGAAATGGAACTGATGATCCGCTCAAAAGGCTATGTCACAAACATCAATCAGCTTAGAAAAATCGTTCTGTTCGCAAGAGATGGTACGCCTGTAAAATTAGAAGATGTAGCACGCGTCATCGAAGGGCCAGAACTACGTCGTGGTATAACCGAGCTTAATGGAGAAGGAGAAGTTGTTGCTGGCGTTGTTATCATGCGTTCTGGTGAGAATGCACTTCATGTTATTGAAGGCGTAAAAGAAAAACTAGCTGAACTTCAAGAAGGACTGCCTGAAGGCGTTGAAATTGTTCCAGTATATGATCGTGCACCTTTAATTGAAGGTGCTATTGAATATTTGAGCAGTAAACTTATCGAAGAAGCCATTGTGGTCGCGCTTGTATCATTAATTTTCTTAATGCATGCAAGATCAGCGCTTGTTGCAATTATTACGTTGCCATTAGCCATTCTTGCTGCCTTTATTGTGATGTCTGCGCAAGGCATAACGGCCAATATAATGTCGTTAGGAGGAATCGCGATTGCGATAGGAGCGATGGTGGATGCCTCCATTGTCATGGTCGAAAATGCTCACCGAAAACTCTCGGAACTACCAAAGAGTGCAACAAGAACCGATAAAAATGAGGCCATTTTATTGGCTACAAAAGAAGTTGGACCAGGGCTGTTCTTCTCTTTGCTCATCATTACAGTGTCGTTTCTTCCAGTATTTGCTTTAACAGGACAGTCCTACCGCTTGTTCTCACCTCTGGCATATACCAAAACTTATGCTATGGGCTTTGCATCAATTTTATCTGTGACAATCGTTCCTGTTTTGATGCTTTGGTTAATTAAAGGACGGATCAGAAAAGAAGAAGAAAACCCAATTAATCGCTGGTTCATACACCTATACAAGCCTGTACTGAATGCAGCTCTTAAACAAAAATGGGTTACCGTATTAATTGCAGTTGGCCTATTGGCTTCTATGACATGGCCGTTAACAAAAACAGGTTCGGAGTTTATGCCAGCCCTTTATGAAGGAGAGCTGCTCTATATGCCAACCACTCTGCCTGGCGTTTCTATTACAAAAGCCAAAGAAATTTTGCAACAGACCAATCGAATGATCAAAGAAGTTCCCGAAGTTCATCATGTCTTCGGCAAAGTAGGGCGAGCCGATACGGCGACTGACCCCGCTCCAATTTCTATGATTGAAACTTGGATTAAACTTAAACCCCGCGATGAGTGGCGTTCGGGTATAGATACAGACAGTTTGATCAAAGATTTGAACAAACGCGTCAAAATTCCTGGTCTTGTAAATAGCTGGGGTTACCCAATCAAAATTCGTATGGATATGATTTCAACCGGTGTACGAACACCCATTGGAATTAAAATTGCCGGTGATGACCTTAATGTCATTGGTCGTGTTGCTCTTGATATTGAGGCCGCCATTAAAGATGTTCCAGGAACGCGTTCTGCATTTGCAGACCGTGTTACAGGAGGAAAATATCTTGAAGTTACTCCTGATAGGGATGAGCTTGCACGCCGCAATATTGATTTAGGTGTATTCCAAAACATTATTCGCACGGCTCTTGGCGGTATGAAAATGGCCGAATCCATACAAGGGCGTGAACGATATAACATCATGCTTCGTTATGATCGTCCATTCCGTGAAGATCCAGAAGATTTGTCAAATATTTTAGTGCCAACCCCACAAGGGCAACACATTCCATTAGGCGAGCTTGCCAAAATAGAGTTTGTCGAAGGGCCACCTATGATCAAGTCTGAAAATGCACGCCTGACTGGCTGGGTTTTCGTTGATATTGAAGACCGCGATATTGGTTCGTACGTTGAAGAAGCTCAGAAAATTGTCGCAGAAAAAGTTGATCTTCCTGCAGGGTACGCGCTGATTTGGTCTGGTCAATTTGAACAAATGCTTGAAGCTGAAGCGCGTATGCAGCTTGCTGTTCCAGCAGCAATATTCATCATCTTTACGCTGTTAATGGTACATTTTGGACGTTTAGATCGCACTTTTATGATCATGCTTTCACTTCCATTTGGCCTCATCGGTGGCGTCTGGGCACTATATTTTGCAGGATATAATTTCTCAGTCGCCGTAAGTGTTGGTTTCATAGCTTTGGCTGGAATAGCTGTGGAAACTGCCGTTGTGATGCTTATTTATATCGATCAGCAGGTTCGAGATCATCCCCCAAAATCACGTCAGGATTTGTTTGAGGCTGTTATGCACGGCGCGGTTTTGCGCGTTCGTCCAAAACTTATGACAGTTGCCACAACGATGATTGGCTTGACGCCTATTTTCATCACAGAAGGTCTTGGATCTGATGTGATGCGCCGGATTGCCTTGCCAATGATTGGCGGCATGACCACGACTACACTGCTTACCCTCATTGTCATTCCCGTTGTGTATTTCATTTGGGAAGGACGCCATTACAACCAAAAACAGGAGACTATCCATGAGTAACAAAAAGAAAATTTTGACCACTGCTGGTATTTTAGCCGCTGCAGTATCATCCATTTCCACCGCAAACGCGCATATGGAGCCAAAAGTTAACGAAGACAAAGAAAAATGTTACGGAGTAGCAAAAGCCCATAAAAATGATTGCGCCAGCAAAGCCAACAAACATTCTTGTTCAGGCCTATCTAAAGTTGATAACGATCCAAATGAATGGATCAAGTTACCTAAAGGCTTATGTGAAAAGCTTGTCGGAGGTGCACTAGAGCCTCATGAAATTGGAACCGACAAATCGAATGATACAGCAGATGATCACAAAAATCATGATCACTAAACTTTCGAACCTTAAAGTCTGCATTTAAGGGCAGGCTTTAAGGCTATGAAAAAACACAAAAAAAGGCGCAAATATACCTGTGCCTAAATTTGAAGGAGAATTATAATGTCTAAGACAGCAACCGTATATAGAATGGTTACGGACAAGCATATCTGTCCGTACGGCCTAAAAACAATCGATCTTCTAAAAGATGAAGGTTATGAAGTTAAAGATCATCATCTTACAAACCGAGAAGAAACAGACGCTTTTAAAGAAAAGCATAGAGTTGAAACCACACCACAGACGTTTATTAATGACGAGCGTATTGGTGGTTATGATGAGCTAAAAGAGCATTTTTGAACGGATTCGGCTGATAAACGATTTTCACCAGTTTCATATTTATGAATTTGTTGAGCTTTAACACCAATTTTTTTACCAAGATCACTTTGAGATAGCTTAGAACTCATTCGTATGAGCATAAGAGGTAGTGTCGCAAAGTTTAAC
>JBOEGG010000010.1:0-33784 GCA_050633285.1 Alphaproteobacteria bacterium
CGGGGGGGACGAGCCTCTGGTGTATCTGTTGTTCCGCCAGGAGCATCGCAGAGTAGCGATGTTCGGGCAGGATCACCGCTGCAAGCATCTAAGCGGGAAGCCCCCTTCAATACTAGGACTCCCTATCAGAGCCGTGGAAGACCACCACGTTGATAGGCTGGATGTGGAAGCTCGGTAACGAGTGAAGCTAACCAGTACTAATTGCTCGACTGGCTTGAATTTAAATTATGCAATGATTCGCAAAAGGTCATTGTTCACGCGCAGCGGTAAGTCCGTTGCAATCATCAAACAGTTTCAGATTTGAATGTTTGTATTTGGATGTCATATTAGGTAGGTTTAAATGATCTGGTGGTCATAGCGAGAGTGAAACACTTGATCCCATTCCGAACTCATTCGTGAAACCTCTCTGCGGCGATGGTACTGCATCTTAAGATGTGGGAGAGTAGCGCGCTGCCAGATCTTTTAAGCTTATCTAATATTCAAACCTGTTCTACGACACTTACAAATTAGCCGCTCTTTTGAGCGGTTTTTTGTATGTTTGACTTTTTATAATTATTTGGTGTAGGTTTGCGAAAATTAGAAGGAATATATGGCATGAGTGATAGTGAGTTGGGTTCCAAATTAAAATTATTGAAGGGTTTTAATGAATTTCGTACAGATCATTATGATGATGGTGTGCATAGTGAAGAAATGCGTCAATTGATTGATAAGCAAAACCCTAAGACGTTGATTATCAGTTGTTCTGATTCTCGTGTTTCTCCGGAAATTATTTTTGGTGCGGACGTTGGTGATATTTTTGGAGAGCAGCAGGTGGCTGCGCTTGTTATGCCTTATGATAAGGAAACTGTTGCACAAAACTCTGTTGCGGCTTCTGTTGAATATGGGATTGAGCATTTAGGCGTTGAAGAAGTTATTGTTATGGGGCACACGAAGTGTGGCGGGATACAGGCTTTGGTAAATACTGTAGAGAGTTGTGACGATTTACGGGAGACACCGTTAAGTGATGCACAAGAATGGGTTCTAAATGCAAAAAATGTTGTTCTGGATGCTAAGGCGTCAGTAATAGTGAATGATGATCTTGTTAAAACAATTGAAGAGCATTCCATAATTTGGAGTTTGAATAATCTAAAAAACTATCCAAGTATTAAAGCTGGCTTAGAAGATGGTAGTGTTGTGGCTCGAGCGTGGCAATTTGATTTGGAAAGTGGGCATGTGCGTGAATATGATGAGGCAACTGGTGGTTTCGATGCCATTGATGGTCAAGCGCGTGATCAAGCCTTAGAGGTTTAGACTTTATTTTAAAATTTTGACTTATTTGCCGATACGTATAATTTCCTTTATTCTATCTATATCATGGTATATGGAGGATAAGTGTCGTGTATCTCAAGTTATTAGCCTTTGTTTTACTATTCGTTGTTGTCGTTCAGCCTGTTTATGCACGTGGAGCACCTAAATGTGGTGTTGTCGAGCGTGGTGATATTAAGGATGTTTATGATATTGCGAAGGATGTGCGTTATTATCATGATGTGCGCGGTGACCTTGATGCGGCGTGTGCTGCTCTTCAAAAATTGGAGGATTGGGAAGATCGTTTATTAAGAGAGGAACGGCACAGTAAATCGTATAAGAATGACCGTGATAGAGCTATTGCTCCGGTTCAAAATGCTCTGCGTAAAATTAGACCTCCATTAAAGGTGATGTCCGTCTGGCTACGTGTTGATCCGGATAATACGCGTGATGAAGCGGTTCGTATTGCACGTATTAGATCTGCACGTGATGATGTGAAATCTTATCAGAGGGCATTAAGGAACGGGCAGGGCGTTATTGCAAAATTTATGAGTGATTATAATAAGCGTAAAGCACAGGTAAGTGATGGTGATAGGTAGATTTCCGGGTTATTATTCGATTGTGTAAGACGCTATTTCTTCTCTTTTTTTCTCTCTTTTTCCCTTTTTTTGAGGGATTTAATATCTTTTAAGAGGTTGTTGATGTGTGGGAATAATGCCTCTTCGTAGACTGATTTCTTGTCTTCCGACATTCCGGAAAGCAGGCCTTTAACCAATAAGACGGCTGTGTCATCAACTTCGGCATTTTTCAATGCCTTTTGTATTTCTAAATTTTCATAGTAAACAATTTTTTTTACAGCATGATCTAGGATCGTTTGGATGCTTTTATCTGTTCTGACCAAGCGTTTTTGGAAATCTTGTCGTGTGATTGTTACAACTGTTGTTGTTGTTAATGCTTCGTAGCTTAGTTTTGCAGGTTCATCAATCATAAGGTTTATTTCACCAATGATTGTGCCGGGGCCGTAGGTTGCGACTTCTATTTTTCGGTCATCGAGTTTTTTATATGCCGCGATTTCTCCATTTTGCACAACATATGCGCGTGCATTCTCTTCACCTTCTCGTATAAATGATTTTCCAGGTTGGAGGACATTTCTTTCCAAAACACTTGTTTTTGCATTCATGCTGAGGCCCGCTTTGATTGTAAAATACACCATATGATAGTAGGTGTTTTTTTATCTATCATACAGTTTTTATCAAGTTTTTCTACTCTCTTATTAGAGTAACTATGTATGCCGTTGCACAGCAGCAATATAAACCTTTTCAATAGTTTAATGTCGTATAAGAAGGGGGCTATCGGAAAAGGAATGAAAGTATTTGTTAAGTGCTTATAAAACCGCTATAATCCGCACTATATCGAGATAATTAGAAGAGGAGTAGCTGTTATGACAACGGCATATGCGTGTGCATCCGGTGGGGTGTTATTTGTTCCTGAGAAGATTGAAAAAACGATGCCCAGGATAGTGATGCGGCGTTCAAATGATAATGAAGAAACGCAAGAGCGCGACCAATAGTGTAATTATAGGTAACATGCCCCGTTTAGACGGGGCTTTACTTTATAAAAAGGCTTGCCGATCGCGTGGCATACTTGTATGACTCTCTTTTATATAAAAGACACTTAACCCGCAAAAGGGAGTTTATAAAAAGATGGATATCTCTAAAATTTCTGTTGGTGAAGATGCACCGAATGATGTGCATGTTATCATTGAAAATACGGCAGGCGGTACACCTGTAAAATATGAAATAGACAAAGAGTCGGGTGCTTTGTTTGTTGATCGTTTTGTACACACACCGATGTTTTACCCGGCAAATTATGGTTTTATTCCACAAACCCTTGGTGGCGACGGTGATCCGGTCGATGTTTTGGTTTATGCACAACATGCGATCATGCCTGGTGCGGTTATTCGTGCGCGCCCGGTTGGTGTCTTGGTCATGGAAGATGATGGTGGTCAGGATGAAAAAATTCTAGCTGTTCCAGTTGATAAGATGCACCCAATGTTTGCGGATATTAAAGAATATAGCGACTTGCCTCAGATCCTTTTGGATGAGATTGAGCACTTCTTTACACATTACAAAGACCTTGAAAAAGGGAAATGGGTAAAGATGCAGGGCTGGGAAGGTTCTGAGAAAGCCAAAGCCTTAATTATTGAAGGTATTGAAAATGAAAAAGGCGCAAAAGCAGCGTAAGTTTTCATGAATATGTTTTGTAGCGGTGCGAAGGTTTATTCTTTCGCACCGTTTTTTATTATGCCGTTATCTATTTAATTTTGAGAGTGGGTGTAGGCTTTAGATAAGCTGATTATTCGCACATAAAAACGTTGTTGCCTATGTATGTGCTTGTGCAAATAATAAGGTCGTGATTTGCGGAAAAGTATCTTGCATGCGTATGGAATTGGGTATAGAGACCTAAGCATAATAAAAGTTTCAGGAGATAAGACATGGTCATGATGCCGGAATGGGTTGCACAAGGGTTAGCGTTGCTTGCGACGTTGTTTATTTTGGTGATCGGGCTGGCTATGGCGGTTGTTGTTGTCATGTATGTGATTGACATTACGCAGCGTAAAGATGCTGTGCGCCATAATTTTCCTGTTCTTGGGCGTTTTCGTTATTTATTTCAGTTTTTAGGGGAGTTTTTCCGTCAGTATTTTTTTGCGATGGATCGAGAGGAAATGCCCTTTAACCGCGCGGAGCGTGAGTGGGTTTACCGTTCGGCGAAGAATAAGGCGAATACGGTTGCTTTTGGATCGACAAAGAATATTAGCTCAACAGGCTCTTATATCTTCACAAGTTGTGCTTTTGCGCCGCTTGATAAAGATGCGGCAGAAACGCGCGCTATTCGGATGGGGCCATATTGTCGTCATCCATATGATGCGCGGTCTATCTTCAATATCTCGGGGATGAGTTATGGTGCATTGTCTAAGCCCGCGGTACGGGCGTTATCAAATGGTGCGCGTATGGCGGGATGTTGGCTTAATACCGGTGAGGGGGGGATTTCCCCGTATCATTTGGAGGGCGGTGCAGATGTTGTGTTTCAGATCGGAACGGCAAAATATGGTATTCGCAAAGAAGATGGTTCTGTTTGTGATGATAAGTTGCGCAAAATTGCAGTACATGAACAGATAAAGATGTTTGAGGTTAAGCTTTCGCAGGGGGCAAAGCCGGGTAAAGGCGGGATTTTACCAGCGGATAAAGTTTCGGCGGATATTGCGCGCATTCGTGGGATTGCGGAAGGGGAAGCATCTATATCCCCTAATCGTCATCCGGAGATTAGTAATGTTGAAGAGTTGCTTGATTTTATAAATCATGTTCGAGATGTGTCGGGTAAGCCTGTTGGCTTTAAAACTGTTATTGGGTCGTCTGAATGGATTGAGGATTTGTGTAAGGCTATTCATAAGCGCGGTATTGAGAGTGCGCCTGACTTTATTACGGTTGATGGCGGTGATGGTGGTACGGGTGCGGCGCCTATGGCCTTGATGGATAATGTCGGGCTTGTCCTGAAAGAAGCTTTGCCTATGGTGTCAGATATTTTACACAAATATGGTTTGCGTGAGCGTATTCATATTGTTGCTTCGGGGAAATTGATTACCCCTGCGGATGTTGCGTGGGCGCTTTGTACGGGGGCGGATTTTGTGAATTCTGCGCGCGGGTTTATGTTTGCTTTGGGATGTATTCAATCTTTGAAATGTAACAATAATACTTGCCCAACAGGTGTTGCAACGCATCAGAAGCATTTACAAGCTGGTTTAAATCCAGAGGATAAGGCGGTAAAAGTTGCCAATTATGCGAAGAACGTGACGCATGAGGTTGAAGTTATTGCACATTCTTGCGGAGTTTTTGAGCCACGCCAGTTAAAGCGCAAACATGTGCGTATTGTGCAAGATACCGGCCTATCTATTGCGATGGATAAAATTTATCCGCGCCCTGAAGTCGTTGTTGATGCGGATAAGGCTGCGTAATCTACTCTTATTCAAGAAGGGCAGGACGCTAGACGCTGAACTTATCTAAAATACAGATATCTTCGTACCCTTTTGCGTCTAGGTATTCGACGGCTTGGCGGCTGCGGATGTTTCCCGCGCAGATAAAGGCAAGGCGTTGATCTGTTGGTAGTTCATCAAGACGGTTTATAAGCTCGGGCAGAGGGATATTAATCGGTGTATTTTTAATGAGTGGATTTTTAAGTGGATCTGCGGTTATTTCCTCAGGTTGGCGGACATCAATAATTGCTGTTTCTTGTTCATTCAAAGTATCAATTGAGATCATTTTTATCATGTTCTTATCCTTATTTGTTTTTGTTGGTTTCTCTGCCTGATGTGTTGCGTTCTTGCAGGAGGGACAGTTTATATCTTTTGTTATTAGTATAGTTTCGGACTGTATCGTTTTCAAATTAAATATTTGGAATTGTTTTTCTTTTATCTCTTTTATCTCAGTGAGATAGCCTAATGCTACATGCGCCTGATATAGGCCTATTATACCTGCCGATGTGCCAATAATTCCGGCTTCGTTACAGTTTTTTGCATCTGTGGGGAATTCGGGGAAGAGGCAACGATAACATGCTTTATCGCTTTTATATCCTTCAAATATACCGATTTGTCCGCCGAATTGGTTGACGCTTGCGCTGATTAGGGGGCGCATAAGGGTGATTGAGAGATCGTTGAGCAGTGCTTTTGTTGCGAAGTTATCACTGCCGTCTAGAATGATATCAATATTATATGGTGTGATTAGTGATGTGGCGTTTTCTTTGTCTAATTTATCTGTGATGGCTGTGACTTTTATATCGGGATTTAGGTTTTTTAAATAGGCCTGTGTGAGCCGAGCTTTATTCTTTCCTTGCTCATCTGATTTATAAATTGTTTGGCGGCCTAGATTGGTAATGTCTACATAATCGTGATCTATGATGATGATGTGCCCGATGCCTGCGCCTGCCAGATAGGGGAGAGCAGCTGCGCCTAATCCACCTGCGCCAATCATAAGAAGGGTGGTTTGTTGTAGTTTTTCCTGCTTTAGCAAATCAATTTCAGGCAGGGCTAGTTGTCTGGCATAGCGTTGCATGGGGTCATCCCGTTTGTTTATCTTGATGCCAAAATGGCCGATCAAGTAGGGGCGTTGAGGTGTTTGCGTTTTCTTGCGGTGCGATTGTGCCTGATAGGTAGGCTGCGCGGCCGGCTTTTACGCCATTTGTGAATGCTTGTGCCATTAAGGGGGGATCACCTGCTTTTGCAACAGCAGTATTTAACAATACGGCATCATATCCTATTTCCATTGCTGCTGCGGCGTGTGAGGGAGTGCCAAGGCCTGCGTCGATAACCAATGTTTTGTCAGGAAAGCGATCACGTAATTGCTTCAGAGCGTAAATGTTGTTTAGCCCTCTACCTGAGCCAATAGGTGCGCCCCAGGGCATTAATATGTCACACCCCAGATCAACAAGCCGTTGTGCAAGGATGAGGTCGTCAGTCATGTATGGGTACACTTCAAAACCTAAATTTATAAGTTTTTCAGTGGCTTCTAAAAGCGTGTAAGGGTCAGGTTGCAGGGTGTAGTCATCACCGATAACTTCTAATTTTATACGATTCGTTTCAAAAACCTCACGTGCCATTTGCGCGGTGGTGACGGCCTCTTCTACGCCATAGCATCCGGCGGTATTGGGTAGAATGGGAGTATTAAATCCTTTTATGATATCCCAGAATGCTTGTCCTTTTCCTGCGGCATTTTCACGGCGTAAGGACACGGTTAGCAGGCCGGGCTGTGCGGCTTCAATTGAGGCACGTAAAATTTCGGGAGAGGGGTAAGCAGCCGTTCCTAAAAACAGGCGTGATGTGATGTCAGTTTTGCCGATTTTCCAATTTTCTTGCATCTTCTCTTCCTAGTTTTTTGTTTATTTATTACCTTAGCCACCTTGCATGGGGGCGACTATTTCGACTTTATCATTTTCGTTTATAAGCTGTTCAGAATAGTTTGATTTTGGAACAAATACACCGTTTAGGGCAACGGCGACCAGTTTACCGTCATAGCCTTCATGCGATAAAAAGTCGTGGATGTTTATTGTTTTATCAAGCGTAAGCGCGTTGCCGTTTAGAATGATGTTCATCCTTATGACCTTTCCAGAATAAATGTTTAAATGGATCACTTTTACCGTTTATATGACGTGCCACGCATTGTGCTAAAACGGGAGAAAATAAGAAGCCGTGTCTATATAGGCCGTTACAACGAATGATGTTTTGGTCCTTATGAATTTGCGGTAAATTATCAGGGTATGAGGGCCTTGCATTTGCTTTCATTTCTATGATTTCTGCATCGCCAAAGCTCCTGTGGATACTATATAGGGCGCTCATTAATTCCATTCCAGATCGTAGCGAAACGTTTTTATTGTTATTCGTTTCTATAATGGTTGCACCGATCAAAAATATATTATTTTCGCGCGGTACGATATAGAGCGGATAGCGTGGGTGCATTAAACGTAAGGGGCGTGATAGTGTGAATTCAGGATTGCGGACGATTAGAACTTCGCCTTTTACGCCGCGGATATTTTTATCTTGATCCTGTGCATTCATGCCGCGGCAATCAATTACCAAATCTGCTTTTTTTGCCTCTTTTCTAATATCAATGGCAATTTGTTCTTTGTTTTGAATTTGTTTTAGAAGCGTTTGCATAACTTTTTGTGGGTGGAGGTGGGCTTCACGCTTCATGTACAGGCCATTTTTGAATGTCTGTGTCTTTAATGTTGGTTCCAATGTTGTGATATCGTGGCTGCCGATCGTTTGCCAATCATCATTTTGTGGAAGAATAGATTTGAAACGTTCCAGTAAGTGCCTGTCTTCATCGTGGCTTATGAATAAGCTACCTTGCGCGGAGAATTCAAAATCGTTCCCTAATGTTTGGCTTATATTATCCCAGAGATTTATGCTTTCATATCCTGCTTGCAGATAAGTTTCAGGCATATGGTCCAGTTCGCTTAATGGTGCGATCATGCCACCGGCGATGTAGCTTGCGTTATCGGCGGGGAAGCCGGCAGGGTCATAGAGCGTGATATTTGAATTTGGCACGGATGTTTGTAGGTAATAGGCGCTCATAATGCCCATAATACCTGCACCTATCACAGAAATTTCGATTGTGTCGTTTTTCATTACCCTTCCTCACATTCCTACGTCGGTATTAGCCGTTTCAGGTTCAAAGAGTATGATCTCAGCCTGCTTTATAGTTATGCGGGCACCTCTTGTGAGTGTTGTATATATATTGAAGCTATTGCGATCCATGACCGAAGTCAACGGGAAACGCGCTTGTGATATGACTAAACAGCATTCTTTTAAATATTTTACAGATCAGCTCTTGCTTTTGTGTTATCGGGGGGCTATAACTTGCCATCCATTCGATGGAGGGACGGTTTTTCGTTCTATTTATTAGGTGACGCGGGGTGGAGCAGCCNNTCGTAGGTTCAAATCCTACCCCCGCAACCAATAAAAACAACCACTTAGCTGCTTTTAAGCGGCTTTTCTTTTGCCCTCATTTCTACCATGTTTCTACTGCCAAAGTGTTTCTGCCTTGTGAAAGCATTCTTTTTGAGATAATTGTAAACAATATCACAATTATTGGTAGTTCATTGTGCATACGTCTCAATTAAACGGGTGGCTTCATGTCGAAAATTAATCAAATAGAGAATGCTCTTTTAGAATTAGAAGGTGGTAAGTTTCAGAAGGTTTGCAATGCCTATTTTGCAGCTAAAGGTTATGCTGTACATGCTCTGGGCTCGGTGGCAGGAAGCGATAAGGCTAAAATTGGTACGCCTGATTGTTTTATGACTTCACAAGATGGACGTTTTACATTTGTGGAGTACACAGCTCAACAAAGTGGTGTGTGTGATAAATTTAAAGGTGACATAGTTAAATGTCTTGATGAAGCAAAAACAGGAGTTCCTCGGGACGATATCGAATTAATTGTGCTTTGCTATAACGCGAGGCAAGTATTGTCACCTGAAGAGCTTAGGGAACTGTATGGTGCGTGTGAAGGAATTCCTCTTGAAGTATACGGGCTAAGTACTTTAGCGAATAGCTTGTATAATGATCACAGGAATATAGTTCGTGATGAACTAAACATTACTTTGGATACAGGGCAGATATTTTCACTTGAGGATTTCGTTGAAGAGTATGGGAAAAACAAAGCATCAACGCCACTAGATAACCCATTTTTGTACAGAGAAGAGGAGCTTAAAACACTAACAGACGGTTTAGACGAGAAGAATTTAATTTTGTTGTCTGGCGTGGCAGGGGTCGGAAAAACCAAACTGGCGCTTGAAGCTATCCGAAAATATAGAGAGTCAAGGGGAGGTGATGGGCTGTATATTCATTGCGTTAAGTCTCATGGGCAGCCATTGTATGAGGATATTAAAGATTATGTATCTAAAGATGGGGAGCATATTGTTCTTGTCGATGATGCTAACCGAATAAGCTCGGTTCAATATATTTTTGAACTAGCTCAAAAATCTTCCGACACTAGAAACATAAAGGTAATTGCAACTGTTAGGGATTATGCTCTTAGATCAATAGGTGAAAAAGCAAAAGGAATAGATGCGCTTGAAGTTATAATAAAACCTTTTGAAGAGGGGCAAATTGTAGAGCTTCTTAAGGCATCATATGGTGTTACAAATCCAGATTACGTGCGGATAATATGGACTGTTTCTCATGGGAACCCACGAATTGCGCTTATGGCTGCGCGGGTGGCTAAGGAGAAGCAGACTCTTGATAGTTTAAGAAACCTAGAAGCAGTATATGATGATTACTTCTCAAGCATTAGGGAGGAACTAGAAGGTCTGAATAATCCAAATGTACTTAAAGTTGGTGCTATTATTGCCTTTTTTAGGAGTGTGGATATTGAAAACCAAGAACAAATGGGCTTGGTTACAGGTATTTTTTCTATTTCCCGAGAAAATTTTTCAGAGATTGCCTTTAATCTTCGGGATATGGAGATCGTTGATGCTTTTGATAGTAAGGTTTTTAAAATATCAGATCAGGTTCTTTCAACCTATCTGTTTTATCTCGCTACATTTAAAAATGAAGTGCTTTCATTCTCTGATTTGTTAAATAACTTTGCTTTAACCCAAACAGATAAGTTTCGGGATGCGCTGTACCCATGCCTTAATACATTTAATGCAAAGGAAATGGTTGAAAATCAAATCGAGACACATGTCGATGTCCTTTGGAACAAACTAGATGAACAGTCTGATCATGATAATTTGGAGATAATGATAAGCTTGTTTGGTTTTATGCGGACTACAAAAGTTTTATTGTATATTCGGGATAAGATTGCAGGTGTAAGTGCTGTAACACAAGACATTAGCCAAATTAGCTTTGAAGCAAAATCATCTTCTAATAGGGATTTCATTATAAAAACTTTAGGGAATTTTGTCTATGTGGGGGCACCTGATGAAGTTAAGCAAGCCATTGAACTATTGCTTGGTTACGCAGTAAAGCGATTAGATTTGATAGATAATATATTATATGCACTAACTCATGATTTCGGTATAGGCAGAGACTCTTTTAATCAACAGTATCAAGTCCAAATGGTATTACTGGAAGTGCTTGAGGAAAAAATAAATGCGGGTATTGAACCTGAATATTTTTCTAAAATTTTGTCAGTAATAGCTTTTAGTTTTTTGAAAACGAAGCATGTTTTTGTAGAGAGTAATTCTGCAAGGAGTATGAACTATTGTACAGTAAGTTTACTGTTTGATGATGCTTTGAAAGCTTTTCGAGAGGTTCTGTGGAGGTGCATTTCTTTGACTTCAGAGTACGCGTCTCCATCTGATGTTTTTTCTGCGTATCTTGATGTTATGTGCGATATTGAAGAAAAAGAGGTTGTCGAATATGATGCGCCCATTTTGTTGGGTACTTATTTAGGGAAACTTAGCTCACCTTCCTTCAATGATATAAGGGTTGTGCGTGAGTTGTTTGATAGGCTTGGTACTTTGGATATTCCTTGTGACCAAGATGCTTTGGAGGAATTTAAGTCTGCTGCTTATGATCTTTGGAAGTTGTTTTCTGATGATGTAGACCTTATTTCTGAGCTCGGGTATAAGGAGTTTCAGATTGTACAAAAAGAAAATATAAAACTGTATGTTAAGGAGCATAAAGCAGAGTCTCCAAACGAGTTTTTTGATGATTTAAAAGCAATAGACGTTGCCTTAACAAAGGAGGATTATGCTTGGAAACATTCGAACGGGCTTAATTTATTGTACGAAGGGCTTTATGAGGATGACCCTGATTATTTTTTGAGATTATTAGATGTGCACTTCGATAAACGTGATTTTGGGAGATTGGAAAAAAACCGAATCCTACTATGTTTGTTTGAGTCATTAGATGTAGCGGAGGTTTTTAGCTTAATAGAAGGCTGTAACCTTTCTGATGAAACGCTTTGGTTACTATCAGCTTTTCATGCTCTACCTGAGGATAAATGTATAGAAGAACATGTCGATAAAATTATTTCATTGTATGCTCGAGAAGACATGGTGAAATATAATTTTGGGCTAAACTATTTGCTGAAGTTTAAGGTGTACCGGAGCTCTATTGTTGAAGATGTTGTTGAACTTATTCTTGAGAAGGAAGGGGACAATGTTTTCTGTCAAAGATCTCTTTCTTCATTATTTGGTTATGGCACAACTAAAGAGGATTTGTTGGATGGTTCTTTTGTTCAAAAGTTTGATTTGTTGAAAAGAGCATATTTTGCGCAGTTGGAATGTTCTGCAGGCGGTCTAATAAACCACGATGCTGATGATTTGATAATGTTCATAGATCGTGATCCAGATTTTTTATTAGCGTGTGTAGATTATATTTTTAAAAAAGAACGTAAGCCTTCGTATCATAATGATTCTACTAACTACACTTTTCTTTGGGAAATGGATAATTATCAGGAGCTAATGGAAGGGGTTTTTGATCATGTTTATGCAATTAAAGCCCCTGAGTATGGGGACCCATATATTAATGTGTTTTTTCAAAAAGTTGCAGTAGAGAATACAAAGGTACAGCAGAGACAGACTGCTTTTGTTGATTATTTATTAGAAAAGCATGCTGAGGATGGAGACAGAATACGATACATCTTCCATATGTCTGACGGGTTTGGTAATGAGCGACGACTGCACCATATCAAATCTTTATTACGTGTGACCTCTGACGTAAGCTTGTTTAAAGAAATTAATTTTATTCCTAATCAGAGCGGTTGGTCAGGAAGCCAAATTCCTAGTCTTCAAGCGGAAAACGCTTTTTTGGATAGGGTGCTTTCGCAGTTAAGAGGCATTGATTTTTTAGAGCATAAAGCTCACGTAGAAGAACTGTTAGTAGCCCAAAGAGGACGAATTTCATTTGCAGAAAAATGGGAGTTTTTACATAGTGAGTAGTATGAGGTGGAGTGAATAATTATGCCGGAGAGTGCTAGGGATGCTCACGGGCATTTTGTTATACAGAGACGTAATTTGATTTTAATTAGTATTTTTGCAATCTTTTATAAAGTTGGAAAGTTAGAGGTTAAAGAAATAAAGTTTTTTGGAAACTACACGGATATTGGAGATCCTGCAGTTGTTACGCTCGCTTTGTATTCTATATACTTTTATTTCCTGTGGCGGTATTATACGGCTGCTAGAGGGGTTTCTGCTTGGGCTGAATTTGTACAGTCTGGTCGCATATGGGTCGATACTAAATGCCAAGGAATAGCTAAACATAAGTGGCTTGAGGGCTATGATTCTATTAATTCTGGCGTTTTTATAAGGGGTAGGACTTGGTTCTCGCTTGATGTAGAAGGAGATGTTAATGAGAAGAAAGGTGCTTTTGATACAAGCTCAAAAACTTCTTTTGGCCCTGTTCAAGAACAAATGACTTTTTCTGCTGAAATATGGCATTGGAGAGTGTGGTCATATATTCATGCGATTATAACTCGTGCTGCTTTTTCTGATTATGTTTTTCCATACATATTAGCGAGTATAGCTCTTTTAGAATTGCTTGATTTTAAATTTATTATGCACTTAACACTTTTGTTTAAATAATTCTATTTGTTCTTAAAGTCTCTTTTAAATGCTTCGCCTATAGGCTTTTTATGCGGTGTTGATTTTCTGTGTTTGGAAATGATGCGGGATACTGTTACAGGGTGGATGTGTAATCGCTTTGCTATAGTTACGTTTGTAAGCCCAAGAGAATGTAAATCCATAATTAATTTGTTTCGTTGTGCGACTGAGTTTTGATCTTTATTACTTAAGAAATTGTCCCAATGTTTTTTGATTGTCACTATGGGTGCATCACTTATTTTTGCAGTTTCTGCTATAGCTTCCTCAAGAGAACATCCGCGCCGCAATTTTTTTATCACGGTTGTAGGAGTATTCTTTAGGTATTGAATTTGTCGATCAATCTCGACACCCCGATCGATCTTTAATTGTTTTTTACGGGCGAGGGCTAAAATAATTTCGGCCTGTCGTTCCATATATTCAGCCATGCGAAATAAAGCAGATGGGTCTAAGTCGCATAGGGCTGGGTCAATCTTATAGGAATCTGTCATGTGTTCTCCTTATATGTTTGTAGGGACAGGGGTGTATTGTTTATTAGAAACCTTCTTATAGGGTGTTCTCTTATAGCGTTTTTTATCTATAGTTTTCCTATAAGGGGAATTCCCTATAAGGGGTTTTGCTATAAGGGGATGGTTGTAGTGATTTACGTTGCTTTTATAATATTTTTTCATGGGCGCCCTCCTTATAGGGCTGATGGACTATAGAGACGTTTGGCAATACTTGAGCGACTTCGTTGCTATACTCATTCTCTATACGTTGTACGTGTATTTTTTTAGGAACACAGAGTTTTCCATTTCCATCGTGCCAGCATTCACGAAACCATGATTTGAACACGTCTTCACCAACTATACGTTCTATCTGTTTGTGCCATGCTTGAATTGGATTTGTAGGGCTTGCCATTTGTTTGTTCTGCAAAGCATTACTTTGTTTCAGTGTATTAGATGTTTCCTTTATAGAACCGTCTCGTAGTCCCTTGCGTATCCACCCTTTGAATTTGGATATAGGATTACCATGAGGGAAGTTGTTATCTCCATCCCACCTTTCCCAACATGCTTTGGCCTGTGATGTAATGAACTCTTCTGCAAAATTTCCAATTTCTTGAAAAGAATGAGCCTCTATTGCCTCCTTAACTAATTCTAAAAAATCTTCGCGTATGCGCGTATTTTTTTGTTTTTCTTTCTGTAGTGTTTTCTTTGGGCAATCTAGTTTAGTTGCTCCGGGGCAATCTTTAGAAGTTGCGGGGAGGCAATCTAACTTAGTTGCAGGGGGGCAATCCAATTGGGTTGCGGGGTAAGTAAAAGGGGAGCTGTCATGGATAAGTGTGTAGGTGTTAAAAGCATTATCGCCGTAGGAGTTAGGATTTATTGTTCTTTTGATGTAGCCTGCTTGCATTAGTTTTTTGACTTGGTTTTGTACGGCTTGGCGGCTTATGCCGCTCTTCCTTCCAATTTCTGCTATTGAACGCTCTAATTGCCCGTTGATATCAGCGTAGCGCACGAACAATGCCAACAATAGCTTCGTGGCATTTTGTAAACGTGTGTCAAAATATGCTTTTTCAATGAGGTGCATATTTTTCACGTACCCGTAGGGTTCAATTTTTGTCTCGTGCTTATTCATGTATGCTTACTGAACTGTACGTTCTTGGATGAATGCTTCTATGTCTGTGCTTTTGTAGCGCACGAGGTGGCCAATTTTAGTGTAGGGGAGATTATAGCGTTTTGTTGCTCGCCAAACATTTAGTGTTTCGACACTCACGCCAAGTATATTGGATACTTGTTGAGGGGTGAGTAGGTTGGATATTGATGCTTGCTCGGTCATGTGCGTTACCTCTCGAAGTTTTATATTAACCTTGAAAAGTTTGTCACAATCTAAGATGTATTCAATTAATCTGTGCTACAGTTTTTGTCGTTATCTTGAGACGAAAAGTTGTAACCGTTATCGGCCGCCAGTTCTTGCATGATGCTTGCTATTTTTCTGTCGCTTATCGTGGGATATATTTTCTTCAATATTATTTTTACTGCATAGAAGGCCGGAGATTTAAAACCTGTTTCCGGATAGTATTTTCCTGCAGTAAATGGTGTTTCTATATGCGCATCAAAGAATTTTTTAATTGTGTGTATGCTGTTTCTAATAGGTAAATCTTTAGATGTTTTACGAATTTGTGTACGTTCTTTTCGTTCTTCGTGACGATTGGGGTGTATTTCTTCGATTAATTCGGCTAAAGCAACCTCCCTTTCTATCTCTTCCTTGGCATTGCCATCTTGTAGAATTGAAAGTTCTTCTTTTAAGCTGCTCGATGGTTTTATTGTGTCGGGTGTGTCTGCAGCACAATCTGCTGCAAATAGTAAATCTGCGATAAACTCTCTTACGTTGAAGTTTGGATTAGGCTCGTTATTTGTGAGTAAGCCCCATGTTGCAAGTTCATGTTCATTTGCTTCATCACTGCAATAAAGTGTTTCTATTTTGTCGGCTAAGCGTTGGTTGCTTTTTCCTGCATCAATGAGATCATTCAATGAATCTAAAAGATTGCTAGCATCTTCTACGACTTTTTTGAGTAATTTACTTTCTTTATGCTCTGGCAGAGCGTTTTGTACTTCGTAATAACCATCTAGAAAGTCATGATAGGTTGTTTTTATCGTAAACTTTAGGGCTGTCTGATCCTTATCTGGAATGTTGAGAGTATTGGTTATTTCTTTGACCAAGTCATCGCTTGCAAGTTTGTCAACTTCTATTGGGGTAATAGTTTCAGGATCAATAGCGAGTTTCATGCGGTATCCTTAGTATTTGAAGGGCTAGGGTTTGCTTTGAGTAACATTGCTTCAATGGCTCTGTCTGTGGATTCTCTGACTGGGTCAAGGTTTAGGCGGGCGTAGATCGCTGTGGCTTGTTGGCTTTTATGTCCTAATGATTTTCCAATGACGTAGCTGTTCGCGCCGAGGGCTGCTTGCCAACTTCCGAATGTGCGGCGTAGGTCATGCATTCTTAAGTCCTTTAAATTGGCTCTGTTTAAAAGGCGTCCCCATGCTTTCTTGGGATCATTTAAATGGCCTGACTTTCCATCTCCCGGGAAAACCCATTCACTATCGGAATCCTTTAAACGATCCTTTAAAAGATCTATGACGTTTTCGTTTAAAGGAACAGTTAAAGGATCGCCGTTCTTAGTTTCAGGAATCCTCCATGTTCTTTCTTTAAAGCTTATGTCTTCCCAACGCATTGTTAGGGAGTTTGATTTTCTAACGCCCGTAAGCAAGAGCACTTTAAAGAAATCTCTGGCTGTTTTATTTTCCTCTTGCTCCAGTGCTTTAAAGAACTGTGGAATTTCTTCTGCACTTAAAAAGCGATCGCGTGCTTGTTCTTTAAACTTTTTGATGCCTGTTGCAGGGTTAATTCCACGCCAACCCCATTCAATGGCTTTATTGAAGATGCTTCGGGTACGCTCTAAAATTCGGTTAGCTTGATAGATGCCGCTGTCTTTTCCTATTTTAGCGTGTAACCTTGAAACTTCATCTTTGGTAATTGTTGATATTTTCCGTTTAAAGAGGTGTGAGAGGTGTTTGTTTACTTCTCGTTCGTCATATTGCCATGATTTCTTGTGAACCTTGCTGTAGCGTTCCATATACTCGTTAAATAGCTCTTTAAATGTGTGTTCGTCTCGTATACGGCGTTTTTCTTCGTTTGGGTTTATTCCGTCTGCAATAAGGCCTTTGTTGCGTTGTGCTGCTTTTCTTGCATTCTCTACGGACATATCAGGAAACTTGCCGAGTTTTACGCGCTCTGGCTTTCCATTTATTTTGCGATAGAGGTAGAATGTTTTTGAACCTCCACTGGTGGCAATGAGCTCTAAGCCGTTTTCGCGTGTGTCCTTGTAATAGTCTAGTTTGCCTTTTGGTGGGGTAGGGGCTTTGAGTAAGGAGGCTTTAGTGAAGTTGAGTTTATTCGTTGTCATAGAAGCCTCCTCAGTATTGCCAGGAGCATTGTGAGGGATAAGAAGACTAAGGTTTCTATTTTTACTCTTGATAATTGTTGATTTTGGCTAAGAGGTTTTTCTCCTGAAAGTATACGGAGTTTGTTTAAGTAATGAGCGTACAGGTAGAGAGCAAAGACTGCTGGTATTGGCCAAAGCATTGCTATGTATAGAAGCTGAAAGTAAAATGTGCTTGCGTCTGGTGGATGGTCGCCAAGGAAGTAGCTGTCCCAACAAGATAAGCCGAAACAAAGTTGTAGCCAGATGCTCACTATAAAACTGCTGCTTACGTCTCCGTATACGAGTTTTTCGAACTTTTTGTGCGGTTCTGTTTCGGAGTTTTGTGCTTTTTTAAACTGTCGATGCAGTATTAATAGCGTGCAGAGAGGAGCCATCATGCAGGCAATTATTATTACTAATTGGAATTCATAAGATATTGAGGTGTTCATTTTTTGCTAATCTTGTTTTTGTGTCTTTGGTGGTGGTCTATATGGTTCAACATATTTCTTGTAATACTCTTCTGAGAGCTGCTCTGCTGCTGCCAGTTCTTCAGGTGATAGGGTCTTTGTTACTTTCTCTAGAAGTCTATCCGCAGATGTTTTTCCGTATTTCACGGCATTATTGAGCCAGGCATATGCTTGCACGTTGTCGGTGGGGACACCTTTCCCTCTGTGGTACATTGCGCCTAAGCTGGCTTGTGCTATTAAGTACCCTTGCTCTGCTGCCTTGTGTCGCCAATAGAGAGCTTTCTCGAAGTCTTTGTCGATGTATTGTCCTCGATAATATAGATTTCCTAAATTTGCTTGTGCTCCAGAAAACCCTTGTTCGGCAGCCAATGTTAACCACTTCAATAGTTCCATTTTATATGTCGCAATCTCTTTTTCTGAACCTTCTTGAGTATGGCTCGCTTTGGCAAGTTTGAGCTCATAATGTACTGCTAAAAATAGCTGAGCATCGAGCTTTCCTGAGTTTGCCAGAGGAATGCATTCTTTTAGAGAGGTGCAGGTCTCAGCATTAATACCTTGTCCGTTGGCTACGTGGGAATTATAAGTGATGCTTGTAGCTGTTATAGGTAACAAAAACAAAATAGGGAGTAGTTTTCTCTTCTTCATTTGATCGTCTCTTCATTTCTACCATATTTCTACTTTGGGGGTTAGTTTTTCCCCTTGTTCGATAATCGGCATTAACGAGTTCAAGTCAACTAAATAATTGATTTGTATATGATAAATATTCTCTATGAGTGTGTGTTAACTTTGATTAATGTGTTTGAAATTTAACTCATAACCTGAAGGTCGTAGGTTCAAATCCTACCCCGTCTTGAACTTAGATATGGATTCCCACTCATACCTCATTTTAGCAAGTGTTTGGGCATAGGTTGGGAAAATAGAAAATTTTTTATAAATATCCGTTATTTGTGGCGTGTTTTGGCGGGACACCAAAATATTTCTTAAATTCTCTGCTAAACTGTGAGGAGCTTTCGTAGCCAACTTTATTGGCGGCTAAATTAGCTGCCATATTCTCATGTATAATGAGGCTTTTGGCCGTCGTTAGTCTGATTTTTTTTAGATATTGTACGGGAGAGTGTCCTGTTATGTCTTTGAAGGATCTATGAAAGACGGAGGTGCTCATTCCTGCATGATTTGCAAGTTCGTCTACCGTGATTGGTTGTGTGTAGTTGTTTCGTATATATGAGATGGATTTGGCGACATTTGTATAATGCGTGTTGTGTTGGGTTAGGGCGTATAAAGATGATCCATGCTGCCCCAGTAGTACTCGGTATATGATTTCTTTGACTAATGATGCTCCCAGAACTTTGCTGTCTAGGGGGGAGTTAAGGCATTTTAGCAGGCGTATTATGCTGTCTGTCATATCGTGGTTTAAGGGGGCTGGTTCGACGCCTTTGGGGCTTGTGTCGTATTTAAATGATTCCGGGGTTTGTTCGTGTTGAGAAGCTAATGCAACAAGCTCATGAAGCTCTGAGAGGTCGATATCAATGTTTATGCCTAAAAGTGGTTCGTCTTTGGATGCGTATGTTGCGCATTCGAAGGGGAGGGGCATGCTAACGATTAAGTAATTATCAGGGTTATATTTGAATACTTTGTCATCTAAGTATCCTATTTTTGAGCCTTGTCCGATAATCACTATTCTCGCGTCATAGACGAGAGGGTTGCGTTCAATGGTTTCTTCTGACCAGAAGAAGTACACACGGTCTATTAATGTTTTTACAACACCGTAGTTTTGATCCGTGCTTAGTTGGTTTTTTAATTTTTGCAGATGTGGTGTTAACTTGCTCATGTGAATGCTGTTCATTGTGACTGTTACGGATATACCTTAAATCAAAAACAATGCTTTTTTCAATTACCAAAGTAGAAATAGGCAAGAATGGAGCAGGAATGCACATTGTGAGATATTCTTCTTAATCGTATCATTGACAGTAGTTAGCCCAATTGTTGATTGAAGTGATGAAGGAATAAATTATGTCCAATACGAAAGCCTATGCAGCCTATAATGATAAAGATGAACTAGGATCATTTGATTTTGATCGTCGTGAAGTTGGTTCTAAAGATGTGCAAATAGATATTGAATATTGCGGTGTGTGTCACAGTGATATCCATATGGCACATAATGATTGGGGTATCTCTGTTTATCCTGTTGTGCCGGGGCACGAGATTATCGGGCGGGTTAAGTCCGTTGGAGATGATGTAACCGGCTTTGTTGTTGGGGAGCTGGTTGGTGTCGGTTGTATGGTTGATTCTTGTCGTGAATGTGCACCATGTAAAGATCATTTGGAGCAACATTGTGAAAAGGGCATGGTTATGACCTATGGTGGCCCTGATCCGCATATAGAAGGTGCCATGACGCATGGTGGATATTCTACGCAGATTGTGGTTGATCAGGATTTTGTTTTGAAGGTTTCTGAAAATTTGGATGTAAAAGCAGTCGCACCTTTACTTTGTGCGGGAATTACAACGTATTCTCCTTTGCGCCAGTGGAATGTTAAGGCCGGTGATAAGGTTGGCGTTATCGGGCTTGGTGGTTTGGGGCATATGGGTGTTAAATTTGCCGCAGCTATGGGGGCGCATGTTGTTATGATTACGACATCACCTGAAAAAGGTGAGGATGCTAAACGCTTGGGGGCGGCGGAGGTGTTGGTGTCGAAAGATCAATCTCAAATGGATGCGCATGCAGGTTCTTTTGACTTTTTGCTAAATACGATTCCTGTTGCACATAATCTGGATCCTTATGTTCCTTTGCTTAAGCTTGGTAAAACTATGGCTGTTGTGGGTGCAACTCCAACAGAAATGCACACGATGGGTTTGGTGTTCGGGCGTAAAGTTATTGCCGGATCATTGATCGGTGGTATCAAGGAAACGCAGGAAATGCTGGACTTTTGTGCAGAGAAGGGAATTGTATCAGAGGTTGAGATGATTGATATGCAAGATATCAACACGGCTTTTGACCGTGTGATGAAGTCGGATGTTAAATATCGCTTTGTTATTGATATGAACTCTTTGAGAGGTTGAAGCATATAGGAATAATATTTCGGGCCCTGCTACTTTGTGTGTAGTGGGGCTATTTCCTGTTCATGATTCATTATGGTGAGTATTTGAGCATAGGTTGATACGATCTCAATTTATTCTAAAATATTGAAATATTCAATCATCTTTATCTTGTTCTATTTTTTTATTGCAATGCAAAATAAAACCTGTTTTTGTATATGCGAGAGAACGATTTAGAGTATTGAAAATTATGAGCTTATCCTATGAGAAAGAGGAGTTTCTGGCCCTCTTTGGCATGCGCGATGTATGGGAGCATCTTGAGCAGTCCCCGCGTTCGACCTATGCCACAATTGTTACCGATTTAGATACTGGTGCTGTTCGTGCACTTTTACTTGAAGCCGATAAAACTGATGACGGCTTTGATGTTCAGTTCAAATATTTGTTGCATCATAATAGCGATGAAAATGATGAGCGTACTTTTTTTAAGATGAAGTGCGTCACTTCAGGTGGTGATACTGTCATAGATTACGTTGATATTGATGGGCACCCCCTTGATGTGAGCGAGGCGCATAACTCTGTTTTATTGCCGCGTATGACGAAGAATTTTTCAGATGCCGTGATTAATAAAAATGAATGGTTAAATCCGGTGCAGCTTTTATCGGAATCGGGTTTGCAAAAGCCTGGCAATGGAAAAAGCGCATGGCCGGGTTTATATGTGAATGGTGATATCAAAACTGTTCATTCTGAAAATAAGGAAAAAGATTCTGAGCCGGTTTATCCGGTTCTTTTTTTGCCTGCTGTTCTTGGGGTTGGGCAACATAATTTGTCGGAAGAAAAGACACAGTCACGTGTTTTGACATTGTTGGGGCAGGAACATGGTCATGATAATTCGATTTTAAAATATACATATACCCGTGGCAGTAAACGCAATCATTTTGATGTGAGCGGCCATATTAAAATCTATGGCGATGAGGGTGGAGACGAGCAAGAGCTTTATAAAGTTGAGGTGCGTCCGAACCCAGATAATCCGAATGATGAAGCGCGCATTAAGTCTTTGACTTATATGGGGAAGAAAATTGATCTGAGTGACAGCCGTGCAACGGGTTCGGTTTTAAAGGTTGTGCGCAATGTTAATCGTATGATCCGCGCGGGCGATAGTGCCTTGATTGAGGATATGCAGAGAAATCCGCATGAGCGACGTTTTATGCTTCCTACAGATCTGAACCTGCATATGGGTGTTTATCCGTATTTGAATGATGAGGTTAAAATACCGAAACAGGGCATCATGACGTTTGCTGCTATTGGGGGGAATAACCAAACGTCTTACGTTTCCGAAGCAGATCAGAATATTGGCGCAAATCAGTATATTATTGGCTATGAATCGAAAGATGAGGAAGGGCAAACGAACCGAGCATCTTTGATGATTGATGCGGGGGTTTTGTTCCATGATATATTTGATGTCGCGTTCTTTAATGCGGGGCGTTACCTTAAGCATAAGCACGATAATAGCTCTAATCCGGAAGAGCCGGTTGGCGCGATTTTATTTACGCACCGCCATAAAGACCATTTGGGGCAGCTCGCATATTTGGTGAAAAAAGGGTATGAGCTTCCGCCTCTTGTGATGAATGAAATCACGATGCTTCAGTTTAAGCGTGATATGTCCGAATTGGATATCGAAGCGAAGGTGAAAGAAGAAATTCTTGAGAAATGTTATCCGATTAATTTGCTAAAAGATATCAATCCGCAAGACCCAGAAGAGCGTAAAGAGACAGAAATTGCCGGTACAAAAATTGAGCAATGGACAGAAGCTCTACCCGGCAGGAAAATGGGATCTTATGAATATTATCCGCGCCTTAAAATTAATGACACATTTGATGTGCGTGTGGGGCCAATGCCACACTCTGATCCCGGGTTAATGTTTGATATTGTTACGCCCGCCGGATCGCATCGTCATACGGGGGACTATAAATGGGATGATACGATAGAGCTTGGTATACCGCCTTTAGATATCTGGATGCGCGGGCATGAACCGGATTCTATGAGTGGGGATTCAACGGGGACAACACGACCGGGTGAAAACATTCTGGAGTCTGATGTTAAGAGCGATGTAATTACGGCACTTAACGATAATGCGGATAATCGATTTATCTTTCCGACACTGGGCTCAAACATTACGCGTTTAGGTACGTTAATCTCTGCGATGGGGGAGACGTCCCGCAAGACTTTGATCATTGACGGTAAAGCCGTAGAGGATTTGGTGAAGGATGCGGATAAAGTTTATGACCTGAAAAAATGGGCTAAAGATTTCTGTGATGTCGATATTATTATGCGTACAGAAAAGAAAAAGGTTGAACCGTTTCTAAGTGATCCTAAGTGCGATGGAGAATATGCCATTCTTGTGACAGGAACACAGGATGAGCCGTACTCTGCCTTGAACCGCGCGGCACGTGATGCATTGCCTGCGGAGCGTTGGAATATCCGTGATAATGATATTATTGCGCCATTGCAGGGGGTTATTCCAACGGGGGACAATGCCTTTCGTCGTATGGCGTTGAAGGATTATATTGAGCTGTATCATAAAGCACGTGTCATCTTACCTGAGGCCGTGGATAAAGAAGCCGAGATGATTGAGCAGCATAATCGCGGTGATGCTTATGGTCCGATTATTATCCGTCACAGTTCCGGCCACAATAATGAAAAGGGCGTTGCAAGGGGGATTGTCGAATCCGGTTTACCATTTGTTTTACCTGTTCATGGTGATGGTGCGCAACTTGGTAAGCACGCGGATATCGCTTCTGAGGTTGGTGCACGAAGTCACGTTGTCACAAGCTCTATGCAGATGCGCATTGAAAAAGGGAAAAAAGTCACTTTTAACAAGATGATTGAATCCGAATTCATCGGTGTAACAAACCATACGCCAGCAAAAGAGAAGTTCTATCTGAAAGGTCGCTTTTCAACATCTTTGATGCCTATTAAGCCGCAATCGACGACAGATATTGCACGGCTCGTCGATACATTCGAACATAATGCACGTCAGATTGCGGGAATGGATTCCGAGTATGAAATGGCGCGGTCTTTGCCGGTTACGTTGTCGCGCTCTTTTAATGCGCATAATGTGCAAGGTTTCCTAAAACAGGATATTCCCTTTGGTATTGATAAATATACAAAAGGTGTTTTTGCGGAGAAGAATATTCATGCGATTGGAGCTGCGGATACGGAAACAGGTGGTTTGTCTCAGATGCGTCACTTAATTCGTGAATTTGCGTTAACGATACAGGATGTTGAAAGTCGAAAAACGTTGGAAAATATCCAGTTGTTTCAACAAATCCCCGATTATCGTATGTCGTCACCTTTTGCCATGTTGGTGACGAACACAAAGCCTAAGGACTTGGATAAGGGAATGCCTGCTTATCAATTTGTTGATGAGATGAACCAATCCATTCGCAGGGTTAAAGAGCATTCAC
Source organism: Alphaproteobacteria bacterium (assembly GCA_050633285.1). GTDB lineage: Bacteria > Pseudomonadota > Alphaproteobacteria > Micavibrionales > Micavibrionaceae > UBA1672. Next base: position 24,306 of record JBOEGG010000010.1, read on the forward strand.
ATGCTATTGCCGAAGGAAAGTCGCCTGAGGGTAAGGTGAACAAGAACCATGTGAAGGCGTTGATTGCATGGCATAACACACGATTTGATAGCAAGTTTATCGCAAAGGAGTGTGCCAGGAACCTGGATACGAATACGCGTTTACATCAAACGTATAAGACTGTCTCTATTGATACGAGAACAATCTCCAGAGCGCTTGCCGCGTATCAACCCGGGCAATATCATGTTGCACAAAACCCTGTGACGGGTTTTCCCGACCATACTCTTGAAAGTTTATGTAAGGAAAACGGCGTTGATTATGATGCGAAAAAGGCGCATGGCGGGCAATATGATACGAACCTTTGTATGGATCTTTTCTGGAAGCAGTACGATATTGCGTCGGATATCACGGAGCAGATGATTATTAATGCGGATAGCTCTACCAGTCATTTGCTTAATGATATGATGGGGATGGATATGGGCTTTAACGGACCGCATCCGATTTTCTCATATGTCAGTCCATCTGCGGCACGGTCAAAGCCGCAAATGGGATGCTTTGTTGGTACAATGGATACGGAGCGCTATGCCGTTGTTTTTAACCTGAAATATGACCCTGATGATTATCTCTACCTGCCTGCGCGTAAAATTGCAGACATGCTTGCCGATTATGATAATGACGTGTTTGAGGTTTTGGATTTACGACAAAATCCGGTTGTTGTTCCTGCGCGTTATGGCTTACGTGTCAATGCTAACGGTAATACGCCTAAGGAAACATTGGACAGGCGTGCGGGCGTTATCAAAACGCATCTGAATTATGTCGACCCTCAGGCAGAGTGGAAGACTATCGCCCAGAAAATTAATGAGGCATGGCAGAATGATCGTGAATCAAAAATATTCACGGGGCGTATTTTAAAGAACGAGAAAAGTGACGATGATTTTGGCTATATGGCCGACTTTATTGCGCCGGAGAAATATCCTGATTTAGAGAAGGCTTTAGATCGTTCCGGTGGTCGGGCTATGCGGCCTGAACATGGTGCGCAGAACCTTCTGCGTATGCGGGCAAAGGTTGGCATTAATACCGCATATCGTTCTGTATGCGCGCACGTGAGGGATTATCTGGAATCCGTGCGGGCGCAGGACATTGACAGTATCAATGCGATTTATCGAGAGCTGGTGCAAGAGCGTGATGTTCTTGAGGCCACAATGGATACGATCAACTTTATTCAATATGACATTGATACGAGCGTGATGTCGGCGATGGATCATTTACGCGTGGAAGATATGCGCCATTTTATGGCGTATCAGCATTATAATCAGGCGGATCGAGAGATTGCCTCAATAGAATCTAATCCTGACCTACATGAACGCTATGTCGGGGAAAGCCCGAATAAGGCGGCTCTGTTCAAGTCTATTAAGAAATGGGTGGAAGGTTTTGAGGAGGCTGCATATCTACCGGAGACGACTAAGCAATTCATGAATCCGCAGAGGAAATACAGCAGAGCCGCTACGGAAAGTCGTGATGATAATGAGAACGGTATCATGCCTGATATCGAAAATGCATAGTGAGAACGGAGAACAGCTATGGTTAAACGGGAGAAAATGGTTAAGGGGATATCGACGAGTGTTTTGTTCGATATGTCTGAACCTGATCGTATTTTTAGAGAGCAAGGAAAGGACGCTTATATCGCGCATATGAAAAAGCATGCGGATGATCCGTTGTCTCTTGGGCGCGGGTTTAAGCACCTTAAGAAGGCTTTTGAAAATCCGGATTTTGAAGAAGTTGTGTTGTGTTCGAAGAATAGTCCCATCACGGCAAGGCGCGCTATTATTACTATGCAAAATGAGGGGGTAACGCCGGGGCGTATGTTCTTTACAAACGGGCAGTCACCCGTGCCGTTTTTAGAGGCTTACGGTATTAAGCATTTTTATACGGCGAACCGTAAAGATGCCATTGAGGGAAATAAGGCAGGTGTTTTTTCGACATATTACGATTTGGCCAAGAACACGAAAGTCAACAACCCGGTTGAGGCGGCTAGTGTTGAGGGTGAAAAAGAGGCCAATAATAAGGTCGTGCAAATGCGTCAATATCCGCTGGGTCAGGCGCAGTTACGTACAGTTTTTAATGGTAAGATGATTGCGCAGCATGTTTATGACCTGGATGGTGTGGTTTTTGATAGTGAGTCTGAGGATTTCTTTCAAGGGCATAATCTTGAAGCCTATGATGATTATGAGAAGAAGCTTCGTGACGTGCCGATGAATGCGGGGCCGGCATATGAGCTCTTTAAACATTATAATGATGTGAATAATGGCTTTGTTGGGGATGATAAGCCCTATGGTATATCCATTGTTACGGCGCGTGGGAATAATGCGGCGCTGCGTGCTATTGAAACGCTTTATCAATGGGATGAGGATGTTTCCGGCTCTGCGCATTTCTTAGCCGGTACACCGAAGCAGCCTGTGCTCCATGTACTTGCCCAGATGGCAGAGGAGCAGGGGCAGTCGATAGAGTTCTATGATGATCAGGTCAAGAATGTGGATATGGGAACAGAAGCAGGAATATTGGCAGGGCAAGTTCCTGATATCAGAGAAAATGAGGAAGATGACGGGCCGGATGGCTGTGCGTGATTTAGTGCTATCTTTATTGTGGGTATTTATTTACGTATTGGTGTCTTTGCAGGTTCGGAAGTTGAGCCATTGTTACGTATGGATTGAAGGTCGTGGAACAGCAGTATGATACAGTTGCGGGCCCCATCTTGAACTTAGGCACGGATTCCCATTCATATCTTATTATAGCAAGTGTCTCGGTGAAGGCTGGGGGCGTATAGCAAATTTTCAAAACTCCAGAAAACTTTTTCCTTATCCACAGCTTTGTTTTCTTGAGTTTGGTTGCGATTTTACTTACGCTGCCCCGCATGGGTTGTGTGTATTGTAAACTACAATTTTTAGCGCTATGTCTGTGGTGGAAGATCTAAATAAAGAGGCATGATATGAATCATAATAATGAGATTAGAGATTTACCTAAGCTACCGATAGTGCGTGATGGGTATTGTTCGCAAGAAATGATCGATACGATAGTTGATCATATTGTAAAGAACCATCGTGATCTGCTGTTGAAAGTCATTACTGAGGAACGGCCAACGCGTGTGGGTATCCATTATCAAGAATATGCAATCCTTATAGGTAATATTAGGAAAGAGGCAGCCGTTGCGTTACCTGAGCATGATATAGGTTTTATCGATATTGCGTATGAACTTAGTCGCCGTGTACGTGTTGCCTATGACATGGAAGAGGTTCCTGTGTCAGGAAAGCCTTTGGCGTCATCCATCGAAGGGCCTTATCCCGAATTAATCAGTAAGTCTATTGGCAAATACACGGAACAGGCAGGATTTGACCAAAAGACTGTTGATTCTATTTTGACTGAATTTTATGCGGCTAATCATGAAGAATGTTATGTGCGTTGTGAAATGTATAGGTGTGACCAGGACTTGTTTGCGGGTTACAGTCCTGCTTTACGGGTAATGTTACCAGAAGCGCAAAAGTCAGAAGCGCATCGGCTCGGGACTGAATTAGCTTTACGCTTGGGTGCAATGTGTGAGTTGTAAGAGTTACTTTTTTTTATTTTCATGGGGGATATTAAATGAGTGAGAAAAAAACATTATTTTTAGATTCTGATTTTATTAATGATCTTTTTGGTCGCCAGAATTTTGATCAAGATACCGGGAAGAAAATTTTAGATTCTCTGGCTGAAGAATATGATTTACATACGACCAGTACGGTATTAGATGAAATACAGCCTCAGCATCCCAATGCTAAACCCAGAAGACAGTGGTTTGATGAAAACGCCGATAAGTTTCAGAACCATAACACTGATGCGTATAGTGATTTACCCGGTCAATCTAATGCAGGGGAGCGCTCTATTGCTTCGGTGATTGACCCGGACTACGTTGATCCTGATCTTGGCGCAACGACTAATCACGACCCTAATCTTCCTTCGTTGAACGATACGGACAACCTTCAAATCGCAACACGCGATACAGACCTTAATCCCCAGAATACACGTCCTACTCAATCTATTTTGGAAGATGCGTTAACGAAAGGCGATATTGATCCACCAACATATCAGAAGTTCTATGACAATAATAATGGACAGCTTGGTACGGATCCTGTCAAAACTCCGCAGCAAGCTGTGGTCGATAAGCTAAATGAGGCTGACTATAGCGCTTATATAGACGATGATGGTAATGTTAATTTTGATGGGAAAACTGTAAGTAGCCTTGATGACTTCTTAAGAAAAGCAGGGGTTGTCGGGAATGTTTTGGGGTTGGCTCTTGTCGCTCAGGAAGCTCAGGCTCAAGTTGATGATGGGGATTATAACGGTGCGGCTGAAACCATACTGGAAGCAGTTGGAGGAGGTCTTGGTGCTGTTGCTGGTGGCGCTGCTGCTGCTGCTCTTCTTGCTGCGGCTCTACCTGCCTTAGGCGTAGGTGCGGCGATTGGTGCTGTGGCTGTCGGGGTGGGAGCTTTCCTTGGTAGTATTCTTGGTGATGCTGCTGGTCAGGCGCTTGTCGGTGAATTGTTGGAAGGGGCTAAAGGGTTGGGTATTTTGCCCGACTTGAATGATTTTGAACTTCCTGAATTTGGTTTACCTGAATTACCTGGAATCGGTGATATTGTTCCACCGTGGGTTGGGGATTTGTTAGAGCCTATCTTTGGTATTCCGGGCTTTGAATTTGTACCTGGTGGAGCTGTCGGTGGCGGTTTGGATCCATTGGTGTTCGATTTGGATGGTAGTGGTACGATTGATTTGGTGAGTGTCGAAAACTCAACAGCCCGCTTTGATTTTTGGAATGACGGATTTGCCGAGAAAACAGGCTGGGTAGCAGCATCTGACGGTATGTTGGTTGTGGACTTGGATCAAAGTGGTGACATTAATGGTGCGGCTGAGTTGTTTGGATCGAACTTCCCACTGACTTATATCATCGAAGATGATTTTGGGGCATTCCAGAATGATAACGGTTTTGCAAGATTAGAGCAGTATGACAGCAATGATGATGGTGTCATTGACAGTCTGGATGATATTTGGTCTGAGTTACGCATTTGGCAGGACCTCAATCAAGATGGTGTCAGCCAGTCAAGTGAGCTTCTTACATTAGACAATATAGGTATTGCCAGTATAGATGTTGCGAATTATGCGCTGGATTCCTTCGTCGGTATGGCAAATGGTGGATTCACGCGTATTATTGAAGGGCACACAATCACACATAGTGGTACATATACTATGGCAGACGGAACGGTTCGTGAAATAGCCGATGTCTGGTTTAACAATAGTTTACAAGACTCAGTGTATCAGGAAAGTGTTGATGTTGATGTAAGAACTTTCTTCCTACCAGATGTGCGTGGTTATGGACTTATGCCTAATTTGTTTGTGGCGATGAGCCACGATAATGAAACAGGTGGTCTTTTAGACGATGTTGCTGATTTTGTGACAGCCAGAACATTTGAACAAATGTTCTCTGAGTTCGGTGATGTACGTTCTGAAGTTTCTGATATTTTATTTAAGTGGGCCGGAGTACATCAGGCGGAGCTATCGTATCAGCGACACGGGCTGCTTGAGGAGATGCCTGAATATGCGTTCTTGCGTAGCTTGGCCGGTCAGGATGCGGAATATTTAGGAACCTGGTTTGATGGTACGCCGTTTTTGCCAATTGTTGGTGACGGAGTAGAGTCGATTTATCAGTCATGGAATATGGCTTTAGACGGATATGTAGCACGATTAATTTTCCAGAGTGGCGGAGCTGACTTATTCGTGAGTGGGGTCAGTTATGACAGTGTCGCAGATGTTTTTGTTGGTGATTTACGATTGTCTCAGACTGCTGTAGAAGCATTGCGATCTGAAGCAACCGGGCATCAAGATGTAGAGGGTTTTTGGCATAATCTTGCTGTTTTCTTAGATAATACAATAGGTATAGACCAGTTGGCATCAGACGAAATCAGCTGGCTGTCTGATGCAGTTGATGTAAGCTCTGTTGGAGCTTTGACATGGTCTGACATTGTGTCGACGCTTGACGAAAATATCATAGACGGTACTGCTGGTGATGATACGATGACGGGAAGCCAATATGATGATGTGATCAACAGTGGCACAGGTGATGATATTATCTACGGCGGCGATGGCAACGACCGTATTAATGCAAATTTTTCCTCATTTGAAGATGATAGCGACACACTTATTGGCGGGGCGGGTAATGATATTCTTCTTGGTGGACGTGGCAATGACACATATGTTTATGAGAGTGGGCATGATGTTATTGTTGAGCAAGGCGGTAATTTTGCTGGAGATACGGACATTATCGTGATGGATAATGGCATTGATGTAAGTGATGTTTCACTTCATCTCGCACGCATAGATTCAGGCAATACGACAGAGCACTTTTTCCTGAAAGTTGAAGGTAGAGGTACTATTACGATACAAAATGACACTGCTTGGTGGTCTTCTCTGGGCGACTTGGTAGATGAAGTGCATTTTGAAGATGGTACAGTTCTTCAAATTCCGGCAATGGATGTAGCATTGCATGGCACAGATGATGATGACATGATTAATACGTTATATGGTTTTACTGATCCTGTTATGACCGTGTATGGTTATGGTGGAAACGATCATATCTCTCAGAACGGTAATCATGCTGCCATTATTGATGGTGGTGATGGTGATGATGTTATTATCTCAAATGGGCATGACGATGTGTTTATCTTTAGTGCAGGTACTGATATCATCAATGATGCTGGGGGATATGATGTTATACGTGTACCGGAAGGGTATACGATTGATGACTTGGATCTCATTCGTACAGAGGTTGGTGGGGTATATGGCTCTCATGATGATGCAGCCCTCATTATTAATGGGTTGGGGACGGTACATCTTCATAATTATTTCGTTGAATACTCAGGAGCAAATGACCGAGTTATAGAAGTCGTTGAATTTGCGGATGGTACTGTAGTTGATTTATCGCAGCAGGTTTTTGAAGTTGTCGGAAGCAGTGGTGATGATATTATTGGCGATTTCGTCGGTGGTGTCGGTCATCCTGTACTTGATAGCGTTTATGTTTGGGGGCAAGGCAATGACGTTATTCATGAAAGTTTAGGGGGCGTTGATACTGTTCGTTTTGGTGAAGGCATTGTATTTTCCGATTTGACATTGAGTGTGTATCAAGGGGATATCGCTTCACCTGTTCACCGTAGCGGACTTTTGATTGAGGATGCAAACGGTAACAGTATGCTGTTCCATCGCCATTTTGAGTATAGTAATAGTACAACTCAGGAAGCCAACCGTTCTATCGAAAAACTTGAGTTTTCAGATGGCACGATAGTTAACTTATCTGATATTGAGGTGAATGTTTATGGCTCTGAACATAATGATCAACTTGTAGGAGCACAGACAGGTGATGCAAGTGATGCGGATGTCATTTATGCCTATGGCGGAAATGATAGTGTGTTCGCTGACTATGGAGATGATACTGTCTATGGTGGTGGTGGTGATGATTACATCCAAGGACACTATGGAGATGATGTGTTGTATGGTGATAGTGGTAATGACACGATTCACGGTATGCATGGAAATGACAATGTTGTTGGTGGCGCAGGGAATGATATTTTGTATGGCGATGGTGTCTATAGTGATGCCATGGGTGATGATGTGCTATCAGGTGGCGACGGAGATGATGTGCTTCATGGTGGTAAAGGTAATGATACCTATATCTACACATCGGGTAATGATCTGATTGATAGCGAAAACTATGACAGCATTGATGTCGTGATTTTACCTGAAGGAATTGCGGCGGGAGACCTTTATTTTTGGAGGGACGGTAATAGCACTAGCGTGCAGCAAAGCCTCAAAATTGATGTCGGTAGCCTAGGTACTATTACACTTAGGAATCAGGTGAACGGTAATTATGAAGATTATAATATGGGCATTGAAACGTTACAGTTTCATGATGGTTCTACGTTAAATCTACGTGATGTAAGTGTCACAACAATTGGTTCTGCCGGAAATGATTATTTGCGTGGTATTCAGGGAAGCGCGAGTATTGATGACACTCTTGAAGGGTTTGACGGTAATGATGTGTTAACCGGCTATGAAGGGAATGACATTCTGAAGGGGGGGAGTGGTCATGATACCCTATATGGCGGTATTGGAAATGATACGTATTATTTTACTGCCGGTCTTGATGAAATCTCTGATAGTGCGGGAAATGACCTGATCGTTTTGCCTGTTGGTGTCTCTGCTGGAGATATTCGTGTGCTGAATGCGGGTGATGATGACATCTTGATTAATGTTAATACTGCCGGTGTTGCAGGACATATCTTCATTCATAGTTACAGGTCTGCATCAGGCAATAATGTAATTGAGCAGCTACAGCTGGCTGATGGTTCTGTAATCGCAATTACAGGCGATAATGCTTCAAATGAAATCTATGGAAGTTTCGGTGGCGACGGAAGCTTGATGGGAGATCAAGGCGGTATACAGGATGATATGATTTATGGCCTTACCGGTAATGATACTCTCTACGGTTATGGTGGAAATGATGTTCTTTATGGTGGAGAAGGTGATGATGTTCTTCATGGTGGGGAAGGTGATGATGTTTATTACTATACCTCAGGTGTTGATGATATTTGGGATGCAGGTGGAGCCGGAGACAAGATTGTTTTGCCGGAAGGTGTGACTGCCGGAGATATTATTATGGCGAATGTCGGTAATGCCGATATTCAGATTAATATTGTCGGAAACCATAGTGGTACCATTATCCTTCATAATCAGACTTTATCGTCAGGTATAAATTCCATTGAAACGTTGGAGTTATATGATGGTACCGTACTAAGTATTTCTGCGAGCAACAGTTCAACTGAGCTATATGGTACTGCGGCGGCTGATAATATATCAGGCGATCAAGGCGGTGTTTCTGATGATGTTATTCATGGTTTGTCAGGGGCAGATAGTCTGTATGGCTATGCGGGGGCGGATACTCTGAATGGCGGTACAGGTAACGATAATTTGAACGGTGGTACAGGGGATGATATTTTTGAATGGTCTGTTGGTGATGGTGACGATGTTATCGGAGACACGGATGGTTTCGATATCATTAAGCTTCATGGTGTGTTGGAAAGTGACGTGACGTTTGAACAGTATAGTTCATTTGGTTTGCGCATTCATGTTGGAGCAGAGACGCTGACGTTAAATAGCCAGTTCCAGTCGGACTACTATTCCAGTAATGCTTATGATGCCTACCGGGTGGAGGAGATTCATCTTGATGATGGTACTGTGATTGATTTGCTTGGTGGTCTTGCATTTACGGGAACCTCTGCCGGCGAGACTGTCAACGGCACGGGTTCTGACGATTACCTTTTTGGTGAGGGGGGCGATGATACCTTATATGCCAAGGCTGGTGATGACGTTCTGAATGGCGGTACGGGTAATGATAATTTGAACGGTGGTACAGGGGATGA
>JBOEGG010000011.1:0-1189 GCA_050633285.1 Alphaproteobacteria bacterium
TTATAAAAACTTATTCGACGATTTTGGACACGACGCCCGCGCCAACTGTACGACCACCTTCGCGGATAGCGAAACGTAGACCTTCGGTCATCGCGATCGGAGCGATCAATGTCACTTCCATACCGTTGATGTTATCACCAGGCATTACCATTTCTGTACCACTTGGCAACTGAACTTCACCAGTTACGTCTGTTGTACGGAAGTAGAATTGTGGGCGATAGTTCGCGAAGAATGGTGTGTGACGACCACCTTCATCTTTTGACAGAATGTAAGCTTCCGCAGTGAACTTTGTGTGAGGAGTGATTGAACCAGGCTTACATAGAACCTGACCACGCTCAATCTCTTCACGCTTAGTACCACGAAGTAGCGCACCAATGTTGTCCCCTGCTTCACCACGGTCAAGCAATTTACGGAACATTTCAACACCAGTAATTGTTGTTTTTTGTGTCTCTTTGATACCAACGATTTCGATCTCGTCACCAACATTGATAACACCCGCTTCAACACGACCAGTAGCAACTGTACCACGACCGGAAATGGAGAATACGTCCTCAACAGGCATTAGGAAGTCTTTATCAACATCACGTGCCGGCTGTGGGATATATGTATCAACTGCTTCCATCAATGCGCGGATCTTTGTTTCGCCAATTTCAGGATCACGACCTTCTAGAGCCGCCAAAGCAGAACCCGCTACGATTGGAATATCATCGCCAGGGAATTCGTATGAAGATAGAAGTTCACGAATTTCCATCTCAACAAGTTCAAGAAGCTCTTCATCATCAACCTGATCAACTTTGTTCATGAAAACAACAAGAGCAGGAACACCAACCTGACGTGCAAGAAGGATGTGCTCGCGTGTTTGTGGCATCGGGCCGTCCGCTGCGTTAACAACAAGAATACCACCATCCATCTGCGCTGCACCTGTGATCATGTTCTTAACATAATCAGCGTGTCCAGGACAATCAACATGCGCATAGTGACGTGCGTCTGTTTCATATTCAACGTGCGCTGTGGAAATTGTAATACCACGTGCCTTCTCTTCAGGTGCACCATCAATCTGGTCATAATCCTGAAAATCACCAAAATACTTCGTAATCGCCGCCGTTAGCGTCGTTTTACCATGATCAACGTGACCAATCGTTCCAATGTTACAATGCGGCTTCGTCCGCTCAAACTTTTCCTTAGACAT
>JBOEGG010000012.1:0-816 GCA_050633285.1 Alphaproteobacteria bacterium
GGTAGTGTCGCAAAGATAAACACTTTCTGATAATATCATATTTTTCCTGTTTCAGGAGCTCCTCATGATTTCATTTTCTGGTCGTCATTATCCTAAATCTATCATTCTTCAAGCTGTTCGTTGGTACGTGTCGTATGCTCTGAGCTATCGGAATATCGAAGAGATGATGGGCGAGCGCGGATTTGAGATTGACCATGCCACATTGAACCGTTGGGTTTTGCACTTCGCGCCGCTCTTGGAGCAGGCATCGAAAAAATATAAACGCCCCGTTCATCGCAGCTGGCGGATGGATGAAACCTATATCAAGATAAAAGGGAAGTGGCGCTATCTGTACCGCGCCGTCGATAAACATGGTGCCACAGTGGATTTCATGGTCACGAAAAAGCGTGATGTCAATGCTGCTAAAGCCTTCTTTCGCAAAGCGTTGAAAGGCCATCGTATGCCGTACCGTATCAATATCGATAAGAGCGGCGCGAACAAGGCGGCTTTAGAACATTTCAATAAGCCCGGCTGGCTCACGGGAAAGAAGAAATTCATCCTCAGCCAAGCCAAATATCTAAACAATATCGTGGAGCAAGATCACCGTCACATCAAGCGGGTCACGACGCCCATGGGATGTTTCAGAAAGATGCACACCGCATCAAGAACATTGGCAGGCATTGAACTTATGAATATGATTAAAAAGAAACAACTCAAATTCACTAAATATATCGATCAAAACTTAACACCGGCAGAGCAATTTTATCGCCTGGCGTCCGTCTAGGTTTGAGCCTGTTGTGGAGCTTTCTGACTTAAGTTAAACTTTGCGACACTACC
>JBOEGG010000013.1:0-3305 GCA_050633285.1 Alphaproteobacteria bacterium
GTTTATCTTTGCGACACTACCAGATAAATTCTATAATTTTGTGATGTGACGTCCGTTAATCATACTCTCCTTTAAATTATGCTAAAGGAGAGTATAAAAAGAGTACTACTAATCGAATGTTAGCCTCGCTCCATTATAATCATTTCTGACAATAGTATTTCCTGCATCAAAGCTTTTGTGATTTTGTGGATCTGATTTTAGATTATAGTGATCTGTTACAACCGCTGTTATTTGGTTCCAATTATCTTTCTTTTTGAGGCTAAGATTCATTTCTTTTGCAACTTTTTCTGCGTCCGAAATAAACCCTGTTACCCAGTTTAACCCGGTTTTTTCAGGTTTAATATTATCGACAACATGTGTTGCAAAACCTTTATATTTCTTCTCTTGTTCTTTAAATAATTTTTGTACGGATGTTAAAGTCATATTTTCTATTCCTTTTCTTGATGTGTTGAAATTTAATATTGGTATGCGCAAAGCTGGTTTTTGCTCAAACGCGCCCCTTCTTTACAAATAGTGGAAGAAATTTTGTGTGTAGTGATACGAAGGGAATGGTGCTTACAGCTAGGCCCCCCATAACAAATATTGCCCCGATAATCTTCGTATAGCTAAGGGCTTCGCCTAAAAAAATCCATGCGGACCAGCACCCAACTGCAGGAATAAGAAGCGCAAATTGCGAAATACGTGATGCAGGGTATCGGGATAGCAGCTTCCCCCATCCGGCATAACCGAACAGTGAAGCGATGCAGACTAAGTAGAGTATCGAACAAATGCTCTTAAATTTTATATTCTGTAAACTATAAGAAATGTTATCTAGGCCATCAAAAACAATGGATAGCATAGCAAAGGGTAGTATTGGGACTAAGGCGCTCCATACTACTAAGCTAAGCATGTTAACGCTTCCATATTCATTAATTTTTTTATTTACAATATTTCCTATGCCCCAGCTAGCTGCGGCGCCGATTGTCAAGAAGAAACCTAATATCGAGAAATGCGTATAATCACCTGGTGCAGCAATGATTATCAAGCCTACTGAGGATGTGATAAGCGCGTAAGCTTGCTTTAGAGAGATTGTTTCTCTCAGTAAGAAAACACCGAAGATAAGAGTAAACAGTGCTTGAGCCTGAAGCACAACAGAGGCTAGTCCGGCAGGCATGCCAACATAAATGGCGGCAAATAGTAGTGAGAATTGACCAAAGCTAATCGTCAACCCATACAAAGCGATCCATCGAAACGGTAAGTGAGGTTTGGGAACGAAAAGTATTGCAGGAAATGCTACAAAAACAAATCGGAGTGTTCCTAAAAGCATTGGAGGCAAATCATCGATGCCCCATTTAATTACCACAAAATTTACGCCCCATACCAAAACAATAGCCAAAACGAGTGCAAGATCCTTCGGTCTCATAGTCTATCCTTTTCTTTGAATATGACTAAAGACTAGCAATGTAATAATGATATGTGAAATATTGTATTTATATTAAATTGATATATATTATATATCATTATGGAACTTAGACACTTTAGATATTTTATTGCCGTTGCAGAAGAACTGAACTTTCATCGCGCTGCAAAAAGGTTGAATATATCCCAACCACCCTTAAGCGTTACAATAGCGCAGCTTGAAGCAGAGATCGGCACCCGTCTTTTCTTACGTGAAAAGAAGATAGTATCCCTTACGGATGCGGGGAGAAAATTCTTGGAGCATGCACGCGAGGTTATGTCTTGTAAAGAAGAGGCAGTCATCAGCGCGCAACTGGCGGCAGAGGGTAAAATTGGGCGTATCTCATTTGCCTTTGTAGGGTCTGCTGTAACTGGTTATCTACAAAACGCAATGCGTATCTTTCAAGATTCCTATCCCAATGTTGATATTGATATGGTGCAGGCCAATAATCAAGATATTATAGCGCGACTGGTAAAGGGGGAAATTGATTTTGGAGTAATGCGTTTACCTGTCGATATTCCCGTGAACTTTAAAATCTATGCGGAACAAAAAGATAAGTATTGTTTGGCTGTTCCCAGTAACCATGCTTTGGCCAAGAGGAAATTAGTCCGAATTGACGAGATTGCAGAAGAGGAACTTATTCTTTTTCCACGGAAAGTCGCTAAGAAGCATTATGACCATATGATTTCGATATATACGGATCATGGGTATTCACCAAACATTGTGTTGGAACCAAGAGAGCAAAATACAACTGCGGCACTTATTTCAAGCGGTATGGGCATATCAATCGTACCATCGTGTATGAAGTTTCTTCCTGTACCTCATATCACACATATCGATATTACAGGAATACAACAAAGAACAGGTATAGCAGTTCTAGCGCCTATGTCTCCTACACCTATAATCCAAAATTTTATTGATAGCTGCGAAGATAACATGACACGTTCTTTTCGATAAAACTTCTTTGACGATAAAGTAGGATAATAGAGCACATTTAATTCTCTAATAGAATTATGTTTAATAGGGGTGATTTGTAGTTTTCAATTTATACGTCGTTTACGTTTTTGTCTAGCCGGTATCATAGATCTCTTCGTGGTCAGGTTTTCTGCCACATGTTAGCGTACCAAAGCATTCGGCTTCCCTAAAGAGTGATCCGCAATCACCTTATTCGTGTGTCCAGCACAAATAAGAATGTTCGCTGCAGCAATAATCTCGGGTTTCACCGATCGCCTTCGTCCCGGCAGGGGACAAAACGTAGTCTCACGCTTTCATTTACAAGACTACAAACTTAATTCTCTATCTCTTTTTATGCATATATGGCTCTTTCTCCTGTTGCAGGGTTAAAGCAGAATAACTCACCTGTTTGCAGCATCTGATGCATGATAACCGCGAGTTTTCGGGCTACTGCTATTCGGGCTTTTTCATGCCTGATCGCTTGGCAATCCGTAACCCCCATGCTTGCAGGGAGGAGGGCTGTTTGACCCTCGTTAAAATGGAATTGGCCGCCTCATAAAGTTGATGACGAATAACCCTATCACCACGCTTTGATATGCGACCGTTGTAATCCATGTCACCCGATTGCCTGCGTCTTGGCGTTAAACCAAAATACGCACCAACACTTTTTGAATTCTTAAATCTATCCGCATCATAAACAGCCAAAACAAAGTTTGCCGCTGTCATCGGGCCAACACCTGGAATGCTCATGAGAATACGGCATTTTTGGCAAGCATAGGCATGATCCAGAACAAGCTCATCCAGTTCATCAATTTTGGTCTTGATCATGCGCAGCATATCAAGCTGCACTTGAAGAGGAGCGGAAATTGCAGCGTATTCATCGATAATTTCGGTAGTGTCGCAAAGTTTAACT
>JBOEGG010000014.1:0-474 GCA_050633285.1 Alphaproteobacteria bacterium
GATCACGCGTTAACGGTATCGAGGTATCAGATAGTGAATATGTAGATGTTTACGCAAACCATGTTGATTATACAGGTGGTAACGGTATTGATATCCGTAACAGTTATGCCGCGAACGTTGAGTATAACACTGTTCATGACACAGATGGTCACGGTATCGCAATCATCCATTCCGATGATGCAAATGTAAGTGACAATACGGTTTATGAAACGGGTAAGCACGGTATCTTTGTTCATGGTAGTGATTATGCGGACATCTTCGGTAACGATGTTCATGATGCACGCTGGGACGGTATTAACGTAGAGTATGGTCGCGCAGCATACATCATTGATAACCATATTGGTTATGTTGGAGATGATGGTATTGATGTTAATGGTAATCGTTATGTAGACATCAAGCGTAACACGATCCATGACACAGGCTTACGCAGTCGTGATGGTAACGGTATCGAAGTTTCTCGTAGTGCATACGCAG